>CAVSDW010000017.1:0-212916 GCA_963726665.1 uncultured Gammaproteobacteria bacterium | reverse complement strand
TCGCGGAAGTCCGGCGACTCGACCATGTTGTCCTGCTTGTCGCCGCGCAGCCCGTGCTGCGGACCGAAGGCCGCCGACAGCGTGAAATCGTCGAGTGCGGCGATCGCGTCGAGCGAGTGCGTGAGGTCGGCGGTGACGGACGCCGGGTGGGCGAGCAGCGCGACCCGGCGGCCCGACAGTGGTCGCCGCAGATCCGGCTCGGCCAGCAGCCGGTCGATGCCGAACGTCACCACGTGCTGGCCCGCTCGATCTCCAGGACGAATCCGGCGGGGCTGTGGAAGTCGGGTTTCTCGGCGCGGTGCGCGAGCGCCCAGTACGACAACTGCCCGTTGTGGTCCTCGATGACCGCCGCGAGCCCGACGAGCAGCGTGCCGTCGCCGGGCAGGGCGAGCAGTGCCTCGAGCGGGATCACGGCCTCGAGCGCGATACGGTCCTCGGCCACGCTGACCGTGACAGTCGGAGGAGTGGTGTAGGCGAGCGGCACCATTCCGGCGCGATAGGCCGAGAAGCCGTAGGCGGCCCACTCGGTGGAAGGCGAGAAATTGAACTCGCAGTAGGCCCGCGCGCCCTGTCCGCCGATGAAGGCCTCGAAACAGGTGTGCTGCCACAGCCCGTCCGACTGCTTCGGCTCGACGATGGGCGGCAGGGCGATGGCGCTCACATCGCCGTCGAGGAAGAACCTGAGCTTGAGGCCGCCTTCCGGTGTGGACGCGAGCTCGACGTCGATGTGACGCACGGCCGGGGCCGGCGTCGACGGGTGACGCACGAGGGCGACGCAGCGTGAGGCGAAGCCGGACATCCGCCCATCATACCGGGGCCCGAACCTATCGCCCTAGAGAGGCTTGAGCAATGAAGGGTCGGGGCGCTGAAGCCACATGAGCGCCGCTTCGGCAAAGCGCTGGCACTCGGAGATGGCCCGTTCCCAGTCCCGGATGCGGCTGGCGTGGTCCTGGCCGTAGCGGTAAAAATCCTTTCGATCCGGCAACTTACCGTTGGGAAGGGTCGCGAGGAACGAAGGCGAAGGCGCGATGAGCAGCACGTCGTCCAGCCACGGGTGGTTGCGGGCCTTGCGACGCCATGGGAGGTGCTTGTCCAGCCAGCCTGGCGTCACGTAGTCGTTGAAATGCGGATAGAGCACGATGCGTCGTCGTGGCCCGCTGCGGGTCAGCCGCTCGTAGGGCAGTTGAAGGTGGTAGTCCACCAGCGCCCCGTCCCAGTAGTTGCCGGGCGGTGCACCGGCGATCCCACGCACCGGCGAGCAGACGATCGGTATCGTGCCCGAGGCGACGAGTGCGTCCTCGGTATTCCGGGCATCGAGCGCCACGACCTGTGAACCGAACGCGTCGAAGGGCGGCGCCAGGAAGGTGGGCCCTGACGTGAACAGCACCCGCTCGAGGTGTCTCGCGAGCCCGGCGCGCGAGATCGTGTTCGAGAGCCCGGCACGGCCCCACGCGAATTTCGATTCGGTGCCGGCCAGCGCGCCGCGGGCGCGCGAGGTCACGATCGTCAGCGAGACACCGGTACGCACGCGCAGCGTCGCGCCGTCCAGCACCGAACGCGCGAGGCGGCGGCACGCCTGCGCCACGTCGTCGGGCGTCGGCTTCGAATCGTAGTTCTGGTCGCGCACGTAGGCGTGCTGCAGGCGCTCGAGCGCGGCGACCGGATCGGGTTGGGCGAGCGCGGTCATGCGCCAGGCACCCACGGACGCCCCGATGAGTTCGATGCGCGCCGCGTCCCGCAACCACTCCCGATACAGCAGCTTGTCGAGCGGGACGAGCGCAAGGCCTTTTGGCCCGCCCGCCGCCGCGGGGATGCATGCGACGTCGCCAGGCGAAATGCCGTCTGAGCGCAGGTGCGCCGCGGCACCGGGCCCGGCACGAAGTTCGAGTATGTTCGCGTGATTCGACGCGGCGTTCATAGCAGGTCGCGCAGACGATACCAGAGCATGCCGAGGACCAGCGCCGGTGTGCGCAGCGCGCGGCCACCCGGGAACACGCGATGCGGAAGGCGTCCGAAGAGGTCGAACCGTTCCGCCTGCCCGGCGACCGCCTCGGCCGCGAGCCGGCCCGCCATGCCCGCCATCGCAATGCCGTGGCCGGAAAAACCCTGCAGGTAGATCACGTTCGGCGCGAGGTGCCCGAAATCCGGCGCTCGATTCATCGTGATGTCCACGTAGCCTCCCCACACGTGGTCCAGGCGCACGTCTGCGAGCTGCGGAAAGACCTTGAGCATCCTCGCGCGCGTCGCGCGCCCGCTGTCCGACTCGTCGATGCCGGAGTAGCTGACCCGTCCGCCGAAGAGCAGCCGATGGTCCGCGGAACGCCGGAAATAGTCGAGCACGAAGTTCACGTCGGCGACGGCGTAGTTCTCGCGCATCAGGGCGCGCATGCGTTCCTCGCCCAGCGGCTCGGTCGCGACCACGTAGGTGCCCACCGGCATTACGCGCCAGTCCGCGGCGGTGCGGACCCCGTCGAGATAGCCGCCGCGGGCGAGGACCACGTGGCGCGCGATCACCGTGCCGCGCTGCGTCGTGACCCGCAGCTCGTCGCCGTGCCCGATCGAGGTCACCACCGTCGATTCGTGGATCGTCGCCCCGGACGCCTCGGCCGCGCGCGCCAGCCCCAGCGTGTAATTGAGCGGGTGCAGGTGCCCGCTGCCGGGATCGAAGAGCCCGGCGCAGTACCGGTGCGTCGCGAGCAGCGACTCGACTCCGGCGCGGTCGAGCAGCCGCGTGTCCCCGTATCCGTAGCAGTCCTCGAGTTCCCGCTGGAGTTGCTCGAGTTCCCGGCGTTGTCGCTCCCGGGTGGCGACGTGCATGTGACCCCACTGCAGGTCGCAGTCGATGCCGTGGTCCGCGACCCGGCGGCGGAGCAGGGCGAGCGACTCGATCGACACGTCCCACATGCGGCGCGCGGCTTCGACGCCCACCTGCGCGACGATCGCCTGCTGGCTCGTGCCGAAGCCGAAGATCGCCTGGCCGCCGCTGCGACCCGAAGCCCCCCAGCCGATCCTGCGTGCCTCGAGCAGCACGACCTTGTAGCCGCGCGCAGCCAGGTCGAGCGCCGCGGAACAGCCCGCGATGCCGCCGCCGACCACGCAGACGTCGGCGCGCACGTCGCCCTCGAGCGGCGCCCTGGTCGGGGACGGGTTTGCCGAGGCGGCGTAGTAGGACGCGATGTGCTGCATGGCTCGCCACTTTAGCGGTCCCGGCCACCGACAGTAATGGCGGTTGGCACGGATGGCCAGAAGCTGCAAGCTTGTCGGCATGAAAGACGCCGAACTCCACTCTCCCTGGCCGTCGCAGTCGGAGCCCGTGCCCGTGACGAAGGGTGGCCGGGAACTGATCCGCGACCCGATCCTGAACAAGGGCACGGCGTTTCGCGCCGACGAGCGGGAGAGGTTCCGGCTCCACGGCCTCCTGCCTTCGGGACAGCTCACGATGGACCTGCAGGTGCGGCGCATCGTCGCCGACATCGATCGTGCCCCGACGCCGCTCGACCGGTATCTCAAGCTGTCCGCGCTGCAGGACCGCAACGAGCACCTGTATTTCCGGGTGCTCGCGGAACATCTCGAGCGCTACATGCCGATCATCTATACGCCGACCGTGGCGGAGGCGACCCGAAACTTCAGCCAGGTGTACCGGCGCGCGCGGGGTGTCTGGCTCACGCCCGATTTCCGCGGGCGCATGGCACGCGTGCTTCGGGACGCCGCGGGCGACGAGCCCGTGCGACTGATCGTCGCCACCGACAACGAATCGATCCTCGGCATCGGCGACCAGGGGGCCGGCGGAATGGCGATCTGCGTCGGCAAGCTCGCGCTCTACACGGTCGCGGCGGGCATTCCCCCGGCGGCGACGCTGCCCATCAGTCTCGACGTCGGCACCGACAACCAGGCGCTGCTCGAAGACGGGATGTACGTGGGCTGGCGCGAGCCCAGGCTTCGGGGCGCGGCATACGACGAGTTCATCGAGGAGTTCGTCGAGGCCGTGGCGAGCGTCTTTCCGAAGGCGCTGTTGCAGTGGGAAGACCTGCGCAAGGACATCGCCCTCGGGGTCGCAGACCGCTATCGCGCGCGGCTGCCGTCGTTCAACGACGATATCCAGGGCACGGGCGCAGTTGCCCTCGCGGGTCTCCTGTCGTCGGCCCGCGTCACAGGCACGCGCCTCTCGGAGCACCGGGTCGTGGTGCACGGCGCGGGTGCAGCGGGGCTTGGCATCGTGCGGCAGATCCGCGCGGCGATGCAGATCGAAGGCTTGAGCGCGGCGCAGAGCCTCGAGCGCGTGGCGGCGCTCGACAGCCGGGGCCTGCTGGTCACGGACCACGAGCAACGCGAAGCCTACAAGCGCGACCTCGCCTGGCCGCCCACGCTCGCGCAGTCGTTCGGCCTCGGTGCGGCAAGCGCACGCGGCCTCGACGCGGTCGTCGCGGCGTTCCGGCCGACCGCGCTGATCGGAACGTCCGGCCAGCGAGGAAGCTTCACCGAGGCAATCGTGCGTGCCATGGCGGGTCACTGCGCGCGGCCGGTGATCCTGCCCATGTCGAATCCGTCCGACCTCAGCGAGGCCGTGCCCGCGGACCTGCTGCGCTGGACCGACGGCCGCGCGCTCGTCGCCACCGGCAGCCCGTTTGCCCCAGTGGAAGTCAACGGGCGGGTGGTCAGCATCGGCCAGGGCAACAATGTCCTCGTGTTTCCCGGCCTTGGCCTCGGCGTACTGCTCGGCGGCATTCGTACGGTGACCGACGAAATGCTGACGGCGGCGGCCTACACGCTTGCCGGAAAGATCACGGACGCCGAGCTTGAAAGCGGCATGCTGTTTCCAGCGGTTACGCGACTGCGCGAAGTCTCGGCGGCCGTGGCGGCGGCGGTGATTGCGAATTCGCGGGGCGCCGCCGTGACGGACCCGCCCGCGGCGGCATTGGTAGACGCGGTGGCGGCAAGGATGTGGGTGCCGCGATACGAGGAGTACGTCGCCGCGGCGGGCGACGCGGCAGAATGACTGTCATGGGTCCCATCGCGCTGTGTGTCGTAGCCGTGGCCGGGCTTCTCGTTGCGGAGCGCCGTGGGTCGCGCAACGGACTGTGGCTGACCAAGCCGGTCGCATCGGCGGCGTTCGTCTGGCTCGGGCTCGAGTCCGGAGCGCTCGATTCGACCTACGGCCAGTTCGTGCTCGCCGGGCTCTTGCTCTGCATGCTCGGCGACCTGCTGCTCATCCCGCTCGGCCGGCCCGGCGTTTTCCGCGCCGGGCTGTTCGCATTCCTGTTGGGCCACGTCGCATTCAGCGCGGCCTTCATGACCCGGCCGCTGTCCACCGTCGGTCTCCTCGCAGCGGGTGCGTCGCTGGCGGTGTTCATCTACCTGGTGATGCGCTGGCTCCGGCGTTACGTGCCATCGGACATGGTGGTGCCGGTCAGGGCCTACATGGTCGTGATCGGCGCTGATGTCCGCGCTCGCGTGCGCCGTGACGACGGCAGGCGGGCCCTGGCAGGTCGCGGCGGGAGCGCTGGCCTTCACGGCGTCCGACGTCTCGGTGGCGCGGGACCGCTTCGTGCGACACGAGTTCATGAACCGCGCCTGGGGGTTGCCGCTCTACTACGGCGCCCAGCTGCTGATCGCTGCCACGCCGGCGCTGGTGTCCTGAACGAAACGGGGCCGGCTCATGGGAGCCGGCCCCGGTCCGGGTCGTGCGGCGGGGGGTTACTGCGCCTTGACGCCCAGTTCCTTGAGCGCGTGCTCGAGCTTCTTCACGCCGTCGGCGGGCTTGCCTTCCTTGCAGAGCTTCTCGCCGCCTCGGAGCCAGTCTTCTTGGCCTTGGCGGCGTTCGGGTTCGTCGAGTTCGCAGTCGGCTGCCGTCTGGTACTGCTTCTGCAGCGATTCGCACTGCGCCGCCGGGGTGGCGGCCGGGGCGGGCGTCGTGGCACCGAAAGCGGCCGGGGCGAGGATGACTGCGGCGGAAACGGCGGTGATGATCTTGCGGATGGTCATGGTAGAGCTCCTTGTGGCTGTGGGGACTGTTCGATCCGGGTTCCTCCGGACGGCTGTCATGACACCGCACCTGTGTAAGCGGAGTGTTTCTGGCGCAGGCCCCTACGGTTACGCCCCGTTTCGCCAGGCCAGCCTGTAACATTCCGTTACAAACTTATCGCGCGGACACGCTCCGGCCCGCTATGTTTCTCCCGGCAGTGGTCCGTAACGGCGGCTAACGGTGGAATCCTCTCCCCACATCCTCATCGTCGACGACGATCGCGAAATCCGCGACCTGCTGTCGCGCTTCCTCGAGCGCAACGGCCTGCGGGTCTCCGTCGCGCGCGACGAGCGCGAGATGCAGAAGGTGATGCAGGATTCCGCGATCGACCTGGTCGTGCTCGACGCGATGCTGCCGGGCAAGAACGGCTTCACGATCTGCCGTGAACTGCGTGCGGCCGGGAATCTCCCGATCATCATGCTGACTGCGGCAGGCGACGAGACGGACCGCATCGTGGGGCTCGAGATGGGCGCCGACGACTACGTTTCGAAGCCCTTCAATCCGCGCGAACTTCTGGCGAGGATGAGGGCCGTGCTGCGCCGCGCGTCCGAGCCCGGGCGGGCCGTTGAGTCGCCGCGCGGCGCGCTCACCTTCGCCGGCTGGACGCTCGATGTCGGGCGTCGTCGCCTCCTGTCGCCGGAGGGGGCGATGGTGACCCTGTCCACCGGCGAGTTCGACCTGCTGCTCGCATTCGCGGAGAGGCCGCAGCGCGTACTGAGCCGCGACCAGCTGCTTGACCTCGCCCGCGGCCGCGCTCCGACCGCCTTTCGACCGCAGCATCGACGTGCAGGTGAGCAGGCTGCGACGCAAGATCGAGGTGGACCCCCGCGCGCCCGAGATCATCGCCACGGTTCGCGGAGGCGGCTACGTGTTCACGCCGGCCGTGGAGCGCAAGTGAGGCGCCTGCTGCCGGACACGTTCGCCGGCTGGGTGATCGTCTTGCTGATCGGGGGGCTTGCGCTCGCGCAGGCCGTGACGCTCGCGGTCAACTACCGCACCAGGACGAGCACGGCGACGGTGCTCGAGCATTTCCGGATCGCGGAGCGCGTCGCGGACGTCGTCAGGCTGGTCGGTGGCTCGCCGCCCGAGCAGCGCCAGAAGATGCTCTCGAGCCTCGCGGGCCCGACGCTGCGCGCGCACTGGAGCGCGCGCCCCGCGATCTCCGACGCGCCGCCTGCAGACTGGCATGCGAAGCTGTTCGCAGAGGTCGTGCAGTCGGCGCTGTGGGACGTGCCGTGGCGCGAACTGCGCGTCGAGCTGGCGGACGCCCCGCCGGCGATCGCGCGCACAGCGGCGGCGGCACCGGACAGGCGCCGGGCCGCGACGCCGGGCGTGGCGCGCAGCGTGGACGAGATCATTGCCGAGCACGAACGCGCGTCCGTGCTTCACGTGTCGCTGCAGCTCGATGACCAGACGTGGCTCAATTTCGAGGCGCCGCTGGTCGAGGAGCGCGACGTCGGCTCGCCCTGGTCCGTCCCGCTGTTGATGCTCGCGGCGCTCGCGATCCTCGGCGCGTCCATCTGGGCCGTACGGAGACTTACCTCCCCGCTCACGACGCTCGCCGAGGCTGCGGAGCATCTCGGCCGCGACGTGAATGCTGCTCCGCTCTCCGAGACCGGGCCCCAGGAACTGCGCCGGGCCGCACATGCCTTCAACCTGATGCAGGAGCGCATCCAGCGCTTCGTGCGCGACCGCACGCTGATGGTGGCGGCGATGTCGCACGATCTGCGGACGCCGATCACCCGGCTGCGCCTGCGCGCGGAATTCGTCGAGGACGACGAGCAGCGGCGCAGGATGCTGTCGGACCTCGACGACATGGAGTCCATGGTGGACTCGACGCTCGCGTTCGTGCGGGAGGAGGCGAGCACCGAGGCGACCGCGAGCACGGACCTCGTATCGCTGGTGGCCAACGTCTGCGAGGACCGTGCCGACGTGACGCTCGTCGTGGACCCCCTGGTCGGCGTCGCGCTTGCCCTATATGTGCCGGCCGGTTGCGCTGGCGCGCTGCCTCGCGAACCTCGTGGACAACGCGGTCAAGTATGCCGGCGCGGCGGAGGTCCGCCTGGCCGCGACCGAGTCGAGCGTGAACGTTACCGTGGAGGACCGCGGGCCGGGCATCGCCGCCGAAGACCGCGAGCGAGCGTTCGCGCCATTCACGCGGCTCGATCCGTCCCGCAACCGCGACACCGGTGGAACGGGCCTTGGCCTCACCATCGCCCGCGCGATCGCGCGGGCGCACGGCGGCGACGTCGTCCTCGAAGACCGGCCAGGGGGTGGCCTGCGGGTCACCGTAGTGCTGCCGCGCTGAGCCTGCGCGGCGGCCAGCCTGTGGTCGGAATGCAAGACTTCGATCGAGACGTACCTCAGGTCACGCAACAGCCCCGGCGATCGCCGCCTGGGCGGCAGCGAGCCGCGCAATCGGCACACGGGGCGCCGAGCAGGACACGTAGTCGAGTCCGATTGAATTACAGAAGCGGATCGACGCCGGGTGACCGCCGTGCTCGCCGCAGATGCCGACCTTGAGCCCGGGCCGACTCGCGCGCCCCCACTCGACCGCCAGCGCCATCAGCCGGCCCACGCCCTTCACGTCCAGCACCTCGAACGGGTTGTCCTGCAGGATGCCGCGCTCGTTGTACATCGGCAGGAACTTGTTCTCGGCGTCCTCGCGCGAAAACGAGAACGTCGCCTGTGTCAGGTCGTTGGTGCCGAATGAGAAGAACTCGGCCACTTCGGCGAGGTTCTCCGCGCGCATGCACGCCCGCACCACTTCGATCATGGTTCCGAACTTGCAGGGCACCTTGACGCCGTAGGTCACCTCGACCTGCTTCTGCGCGGCGTCCATGTAGTCGCGCACCAGGTTCAGTTCCTGCGCCGTGCAGACCTGCGGCACCATGATTTCCGGGTGCACCTCGACGCCGGCCTTGATGCAGTCCGCGGCCGCCTCGAGCACGGCGCGGATCTGCATCGTGTAGATTTCCGGGTAGGTGATCCCGAGCCGCACGCCGCGATGACCCAGCATCGGGTTCACTTCGCGCAATGCCCGTGCCTTGCGCAGCACGGCCTCCTTGCGCGTAATGACTGCGTCGACAGCCCTGGTGTCGGCAACCTCGCGAAGCATTGCCGAGAACGTCGGGTCCGATGGCGTGCGCGCGGCTTCCCCGAGCACTTCCATGCCGCGTGCAATCGCGCGCAGGTCGTGCAGGCGGGCAATGTCCTCCTCCAGTTGCCGCTCGGTCGGCAGGAACTCGTGGATCGGCGGGTCGAGCAGGCGAATCGTCACGGGATGCGGGGCCATCGCCTTGAAGATGCCGGCGAAGTCCGCGCGCTGAATCGGAAGGAGTCTGTCCAGAGCGGCGCGGCGCTGATCGGGCGTTTCGGCTACGATCATGTCGATCACGATCGGCAGCCGGTCGGCCGCGTTGAACATTCGCTCCGTGCGGCAGAGCCCGATGCCTTTGGCGCCATAGCGGACTGCGCGGTCGGCGTCATCCGGGGTGTCGGCATTCGCGCGTACGCCGAGCCGCGACCTGGCGTCAGCCCATCCGAGCAGCTTGACCAGCGACGTTGAGAAGTCCGCCTCGACCGTCGGCACCTCGCCGCGGAACACCTGGCCGTTGCTGCCGTCGATGGTGATCACGTCGCCTTCCTTGATCACCTGGTCGCCGACGAACGCCACGCGCATCGCGACGTCGACGTGGATGCCCTCGGCGCCCGCGACGCAGGGCTTGCCCATGCCGCGCGCCACGACCGCCGCGTGCGAGGTCTTGCCGCCGCGGCTGGTGAGGATGCCTTGCGAGGCGAAGAAGCCGTGGATGTCCTCCGGTTTGGTCTCCTCGCGAACGAGGATGACCTTGGTGCCCTGCTTGCCGAGGATCTCGGCGCGGTCGGCGTCGAAGACGGCCTGGCCGCTCGCGGCGCCTGGAGACGCGGGCAATCCGGCCGCCAGCGCGTGACCCTTGTGCCTCGGGTCCAGGCGCCGGAACAGCATCTGTTCGAGGTGGGCCGGGTTGACGCGGGTGATCGCTTCCTCCTCCGAGAGCAGGCCGTCTTCGCGCATTTCGACGGACGTGCGAACCATGGCTGCCGCATTCATCTTGCCGTTTCGGGTCTGCAGGCAGTAGAGCGTGCCGCGCTCGATCGTGAACTCGAAGTCCTGCACTTCGCGGTAGTGACGCTCCAGGCGATTGCGAAGCTCCACGAGCTGGGGGTAGATCGCGGGCATTTCGGCCGACATCTCTCCGATCGGCTTCGGCGTGCGGATGCCGGCCACGACGTCCTCGCCCTGCGCGTTCGTGAGGTACTCGCCGTACAGCTGGTTCTCGCCGGTTGCGGGGTTTCGCGTGAAGCCGACCCCGGTGGCGCTGTCGTTGCCCATGTTGCCGAACACCATGGTGACGACGTTGACGGCCGTGCCGTTCGCCATCTCCGGCGTAATCTTGAACTCGCGGCGGTAATCGATCGCACGCTTGCCCATCCAGGAGTTGAAGACCGCCTTGATCGCGATTTCCAGCTGCTCATAGGGATCGGACGGAAACGGGCGGCCCGCGTGCCGCTGCACCACCTGCAGGAAGCGGTCGCCGATCTCATGCAACTCGTCCGGCCCGAGCATCACGTCCAGCTTCACGCCGACGCGCGACTTGACGGCCTCGAACTGCTCGTCGAAGAGCGCATCCGGCACGCCGAGCGCCACCTTGCCGAAGAGCTGGATGAACCGCCGCCAGGCGTCGTAGCCGAAGCGCGCGTTGCCCGTGTGGCGGATCAGCGCCGCGAGCGTGGTCTGGTTCAGGCCGAGGTTGAGGATCGTGTCCATCATGCCGGGCATGGACATCGCCGAGCCTGAGCGCACGGAGACGAGGAGCGGGTCGTCGCTGCCGCCGAACAGCTTGCCGGCTTTCTTCTCCAGCGACGCCATGTTCGCGCGCACTTCGTCCATCACGCCGTCAGGCAGGCGTCGCTGCGAGTCCGCCAGGTAGGCGAGGCAGGCTTCGGTCGTGATGACGAAGCCGGGCGGCACGTTCAGCCCGATGCGCGTCATTTCGCAGAGGTTCGCGCCCTTGCCGCCGAGCAGCATCTTGTCGCGACCGTTGCCTTCCTCGAACGCGTACACCCACTTTCGCTTGCCGTTGCTCATGGTCCGTCCTCACCGGGGCCCGCCAGCCGGGCTCGCGCAAGGCCACTAATAGCGCCGCCGGAGGCGGCGGAAAATACGGGGAAATCGTCGTCCCGGCGCGAGTTCGCGCAGGCCCGGCCGGTCGCAGGTCCGGCACAGGGTTTGTCACGTTGCATTCCCGACGCGTGCCGGTCCATAAAGGCTCGATGCCAGCCAACCTGTCACCCGAATACAAGGCCGCGGCCGACGCGTATCGCAAGGCGCGAGACCCGCAGGAGAAGCTCGACCACCTGCGCGAAATGCTGAGCGTGATCCCGAAGCACAAGGGCACGGATCACCTGCAGGCGGATCTCAAGCGGCGCATCAAGGAACTCGACGAGGAACTCGCGGGCCCGAAGCGGGGTGGGGCACGCGGCGGCCCGGCGCTGGTCGTGCGGCCGGAAGGGGCCGCGCAGGTCGCATTGATCGGGCCGCCGAACAGCGGCAAGTCGCTGCTGCATTCACGGTTGACGGGCTCGAGTGCGAAGAGCGGCCCGTATCCGCACACGACCCAGTTCCCGGAGCCGGGAATGTTCAGGTGGGAGGACGTGCTCTTCCAGTTCATCGATCTTCCGGCGATCTCCGCGGAGCATCCGCTGCCGTGGCTCGGCAGCACGCTGCAGTCCGCCGACGCCTGCCTGCTGGTGGTGGACCTCGCGGATCCGGACTGCCTGCAGCACGTCGAATCCGTGCAGGCGATGCTCGACGAGCGCAAGGTCAGCCTCGTCACCGAATGGCCTGCGCTTGCCAGGCAGGATCGCGGCGTCCCGCCGGCCCAGGCCGAGGAGGGGGACATCTTCCACGTTCGTCTGCCCACGCTCCTGGTCGCAAACAAGTCGGACCTGCTCGCGCATCCGGAGACCGATCTCGAGGCGCTCGCCGAACTCGAGGCCCCGCACTTTCCCGTGCTGCTCGTGTCGGCGCAGAGCGGGCAGGGACTCGGCGGAATCGGCGAGTGGCTGTGGCGCTCGTTCGGCCTGGTGCGGATCTACACCAAGGCCCCGGGCAAGCCGGCCCTGCGGGATCGGCCGTTCACGCTGCGCCACGGCGAGCAGACGGTCGGAGACGTCGCGCGCCTGGTGCACCGCGACATGGCCCAGACGCTGAAATACGCGCGTGTCTGGGGGGCCTCAGTCGCGGCTGATGGACAGCACGTGGGCCGCGACCACGTGCTCGCAGACCGGGACGTCGTCGAGCTGCACGCCTGAGGCTGCCGCGGTACCCGGGGCGAGCGGGTGGCGCCGGCCGCCCTTCGCCTCCGTCGAGTCGGGATCGGCTACGATGTCCGCATGATTCCGCTGTGGTTCATGATCGCCTACACCTTGTTCGTCGCCTACGTCATGGCGATCTGGTGGAAGAATTACGGCTGGCGAAACTTCCTCTGGTTTTCCGACATCGCGTTCATCGGCGCCGTGCCGGCAATGTGGCTGGGCAGTTCGCCGCTCGCGAGCGTGCTGGCAGTCGCAGTGCTGCTCCCCGAGATCCTGTGGAACGTGGACTTCGTCGGGCGGCTGGTCCTCAGGCGGCGCATCACGGGCCTCACCGACTACATGTTCGAGCCCGAGCGGCCGCGGCTGCTGCGCGGACTGTCGCTTTTTCACGTGCCACTGCCGCTGGTGCTGCTGTGGCTGCTGGCCGCCTACGGCTATGACCAGGGCGTCGGACTCGTGGGCGCGATCGCGCTTGCGGCGGTCGTGTTGCCGCTGAGCCGCCTCGTGAGCGCGCCGGAGAAGAACATCAACTGGACCTATGGACTTGGTGCCGCACAGTCGCGCTGGCCCGCCTGGGCCTACGTGCTGGCCCTGTTCGCCGGGTTCGTCGCATTTGTGTTCGTGCCGACGGACCTGCTGCTGCGGCGCATGTACTGAACCGACCACTGGACGCGTCGAGGTTGAGCGAGCGTCACGCGGACGAAGGGGCGCTCATGACCGCACGTGAACGCTGATCGGCCGTCGGATGGCGACAAGCCCGAGCAAGGCCACAGTCGCGAGCACCGCGCCGCTCACGAAGGTGCCGTGCGCGCCGATGGAGTCCCACAGGATGCCGGCGACGACGCTTGCGGCCAGCAGGGCGCCGCCGGTCAGCAGGTTGAACAGGCCGAAAGCCGTGCCGCGGAGTTCGGGCGGCGAGGTGTCGGCCACCAGGGTCGCGAGCAGCCCTTGAGTGAACCCCATGTGAAGTCCCCAGAGGGCGACGCCGACCGCGACGCCGCCGATGCCCGGCGCGAAGGCGAGCACCAGGTCGGCGAGCACGAGGAATCCGACGCCCACGACCAGCACGCGGTAGCGGCCGCCGTCGTCGGCCAGCACGCCGGCGGGATAGGAGGAGAGCGAATAGACGATGTTCATGACCACCAGCACTGCCGGCACGAGCATGACCGGCAGCCCGACCTGGTTGGCGCGCAGCAGCAGGAATGCCTCGCTGAAACGCGCCAGCGTGAATACGGTGGCGACGGCGACGACGAGCCAGTAGGTGCGCGGGAGGCGCGCGAGTTCGTCCCGATGCAGCGGGAACTTCACTTTGCGCAGAGCGGGCGCTCGCTCCGGTTCGTGTACGGCAAACACGATCAGGGCAAGGGAGAGAAAAGCAGGCACGACCGCGATCCAGAACACCGTCCTGAAGTGATTCGCCGTCAGCCACATCAACGCGATCGCGAGCAGCGGCCCGATGAACGCGCCGACCGTATCGAGCGACTGCCTCAGGCCGAAGCTCGCGCCCCGCAGATGGGCCGGGGCAATGTCGGCCACGAGGGCATCGCGCGGCGCGCCACGGATGCCCTTGCCGATCCGGTCGATGAAGCGTGCCGCGAACAGCCAGCCGACCGTCGGCGCGAGCGGGAACACGGGCTTGGTGACGGCCGCGAGTCCGTACCCCAGGGCCGCGAGAAGCTTGCGCTTGCCGATCCAGTCCGAGATTGCGCCGGAGAACACCTTGGTGACCGAGGCCGTGGCCTCGGCGATGCCCTCGATTGCGCCGACCGTCGTCGCCGAGGCGCCGAGCACCGTCACCAGGTAGATCGGCAGTAGCGCGTGGATCATCTCGGAGGAAACGTCCATCAGCATGGACACGAACCCGAGCGCCCAGATTCCCGCTGGTATTGCCCGCAGCGTGGCGGAATCGAGTCGGGGTGCGGCCGGGGCCGGGGATTCAGGCATCGGTCCCAGCCGACGCAGTGTCGGTCGAATCTGGATCGATCGTGCCGAACCGCGCCGGAATGATCGCGTAGAAAGCCTTCACCTTCTCCCGGCGCAACAGCTCGAGGAGTTGCCGCGTTTCGTCCTCGCTGACGATGAACTCGACCTCGACGGTGAGCGAGCCGGCGAGTTCGAAAAACTGGCTCTCGTGCAGCACGTGGTGGCGACCGAATCCCGCCATCGCCCTGAACGCCGAGCCGCCGCGGATGCCGAGGCGATTGGCCTGCTCGAGAAGCCACTCCCACAGGAGGCGCCCGTGATGGCGGTCGTTTTCGTGCACGTAGAACCGGCAGAACGAGCCTTGCATGTTGCTTGCCTCCAGATGACCTCAGCCCTTGATCCAGTGGACGGTGACGATGCCGGCGAGCGTCATCAGCACCGACCCGGCCAGGTGCGCCGCCGCGGCGCCGACCGCCCACAGGCTTCGGCCTTGCTGCAACAGTGTCACGATCTCCGCCGAGAACGTTGAAAACGTGGTGAGTCCGCCGCAGAAGCCGGTGATGATGAGCAGGCGCCACTCCGGTGCGACGGCTGAATAGGTCGCGAAGAACGCGATCGCGATGCCGATGATGTAGCCGCCGACGAGATTGGCAGCAAGCGTTCCCGGTGGAATCGTCGGGAAGAGGTTATTGAGCTGGGCACCGAGCCACCATCGCAACAGCGCCCCGAGGCTCGCGCCGACGCAGATCGCAACTACCGATTTCCACATGATTCCTGTCCTCGGTGACACTCGGGACAGGCGCTCAGTCGCGGCTACGCCTCCCGATCGGGCTCGCGCAGGCATCATCAGCCGACGACCGGCGGTTCTATAGCAGGAGGAATGCCATCTCCTGTCGCGAGCACTCTAGCCCAGGCCCCGGTCGGCTGGCTACCCGGCAGTTGCCCCCCGGGGGTTTTGCGAGCCACCGGATTTCGATACCAGGCCAACGGATATCGACGGCAGGATCGCGCGTCCACAGCCTTGCGGGGAATTTGCGCCGTGTACCGCCTTTGATATACTCCCGCCCAGCATCAAGAAAGGGGCGTTTGCCCCGGCCAACCTGCCTTCCCGGGCAAGGTGGCGCGCACCGAGAGGTGCGGATGCGGCCGGAAGGCAACGAAGCGGGTGAAGCTTTCTGAACCCTCCGGCGCTCGAATCGTGGCGCGGAGGGTTTTTCGTTTCTGCCTCCCGCACGGCACGCGCGCCGTTCGTTAGACCCCCGGTCAGGTCTGCAACGCCCGCATGGGGCATGGAGGTTTGACCATGAACTCGATAACGCCTGCACTGATCGACTACTGGCAGAAACTGCCAGCCCGTTCCACCGCGTCGCGCCGCCGCAGCGTCGAGGAGGCGCGACGCCGCGTGGACGCCGGAGAACGCGGCGCGGAGACATTGATTCCCTACGCGCTCGCCGACTGCGACGAGGACGTCGTGTTCGCTGCCACCGCGGCCTACGTCGGCGTGATCCGCGACGCCGGGGCTCGCAGCGCGGCCGCGCACGACGCCGCCGAGTGGGTCCGCCGCGGACTCGCGATCAACCGCGGTGCGGTGTTCGCGGCGCTGCTCGCGCTGGGCGACGAGGGCGTGAACGAGCGGCTCCTGCCGCTGCGCCTCGCGCTTTCGGAGGAGGAGGTCGCCACGGTGTGCCGCCGGGCCGCCCGCAGGCCGTGCGAGCGGTCGCGCGCGTTCCTGCACGAATGGCACGAGCTGCTCGGCGACGCCGAGCTCGATCAGGGGCGTCGCTACCTTTCCGGTATGCTCGCGGCATGAAACAAGTCTGGATCACCAAGGCCGGCGCGCCGGAGACCCTGCAGGTGCGCGAAGGCCCGGAGCCCAGCGCTGGCGCGGGCGAAGTGCGCATCCGTGTCGCCTATGCCGGAGTGAACTTCGCCGACGTCCAGGCGCGCATGGGGCAATACCCGGACGCGCCGAAGATTCCCTGCGTGGTCGGCTACGAGGTTTCTGGAATCATCGACCAGGTCGGCAGCGACGTCCGCGGTTTCGCCGCGGGTGACCGGGTGATGACGATGACCCGATTCGGCGGCTACAGCGAGCTGGTCACGGTCAAGGCGGAGTGGGTCCACAAGCTGCCGGATTCGGTCAGCCTGGAAGCGGCTGGCGCAATCGCCGTGAACTACGGCACGGCGTGGGTGATGCTCACGCGCCAGGCGAATGTCCGGCGCGGGCACACGGTCCTGATCCAGTCCGCCGCCGGTGGTGTCGGCCTCGCCGCACTGCAGATCTGCCTGTGGCGTGGAGCGACGCCGATCGGCGTCGCGAGCGCGGGAAAGCACGCACGACTGAGGCAGATGGGCTGCGACCTCTGCGTCGATTACCGCACGCAGGACGTCGAGACCGAGGTGCGCAAGCTGAGCGGGGGCCGCGGTGTCGACATCGCGCTGGACGCCCAGGGCGGCGCTTCGTTCCGCAGGAGCTATCGCCTGCTGGCGCCCCTGGGGCACCTCGTGATGTTCGGCTTTTCAGGCTCGGTGACCGGCACGAGGATGAATCCCCTTTCAATGGCCAGGGTGCTGCTGGCCACGCCGTTTTTCCACCCGATGCGCCTGCTGAACGAGAACCGCAGCGTTTCAGGGCTCAACATGGGACGATTGTTCCCCGAGCTCGGACGCATGCGCGACGAGATCGGGCAGATCATCGGGCTGGTGGAAGACGGCACGTTCGCGCCGGTCGTCGACCGGGTCTTCCCGTTCGAGGAGGCCCCGGCGGCGCATCACTACCTCCAGGATCGCAAGAACTTCGGGAAGGTGCTGCTGAAACCGTGAGGTCGGGCGTGCGGCCGGGCATCGGGCCCGGGTTCGTTCACTGCGCTTCGTCGACGGTGGTCGCAGATCCGCGGATCGTTCCCAGCCACCCCGACACGTCCTTCGGCTTGCGCTCGGCGAGCCAGCCGAACACGATCATGTGCCACGAGACTTTCTGCACGTAGTTGCGGGTCTCGTTGTACGGAATGTTCTCGACCCACACGTCCATGGCCATCGGCGACTCCGGCAGCCAGCGACGCACGGCCCCCGGTCCCGCGTTGTAGCTGCCGATCGCGAGCGATGCCTGTCCGGCGTTGCGGTCGTAGAGGCCGCGCAGGTACGCCGAGCCGATCGGCACGTTGACCGAGGGCCGCAGCAGTGAAGACGTCGACGGCAACGGCAGGTCCCACGCCTTCGCCGTGCGTCGCGCGGTCTCCGGCAGCAGCTGCATGAGCCCGAGCGCGCCGGCGCTCGAGCGGGCGTCGGGCTGGTACAGGCTTTCCTGGCGGATGATCGCGTAGATCAGGTCCTGTGGCAGTCCCGACAGCGTCGAGCCCTTGCGCACCTCCGCGTCGAAGGGTCGAGGATAGAGCAGGTCGTAGTCGTTGAAGAGCCCGAGCTTTGCGGCTGCGGCGATCGCCTGCATGTACCAGCCCCAGCGGGCTGCGAGCCCGATTGCCTGCACCTGCTGCGGCTGCGCGAGCGCCGAGGACGCTGCGCGCCACTCCGCGACGGCCTGCGGCTCCATTTCGCACAACTCGAGTTCGTGCGCGCGCACGAATCCCGGCTGCGACGCCAGGCGCTCGATCTCAGGGTCGCTGAGGCCGATCGACTGCAGGCTGGGAGCGAATGGCTGGCCGAGACGGGCTGCCGACAGCACCGCGTACCAGTTGTCGGTGGGAAGAACCGCGGCGTAGCCCTGCCTGGCGAGGGCGGCATCGCCGAGCTGGTCCGCGGCGCGGGCGTTCCAGTATTTCCAGCGATTCTGGCTGCGCAGGCTCTCCGGCATCGCGGCAATCGCGTCACGCGCGCGTGCCCAGTCTCCGGCCCAGAGCGCAGCGCGAGCCTGCCACTCCCAGGCGCGCTCGTCGTAGTCCGCCGGCTGTGCCAGCGCGAAGAACTCGAGCGCGCGCGGCTTGCGGCTGAGTGCAAGCTGCAGGGCGATCGCGAGTGCGTAGGGGCCTGCGTCCCGGCCAGTGTCGAGATGCCGGGCCTGCACCAGCGCGGGGAAGCGATCGACGGCGCCCTCGGTATCGCTCTTTGCGTAGCGTCGCCAGCCGTCCTGGAGCGCGGCGGGCTCGACGGTCGTCGCGGGCGACGCGATCAACGCTTCGACGGACTCGCGCGGCTTCTCGATCAGGGCGGCCCACTGCACGATGGGCGCCGCCGCGGATTCCGGCAGCGACTTCGCAAGGAATCGCGCGAGACCGGCGTCCCCGGCGGCCAGCGCCGCGCGCGCCCGGCGCTCCGTGAGTTCCGGCGTGATCTGCCCGCGCGCGCGCAGCCATTCGACGGCGGGGTCGCACGCGGGCGGCAGGCTCTTCGGGACGTTCCATTCCGCGAGCACGGCGTCCGCGAGTCCGTTCGTCCGGTCGAGCGCGACGCGTGCCGCATACGCGTTGCAGCGAGCGGCCACCGAATCGTCCAGGTCCGGGCGATAGACGGACAGGTAATCGTCCCAGCGCTTTCCGAGCGCGAGCGCCATCAGCCAGCGATATCGCAGCGACCGCGCCACCGGCTGGTCGAGTTGGCTGTCGAGGAATTCGCGGATGGACGGCGCGGCCGCCGGGTCCTCGATGCGCCGCTCCAGCCGCGCGGCAAGCAGGTAGGGATAGAGGGGATAGTCGCGGAGAGCTGCGCTGTCTGCCGGGACGACTCCCGGCGGTGCGGTCCGGGCCTCCTCGTAGGCAGCCAGGAATTGCCGGCGCCCATCGGCGAGCGGGTCCGGGCCGGCATCACCGGCACCGGCCGGGCGCAGGACGGCAAGCACCAGGAGCAGGAGCAGTGCCATCGCGGCAAGCGCGGACAGGCGGTGTCGGCCATTGACCAGGGCCGTTCGGTGGGGCACGGGCATGACGTAAGTCTATGATGAATCAGGGCCGTTCAGGCACTCCGGCTGTTCCTCGGAAAACCCCATTAACAATTGTGGTGCGGTGCCGCAAACTCTGTCCAGCGCCCGGTCGCGCCTTCCGGCGGCGGCCGGCGATTGCCTCGCGGTATCTCACGAAGGGAGACGACTCCATGCTTTATTCAGGACCCGCTTTCAGCGCCACGGCGCTGGGCGACGGCCTCGTCGAACTCAAGTTCGATCTCGCCGGCGAATCGGTCAACAAGCTGAGCCAGGCGGCGCTCAGGGACTTCGACGCTGCAACACAGGCGCTTGCGAAGGATCCGAGCGTGAAGGGGGTGATCGTCACCTCCGGCAAGTCCGTGTTCGTCGTCGGTGCCGACGTGACCGAGTTCGGCGCGATGTTCGCGGCGGGCGAGGAATCGGTCGCCAAGGGCGTGCTCGAGGTGAATCGCATGCTCTCGCGATTCGAGGACCTCGCGGTTCCCAAGGTCGCGGCGATCAACGGCGTCTGCCTCGGCGGCGGACTCGAGCTCGCACTCGCCTGCGACTACCGCGTGATGTCGACCGCCGCGTCGGTCGGCTTCCCCGAAGTGAAGCTCGGCATTTTCCCGGGCTTCGGCGGCAGCGTGCGCATGCCGCGCGTGATCGGCGTGGACAACGCCATCGAGTGGATCTGCACCGGCAACGACAAGAAGCCCGACGCTGCGCTCAAGGACGGCGCAGTGGACGCGGTCGTGGCACCCGAGCAGCTGCGCGACGCGGCGCTCGCCATGCTGAAGCAGGCAGTCGCGGGCCGGCTCGACTGGCAGGCGAAGCGCGCCGAGAAACTCGCACCGGTGAAGCTGAATCCAATGGAGTCGATGATGGCGTTCACGAGCGCCATCGGCTTCGTGGGCGCGCAGGCCGGGCCGAATTACCCGGCGCCGCTGCTCGCGATCCGCAGCATCCAGGAGTCGTCGGTCAAGGGACGCGACGACGCGCTCGCGATCGAGGCGAAGTACTTCGCGAAGGCCGCGGCAACGCCGCAGGCGAACGCGCTGGTGGGGCTCTTCATGGCCGACCAGGCCGTGAAGAAGACCGCCGGCGCATGGGCGAAGAAAGGCGCGAAGGAGATCAAGCAGGCGGCGGTGCTCGGCGCCGGCATCATGGGCGGCGGCATCGCCTACCAGAGCGCGGTCAAGGGCACGCCCATCATCATGAAGGACATCCGCCCGGAGGCGCTCGAGCTCGGCATGAACGAGGCGGGCAAGCTCCTCGCGAAGCAGGTCGAGAAGGGCAAGTCGACGCCCGAGAAGATGAGCCAGACGCTGGGCCGGATTCGCCCGACGCTCAACTACGGCGACTTCAAGGACGTGGACATCATCATCGAGGCCGTGGTCGAGAACCCGAAGGTCAAGAAGGCGGTGTTCGCGGAGGTCGAGGGCCTGGTACGCGAGGACACGATCATCGCGTCCAACACCTCGACCATCTCGATCACCTCGCTCGCCGAGGGACTCAAGCGCCCGCAGAACTTCGTCGGCATGCACTTCTTCAACCCGGTGCAGATGATGCCGCTGGTGGAAGTGATCCGCGGCAAGCAGTCGTCGGACGCCGCCGTTGCGGCGACCGTGGCGCTGGCGCTCAAGATGGGCAAGACGCCGATCGTCGTGAACGACTGCCCGGGGTTCATGGTGAACCGCGTGCTGTTCCCGTACTTTGCCGGCTTCCACATGCTGCTGCGCGACGGTGCGGACTTCATGGCCGTCGACAAGGCGATGGAGAAGTTCGGCTGGCCGATGGGCCCGGCCTACCTGATGGACGTGGTGGGCATGGACACGGGCGTGCACGCCGCGGCCGTGATGGCCGAGGGCTTCCCGGATCGCATGAAGCCCGACTTCAAGGGCACGACCGAGGTGCTGGTCGAGCACAAGCGATACGGGCAGAAGTCCGGCAAGGGCTACTACACCTACGCGCCCGACAAGAAGGGCAAGCCGAAGAAGAGCCCGGACCCCGAGACCTACGAGCTCATCAAGGGCGTGGTCGCGGCCCGCAAGGAGTTCGCGCCCGAGGAGATCGTCGCGCGCTGCATGGTGCCGCTGGTGAACGAGGTCGCCCGCTGCCTCGAGGACAAGATCGTTGCCTCGCCGGCCGAGGCGGACATGTCGCTCATCTACGGCATCGGCTTCCCGCCGTTCCGCGGTGGCGCCTGCCGCTACGTGGACCAGATGGGCGCGGCGAAGTTCGTCGAGATGTCGGACAAGTACGTCTCGCTCGGCAAGCTCTACGATGCGCCGAAGCTGCTGCGCGACATGGCCAAGTCCGGCAAGAAGTTCCTCGGCTGACCCGAGCGACCCAACCTGAATCTGGAGAGATCAAGATGAATCTCAATCCCCGCGATGTCGTCATCATCGATGGCGTGCGCAGCGCAATGGGCCGCTCCAAGGGCGGTATGTTCCGTAACGTCCGTGCCGAGGTGCTCTCGGCCGAGTTGATCAAGGCGCTGTTCAGGCGCAACCCGGCCGCAAAGATGGACGAGGTCGAGGACGTGATCTGGGGCTGCGTGAACCAGACGCTCGAGCAGGGCATGAACATCGCCCGCAACTCGCTGCTGCTGGCGGGCCTCCCGCACACGGTGCCGGGCCAGACCATCAACCGGCTCTGCGGCTCGTCCATGCAGGCGCTGCACGCGGCCGCAGCGCAGATCATGACGGGCCAGGGCGACGTGTTCGTGATCGGCGGCGTGGAGCACATGGGTCACGTCAACATGATGCACGGCATCGATCTCAACCCCTCGTCGTCCAAGCAGTACGCCAAGGCGTCCAACATGATGGGCCTCACGGCGGAGATGCTCGGTCGCATGCACGGCATCAATCGCGAGATGCAGGACAAGTTCGCGCTGCGTTCGCACCAGAAGGCGTGGGAAGCCACCCTGGCGGGGCGCTTCAAGAACGAGATCGTCGGCATCGAGGGCCACGACGCCAACGGCGTGCGCGTGCTGTGCGACGTGGACGAGGTGATCCGCCAGGACGCGTCGCTCGAGGCGCTTGCGGCGCTGCCGCCGGCGTTCGATCCCAAGGGCGGCACGGTGACGGCGGGATCGTCGTCCGCGATCTCCGACGGTGCCTCCGCGATGCTGGTCATGAGCTACGAGCGCGCAAAGGCGCTGGGACTCAAGCCCCGCGCGAAGGTCCGCTCCATGGCCGTCGCGGGCGTCGACCCTGCGATCATGGGCTATGGCCCGGTGCCGGCGACGAAGAAGGCGCTGAAGCGCGCCGGCCTGGAGATGAAGGACATCAAGGTCGCCGAACTCAATGAGGCCTTTGCCGCGCAGTCACTGCCCTGCGTGAAGGACCTCGGGATCATGGATCGCATGGACGAGACCGTGAACCTGAACGGCGGCGCGATCGCGCTCGGTCACCCGCTCGGCTGTTCGGGTGCGCGCATCACGACGGCGCTGCTGAACGTGATGGAGCAGAAGGACGCCGACCTCGGCGTCGCGACGATGTGCATCGGCCTCGGCCAGGGCATCGCCACCATCCTCGAGCGCACCTAGAGCGCACGGGCCGTCAGCAGTATCGAGAAGGGCCCTGCGGGGCCCTTCCTTTTTGAGCGCATGCGTACGCGACGTAGCGAGCGTCAGCGCATCAGGCTTCGGGCCTGGAGGGCGTACATCGCGAGCGTGATTCCGCGGCGGGCCAGCGTGATCGCGCGCGCGGGCCCGAGCGCCACTACAACGATGATGCCGCCCACGATGAATGCAGGCGTCAGCCGGCGCAGTACCGAGACCACGTGGTCGATTCTCTCGGCGCCGGACGCGATCCCGGCATAGGCCTGTACTGCGTCATCGCGCTGCAGCGCGCACTCCGCCTGCAACGCGGCACGCCGCGCGGTCAACGCGACGAGCCTTGAACTCACGGCTCGCCCCTGAGCGCGGCCACGTCGCGCCTGAGTTCGGTGCGCGAGGCGTCGAGCATCTTCGGCTTCTCGTGCAGGCGGGCTCGCGCAACCCAGGCGGCCGCCGCCGACAGGGCCAGGAATGCGGCCGTCACGCCGATCGCCGCGGCCATGCGGTGCGTGTCCCAGTAGTAGACGATCAGCGTGACGCCGGCGAGCAGCAGGCTGAGCACGGCGGCCAGCACGGCCACCATGCCCCACATCAGGACCCGGACGCCGCGCTCGACGTCCTCGCTGATTTCGGTGGTCAGCAGTTCGACGCGCGTCTGCAGCATCGCGAGCAGCGTGCCGCACAGGCGCGTCGCCGACCGCAGCAGGTTCGTCGCTGGCCCGAGTGCCTCGGTGTCCTCCCCGCTCATCGTGCGCGACTCAGCGACGCGCCAGCAGGACCCCGATCACCAGTCCGACGCCGGCTGCGATGCCGACCGACTGCCACGGGTTGTTCCTGATGCGCGTTTCCGTCGCTGCCACTGCTTCCTCGCCGTGACGCACCGCGGCCCGCTCGGCCTCGAGCAGGCGCGCTTTCGCGTGCTGCAGGGACTCCCGGATCTTCGCGCGAGCCTCGTCTGCCTTCGCGCCACCCTGCTCGGTCGACGCTTTCAGCAAGGCCTCGGCATCGCGCATCACGGTCGCGAGGTCGGACCTCAGGGTGTCCATGGTTACTTCGTGTGTCATATCGCCACCTCCGTGCTCGGGCGACTCGCGGTGCGTGCGCCCCGCGCCGTCCTTGGCTCGATGCTATGCGCCGGTGGTCAAGGGGACAATCCGGATTACTTCGGGCCCCGAAGCAGGTACCCAGGCGCGGAAAGCCGGTCTCCAGGCCCGGCGAGGAGAGCGGTGGCCGGTCGCGCCTAAGCCAAAAGAATCCAGAAAAAGAAGAGATATATCGTCGAAAAGCTCGGAAGTTCGTGAATCAGGCGGGTATTGGCCGGTCCTGGACACCTCCCGAAGCCGCCGGCAGTTGACGGAGTTAGCTGCACCGCACAAACCCCGATATGCGCGGGAGGCGACTTCGGAGATATTCGGGCCGAATTTCAATCTGTCGCCGCCCGGCGCGGCACCATTCGAGGATCCACAATGGACACCAAGGCGAAAGACGTCTCCATGCAGATGGCCGAGGACGCCCGCCAGGCCGAGTGGGAAAACGTCAGCTTCACCGCGGAGGTGTTCAAGGGAAACTTCCGCTGGGACCTGCTGCACCCGTTCCCGGCCCAGTCGGCCGAGGACAGGAAGATCGGCGACGACTACATCGAGAAGATCCGCCCGGTCGTCGAGAAGGCCATCGATCCCTGGAAGATCGACGAGGATGGCGAGTATCCGCCCGAGGCGCTGGACGCGCTCGCGGCCGCGGGCCTCTTCGGCATGAAGATCCCCAAGGAATACGGTGGCCTCGGTTTCTCGGTCACCAACTACGGCCGTGTGCTCGGTTTCCTGGGTGGCTACTGCGCGACCACCGTCGCGTACGTCTCGGCGCACCAGAGCATCGGCGTGCCGCAACCGCTCAAGGAGTTCGGCACCGAGGAGCAGAAGCGCAAGTACCTGCCTCGTCTTGCGAAGGGCGAGATCTCCGCGTTCGCGCTCACCGAGCCCGGCGTGGGTTCCGACCCGGCGCGCATGACCACCACGGCCACGCCGTCGGCCGACGGCAAGTACTACACGTTGAACGGCGACAAGCTGTGGTGCACCAACGTCACCGATCCGAAGACCACACTGATCGCGGTGCTCGCGCGGACGCCCGACAAGGTGCTGCCCAACGGCAAGTCCGTGCCGCAGATTTCGTGCTTTGTCGTCGAGACTGCATGGCCCGGCGTCGAGCGAGCGCGGCGCTCGCGGTTCATGGGCCTGCGCGGGCTTGCGAACGGCGTGATCACCTTCAAGGACGTCAGGGTGCCGGCCGAGAACCTGATCGGCAAGCCGGGCGAAGGCCTCAAGATCGCGCTCGCGACGCTCAACGTCGGTCGCCTCGGGATTCCTGCCGCGGCCATCGGCGGCGGCATGGCGATGGTGGAAGACGCGAAGTGGTGGACCTCGACGCGGCAGCAGTGGGGCCAGCCGATCGGCAAGCACCAGGCCGTGGCGAAGATGATCTCGGGCTACATGGCGCAGCTCTTCGCGATGAAAGCGATGGTCGGGGTCGCCTGCGCGTTCGCGGACCACAAGAACGCCGACATCCGCCTCGAGGCGGCGGCGGCGAAATACTGGTGCTCCGAGACGCTGTGGAAGATGTACGACGACTACCTGCAGGTGCGCGGCGGGCGCGGCTACGAGCGGGCGACCTCGCTCTACGCAGCGCGGTGATCGGCCGACTGCGATCGAGATGGGCCTGCGCGATGCGCGCATCAACCGCATCTTCGAGGGCTCATCGCAGGTGATGCACCTGATCATGGCGCGCGAGGCGCTGGACACGCACTTCAAGCTCATGATGCCCATCCTGCAGCCGAAGCCCGGACAGAAGGTGTCGAAAGGCGAGGCGGCAATGAAGGCGGCGGGTTTCTACGCGACGTGGCTGCCGAAGCTGTACATGCCGGGCGCCGGCGGTCGACTGGACGCGCGGCACCTCGATGCGAGGAACCGCAAGCATCTCGCCTGGACCGCGAAGACCTCCAAGGTGCTCGCGCGGCGACTGTTCGGGACCATGGCGAAGTTCGGACCGAAGCTCGAGACGGAGCAGGTCATCCTCGGCAACTTCGTGGACATCGGCGTGGACCTGTTCGTGATGGGTGCGACGCTTTCCTATGCGGACCACCTCGTCGCGACCAATCCGGCCGACAAGTCGCCGCTGGAACTCGCGGATCTCTACTGCAACGAGGCGCGGCGCCGCATCGAGGGCAACTTCCGAGCGGTGAAGGGCAACTTCAACCGGTCGTACGGCAAGATCGCCGGGCTGCTGATGGAAGGCAAGCTCGACTGGCTCGCCAAGGGCGCGATCAACCCGATCCCGCCGAAGTACCGCGACTGGGAGAAGAACGACTACGAGCATCCGGCCGCGACGGCCGCAAGCCGAAAGTCGAGGCTCCGAAGGAAGCCGCGTAGGAAACATGAAAGGGGACATTCTCCTTTTCCGGTCGACCGGAAAAGGAGAATGTCCCCTATTTTCTCTGCCTACCTGAGGGCCAGCAACGAGCCCGGGTTGCCCGACCACAGCTCGTAGGATTCGCTCACACCGCCCTGCAGTTCGGCCGCGTGTATGACGCCTGCGGTGGCCAGGAAGGCCAGCGTCTGGCGGTCGGTCTGGGCGATCAGCAGTCGCGCCGACCCGGACGGTGCGCGTACCGGTGCTTCGGCCAGGCCGAGTTCCCGGGGTGTTGCCTTGACGGGCACGAGCGGGATCCGCCGGCCGTCGGCGACGATTTCGAACTGGAGCGTCCCGTCATCACTCCCCGGCGCACCGCGCTTGTCGATCGTCGACCACACGAAGCCGTAGAAATAGAGCACGTGCGTGCCCATGCGATTCACGTCGATGGGCACGAGCGTGAGGTAATCGCGGGCGTGCACGGCGAGTTCCGGCCGCTCGCGCGCGAATACCAGTGGTTCCCGGGCGACCGTCACTGTTGCAGCGGATTTCTCGTCGAGGTACTGGCGTGGAGCGTCCGGCGGCGCGGACGCGCAGGCGCAGACGGCGAGCGTCAAGATCGACGACGGCCAGGTGGCGCGGACGATTGAGTGAGCGGTCAGAGGTCATAGCGATATCCCAGGCTGAAGTAGTAGCGGGTCGTGTCGGCGCTCGAGTCGCCGAGCGACCGCTGTCCGATCTCGGCGCCGCCTTCGATGTCCAGCCACAGCTGCCGCCAGCGCATTTCCGCCCTCAGGGCCGGCGCGTAGAGAATCTGCGTCGATCCGTCTGCGTGGAATTGGCGCTGGTCGAAGCGGATGCGCGGACTCAGGCGCCACGCCTCGCCCACGGGCAGCTGCGTATAGAGTCCGAGCGACATCGTGTCGGTCGCCTCGCCGGTCTGGTACTGGAGCCCCAGCGACCAGACGTCGCCCTGTTTCAGGAGCCCGTAACCCATGGTCTGCGTCGACACGACGAGATCGGTGCCTGACGCCGGAGTCGCCTCGACCCCGCCGGATGCCGGCGTCGCGCTCATGCTGATGCCGGACACGTCCGCGGACCACTGCCATCGCTCGCCGAACGGCCGTGACAGCGACAGCGTGTAGGTGTCGGACTCCGCGGTGCGATCCTGTGCAAGCTGCTGGACCTGTGCGGCGGAATAGAGGCTGAACAGCTGGTCGAAGGTACGGACCGGCTGGCCGACGAGCGCGTTGCGCAGGCTCAGGCCCGGGCTCTTTCGGTGGTCGAGGTTGGCGCTCACGGTCCAGCGCGCGGGAAGGGCGGCCGTGGCGAGCAGCATCACGTCGTTCAGGTCGCCGAACTGGAGGTCGTAGTCCGCCAGGCCCACGAACGTGAGGCCCGGCCTGAAGTAGCGCACCTCGGTTCCGATGGCCTGCCGGTCGGTGTAGCCGACGTAATCCTGCGTGAGCCCGTAGAGCGAGAAGTCCCAGGCGTCGGCGAAGGTTCCGAAGTCGGCGGAGAGCGCGTAGAACTTCTGGTCAGTGGTGGGCGCGGCCCGCGTGGTGTTGACCAGGTAGCCGAGGTAGCCGTTCAGCCGCACTTTCGGTGCGACCTGGTAGCCGCCGTACAGTCCGTCGAACGTACCGATCAGGCCGCCCAGGTTGCCCGACTGCCGTCCTCCGCGCACCGTCCAGTCGAGCACGCGGTCGCGCAGTTCCGCGAAGAGCAGCGTGACGGTGCCCTCGCTGCCCGGGCCGTTGGACAGGAGGTCCACTCCGTACGATCCGCTCGCCCGCATCGCGAAGTCGTAGCGCTCGCCGCTGCGGCGTGCGGCGAGGGCGACGTCGTTCAGGATCGCATCCTGGGTCGTGGCGCTCCGCGACACGGTGCCGTTGTCGAAGGTGCTCGAGTCCCGCCGGTAGGTCTGCGAGATGCCGCCGTAGACCTTCCAGCGGGATGCGTTCGCCGCCGCCGCCCGCGCCTGCGCGCTGGCCGGGCTCGCCTCGAACGTGATGGCACGCAGTCGCTTGGAAACACGGTCTGCCGCCTCGCCCTGCGGATATCGGCTCAGGTATTCCTCGTACTCGGCCTTGGCGTGCGCCAGCTGGCCATTGCGCTCGCGGGCAAGTCCGAGCAGTTCCTGGGCCTGTGCGCGCTGGGGAAACTCCGGCTGCTCCGTGAGGCGCGTGAGCAGCTGGATCGCGACGATGTAGTCCTTGCGACGCATCATCTCCTGCGCCCGCTTCATCGTCTGGTCGATGTCCTTCTGAGTAAGCGTCGTGCTGGCCGGTGCCGTTGTTGCCGCCACGCTGCCGACCGCGCCGGGGAGGCCGGCCTCGCTCATTGCCGCGTCGTCCGACACGGCGAGCCAGGCCTTCGGATAGCGCGTGCGGGCCGTCGTGAGCACGCGGCGCGCGTCCGACTCGGCGACGAAGGGGCCGGCCCGGAGGCGGTACCATTTCTGGCCGTCCACCACGGTTTCCGAGACGTAGGTGTGCACGCCCGTCGCCTGCTGCGCGGCCGCGATCGCAGCCGCGTCGTAGGGCTCGCGGGCCGCGTCGAGGTTGACCGCGTACGCCGACACCCGCCCGGTGACCTCGTGCACCGTCACCTTGGAGTGGTCTTCCTCGGGGCGCGACAGCAGGATGCGCAGCCCACGTCCGTTCGTCGCCGGCACGACCACGAACTGTTCGACCTTTGACCAGCGTATTCCGAGGTCCACGTTCCTGCCCATGGTGCGATCGACGTTCACCGAGCGGATCACGCCGCGATCGTCGAGCACCGGAGGCACGACCCAGCCAGCGGCGGGCGAGCCGCAGTCGGCGCCCGGGACGAGGCGCACGCGCAAGGTGTCGCCGCTGCCGGACGGATCATGGCTCACGTACTGCACGCTGCAGCCGAACAGGATGCTGACGGTCGCGTAGCCGTCCTGCTCGGAGACGCCGACGTCCTCGATCAGCCGCCCGGCGACCTGTGCCTGCGCCGGTCCGCCGAGCGCGGCCACGAGCAGTATCAGTGCGAGCCTGCTTGCCGGGTTCCGCATCAGTGGAATTCCGTGTCGGTGACGCGGTGCTGCGGGCCGGAGCGACGCGTCAGGATCGTCGTCAGCGTCGAGTCCGTGTAGATGTGGCAGGCGCCCGAGCAGTTCCTGAGCTCGCTCACCGTGTATTTCACGTCGCCGTACTTCTTGTGCGGGTCGGGCTTGTAGCGACTCGAGTGGCAGCCGGCGCAGTTCGGCTTGTAGGCGGGCGCTCGCCAGGTGGCGGCGTCGGTGTTGGTCGTGTGGCAGCTGAGGCAGGTGAGCGCCACCCGGTGGTCGCCCGGATATCCGCCGCCGCTCACGTGCCGGAACGTGTTCGGCGACCACGCGGTCGTCGTGTGGCAGTGGTTGCAGTCGAAGTTGTTGACCGGGAAGGTCATGTGGCCGCTCGACGGGCCACTGGCGGAATTGCCGTTGTGGCAGGTCTTGCAGCCGCTCGTCACGCCCGTGTGGTCGAATGCGGCCGGCAGCCAGGCCAGCGTGGAGTGGCAGGTACCGCACTCCTGCGTCGTCGGGATGTGGTTCGTAGGCTTGCCCGGGGCCTTCACGCCGTCGTGGCAGCTGCTGCAGGCGCCGGTCACGTGGTTGTGGTCGACGCGCACCGCGGGCTTCCAGGCGGTCGTCGTGTGGCAGGCGTCGCAGCTCGTGTCGCTGGTGATATGCGTGGCGTTCTTGCCGGTGGCCTTGGTGCCGTTGTGGCAGGAGTAGCAGGTGCCGATCACCTGGGCGTGATCCACCCGCACCGCGGGCTTCCAGCCGGCGGGCGAGTGACACGACTCGCAGAGGTTGCTCGTCTGCAGATGGGTAGAGCTCTTGCCGGTGGCATTCACGCCGTTGTGGCAGCTGTAGCAGTTGCCGGTGATGCCGGTGTGGCTGAAGCCCGTGGCGGGCTTCCAGGCCGTCGTGCTGTGGCAGTTCCCGCACTCGGACGTCGTCGCGATGTGGGTGGCCGGCTTGCCGGCGGCCTTCGTGCCGTTGTGGCAGCTCGAGCAGTTGCCGAGGACCTGCGCGTGGTCGACGCGGATCGCCGGTTTCCACGCGCTCGTCGAGTGGCAGGCCTCGCACGTGCGCGGTCGTGAACATGTGCGTGGCGTTCTTGCCCGCGGCCTTCACGCCGTCGTGGCAGCTCGAGCAGTTCGTAGTGATGCCGGCGTGGCTGAAAGTGGCGGGCTTCCAGGCCAGGGTCGTGTGGCAGGTGCCGCACTCGGCCGTGGTCGGGATGTGGTTCGCGCCTTTGGCCGTAGCCTTGATGCCGTTGTGGCAGCTCGAGCAGGTCCCGGAGACGTGGGCGTGGTCGACGCGCGTCGTGGGCTTCCACGCGCTCGTCGCGTGGCAGCTCTCGCAGCTCGTGTCGGTCGTGATGTGCGATGCGCTCTTGCCCGTGGCATTCACGCCGTTGTGGCAGCTGTAGCAGTTGGACGTGATGCCGGTGTGGCTGAAGCCGGTCGCGGGTTTCCACGCCGTCGTGCCGTGGCAGCTGCCGCATTCGGCGCCGGTCGCGATGTGGGTCGCCGGCTTGCCCGCCGCGGTGGTTCCATTGTGGCAGCTCGAGCAGGTCCCGATGACCTGCGCGTGGTCGACGCGTGTCGCGGGCTTCCACGCCGTCGTTGCGTGGCAGGACTCGCACAGGCTGGTCGTGAACATGTGCGTCACGTTCTTCCCGGCGGCCTTCACGCCGTCGTGGCAGCTCGAGCAGTCCGCGGTGATGCCTGCGTGGCTGAACGTGGCCGGCTTCCAGGCCAGGGTCGTGTGGCAGGTGCCGCACTCGGCCGTGGTCGGGATGTGGTTCGCTCCCTTGGCCGTCGCCTTCGTGCCGTTGTGGCAGGAGCTGCAGGTGCCGGTGACGTGCGAGTGGTCGACGCGCGTCGAGGGCTTCCAGGCATTCGTGGCGTGGCAGCTCTCGCAGCTCATGTCGGTCGTGATGTGCGACGTGCTCTTGCCCGTGGCATTCACGCCGTTGTGGCAGCTGTAGCAGTTGCTGGTGATCCCGGTGTGGGTGAAGCCGGTCGCCGGCTTCCACGCGGTGGTTCCATGGCAGCTGCCGCAGTCCGCACCGGTGGCGATGTGGGTCGCGGGCTTGCCGGGTGCGGTGGTGCCGTTGTGGCAGCTCGAGCACGTACCGAGCACCTGGCGTGGTCAACGCGTGTCGCGGGCTTCCACGCCGTCGTCGCGTGGCAGGACTCGCACAGGCCGGTCGTGAACATGTGCGTCGCGTTCTTTCCGGCGGCCTTCACGCCGTCGTGACAGCTCGCGCAGCCGGAGGTGATGCCGGCGTGGCTGAAATTCGCCGGGTTCCAGGCCAGTGTGGTATGGCAGGTGCCGCACTCGGACGTGGTCGGGATGTGGTTCAGCCCCTTGCCGGTTGCCCTGGTGCCGTCGTGACACGAACTACAGGTTCCCGTGACCTGGGTGTGGTCCACGCGGGTCGCGGGCCTCCAGCCCGACACTGCGTGGCAGGACTCGCACGTATTGCTCGTGGCGAGGTGCGACGTGCCCTTGCCGGTCGCCTTGCTGCCGTCGTGGCAGCTCGCGCAGTTCGTCACGATCCCCGTGTGATCCCACGTGGCGGGCTTCCACGCCGCCGGCGTGTGGCAGGAATCGCAGGTGTCTGCGCTCACGATGTGGTTCGACGGCTTGCCGGTGGCAGTGGTCCCGTTGTGGCAGGAGTAGCAGCTGCCGGTCACTTCCCGGTGGTCCACCAGCGTGGCGGGCTTCCAGGCCTGGGTCGCGTGGCAGGCCGAGCAGTTGTTGGTCGACTGGATGTGCGTCGCGTGCTTGCCCGTTGCGGTTGCTCCGTTGTGGCAGGAATAGCAGCTGCCGGTCACCTGCGCGTGGTCTACGCGCGCAACCGGACGCCAGCTCGCAGTCGTGTGGCAGGCCTGGCAGGCGTCCGTCGCCTGGATGTGCGTGATGCTCTTTCCCGCCTGACGCACGCCGTCGTGGCAGGTGACGCAGGACGCGGTGATCCCGTCATGCGTGAAGCGCGCCGGGAGCCAGGCGGTCGTCGCGTGGCAGGTTCCACAGGCGTTGTCGCTGGGGATGTGGGTCAGGGGCTTGCCAGCGGCGCGGCTCCCGTCGTGGCAGCTCGCGCAGGTCTCGGTGATTCCCGAGTGGTTGAAGGTTGCCGGCTTCCAGGCCACGGTCGAGTGGCAGTCGCCGCATTCCGCGCGGGTCACGATGTGATTGGCGTCCTGCCCGGTGGCGGTGGTTCCGTTGTGACAGGACGTGCAGGTGCCAAGCACGTTGGTGTGATCGACGCGCGTCGATGGCTTCCAGGCGCTCGTCGCGTGGCAGGCGGCGCACTCGTTGCTGGTCGTGAGGTGCGTCGCGTGCTTGCCGGTCGCGGTCGTGCCGTTGTGGCAGGAATAGCAGCTGCCCGTGACCTGCGTGTGATCGACGCGCAGCACCGGGCGCCAGGCCGTCGTCGTGTGGCACGCCTGGCAGGTGTCGCTGGCCTGGATGTGCGTGCTGCTCTTGCCGGTCTGGCGCACGCCGTCGTGGCAGGTGATGCAGGCCGCCGTGATCCCGTCGTGGGTGAAGCGGGCCGGCTTCCACGCGGAAGTCGCGTGGCAGGTGCCGCACTCTGCCGTCGTCGGAATGTGGGTCGTGGTCTTGCCAGTCGCCTTCACGCCGTCGTGGCAGGTCGAGCAGGTCTGGCTGATGCCGGAGTGGTCGAACGTCGCCGGCTTCCAGGCGGTCGTCGCGTGGCAGGTGCCGCACTCGGCAGTGGTCACGATGTGGTTGGCGTGCTTGCCCGTTGCGGTCGTGCCGTCGTGGCACGAGCTGCAGGTGCCGAGCACGTTCTGGTGATCGACGCGGGTCGCCGGCTTCCAGATGGTCGTCGTGTGGCAGGCCGCGCAGTCGTTGCTGGTCGTGAGGTGCGTCGCGTGCTTCCCGGATGCGGTCGTGCCGTTGTGGCAGGAATAGCAGCTGCCGGTGACCTGCGTATGGTCGACGGTCGTGACGGGACGCCAGCTGAAGGTCGCGTGGCAGGCCTGGCAGCTGTCCGTCGACTTGATGTGCGTCGTGCTCCTGCCCGTCGCGCGGACGCCGTCGTGGCAGCTGATGCACGTGGTCGTGAGGCCGTCGTGGCTGAACTGCGCCGGCGTCCAGGCGGTGGTCGCGTGGCAGGTATCGCAGGCGTTGTCGCTGGGGATGTGGTTGGCGTGCTTGCCTGACGCGATCGTGCCGTCATGGCAGGAGGCGCAGGTGCCGGTGACCTGCGTGTGGTCGACGGTTGCGACCGGCACCCAGGCCGCGATGACGTGACAGGATTCGCACGATTCGGTGGTCCGGATGTGCTTCGGGCCTCGTCCGGTCGCGCGCGTGCCGTCGTGGCAGTTGGCGCAGTTGTTCACGTAGCCCGAGTGATCGAACTTCGCGGGCGTCCACGCCGTCGTGGAGTGGCAGTTGTCGCACTCGGACGGCGTGACGATGTGGTTGGCGCCCTGTCCCGTGGCGGCCGTGCCGTTGTGGCACGAGCTGCAGCTTCCGAGTACGTTGGCGTGGTCGACGCGGGTTACCGGCTTCCAGGAAACCGTTGCATGGCAGGCCTCGCAGGCGGTCGTCGCCTTGATGTGGCTCGCGCCGACACCCGTCGCCCTGACGCCGTCGTGGCAGGTCGCGCAGCGCCCGGTCGCGCCCGCGTGATCGAAGCTCGCCGGCCGCCACGCGGAGGTGGCGTGGCAGGTGTCGCAGGTGTCGGCGCTCGGGATGTGATTCGTGCCACGCCCGGTCGCGTGCGTGCCGTCGTGGCACGATGAGCAGCTGCCCGTGACCTGCGCGTGATCGACGCGGACCGGCGGCGCCCATGCGACTATCGTGTGGCAGGCCTCGCAGGCGTTGCTCGTCGGGAGGTGGGACGGGCCCTTGGCCGTCGCCGTGCCGCCCGGGGTGTGGCAGGCGACGCAACCGCCGGTGATGCTTCCGTGGTCGAACTTCGACGGGCTCCAGGCCGCGGTGCTGTGGCACGCGCTGCAGTCCATGGTGGTCGCGATGTGCCCTGTGGGCTTGCCGGTAGCCTGCGTGCCGTTGTGGCAGGACGAACAGCTGCCGCGGATCTGGTCGTGGTCGACGCGGGTCACCGGGGACCACGCCGACGTCGTGTGGCAGGCGTTGCAGCGCTCGCTGCTCAGGATGTGGTCGGACGACTTCGGCGTCGCGCCGATGCGTGACCCGTTCGAATGGCACGCGACGCAGTCCCGCGGCGTGCCCTGGAACACCGCGTCCACGTGGCATAACTCGCAGGCCTGCAAGCGGTGCGCGCCGGTGAGCTCGTAACCCGTGGTCACGTGGTCGAATGTGGTGCCGACGCCCTGCGAGAGCGCGCCGTGGCAGGTGAGCGCAAGCAGGAAAAGCAGGACCAGTCGGTGGAGCTTGTTCATGGTGCGGCTCCTACTGCAACCGCGCGCCCTTGAAGGTCGACGTTCCGTGGCAGCGCTGGCACTGGCGGCCGTATTGCCCGAGGTGGACGTCATCCTGTGCATGGCACGACCCGCAGTCGTCGCTCAGCTTCACGACGTCAGGCGGCTGCCTGTGGCAATCCGCGCAGGCAGCCGTAGCGTGTGCACCGGTGAGGATGAACTTGGTGACCTTGCCATGATCGAATCGCCAGAGGCCCCAGCCGCTCGGCGAGTGGCAGCTCTCGCAGTCCTTGCCGAACGCTCCCTTGTGGCGGTCGTCGCGCTGGTGACATCCGTTGCAGTCGGCGGCCACGCCCAGGAAGGACGGTGACGTGTGGCAGGCGTGGCAGGGAACCGTGACGTGCAGCCCGACCAGCGGGAACTTCGTGAGGTCGTGGTCGAAATTCACCTCCTTCCGCCAGGCGTCGACGCCGTGGCAGCGGGCGCAGTCGGTACCGAGCTTGCCACCGTGCGCGTCGCTCGTCCGGTGGCAGGCGACACAGTCCGTGCCGAGCTTCTGGTTCGCGATGACTGCCGTGTGGCAGGCATTGCAGCCGAGCCTGGCGTGGCTGCCGAGCAGTTCGTAGCGGCCGTCGCGCGCGTGATCGAACGTGGCGGGCTTCCAGTTGGACGGGCCGTGGCACTTCTCGCACGCGGAGCCGAAGCGCGTGGCGTGCGCGTCGTCGGCCCGGTGGCAGCCCGCGCAGTCGCGTGGCAGGGGATCCTTCATGTTGGGGGTCTTGTGGCATCCCTGGCAGGTGACCTGCGCGTGGGCGCCGACGAGAGCGAAGCGCGTCTCTTTTTCGTGATCGAACCTGGAGGTCTTCCAGGCGACCGTGGTGTGGCAGCTCGCACAGTCCTGGCCGCGGGCGCCGCGGTGCACGTCGTCCGGTGCATGGCACGACGCGCAGGTGCTCGGCGTTCCCGCGTAGCGGTTGCCGGCATGACACGTGGCGCACGCGACGGCTCGATGTGCGTCACGCAGGGCGAACTTCGTCTTGTCGTGGTCGAAGCGTGCCTGCGACCAGGACGACGTCTCGTGGCAGCCGGCGCAGGCCGCACCGAGCTTGCCGCCGTGCGGATCGTCGGCCTTGTGGCAATCGACGCAACCTGACGGGGCCTCGCGGAATTTCCGGCCGGGCCGGTGGCAGGCGTCGCAGTCGGCCGAGGCGTGGGCGCCCGCGAGCGCGAAGTCGGTCTGTGCGTGGTCGAACGACGGCCGGCTCAGCTTGACGATGACGGCGTCGCGGCCCTGGTGCTCGGAGTGGCAGGCCTTGCACTGCGCCTTGTCGACCGAGGGCAGTCGCCCGTGGAAACCCTTGTGGGCGCCCACGTCCGCCGCGACGTCCTTGTGGCAGGCCATGCAGAGCGCGGCCTGCCGGTTGCGGTCGGCGCGGTCGTGGCACTGCGAGCACTCTTCCTCGATCTTCGCGTGTGCGCGCGTGACCTTGCCGGGCATGATCAGTGTCTCGATGCCAGCCGCCGGCGCTGGATGCGACGAGAGGCTCGCCAGCATCACGACCACCAGGGCAACGAGTGGGCGCACATGTCGCATCCGTGTCCCGGCGCCGGCTCAGTAGACGTGCACCGCGACGACGTGAACCACGCCCGCGATCAACAGCATCAGGAAGAGCGGCATGTGCAGTGCGTGCCACAGCGAGAAGAGTCTCTCGAACGAGGAGAACTCGACCACGCGCCGCGTCGCGGACAGCCGGTCGTCGATGTAGCCGCTTGCCGTGCCCAGCAGGCCCTGCCTGTGGGTTTGCCCCGGGCTCGTCGGCCTCGAGTCGTTCAGCGACTGCCGCACGTAGCGCCGCAGGCGTCGCCGTGCGAGCGAGACCGCGATGGCGCACGCGGGCGGCCGGAGGAGCAGTGGCAGCTTCTCGCAGCGCGTGACGATCGAATGCTCCTCGGCTTCGATGCGGGCGACGAGATCCGGGAGGAATTCGACGTTGGTGGTCACCCAGCGCAGCTTCTCCGCGTACTCCTTCATTTCCGCGAGGCTCGCGCGCCGTCCATGAAGGCCGTGGTGGATGCGGGTGTAGAAGTACCGGCCAAAGAGCCCGCTGCCTGACACGACCAGCATGCAGGCAAGCGCCACGTTGCTGTTGGTGGCGCCCAGGCTGAAGTTCGAGTGAAACAGCACGAGCACCGGGCCCACGACACCGAGCACCATGTGCGCCTGGAACCAGTTCTTGGTGGTGCCGAGGAATGCGAGCGCGCGCACGCGCTTGCGCGCCGGATAGACGAGCAGGAGCAGCATGGCGGAGCCGCCGAGAATGCCGAGCGCGTAGCCGACGCCGGTCTGCGGCGTGATGTAGCGATCCGTCGGGAAACGATAGCCCCAGACGAGCAGTGCAACCGTTGCGAGCAGCGCAAGCCACGCCGGGTCGAGCCGCCATGCTCGCTTGCCGTCGTGCGTGATCGGGTTGGTCGCGGTCGGGCGTGCGATCTCGAGCCGCGGACGCGCTGCGCCCGTCGTTGCGGCGCGCTCGTCCGTCGCATCCGACCGCAGCAAGGTCCCTGCGCTTAAGGCGTGCGTTCATCGAGCGCCCTCAGCCGGTCGCGAGACGCGTGGCCTCGGCGATGTTGGCCGCGACGATGCGCGCGTCGGACGAGCCGGGGGGCACGACGGCCAGCAGCTGGCGCCACGTCGCGAGCGCTTCCTTGTACCGATGCTGCTCGTGGGCAAGGCTCGCCTTCAACCACAATGCCTTCGGATGCTGCGGGTCGAGCTGGAGCGCGTTGGCGATCGCCTTCTCCGGTTCGCCGTCCAGTCGGCCGGCCAGCGAAGCCTGGGCGTCCGCGTAATCGGCCCAGCTGTCGGCCGTCATCGCGCCGAGCCTGGCGGCCTCGGCATATGCCGCGCAGGCTTCCTGGAACTCACGCTTGCGGCGGTGTCCCTCGGCGCTCGCCAGTATCGTCGCAGCCGCACCTGGGGCGGCCTGCATCGCCGGTGCCTTGCCGGTCGAGCGACGCGGGACCGACAACAGCATGGTGCTTGCGGAGATCGCGTCGCGCAGGTCGCCTGCCGGCGAGGTCTTGTGCTCGCGGGCGAGCTGCGCCTCTTCGCTGCGGCCGAGGAAGTCGTAGGACTGCGCCAGCAGTTGCCACTGGTCGTCCGGCCCTCCCTGGGTCGCGAGGCGGGTCTTGAGGGCGAGCGTGGCGGCTTCCATCGAGTCGGGCCTGGCGCCCGATGCGCCCATGGCAGCCGGTGCGGGCGATGCGGTCGGAACCGTCGCGATCGCCTCTGGCCTGGCGAGGGAGGCGAGGTCCGGCCACGCCAGGAAGATGCCGCAGACGAGCACGAGGCCCAGGGACAGCCCGAGCGCGAAGCCGTTGCGCGCGCTCGAGTTGAGGACACTCGTAGACATGGTGTGATTCTCCCGATCTGGTCCAGGACTGGCCGGACCGAGGCTACGTCGCTTAAAAGTCGGATGCACCGCGGCGGGCCCACGAATTGTCAAATCTGTGACCGGCAGCAGACTTGATGTGCCGCAATTCTCATTTGGCACGCGTCATCGGTGCTTCGCGGCTGATGAGTCGGATAGAGTCACCGCGTCATGAATTACGCATTCCTGCTCGTGTACGGTGCGCCGCTCGCCGTGATCTGGGGCTGGTACGTCGGCCGTCGCCAGCGTACCGAGCGGACCCACGTCGCCGTGCGCGAGCGGGCGGTCGCGGAGGGTCTTGCCGAGCCGGCCTCGCTGCATCCGGTGATCGACACGCTCCGCTGCATCGGCTGCGGCTCCTGCGTCAAGGCCTGCCCGGAACAGCCCGAGCATCACGTGCTCGGGCTCATCGGCAACAAGGCCCAGCTGATCAGCCCGTCGGACTGCATCGGCCACGGCGCGTGCCGCAGCGCCTGCCCGGCGGACGCCATCACGCTCGTCTTCGGCTCCGCGAAGCGTGGAGTCGACATCCCGCTGCTCAGTGCCGACTTCGAGACGTCGGTGCCCGGGATCTACGTTGCGGGCGAACTCGGCGGGATGGGTCTCATCCGGAACGCACTCTCCCAGGGTCGCCAGGCGGTGGACGCGATTCACCGTCGACGCCGCCGTGCCGGCGAGGGCCTGGACCTCGTGATCGTCGGGGCGGGTCCCGCGGGGTTTGCGGCGTCGCTGACCGCGATGTCCCACGGGATGAAGTTCGCGACCCTCGAGCAGGAGTCGCTGGGCGGCAGCGTCTTCCAGTATCCGCGCGCCAAGCTGGTGATGACCTCGCCGGTCACGCTGCCGCTGGTCGGCAAGATGCGCTTCGGTCACACCGCCAAGGAAGCGCTGCTCGATTTCTGGCGCGAAGTGGAAAAGAAGACCGGTCTCCAGATCCGCTATCGCGAACGCGTCGAGGCGATCACGAGGCAGGACGGCGGCTTCCTCGTGCGCACGACCGGGGGCGAATACAGGACGGCCAGCGTGCTGCTCGCGATCGGGCGCCGCGGGACTCCGCGCAAGCTCGGCGTGCCCGGCGAGGAACTGCCGAAGGTCGTCTACCGCCTCATCGACCCGGAACAGTACTCAGGCCAGCACGTGCTCGTCGTCGGCGGGGGCGACAGCGCGCTCGAGGCCGCGGCCAGCATCGCCGAGAACGGCGGAGAATCGGTGACGCTGTCCTATCGAGGCGACGCCTTTTCGCGCGCGAAGCCCGCCAACCGCGAGCGCATTGCCGCCGCCGAGAGGTCCGGCCGGCTCAAGGTGCTCCTCAAGTCGGAGGTGCGGCGCATCGAGCAGGGCCGGGTGGTCCTGGACTGTGACGGGCGCGCGGTCGAGGCCGCGAACGACGCGGTCATCGTGAGCGCCGGCGGCATCCTTCCCTCGGATTTCCTGCGCGGCATCGGCGTCAACGTGGAGACCAAGTATGGGACGGCGTGACCGCTCGGCATCGCTCGCGAAGGCGCGGTTGGTCGGGCTGCTGGTGCTCGGCCTGCCGTCGGCCATGTCTGCCCAGGCCGCGGTCGTCACGCAGTCGACACCTCGCGTGGACTCGCTGGAACCGGCGAAGGCAGCGATTCGGACCAAGGACTACGGCACCGCGGCGAGACTGCTGTCCGAGCAGGCCGCTCGCGATGACGCCGACGCGCAGTACCTGCTCGGAACGATGATGCTCGCTGACCTCGTGCCGCAGGGCGACCGCGGCCAGGCGCAGCGACTGTTCGAGACCGCGGCGGGCCGGGGGCAGGCGAGGGCGGCCTATGCGCTGGCCGCGATGTTCGCGACGAGCGAACCACCGGATCCGGTCGCTGCGCGGCGCTGGCTCACGCGGGCCGCGGAACTCGGTGATCCCGTCGCCCGTGACATGCTTCAGCGTGAAACGCTGCCGCTCACCGTGCGCGTCCAGGATTCGCTGGCCGACGAGGACTCGCGGCGGCTCGAACTGTGGAGGGCCGCGAGGCGTGGCGACCTCGCAATCCTGGAAGTCCTCGCCACTCCCGAGCGCGTGAACGCAGGCGACGATTTTGGCCGCACGGCCCTGCACCACGCGGCTGATGGCGGCGCGGCGGACGCCGTCTCGCTGCTGCTCGCCCGTGGTGCGAAGGTCGAGGCGGTGGACGATTACGGTGTCACGCCGCTGATGCTGGCCTGCGCCGTGGACCCTGCGCTGGCGTGCGAACGCCTGCTGCAGGCAAAGGCGAGCGTCACCGCGGCGGACCGCGCCGGGAACACCGCGCTGGCCTATGCCGCGCGCGGTGGCCGGGCCGAGCAGTCGAGGGCGCTGCAGGCCGCCGGTTCCGCGCCCGTGCGGTCGCCCCTGAACGCGACCGTCTCCGGGCCCGTGGATCGCCTGCCGCGCGCGGCCGTCGATGCCTATGCCGGCTGGCCGGACGTGGTGGTGGCGGCGAGTCGCAGGGACCCGGCTCGCTTGCGGGACCTGCTCAGTCGTGGCGCCGATCCGAATGCCTCGGCTCCGGACGGCCAGACGGCCCTGCTGGCGGCGGTCGGCGCGAACTCTGCACCGGCTGCGGAGCTGCTGCTGGCCGCCGGAGCCGACGCATCGAAAGCAGATGCGCGGGGAATCACGCCCCTCGGTCTCGCGGTGCGGCAAGGAAATGCAGCCCTGATCGATGCGCTGCTGAAGCACGGCGCCAGCCCGAATGCCAAAGTCGCGCGGGAACGACCGGCACTTCTGGTCGCGGTCGCGAACGGCGATCCGCGGTCCGTCCGACGCCTGCTTGCCGCCGCCGCCGATGCGAACGTCCGTGATCCGTCCGGCGCGACACCGTTGATGATCGCCGCGGCGCGGGACGACGCGGAAATCGTCCGCCTGCTGCTCGACGCCGGGGCTGCACACTCGGCCACGGATCCCGTCGGCAGGAGCGCGCTTTGGTTCGCCGCCTGCACCGATGCCACGGCAACGGTGCCGATGCTGATCGCGGCCGGTGTCGCGATCGATGCTGCCGACGAAAATGGCGTGACGGCGCTGACCTGCGCCGCGGCACGCGGTCACGAGGCAGTGGTGGATCGCCTGCTGCGCGCTGGAGCTCCAGCATCGACACGGACGCGGTCAGGAGATACGCCGCTCATGCTGGCCGCCGCGGGAGGTCACGCCGCGACTGTACGTCGGCTGTTGACCGCGGGCGCCGATGCCAACGCGCAGAACCGCCTCGGCGATACGGCGCTCATCCTCGCCAGCCTTTCGGGCAACGTCGAGACGGTGCAGGCGCTGCTGGACCACGGCGCAAGCCGCAAGCTGCGCAACCGCGACGGCGTGGCGGCGAGTGATGCGGCGAAGGCGCGCAGCTTCGACGGGGTCGTCGCGCTGCTCGAGAAATAGGGGACATTCTCCTTTTCGCTCGTGCAAGGGGCACCGCTATCGTTCGAAAAGGAGAATGTCCCCTATTTCCCGTTGCGGACCAGGCGCACGACTTCGTCGGCCGATTCCGCGCGATGGATCACGTGCGTCTCCTCCTCGCCGATCGTGCCTTGCCCGACCATCGCGTCGCGCACGAAGCGCTCGAAGGCATCCCAGAAGTCCCCGCCCACGGCGATCAGCGGGAAGTGCCCAAGCTTGCCGGTCTGCATCAGCGTCGCTATTTCGAACGTCTCGTCCAGCGTGCCGAACCCGCCAGGCATGACGACGAACGCGCAGGAGTATTTCACCAGCATCACCTTGCGCGCGAAGAAATGCTCGAACTGCATGAACCTGTCGAGATACTTGTTGGGCTTCTGTTCGCGCGGCAGCCGGATGTTGCAGCCGAGGCTCAGGCCGCCGGCCTCCTTTGCACCGCGGTTAGCCGCTTCCATGATGCCGGAGCCGCCGCCGGTCATGACGGCGTAGCCGGCTTTCGCGAGGGCCGAACCGATTTCGCGGGCGAGCTGGTAGTGCGGATGGTCCTCGGCGAATCGCGAGGAGCCGAAGACGGTCACGCAGGGCTGCGTCGTCTCGAAGCTTTCGAACGCCTCGAGGAATTCCAGGAAAAACCGCACTGCGCTCGCGAGGTCGGCCTCGCGATGACGTCGCCCTGAGAGGAACAGCTTCTCCGCGCCCTCGACACGATCGAGCAGCGACGGGGCTGCCGGGGGAACTGCCTTGTCGTCCGCCACGGGGTTCATCCTGGTTGCGCTGCGACCATTGTCCATCTATGGGGGCATTTGTGGCAGTAGGTGATCGGCGTAAACTCGGTCGCTGCGACGAAACGGCCGCTCCACGGCATCGGATCACTGGCAGGAATCACCGGCAAGGGGACATCGCATGATCGGCTACGTGACACTTGGGACCAACGACCTTCCGCGCGCTGCGGCTTTCTATGACGCCCTGCTGGGCGAGATCGGGGCGGGACGGTTCATGGAGTCCGAGCGCTTCATCGCCTGGGCCGTCGCGCCAGACAAACCCTCGCTCGGCGTCTGTCTGCCGTTCGACGGTAAGTCAGCCACGGTGGGCAACGGCACGATGATCGCGCTCACGGTCGACAGCAACGCCAAGGTGGACGCCGTCTACCGCAAGGCCCTGTCGCTGGGCGCGAAGGACGAGGGCGCACCGGGACCGCGCGGGATGGCGGGCTTCTACGCCGCGTACTTCCGTGATCTGGATGGCAACAAGCTGAACTGCTTCTGCTGGACCCAAGGCTGAGGCGCAGGCCCGCGGGTCACGGCCCGACGAGTACGCTGCAGCAGGTGACGGCGCCCTCGGCCTTCTCCATTTCGGAGACGTCCACGGACAGGACGCGAAGCCCGGTCGCCTCGAGGCGATCGCGGGTGCGCGGAACGGAGGCGGAGTGCACCACGATGTCACCGATCCACAGCGCATTCGCCGCATGCGGCTCCTCGGGATGCACGTCGACGCAGCGCAGGCCTGGCCAGTGGCCACGATCGACCCAATTGCCGTTGATCAGCAGGGCGTCGGGGCCGACCTGCGTGACCGCGCTCTTGAGATGCAGGCAGCCCCGCATCGGCACGGGTACGACCTCGTAGCCGTAGGGGACCGCGGCCGCGGCGAGTTGCCGGATGCCGTCGGCATTCGAGCGGCCAGATTGTCCGACAAAAAGTCTGCGATCGACCCGCAGGACATCGCCGCCGTCCAGCGTTCCCGGCGCCTCGATGCGAATGCAGGGTCGCCACTCGGCGAGCACGTAAGCCACCGAGTCGACCTCGGGACGGCGCGAGGCCGCGCCGGGGCGGGTCAGGACCGCAATTTCGTCCAGCACGACGGCGGTGTCTTCGACGAACACGGAATCGGGCAGGTCGGGTTCGGCAGCAAGCTCCACCAGCCGGCAGCCCAGCGACGCCAGGACGTCGGCGTAGCGGCGGTGTTGCCTTCGGGCGACCTCGAGGTCGATCGGTGAACGGGCGAGGTGCGTGAGCTCGCAGCGCGTCATGCCATCGCTTACCGGACGGATCAGGGCGTACATGGCTGCAGATTATGCGCCACGGGTCGTTCCCGGTTTAAGATCTGCAACCCTTCGCGGCGTGTGGAAACTTGAAGCCCCTTATCCCAGCTCTCGTGTGGCTCGCAGCCACGGTCCTCGCGCCCGTCGCGGCGTCGGCCGCTCCACTCGTGGTGTACGCGGCCGGCGATATTGCCGAGTGCAAGGGTCAGGTGCCCGCGCTGTCCGAAGCTGCTCGCACCGCGGCGTTGCTTCCGCCCGGCGCGACCGTGCTGGTGCCCGGCGACACCGCGTATCCGTTTGCGACTGCGGCGACGTTGCAGGCCTGCTACGAGCCGACCTGGGGCGTGAACCGCGCGACGACGATCGCCGTGCCCGGCAATCACGACTACGTGAACGGCCGGAGCGACGACTTCCGGGCCTACTTCGGGGTCGAGTCCAGGGAGAACTATTTCACGCGTCGCCTCGGGGACTGGCTCGTGATCGGGATCGACAGCCAGCTGATCGGCGAGGCGCTCGACCGCGAGTACGAGTGGCTGGACGCCACGCTCAAGGAGAATGCGAACCTGCGCTGCACGCTCGCCCTGTGGCACATGCCCGCCTTCTCGTCGGGACTCGAGCATGGGCCGACCCCGAAGATGCAGCGCTTCTGGGCGCTGCTCGACGAGCGCCGGGCCGAGTTCGTGCTGAACGGCCACGAACATTTCTACGAGGCGTTCGGCCCGCTCGATGCGAGGGGAGTGCCCGCCGCCGACGGCATGCGCGAGTTCGTCGTCGGCACCGGCGGCGCGCACCTGTATCCGAACTGGAGTCCGTTTCACGTCAGTCGTGAGCGCCTTGCGAGGCACGGCGTGCTCAAGCTGACCCTCGGGGACGGCGCGTATTCCTGGCAGTTCATCGATACGAGCGGCAAGGTCCGGGATTCCGGCGAGGCCAGCTGTCGTCCGTAGGCAACGGCCAGCGTCCAGGTAACCGCGGAGCAGAACGGCGTGTCCGTCAGCGAATCCTACGTCGCCTACGTCACCGAGCAGCTCACCGGCGTCGGACGTCTGCGTTCGAAGCGAATGTTCGGGGGTGTCGGCTTTTACTCCGGCGATTTGTTCTTCGGTCTCCTCGCCGGCGACGCGCTGTATTTCAAGGTGGATGACACGACCCGCGGTGATTTCACGGCCCGTGGCATGGGCCCTTTCATACCTTTTCCGGACAAGCCGGATCACGCGATGGGCTATTACGAGGTACCTGCCGACGTCATCGAAGACGCCGAGGCGCTGGTCGCGTGGGCGCGCAAGTCCTTGCGCGTCGCCGCCGCGTCGCCGCGCAAGCCGAAGTCGCGCAAGACCGGACCCCCCAGGCGGGAGCCGCTCAAGGCCGGCGAAATCTGAGACAATCGCGTTGAGAGACGCGAGGACCCCGACACACCATGCCGAGCATTACTCCCGACGGCGCGACGCGCGGCTGGATCATCCCGATCGGCGGCGCCGAGAACAAGGAAAACGACCGCCATATCCTCGAGCGCTTCGTGCGCGTGTCCGGCGGCAGCGACGCCGACATCGTGGTCATCCCGACCGCGAGTCGCCTCGCCGAGACTGGTCCGCGCTACGAGCAGCTCTTCAGGGACATCGGTGCCGCGCGGGTCACGTCCATGGACTTCGACACGCGGCGAGATTGCCAGGAGCCCGGACGGCTGCGCCGGCTGGAAGAAGCAAGCGGCATCTTTTTCACGGGTGGCAATCAACTCCGGCTCACGACGCTGCTCGGCGGCACGCCGGTCGCGAAGCTGATCCGCGTTCGCAATGCGCACGGTGTCGCGGTCGGCGGCACCAGCGCCGGGGCGAGCATCCTGAGCGAGCACATGATCGCATTCGGCGACGAGGGTTCGTCGGTGATCTCGGGCAGCGTGCGACTGGCGCCCGGGCTCGGCCTCACCAATCGTTTCATCATCGACCAGCATTTCCGCCAGCGCGACCGGCTCGGGCGCCTGCTGACGGCGCTCGCCTACAATCCGTTCGCCATCGGCATCGGCCTCGACGAGGACACGGCCGCGTTCATCGGCCCCGACGAGACGGTGGAGGTCGAGGGCAGCGGCGGGGTCACGGTGGTGGATGCGTCGGACGTGAGCTACTCGTCCATGGACGCGGTCAGCGAAGGCCAGCCCGTGTGCATGCTCGGTCTCAAGCTGCACATCCTGGTCGCGGGCGCGACGTTCAACCTGCACACGCGGCTTGCCGAGGCGGCTGCGCTGATGCCGGCCAAGGAATAGCGACTAGAAGCCGCAGCGTTCGAGGGCCGTCGACACGCGCGACCGAGCCGTCTCCGATTTCATCGGAAACGAACGGAAGAAGTCCTCACGGGTGAGGGTGGCATTGCGTTCGCGCACGTTTGCCGCCCACGACTCGGCCTGCGGCATGTTTCCGGCCAGTACGTGCGTCGCCGCTGCAATCATTGCGATCAACACGTGGGCTCCGGGCGACCGTGCGGCCCGCTCGGCCCAGTAAGCGGCCTGAGCGTCCTCGCCCTGGACGATGTGCGTGAAGGCGCGGGTCCCCTGCATCGCATAGTAAAGCGGGTCCAGTGGGCTCAGGCGCATCGCGAGATCCACGTGTTCGCGTCCCAGGAGGCCCCTTCCCGCGAGGGTTTCGGTCCACGCGCGCGCATAGATGCCCTGCGCGTAGTTCGGGCTCAGGATGGTGGCGCGCTCGAGCCAGGCGAGGCCACCCTCGAGGTCGCCCTCGAGCCAATAGGTGCGCCCCATCGTGAAATTGACGAAGGGGTCCTGCGAGTCGAGTTCCACTCCGCGTTCCGCGTAGCGTCGGGCAAGCGCGACTTCCCCGGCGAGATCGTCTGTGTGCCGCATGAATGCGGTCTGGAAGTGGACGAAGGAAAGGCCCGCGTGTGCCCGCGCGAAGCCGGGATCCAGGGTGACCGACTTCTGGAACAGCGCCGTGGCGGCGGCATTGTCGGCGCGATTGAACCGGTACATGTGGTGGAGGCCGAGGTGATAGGCCGACCAGGCGTCCAGGTTCTCGGTCCCCCGCAGCCGCGCAAGGGCGGCCTCTCGGATCGGGATCTGTATCTCGAGTGCCGCAAGAATCCTGCCGCGGATCTCCTCGCGGACGCGGTGCACGTCGCCGATCGGGCCGGCGTACCGATCGGCCCACAGGACGCCCAGGTCTCGCGTGTCGACCAGTTCCACCAGCACTGCCAGATTCCGGCGCGCAATCTCCATCGTGCCCGTCAGGCAGTACCTGACGCCAAGCAGGCGGCCGACCTCGCCCAGGTCGACATCGGGTGCGCGCAGCCGGAACGACGACCCGCGGGCGGTGACGAGGAGCCAGCGCAGTCGCGACAACTCGACGATGATCTCGTGGGGCAGGGCATCTGCGAAGGCGCCGTATGGTCCGGCGTCGCCGGTGAAGCTGAATGGCAGCACGGCGATGGACGGCCGCGAGTCGGGTAACTCAGGCTGGACCGGCGCTTGTTCGTCAGGGCCGGCCGCGAGTCCGGCCGCCGCTGCCGGGAACAACTCGACGCTCGCACCCGGCCTGACGTCCCCCACGAATCGGAATCCCCGGCGCTGCACCGTCCTGATGAGCCGCTGGTTCTTGCCGTCGTCGCCAATGGCTTTGCGGGCCGATTTCACCCGACTCGCCACCGCCGAATCGGAGACGATGCGCCCGTCCCACACCTTTTCGATGATTTCGTCTTTCGTGACGAGGCGGTCGCGGTTCTCGACCAGCAGCGCGAGCAGGGCGAACACCTGTGGCTCCACGGGGCAGCTCGCCCCGTCCACGCGCAGTTCGACGCGGGCCACGTCCAGTTCGAAGCCGTCGAACCTGTAGATCATGGGCGCGAGAATAGATGTTTCCCGCGCGATCTCCCATACATCTCCACGACATCTCCAGGAAACCTCCAAGCCTGGCTTCCTGGCGGCGCGTACAAATGATCTCACCCGCGACGGAATCATCCGGCGTCGGGAGCGAGGAGGGAGATCAACGTGAAGCAACATCGAGACCAGCTGCCCGTGCGGCTCGAGGCGGGCGGAGTCTGCATCCAGGCCCAGGACTGGGCTGACCTCAACGTCGCGCGCATCCGCTTTCCGAAAGGCGCGGATGCCGCACCCTTGCTGGAGGGACTGCCACAGAACCTGTGCCAGTGCCCCCACTGGGGAACGGTGCTGAGTGGCTCGATACACGTGCGCTTCGCCGACGGGCGCGAGGAAACCGTCCGGGCCGGCGACGTGTACTACTGGCCGCCGGGCCACACGGTGCGGGTCGACGAGGATTATGAAGCCGTCGAATTCAGTCCGAGCGCGGCGATGTGCGCGGTGATCGACCACCTCAATTCCAAACTGGCCACCTGAAGGAGCATCGACATGCCACTCGTAACCGTTGACGTGATCAAGGGCGTTTTTTCACCGAAGCAGAAGCAGGAGATCATCGAGAGAGTCACCGCGGCGATGATCGAGGTCGAAGGAGAGAACCTGCGCGGCGTCACCTGGGTGCGGATCAAGGAGTTCGAAGGCGGCGACTGGGCCATCGGCGGCAAGCCGCTCAAGGCTTCCGGACGTGCAGAACCTGGCCGCGGGCAAGGCGGCGTAGCGCGGGACGTCCGGACGCTGCGGACGGGGCGGCTCTCGCGGGGAGCCGCCCCGGTGCCGGCAGTTTTCCGGACGGCCGCCCTCGCTGGCCACACCAGCGCCGACAGCGACCGCGACCACGCGGCCGTTCTGCTATCGTTGACCCGGACGGGCGCCCAAGGCGCCCAGGCACCGGGTGAGTCGACATGATGGGCCTTTCCTCCCTGACGATCTGGTGGGTGGCGGCGGGAATCGCCGTCGCCGCCGAACTCGCGACCGGCACGTTCTACCTGCTCATGATGGCGCTCGGTTTCGCCGCCGGCGCGATCGCGGCGCATCTCGGGCTCTCGGAATCGTCGCAGGTCGTGTGCGCGGCGGTGGTGGGCGGTGGCGCCACGGCGCTGTGGCACTGGCGCCGGACCCGCAGGCCGCAGAAGCTGCCGGCGCACGAAGACCGGGACGTCAACCTCGACATCGGCGAGCGCGTGCAGGTGGCCGAATGGGCCGCGGATGGCACCGCCCGCGTGACGTACCGTGGCAGCGGCTGGCCGGCACGACTCGCAAGGGGCGCCGCGGCGCGGTCCGGCGAGCACGACATTGTCGCCGTCGAGGGGAACTGGCTGGTGCTCGCACCGCACAAGGGCCCGGGTCCGAACTGATCGCACGACAGGGAGAGCATCAACATGGCCATCGCACTCGTACTTGCCGCCATTGCCTTCATCTTCATCATCCAGACGTTCAAGATCGTGCCGCAGCAGCATGCGTGGGTGGTGGAGCGTCTGGGTCGCTACGACCGCACCCTCACGCCGGGCCTCGGCTTCGTGGTGCCGTTCGTGGACCGCGTCGCCTACAAGCACTCGCTGAAGGAAGTGCCGCTCGACGTCCCGAGCCAGGTGTGCATCACCAAGGACAATACCCAGCTGCAGGTGGACGGGATCATCTATTTCCAGGTGACTGACCCGATGCGGGCGAGCTACGGCTCGAGCAACTACGTTCTGGCGATCACCCAGCTCGCGCAGACGCTTGCTGCGCTCGGTCATCGGCAAGATGGAACTCGACAAGACCTTCGAGGAACGCGACGCGATCAATGCCTCGGTCGTGAGCGCGCTGGACGAGGCGGCCGCGAACTGGGGCGTGAAGGTGCTCCGCTACGAGATCAAGGACCTCACTCCTCCCAACGAAATCCTGCGTGCCATGCAGGCGCAGATCACGGCCGAACGTGAGAAGCGCGCGCTGATCGCGGCCTCGGAAGGTCGCAAGCAGGAGCAGATCAACATCGCGACCGGAGAGCGCGAGGCTTCCATCGCGCGCTCAGAGGGAGAGCGCCAGGCGCAGATCAACAAGGCGCAGGGCGAGGCGTCCGCGATCACGACCGTTGCGAACGCGACTGCGGACGCCATCCGCAAGATCGCCGAGGCGATCCGCTCGCCGGGCGGCGAGCAGGCCGTGCAGCTCAAGGTGGCGGAGAAGGCCGTCGAGGCCTACTCGCACCTCGCACAGAAGAACAACACCATGATCGTGCCGGGCAACATGACCGAGGTCTCGGCGCTGATCGGCACGGCGATGGCGTTGCTCAAGGGGCAGCCGCCGAAGTAGTTCCGGAGCGGCATCCTCGGGCGCCGGCCGGATGGGGTCGTACGAGGCCCGCCCTCATACGGATTGGCCCCGAGCAGTGCCTCACGGCGGCACGGTCGTGAGGATCGCCTGCGCCACGCCTGCGTAGTCGCCATCGAAGTGATGACCACCGGGCAGCACGATCGCGCGTAACCCTGCACCGTGAAGCTTACGGCAGGGCGAGTCGGTTTCGTCCTTGCCGTAGACGCAGGCCACCGGGCCCATGCGTCCGCTCGTCACCTCCGGCGCGGTCGGAAGGCCACCGGTGGGCGCGCCGAGCCAGTGGCTCAGGTGGAACTCGAAGAATGCTTCGTCACTCAAGGCGATCAGCGCCGTGGCCTTGACCAGGTTGCGCGACTCATCCGGCAGGCGATTCACCATGAACGGCATCGTGTCGGCGCCCTGCGAGTAGCCGATCAGCAGCACCTTCGACTTGTGCCAGGCCTGTGCGTAATGGCGTATGACGCGGTCGAGGTCGCCTGCGGCGCCACTGGGAGTGCGCGCATCCCAGAAATAGCGCAGCGAGTCCCAGCCGACGACGGGAACGCCGCGGGAGTTGAGTTCCCTCGCCACTTCCCTGTCGAGCCCGGCCCATCCGCCGTCCCCCGACAGCATGATGGCGAGGAGATCCATTTCTGCTCCAGTGGCCGGCGACTCGATGAGTGGCAGGTCGCTGATGCCCGGGGGCAATGCCGGCCGCCCCAGGTCCGGCGCGCTTGCGATCTTGTGGTAAGCGTCGAGGTACTGCGGCAGCCAGTTCTTCTCGACCGAGTAGCCGTGCCCGACCTTCGGCAGTTGAACGATCCGGGCGCCGGGTACCTGGGCGACAAATTTCCCTGTCTGCCCCGCATCGCAGACCTGGTCCTGGCCGCCCTGCAGCGCGATCCATGGGTCGCGAAGGTGCGCCGCCGGGCGGTACACGAACCCGACCTTCGGACCCGGGTCGTGCTCGAGGCCCTCACCGCGGCACAGCGGCTTGTTCCATTCGAGATCCGGGCAGAAGCCCAGGGACAAGGCCCCCTTGAACGTGCCGACCGGGGACTGGGCCAGTGTCGCGTATACGACTGTGGCGCCCGACGAATAGCCGACGAGGATCGGGGTTTCGTAGCGCTTCATGCCGTATTTCTGCTGCGCGAAATGCGAGAGCGTCTCGAAGGTTGCCGCGGCGTTGATGCAGGAATCGGCCGAGGCCAGCAATCGCTTGCCCATCTGATTGATGTCGACGCCGAGAACGAAGGCGCCCTCGTCGACCAGGTGCTGCGCCATGTCGACAACTCCCAGGTTCCAGCCCCCGTCGCCGGACACGAAGATCACGAATTCCTTCGCGGGCTGCGCGGGCCGGTAGAGCGTGACGCTGCCGAGCGCGGGATAGTCGATCGTCTCGGCGGCGGACGCCGGAGCAGACAGCGACGGCCAACGCGCCGGCCAGCCACAGACCTCGCATGCGTGTCATCTGTCTCTCCTATTTCCTCTCCGCGCGACCGGCGCGTGCGTTGATCGCGGCCGTCACCGTGGACCGCATCCACGAGCCCGCCCGAAATCAGCGAGGTGACGTCCAGCAGCACCCTCGGCTGCGCAAGGCCGCCGGGGGCCGCCAGGTAGCGCGGCCGCCACTCCGGCAGGAATTTCTCCTTGTACTGACGCAGGCCCTCAAAATTGTAGAAATTCTCGCCGTAGCGATAGATGAGCCTGCCGACCTTGTGCCAGGCCGGGGCCAGCCGATGCGCCTCCAGGCCCGACAGCGGCGCCATGCCGAGGTTGAACCAGCGATACCCCTGGGCCTTTCCCCAGAGCATCAGTTCGACGAAGAGAAAGTCCATGACGCTGTTCGGAGCGATGCTGGCATGGCGCATCAGGTCGACGGACAGCTCCTCGCGCGTCCCGCCCTCCCACAGGTCCGCGAACGCGACCAGCCGGCCCGAGTGCTCGACCAGCGCCATCGGGAAGCGACGCAGGTAAGGCTCGGAGAAGCGCCCGAGCGAAAAGCCCTTTTCGGCGACCGACCTTGGTCTGCAGCCAGTCGTCGGAGATCAGCTTCAGCCTGGGCAACAGGGCTGCGACCTCCTCCACGCCGCGCAATCCGGAAGCTGAGTCCGTCGCGCTCGGCTCTGCGGTGCGCCTGGCGCAGCGACGCGCGCGAGCTGCCTTCGAGCGTGAACGCATCGAGCCGTACCCGCGCTTCCTCACCGAGCTTGCTGAGCGCGAGTCCCGCGTCCACGTAGAGCGACAGGTTCTCGGGCGATACCTGGTAGAAGACGCTCCATGCGCCGGCCCGGTCCGCGAGTTCGCGGAAGCTCCAGACGAGGTCCTCCCGCTCTTCCACGTCGCCCACCGGATCCCCCATCGCGATCCAGCTGCGACGCGCGACGCCGTACATCAGGAACGAGCGCCCTGTGTCGCTGAAGAGCAGCGACTTGTCCCCCAGCAAGGCGAGATTGGCCGACGTGTCCGGCGAGACTGCGGATGATCGGGAATCGCGCGGTCGATGTCGTCCATGGACGGTCGCGCGGGCGAGCTGCGCGCCGGCGCCAGCAGTCGAAACGCGGCAAACGCGCCGAGCACCAGCACGGCCAGCAGGTTAGCGCGCAACATTCGCGATGCCTGGCCATCGAGCGCGAACTGCCACCAGAGCTCGCTGGCATACGGTACGTGGCGGTAGGCCAGCATCCCGACCCAGACCGAGGCGCCGATCGCAATGCAGGCGCTGGCCAGCCATGCTGGCGACAGGGGCTCCGCGAGCAGCGATGACTTCCGGTAGAACTGCTTTCGTGTCCACCACAGCGGCAGCATTGCAGCGCCAAGCAGCAGCGCTTCCTCGAAGTCGAGGCCCTTCAGCAGCGAGGCGAGCATGCCTGCACCCAGCAGTGACATCGTCACCTGCCAGGCGCCGTCGAGGCGCCGCATGAGCCCGTGCGCGAGGATCAGCAGCAGCACTCCGACCGCCGACCCGGCGAGGTGGGACAATTCGAGAACCGGCAGCGGCAGGAATCGGTCGAGTGCGGCAAGCCTGCTGACCGTACCGGGGGTCGCGCCGGACAGCAGCAGCAGAAATCCCGCGCCGAAGACGAGCAGCGCGATCGCCTGTGGCACGACGAAATCAAGCGATCGCTGGGTCCACGTCCAGACTTCGGCGAGCCTCGCGCGCTGTTGCCGGAACTCGTGCGCGGACAGGAGAAGCAGGGCGATGCCGAACGGCAACGCATAGTAGATGAGCCGATACGCGAGCAGCGAGCCGAGCATCTGCGGCGCAGGCACTCCGGGCAGCAGCAGGACCACGATCGATTCGAATACACCGAGTCCGCCCGGCACCAGGCTCAGCAGGCTTGCCGCCAGCGCGACCATGTAGAGGCCTGCGAAAGCAAGGTAGGAGACGTCCGCCGACGCCGGCAGCAGCACGAAGAGCGCCGCGCTTGCGAGGGCGAGGTCCGCCGCGGCAAGCACGAGCTGGCAGAGCGCGGTCCCGAGCGTCGGCAGCTGGACGCTGACGCCTCGCCACTCGAACGGGGCCCGCCGCAAGGTGCAGGCGAGCAGGTATGCGGCGACGGTGCAAAGCGCAAGTACACCGAGCGTGACCGAGAGCTGCGTGGTCGAGTGCAGCAAGGACGATGCTTCGCCGGCATTGGCGATGAGCGAGACGCCTGCCAGCGTGGTGGCGCCCAGCGCGAAGGTGATCGTACAGAACGCCACGATCCGCGCGATCTCGGCGGCACCGAACCCGAGCGGCGTGTAGATCCGGTAACGGGTCGCGCCGCCCGAGAGTGCCGCAACGCCGACGTTATGGCCGACCGCGTACGACACAAAGGACGTGAGGGCGTACTTCGACCACGGCAGCGTCCTTCCTACGTAGCCGAGCGCGAGTCGCTCGTAGCCGGTGAGGACCAGGTAACTGCCGGCGGCCAGTGCGATGGCGGCCAGGATCCGCCAGTGCTCGATCGCGGCGAACTCGGCGAGGATATCCCTGAGGTGGAACTCCCCTCCGAGCCGGTGCAGGGCGACAAGCGCTGCGCAGAACAGCGCAAACGGCACGAGCGCCGAAAGGTAACGCCTCTGCATGGTTCGTCCCGAAGCCATTTAGCACACATGCTGAACCGGACGGCATCAGGGATCGCCGACCCGTGGTCGCCGATCGCCCAGGCCAGGGCCCCGGGCCGCACCCGGCTACTCGTCCGACCCTGCGCTGTGCCATCATCGGCCGCTCGATCCGCCAGGTGGCAGTGGCGGTCCGACATGCGCATCCTCGACCGTTCCGTATACGTCGGGCCGTCCCAGTACGCCCACTTTCCGGTCATCCGCCTGGAGCTGGACTTAGGGACGCTCGAGGCCTGGCCCACCGGCCGCCTCGGAGGCGCATTCGTGGACGCGCTCGCTGCGGCCCTGCCGGGTCTCGCCGAGCACGGATGTTCCTACCGGGAGCCGGGCGGGTTCTTCCGTCGCATGCGCGAGGACGAGGGCACCTGGCTCGGCCACGTGCTCGAGCACGTGGCCATCGAGCTGCAGAACATCGCTGGCGAGGCGGTCACCTTCGGCAAGACGCGCAGTGCGGGCCAACCGGGCGTGTATACGGTCATCTACGAATACGCGCAGCGCGACGAGGGCATCGCGGCCGGCGAACTCGGTCTGCGCCTGCTCTGCTCGCTGCTGCCGGAGGGTATCCGCCCGGCCGACTCCGTGCCTGAGGGCTGGAGCTGGCCCGAGGCACGCGACGAGTTCATCCGCTTTGCGCAGCGCCGAGCGCTCGGGCCCTCCACGGCGTCGCTGGTGCGCGCCGCGGAGGCGCGGGGCATTCCCTGGCTCCGGCTGAACGACCAGTCGCTGGTGCAGCTCGGGCACGGCAAGTACCAGCAGCGCATCCAGGCAACGGTCACCGGACGGACTTCGCATATCGCGGTCGAGCTCGCGAGCGACAAGGAAGAGACCAACAAGATCCTCGCGACGCTGGGCTTGCCGGTGCCGAGGCAGGAACTCGTGCAGAGCGAGGGGCAGGCGGTGCGCGCCGCGCGCCGCATCGGCTTTCCCGTAGTCACCAAGCCCTACAACGGCAATCACGGCCGGGGCATCTCGATACGGCTCATGACCGACGAGGAGGTCGCGCACGGTTACACCGTGGCGCGGGAGCACTCGCGATCGGTGATCGTCGAGACCTTCCTCGAGGGTGACGATCACCGACTGCTGGTGGTGAACGGCGAACTCGTCGCCGCCACGCGCCGCACTCCGGGCCACGTCGTGGGCGACGGGAAGCGAACGGTGGCCGATCTCGTCGAGGTCGTGAACCAGGATCCGCGCCGTGGCGTCGGCCATGAGAAGGTGCTCACGCGACTCGAGCTCGACGCGCAGGCGCAGAAGATGCTCGATCGTGCCGGGCTCACCGCCGACTCGGTGCCGGAAGCGGGGCAGGTCGTGTATCTGCGCTCGACCGCCAACCTCTCGACCGGCGGAACGGCGACCGATGTCACGAACATCATCCACCCGGACAACCGCGAGATGGCCGAGCGCGCCGTGCGCGCGATCGGCCTCGACGTGGGCGGCGTGGATTTTCTCTCCAAGGACATCACCGAGAGCTACCGTCGCATCGGTGGCGGCATCTGCGAGGTCAATGCCGCCCCGGGCTTCCGCATGCACGTGGCGCCGAGCGAAGGCACGCCCCGGGACGCCGCGGGCCCCGTGATCGACATGCTGTTTCCGCCCGGCGCGCCGTCCAGAGTGCCGATCGCCGCGATCACCGGCACCAACGGCAAGACGACCACGGCGCGCATGCTCGCGCACGTCACCAAGATGGCCGGTTTCACGCCGGGCCTCACGACGACCGACGGCGTGTACATCGACGGCCACCGCACCGTGCAGGGCGACATGACGGGGCCCGTCTCGGCGCGCATGGTGCTTGCGGACCCGCAGATCGACATCGCGGTGCTGGAGACCGCGCGTGGCGGCCTGGTCCGCGCCGGAATGGGCGTCAAAGAAGTCAACGTTGGCGCCGTGTTGAACGTCCAGTCCGACCACCTCGGCCTCAAGGGCATCGACACGCTCGAGCAGCTGGCGGAGGTCAAGCGCGTCGTCGTCGAGGTCGCGACCGACTGCGCGGTGCTGAACGCCGACGACCCGCTGGTGCTGCGGATGTCGGGTTATACCGACGCGAAGAGCATCTGTTACGTGACGCTCAACCCGCAGCACACGCTGGTGCGCGAGCACATCCGCGCCGGCGGGCGGGCCTGCGCGCTCGAGGCCGGCGTGAACGGCCAGATGATCACGCTCTACGACCGCGGCGGGCACATCCCTCTGGTGTGGACGCACCTGATCCCGGCGACGCTCGAGGGCCGCGCGCTGCATAACGTGCAGAACGCGATGTTCGCCGCGGCGATGGCGTTCTCGCTCGGCATCAAGCTCGACGCCATCCGCCAGGGACTGCGAACCTTCGATTCGACCTTCTACCAGGCCCCGGGCCGCATGAACGTGTTCGACGAGCACCCGTTCAAGGTGCTGTTCGACTACGGTCACAACGCCCACGCCGTCGGGATGCTCGCGGACCTTGCGCAGCGCCTCGAGGTCAAGGGACGGCGCATCGTCGTGCTCGCCGGGCCGGGCGACCGGCGCGACGAGGACCTCGTCGCCATCGCCAATGCCGTCGCCGGTCGCTTCGACCACTACGTCTGCCGTCGCGACGACAGCCTGCGCGACCGGGCGCCGGACGAGGTGCCGCGCATCCAGGCAGCGGCGTTGCGCGCTGCGGGCGTGCGGGATGACGCGATCTCCATCATCCCCGACGAGCAGGAGGCAATCGACGCGGCGCTGCGCATGGGCCGCGAGGGCGACCTGCTGCTCGTCTTCGCGGACGCGCTGGTGCGCTCCTGGAAGCAGGTCACGAAGTTCCGGATGGAGGGAGCGAGCTACTCGTCGCCTGCGGGCGAACAGGCGACCGGTCCGGATGGGCCCGGGGCCGCGCCCGAGCCGCAGGCCAGCCTTCGCGTGGCGGCGTCCGACGGGCAGGATGGGCGCACGGCCCTTTCGCGATCCTCCGGCCCCGCGGCGGCCGAGGCGGGTCGAGGGCTCGCCGAAGGCGGCCCGGTCTCCGCGGCGTTCAACCTGGACGGTCTCATTCGTGACGAGCGCGGCGTGCGCATTGCCCCGGAGACCGAAGACTGACGGTCCAGCTCGCATTGCCCTTCGAGGACTCGAGGCGTCTCACCGGCGGCAACCTGTTTTTTGCCACGACAGGCGCGGTCCTGGAGCTTGCGCGGGTTGCCGCGGATGACTCGTTGCTCGCCGGCTGGCAGGAACGCGTCGCGCGCGCGCGCCGGCACCTGGGTTGGTCGACGGCCTCACCGGATCCGGGCCACCCATATGCGTCGGTGCCCGAGGCCGCAGCGAGACTGCACGCGGGCGGTGCGTCGCTCGCGCTCGCCGCACCCTGCGACCAGCTCTTCACGGCGACCGAAGTGAACGAATGGGCGCTGTGCTCGGCCCTGCTCGAGCGGGACGGGTCGCACTGGGCGAGCCTGCCCGAGGCGCTCGTGGCGGCGGCAGCCGAGGCCGCCGACGGAGGCGTGGTCGATGATCCGCCCGTGATCGACGAGGCGCAGGCCATGGCGCGCTTTCGGCGACTCGCCGACCGCGAGGCGCGGCCGGCGTTGCGCGCGCTTCTCGACGAGGCGGATCGCCGCAGTCTGCCGCACGTGCTCGACGAGAACATCCTGACCCTCGGCGCGGGCGCCGGCAGCCGCAGCTACGCGCTCGAGGCCCTGCCGGCCGTCGCCGAAGTGCCGTGGAGCGAACTCAGGGATCTGCCGACGGTGATCGTGACGGGCTCGAATGGCAAGACGACGACCGTGCGTGTCATCGCGGCCTGTGCGCGAGCGAAAGGCTGGCATGCGGGCTACAACTGCACGGACGGCGTGCAGATCGGCGGCGAGACGATCGCAAGCGGAGACTACGCGGGACCGGCCGGGGCGCGGCTCGTCATGCGCGACCCGCGGGTCGAGGCGGCGGTGCTCGAGACCGCAAGAGGCGGGATCCTCAGGCGTGGCATCGCGGTCGGACGTGCGCACGCCGCCGTCGTGACCAACGTGAGTTCCGACCACTTCGGCGAGTACGGCATCCACGACCTCGAAGGACTCGCGGACGTGAAGCTCACCGTCGCATCGGTCCTGGTGCCGGACGGGCTGCTGGTGCTGAACGCCGGCGATGCGCTGCTGCGGCTCAGGGCGACCGGCCTCGCGCAGCGGTACGGACGCCGCCCGCGGCTGGGATGGTTCGCGCTCGACGCCGATTCACCCGTGCTGCGCGAACACCGTGACCGCGGCGGCTGGACCTGCGGAGTACGCGATGGAAGGCTGCGCCTGTTCTTGCGCCGATGCGGACCACGACCTCGGGTCCGTCGCCGCCATGCCCCTCACCGTCGGCGGCAGCGCCGACTACAACGTCGAGAATCTCGCTGCCGCGGCGCTCGCCGCGGCGGCCATCGGCGTAACGCCCGCGGAGATTGCGGTCGGTGTTCGCCACGTTCGGCGGTGATTTCGCCGACAACGCGGGCCGGCTGATGCGATTCGACGTGGGTGGCGTGACGGTGCTCGTCGACTATGCGCACAACCCCGCCAGCCTCGCGGGCCTGTTGCGGGTCGCGCAGCATCTGCGGGGAGGCAGGGGGCGGCTCGGCATGCTGCTGGGGCACGCCGGCAACCGGCAGGATGCGGACATCGAGGACGTCGCCCGCGTTGCTGCAGGCTTCCAGCCCGACCTCGTGGTGGTGAAGGAGAACGAGGCGCACCTGCGGGGCCGCGAGCCCGGCGAGCTCCCGCGCATCATCCGCGCTGCACTGGTCGCGCACGGCATGCCGGAGTCCGCGCTCGCGCTCGGCGCGAGCGAACTGGACGCCGTGCGCCGCGCACTCGACTGGGCCCGACCGGGGGACGTGCTTGCGCTGCCGGTGCATTCGGCAGCGGCTCGTGCCGCGACACTGGCGATGCTCGGCGCAGGTGCGGGCCCGTATTGAACACCGGCGTGCAATCGGGCCTACTCGTCGTCCGTGAAGTCTGGCGACACAGACTCGAAGCGGGAGCCATCGTGATCAGCAGGTTCGGAGCAATCACTGCAGCCTGGGTCCTGGCAGGGGCTGCGAATGCGGCAACGATTTCCGTCACGAACGACGCGGGTGTGCCGTTGCCAACCGTGATGGTCTCGCAGACTGTCACTGCCGCCCGCAGGCTCGATACCAGCGACGGGGGATATGCCACGCCCGGCAGGGCCGAGCTGGTCGATGCCGAGTGACGCGATTCACGGATGCGACGGGCACGGCAACCCTGCCGGATCGTGCGACCGGGCTGACCTATCGGTTTCGAAAGCCCGGATTCAGGGATGCCAACGTCACCACGACCGGCGATGAGGCGGTCTCCGTGGTGCTGGTGGCCGAGACCGATGCCGTGGCGCTGGCCGCCGCGAAGCCCGCCAATGCCTGGCTCGGTGCCCTCGATGTCGGTGACGCCGAGACCAAGAAGCACTTCATGCTCCAGTGCGCCTTCTGTCACCAGCAGGGCAACGAGTTCACGCGCATGGAGCGTACGCCGCAGGTGTGGAGCGACGTCATCTACCGCATGATCTTCTACGGTCGCGCCTCTCGACGGACACCAGGAGGCCATGCACGGCGAGCTCCGATGGCGATCGCGGCTGCGCGAGGATCCGCAGCTCGTGCCGGACGTGCGCCGGTTGCCCGGGCCGCCGAGGGCGCCGCCCACGATGCCATCGGCACATCATCTTCCAGACGCACGATGTCGTCCCGGCCAACGGCCTGGTCTACGTCGCGGACAACATCCAGGACCGCCTCTACGAGACGAATCCGCAGACCGGCGAAATCACCGTCTACAGGATTCCGCACCTGCCGGGAGACGCGCCCGGCGGCCTGCTGGCAGGGCGCCTCAAGACATTTCCGCGGCACGACAGCACCTCGAATGCGCATTCGCTCGCGGAGTCGGCCCGCGATGGCCACATCTTCATCACGCCCTCCGCGCAACGGCGCATCGTCGAGTTCGATCCCGCGAGCAAGGCATTCAGGCTTCACGAGATCGGCGGCGGATTCTATCCGCACACCATACGCGTCGACGGCAAGGACGCGTGTGGTTCAAGCGCGCCTTGTCGAACCAGACCGGAATGCTCGATCGGATGACCAGGACGCTTCACGCTGTACGACCTACCGACGCGCGGTTTCCGCGAATGGCTCAACGTGCGACTGATCGGCGTGCTGTTCCGCCTGATCAACTGGGGGGTGCCCCTGTCGCACTGGTTGCCGATCGATCGCAATGCGACCGGTACACCGCTTCCGTACGGCATCGACATCACTCCGGACGGCAAGGTGTGGTTCGCACGGCTGCACACCGACGAAATCGGCGTGCTGGATCCGGGCACCGGCGACGTGCGCGATGATCAGGACGCCGTTCAAGGGCCCCCGGCGCCTGCGTACGGATTCGTCCGGCAACCTGTGGATCGCCGCGTTTCCGGAATCCGCCATCGCGCGCTACGAGCCGTCCACGGGCAAGTTCACCCGGTTCGACCTGCCGGTGCTGCCGAAGGGCAGCGACACGCCTTACTCTCTGAACGTGGATCGCCCGAGGGGCGTCGTGTGGGTGAACGGCAACCAGTCCGATTCGCTCTATGCCCTCGACATCGCGACCGGGTCGTGGCGCAGTGTTTCCGCTGCCGCGCCGCGGATCCTTCACGCGCGACGTCGAGATTCGCACGGGACGGCACCGTGTACACCGCGATCTCGAATTTCCCGGGCTGGCACATCGAGACGATGCAGCCGACGCTGATCCGCGTGCAGCCTTGATCTTCAAGCGCTATCCGGCCTTTTATCTTTCATGCCTGCTGGCATTCACGGCCGGGCACATGATCAATTACTCGGTGATCATGTATGCACAGGAGGTGCTCGGCTCTGACCTCCTGTCCGGCATCGGGTTCGGCTTGTGTTTCGGGCCGCCCATCGTGCTCGGCTGGTATGCGGGCGTGCTCTGCGATCGGCTCGCTCCCGTCAGGCTGATCAACTACGCGCAGGCCGTGTTCGTGGTTGCAGCGCTGCTGCTGCTTGCCGCCGACACGCTGATCGATTCACCGTCTTCGCGCGTGCCGCTGTTCCTGGCTGCGGCGACACTCGCTGGAATAGGCTGGTCGTTCGTATCCCCGGCGCGGATGGCGGCGGTGACGCAGGTGGTCAAGATCGACGAGCTGCGCGCGGGCGCACTCGCGCTCAACCTGCTGGTCATGCTCGGTTTTGGCCTCGGGCCGCTGATGATAGGGATGATCCGCAGCATCACTGGATGGCCCGGGGTGTTCGCTGACTGCCGCGGCGTTCTTCATCCTGGGCTCGGTCCTGCTGCTGCGGATCGACTCGCGCCGCTCCGACCGGCCACTCCGGCACGTGCCGCGACGAGATCCGCGAAGGCGTCACCGCGATCGTTCGCAAGCCGCTGCTCGGCGCAACTGATGCTCGCGGCCATCGTCGGCTATCTCTCGATGGGCCCGATGCAGGTACTGCTGCCGAAGCTGGCCAATTCCCAGTTCGGGTTGGGCGACCTGAGCCGCGGCCTGTTTCTCGGCACGCTGGCCGTGGCGCTGATGGCGGGCGGGCTCGGCGCGCTCAAGCTCGCGTCGGCGCTGCCGAGCGGCATCAGCATCCTGGCGGCGACGGCGGCCGTCGGAACACTGCTCGCGTCCATCGGTTCGCCGGCAGTGCCGGCGTTGCGGTCGCGCTGCTGTTCGGGGTCGGTGTCGGTGGAGGGTTCGCGCTCTCCTGATCGTCGCCGGCATCCAGGTCAATTCCGACGAGGCCGTGCGCGGTCGCGTGCTCGCGACCTATACCGTCATTTCACAGTCGTCCCGGCCGCATCCGGGCTCGCGGCCGGGGTGCTTTCGCACTGGCTCGGCGCAGGCAAGGCGCTGGTGCTTTGCGGCAGCGCGATCGCGCTTGCTGGCGGTCGTGAATTCACTGTGGATGCGCTCGCCGCGACGCGCAAGGCACTGATCCGACAGCGGAGCGAACGAATGCAGCCGCTGGAAATCCGCGTGATCAAGGGCGAGGACGTGCGACGGCTCCTGCCGTACGGCGACTGCGTCGAGGCCGTCGCCGAGGCGATGCGGGCCGTGAGCGCCGGCCGGACCATCATGCCGTTGCGACAGATCATGCGATTGCCGGGCGGGCAGGGCGCGCTTGGAACCATGCCGGGATACCTCGGCGATCCGGAGTGCTTCGGCATCAAGCTGCTGTCCCTGTTCCCGGGGAATCCCGCCGTCGGCCTGTCGTCGCACCTGGGCCTGTACATGCTGTGCGAGGCGCGAAACGGGCGCCCCATCGCGCTCCTGGAGGTCGTCGGTGCTCACCGCCGTCCGCACGGCCGCGGCCAGCGTGGTCGCGACCCGCGCGCTCGCGCGCGAGGACTCGAAGGTGCTCGCGATCATCGGCACGGGCGAGGAGGCGGTCTCGCACATCGAGGCATTCCAGGCCGTGCGCCCGTTCGAGCGGCTGCTGGTCTGGGGCCGGAATCCCGTGGCCGCGCAGGGGCTCGCGGATCGGGCACGGCGTGGGGTCGCGGGACGTGCGTGTCGTGTCGAGCGTGCGCGAAGCGCTGGCTGAGGCGGACGTCGTCTGCACCGTCACTTCATCACCGGACCCGTTGCTGTTCGGCGCCGACGTCCGCCCGGGAACGCATCTCTGCCTCGTCGGGGCGTCGATCCCGTCGTGCAGCGAGGTGGACGACGACTGCGTCGCGATGTCGCGATTCTTCGTGGACTACCGCGCCAGCGCGATGGCGCAGGCCGGCGAACTGCTGCACGCGATCGGCGCGGGCGTGGTTACGGAAGCGCACATCGTGGCGGAAATCGGCGAGGTGCTGGCGGGAACTTCGCCCGGGCGACGCTCCGCGCGGAGGTGACCGTGTACAAGTCGCTCGGTGTGGCGGCGCAGGATCTCGCCGCCGCGTCCCTCGTCTATCGGCGCGCCGTGGAACTCGGCGTCGGCACGCTGGCGCCTATCTGATCTCGAGTTCCCGCCACTGGCCTTCGCGGCGCGGATCGGCGCCGCCTTCCAGTGAGCCCCGCGTCACGCACGATCACGCCGTGCAAGCCCGATTCCTCGCCGCGTCCGGCCTTCACCACCACGCCGCGCGCAGCGAGCGCCGCCAGGACCTCGGGCGGGAACTTCGTCGACCTCGCCGTAGAAATCGGTGCCGCGCGCGATACAGGTTCGGCAGGTCGATCGCCTGCTGCATCGTGAGCCCCCAGTCCAGCAGGCCCACGATGGTCTTCGCGTTGTACGTGAGGATCGCGGAACCGCCGGGCGAGCCGAGCGCCGCGAGGAAGCGTCCGTCGCGGTCCAGCACGATGACGGGCGACATCGACGAGCGCGGCCGCTTGCCCGGCGCCACGGCGTTGGCGACGGGCTTCCCGTCCTCCACGGCCCGGAACGAGAAGTCGGTGAGCTGGTTGTTCAGGAAGAATCCGTCCGACCGCGCGGCCCGAGCCGAAGATCGATTCGACGGTGGTCGTCATCGAGACGACATTGCCGTCGCCGTCCACGACCACGAAGTGACTGGTGCCGGCCGCCTCGTTCGTCGCATCGCGGCCGAGGCGCGCTGCGAGTCCGGGCGGCACGCCGGCCGCGGGCGCAGGCCCCGCCACGCTGCCGATCAGTGCGGCGCGCGTCGCAACGTAGCCCGGGTCGAGCAGGCCCGCCACCGGGACCCGCACGAACGCCGGGTCTGCGACGTACTGGTCGCGATCGGCGTACATGAGGCGGCTGGCCTCGGCGAACAGGAACCACGCCTGCGGATCGGACGGGCCGCGCGACGCGATGTCGGTCTGCCCGAGGATCGCGAGCATCTCGAGCAGTGACACGCCGCTCGAGGGCGGCGGTGGAACGCACACGACGTAAACGCGATACGGGCGGCACAGGGGCTCGACCTCGTGCGGGCGGTAGGCCGCGAGGTCCGCGGCGGTCATCGTGCCGGGCCGGGGTTCCGCGTGAGTGCGCGTGGCGATCTGCGCGGCGATCGGCCGCTCGAGCAGCGTGCGAGGTCCGCTGGATGCGATCGCACGCAGCGTCTGCGCGTACGCGGGATTGGTCAGCGTGTCGCCCGCCTGCACCGGCGTGCCGTCGGGCCGCGAGAACAGCGCGCGCGCGTCCGGCAACGTCGCCTGCGGGAAGTCGCCGCCGGCAAATCGAGCCAGCCGCTTCGGCACGCCGAAGCCCTGGTCGGCCGCGCGCGTCGCGGTCCCGAAGAGGGCGCGCCACGGCAAACGGCCGAAACGCTCGTGGGCCAGTCCGAGCATCGCGATCGCGCCCGGCGCGCCGGTCGAGCGGCCGCTCGTGACCGCGTCGGCGTACGAGAGCGGCTTTCCGTCGCTCGCCGATGAACATGTCCGGCGTCGCACCCGCAGGCGCGGTCTCGCGCCCCTCGAAGGCCGTAACCTTGCCGGTCTTTCCGTCGTAGTGAAGACGAGGAACGCACCGCCGCCGAGCCCCGAGCTCTGCGGCTCCACGAGTCCGAGCGCGGCCTGAACGGCGACCGCGGCGTCCACCGCGTTGCCCCCATCGCGCAGGACGGCGAGACCCGCTTCAACTGCGAGCGGGTTCGCCGCGCCGACGCCGGCTCGGGACTTTGCCCGCGTCGCAGCTGCGCTTGCGTTCGTGTCGTGGGCGTCGGGCGCCGGGGTGTGCTGGCACGCGACCAGCGCGATGGCGGACGCCAATACGAAGCTGGCGGCAATGCGTGCCGTTCGGGTCATCATTCGTACCTGGGGCCGGGACAGGGTCGCTAGCTTAGCCCGGTTCGCGGACGGCTCAGTAGACTCTCGAGCCATCGACCCAGGTCGAGATCACCTTGATCGTGGGCAGTTTCGCAGGCGCGATCGAAAGCGGGTCGCCGCCGAGCACGACGAAGTCGGCACGCATGCCCGGGGCGAGGCGGCCCACCTCGTGCTCCATGAAGCCCGCCCAGGCCGCGTCGGAGGTGAATCCGCGCAGTGCCTCGATGGCCGTGAGGCGCTGCCTCGGCATCCAGCCCCCGGCGGCGCTCCATTGAGGTCCTGTCGCGTCTCGGCGGCGTACAGGCCAAGCCGCGGATCCGGCGACTCCACCGGAAAATCGGAGCCGAGCGCGATGCGCACGTGCGCGCGCAGGAACCGCTGCCACGCGTATGCGCCCGCCAGTCGCTGCGATCCGATGCGGGCCTCCGCCCAAGGCATGTCGGACGTGGCGTGCGTGGGCTGCATCGAGGCAATGACGCCGAGCTCCGCAAAGATCGGAATGTCGGACAGCGCGACGACCTGCGCGTGCTCGATCCGCCAGCGGTGATCGCTGCGTGCCTGCGCGCCGAGCGCAAACGCGTAGTCCTCGAGCACGATGCGATTGCCGCGGTCGCCGATGGCGTGGGTCGCGACCTGCAGCCCGCAGTGCCTTGCCTTACGCAATCGCCTTTCACTAGCACGTCCGGGGCGGTGACCAGGATCCCGCGGTTGCGCGGATCGTCGGCGTAGGGCGCGAGCAGTGCCGCGCCGCGTGATCCGAGCGCGCCATCGGCATAGAACTTCACGCCCGGCATCCCAGGCGACCGCCGGGATGGCGGTACGCGCCGCTCCGGCACAGTTCGTCGAGCGCGGCACCTTCCCCGTCCGCATAGGCGACGACCCTGAGGGTGAGAGCCCCCTGGTCCGCGAAGCGCTGGTACAGCCGGAGATCGTCGAGCGACGTGCCCATGTCGTGCACCGCCGGTCAGGCCCACGCTCGCGGTGGCCGCGAGCGCGCGCCGCAGTGCCTCCGCGCGGGCCGCGTCGTCCGGGGGCGGCACCAGGGAGCCCACGAGGTCCGTTGCGGTGTCCACGAACACGCCCGTCGCCCGGCCGGCATCGCGCAGGATTCGACCGCCCGCTGCTTGCCAGTCGCCACCGAGGTCCCGGCCCACCAGGCGCATGGCGGCGCTGTTGGCCCAACCCGCGTGGCCATCCACGCGCTCGAGCCAGACCGGCCGCGTCGGAAACGCCGCGTCGAGGTCCGCAGCCGTCGGGAATTCGCGATCCGGCCAGTCGTTCTGGTCCCAGCCGCGCCCGAGCAGCCATGCGCCGGCCGGCAGGCTTGCAGCGAAGGCGCGCAGGCGTTCGATGATTTCGCCCTTGTTGCGGGTGCCGACGAGGTCGGCCTCCATCAGCGCGAACCCGAGTCCCATCAGGTGCGCATGAGCGTCGATGAGCCCCGGCACCACCGTGGCGCCCTGCGCATCATGGACGGGAAATCCAGGGGCCCGCGCCACGACTTCGGCGCGCCGCCCGATGGCGATGATTCGCCCGTCGCCATTCCATGCCAACGCCTCGGCAGCCGGGTGCGCACCGTCCAGCGTGTGGATGCGCGCGTTGACGAGCACGCCTGCGCCCGCATGCGCAGCGACCATGCCAAATAAGCTGGCTACCAGCAATGCGAGCAGGAATGTCGGGTTCAGCGCCCTGATTTCCCGGGCTCGCGGTATCGTGGTCATCGTGCGTGTCGACCTGCTGTCTGCGGGCTTCAGTCCGGGACTCCACTCCGCCGGAGACCGTCGCCCAGGTGGCGCGACATTGTATGCGCTGCCGGAGCCCGCTTGTGCACTGCTATTCTGCGGGACCCGCGCACCTGGACGGTCGGCTTGGGCAAACAATCGAGGACGTGCGTGCTGCCATTCTCCGAAGCCTGCGAACGAAACAAGGAACCCATCCTCGAGATCCTGCGCCCTTGGCTGGCGGATTGCTCGCGCGTGGTGGAGGTCGGTGCCGGGACCGGCCAGCATGCCGTTCACTTCGCGCGTGAGCTCGCGCACCTCGACTGGCAGCCCACCGACCGCAGGGAATACCTGCCGGGCATCCTGGCGCGCATCGCCGCCGAGGGGACGGCGAATCTCCGCTCGCCGGTGGAACTCGACGTGATGCAGGGCGAATGGCCGCCATTCGCCGCGGATGCGGTGTACAGCGCCAACACCCTGCACATCATGTCCTGGCCCGAGGTCGAGGCTTTTTTCCGCGGCGTCGGCAGGATCCTGGGAGAGGGCGGCCTGCTCGCCGTCTACGGTCCGTTCCGTTACGCGGGGCGTTTCACGTCCGAGAGCAATGCCGCTTTCGATCGTTCATTGCGCAGTCGTGATCCGGCGAGTGGTATCCGCGACTTCGAGGCCGTGAACGTGCTCGCGGCCGCGCAGGGTTTCGAGCTCGAGGCCGACCACGCAATGCCGGCCAACAACCAGCTGCTGGTGTGGGGACGTCGCTAGGCTGCTGCCGGGTTACCCACGGCAACGGCTGATCGCCACGGCGGCGTCAGTTCGCTGAGCCTCCCGCCTGCGTCGAACTCAGCACGCCGGCAATCGCAGAGACCTGGTAGCGGTGCCGTTGCTGCCCTGCCACTTGCGCAGGTCGAAGCCGCCGGCGCTCGCGTTGATCCGGTACACGTCGACGTTGCGGTATGTAAGCGGCGTCGCCGGCTGGCAGGCCTCGGCCGGGCGCGTGCCTCGATGAAGTAGACGTTTCCGGTTCCGACCACGCTCGGCTTGTCGCGGGCGTCGATCAGGAGCGCCGTGCGCTCGTCCACCGCGATCGCCCGCGGCGTCGCTGACCAGCCTTCGGCGGCGATCCTGCCAAAAGGCGAGCTCGCGACCCATGCGGTCGCGCGCCGCGAAGTGCGGATCGCCGATCACTCCCTCCAGCACCGGAAGCGACGAAATCGCGGGCCAGTGTCAGGTACTTGTTGTAGGGGTCGGCGAGCGCCTGGCTCGAGTCGACTCCCTGGCTCTCCATCGCGGAATAGACGAACTGCGTGAGGACGTTGAGCCCCGCGCTCGTGCCGCCGATCGGGCGCCGCGCGCGATCGAATGCGTTGATCGCCGCCTGGACCGGCGTCCCGTCCATACTTCACGTAGTTCGACTGGTCGCCGCCGGCGATCCAGAGTGCCTCTGCGTCTGGCAATCGTGCTCGCGACGAACGGGTCGTTCGCGGCGGCGATCGACGGGATGATCAGCGTCGCGACCGAATTCCGTTCGGGCACAGCTCACGGACGTAAGGGTTGTAGGCGTCGGTGCCCGCGCGCGCACGATGAGGAAGTCGCCGCTGCCTGAAAGCCCGCACATCCACTGGAACGCCGCGTCCACGTCGGTGCTCCCGCCCATGAGGACGACGCCGGCCGTCGTCGCGGCGGTGACGTCCGACGCACTGCCGACCCGGTATACGAGTAGTTCTTCTTGGCCGCGTGGGCGGGCAGGCGAGGCGAGCGCCAGGAGCAGCAGCGACAGTTTTTTCATCGCATGGACCTCAGCTCGTGTGCAACGATCAAACAGTCGTGCGGCCGCTTACTGCCGCTGTTCGAGGGCTGCGATGCGCTGCTCGATCGGGGGATGCGTGGAAAAGAGCGCCATGAATCCCGGCTTGTCGTTGATGCCGAGGGCCTTGATGGACTCCGGCAGCGCCGTGGGCTCGATCCCGCCGAGGCGCTTCAAGGCGCTCACCATCGGCGAGGGCGATCCAAGCAGCCCGGCGGAGGCCGCGTCGGCGCGGAACTCGCGTCGGCGCGAGAACCACGCGACGATCGTCGAGGCGAGGATGCCGAACAGGATCTGGCAGACGAGGACGGTGATGAAGTAGCCCGGCCCGGATCCGCGCTCGTTGTTGAATACCGCGCGATCCACGATCGAGCCGACGACCCGCGACAGGAAGACCACGAACGTGTTCACCACGCCCTGGATCAGCGTGAGCGTGACCATGTCGCCGTTCGCGACGTGGCCGATCTCGTGGCCGAGCACGGCCTCGACCTCCTGCCTGTTCATCGATTGCAGCAAACCGGTCGAGACCGCCACCAGCGCGGAATTGCGGAATGCCCCCGTGGCGAACGCATTCGGCGGGCCTTCGTACATCGCGACCTCGGGCATGCCGATGCCGGCCTTCTCGGCGAGCGTGCGCACGGTGTCCACCAGCCAGCGCTGGGTCTCGCCCTCGGAGCCCGTGATCACCTGGGCTCCCGTGGACCTCTTGGCGATGAACTTCGACATGAGCAGCGAGATGATCGCGCCGGTGAAGCCGACCACTGCGGAGAACGCAAGCAGCGGTCCCGTGCCGCCCTGGCTGGCCATCGCCTGGTCGATGCCCAGGACCCTGAGCACGATGGAAACGACCGCGAGCACGGCGATGTTGGTGGCGAGGAAAAGGAAAATGCGCTTCATCGAAAGTCTCCGTTCCGGACGTGTCCCGGGGTGTTACAGGCGAAGTTTCTCATGAAACCCGTCCCGCTTGAGGGCCACGGGATGGGGCCCGTTCCTGCCGTTTCAAGGCCCGGCCACCCCGGTCCCCGGCAGTTCACGCCGGCGGGACGGGGGAGTACTGGCCGCGCGCCTCGAGGTAATGCGCCCAGAGCATGCGGGCCGCCACCGACCGCCACGGCGCCCAGCGGCGCGCCATCCGCTGCTGTTCCTCCCGGGTGGGCAGCCGCTTCATGCGCTTCAGTTCGCGCAGCGCCACCGCAAGCGCGAGATCGCCGGTTGGCCAGACGTCCGGTCGTCTCAGGGCCATCAGGTAGTAGATGTCGACGCTCCAGGGACCGAGGCCGGGGACATCGAGAAGGGCAGCGCGCCCCGCCTGGTCCGGGGCCCTTGCCACCGCCGTGAGGTCGAGGCTGCCGTCCTGCAGGCGCAGGGCGAGGCCATGGCAATAACCGGCCTTCTGGCGCGTGAGCCCGAACTCGCGCAGCGCCGTTACCGAGGAAGCGGCGACACGCTCCGGCGTCATTCCGCCGAGGTGTGTGTGGAGCCGTCGATAGAGTGTACGCGCCGACGCGAGCGACACCTGCTGCTCGAGGATGATCCGGACCACCGTCGCGTAGCCCGGTCGGCGGCCCCACATGGGCGGCGTGCCGAGACGCTCGCGTATGCCGGCAAGGGTCGAGTCGCGCGCGGCGAGTTGGCCGGACGCCTCGTGCAGCGCCTGTCGCGTGAGGGTTCGCGGGGTCGTGGTCATGGGCGCTCGGGGTCCAGGCGGCGTACGAATCCACCGTCGAGTGTACGGGAGCGCCGGCCCCCGGGTCGCGGGCGCGGCTATCCTGCGAGTGAACGCAGTCGCATGGTGCGACCGGTGTCGGTGCTGGCCTCGAGGCGGTGCAGCAACTGCGTCGCCTCCTCGGCGGGCAGTGGCCTGCTCAGGAGGAAGCCCTGCACCTCGTTGCACTGCTGCTCCTGAAGGTCGAGCAGTTGCGCGAAGTCCTCGACGCCCTCGGCCACGACGTCGAGGCCGAGACCGCGCGCCATGGACACGATGCCGCGGACGATGGTCGCGCCTCGGCCCATCGAGTCGATGTTCTGCACGAGACCCCGGTCGATCTTCAATCGGTTCACGGGAACGGAACTCAGGCGCCCGAAATTGGAGTGGCCAGTGCCGAAGTCGTCGATCGCGATGGACACGCCGATCCGCCGGAGCTCGGCGAGGACTTCCGTGGTTCGAGCATCGTCGCGCAGCGCGAGCGACTCAGTGATCTCCAGTTCGAGCCTGGCTGGGTCGAGCTGGGCTTCGCGCAGCACTGCGGCGACCATTGCACAGTACCCCGGCTGCGTGAACTGGACGGGCGAGACATTGACGGCGACACGTTCGGCATTCAGGCCCACGTCCTGCCACTGGCGAAACTGGCTGCAGGCCGTGCGCAGCGCCCATTCACCAATCGGCATGATCAGGCCCAACTGCTCGGCGAGCGGAACGAACTCCTCCGGCGAAACGCTTCCGAGCTCCGCGTCCGTCCAGCGCAACAGCGCCTCCATGCCCGAGATCCGGCCGGTACCAAGGTTGAATTGCGGCTGGTACTCGAGCGAGAATCCGCGCCGCGCGAGCGCTCGCTGGAGTCGCTGCTCCATCTTGAACCTCGCGTGCACGCCTTCTTTCATCGTCGCATTGAAGAATGCGACGTTGCCGCGGCCCGTACGTTTCGCGGCGTACATGGCGATGCTGGATTGGCGGATCAGCGCGTCGTCGTCCGCGCTGTCCTCCGGGTAGAATGCGACGCCCACGCTGGCCGTAAGCATGACTGTGGTTCGACCCGCGTCCTCAGTGGTGAGCGCAGGGCTCGTCAGCTGCTCGGCAATGGCGCGGACGTCTGCGGAAACCTTGAGTTTGCGGACGAGTACGACGAACTCGTCGCCACCGATGCGCGCCACGTCGACGTCGGCATCCGCCTCGCCGACCGGTCCAATGAGGTCGTCACGACACAGCATCTCGCGCAGGCGCCTTGCAATGCGCTGGAGCAGCTCGTCGCCTGCTGCGTTGCCGAGCGCCTCGTTGATGCCTCGGAAATTGTCGAGGTCGAGATGCATCAGGGCCATGGCATGACCGTGCCGCTCCGAGTCTGCGATGGCTGCCTTGAGTCGGGCCACGAATTTCGCTCGACTGGGAAGCCCTGTCAGGCTGTCACATTCCGCCTGTTCGATCATGCGTCGATCGAGGCATGCGCGCTTCTCGCCCAGGGCCACCGCCATTTGCCGGACTTCGTGCGCGTGAAATGGCTTCGGCAGGTAGTAGAGTTTGTCCGCCGGCGCGATGCTGCGGCCGATCTGGAGAGGATTGACGTCGGAGTCGGCTGCACAGATCACGATCTCGACTTGCTGGTCGATCTCGCGAATCCGTTGCGCGGCCCACAGCCCATCGTGCCCCGGATTCATGCCCGAATCGATGAATGCGATGGCAAACGGCTTGTTTTCAGCAATGGCGGAACGCACCGCAGCAACCGCCTCGACCGCACCGACGCAGTACGTCGCGTCGAAGGCGCGGGGTCTTCGCGGCTGCCTTGCCAGGAGTGCCGGGCTGCCGCCGGACAGGAGAAGCCGGTTGCGCAGGTCGTCGAGGACCGCTGTGCCGGCATCGGTCGCCGGCGGGTCGAGCACACGCCGGTATGCGTCGAGCACCGGCGGTTCATCGTCCGCGACGAGCACTCGAACCGGGGCGGTGCCCTCGGGCTCCGTTCTTGTATGCAGTCTCATGCAGCAGCAGCGGCGGAAATCGATGGCGACGGGTTCTGCAGGCTAGCGCCCTGTGCCCCGTCGGAACGTGACATGGTTCACTGTATTCAGGCAGTCTGCCCCCGAAGGCGGGCGGCAGAGCGCCGTCGATCGCGCCGACGGGGCTCCGGCCGCGCGGCAGCAGGCCAGGACCGACCGCGGTACCGAGCGGCCAGCCACCCGGAAACCGCGGGCTGCATCTCAGGATCGGGCCACGAGCCTCAGCGCCGCCGGACCCGCTTCGTCCGAGTCGCCATCAGTGCCGTCCCGACAAGCGCTCCGGCCGCCGCCAGCGCCATGTCCTTCTGCGCGTCCCAGACGTCACCCTGGGTTCCGAGGTAGGCCACTCCGAGGTCGCCGCCGAAGACTTCAGCTGCGAGCCATTCGACGAGCTCGTAGATCACGGAATGCGACATCACGAACAGCGGCGGCATCAGCCAGCGCCAGAGGCCCCGCGGCGATGCCCTTGCTTCGAAGAGATCCCACGCAACGGGGAGCATCAGCAGCCCGTAGCAGAAGTGCACGAAGCGGTCGTAGTGGTTGCGCCCGGCCGGTGTCGCGTCCCCGCCCGTGACGGTCGACAGCCAGTCGCGCCAAGGCACCTCGCTGTAGGTGTAGTGCGCCCCGATCTCATGCAGAACCAGGAAGATGAACAGGCACGTGTACGCCTGGTCGGAAAAGCGCAGCTTCCGGAACGTGGCCACGAAGAGCGGGACCGCCACGAACACGATGAGGTTCTCGAGCAGCCAGTCCTGCCGGTACCAGGGCGCGATTGCCAGCATGATCCAGATTGCCGTGAACACGACCAGGAGCGTGAGCGGGTAGCGATTGCGGGCTTCCATTCGACCTCGCGGCAGAGTCGCCTGACGTTGTGAGCGACATTACTCCAGTCGAGTCCGGCTGAGGTACGCTACGGACCCGTATGCCCCATTGGGGGCGGGCAGCAGGTGGACGGATGCACAAGAGCAGGCTCGCCGGCTTCATCATCGATTGTGAGACCCCGGACCTCCAGGCCGCCTCCCGGTTCTGGGGCGGCGCGCTCGGCATGGAACTGCGTGCGCTGCCGGGAGCCGAGGGCGGCAAGTACGTCAGGCTCGTCGATCCCACCGACCGCCTGCACGTCGAAGTCCAGTCCGTCGACCACCCGAGCCGCGTGCATCTCGACATCGAGGCAAGCGACGTCGAGGCTGAAGTCCGGCGCCTGGAGGCGCTGGGCGCCATCCGCGTCGCCCAGGTCCAGACCTGGTGGGTCATGCAGGCGCCCACCGGCCAGAAGTTCTGTGTCGTGCGGGCGCAGACCGCGGGCTTCGACGGCGGCGCGAACGAATGGCCCTGAGCGGCGCAGCGCCGCAGGCGCCGCGCCAATCCGTGCAACGTCCGCAGGAGCGATGACAGGCTTCACGAGAGCAGGAGGTTCGACATGGCAGGCAATCCCGTCCGGTGGTTCGAGATCTACGTGCAGGACATGGCTCGCGCACGAGCCTTCTACGAGACGGTGCTCGGTCGCAAGTGCGAGAAACTGAATTCCGGCGACATCGAGATGTGGGCCTTCCCGATGGCGCGCGACCGGCCAGGTGTGGGCGGCGCGCTCGTGCGCATCCCGGGCGTGCCCTCGGGCGGCAACAGCACGCTCGTCTATTTCGCCTGCGACGACTGCGCGGTCGAGGGCGCGCGGGTCGTGCCCGCGGGAGGCAGGGTGCACCGCGACAAGATGTCCATCGGCGAGTACGGTTTCATCGTGCTTGCGGTGGACACCGAGGGCAACATGTTCGGCCTGCATTCCCTGGTCTGACCCGTGAAAGTGCTTCGCACGCCGGACTCGCGCTTCGAGGGATTGCCGGACTATCCTTTCGCCCCGCGTTATCACCAGGTCACGCAGGACCTGCGGCTCCATTTTGTGGATGAGGGTCCGCGCGAGGCGCCGCCGGTGCTGATGCTGCACGGCGAGCCGACCTGGTCCTATCTCTACCGTCACATGATCCCGCGTGTGGTCGCGGCGGGCCTGCGTGCGCTCGCGCCCGACCTGGTCGGCTTCGGAAAATCGGACAAGCCGGCTGGCCGGGGCGATTACAGCTATGCACGGCACGTCGCCTGGATCCGCCACTGGATCGAGGCGCTCGACCTTCGCGACATCACGCTCGCCTGCCAGGACTGGGGCTCGCTCATCGGTCTTCGACTGGCTGCCGAGATGCCCGAGCGTTTCTCATGCGTCCTGCTCAGCAACGGCGGCCTGCCGGCGGGTACCGGCGCCCCGAAGGCGTTCAAGAGGTGGCGCGCGTTTTCGCGCTACAGCCCGATTTTCCCGATCGGGCGGATCGTGCAGGCTGGGACGCGGCGCCGCATGTCGCCCGCCGAGGTGGCCGCCTACGACGCGCCGTTCCCCCGCAATTCCCACAAGGCCGGCGCGAGGATATTTCCGTCGCTGGTGCCCATGGAACCGGACGACGTCGCGGTCCCGGACCAGAAGCGCGCATGGAAGGTGTTCGAAACCTGGAACAAGCCGTTCATCTGCTGCTTCAGTGATCGTGACCCGATCACGCGCGGCGGAGACGCGCCGTTCCTGCGCCGTGTGCCCGGCACGAGGGACCAGCCGCACACGACGCTGCGCGGCGGTCACTTCATCCAGGAGGACGACCCGGAGGGATTCGCGCAGCTCATCATCCGGAGCCGCGCAGGCTAGCCACGGGTCTTTCGCGACCCGGACTGCACGGCGCAGCACTATCGCGGCGCCGGTGCTCCGGGTACGTCACGCCGCGGCGGCCCTGTCATCCGTGGCCGGCAGGCGCATCAGGTAGTCGAACGCGCCGAGCGCCGCCTTGGAGCCTTCGCCCATCGCGATCACGATCTGCTTGTAAGGCACGGTCGTCGCGTCGCCCGCGGCGAACACGCATGGAATCGACGTCTGGCCGCGCGAATCCACCTCGATTTCGCCGCGCGGGCTGAGGTCCAGGGTCCCCTTCAGCCAGTCGGTGTTCGGCAGCAGTCCGATCTGCACGAACACGCCCTCGAGATCGATACGGTGCATTTCGCCGGTGCCGCGGTCCTGGTAGGCGAGTGCGTTCACGCGCCCATCGGCTGCCGAGCACCTCGGTGGTTCTTGCCGAAACGACCACCTGCACGTTCGGCAGGCTGCGCAACTTGCGCTGCAGGACTTCGTCGGCGCGCAGCCTGCCGTCGAACTCGAGCAGCGTGACGTTCGAGACGATTCCCGCGAGGTCGATGGCGGCCTCTACACCGGAATTTCCGCCGCCGATCACCGCGACGCGCTTTCCCTTGAAGAGCGGCCCGTCGCAGTGCGGGCAGTAGGCGACGCCGCGGCCGCGGTACTCGCGCTCGCCCGGCACGTTCATCTCTCTCCATCGCGCGCCGGTCGCAAGTACCACGGCGCGGCTGCGCAGCCTCGCGCCGCTCGCGAGCTTCACGGTCGCGAAACCGGTCTCGTCCGCGGGAAGGAGCTCCGTCGCGCGCTGCAGGGCCATCACGTCCACGTCGTAGCTCCTGACGTGGTTCTCGAGCGATGCGGCGAGCTTCGGCCCCTCCGTGGCGGACACGGAGACGAAGTTTTCGATTCCCATCGTGTCCTGCAGCTGCCCACCGAAGCGTTCCGCGACCACGCCGGTCCGGATTCCCTTGCGCGCGGCGTAGATGGCGGCGGCGGCTCCAGCCGGGCCGCCTCCGACCACCAACAGGTCGAAGGGCTCCCTGGCGTCGAGCGCGGCGGCCTGCTGCTCGGCGCCGCCCTTGTCCAGCATCGTCACGATCTCCTCGACGGTCATGCGGCCCTGCCCGAATGGCTGGCCATTCAGGTACACGGCGGGCACGGCCATGATCTGCCGCGACTCGACTTCATGCGGGAACAGCGCTCCGTCGATCATGGTGCTGCGGATGCGCGGGTTCAGCACCGCCATCAGGTTCAGCGCCTGAACGACGTCGGGGCAGTTGTGGCAGGAAAGCGAGACGTAGACCTGGAACTCGAACTCTCCTTCGAGTGCCTCGATCCGCCGCGCCGTTTCCGGCGCCACCTTGGGCGGATGTCCACCGGCGTGCAGGAGCGCGAGGACGAAGGAAGTGAACTCGTGGCCCAGCGGAATGCCGGCGAAACGGATCCCGAGGTCCGTTCCCGCGCGGCCGACCCGGAACGAAGGGACCAGCGGATGGTTTTCGTCATTGCTGCGAGGCGGACTGTGGTCGATCGCGGATTCGGGCCCGGGTCGTCCCGGCGTCCGGATTCGCAGGGCTATCTGTCCCGAGAGCGACGCGACTTCCTCGAGCAGCCCGAGCATCTCGCTCGACGAGTCGCTGCTATCCAGGTCCGCGACCAGTTCGACCGGTCGCGAAATGCGCTCGAGGTGGGTCTTGAGCTGCTGCTTGAGGTCGGCGTCGAGCATGTCCATGTCTCCGGCTGGGGTACGTTCCGGGCCGCGGCTTGAATCCGCGTGCGCCCGGCAAGAAAAGAACCCCGCCCGTCCCTGGGCGGGGGAACGGGGGTCAGATCCTGCCGACCAGGTCGAGCGACGGGGCGAGCGTCTTCGCGCCCGGGGTCCATTTCGCCGGGCAGACCTCGCCCGGGTGCGATGCGACGTACTGCGCAGCCTGTACCTTGCGCAGCAGTTCCTTCGCGTCCCGGCCGATGCCGAGGTCGTGTATCTCGGCGATCTTGATCACGCCCTCCGGGTTCACCACGAACGTGCCGCGCAGGGCGAGGCCCTCGTCCTCGATCAGCACGCCGAAGTTGCGGCTGATGGCGTGGGTCGGGTCGCCGACCATCGGGTAGTCGATCCTGCGGATCGTTTCGGAGGCGTCGTGCCAGGCCTTGTGGGTGAAGTGCGTGTCGGTCGAGACACTGTAGATCTCGACTCCGATCTGCTGGAACTGCGTGTAGAGATCCGCAACGTCGCCGAGCTCGGTCGGGCAGACGAAGGTGAAGTCCGCAGGGTAGAAGAATACGACCGACCACTTTCCCTTCAGGTCGGCGTCGGTGACCTGCACGAACTCGCCGTCGTGGAAGGCCGTGGCCTTGAAGGGCTTGACGGTCGTGTTGATCAGAGAGCTCATTGGCGTTACTCCGTGTGATTGAGGCCGGGGAGCGGCCTCGATGGCTGCGCAGGTTACGGACAGCGCGTGAATCAATCCAATCGATTGAAAGTAGAGAAGCGATAGTCAGTGAACTATCAGACGACGGCCCGACGCCCGGTTCGCGCCGCAGGCGTCCCGGCCCCCCACGAATTGCTATCCTAGGGGCGCGGCATTGCGCCGCCGGGGAGGGTTAAATGGACAAGCCGACGGTCCTCGTGACCGGAGTCTCGGGCTTCATTGCGCGCCAGTGCGCCCTGGAGCTGCTGAATGCCGGGTATGGCGTGAGGGGCACCGTGCGCTCGCTCGAGCGTTCCGGCGACGTGAAGGATTCGCTCTCCCGGCACGCGGCGGTGGGGCGCCTCGAGTTCGCGGAAGCGGACCTCGAGGCGGACGCGGGCTGGGATGCGGCCGTTCGCGGCTGCGGGCACGTGCTGCACGTGGCGTCGCCTTTTCCCGCGGCCCAGCCGCGCGACGAACAGGACCTCATCCGTCCCGCGGTGCAGGGGACGCTCCGGGTAATGCGGGCGGCTGCGGGCGCAGGCGTGAGTCGCTTCGTCCAGACCTCGTCCCTGGTGGCCGTCATGTACGGCCACCCGCACTCGCGAACCGCGCCGTATACGGAGGCGGACTGGACGCTCGTCGACTCGCCAGGCGTGAGTGCCTACGCCAAGTCGAAGACGCTGGCCGAGCGTGCGGCACGGGAATTTGCCGCGAAGGCGGGTTCACGCCTGCATTATTCGTCCGTGAACCCCGGCCTCGTCCTCGGTCCGGCGCTCGACCGCGACATTGGCACGTCGGCCGAGATCATCCGGATGTTCCTGAAAGGCAAATACCCGGGGGCGCCGCGGCTGGCGATTCCCTGCGTGGATGTGCGCGACGTGGCGCGAGCGCACCGGCTGGCGCTCGAGGTGGACGCCCCGTCCGGCGGCCGTTACCTGGCGGCGGCGGAGAGCCTGTGGTTCATCGAGATCGCGCAGGCGATACGGGAAGGTCTCGGCGCCGCGGGACGCAAGGCGCCGCGCTTCGTGCTCCCGGACTGGGTGGTCCGGCTGTCTGCCATGTTCGATGCCACGACACGGCAGGTCGTGCCCGACCTCGGCAGGCCGATGCCGCTCGACAACTCGCTCACGCGCAGGACGCTGGGCATGGAATTCATCCCCGCCCGGGAGGCCGCGGTCGCCATGGCGAGGAGCCTGGTGGAGCTCAAGCTCGTCTGACGGAGAAACATCGGAATGCGACCGACTCTTTCGGTACTGGAGCCCGCCCTCGTCGACCGGATCATCGACGAGGCCCTGGGCGTCCTCGAGAACACCGGCGTGCTCATCGAGGACGAGCGTGCCTTGAAGCGTCTCGCGGGCGTGGGACTCGCGGCGGACGCCGCGACCGGCCGCGTGCATTTCCCGCGCGCATCGGTCGAGCGTGCGCTCGCGACTGCGCCGTCGTCGGTGACGCTGCATGACCGTGACGGGAACGTGGCGGCGGTGCTCGAGGGCGACAACGTCCACTTCGTGCCGGCGAGCTCCGCGCTGCGCGTTCTGGATCGCAGGACGCAGAAGGCACGCGCGCCGCTGACGCCGGATTTCGTCGAGTACGTGCGTCTCGCCGATGGCCTGAAGAATATTTCCTACCTGTCCACCGCGTTCATACCGACCGACATCCCGCAGGACGTGGCCGACGTCTGGCGGCTCTACCTCGTGCTCGCGCACTCGAAGCGCCCGGTCGTATCCGGTGCGTTCACCGCCTGGGGCGTGCCGCGCATGGGGCAGGTGATGGCCATGTTCCGCGACGGGCGCGAAGACCTCGTGCGGCGGCCGATGTCCATCTTCACCTGCTGCCCGAATACGCCGCTGCGCTGGGGCGAGGACCCGGTCGCGAACATCATGGATTGCGCCGAATGGGGCATCCCGATCGAGATCGTGCCCGTGCTGCTGCTCGGCATGATCTCGCCGGTCACGACGGTGGGAGCGCTGGTGCTGCACACGGCCGAGGTGCTTTCCGGTCTTGCCATCGCGCAGGCCGTGCGTCCGGGCACGCCGGTGATATTCGGCGGCGCGCCCGCGTCGTTCCACATGCGCCTCATGAGCAACCCGATGACGGCGGTCGAGGCGCTGCAGCTCTACTGCGGCTATGCGCAGGTCGCGAAGCGGCTCAGGCTGCCGTGCCAGGCCTACATGGCGCTCTCGGATTCGAAGTTCAACGACCCGCAGGCCGGCATGGAGACGGGCGTGGGCGCGTTCCTGGCTGCGACCGCGGGCATCAACTCGGTCTCGGGACCGGGCATGCTCGACTTCGTCAACTGCTTCAGCTTCGAGAAGCTCGTGTTCGACGACGAGATCGTCGCTCACGCGCGCCGCTTCGTGCGGCCCGTGGAGGTCCGCGGCGACCTGCCGGCCGGGGAGCTCATCGCCGAGCTCGTGCGCGACCATCACCTGCTCACCTCGGAACACACGCTCGAGCACTGGCCCGACGAGCTGTACCTGCCGGGCCCGACGCTCGACCGCACGAACTGGGACCAGTGGGCGGAGCAGGGCTCGCGCGACTGGCGGGCCCGTGCCAACGAGGTCATCGACGAGACCCTGGCGGCTTACGAGGTCGAGCCCGTCGAGCCGCGGGTCCATACGGAGATCCAGCAACTCATCCGCAGCACGAGCAGCGATCCCGGCGTGGTCCTGCCTGCCTTCACGGAGAATCCGCATGGTTGACTACGCCCTCATGAACCAGATGCTCTTCGAGGGGCAGCAGGATCCCGTGCGCAGGATGACCGAGGAGGCGCTTGCCGAAGGGCGCGCCCCGATGGAGGTGCTCGAGGAGGGGCTCATCGCGGGAATGCGCGTCGTGGGAGAGGATTTCAAGCACAACCGCGTGTTCGTGCCAGAGGTCCTGCTCGCCGCGCGCGCGATGAAAGCCGGCCTCGCAGTGCTGAAGCCGCTGCTGGTGTCGAATCGCAGCGAGTCGTCGGCGCTGTCTGCGACCATCGTGCTCGGCACCGTCAAGGGCGACCTGCACGACATCGGCAAGAACCTCGTGGGCATGATGGCGGAGGGCGCCGGCTTCACGATCGTCGATCTCGGCACCGACACCTCGGCCGAGCGGTTCATCGCGGCGGCAAAGGAGCACGGTGCGCGCATCGTCGGCATGAGTGCACTGCTTACGACGACCATGATCTACATGCGCACCGTCGTGCAGAAGTTCGAGGAAGCGGGAATGCGCGACGTCAAGCTCTGCATCGGCGGCGCGCCGACCAGCGCCGATTACGCCCGGCAGATCGGCGCCGACGGCTACGCGGCCGATGCGGCGAGCGCGGTGGAGCTCTTCAAGCGGCTGATCTCCGAGCAGGCGGCTGCTGCTCCGTGACCTCGCCGGCCGTACCCGCCGCTGCAGGCGACGCGACGGTCACCATCGACGGCGTCACCGGGACGGCCCCGCTCGGACTGAGCCTGTTCGACTGGGCGGAGTCGCGCGGGATCCCGGTCCCGACCTCCTGCCACAAGCAGGGCAAGTGCCGCGAGTGCCTGGTCGAAATCGAGTCCGGCGCGGAATTCCTCAGCGAACCGGCCCCGCAGGAGGGTCACCTCGAGGGCAGGTTCCGCCTGGCCTGTCGCACGCGTCTCGCCGTCGCCGGCGAGGTCCGCGCGCACACGCTGCGCCGCGGTTCGCTGCGCATCGAGACGGCGTCCAGTGCCGACTACGACGAGCGAATCCCGATCGATCCGGCGGTGACGCGCGACGGCGCGCGGATACTGCTCGACGGCGCGCCCGTCGCGGAATCGGAGGGGCCGATCCACGGCCTCGCGCTCGATCTCGGCACCACGACGGTCGCGCTGCGCCTGCACGACCTCGAAACCGGCCGGCTGGTGGCGACGCGCTCGTTCGAGAACCCGCAGCGCTTCGGCGGCTCGAACGTGATGTCCCGCATCCACTACGACGGCGAGCATCGCGGGCGCCTGCTGCAGCGCACGCTGCTCGGTTACCTGGCGCACTGCATCGAGACCCTGCCGGTGGATCCGGCGACGATCTACGAGGTCGTGGTGGCAGGCAACCCCACCATGCGCGACCTGCTGTTCGGGCTCGACGTGCAGGGGCTGGGCGTCATGCCGTACCGCTCCGTCACCGAGGCGTCGCTCGGTGAGGGCCGCGCGGACACGACCAGCCTGAGCACGACTGCCAAAAAGCTCCGCCTGCCGGTGCACCCGGCGGCGCGCGTCTACGGGTTGCCGCTGGTCGGCAGTCACGTGGGCGCCGACGCGGCCGCCTGCCTGCTCGCGACGGGCATGGCGGAAGGGGACGGCATCTGCGCGCTCCTCGACATCGGCACGAACACAGAGGCGTTCTTCGGCAACGCAGAGCGCATGATCGCGGCCTCGTGTCCGGCCGGGCCGGCCTTCGAGGGCGGTGGCGTGGGCTGCGGCATGCCTGCGCTCGACGGAGCGATCGAGCGGGTGGCCCTCGACGGCGAGGGTGCCATGCGCCTCGCGATCGTGGGCGATGCGGCGCCCGCCGGCATTTGTGGCTCGGGCCTCGTGGACCTGATGTCCGAACTCCGGCGCACCGGGCGCATGAACGGGCAGGGCCGTTTCGTCGAGTCGAGCGAGCCCATCGTGCTCGACGCCGACGGTCGCGTCACGGTGAGCGAGGCCGACGTCAACGAACTCGCGCAGGCGAAGGGTGCGAACGCGGCGGGCCTGCGCGTGCTGGCGGATGAGTACGGCGTGAGCCTCGATCGCGTCGACCGGCTCTATCTTGCCGGCGGCTTCGCGCGTCACCTCGACGTGGATGCGGCCTGTCGCATCGGGCTCATCCCCGACCTGCCGCGCGACCGGATCGTGAAGGTCGGCAACGCGGCGCTCGCCGGGGCGTCGATCGCGTTGCTGTCGCGATCCCGCCGCGCCGATCTGGAGGCGATCGTGCGGCGCGTGGAACTGATCCGGCTGGAGGCGCATCCGGAATTCTTCGAGTTCTTCGTGCAGGGCTGCCAGTTCGAGCCCTTCGGGGCCGCGGCATGAACGACCCGACGATCCTGTCCGTGGCGGCAAGTGACGCGGCGGCGGGCGTATCGGACGCGGAGTTCACGCGCCTGCTCGGGATTCCGCGTGGGCGCGAGGTGTCGGAGGAAGTCGGCGAACGCGCGGCGCTGGCGCGCCAGTGGTACGTCGAGCACGGGCGGCCGTTCGTCGCCGTGCGCCGTGCCGGGCTTCGGGCGGTCGGGCCGCAGTCGGTGACGCTCGAGACGGGCGAAGTCATCGAAGGCGCCGCGCTCGCCGAACGCCTGGTGCGCCGGCGAGGCCCACGCGCTGGTCGCCATCGCGGTGAGCGCCGGCCGCGAGGCGGCCGACGAGGCGGCGCGGCTCTGGGCCGACGATCGTCCCGACGAGTCCTATTTCCTCGACCGGTTCGCGGCAGCGGTGACGGAGCAGCTGGTGTGGCATGCGTCGGCTGCACTGTGCGGCGACGCCACCGCGGCGGGCGAGGGACTGCTCCCGCACCTGTCGCCCGGATGCGGCCGCTGGGAGATCTCTGCCCAACACCAGTTGATGGCGCTGCTGCTGGGAGGATCGATGCCGGGGAATCGCGCTGCGGACGTCGCGGGTCACGATCCGGCAGGCTGCATGACCATCGGTCCACTGACGCTGCTCGAGACCGGGGCGCTTCGCCCGCAGCACTCGCTGCTCGCCGCGCTCGGCGTGACGCGGCGTGCTATCGTCTCGACACCCGAGTCCTCCTGCCGCAGCTGCGACCTCGCCCACTGCCGATACCGCAGGGCGCGCTACGCGCGGGACTCCGTCCTCCGGGGTGATTGAATGACCCGACCTTCATTGCTCGATGCGCTGAAAGAGCGTGTGCTGCTTGGTGACGGCGCCATGGGTACGCAACTGCAGGACGCGGGCCTCGAATCCGGGCACTGCGGCGAGGCATGGAATCTCGATCACCCGGACCGGGTCCTCGCGATCCAGCGCCGCTACGCGGAGGCGGGGTCCGACGTGATCCTCACCAACACCTTCGGCGCCTGCCGGATCATGCTCGATCGCCACGGCGACGGCGCCCGCACCGCGGACATCAACCGCGCGTCGGTCGGCGATCGCGAGGGAAGCGCTCGGCGGGCGAGGCTACGTGCTCGGGGACATCGGTCCGTTCGGCGGGCTGATGGAACCTTACGGCGAGATCCCGCGGGTCGCCGTCGAACGCGCCTTCCGCGAGCAGGCGCGCGCGCTGGTGGAGGGCGGCGTCGACGGCATCATCATCGAGACGCAGACGGCCTTCGAGGAAGTCGAGATCGCGATCGCGGCCGCGCGCGAGGCAGGCGCCCCGGTCGTGATCGCGTCGTTTGCGTTCGACAAGATGCTCGACGAGGACGACGTGCGCACGATGATGGGCATCGGGCCCGAGCAGGCGGCGGAATTCATGGCGCGGCATGGCTGCGACATCGCTGGATTGAACTGCGGCACTGGCGTGGACATGCGCTTCGCCGCCGACATCACGCGGCGGTACCGCGCGACCTGCGGGCTGCCGGTCATGGCCCAGCCGAACGCGGGTGCGCCGGTGCTGGAGGACATGAAGGTGCTTTACAAGGAGACGCCGGCCGAGATGGGCGCGGGTCTCGTCGGACTTCTCGAGGCCGGCCCACGCATCGTGGGCGGCTGCTGTGGCAGCACTCCGGCGCACATTCGCCGGTTCCGCGAGATCCTCGACGGCAAGGCAGCAGGAGACCAGGCATGAGAGTGACGATTCCGGCAGACGAGGCCCTGCTCGATGCCTACCTGCCTTCGGCCAAGCCAGACGGGTCCGGTGTCGGGGTGAATTATGCCGACCAGGTTCTCAAGCTCCTGAAGCAGACCTTGCCCGACGGGAGGAAGCTCGTGGCGAAGCGCCGCGGGCTCAAGGTTTCGGTCACGCTCGGCGAGCGCAGCGGGCACTCGATCATGCGGCGCATCGAGCACGGGCCCGATGCCCGCGTGATCTTCGAGCGTGCGCTGGCTGAAGCGGCGCGCGAAGCCGGGGCCGGCCTCACCCGCGAGCCGGGCGCGGTGCACCTGGACCTCTGAGTCATTCAGGAGAAAGGGCCGTGAGGGCAATCATCGGCTGGCTTGCAGCCTTCATCGTCGGATCGGCCGGCTGGTGGCTGGGCCAGAAAGTCGGGTTCGCGACGGCCGTGATATTGAGCGCGGTCGGCACGGGGGTCGGGCTGTACGCGGGCTATCGCTGGTTCGACGACAACCTGGGGTAATGACGGTGAACGTGCATCCGACCGCCATCATCGAGGACGGCGCGCGACTCGGCGAAGGCTGTGTCGTCCATGCCTACGCGATCGTCACACGCCACGCGGTGCTCGGCGAGGGCGTCGTCGTGCACCCGCACGCGGTCGTGGGCGGAGATCCGCAGGACCTGCGCTTCGACACGTCGCTCGACACCGGCGCTCGCATCGGCGCGCGCACGGTGATCCGTGAGCACGTGACCGTGCATCGTGCGACGAAACCCGACGGATGGACCGAAATCGGTGCCGACTGCTACCTCATGGTCGGCAGCCACGTCGCGCACGACTGCCGCCTGGCGGATCGGGTGACCGTGGCCAACGACGTGCTGTTCGCGGGCCACGTGCAGGTGGGCGAGGGCGTCTTCATCGGCGGCGGAGCCGGGATCCACCAGTTCTCCCGGATCGGCGAGGGCGCGATCGTGGGAGGGGCGGCGCGGATTTCCCAGGACGTGCCGCCTTTCACCATGGTGACGGAACGCGACGAGATCGTCGGCCTCAACGTCGTGGGCCTGCGTCGCCGCGGCCTGCCGCGGGCGACGGTCGAGGAACTCAAGAAGGCATTCCGCGCCGTGAACGTGCCGGTCGGCAACATGCGCGAGATTGCGGCAGCCGAATTGGCGAGCGGCGCCTATGCGAGCGCGGAGGCGCGACGCTACCTGGAGTTCTTCGGGGCCGGCAAGCGCAGCATTGCGCGCGCGCGCCGCGCAGGCCCGGGTACGGGTTCGGGCGACTGATCCCGAATCGTCTCGCGGGCCGTTGAAACAACAGGGCCCCCGGCCCTGCACGAAGTACCTATGGTTGGCCGCAGGGGCCGCGGCAGACAATCGCCGCATGTGGCGACCCGCGACGACGGACGCCAGTAGTGGACCCTTGGGCAGGTCCGGTCCCGCAAGGGCCCTTGCCACCGTCGTCCTCGTTGCAGCGGTCGTGTGTGCAAGCGCATGCACGACGACGGAGTACGCCTACAAGATGTACGGCGGCCCGCCGCGTCCGGATGCCGACCTTTCCGTCATCGACCTCGGGGATGCGGCCGGCGTGATGATCGGCAATCGGAAGGTCTCGCGCTCCGACTACTCGAAGATCCGGTTGCTGCCCGGCACGTATCCCGTGTACTGGGAGTGCCTCTACGGCGTGAGCGTCATGATCGAGCCGAGCGGGTTCGCGACGGGCGCGAAGTCTGCGGACGTGGATCTGCGCGCCGGTCACGTCTACTCGCTGCACTGCGACCGCACGACCGGTTACGGCTACCAGATGTACCAGTGGATCCGGGACGATACGGAGGGCCGGATCGTTGCGGGAAAGGAAAAGCCGTGACGGCCGAAAATCCAGGGTGATCACGATGCGCACGAAAACGCTGGCCCGCGGGCTCACTGTCATCGCGGCCGCGGTAGTCGCCGCAGCTTGCGTGATCATCCCGTACAAGCCCAAGGCGGAGATCGTCGACCAGCGCGACGTGACGGCGGATTCGACCGCGTTCGTGGTGACGATCGGGCCGCGCCAGATGATCGAGGAGTTCAGCAAGGCGATCGAGGACGAGGACGACGCCATCAAGGTGGTGCCGCCACAGGACTTCCTCGACGTCGCGTTCGAAGACGCGGATGCCTCGCTCACGAAGATGCTGGAGCCCGCGACCTGCGCACGGGTGCGCGAGAGGCTGGGCACCGACTACCTGGTCCTGATCGGCGAGGTCAACGAATACACCGACGGACGAGCACGGCGGCATGGCCTTCTACATGGGCTTCGTCGGTGCCGAGACGTCGAAGGAGCACGCGACCGCGGTGGCCACGGTGATCGACCTCGCCAATGCGAAGCCGCTGGCCGAGGTGAGTTCGCATGCGCAGGGCCGCTCGAGCGGCGTCGGCGCGTTCTATGGTCTCTTCATCATGCCGATGACCGGGTTCGAGCGCGCGTGACGGGCTTGCGCGCGCCGTCGTGGCGGACATACGCGCGCAGTCGGCGCCCGGGAAGCTGCGCATCGCCGTGCTCGCGGCGGAAAGGGTTACGCCACCGCCGCCCCCGCCGGATACCGACGTGGGTCCACGGTAACTACGCAGCGCGGTGGGCTCGATCGGTGTCGCCGTCATCCCCAGCGGAACATGCGGGCGACGGCGGCGTCCATCCAGCGGTCGGGCAGGCGCCTCAGCACCTTGCGCGCGCCCGAACCCGAGCCATTGCAGTAGCGCGTCCGCGGGCGCGCGGCGGTGAATGCGTGGACGACGTCACGCGTCACGACCTCGACCGGCGAGGCATCGCGCGCGGCGCGTGAGGTGATATCGCGCAGCGAGTCGATCAGTCCACCATAGAGTTCCACGAGGCCGGCCGTCGGGGCCTCCCGGGTCTGGTTCACCGAGCTCGAGGCCTTACCCCAGATGTCGGTGGCGATCGAACCGGGCTCCAGAAGCGACACTTCGATGCCGAACGGACGCAACTCGCGGCGCAGAGCGTCGCTCATCGCCTCGACCGCGTGCTTCGACATGGAATACGGGCCGAGGCCCGGAATCGTCGAGAACCCAGCGATCGAACCCGTTGTCAGGATACGGCCGCGCGCCTTGCGCAACAGGGGCAGGAAGGCCTGCGTCACGGCGACCTGGCCCACGACGTTCACCTCGAGTTGCTGACGAATCTCGGCGATGGGCACGCACTCGAGCGGGCCGCCTACCGCGACGCCCGCGTTGTTGAAGAGTCCCCAGAGGCCCCGCTCGCCCACGATCCTGTCGACCGCGACGACGCCGGCAGCGATCTGCCCGGGATTGGTCACGTCGAGTTCGAGGGTGCTGAACCGGTCCGCATGAGCGCCCTGGACTCGGGAGCGCAAGGCTTCTGCGGCCCGTCCATTGCGCACGCAGGCGACGACGCGGAATCCCGCGTCGAGCAGCGCGAGGGAAGACGCCCGGCCGATGCCGGTCGACGCTCCCGTGACGAGAATCGCCTTGTCGGAATGGTTGTTGCTCATCTAAGGACTCCTGCCGGTCGCTGGTGCTCGCGTGCGCGAATGGCTCGGCGCGCGAGTCGCGTATGCTACTCGAACCTCGGTCGGGATCGACCGGTATGCGGAGCGAGGCGGGGAGGCGGCATGAAGGCGGTCGCGCTTGGAGCGGTCCTGTTCGTCCTGTCTGGCGTGGCCGCCGCGGGTGATTCCGCGGCCATTGCCCCGGTCGCGGCCACCGAGCAGGCGTTTCTCGATTTCCTCGATGCGCACGGCGCGCTCGCCGTGGTCGAGTCCGGCTTGGACCAGCGCTATCTCGGCCGTAACCTCGAGCAATGGCAGGCCCACTCGGACTCCACGCGACGGCGGCTGGATGCGGACCTTTCCGGCATCGCGGGCGAGTCGTTGTCGCCAGCCGACGCGCGTGCGGTCGCCGCGATGCGGGCGTCGCTGGATGCGCTGGCCGCCGGGGACGAAACCGCCGACGGGCCCGGGCCGCCGTGCAGTGACGCGCGGAGCGGAACCCTCGACTACGCGAGGCTCCGTGCTGCGCTGGTTTCCTGCTTCGTCCAGTACGGCAACGCGCTCGCCTTCGAGGGCGGAACCATCGACCGCGGAACGGCGTTGCAGCTGCTGCACGTGGTCGATGAGCCGGCACGACGCAAGGCGCTGTTCGATTCGTTCCTGCCTCTCTGGCAGGCGCTCTATGGCGTCGGTGGGAAGGAAAGTCCCTACCGTCGCATGATTGCAATGGCGGCGGCGGACGGGGCGAAGCGTGGTTCCGCGATCGACGCGGCGGCTCGCGCGCTCGGTGTCGGCGCGGCGGACGTCGAGCGCTGGCTCGTCGACATCCTCGAAGCTTGGCGACAGGCGAGCGACCCGCGCATGGTCGAGCCCTGGGACTACCGCCATGCGAACAGCGCAGCCAATCGCGAACTGGCGGCGATGATCCCTGCGGAATCACTGCTCCCGGTGAACGAGCGCTTCTACCGCGACCTCGGCGCGGACCTGGGCCAGCTCAAGGTCATGTTCGACCTGGCGCCGAGAGCCGGGAAGTCGCCGCTGGCCTACACCGATTTCGTGACCCGGGGCCGCGCGTCGGGTGCCGCGTGGCACGCGTCCGTGGCGCGCGTGGTCGGCACGTACCCGACGGGCGGACTCTTCTCGCTGAACGAACTCGTGCACGAGAATGGCCATGCGGTGCACGTGAGCGCGATCCGCAACCGCCCCGCCTACATGGACTGGCCGGACACCCTGTTCACGGAGGCGTTCGCTGACGTACCGTCGTGGAGCGTGTACGAGCCGGCGTGGCAGCGGCGCTACCTCGGCGCAGGTACTGCGGAGCCCGCATCGATGCGCGCACTCTTCGGCGACGTGATGCTGGACGTGGCCTGGGCCCTGTTCGAACTGCGCCTGCTCCGGGATCCCGGCGCCAACCCGAATGCCCTGTGGACGGACATCACCAGCCGTTACCTTCACGTGCTGCCGCATCCCGAGATCCCCTGGTGGGCCATGCGCGTCCAGCTCGCGAGCGACCCGGGCTACATGGTCAATTACGGCCTCGGCGCAATGCTCACCGCGGAGATGCGGCAACGCACGGCCGAAGTCGTGGGGTCATTCGATTCAGGGAATGCCGGCTGGTACGCGTGGGTCGGTGAGCGGTTGCTGCGATATGGCTCGGAGCGCGACGCCCGCTCGCTCATGCAGGACCTGCTCGGGCGGCCGGTGTCTCCGGCGGCGTTGCTTGCGCAGATCTCCCGGTGCAGGGATGCGTCGCCTGCCACACGTTCACTGCAGGCGCCGACCACGCGCCAGCTGTCGCGAATCGTTTCGACGGCGGGAACGGCGACAGGATCCGCGCGCTCGGTTCCGGTCGATGGCGTCATCATCATCGACGAGTGACGGTCGACCTGCGGCGGTCGGGTCCCGCAGGTCTCGAGCAGCATCGCGATCCGGCCGGGCCGGCGCCCTGCGCTACGCGTAGCTCGCGTAGCGTGGCTGGTACATCTGCGACTGCATGTATTCGATCAGGTCGGCCGGTCGCTCCATTCCCGCGAGGCCGACGCGGAACGCGACCTCCGCGACGGCGGCGGCAATGTGCGCCGAGACCTCGCGGACACGGTTGAGCGGCGGGTAGAGGCTTCCCTGGGCGAGGTCCGCCTCGCTCACATGCTCTGCGAGCGTGCGCGCGGCGGCCATGAACATCTCGTCTGTCACCCGCGAGGCACGCACCGCGACGACCCCGAGCCCGACGCCCGGGAAGATGTACGAGTTGTTGCCCTGTCGCGGCACGAAGCGCCGGCCGTCCAGCGTGACCGGGTCGAACGGGCTGCCCGAGGCGAAGAGCGCCCGCCCCCGGGACCATGCATAGGCCTGCTCCGCGGTGCACTCGGATTTCGAGGTCGGGTTCGAAAGCGCGAACACGATCGGCCGCTCGTTCAGCCGCGACATCTCCTCGATGACTTCGCGCGTGAATAGACCGGCTGTCGCGCTCGCGCCGACTATCGCGGTCGGCTTGATCGCCTTCACGGCCCCGAGGAAATCCGAGATAGGGGCGTGCTGGTGCGCAAAGTGCAGAGCGTGCGACGGCAATCCCTCGCGTCCCGCGACCAGGAGGCCGCCAACGTCCACCATCCAGCAGCGGTCGCGTGCGGACCGCTCGTCCAGGCCGTCGTCGACCATCGCGCTGACCAGCAGGTTGGAAATGCCCGTTGCGGCCTCGCCGGCGCCCAGGCACAGGAACGTCTGTTCCGAAATCCTGCTGCGCGTGACGCGCAGCGCCGAGAGCATGCCTGCGACCGTGACCGACCCTGTGCCCTGGATGTCGTCGTTGAAGCAGCAGACGCGGTCGCGGTATTTGTCGAGCAGGCGAAAGGCGTTGTGGTTCGCGAAGTCCTCGAACTGGACGACGACGCCGGGGAACGCCTCCTGCGTCGCCTCGACGAACTCCTCGACGATTTCGTCGAGCGCCTCGCCCGAGAGTCGCTTCTGCCGGATCCCGAGGTACAAGGGATCCTCGAGCAGCGCCTCGTTGTTGGTGCCGACGTCGAGCATCACCGGCAGGCAGCGACGCGGGTGCAGGCCGGCACACGCGGTATACAGCGCCAGCTTGCCGATCGGGATGCCCATGCCGTTTGCGCCGAGATCGCCGAGGCCGAGGATTCGCTCGCCGTCCGTGACGACGATCATCGCGGCCTCGCGGTGCGGCCAGTTGCGCATGACTTGCGCAATGCGCCCGCGGTCGGCGGCCGAGATGAAGAGCCCGCGTGGCCGGCGGTAGATGTGGCCGAACTGCTGGCAGGCGAGGCCGACGGTCGGCGTGTAGATGATCGGCATCATCTCGTCCGGGTTCTCCATGATGACGCCGATAGAAAAGCGCCTCGTTCCGGTCCTGCAGCGCCTCGATCAGGATGTACTTCGCGAGCGGCGTCTGCAGTCGGTGGAAGTTCTTCAGGACGCGGGCGACCTGGTCTTCCTGCGTGCAGATGTAGGGCGGCAGCAGGCCGCGCAGGCCCAGCACGTCGCGCTCCCGCTCCGTGAAGGCGGTGCCCTTGTTCAACGTCGGGTCACGCAGCAGCGCGGTGCCGCGTGGGAACCATTCGGGCAGGGGCGGCGGCAGGGGACGGCGATCGGGACTTGGCCGCATGGCATGCTCCAGCGTTCGGGTGCAACAGGACGGGCGGTCACAGCCCGCCGGCCTGCCGCGATGCTAGGCGCGGCCCCCGGCTGTCAACGACGGCAACCCGGTAGCGGACTGCGGATTGCCGCAGGACGGCGATGAGGTACTTGACGCCGGCGTGGACTGCGCTCTTAGGCGACGGGCGGTCCGGGGCGATGCATTCCGGCCCGCCGCGAGGTGGCCGTCGGGTCGAACCCGTGCCCTCGCCGGGCGGAGTTGGTACCATCTTCCAATCCATACAGGAGACCTCAAATGCATCGCATCGTTAAGCCTGTGCCTGTCCGGCGGGTTCGCCGGCCTCGCCGCATTGATCACGATGACCTTCCTCGCCGGCGCCAGCGCGTACGCCGACAGCCCGGACCAGCAGCGGTCACAGATCGACACGATGGCGCAGCAGACACTGCAGGCCCTGTACGCGCAGCAACCTTCGGCGGCCCGCGCCATCAGGGAGTCGGCCGGCTACGCGGTGTTCAGCGACATCAGCACCAAGATCTTCTTTGCGGGTGGGGGAGGCGGCAAGGGGGTGGCAGTGGACAATGCGTCCGGCAAGGAGACCTTCATGATGATGGTCTCGGTCTCCGCGGGCCTCGGCATGGGTGTCTCGAAGAACCACCTGATCTGGGTCTTCCAGACGCCGGAGGCGTACGCGAATTTCGTCAACACCGGCGTGGAACTCGGCGCCGACGCCAACCTCACGGTGAACCCGGGCATGGGCGGCGGCCTGTACGACGGCGCGGTCGAGGCATCGCCCGGTGCCTGGCTATACCAGCTCTCGGACGCAGGCCTGGCACTCGAGCTGACGGTGCAGGGCACCAAGTACTTCAAGGACCCTGATCTCAACTAGAACGATGGCCGGCCCTGGCGGGCCGACGGGAGAATTCGGCCATGGCAAGACAGTACGGGATTTTCGCCTTCGCTCTGCTCGCCGCGACTGCGGGTGCCTCTGCAGGTGAGGTCATCAGTGTCGTCGAACACGCCGACACGGACGCCGTCACCGACACGGGCGCCAAGGGCGACTCGGCCGGCGACGTCCTCACATTCGCAAATCCGGTGTTCGACAAGGCCAACAAGACGCAAGTCGGGACCGACCAGGGTTACTGCGTGCGGACCGCCGTGGGCAAGGCCTGGGAATGCACGTGGACGCTGTCGCTCAAGGACGGCCAGTTGACGGTGGAAGGGCCGTTCCTGGACGCAGGCGACTCGGTCCTCGCGATCACCGGCGGCACCGGCAAGTACGCGGCTGCGCGTGGCCAGATGAAGCTTCACGCCCGCGATGCGAAGGGCACGGCGTACGACTTCGTCTACGAGTTGCAGTGACCGGGACCGGGTCGACCCAGCCGACGCCGACGGCCGACGGCGCCCGAGAGCAGCGGGACGCGATTGAACGCGCGCTCATGGACCGCGCGAGGGCCCACGCCGCGCGCAGCCGGAGCAGCCGCGCCGCCTGCTTCAGTACGCGATCTCGCTCGTTGCCGCGCTCGTGATCATGGGCGTGGCACTTTTCGCCCTGGACGCGTTCCTGACCGCCATGCAGAAGTTCATGGAGACGGAGGTCGTTGCCCCGGCGCCGGATCCGAAAAGCCCGATGCCCGCGTTCGCGGTCCCGGCGGAAGTCAGTCCGCCACCGCCGGCGGATCAGGATCCTCGTCCCAGCCAGCCGCCGGCTCGGGAAACTTCAGAAGCCACTCCCTGATCAGTCGCACGTGTTCGCGTTCGTCGGCAGCCATCTCGAGCGCGGCCGCGCGGACATCGGCGGGCAGTTTCGCCCTGGCGAAGCGCTCGAAGAATTCCGCCGCCCGTTCCTCGTTGTGTTCCGCGAGCTTGAGCGCGTGGTATGGCTGCATCAGGTAATGGAGGTCGCCGTAGTCCGTGGTCTCGGGCCCCTCCGGGGTTTCCCAGCGGAACGATGCCGTATCGGGCGGCCGGGACCATCCCATTTGAGCCGCGATCTGGTCGCGATGCAGGCCCTCGATCCGCGCGAGCTTCGCGAACAGTTCGGAGACCTCGGCGTTGTGGTGCGTGTCCATCTGCTCGGCCAGTTCCGCGTAGCGGTCGGCGGCCTCGACTTCCATGGCCCAGGCGTAGGCCATGAATTCCTGCACGGTGCGCGGCAGCTTGCGTTTCATAACAGGAACCTCGCCTCGAGCGCCGAGACGTCACGCAGCTCGCGGCGGCCACGAGGCTCGTAGGGCTTGCGCTCTCCGGCGTACAGCACGCCGAGGTCGAAGCCGGTGTCCCGCAGCATGCGCCTCGCGGCGCGCGCGATGTCCGAGGTGGGCCTGATCGCGTCGTGCTTGACGACCTTCTTCCAGTCGCGCTGCTCGGGCCGGAAGGTGACGCAGGGCGAGAGCACCTCGACGAAGGAGAATCCAGGGTGGCGCACGGCCTGGACGATCAGGTCTGCAAGTCCGTTCGGATCCCCGGTGAACGCCCGCGCGATGAAGTTTGCGCCGGACGACAGCGCCACGACCATCGGGTGGAATTCCCTGAGCCCGGTGCCTTCGGGCGAGAGCTTCGAGTCCCAGTCGGGCTCGGTGGTGGGCGAGGGCTGGCCCTTGGTCATTCCGTACACGCGGTTGTCCATGACGATGTAGGTCATGTCCACGTTGCGGCGGCAGGCGTGGAGGAAGTGGTTGCCGCCGATCGAGTAGCCGTCGCCGTCGCCGCCCGTGACGATCACGGTGAGGTCCGGGCGCGCGATCTTGAGTCCGGTGCCGGCGGCGAGCGCGCGGCCGTGCACGCCGTGGAAGCCATAGCAGCTGGTGTACGCCGGAATTCGCGACGAGCAGCCGATGCCGGAGACGACGGCCACGTTCTCGGGCCGCAGTTCCATCTTCGCGAGAGCCTTGGTGAGCGCATTGACGACGCCGAAGTCGCCGCAGCCCGGGCACCAGACCGGCTTGATGTCCGACTTGAAGTCCGTGTGCGTGAGCATTCCGGTCATCCTCTGCTCCATTCGACCAGCCTGCGGTGGATCTCGCCCGGATTGAACTGCAGGGCGCCCGGACGGTGCAGCGCCGTGACCTCACCCGGCAGGTCGTACTCGGAGCGCAGGTGGCGGTGAAACTGCCCGGCGTGGTTCTGCTCGATCACGAGCAACTTGCGGACGCCTTCGAGTGCGGCGGCGAGGCGCGCGGGCTGCGCCGGGGACAGCAGCCGCATCGAGACGAGTCGGGCCCGGACTCCATCGGCCTGCGCGCGAGCGAGGCCCTCGCGCACGACGCCTGTGCAGGAGCCGAAGGTGAGCACGGCCAGATCGCCATCGCCCTCGACGTCGGCCCAGGCAGCGCCGTAGTCGAAGAGTTCGAGCTTGCGAAGACGCTTGTCGAGCTGCGCGAGATGATCCGCGCCCTGGGAGGAGGGGGTCCCGCGTTCGCCGTGCTCGAGCCCGTCGGCGGTGTAGGTCACTCCCGCGGTGCCCGGGATCGCCATCGGCGAGACGCCGTCGGGCGTGAGCGCGTAGCGGCAGTAGCCGGACTCGTTCGCTGTCGCCACCAGGCGCGGGGGCGGTGCCGCATCGGCTTCATCGGACGGTCGCTCGATGACCGCGCGCGCCTGTCCCGAGGAACTGGTCGGAGAGCACGATCGCCGGAGCCTGCAGCGCCTCGGCGAGCCGCACGGCCCATTGCGTTGTACGCAGGCAGTCGGCGACCGAGTTCGGTGCGAGCACGAGGTGCGGCGCATCCCCGTGCAGGCCGTAGAGGGCGATGTTGACGTCGCTCTGCTCGGATTTCGTGGGAATGCCCGTGGAGGGCCCGACTCTCATCACGTCCACGACCACGACCGGAGTCTCGGACGCGACGGCGAGGCCGAGCGACTCGACCATGAGCGCAAGCCCGGGTCCCGAGGTCGCCGTGAGCGAGGGCACGCCGCCGTAGGCGCTGCCGATCGCCATGTTGATGGCGGCCAGTTCGTCCTCGGCCTGCACCAGCGTTCCACCGACTTCGGCCAGCGCCGGACTCATCCACTCGAGCAGCTCCGTTGCCGGCGTGATCGGGTAGGCGGCCACGAAGCGGACCCCACCGCGGATCGCGCCGTAGCCCGCGGCTTCGTTGCCGTTGATGAGCCAGCGTTGCGAGTCTCTCCGGGGCGGCGGCTCGAGGGTACCGCGGGGCGGGCAGGCCGAGGCCGCCTCGCGCCCCGCGGCGACGGCCGCGAGACTCGGCGCCAGGGCCGCCGGGCGCTTGGCCAGCGACTTGCCGACCGCATTCGCCACGGCGTCGTCCGGCAGGCCGAGCACCGCGGCGACGAGGCCCAGCAGCAGCATGTTGGGGCGACCGTCCGGAATCGCCCGGGCCAGTTTCTTCAGCGACACCTGCACGAGATCCGCGCCGCTGCGCGTGAAGACCGCGTGCGGCTCGCCCTGGTCGGGGTCGCTGACGATCAGGCTGTCCGGCCCGAGCGGTATTTCCGAGCCGAAGCGGTGGATGTTCTCCCAGTCCACGGCGGCGAGGACGTCGAATTGGTCGGCCATGCACTCGATGGGCTTGCATGCGATCCGGATCATGGCAGCTGCTTCGCCGCCGCGGATCTGGGGGCCGGAGGAACGCGTCATGATGGCGTAGTAGCCGGCAAAGGCGGCCGCCTCGAGCAGCATGTTGCCGGCGGTCATGACGCCCGCGCCTCCGCTGCCGACGAGCGCGATCGAGAGACTTGGGCGGCGTGGCGGTGTTCCCGCGTCCAGGCGTTCTGTTTCTGGCATTGCGGCGGTATTGTAAGAGGTCGACGGAGGGTTTGTTCCATGCAGGACAGGAATTCCGAGCCAGCCATGCCGCCAGAGGTTGCGGCGATCCGCGATTGCGGTTATGCGACCTGGGCGAGCGATGACGTGGCGCGCGCGATCCGATCGCAGTTCGCCGTCGGTTGCATCCCGGTCAAGGGCATTCGTCACGTGCGAATCTGGGGCATCCAGGTGGACGACGAGCGCGAGTTGCCGGGGCATGAGCGCACGATGATCCCGGACGAGGAACTGTGGCAGGTCGAACTCGAGGCCGCGGACGGCTCGCGATTCGAGGTGAATTCCCAGCTGCTCGTCCCGGCGCCGCGCGGATAACGGTGGCGATCTCGGATCGGCAGCCATGAACCTTGCCCAGTCGCTGCTGACGGCGCTCAAGGACCACGGCGCGCGCCAGGTCTTCGGCATTCCCGGCGATTTCGTGCTGCAGTTCTTCAAGGTGATCGAGGAGTCCGGGATCCTCCCGCTGTACACGCTGAGCCACGAGCCCTCGGTGGGTTTTGCGGCCGACGCGGCCGCGCGCATCAGCTGCGCGCCGGGCGTGGCGGCGGTCACCTACGGGGCCGGCGCGCTCAACATGGTGAATCCCGTAGCGGCGGCCTACGCCGAGAAGTCGCCGCTCGTGGTCGTCTCCGGCGCGCCGGGCCGCAACGAGGGCCGTGCCGGGTTGCTCCTGCACCACCAGGTCAAGCGCCTCGACTCCCAGTTCGAGATCTACCGCGAGATCACCTGCGACCAGGCGCTGCTCGACGACCCGGTCCAGTGCGCCCGGCAGGATCGCGCGGGTATTGCGCAGCTGCCTCGAGCAGTCGCGGCCGGTGTACTTCGAGTTGCCGCGCGACCGGGTGTTCGAGGAATGCGAGCCGGTGCGCAGGCTTGCGCGAATCCGAGTTCGATGCCGAGGCGGTGTCTGCCTGCGCCGACGAAATCATGGAGCGCATCGCAGGCGCGTCCCGGCCGGTGATGATGGTCGGCGTCGAAGTGCGCCGGTTCGGCATCGAGTCGCGCGTCGCGGAGCTGGCGCGGCGCCTGCACGTGCCCGTGGTCACGTCGTTCATGGGACGCGGCCTGCTCGCCGGCAGCCAGGTCCCTGTCCTCGGCACCTACCTCGGGCTCACGGCGCACCCGGACGTCGGCCGTCCGGTGGAGGAGTCCGACTGCCTGCTGCTCTTCGGCGTCACGATGTCGGACACCAACTTCGGCGTGTCCGAGGGGCGCGTGGATTACCGCAACAGCATCCTCGCGGTGGACCGCTCGGTGACGATGGGATTCCACCGCTACGGCAACATCCCGCTGGCCGCGCTGGTGGACGAGCTTGCGCGTCGCGTCTCCGACCGGCCGTCACGCCCGGAGGGCCGCGCAACGGAGTACCCACGCGGGCTCGCGGCCGATGACGGGCCGATCGCGCCGGTCGACATTGCAAAGGCCGTGAACGACCTCTTTGCGCGCGCCGGCCGCATGCCTGTGGCGAGCGACTGCGGAGACTGCCTGTTCACGGCGTTCGAGATCGAAAACACCGAAATCGTCGCGCCGGGCTATTACGCGACCATGGGATTCGGCGTGCCCGCGGCGCTCGGCCTGCAGGCCGCGACCGGCCAGCGTCCGCTGGTGCTGGTGGGCGACGGCGCGTTCCAGATGACCGGATGGGAGCTCGGCAACTGCCGACGCTATGGATGGGACCCGATCGTGCTCGTGATGAACAACCTGAGCTGGGAGATGCTGCGCGTGTTCCAGCCGGAGTCGAAATTCAACACGCTCGACGACTGGCACTTCGCCGAGCTGGCGGGGGCGCTCGGCGGCGACGGCGTACGGGTCACGACGCGGCGGGAACTCGCCACCGCACTTGCGCGCGCGTCGGCGACGCGTGGGCGATTCCAGCTCATCGAGGCCATGATCCCGACGGGCGCGGTTTCGCCCACGCTGGAAGGCTTCGTGGGCGCGTTGAAGCGCAGGCAGAGGCGATAGCATGAATTCAGCGAATCGTGGACCGCAGCGGCTGTCGCTCTGGCGACGCGCGCTCATCGGCCTGCTGCGGCTCTTCGGCTGGAAGTCCAGTTTCGTGTGGCCGCCGGAGCCGAAGGGCATCATCATCGTGTATCCGCACACGTCGAACTGGGACTTCCCGATCGGCTTGACGTTCCGCATCGCCAACGACCTGCCGGCGAACTGGATCGGCAAGGCCGAAATGTTCCGCAAGCCCTTCAGCGGACTCCTGCAGCGGCTCGGCGGCATTCCGGTCGACCGCAGCCGCTCACGCGGGTTCGTCGATGCCCTGGTGCAGGAGTTCCGGCGCCGGGACTGGATGTGGGTCGCCATCACTCCGGAAGGGACCCGGTCCCACACGGATCATTTCAAGTCCGGTTTCTACCAGCTCGCGCTCGCCGCGGATGTCCCGGTGGCGCTGGCGTACATCGACTACGCCACGCGCACCGTCGGGATGGACACCTACGTCCGCTTCACCGGTGACGAGGAGCGGGACCTCGACGTCATACGGAAGTTCTACTCCACCAAGCGCGGGCACAAGCCGGAGCTTGCGGGCGACATCCGGTTCAAGCGCTGATTCGGCGCGTGAGCATCCCGGCCGGAGCGGATTCCCTCGATCCGCCGGGTCCGGCATGAGAACATCCGCACCTATGAAAATCGATAAATGTCGAGTCGTCGGTCGTGCCCTCGCGTGGGTCGGCTGCGTGCTGCTTGCGGGATGCGGCCAGATTCCAGACGGCGTCGAGCCGGTCAAGGGATTCGACCCTGCGCGGTATCTCGGTACGTGGTACGAGATTGCGCGCCTCGATCACGGATTCGAGCGCGGCCTCACGCGCGTCACCGCGACCTACGCGGCGCGTGAGGATGGCAGCATCGATGTCCTGAATCGCGGCTACGACGCGGAGAAGAAGGAGTGGCGCGATGCCCACGGCCGCGCCCGATTCGTCGGGCCACGCGACGTGGGCCAGCTCGAGGTGTCCTTCTTCGGCCCGTTCTACGGCGGCTACAACGTCGTCGACCTGGATCCGGCGTATTCGATCGCGCTCGTCGCCGGACCGACCCGGTCCTACCTGTGGATCCTTGCGCGGCAGGCGCATCCACCGAAGGAAGAGGTCGATCGACTCGTCGCCCGCGCCAGGGACCTCGGCTTTGATACAGGCGCCCTCGTTTACGTGAGCCATAAGGAGTGACATGGGCGTCGCGCTGATCATCCTCGCCGTCACGGTTGCCGTCAGCCTTGCCGGCCTCTACGGGTCGCCCGGGATCATCCAGCGGAGCCTCTTCCGGCCCTACTGGTTCCTTCGCCGCCGGCAGTACGAAACGATCATCACCAGCGGGTTCGTGCACGCCGATCTCTCGCACCTGCTTTTCAACGCATTCACGTTCTACTTTTTCGCATTCCAGGTCGAGCGCCAGATCGGGTCCGCGCGCTTTGCGGCGCTGTACCTGTTCGGCCTGGTCGCGAGCGACGTGGGCACGTACTTCAAGCACCGCAACGACCCCGAGTACGCGTCGCTCGGCGCTTCGGGGGCGATCTCCGCCGTGCTTTTCGCGTCGATCGTCTACTTCCCGTGGCAGAAGCTGATCATCTTCCCGATTCCCATACCGATCCCCGCGCCACTGTTCGCGATTGGTTATGTCGCGTACTCGTGGTACGCGGGCCGCCAGGCCCGCGGCCGCATCAACCACGACGCGCACCTGGGCGGCGCGCTCGCGGGGCTTGCGTTCGTGCTCGCCACCGACCCGGGCGCCTACGCGAGCCTTCTCGGCTCGGTCTCGGGCTGAAGTACGCGGCGGGGTTGCCGGCCCGTGGGCTCGAAGGCAGACTTCCGGGGCATGACCCTCAAGGAGCGCTGCGACGAGATCTTTCCGGGCTGGGAGCGCTGGTATCCCAGCCTGTTCGACGCCGCGGTCGATCTCGGCGTGATACGGGCGCGGGTGTGCGATCCGTCGTCCTTGCTGCTCTCGAACCGTCACGCCTCCGTGCGTGCGGCGGCAGAGTTCGCGCACCGTCGCAAGTGGAGCGCCGAGGAGAACGAGCCCGAGGAGTAGGCGGCGTGGGCTTCGGCCCCGCGCACTGCGATCGCCTGCAGGCGGCCTCGGCGCCTTGCCGGGTCAGTCGGCGGCGATGGGCACGCCGCTTGCGACACGCGGCCGCCGCGTGAACCAGACCAGGCCGGCGAGCAGCACCGCGATCCAGCTGGTCGCGTAGAAGTAATCGATCGACGAGAGCGTGTAAGCCTGCTGGATCATGCCGCGCGTGAGCACGGCGATCGACTGCGGGTCGGTCAGGCCCACGTCGTGGAGCCCTGCCAGGGCCTGCTGCAGCTTCGGGTCGAAGATGCTGGAGGCCTCGGCGAGGCGGCTCTGGTGCAGGCTTGCCCGGTTGTCCCAGATCGTGGTCGAAATCGAGGTGGCGAACGCCGCCGCCGTGATTCGCAGGAAGTTGGAGATGCTGGTGGCGGCCGGCATCCGCTGTGGCGTGATGCCGTCGAGGGTGATGGTCACGACGGACACGAAGAAGAACGCGATGCCCGCGCCCTGCAGCAGCATCGGCAGTATGAAATCCCCGAGGGAAGCCTGCGAGTTGAGCAGCGCACGCATGTACAGGCCGGCTGCCATGACCAGGAAAGAGATCGAGGCCCCGATGCGCGCGTCCGCGCGCGTCACGAGACGCCCTGCCAGGGGCGAGAACAGCAGCGCCACGAGCCCCGACGGGGCCTGGACGATTCCCGCCCAGCTCGCCGTATAGCCGAGCTGGGTCTGCAACCAGAGCGGCATGATCACCACGCTGCCGAAGAAGACCGCGTATCCCACGCAGGTGATCAGCGTGCCCATCGTGAAGTTGCGCCCGAGGAACAGGCTGAGGTCGACGATCGGGTGCCGCTCGGTGAGTTGCCAGATGAGGAACGCGACGAAGCCGACCGCCGCCACGACCGCAAGCGTCACGATCTGCGGCGATGCGAACCAGTCGGCGTCGCGTCCCGTGTCCAGCATGATCTGCAGCGCGCCGACCCAGACCACCAGCAGCACCAGGCCGGTCCAGTCCACGGGCAGCTTCTCCGTGGGCGTCTCCTTCGCGTGCAGTGCGCGCCAGCACATGATGGCGCTCAGCGCGCCCACCGGCAGGTTGATCAGGAATATCCATGGCCAGGAGTAGTTGTCGGAGATGTAGCCTCCGAGCAGCGGCCCCGCCACCGGGGCGATCAGCGTGGTCATGGACCAGATCGCGAGCGCCGTGCCGCGCCGCGACGCGGGATAGATCGACATGAGCAGTGCCTGCGACCCCGGCATCATCGGGCCCGAGACCGCGCCCTGCAGGATCCTGAACGCGATCAGCGACTCGAAGCTCCAGGCGATGCCGCACAGGAAGGACGCGATCGTGAAGAGCGAGACCGAGGCGACGAAGGTGCGCACCACGCCGTAGCGGCGCATGAGCCAGCCGGTCAGCGGCACCGAGATGCCGTTCGAGACCGCGAACGACGTGATGATCCAGGTGCCCTGGTTCGTGCTCACCCCGAGGTTGCCGGCGATGGTCGGCAGCGAGACGTTCGCGATCGTCATGTCCAGCACCTGCATGAAGGTGCCGAGCGCAAGCGCGAACGCAGTCATGCCCCGCGTGCCGGCCGGCAGCGGGATCAGCGGCCGGTCCTGGTCGTCGCGCCGCACGCTCATTACCTCGGAGCCGGTTGTCCGGAGCTGACTGCGATGGTGCGCGCGATCAGCGCCTCGGTCGCCGGGTCGGCAGTCGCGCGCGGTGCGATTGCGGCGGTGACTTCGCTGCGGGGCTCGGTGAGCACGCTGCCCGTCTGGTCGTGCACGTCGACGACTGCGCTGATCGACAGCCCGATGCGCAGCGGATGCTCGCGCACCTGCGCCGGGTCGAGCGCGATGCGCACCGGCACGCGCTGGACGATCTTGATCCAGTTGCCGGATGCATTCTGCGGCGGCAGAAGCGCGAACGCGGCTCCGGTACCCGGCGAGAAGCCGCGGATGTGACCCGCAAAATCGACGCCGTCGCCGTAGAGGTCGGCACGCAACCGCACCGGTTGCCCGATCCGCATCTGCTCGAGCTGGCCTTCCTTGAAATTCGCGTCCACCCACACGTCCTCGAGCGGCACCAGGCCGAGGAGCGGCGCCCCGGGCGCCACGCGCTGGCCCACCTGGACGCCCTTCTTCGCGATCACGCCGCGGACCGGCGCCTTGATCACCGTACGCTGCAGCGCGAGCGATGCCTCGCGCACGCGTGTCGCCGCGCGGAGTACCTGCGGGTGGTCCGCGGGCGTGGTGCCCGTCGTCTGCGCAAGTGCGACGTTCAGTTCCTCCCGGGTCGCACGCAGGGCCGCTTCGAGTCCGGCGACGGCGTCGCGGGCGTGTGCGAGGTCCTCGGCGGATATGGCGCCCCCTTCCGCGAGTGAGCTGCGACGGGCAAGGTCCTGGCGCGCGCGCGAGAGTTCCACCTCGCGCAGCGTGACCTGCGCGCGCAGGCGATCCACCTGCAGGAACGCGCCATGCACCTGCCGCACGGTATTGGCGAGGTCCGCAACGGCGGCTTCCATGGCCACGCGGGCATCGGCCGGATCGAGCTCGAGAAGTGTCTGGCCGGCGGCGACCGTGTCCGTCTCGCGGGCGTGCACCGAGAGAATGGTTCCCGCGACGTCGGCCGTCACCTGCACGACATTGCCGCCGACGTATGCGTCGTCGGTCGAAACGCGCCAGCGGGCGTAGCCGTACCAATACACGGCCCAGGCGGCGAGCCCGATGACCACGACGACTGCGAGTATCAGCAGGCCGCGACGGCGACCCGAACCAGGGGCTGCGTCGCTTGGACCGGCGGCGGGGGTGCTCACTTCGGCGTCTCCTTCGGGCCGGGCTGCGCGGCAGCGGCGAGGGGTAATGGTCGATCTGCGTCGAAGCTGCCGCCGAGCGCAACCAGCAGCGCGATGCGCGCAAGCGTCCGGTCGGCGAGCAGGTTGACGCGCTGGCGTCGGGCGCCGAGAACCTGCGTCTCGGCGTTCAGGACGGTCAGGAAGTTGGCAAGTCCGGCATCAAAGCGCTGCGAGGCAAGTTGCCAACCCTGCTCGGCGGAATCGAGCGCACGTTGCTGCTCGGCGAGTTGCCGGTCGAGGGACTCGACCCGCGCAGCCTGGTCGGCCGCCTCGCGCACGGCGCGCAGCACGGTCTCGTTGTAGCTCGCGACCGCGGCGTCGAGATCCGCCGTGGTCCTGCCGTACTCGGCGCGCAGGCGTCCCGCATCGAACACCGGAAGGTGAATGGCGGGACCGAGCGTCCAGGTCTGCGAGTCGCCTTTCGGCAGGCTTTCGAGGCCGACCGCAGTGAAGCCGGCGAATCCGATGAGGTTCACATTCGGATAGAAGGCCGCATGCGCGGCAGTTCGTCCTGACTGCGCGGCCGCGACACGTGCCTTTGCGGCCGCGACATCCGGACGGTGTGCAAGCAGGTCCGCCGGCAGGGCCGCCGGCAACGGCAGGGTCTTCTCGAGGTCCAGCGTCGGCGAGGTGATCGAGGCGTAATCCGCTGCGCCGTGGCCGGTGAGCGCGGCGAGCGCGTGTGTCGCGAGCTGGCTCCCCACGCGCGCCTGCTCGAGCTCGACTCTCGCCTGCGCGCGGTTGCTTTCGGCGGCGCGAAGTTCGACGTCAGTGTCGAGGCCTGCTTTCACACGCCGCGTCGTGAGCGCGAGCAGTTCCTCGCGCTGCCGGATGGCGCGGTCGGCGAGTTTCTCGAGCGCCGCGATGCGCTCGAGGTCCACGTAGGTCTGGGAGACGGCCCCGGAAACCGCGAGTCCCGCCGCGGCCGCGTCCAGCTCGGCCGCGAGCGCGCTCGACCTGGCCTGCTCGATCAGCGCCGACTGCCGTCCCCAGAAATCGAGGTTCCACATCAGGTTGAACCCGATCCGGCCGTCCCAGAACGTCGATCCGGCGTACGGCGGCGGATAGATGTAGTTGCCGCTCACCTTGGAGCGGAATGCGCTCAGGTCGAAGTCCACGCGCGCCGCGTCCCCGGCGCCCACGACCCTGGCCTGCTCCCAGGCGCCGCGCACGCGCGCGAGGGAGGCGGCAAGACTCGGGTTGCCCTCGAGCGCCTGGCCGACGAGCCGGTCGAGCTGCGGGTCGCCCAGCGCCGTCCACCACTCGTCCCGGGCCGCGTCGTAGGCCGGCCCGGCGAGTCCGAGCTCATCAGCTGGGATTTCCGCCACGCGTGGACCGCCCGGGGGAGTGCTGACGCAGGCTGCGAGAAGCAGCGCGAGCCCGGCTACAGGAATGATCCGCCAGCGCTTCACGGCTTGCGGCTCCGCGCGGCAGTGCTGGCACTCGTCGCGGTCCTGCGCCGGGGCGCGGCCTTCGGCTGCGGCGCCGCGGGTGGCGCGAGCTGCTGCAGGTGGTCGACCATGCGTTCCATCATCTCGCGCAGCTGCTCGAACTCGGCGCGGCTGAATGGCTCGAGTGCGGCATTCATCTGCCCGACCACGACCGGCAGCAGCTCCTCGACCGTCCGCCGGCCCTTGGGCGTGAGTGCAAGGTTGACGGCGCGCCGGTCGCGGGTGCTGCGCTTGCGCGCCAGCAGGCCGCGTCGCTCGAGATGGTCGATGACGCGGGTGAGGGCCCCGCTGTCGTGGCGGAACTCGCGCGTGATGTCGGACGCCGTGCGTGCCAGCCCGTCGCGGACGTAGATCAGCACGATCCACTGCATCAGCGTGAAGCCGTGTCCGGCGAAGGCCGCCTCGATGCGCTCGTGCATGGTCGTGTACACGCGGCGCAGCAGGTAGCCGACGCTGTCGCGGGCACGGTATGAGGCGGCGCGGTAATGCTGCTCAGGCATAAGGGGCTCAGGCGGTAACTGCCTGGGCAGATAATGCTTGGGGTCGTGGCGCCCGTCAACGCTCCGCGGCGCAGGACGAGGCGGCGGGCGGGGTGGAGGGGACGGAGCGGTGGAGCGGGGAAGGGTGGGGCGACCGGGGCGCCGTCAGGTCGCTGGCCCGAGTCGCTCCTCCCGGTACAGGCGCAGCACGAACTGGCCCGCTGGCCGACGGCGAAAATCCTCTACCTCGGCGCGCCAGTCGGCGTCGAGGTCCTCGAGGGCCAGCCTGCGGCCCTGGAGGCTCCTGCCTGCGTATTCCGGGGGCAGCACCGCGAGTGCCGCGAGGCTCGCGAACGTGATGTCGGCGAAGCTCGGCGCGTCGCCGAGCAGGTAGCGCCTGCCGTCTGCAAGCAACGCGTCGACCTCGTCGAACGCCTGCCGCGTGCGCTCGAGCGCGGTTACCGCGCGCCTGGAGGTGACGCCCAGCATCCTCGTCACGGCCGCGCGGAGCACCGGCGTGAACGTGCGAAGCAGGAGCCTTTGCCACGCCGGAATCCCTGGCTCCTCGATGCCCCACGATCGCAGCGTGAGGTCGCGGCGGCGGAAGATACGCGAGTACGCCCAGACCCTCACGTCGTTGCCCAGGCGGCGATCGAACTTCTGCTCGAGCGCCAGTGCCGCGGCGGTCGGTTCGAGGAATCCGGTGCGCTCCGTCGGCAGGCGTCCGCAGTATTCGCCCCACAGGTAGCGAAGGATGCGGGGCGAGTCCCCGATGCGCGTCAGGCCGGGCGGAACCTCGAGCCAGGGCACGGTGCGGCCCGTCAGCAGCACGCCGAGGATGCCCGCGTTCGGCACCTCCTCGTAGTCGACGCCGAGCCGGTCCATGCACCAGCGGACTTTCTCCACGTAGTGGGAGAACGTGATCGAGTGCAGGCGCAGCCGCGGCGCGTCGGCCTGCGCTGCCGCGCTGCGCATCGCCTTGAGCCGCAGCACCATGCCTGCGATCGCCATGAGCGCGCTCGCAAGGAGCGCTGCGCCGACGCCCCACGCCAGCCACGCGACGACGCATGGCAAGGCGTACAGGCCGAGCAGGTGGAGGATTTCGGAATCGCGCAGTCGCATCGGAGGCCCCGTGTCGCTACTTGCGGGCCGGCATCCCGGCGAACTGCGGGATCTGGTCCGTGATCCGGTCCCACGCGGCCTTCGACTCGACGAAGATGTGCGCCTGCGCGCGAATTCCCGGGTCGGTGTCGAGCGAACCCGCCGGAACGACGGCAACGTTGCGCTCGAGCGAGACCCGCGGCATGGCGCTTCCGCAGCGGCGGCAGAAAGCGGTGCCGAAGCGCTGCGCTTCGGGCAGCTGGAATTCCTGCACGAGTTCCTGGCCGCGCACCCAGCGCAGGTCGTCCGCCTTGTAGAAGACGTTGGCCGCGTGCGCCGCGCTGCGGCCCAGCCTGCACCGCGAGCAATGGCAGTAGAACATCCCGATCGGCGGGCCCGAGATCGCATAGGCGACCTCGCCGCAGAGGCAGCTGCCCTGCACTCCGTCGGCACTCGCATCGACCGGAGTGCGCGGCGCCGCCTGCATGCCGAACTGGGGCGGGTACTCGGCGAACTGCGGCAGTCCGTCGGTGATTTCGTACCACGGGGCCTTCGAGCCGACGAACATGTGCAGGCCGGGCTCGACGCCGGGCTCACCCTCGAGATTTCCTGCAGGGCAGATCACCACGCCCGCGGACTCGAGGCCGTCGGGCACCACCGAGCCGCAGATCGTGCAGAACGAACGGCGGAAGCCCGGCGAGGAATCGTATCTGCCGACCGCCTCTTCTCCGCCCGTGTAGCGGAACCCAGCGAGCGGTGCGATGGCCCAGGTCGCGTACGGCGAGCCGTGGTGCTTGCGGCACATGGAGCAATGGCAGTGCGCCATGTTCGAGAACGGACCATCGATTTCGTAGCGGACGGTGCCGCAGAGACATCGGCCTGTGGTCATGGCGCGGGCTCCGGTGGCGGAGAAGATGGACTCTGATCATCACGCGCGCCCGGTCGCAATTGCAACGCTGCCTGCCTGCAGCCCTCGGCGACCTTGTTTCGCAGTATCTCGGCCAGCCGCCGTACACCCGGTCCAGCCGTGTCGCGATCGGCGTGAACGAGGTACAGGGTGACGTAGCGCTCGCGTCCCTCGGCGAGCGGCAGCGGCGCGAGGGCGCCCGAGTCGAGTTCTGCGCGAATGCTCTCTTCCGGATACCACGCGTAGCCCAGGCCCATGCAGGCGGCGCGGATGGACGTCGCCTTGTTCGTGACCGTCCAGCGCTTCTCGTTCAGCCAGCCGCCGCTGCGGCTGCGCTGCGCCCCGGAATCCCGCACGACCAGGTGCCGGTGCTGGCGCAGGTCGTCGAGCCCGAGGGCGCGACCGCCCTGGTGCAGCGGGTGGGATGGCGCCGCGGCGCAGACGAATCGCACCTGCATGAGCGGATCGCCCATGAATCCGCCGGGCACCACGCCGCCGATCGCGAGGTCGGCCCGTCCCTCGGTGAGGGCTTCTTCCGTGCCGCCGAGTACGGATTCGATGAGCTCGATGCGGGTGTCGGGATGCTCCTGGCCGAATGCGTCGAGGCACTCGAGCAGGAGCCAGGTCGGAAAGATGATGTCCACGGCGAGACGGATCTCGGGTTCCCAGCCGCGTGCGAGTTCGGCAGTCGCGCGCTCGAGCCGGCCCGCTTCTTCCACCAGCGCCCGGCCCCGCCGGTACAGCACCTCGCCGATCGGGGTGAGCACGGCCTTGCGGCCCTGCAGTTCGAAGACCTTCACGCCGAGCAGGTCCTCGAGCTTCTTGATCGTGTAGGTGACCGTGGACTGGGTGCGGTGCAGCCGGTTCGAAGCCTGCGCATAACCGCCCGCCTCGACGACCGTGACCAGTGCGTTCCATTGGTCGAGAGTAATACGTGGCTGGGACATATATCTATCCAGGTAGATCTGTTTGACCCTAAATTATCGTCTTTTTAATTCAATGGATAGATGGAAAATGCACTCCCACAGAGCAACCCACTGCTCGCTCACGGGAAACCCAGAGGAAAAGCGATGACCACCATCCTGCAGATCAACAGCAGCCTTCACGGCGAAGACGCCCAGTCGTCCCGCCTGGCTGCCGAGTTCGTCGATGCGCTGCGCGGAGTGCCGACCGCGCCAGGGGCCGACGTGATCGTCCGCGACCTCGCGCGCGAGCCGGTCCCGCACCTCACGGCCGATCGGTTCCAGGCGTTCACGACCCCAGCCGCCGAGAGGACCCTCGACCAGCAGCGAGTCGTGGCGGAGTCGGATCGGCTCATTGCCGAACTCGAGCGCGCGGACGTCATCGTCATCGGTCTGCCCATGTACAACTTCGGCGTGCCTTCGACGCTCAAGGCCTACTTCGATCACGTGGCCCGCGCCGGGGTGACGTTCCGCTACACGGCCGAGGGTCCGGAAGGGCTGCTCAAGGGCAAGAAAGCCTACGTCTTCGCGACGCGTGGAGGGCGCCACGCGGGCACGCCGTCGGACCTTCAGACCGCATACGTGCGACAGTTCCTCGGGTTCATCGGGATCCGCGACGTCGAGTTCGTGTACGCCGAAGGGCTGGCGCTCGGCGCGGACCAGCGCAGCGCGGCGGTCGCAAACGCCGTTGCGCGCATCGGTCAGCTGGCGGCCTGACTTGACCCGCATCCCGATACCGCAGGCGATCGCAGTTTCCATCCTGCAAAATATTGAATTGGAGGACAACGTGAACACACAGCAGAACTTCCTCGACTTCACCGGCCGCGTGCTGATCTCGGCCATCTTCCTGGTCAGTGGCCTCGGCAAGATCGCCGGCTACGACGGCGCGCAGGGCTACATGGCCGCGATGGGCGTGCCGGGCGCGCTGCTGCCGCTCGTGATCGCGCTCGAGGTGGGCGGTTCGATCGCCATCATCCTCGGCTACCGCACACGCCTTGCGGCCTTCCTGCTCGCAGGTTTCTGCATCGTGTCGGCACTCATCTTCCATCGCGCGCTCGGCGACCAGGTGCAGTTCATCATGTTCATGAAGAACCTCGCCATGGCCGGCGGATTCCTGCTGCTGGTCGCCCGCGGCCCGGGTGAGTGGTCGCTCGACGCGCGGCGCTTGGCCCAGGCCGAGCCAGCAGCGGGCCGCTCATGACCGCCCGACGCCTCCAGGCCGTGATCGAGTCGGTCGCGGCGTCCGACGGCGCCGGCGTCAAGCTCAGGCGCAGCCTCGGCAGCGGACCCTACCAGCGCTTCGATCCGTTCCTGATGCTCGACGAATTCTTCTCCGACGATCCGGACGACTACCTCGCCGGATTCCCGTCGCACCCGCACCGCGGCTTCGAGACCGTGACCTACATGCTCGACGGAGTCATGCGGCACGAAGACGTCCTCGGCAATCGTGGCGACATCGGGCCGGGCGACGTGCAGTGGATGACGGCTGGCCGCGGCGTGATCCACTCCGAGATGCCGCAGCAGGCCAACGGCCGCATGCGCGGCTTCCAGCTGTGGATCAATCTCCCGGCGCGCGAAAAGATGAAGCCGGCCGCCTATCGCGGCATTCCCGCCGCCGAAATCCCGACCGTGCCGTTGCCCGGTGGTGGTGAAGTGCGCGTAATCGCGGGTGCGCTCGAGCAGCAGGGCCGGGCAACCTCCGGCCCGATCGGCGGCCTTTCGACCGAGCCGCTGTATTTCGACCTGCGGCTGCCTGCGGGTGCCGCGGCGACGATCCCGACGCCGCCCGAGCACAACGTGTTCCTGTACATGTACGAGGGCGACGCCGTGGTGGGCGAGGAATCGGGAGCCTTGCCGTTCCGCGCCGCGGGCCTGCTCACGCCCGGCGACGAGGTGCGTCTCCTCGCCGGCGCGGGGGGCGCGAGGCTGCTGATGCTCGGTGGCAAGCCGATCGGTGAGCGGGTCGTGCAGTACGGGCCGTTCGTGATGAATACGCCGGAAGAGATCCAGCAGGCGATCCGCGATTACCAGAGCGGGACGCTGGCCGCCGCCGGTTGACGCGTGCGACTGAAGACCGGGCGCGTGCTATTGGCCGGTCAGGAAGCGCGTCCAGATGCGGCTCTCGTCCCGGCTTTCGGCCTGCGTGCGGCCACGCAGCGGCTGGAGCCGGGCACGCACGTCCGGTGGTGGGTAGAGCGAAGCGTCGTCGCGCAAGGTGGCGTCCACCTTGCCCACCGCAGCTGCATTCATCGTGGCGTTCCCGACGTAATTGGCGTTTCGCGCGGCGATGTCCGGTCGCAGCATGAATTCGAGGAAGGCATACGCTTCGTCCGGATGCGGCGCGTCGGTTGGACCGGTCCCGTCACGCGTCGCGCCGGCGATAGAAGCTGGCCTTGAGTACCTCGGTGCTCGCGACGTAGAGCGCCACGACCGCCGCCAGCGACAGCATCACGATTGCGGGCAGCGGCGTGAACCCGAGCAGCGCCGCACCGGGCAGCCAGGGAATCGCGACGGCCACCAGGACCACGGCAAGCGAACTCCACAGGAGCACGCCGCCCGGCCGGCTGCGCCAGAACGGCCGTCGCGTCCGCACGACCAGCGCGATCACGAGCTCGGTCAGCAGCGATTCGACGAACCACCCGGTGCGGAACACCTCGGGTCCTGCCGCGAATCCCCACAGCAGCAGGCCGAAGGTGAGAAAGTCGAACACCGAGCTCATCAGGCCGAACTCGATCATGAAGCGACCGAGGAAGCGCATGTTCCAGCGCCTCGGCCGCTCGACCAGTTCGCGGTCCACGCTGTCGCCCGCAAGCCCGACCGCCGGAACGTCCGAGAGGAAGTTGTTGAGCAGGATCTGGCCCGCGAGCAGCGGCAGGAAGGGCAGGAACAGCGACACGACCGCCATGCTGATCATGTTGCCGAGGTTCGCGCTCGTGGTCGTGAGGATGTACTTGAGTGTGTTGGCGAAGGTGCGCCGGCCTTCCTCGATGCCCCGGCGGATGACGTCGAGGTCGCTCTCGAGCAGCACGAAGTCGGCTGCCTCGCGCGCGACGTCCACGGCGCCCTCGACCGACAGGCTGGTGTCGGCGGCGTGCATGGCGGGAGCGTCGTTGATGCCGTCGCCGAGGAACCCGACCACGTGGCCGGTCTTCTTGAGCGCGAGGATGATGCGTTCCTTCTGGTTCGGGTCCACCTCGACGAAGAGGTCGGTGTGTTCCGCCGCCTGCCAGAGCGCCTCGTCGTGCAGCTCGTCGAGCTGCTGCCCGGAGAGCACGCGCTCGTGCGGCATGCCGACGGCGGCCGCGACGTGGCGAGCCACGGGGCCCGCGTCCCCGGTGATGAGCTTGAGCGAGACGCCGAGCTTCGCGAGGTCGACGATCGCCGCCGACACGCCTTCCTTCGGGCGATCGAGGAAGCTCAGGAATCCTTGGAACACGAGGTCGTGCTCGACGTCACGGTCGACAGGCGTCGAGTCCTCGAGGCTGCGGGAGGCGACGGCCAGTACGCGGATCCCCTGGTGCGTCCATCCCGACGCCCGTTCCCTGAGCGCGTTGCGGCCCGGGTCGTCCAGTGCCGCGCCGCCGGCGACGCTCGTGCAGGCGGCGAGCACCTGCTCGAATGCTCCCTTGGTGACGAGCCGCAGGCCGGAGGCATCACGCACGGCGACGCTCAGTCGCTTGCGCACGAAGTCGTACGGCACTTCGCCGACCTTTTCGACGGCTGCCGGCCGCTGGCCGGTGCTCCTGCAGGATCGCTTCGTCCAGCGGATTGACGAGACCCGACTGCAGGCCGGCATTGATTGCGGCGAGTTCCATGACCGTCGCGGACGCCGTGCCGTCGGGCGCCCACGCGCCGTGCATCTTCACGATGCCTTCGGTAAGCGTTCCGGTCTTGTCCGTGCAGAGCACGTCCATGCTGCCCAGGTTCTCGATCGCGTTCAGGCGTCGCACCAGCACGCCGTGTGCGGCCATGGCGCTCGCGCCGCGCGCGAGGTTGATGCTCAGGATCGCCGGCAGCAGTTCGGGGCTCAAGCCCACGGCCAGTGCGATCGAGAAGAGCAGCGTCTCGACCAGTGGCCGGTCGAGCAGGAGATTGGCGACGAGCACCAGCACGGTCATCACCGTCATCGCGCTCGTGAGCAGGTAGCCGAAGTGGCGGATGCCCCGGTCGAATTCGGTCTCGGGTGGCCGTAACGTGAGCCGGTGCGCGATGGCGCCGAACTCGGTGGCCCGTCCGGTGTGCACGACGAGGCACCGGGCCGTACCGCTGCGCACGTTGGTGCCGAGGTAGAGACAGTTATAGCGCCGGGCGAGCGGGGCATCGGCCGCGACGGCGCCCGGCCGCTTCCGCACCGGAAAACTCTCGCCCGTCAGCACCGACTCGTTGACGTAGCAGTCGGCCGCCTCGAGCAGGAGGGTGTCGGCCGGCACCACGCTGCCTGCGGACAGGAGCGCGACGTCGCCGGGGACGATCTCCCCGATCGGGACCGCCCGCGGCTTGCCGTCGCGGAGCACGTTCGCGTGCACCTGCACGCGCGCGCGCAGTTCCGCCGCCGCGGACTGGGCGCGGTATTCGCGCGTATAGCCGATGCCGACACTGGCCACGACGATGGCGAGCACGATGACCGCGTCGACCCATTCGCCGGTGAGCACCGATACGCCCGCAGCGAACAGCAGCAGCAGGAGGAGGGGGCTGCGAAGCTGGTTCCACAGCACGCCGAGCCTCGTGAATCCCTCGCGTCTCGCTCAACTCGTTGGGGCCGAATTCCGCGAGGCGGCGCTCCGCCTCTTCGCTCGACAGGCCGCCTGCAGGCGCGTGCAGTTGCTCCGTGACCGCCTCCGGCGCCATGGTCCAGTACTTCGAGCCGTTCGCGGGCGTCGCCGCGTCCCCGGGTCGGGCCGCGAGGCGACGGGAGAACGCGAGGCCGGGCAGCATCGGCAGCCAGAAGCTGAGACCCCGGAAGAGCAGGGTCGCCGACAGGCCGACCGCCACCGGGATACCTGCCAGTGCGAGCGTCGCGACGGATGCCGCCTCGAATACGCCGAGTCCGCCGGGCATGAAGCCGAAGGTGCGCAGCAGCGAGGAAATCATGAAGCTGGCGAACACGGCGCCGGGACTCGCAGCGGTACCGAGCGCGCGGACCAGTACCCAGATCGTCGCGGCATCGAGCACGAAGATCAGCAACTGCAGGACCGTCGAACGCGCGAGCACGCTGGGATTGCGGGCCAGGTGCGGTTCCGCCTGCTGCAGCAGCGTTACTGCACGGCCGATGCCAGGCACCTTGAGCAGACGGCCCGTCCAGGCACCTGGGACGCGGCCGGACAGCGAGAGCACGGCGATGACGAGCGAGGTACCGAAGACGAAGAAGAGTGCCGCCACGGCCAGGACGAGTGCGCTCGCCTGGCCCTTGCCGACCAGGATTGCGAGCGCCGCCGCGAGGCAGAGCACGTAGGCCGCGAAGTACGAGGCCACGTCCACCGCGATCGTTGCCATCACCGCGGATCTCGGCTGGCCCCTTGCCTCGAGCGCCTGAGTCACCACGACTGCGCCACTCACGCCAAGGGATGGAAGCGCCTGGTCCACGAACAACTTGGCGAGGCTCAGCCGACAGGCGATGCCGAAGGGCAGGTGGGTGCCGGCGCGGCCCAGCACGATTCGCCAGACCTCGGCCTGCGCCACGTAGGTCGCAGCCTGCAGGCCGACCGCCCACAGCAGCCACCAGGGTCGCGCCTGTTCGAGAAGGGCGACGAATTCGCGTTCTTCGGTCGCGTGGAGCACGACCAGCACGACCGCAGCCAGGGCGGCGGCGCCCAGCAGCCAGGGAAACCAGCGTGCGACCTTGTGCGTCGTCATCGTCGCGACCCGGGCGGCACGCCCGAATGCAGGGACAGGATGCGCGGTTCCCGCCGCTACGGCCAGACCCCGGCGCCGCGGTAAACCGCGACTCGGCCGTGCCTGCATTGCGGTAGTCCGCAAGGGACGGTTCCGGACGATCCGCTATGCTCGGGAGCGGTGTCTTGCGAAGGGCGGGAACGCCATGAGCCACAAGCACGAGCAGTTGCTGCAGACGATCTTCCACGACCCGATCAGCGCGAACATCCACTGGCGCGAGGTCGAGTCGCTGCTGAATCACGTGGGTGCGGACGTCGAGTCGCTGTCGGGGGCCAGGGTCCGCGTCAAGTTGAACGGCGCGGAAGGCATCCTGCACCGCCCGCATCACGGCAACACGCTGGACAAGAGCGCCGTGCGGCACCTGCGTGAGTACCTCGCACACGCGCGGATGACGCCGTCGCAGTACGAGGCTGCGCGCGAAGCGCAGCGCTGACTTACTGCGCGTCCCGGCGTTCACATCGTCGTAGGAAGCGCTGCCCGGAGTCCGTGGCGGCCTCAATGGAAACGAAAGAGGGCGTCCCGCAGAAACGGGACGCCCCCTGGTCAGCTCATTTGATCAGTACTGCAGCCCGGCCGCGACGGATGCGTGGTCAGACGGCCAGAGGCCACGGCCCGGCGGTGCGAGCCGATCCGCAGCGACCTCGCCGATCAGCCGCGCGTCCTTGACCTGACGTCGGCATTTCACGGCTGAAGATCAGGTCGATTCTTCGTGACAGGATGGACACCGGTTCGAGAGATCCTCGAGCTGGCAGCAGCTGAGGCCCGCCACGTTGCCTGGGCGCAGGAGCCAGTCATCGAACACATGCCGGACAGGGTCAGTCTGCGTGTAAGGAGTCGGGAAGACCTCGATGCGGCATCGTTCGGCGAGGAATTGAAATCGCCGACGACGATCAGCCTGAGGCTCCCTGGAGTCGTGCCGAGAACGGTCGTGAGCAACTCATTGGCCTGCAGCGCCTGGACCTCTCCCGGGATTCCACCCCCGGCTTCGACTTCCAGGTGCGTGTTGACGAATCGATACGGCGTGCCATTGACGGTCGCATCGACGGCGACAAAACCGCGCTTCACCGACCCCAATGCACCCAGCGGAAGATCCCAGTAGTAGTTGCAACCGTCCGCAGACGGTTTCGTGCAGGGGTATGCGTACGGTGTCGCGGGACGTCGCTCCGCGCCAGGATCACGTCACGGTCCATGACCTGCAGGAAGGCGGGCACGTCCATTGACGAAGAACGGAATTCCCGGGTACACAACATGGGTGTCGGGATCCTCGTAGGAATTCACCGTGAAGTTCTCAACGACCGCGGCCACCTTGTAGCTGTTGCCGAGTGCGCGTCATGGTCAGGCTCAGGTGATCCCCGAATCCCCGCTGCAATGCTCGGGTCATTGCACGGATAGCCGCCGTACTGAGGCAGCGCCGGGATGCACGTCAGCGTCCAGACTTCCTGGAGACCGACGAGGTGAGGTCGTCGCCCGGAAATCTGCCCTGCGAGCTTGGAAACGCGACTCCGCAGTGCGGTTGTCGGAGACCTGCTCGAGTGCCGTGACCACCGCGTCGTTGAAGCCTTCGCGTGCCGATCGCCGCGATCAGGGGAGCGATGTCGGCACCGATGTACTGGTTCTGCGTCATCACGTCGATCTGTGGCGGCGTCGCCTTCGACGCCTTCGCCGCGCTTGCGGCGGCCGTGAATCCGATCAGCGACGCGGCGAGCGACGCGAGAATGATGCGTCTCATGTTTTCCCCTCCGTGTTCCTGAATACTATTTCTGCGCGGGCCGGATGGCCCGCAGCTTCCCGACTCTGCGCCCGCACGCGTCGCGGCACAATCCGCGAATTGTGTATTTGACTTAATCTCGCTTGCGCTCGCAGGGCGTACCGCACTCCGGGTCGATGCTCCGGCGGGTGCAGCGCACGCGCCGGCGCGGCCCGCCAGGCGGCGCCCGGCGGGCGCCGAAGTCGGCCCGATCACGGGCTGCACCTGGAACTGCTGCCACACCGTCGGCTGGCGACCGGTCACGGCCGCCGTGTTCGCGTGCAGTTCAGCGTAGGTGTAGGAAGGAATTCCATACGTCGTGATCGTCAAAGCCTTGCTGTCGCGATCGACGTTGAACTCGGTCCAGCCGTAGATGTGCGTCGCGACGTAGCCGCCTATCGAATTCGACACCTGGATGTTCGAGTTGTTCAGGCCGACCGGATCGTAGCCGAGCTGCGACGTCTGGCCGTTGACCAGCGACTCGATGAAGTTGTCCTTCCCGAGCCCCGGGTACGTCGGCAGGCTGTCGTAGTACGCCTTCTGCGGTCCCGTGATGAAACCCAGCTGCGCCGCGAGATCGGCGACCGTCGGCCCGAACGGCTGCTCGAATGCGGCGGCGCTCGCCGAGATTTCGAACGAACCGGTCGCGACCTGCGGCTGGAACGCCCCCAACTGGTACGTCAGGTTGTTGACGATCGTGCCGTGATGTCGGCCGTCACGAAGACGACGTTGTCGATGTGCTGGTCATTGATGAACTTCAGGATCTGGGTACGCTCGGCCGCATAACCTTCGAAGCGATCCTCCGCGATCAGGACACCGAGGTTCTGGATGGGCTCGGGCGTCAGCACGAACTTCCACACGACGCCGCGCTGCTGGCCCGCACGAGTTCCCGCTTCAGGTCGTCCAGCTGTGCCGCGCCGAGCATCGTGCGCGACGGGTCGAAGGACTGGAACAGGAAGCGCCCGACATCCTCAGGGTTCGCGAGATTTGCCGACGCAAGTTCCTGATCACGGAACGAACGGTTGTCGAGCACGATCACCGCGGCTGCGTTGCCGTACGTGCGCGCCCGGAACAGCTTCGGCTTCCCGGCGGTGCGCGGATCGCCGGTCTTGCCGTAGCGGCGGTTCTCGAGCGGCCGGTATTCCTGGAAGGCCTGCAGCCCCGCCTTGTACCGCGCGGTCTCGTTGATGTAGGCGCCGGTCTGGTCGAAATCGACCGGATTGCTCGACGGGGGCGCGCCGCCCGCGAAGTCGTTGGTCACCTCGTGATCGTCGATGGTCGCCAGGATGGCCGTCGAGGCGCGCAGGTCCCGCCAGGTATTGAGGCCGAATCGCTCGCTCATGACTTCGTTGTGGCGCGCGCGGTACTCGGGCAGCGTCCTGGCCGGCGGCTCCTGCGGACCCGAATAGCGCTCGGCGTAGATCGTGTCGCCATGCTCTATGAAAAAGTCGAGGTCGCGCTGCGGAACATTGCGGATCGACGGGTAAGGCGCCAGCTCGCCGCGCCAGTCGCCCGAGACACCGAAGCGCACCGCGGCGTTGGTGCAGGACGTGGGTGGCGTCCGGAACCGGCCCGCGCTCGTGTTGCCCGCGGCATCCGTCGCCCGGTAGTAATAGGTCGTCGCGGGTCGAGGTCGTCCACGCGCACCTTGGCAGGCACCGTCCGGTCGGACACCGTGACGTTGAATTTCTTCGCCCCGCGCAGGTTGGCGCGATCCGAGATTTCGAAGCGCATCCGACCGACACTGTCGGCGCGCGCCCAGAGCACCCGGAGGTCCCGGTCACGTCGCCAGCGGCAACACCGTTCGGCAACTCAGCAGCCCACGCCGGGCCAGCGATACCCGCGACTGACAGCACGGCAGCAACAGCAGCCGCGACCATGGTCGATTTCTGATTCGATGACATACAAAAAAAAAAAAAAAAAAAAAAAAAAAAACGCAACCCAACGACTCTGCGCCCGTACGCGCCGCTGCACAATATCCAGTTTTTGTATTTGACTTAATCAAGACTGCGCTCGAAAGGCACGCCGCGCTGCGTGTCGGTGACCGGGCGTGCGCCACGCGATCGCGCTGAGGCGGCGAGTGTGTCGCCACGCGATGCGAGCAATCATCTTTCAGCGGATCGGCAGCACCGATACCGGCGGGGCGGCATCCTGCAACCACTGGTGCACGACCTCGCTGTAACGTCGCATGAGGTCGGCGGCAAAATCCGAGAACACGCGAACCTTCGCCGACTGGTGCCCCGCGGACGGATACACGAGCGAGATCTGTGGCCCAGGCATGACGTACTCGTTGAGAATGAGCTTGAGTTCACCGCGCGCGATGTATTCGGCGGCGATGAGATCCCCCGAGCGCGCAATGCCGAGGCCGGCGGCCGCGGCGATGGTCGGGGCCTCCGCGGCATTGAACTGCATCGCGAAGTGCAGTTTCAACCGGCGCGGAAGGTACGGCGGCGGGAAGTTCCACTCGGGGCTGCCGCCGCCTGGTGGCGACAGCCCGAGCAGGCGATGTCCGCGCAGGTCGTCCGGCGTGAGCGGCTCGCCGTGGTCCGCGAGGTAGGAAGGTGAGGCGACGGTGACGAGGTTGATCTGCACGACGCGCCGCGCCACGAGGCCGCTCTGCCTGATTCCGCCGACGCGCAGCGCCACGTCCACACGCTCGGCGACGAGATCCGTGATCCGGTCGTTCAGTCGCACGTCGAGTTCGATGGCGGGATATCTCCGCGCGAACTCGGGCAGTGCGGGCAGGAGCAGATACCGACCGAATGACACCGGCACGTCCACTCTCAGCCGTCCTTCCGGCTTCGAGCGTGTTCCCCGCACGGTCTCTTCCGCGTCCGCGAGTTCCTCGAGGATGCGTCGAGTCCGCTGCAGGTAGTCGCTGCCCTCTGCGGTAAGGCTGACCTTGCGGGTGGTCCGGTTGAGGAGCCGGACGCCGAGATGCTTCTCGAGCGCCGCGACGTGCGCGCTTGCCGCCGCACGGGAGATGTCGAGTTCCGCGGCCGCCTGGGCGAACGATCCTCGCTCGGCAACGCGGGTGAAGACGCGGATGGCGACCAGTTGATCCATGGTTCAATTGTTCAGGATTACGGAACAGAGCGCAATGATCCGTCCTATTTAAAAGATTAACGGACGGGCCTATCTTGGCCCCCGAACGAAACCGATGGAGGATCCAGTCATGTTGAACCGAGTCCAATTACAGAACCGCCTCCTGCCCAGCCTCCTGGCCGCCCTGGCGGTGTCGATCCTGGTGGTCATGGCTTCGCTGACGCATGCTGTCGCGGCCATCGTCCCGCATGTCTGAACGACCCGCTGCGCGGGTTGGAAAACGTCGTTTTTCCGCCCGCGCAGCGACGTTGGTTCGTAACTAGCTGATTTATATAAGTCTCGTCTGTTGCAAAAATGTGACGGACTTCAAAGAAGTCTGCTGCGCCGCAGCAATTCCTGATATACAATGACGCCGTCCGAAATGGACTGAGGCAGCGCCCGGCGGGCTGCCGACCAGGCTTCCGCCGGTTGCCGCCTTCAGTCACCTACTGGAGGCATCATGCACACACCTGAACGCACCTATTCCCTGATGATCGTCGCCGCCCTGGCGCTCGTCGTGGCCGTCTCGTTCGCGGCGCTGGTCCACAGCTTCTCCGGGGTCAAGTTCGTCTGGTGACGGCAACAGGAGGGGTCTCCCCAGTGAAGTCCGCCTCGACCCCGGCGGCAATCTAGGGCGCCGGCAGCACGCCCAGCCCGTCCCCATGCAGGCTCTGGACGTAGAGCTTGCCATCGTGCTCCGTGGCCCCGCTCGTCTCGGGTATGCGACCCGCCGGATCCTGCAGGTCCGCGAGCACGCGTCCGTCCTCATCGAATGCGATTACATGACCGTAGGCCGGCGGAACCGGCCACAGCGCCTTTGGCAGTCGAAGACTCATGGCGCGCAGCCACGGACGGCTCGACAACGCATCGATGATTTCGCTGCGCGGCTTCGAGAACCCGGTCCACAGGCGACCTTCCGCATCGCGCGTGAGGTTGTCCGGGAATCCCGGCAGGTTCGCGAGGATCACTCGAGCTTTCGGGTTCCCCTCGCCGGCGGAGATGGCCCGGGCATCGAGTGACTCGGCGTCTGCATCCACCTTCCAGACACGGTACTCGCCGGTCTCGGCAATGAAGAGCTGCGACTGGTCGCCGGAGAGTGCAACGCCGTTCGGGAAGCACAGCCCGGTCATTACCAGGCGCAGCGCACGCGTCGAGGGCTGGTACTCGAATACGCGCCCGGTGCAGGAGTGCTCCATGATGTCGAGCAGCGCCGCATCGAACGTGCCGAGTTCACGTGGGTCGAAGCGTCGCGAGGCGTCCGTGAAGTAGACACGGCCATCCCCGGCCACCACCACCGCGTCTGCGTAGAGGATGGGCTCGGCGCCCATGTGATCCGCAAGCAGCGTGATCGAGCCGTCGGTGCCCACCCGCATCAGGCCATTCATCGCGTCGGCGATGTACAGTTGTCCCGCGGCGTCGAACTCCATGCCGAGTGGCCGCCCGCCGGTGTTCACCACGGTTTCGATTCCCGTGCCGTCCGGGCTCATGCGCAACACGGCACCCGACAGGACGCCCGTGTAGAGCTTCCCGTCCGGCCCGAAGGCGATGTGCTCGGGGCCGATTTCCGGCGCGAGGGACACCAGTCGCGCCGCGGCGAGCCGCTCGTTTCGCGCGTGCGGCCCGACGTATCCGGCGAACCGCGGCGCGTTCCACGCGACAGGCTCGATCGGCACCGGCCAGAAGAGCAGGTAGGCCGCGAGCGCTACGGCTGCCAGTCCGAGCCACGCCAGGAATCGTTTCATCGCATCTGCCCCATCGCGCTGCGCGAGTCCGCAGCGCACCGATAGTAACCCCGCGGCGCGGGCATCGAGATATCGCGACGCCGCCGGATCCGCTCGCCGTTCGCTATGGACGTCAAGCGCGGCCGCAAGTAAGGTCCGTCAACGACAATTCGCGAACGCCGGCCTGTCCGGCGCTTCGCCGACGCCATCGGGGGACCGCGCATGAAACAGCTTTCCGGTATGGACAACGTTTTCCTCCGCCTGGAACGCGGCAACCAGTACATGCATGTCGCAGGGCTCGGGATCTACGATCCGTCGACGGCCCCCGGCGGCAAGGTCAGGTTCAAGGACATCCTGAAGTTCTTCGAGTCGAGGCTCGATGCGGCGCCGGTCTTCCGCCGGCGCCTGGTCACGGTGCCGATGAGCCTCGACCGGCCGTACTGGGTCGAGGACGCCGAGGTGGACGTCGAATTCCACGTACGCCACATCGCCCTGCCGCAACCCGGCGACTGGCGCCAGCTCTGCATCCAGGTCGCCCGGATTCACTCGCGCCCGCTCGATCGCAGCAAGCCGCTGTGGGAGGCGTACGTGATCGAGGGGCTCGACAACATTCCCGGCATTCCGCCCGGAAGCTTCGCTTTCTACATCAAGTTCCATCACGCGGCGATCGATGGCGAAGGCGGCACGGTCGTGCTGCAGGCCATCCATTCCCTCTCTGCGGAGCCGGACGAGGAGGAGGGCGAGCGGCGGGGTCGCGTGCGGGACCGTGATCCGACGCAGGTCGAGCTCTATACGCGTGCGCTGGTAAATACAGCGCAACGCCTGCCGCGCGCCGCGAGCTTCTCGGCGAAGACGGCGGCGCGGTTCGCCGGCATCGGCGTCGGCTACATGGGCCAGCTGAAGCAGATGCTGCAGGAGGCGGGCCTGCCGTCCGCCGAGACGGTCAAGTCCAAGCTGCGTCGACCACCCGTGACGCGCTTCAGCGCCAAGGTCTCGGCGCACCGCGTGGTGGAGCTGATCGGCCTGCCGATGGCCGACATCAAGCAGGTGCGCCAGCGCATCGAGGGCGCGACGATCAACGACGTGTTCATGACCACCGTCGGCGGGGCGCTCAATCTCTACCTCGGCAAGAAGGGCGAGCTGCCGGATCGCACCATGACGGCGCAGGTCCCGATGAGCCTGCGCGGCGCAGACAAGGGGGGCGAGCCGGGCAACCAGATCGGCGTGGCGGTGATGCCGCTGCACACGGAGATCGCCGATCCGATCGAGCGGCTGCACGCGATCCAGGGCGGTGGGGTCAAGGCGAAGGCGATGGTGGCGATGGTCGGCAAGGACCTCACCAAGCACGTCTACGACCTGTTGCCGGCGGTGGCGTCGGAACTCTTCACCACCAAGGTCATGGTGCCGACGATGAACATCGTCGTGTCGAACGTGCGCGGCCCCGATGTTCCGCTGTACATGGCCGGCGCGCGCATGGTGGCATTTGCGCCCGTCAGCATTGCGATGAACGGGCTCGGGCTCAACGTCACCGGCTTCAGCTACCACGGCACGCTGTGGATCTGCGCGGTGGCGTGCCGCGACATGATGCCCGACCCCGCGTTCTTCGCGGACTGCCTGCGCTCGAGCTTCGCTCAGCTCGTCGCGGCCGCGGAAAAGTCACACGAGAAATCCGGCGCCGCGCAGGCCGGTGGTCCCGCAGCCCGGCCGCGCAAGGCCGGGGCCCCTGCGGCCCGGCCGCGAAAAGCAGCCGCGAAGTCGAAGGCGAAGGCCCGAGGCAGGGCAGCGAAGACGTCCAGCGCGCCCGCTGCGCCAAAGAAGAAGGGTAGCCGGCGAAGGGCTCCGTGAGCGACCCGCTCGCGTCGCCGCTCCGCCTGCCGTGCGGAGCGGTTCTTCCGAACCGCCTCTGCAAGGCCGCGATGACGGAAGGCCTGGCGGATCCGCTGTTGCGGGCCACGCCGCGTCACGAGACGCTCTACCGCACCTGGAGCGAGGGCGGCGCAGGATTGCTGCTCACGGGCAACGTGCAGATCGATCGCACCGACCTCGAACGACCCGGCAACGTCGCCATCGACATCTCCGAGCCGCGCACGGTCTCCGCCGAGGCGAGGGAGAGGTTGAGAGCGTGGGCGCGGGCGGGGACGGTCGGCGGCAATCATCTCTGGATGCAGATCTCCCAGGCGGGCTGGCAGTCGCCGCGATATGTCACGCGTGAGCCGCGGGCGCCTTCCGACGTGCAGCTCAGGATGCTCGGCAACTACGCGAAGCCGCGTCCGCTCACGGAAGCCGAGATCCTCGACTTCATCAACCGGTTTGCGCAGGCCGCGGTGGTCGCGCGCGAGGCAGGCTTCACGGGCGTGCAGGTTCACGGCGCGCACGGGTACCTGCTGAGTTCCTTCCTCTCGCCCGTGACGAACCGCCGCACCGATGCCTGGGGCGGCTCGCTCGAGAATCGCGCGCGGTTCCTGCTCGAGGTCGTGCGCGCGGTGCGCAGGGCCGTCGGCCCGGACTTCCCGGTGGCCTTGAAGCTCAATTCAGACGATTTCCGCAAGGGCGGATTCACCAATGCCGAGTGCCTCGAGGTCGTCCGCTGGCTGAACGACGAGTCGCTGGACCTGCTGGAACTCTCCGGCGGCACCTATGAGCAGCCGCGACTCATCGGTGCCGAGGGGAGGGCGGACAGTGTCGTCACCCTGCGACCGAGTACCCGTGCGCGCGAGGCCTACTTTCTCGAGTACGCCACCGCCGTTCGCAAGGTCGCGCGCATGCCGCTCATGGTCACGGGCGGTTTCCGCACGCGAGCGGGGATGGAATCCGCGCTGGGCGAGGGGGATTGCGACATGATCGGCCTCGGCCGGCCGCTCTGCTGGCAACCGGATATCCCGCGACGCCTGCTTGCCCGCGAGTTGGCGGACATCGAGCGCGTGGAAGACCGCCTGAAGCTCCGCGACCAGGGCTGGCTGTCACCGACCAGCCCGGTCGTTGCGATCAAGATGCTGAATACCTTCGGGGCGATGTCGTGGTTCTACTGCCAGATATTCCGGCTCGCCGACGGCAAGGCGCCGGAGATGAATCGTGGCATCGCGTCCACGCTGGTGGAGTACCTGCGCGATGAACTTGCCACGGCGCGCCGCATGCACCGTGCCTACGCCGAAACCCGGCACTGACCGAGGGGGCGCCATGGCCGAACGGTTCGCGAAACTGAAGGAAGAGTTTTTCAAGCTGCTTCCGCCGACGATCTACTTCTTCGTCACGCTGCACATCATCGCAATCATCCGCGTGTTGATGGTCAAGGGAACGGGACTGCCGGCATCGTCGACGATGTCGATCGCGGTCGCGTCGCTGATCCTCGGCAAGTCGGTGTTGCTCGCGGACATGCTGCCAGCGATCAATCTCTATCCCCGAGAAGCCGCTGATCTACAACATTGCCTGGAAGTCGACGATCTATCTGCTGATGTCCGCCCTCATCCACTACCTGGAGCGGCTCTACGATTTCTCGAAGCAGGCGGGTGGGATCGCCGCCGGCAACGAGAAGCTGCTCGCGGAAATTGTGTGGCCGCATTTCTGGGCCATCCAGATCCTGCTGTTTGCGTTGATCGTGGCGTATTCCACGACCACGAACTGGTGCGCTACATCGGCAGGGACCGCGCAAAGCAGATATTCTTCGGTCCGCTCCCGCGCGGCCCGGCGGGATGAAGGCACCTCGGCCCGACCGTTGCATGGCGGCTCTGCCGGTGGTGCGTCAGCAGTAGATCGATTCCAGGCGAGCCTCGCGCTCGGCAACGAGCGCCTCCTCGTCACGGACTGCCTGCATGAACGCCAGTGTGCCCGGCGACAACGAGCGGTTACGCAGGTAAATGAACCCGTAGCTGGCGCGGAAATCGAAACCCGGGGTCGACACCACTGCGATTCTGCCGGTTTCCAGGTCCCGTTCGACGAGTCCAAGAGTCCCGAAGGCCAGGGCGTCGCTGTCCTGGACGAACGCGGTCAACTGCATCGGCACGTCCAGTTCGATGGCGGGGACGAACTCGCCGGTGAGTTCGTCCAGGCGGCCTGCGGGACACGGACGACGAGGGAACGCGGCCGCAACTCGTGGGGGCACCCTGGTATTGACCCATGGGAACTGGAGCAACTCGCGAATCCTGACGCGTCGCCGCGCGAGGATGGGGTGGCCGGGGCGGCAGAAGGCGCGGGCGCGGTGCCTGCCCACGAGTTCCGTCGCCAGCGCCTCGTTCAGGACCGCGTCGGACAACTCGGCGACGCCGATGTCGGCGTTCCTGTCAGCCACGGCGTTCGTCACTTCGCGCCAGCCTGCGACATGCAGGCCCATCGCGAGCCCGGGGTGCGCCGCGGATAGCCGGCCGCAGCTGCGTAGCCCGACAACACGCTGGGGTACGGTCCGAACACGACACTGCGTGCTCCCGGCCTCCAGTCCGCGAATCAGCGCGATATCGTGAAGAAGGTCCTCGTCAGCCGCCGCCGCGGCCTCGGCGTGGGCCATGACGCGCCTGCCGAATTCCGTGAGGGCGACCGGCCCGGGCGGGCGGTCGAACAGGCGAACGCCGAGCGCGGCCTCGACGGACTGGATGCCCTTCGTCAGCGCTGGTTGCGAGATCTTGCAGTGCCGCCGCTGCCTGCCGGAAGTTCCCGTGCCGGGCGAGTGCCGCAACCTGGCGCAGCTGGGTCTGCGTGAGCGTCATAACCATTACCTTATCAAACGATGACTGCAACGCGAGACATCTTATCAAGCTGCGGGGTCTGGAATAGACTCGACAAGTATCGCCCCCCGCCGGCGGGCGCTCTGCTTTCTCGGCCCCGACAGAGGACACAAACGTGACACTAACCAGACTGAACCTGGCCGCGGGCCTGCTTGCGGCGTCGCTGATGACGCCGTTGCATGCGGCCGACAAGCCCAACATCCTGTTCATCGTGTCCGACGACACGGGCTACGGTGATCTCGGCCCCTACGGCGGCGGCGTAGGCCGCGGCATGCCCACGCCCAACATCGACCGCATGGCGGCGGAAGGCATGACCTTCTTCTCGTTCTACGCACAGCCGAGCTGCACGCCGGGTCGGGCGGCCATGCAGACCGGGCGCATCCCGAACCGCAGCGGCATGACCACGGTGGCCTTCCAGGGCCAGGGCGGCGGCTTGCCGGCCGCCGAGTGGACGCTGGCGTCGGTGCTGAAGACGGGCGGCTACAAGACCTACTTCACCGGCAAGTGGCACCTCGGCGAGGCGGACTACGCGCTGCCGAACGCCCAGGGCTACGACGTGATGAAGTACGCCGGCCTCTATCACCTGAATGCCTACACCTACGGCGACCCGACGTGGTTCCCGGACATGGCCCCGGAGCTGCGGGACATGTTCAACAAAGTGACCAAGGGCGCGCATGTCCGGCAACGCCGGCCAGAAGCCCGTACGAAGACTTCAAGATCAATGGCCAGTACGTGAACGAGCCCGGCAAGCCGGTCACGATCGACGGCGTGAATATCCCGACGGCGTGGTGGGCATCCCGTTCTTCGACAATTACGTCGAGAAGGCGGCCCTCGAGTTCCTCGACGATGCGGCCAAGTCCAAGTCGCCCTTCTTCATCAACGTCAACTTCATGAAGGTGCACCAGCCGAACATGCCGGCGCCGGAGTTCGAGCACAAGTCGATGTCGAAGACGCAAGTACGCCGACTCCGTCGTCGAACTCGACGCCCGCATCGGCCACATCATGGACAAGCTGCGTGCGCTCGGCCTCGACAAGAACACGCTGGTGTTCTACACGACCGACAACGGCGCCTGGCAGGACGTATATCCGGACGCGGGCTACACGCCGTTCCGCGGCACCAAGGGCACGGTGCGTGAAGGCGGCAACCGCGTTCCCGCCATCGCGATCTGGCCGGGCAAGATCAAGGCCGGCGAGAAGAACCACGACATCGTCGGCGGACTCGACCTGATGGCGACCTTCGCCTCGGTCGCCGGCGTGAAGCTGCCGGAGAAGGACCGCGAGGGCCAGCCGATCATCTTCGACAGCTACGACATCACGCCGGTGCTGTTCGGCACCGGCAAGGACCCGCGCACGGAGTGGTTCTACTTCACCGAGAACGAACTGTCGCCGGGCGCGGCCCGCGTCGGCAACTACAAGGCGGTATTCAACCTGCGCGGCGACGATGGCCACCGACCGGCGGCCTGGCCGTCGACACGAACCTGGGCTGGAAGGGCGCGGAGAAGTACGTCGCGACCGTGCCCCAGGTCTTCGACCTGTGGCAGGACCCGCAGGAGCGCTACGACATCTTCATGAACAACTTCACGGAACGCACCTGGACCATGGTGACCATCAGCGAGTCGATCAAGAACCTGATGAAGACGTACCTGAAGTATCCGCCGCGGAAGCTGCAGAGATGGGCTACGATGGGTCCGATCGAGATCTCCAAGTACCAGCAGTTCCAGTGGGTGCGCGACCAGCTTCAGAAGGAAGGCTTCAATCTCGCGCTGCCGACGGGTAACTAGCTCCGGGGCCGGCCGCGATGCGATCGAGGCCGCCTCCTGATGGTTGATACGTAGCGGCCCCGATTCCATCGGGGCCGCTTTTTTCGTCCAATAGGCATCGCGCCCCCCGCGCGCGTAACGAAGTCCGAGGTGACCCCATGATGCTGCAACCGACGTCATTTTCGCTGGGCCCGTGGATTGGCCGTCGCTCTGCATCGGACTGCTGGCGGCCGCCCCTGCGCAGGCTCGTCACGACGATCTGGCGTCCTGGAACGATGGTCCGGCGAAGAAATCGATCGTCGACTTCGTCGAAGGACCACGACCGACAAGGCGCAGCCCGGACTACGTGCCGCCCGGCCGAGCGCATCGCCACTTTCGACAACGACGGCACGCTCTGGTCCGAGCAGCCGATGTATGTCCAGGGCCTGTTCGCGCTCGACCGCGTCAAGGCGTTGGCGCCGCAGCACCCCGAGTGGCAGACGCAGGAGCCGTTCGCGTCGATCCTGAAGGGAGATCTCAAGGCGGCGCTCGCGGGCGGCGACAAGGCGCTGCTCGAGATCGTCATGGCGACGCACGCGGGCATGACGACCGAGGAGTTCCAGGCGATCGTCAAGGACTGGATCGCGACCGCGAAGAATCCCGTGACGAAACGGCCCGGTGCTCGAGATGGTCTACCAGCCGATGGTCGAGCTGCTCGCGTACCTGCGGGCGCACGGCTTCAAGACGTTCATCGTCTCGGGCGGCGGCATCGAGTTCATGCGCCCGTGGACCGAGAAGGTCTATGGCGTTCCGCCCGAGCAGGTGGTTGGCTCGCAGCATCAAGACGAAGTACGAGATCCGGGACGGCAAGGCCGTACTTGTCCGCTTGCCGGAGCTCGACTTCATCGACGACAAGGACGGCAAGCCGGTCGGCATCAACCAGCACATCGGCCGCCGGCCGGTCGCGGCCTTCGGCAACTCGGATGGCGACCGGCAGATGCTGGAGTACACGACGGCTGGCATTGGCGGCCCGCGGCTCGGCGATGCTGGTGCTGCACGACGACAAGGCGCGCGAGTTTGCCTACGGCCCGGCGACCGGGTTGCCGGACAGCCATGTCGGTACGTTCACGCAGGCCTTGTACGACGAGGCGAAGCAGCGTGGCTGGATCGTCATCAGCATGAAAGACGATTGGAAGCAGCGTGTTCCGACCGGTAGTCGCTTACACCGGTAAGGGAGTGTGTCAGGCGGGCCGATAGATCTCGCGTCGATGTCCGACCTTCACCACCAGGACGGTGAGGCGAGTGTCTTCGATTTCGTAAATGATTCGATAGCGACCCTGCCGGACTCGATACCGTTCCTGGCCCGACAGCTTCTCGCAGCCGGCTGGTCGCGGATCGTCCGCGAGCGATCGAATGCGGCGCAGGATGCGCACGACGTCCTGCTTCGGGAGAGGGCGCAGGTCCCTGGCTACGGACTTCCTGAACGTCAGCTCATAGATTGCCATGCGCCTTCAGGTCCTTGAGCAGCGCTTCGTACGAAATCACAGGTTCGGCAACGCGATCCTCGAACACTTCGAGGTCTTCCTGATCCTCGCGCAATGCGGCACGAACGGCATCGTTGACGATGTCCGACACGGACCGATTCGTATGCGCCGCCTTCAAGCGGATGGCCTTGTGCAGTTCCGCCTGAAAGTAAACAGTCGCGCGCCTGGAATTCTCTTCGCTCATGACGTATCCCCGGGAAAGTCCGCAGCATAGCGACGTGACGCTATGACGTCAAAGCAACTTGCTGTCGGCCGGCGGCCGGGGCGCGGGGGTCCGATCGCGCACTTCGGCTGGTGCCTGTCCGAGCCCTGGATGCCTTGCGTCTTGCGATGGCACATGGCATTCATTGCCGCACGCTCCCGGTCGGTGATCGCGGCCATCGCGCATGCGGTGGCAGGCGCTCGACGAGCGGACCAGGGTCTCTCCGTGCAGGCTTGGAGGGAGGATGATATGAGCGGCGCCGCCCAGAATTTCGATTTCGACTGGCTGGTCATCGGCTCCGGCTTCGGTGGGAGCGTGTCGGCGCTCCGCCTCGCCGAGAAGGGTTACAAGGTCGGCGTCCTCGAGGCTGGTCGGCGCTACCGCGATGAGGACTTCGCCAAGTCCACCTGGGACCTCAAGCGCTTCCTGTGGGCGCCGGCGCTCGGCCTGCGCGGCATCTTCCGCCTGACCCCGTTCAAGGACGTGTTCATCGCGAGCGGCGCGGCGGTGGGCGGCGGCAGCATCGTGTACGCGAACACGCTTGTACAGGGCCGCGCCCGGAGTTCTTCGTCAATCCGCAGTGGGCCGGCCTCGGCGACTGGGCGACGGCGCTCGCGCCGCATTACGACACGGCCGAGAAGATGCTCGGCGTGCAGATGGTCCCGCACGAGAGCGACGGCCAGAACCTGCTCCGCGAGGTCGGCAGGCACTTCGGCGTGGAGGACACGTTCCGTCGCACGCCGGTCGGCGTGTTCTTCGGCAAGGCAGGCACGACGGTGCCCGACCCGTACTTCGGCGGCGAGGGGCCCGAGCGGACCGGCTGCACGCGTTGTGGCGCCTGCATGGTCGGCTGCCGCGAAGGCGCGAAGAACACGCTGGTCAAGAACTACCTCTGGTTCGCCGAGAAGCGCGGCGTCGAGATTCTTCCCGAGCGCGAGGTCGTGGATATCCGGCCGATCGGTGCGGCCGACGGCGCCGACGGCTACGTGGTGACGACCGAGCGCCCCGGAGCCTGGTTCCGCAAGCAGCGCCGGGTCTTCAGGGCGCGCGGCATCGTCATGTCCGCGGGCGCACTGGGGACGAACCGCCTGCTGGCGCGGTGCAAGCTCGAGGGCGCGCTGCCGATGATCAGCGACCGGCTCGGTCATCTCGTGCGCACCAACAGCGAGTCGATTCTCGCGGTGACGTTGCCCGAGGGCATGGCGCGTCCGTGGAACGACGTGGCCATCAGCGCCAGCATCTATCCGAGTGCGGACACGCACATCGAGTTCGTCACCTACGGCAAGCACGGCGACTTCATGTCGTTGCTGTACACGATGATCACCGGCAAGGGGGGTCGTGTCACGAGGCCGCTCATGTGGCTCGGCAACATCGTGCGTCACCCGGTGACCTTCCTTAAGACGCTGTGGCCGTTCGGCTGGTCCGAGCGCTCGGTGCTGTTCCTGGTGATGCAGAGCCTCGACAACGCGATTTCGTTCCGGGCGAAGCGAGGGCTCTTCGGCGGCGTGTCGCTCTCGACCGAACAGGATCCAGAGAAGCCGAACCCGACTTTCATCGAAGTGGCCAACGAGGCGGCAGAGTGGCTGGCGAAGCGCACGGGCGGCTATGCGCAGAGCATGGTGCTGGAGGCCTGGGCGAACGTCCCGACCACTGCGCACATTCTCGGCGGCGCGGTCATTGGCAAGGATGCGTCGAGCGGCGTCGTGGACTCGCAGGGCCGGCTCTTCGGCTACCGGAATTTTCTCGTCTGCGACGGGTCCACCGTCCCGGCAAACCCGGGCGTGAATCCGTCGCTCACCATCACTGCCATGACCGAGCACGCCATGAGCTGCGTGCCACCGAAGGGGGCCGCATGAGAATCCGAATGAAGACAAGCGGGTCCTTCGCGTTGACCCGGGTCAAAGGTCAAACACCTTTTCGCGTCCCTGCGAAAAGGTGAATGTCCCCGACCTCCCCGACCTCTACTGAGTGCCGGCAGGTTTCGCCGCTTCAGGCTTCGCCGGTGCCGGGAAGCCGCGGTCACGCATCAGCGCGCCCACGTCGGGATCCCGGCCGCGGAAGGCGCGGTATGCGTCCGCCGGATCGACCGTATTGCCCTGCGAAAGCAGTTGCTTCAGCTTCGCGGCCTGCGCCTTGTCCCACGCTCCGCCGTTGGCTTCCATGAACGATTCCCAGGCATCCGCCGTGATCGTGTCCGCCCACAGGTAGCTGTAGTAGCCCGCCGAGTAGCCGTCACCCGAGAATACGTGGTTGAACTGCGGCGTGCGGTGCCGCATCACGATCTCGCTCGGCATGTTGATCTCGGCCAGCGTCACGCGCTCGAACTGGTCCGGGTCGATCGGCGCGCCGGCGGCCAGGTGCAGCTTCATGTCCACGATCGCACTCGAGAGGTACTCGACCGTCTTGAAGCCCTGGTTGAATGTTCTCGCTTTTTCGATCTTGGCCACCAGCTCCGGCGGGATCGGCTTGCCGGTCTTGTAGTTGAGCGCGAAGCGATTGAGGATCTCCGGAGTCGAAAGCCAGTGCTCGAGGAGCTGCGAGGGGAACTCCACGTAGTCGCGGGCGACGCTGGTCCCCGAGACCGTCGGGTAGTTCACGTTCGAGCTCAGGCCGTGCAGGGCATGGCCGAACTCGTGGAATAGAGTCTGCGCATCCGTCCAGCTGATGAGCACGGGCTCGCCCGGCTTGCCCTTCACGAAGTTCGAGTTGTTGGACACGATCGTCCGGATGTCGGTTTCGAACCGCTCCTGGTTCCGGTACGCATTCATCCACGCGCCGGACTGCTTGCCCTCGCGTGCGTACGGGTCGAAGTACCAGAGTCCCACCAGGCCGCCTTTCTCGTCCGTGACCTCCCACACCCGCACGTCCGGGTGATAGACGGGCACCGTTCCGGGCTTCACGGGCGTAAAAGTGAAGCCGAGCAGCTGGTTCGCCATGTAGAACATGCCCTCGCGCAGCTTTTCGAGCTGCATGTAGGGCGTGATCTGGGTCTCGTCGAGGTCGTACTTCTCCTTGCGGACTTTCTCGGCGTAGTAGCGATAGTCCCAGGGCTCGATCTTGATGCCGGCGTGTTCCTTGTCGGCGACTGCCTGCATGTCCGCCACTTCTTCGTGGACGCGCGCCACGGCCGCGGGCCACACGGCCATCATGAGCGCCATCGCGCGCTCGGGGTTCTTCGCCATGGAGTCCTCGAGCCGCCAGTGAGCGTGGCTCGCGTAACCCAGGAGCTTCGCCCGCTCGTCACGCAGCTTCAGGATCTGGGTGATGGTCGCGTTGTTGTCGGTGGCCCCGCCCTCGTCGCCGCGGTTCACGAACATGCGCCAGACTTTCTCGCGGAGCGCGCGATTGTCCGCGTAGGTGAGGAACGGCTCGACGCTCGAGCGCGTGTTACGCACGACCCACTCACCCTTCTTGCCTTTTCCGGCGGCGGCTTCCGCCTCGGCGTCCCGCACCGACGGCGGCAGTCCGGCGAGGTCGGACTCCTTGACGATGTACACCGCGCCATTGTCCTCGTCCGCCAGGACGTTCTGGGCGAACTTCGTGAACAGCGAGGCGAGTTCCTGGTTGATCTCGCCCATGCGCTTCTTCGCCGCAGGATCGAGCTTGGCGCCGGCGCGCACGAAGTTCGTGTAGTAGTACCAGGTGAGCCGCTGCTGCTCGGGCGTGAGGCCCGACGTCTCGCGCGTCTCGTAGACGGCCGAAATGCGCTTGAACAGCGGTTCGTTCTGGGTGATCTGGTCCTGGAACGCCGCGATCTTCGGTGACATTTCCCGCTCGACGGCCTGCACCGCGTCGTCGCTCATCGTGGAGCTGTAGACGTTGTAGACCGTGAACGCGCGAGTCAGGGCTCGCCCGCTGCGCTCCATGGCCGCGATGGTGTTTTCGAAAGTCGGCGGCTCCGGGTTCGTCGCGATGAGTTCGATCTCCGCGAGGTTCCGCGCCATGCCGACTTCGAGCGCGGGGCCGAGCGCGTCGACCTTGACCTTGTCGAAGGGCGGTACACCGCCGTAAGGCCCGGTCCACGGGGCGACCAGTGGCTCCGCGATCTTCAGCTGCGCTTCCGTCGGTTCACCGGCGGCCATGGCGAAAGTACTGGCGGCGAGGGCGGCTGCAAGGCCGGCGCTCGCGAACAACTTGCTGTGAGACATGTTCTTGCTCGAGGGTTGAAGTGATTGGAGTTGCTATCGGCGCCGGCCGCCACCGCCCATGGGGCGCGGTGCCGGGGTCGGCCGCGGCGCCGGCCTCGACGACATCCCGGTGGACGGTCGCGTCGAGGGGGCGGGTCGCGTGGACGGCTGATTGGGGCGCTGTGCCGGCAGTTGCTCCGGCCCAGCCGGCAGCGTGGTCGGCCGGTCCGGGCGGTTACCCGGTGGCGGAACCTCGATCGGGCGACCGCCGTCGTCGTACCAGCAGCAGCCGTAGCCCGGGGGGTAATACGGGTAATAGCCGCCGGGGTAGTAGTCATACCCGTAACCCACGGCGACAGTCGAACTGCCGCCGCCGTAACCGCTGTAGCCGTCGTCGGACGCGCACGCGGCCAGGAGCAGCAGGCAAAGGGCGGCCGCAGGGCCTCGCAGGATTCGAATGCGGCTGTTCATCGTGCTGCCTCCCTGGCCACGGCAGCCCACTCGGCAACCGCGAATGGCGCGCCTGTCGGATCGAGGATCACCGCCATCGAGGTGCCGTGCATCTGGGTCGGCTGCATGACGATCTTGCCGCCGGCTTCGTTCGCGCGGGCGACGGTGTCGGCCACGCTCTTGACCCTGATGTAAGGCAGCCAGGTCGTCGGTACCTTCGCGGGCCTCGGCAGGATGCCGGCACGCGCGTAGCCGCCGGACCAGAGCTGGAATCCGCTCGCCTCGCCGCTTGAGGCGCCGTCGTGGATCTCGTAGGGACCGATGCCCTTGTAGAAGGCGGCCATCTTCGCCGCGTCGCCGGCCCACAGCTCCGCCCAGAGCCACTGGTCGTCGGCAGCGAGGAAGTCCTCGGGATCGCCGGTGGCAGAGTCGATGACGCCGAACATCCCGCCCTCCGGGTCCGCGAACAGCGCCTCGGTGCCGCGCTCCCCGACCTTGCGGGGCGTCACCAGCACCTTGCCACCTTCCTTCTCGACCAGCGCAGCGGTGGCCGCGACGTCGGCCACCGAGATGAAGCCCACCCAGCGTGAGGAAGGGTATTTCTCTGGTTCCTTCGGCAGCACGTAGACCATGCCGCCGATCGGCGTGTCGCCGGACAGCACGAGGGTGTAGGTCTTGAAGTCATCCTTGGGCCCGAAGGTCTGGAACGTCCAGTTGAAGACCTTGCCGTAGAACTGCGCGGCCGTCCCGACGTCGCGCGTCAGGAGTTCCACCCAGACGAACCGGCCGGGGTCGCGCACCTCGGTCGGCGGGTCGGTGATGGGAGGCCAATACCGGGCGGGCTCGGCGGGGATGGCCGTCGTGCCGGCCAGCAGGCCGAGCAGGGCAAGCAGGACGCGTCCGCGCCCCTGGGATCTTCGCATCGATCATGCTCCTTTCAGATGCTGCCGGCGGATGCTGCCCCGCCCTCGCTGGAGAATCAATCAGTTTCCGATCCGCCCACGGCAGGGCCGCTGCGCCATGCCAGGTACGCGGAAACGAGGGTAAAGGCGGCCACACCACCCAGGATGACCAGGAGCCGCGTGTACGGCAGTCCCATCGAGGCACGCAGGGCCGCGAAGCCCCACGCAGTGCGCAGCCACTCGAATGTGCCGCAGAGCAGCGCCAGTCCGAGCACCTGCCGGGCCCAGGGCCGTGCGACGAACGCGAGCACGGTCAGCGCGATGGCAGCTACGACCAGCACGTACACGCCGCTGCGATAGAAGTGCGCGGCCAGCAGCAGGAGCGACAGCACGATCAGCGTGGCGCGGGTCGACCGCCCGGCGCGGGACGACTTCAAGCCCGCTCCCACATCAGGTCCGAATCGCGCGCGATGGCGGTGCGCAGCATGTCGATGAGCGGCAGGGCGCGCTTGCGCAGCGTGATCACCGGTTCGCGCTCCTGCTCGTCCTCGTCGTCGAGATCGGACGGCGGCGCAGGGGTGGGGTTCGAATCGCCCATGACTTCGATCGTGCGCTCGAGCCGAGCGAGTGCGTCCGGCAGGTCGGCGGCGAGGATCGCACCCGGCACCGTGCCCGTGTGGCCCATGGCGCGCAGCAGCGCGATCGCGGCCTCGCCGTGCATGGTCAACGCGCCGAAACGCGTGGAGAATTTCACGATCATGGAACGGATCCCGCCCGCATTGGATCGTGCGATCATACGCCGGTTCCACTTGCATAGAGGCCCGGCGGATGGAGTTCCAGAACCTCACCTGCGAGCGCAGGGATGGCGTCCTCGTCGTCACGCTCAACCGACCACAGAAGCTCAACAGCCTGTCCCTCGGGCTGTTGAAGGACCTGAAATCCTGCGCGGAGGCGATCCAGCGCGATCGCGGCCTGCGGGCCGTTCTCCTGACCGGGGCCGGGCGGGGCTTCTGCGCCGGTGCCGACCTGACGGACCCCGAAAGCTTTCCAACGACCGGGCAGTCGATGGGCCAGTTCATGGCCTCTCGCCTGCGCGAGTACTACCACCCGGTGGTGCTCATGTTGTGCAATTTGCCCGTGCCACTGGTCGTCGCGCAGAACGGCGTGGCGGCCGGCGCCGGCGCTTCGCTCGCGCTCACGGGCGACATCACCGTCGCCGCACGTTCGGCCAGTCTGACCTTCGTCTTCGCGCCGAAGCTGGGCCTCGTGCCCGACATGGGTGCGACCCATTTCCTGGTTCGACGGATCGGCGAGGCGCGCGCCCGAGCGCTGGCACTCACGGGCCGGACGATCGGCGCGGAGGAGTGCGCGAGGATCGGGCTCATCGCGGAGTGCGTCGACGACGCCGAGCTCGCAGCGCGCGCGATGCAGGTCGCAGGGGAGCTGGCGGCCGGTCCACGCGAGGCGTTCATCGGCGTGCGGCGGCTGATGGCGGCCGCGGTCCGCTCGAGCCTGGCCGACCAGATCGAGGCCGAGGCGGCGGCGCAGGCGACGCTCGGGGACAGCCCCGATTTCGTCGAGGGCGTGACGGCGTTTCGTGAGAAGCGTGCGCCGCGGTTCGGCGCGCGCTGATTCGTACAGGCGCGGAGCAGGGGCCGGCCGGGGTCAGCCGCCGGTCTTGTCGGCCAGGCGGTTGCGGATGAAGAGCTTGGTGCGTAGCGTGACGTCGCCGCTGTGGCGCTGGTTGGTGGCGATGTCGTAGCTGCTTTCCTTGTCCTCGAGCTGAACGTCGAGGCCCGGGCCGCCCAGCCATCGGCCGCCGCCGAGCACGACGTGCACGCACTCGCGCCACATGTCCGGCGGGTCCTTCAACGCGATGACTCCGTCGGCGCCTCGCGCGAGCGCTTCCATGGCGCTCACCGTGTCCATCTCGCTCAGCACGGCGATGATCGGGTGATCGGGGAACTTCTCCGTGGAGAGCGGCAGCGCATCCATGGATTCCGTGCAGTCCACCAGCAGCCCCTCGCGCATCCCGCGCTCGGGCGAGTCGGTGAGCTTCACGGCGCCGCCGAGGTACGCCTCGAGCAGCTTCCTGAACGGTGCGTATCGCCGAGTACACGCGGCATACGGGCGGCGCGTCCCGCCAGGGATCGACCAGCGCCATCGTTTCTCGGTTGGTCACGGCAGTTGTTCTCGTAAGCCTGCGGCGAAATTCACCGCTGGCGGCCAATCTAACCCGATCCGGCCGGTGGGGATCGCGAATGCCTCGCATCGCAAGGAGAATCTGCGGACCGGTTCACAGGTTGCCCGGCCAATTGGCTAACATGCAGGCATCTGAACCTGCGGGACGCCGAATTATGACCGTGACCGGCCGGACACAGCGGACGCGCGTTTCGAGACTGCGCCTGGCGCGCGCGGTATCCCTGCTTGCGCTTGCACAGTTGGCGGCGGCCGGGAACGCGCTCGGCGCCGACGCCGCGAAACCCCGCACCATGAGCGAGATCCTCGAGGCCTCGAAGCCCTCGGACTGGCGAGCGCTGGATCCCGAGAACACCCTGTACGTGGAGCTGGAGACCGGCCGGGTCGTCATCGAGCTCGCGCCGGATTTCGCCCCGCAGCACGCGGCCAACATCCGGACCCTGGTGCGGGAAGGGTATTTCGACGGGATCTCCATCATCCGTTCGCAGGACAATTTCGTGGTCCAGTGGGGCGATCCGGACGGGAAGCGCGACCTCGGCAAGGCAAGGCCGACGCTGCCGCCCGAATTCACCGTGCCCTGGACGCCCGCGCTGCCGTTCACCCGGCTGCCGGACGTGGACGGTTACGCTCCGCAGGTCGGGTTCAGCGCTGGCTTCCCCGTGGGCGGCGACCCCGTGACGAAGCAGGCGTGGCTCGCGCACTGCTATGGGATGGTCGGGGCCGGCCGGGGCAACGAACAGGACAGCGGAAACGGGGCGGAACTCTACGTCGTCATCGGCAATGCCCCGCGCCAGCTCGACCGCAACATCGCGCTCGTGGGCAGGGTAGTGCAGGGCATGGAGTTGCTCTCGACGCTGCCGCGCGGCACGGGACCCCTGGGCTTCTACGAGAAGCCCGAGCAGTACGTGCCGATCCGCAGTGCGACGTTCGCAGCCGACGTTCCCGCAGCCGAGCGCGCGCGGCTCGAGGTCATGCGCACGGACACGGCCACGTTTTCCGAGATGGTCGAGAGCCGCCGGAACCGCCGCGACGACTGGTATAAAGTGCCTGCCGGGCACATCGAGCTCTGCAACGTGCCGATCCCGGTGCGGACGCAGCCCGGCGGTTGACCGAGGCCGTGAGGTACCCGGAGAAGGAGGGGTGGACATGGAGCGCTTCTGGCTGAAGAACTACCCGCCGGGCGTTCCGGCGGACATCGACGTCACGCAGTACGCCTCGCTCGTGGAGCTCATGGGGGAGGCGTTCGACCGCTACTCCCGGCGCACCGCGTACGCCTTCGCGGACAAGTACTTCACCTTCGGCGACATTGATCGTCACTCGGCTGCGCTCGGCGCGTGGCTGCAGGGGCGTGGCCTCGCGCGCGGGGCGCGCGTCGCGATCATGATGCCGAACGTGGTGCAGTATCCGATCGCCGTGGCCGGCGATCCTGCGCGCGGGATACGTGGTCGTGAACGTGAATCCGCTCTACACGCCGCGCGAGCTAGAGCACCAGCTCAAGGACTCCGGCGCCGAGGCGATCATCATCCTCGAGAGCTTCTGCACGACGCTGCAGCAGGTCATGGCTCGCACGGCGGTGAAACACGTCGTCGTGGCCTCGATGGGCGACATGCTTGGATTCCTGAAGGGCAGCATCGTCAATTTCGCAGTTGAGGCGCGTGAAGAAACTGGTGCCGGCGTACTCGCTGCCCGGCCACGTGCGATTCCTGGATGCCATCGATGCCGGAGCCCGCGGCAAGCTCGTGCCGGCAAACACGGGCCCGACGGACGTGGCGTTCCTGCAGTACACGGGTGGCACGACGGGCGTGTCCAAGGGCGCGACGTTGACGCACCGGAATCTGGTGGCCAACGTGCTGCAGCTCGAGGCCTGGGTGAAGCCCGCGCTGTCCGACACGAGCCGGGGGCCGGTGCCTGAGCAGATGATCTACATCTGCGCGCTGCCGCTCTATCACGTGTTCGCGCTCACCGTGAATTGCCTCGGCGGCATGCGGCTCGGCGCGATGAACGTACTGATCGCGAATCCTCGTGACATGACGCGCTTCGTGGAGACGGTCGGCAAGTACAAGTTCAACGTGTTTCCCGGCGTCAACACGCTCTACAACTCGCTCGCGGAGAATGCGGAGTTCCGCAAGCTCGACTTCTCGAGCCTGCGCATCGCCAATGGCGGCGGAATGGCGGTGCAGAAGGCGGTGTCGGACAAGTGGCTCGCGCTCACCGGCATCCCGATCGTCGAGGGCTACGGCCTGTCGGAGACATCGCCCATCGCGACATGCAATCCGGTGACCAGCGCCGAATACAACGGCACCATCGGACTGCCGGTGTCGAGCACGGAGATCGCGATACTCGACGATGCCAGCGAGCCCGTGCCGCTCGGGCAGCCTGGCGAGATCGCGATCCGCGGGCCGCAGGTGATGGCGGGCTACTGGCAGCGACCGGACGAAACGGCCAAGGTCATGACGCCCGACGGGTTCTTCAAGTCGGGCGACATCGGCATCATGGACGAGCGCGGCTACACGAAGATCGTGGACCGCAAGAAGGACATGATCATCGTCTCGGGGTTCAACGTGTACCCGAACGAGATCGAGTCGGTGATCGCGACGCACCCGAAGGTGCTCGAGTGCGCGGCGATCGGTGTCGCGGACGAACGCTCGGGCGAGGCCGTGAAGGTCTTCATCGTGCGCAAGGACCCGTCGCTCACCGAGGCGGAGCTGCAGGAGTTCTTCAAGGAGCAGTTCACGGGCTACAAGAAGCCGAAGTTCGTCGAGTTCCGCGACGAGCTGCCGAAGTCGAACGTCGGCAAGATCCTGCGCCGGGAGCTTCGCGGGGAAATAGGGGACAGTCCCCTATTTAGGGGACTGTCCCGCTATTTCCCCTTGAACTCCGGCTTGCGACGCTGCATGAACGCGGTCATCGCCTCGGCCAGGTCGTCGGAGTGCAGGAACGCGGCGTTCCAGAGGGCGACGTACTCGAGCTCGGCCTGAACCTCGCGGCGCGCGGCCTGACCGAGGACTTGTTTCGACCCCTGGACGGCGAGCGGCGAGTTCGCGGCAATTTCCTGCGCGAGCGCGTGCGCCCTCGCCTGTACCGACTCTGCATCGGGCAGCACCTCGTTCACGAGGCCGATCTCGAGCGCGCGCCTGGCGTCGATGTCGCGCCCCGTGAAGATGAGTTCGCGCGCCGGGCCGTCGCCGATGACGCGCGGCAGTCGCTGCAGCGAGCCCACGTCTGCAACCATCGCGATGCGGGTCTCGCGCACGGAAAACACTGCATCCGCGGATGCGAGCCGGATGTCGCAGGCCGTGATCAGGTCCATGCCGGCCCCGATGCATGGCCCATGCACCGCGGCCACCACCGGCTTGTTGGTGTTGGCGAAACAGCTGCACGTGTCCTGGTAGCGGCGGATGTCGTCGAGCAGCGCCAGGCGCTTGCCGACGACGGAGTCTCCCTTGCCCGACAGCGAGCCGCCGCCCGCCATGCCCGGCGCGTGATCCAGGAGGTCGATGCCGGCGCAGAACGCCTTGCCGCGGCCGGCGAGAACGATGACCCGCACCTCCGGGTCCGCGTCCAGCGTCGCGACGGCTGCGGGAATCGCCGCCCACAGTGGCCGGTTGAGCGCATTCAGCTTTCCCGGGCGGTCGAGCCACAAGGTGGCCACGGTACCCGTGCGCTCGATCGAAAGATTCTCGAATTCCATGCGTGTCCTCGTGCAGTCAATGTCCGGCGCGCGCGGACCTGCCGCACGCGCTTCGCGGCGTCCGTGGCCCAGCGCAGCAGCGTGTCGGTCGTGCCCGGTGCGAGCGAGGCCAGCTTCTCGAGCAGCGCGCCGCCGGGCGGCACGGCAATCTCGGCAAGCCTGAATCGTATGGCGAGGAAGATCGACCACACGACCCAGGACGGCGGCATGTTGAGTGCCTGCGGCCAGATTCCTCCGGCTTCCGGAGTCTCGTTTGATGGCCGTCACCATCGCGGTGTCGACCGCGCCGGGCAGCACGATCGAGACGTGGATACGCTCGCCGACGAGTTCGGTGCGCAGCGCCTCGGTGAGCCCGATCAGGCCGAACTTTGTCGCGCAGTAGCCGCCGAGCGGTGAGAAACCGCGCCGGCCCGCCAGCGAGGCGACGTTGACGATGTGGCCGCGCCCCTGCGCGCGCATGAGCTTCACGGCCTGCTGCATCACGTGCAATGCGCCGAACAGGTTGACGTCGAGCATGGACTGCAGGTCGGCGCTCTTCAGCGTCGCGACCTCCGACGGGATGAGGACGCCCGCATTGTTCACCACGATGTCCACGCTGCCGAAGCGCTTCACCGCCTTGCGGAACGCGCCGCAACCTCCGCCGGCTTCGTCACGTCGGCCGGCGCGACCAGCACCGTCGCGCCCGATTTCCGCGCGCGCGCGGCCACCCCGGCCAGCGCCTTGGCGCGCCTGGCGACCAGCACGACGTTCGAGCCGGCCGCGGCGAAGGCCAGCGCGGTTTCACGGCCGATGCCGCTCGATGCGCCGGTGACCAGCACGGTGCGATTCTTGAACGACAGGCTCGGAGCTTGCATGGGCCGGACCTCGGGAGGGGCCTCGTCGGGGGAACTGGAATGGTCCGCCGAGACGGCCCTCCGCGGCAAGTGTTGCGGCGGAAATGGAGAGTGCCCCGGAAAGAAAAGCCCCCGCGCGGGGCGGGGGCTGGAGTTGCAGTGTCCTGCAGGCGGGCGATCGGGGCGCTCGATGCACCCGGTGGCCAGCCAGGAAGCCCTACTTCAGGAATTCCGCGACGGGCCGGTATTCGTAGCCGAGGTCCCGTGCCACCGCTTCGTTCGTGATGTGGCCGGCGTGCACGTTCAGTCCGTTCGCGAGGTGCGGGTCGGCCTTGAGCGCCGCCTTCCAGCCGAGGTCGGCGAGCCTGCGCGCGAAGGGCAGGGTGGCGTTGTTGAGGGCGAAGGTCGAGGTGCGCGGCACCGCGCCCGGCATGTTCGCCACGCAGTAGTGGATCACGTCGTCCACGACGTAGGTCGGGTCGGCGTGGGTCGTGGCCTTGCTGGTCTCGAAGCAGCCGCCCTGGTCGATCGAGATGTCCACCAGCACCGAGCCCGGCTTCATGCGGCGAACCATGTCGCGCGTGACCAGCTTGGGCGCCGCGGCGCCGGCGATCAGCACCGCGCCGATCACGAGGTCGGCGTCGATCACGAGCGCGTCGATGTGCTCCTGTGTCGAGTACTCGGTGTGCAGGGTCGCGCCGAAGATGGACGACAGTTCGCGCAGTCGCTTCATGGAGCGATCGACGACCGTGACGTCGGCGCGCAGGCCCACCGCCATCTCTGCCGCGTGCGTGCCCGAGACGCCGCCGCCCAGGATGACGACCTTGGCCGGGGCCACGCCCGGCACGCCGCCGAGCAGGATGCCGCGGCCGCCGTTCGCCTTCTGCAGGCAGTACGCGCCGACCTGCACCGACATGCGGCCCGCGACCTCGCTCATGGGCGTGAGCAGCGGCAGCGAGCCGTCCGGAGCGGTCACCGTCTCGTAGGCGATGCAGGTCGCGCCGGACTTCACGAGCGCCGCGGTCTGCGCCGGATCCGGCGCGAGGTGCAGGTAGGTGTAGAGGACCTGGCCGGACTTGAGCTGCGCGCACTCCTGCGGCTGCGGCTCCTTCACCTTCACGATCATTTCGGCCCTGGCGAAGATTTCCTCTGCCGTGGGCGCGATCTTCGCGCCGACGCGCTGGTAATCCGCGTCCGAGAACCCGATGCCGGCCGCGGCACCGGCCTGCACGGTCACTTCGTGGCCGGCCTCGACGAGTTCGCGGGCGGATGCCGGCACGAGGCCGACGCGGTATTCGTGGACCTTGATTTCCTTGGGTACGCCGATGCGCATGACTGCTCTCCCCTGGACTGCGATCGTTGCTGAATCGGCTGAGGATACTCGCGGCCCGGGACAGGAAAGTGCAAAAGAACTCGATAAACGAGCCATACATGCAATAAAATGCGGCTAGAACGTCGAATTGGCGCAGGTAAATTTCAATGAAGCTCGATCGCACCGACCAGCACATCCTTGCCGAGCTGCAGCGGGATGGCCGCTTGAGCAACCGCGATCTCGCCGAGAAGGTCCACCTGAGCGAGTCGGCGTGCCTGCGGCGGGTGCGCGCACTCGAGGAGGCGGGAGTCATCGACCGCTACACTGCGCTCGTGAGCCAGGCGAAGGTCGGACTGCCGGGAAATGTTTTCGTGAGCATCACGCTCAATCGCCAGGAGCAGGGCGACCTCGCCGCGTTCGAGGCCGCGGTGAAGCGCGTGCCCGAAGTGATGGAGTGCTACCTGATGACGGGACAGCAGGACTACCTGCTGCGCGTGGTGGTGTCAGATCCGTCCGACTTCGAGCGGCTGCACAGCCAGCATCTCACGAGCCTGCCCGGCGTGGCGCGCGTGCAGTCGAGCTTCGCGTTGCGCACCGTGCGCAAGAGCGCGGAGCTGCCGGTGCACGCGTGATTGCGCGCCTCGCGCTTGCGGTGCTCGCGCTCGCGGTCTCGCCGGTGCGTGACGCATCGGCCGAGACCCGCTGATTCGCCCGGCCGTTGCCGCCGGACGTGGCCGGACAGGCAGCGGCACAGCCCGCATCGCGTCGAGAGGCTCCGGCTGGTGACGAAGCTCAGCCCGACGAGCTCTACGCCGCGCCGACCCGCGCCGACCGCTCGGGCCGCATCCTCGCCGCCGTGCTGGTGAACGGCCGCGGACCATACCGATTCATCCTCGACACCGGCGCGAACAGTTCGGCGCTCGCCCCGCGCGTCGTCGAGGAACTGGGGCTCCCGACGGCGGAGGGCGTGCAGGTCCACGGCGTGACGGGCACGGCGATGCTGCCCGCGGTGCGGGTCGAGAGCATGAGCGCCGGCGACGTCGTGCTGCCGCCGACCGTGCTGCCCGTCCTGCCCGGCGACATCTTCGGTGGCGCGGACGGAATCCTCGGCGTGTCCGGCATGCAGCAGATGCGAATCGACGTGGATTTCCTGCACGACCGGGTCGCCATCTTCCGCTCGAGGGGCCGGCGCGCGACGTCGGCTACGTCACCGTGAAGGCGAGCCTCGTGGCAGGGCGGGCTGCTGCTCGTGGCCGGCAAGGTCGGCAGCATTCCGACGCACGTCATCATCGACACGGGCGCAGAGCGGACGATGGGCAACCTGCCGCTGCGCGCCGCCATCCTGGCGCGCTCGAAGCCCGGCGAGGAGTTCGCGACGACGGTGTTCGGCGCCACGCCCGACATCGGAGTCCGGCACCTATTTCCGTGCGCCCCGGATCTCGGTCGGGCCCGCCAAGCTCGTGGACCTGCCAGTGACTTTCGGCGACCTGCACGTCTTCGAGCTGTGGGGCCTGACCGACGAGCCGGCGCTCGTGATCGGCATGGACGTGCTTGGTCGCCTCGAGCGATTCGTCGTCGACTACCGGCGCCAGGAATTCCAGATAAAGGCCCGCGGCGATCGGCAAGGTCGGCATCCGCCGCTGCACGCCATCCACCTGCGGTTCACGCATCCCGGAGTCCGGCGACTGAGACCGGCCGCGACTGCCGGCGTCGCGCCGTCGCATGCGTCTGTGCGGCCGGCGTCAGTCGATCGCGATCCCGGCCTCGCGCAGGATGCGCGCAAGCGGCTCGAGTTCACGCGCGTGCCGTCTTCCAGCGCCCGATCGAGGTCGAATAGAGCGGCTGCCGCACCTGCGCCGCGCTCGCCGTCGCCGTCGGCGAGGTGTTCAGGTGGAAGTCGAGGCAGGCCGGATCCCAGTCGAGGCCGCAGTACTCGAGCATCGGCGCGTCTCTGCTTCCTGGTTCGTGCACCAGCGACTCGTACTCGAGTCTCGAACATCGTGTCGCCCAGCGCGCTGCCCAGTGCTCGGCCAGCCGGTGCCACGCGACGTAGTAGCGCCCCAGGTCCTCGAGGTCGCAGGCGAACGGGCTGCCCTCGCGGAACAGCGTCTTGTGGATGGCGAGGCAGCTGTCCATCGGGTTACGGCGCAGCAGCACGATGCGCGCGCCCGGGCAGTGCGAGCCGGATCAGTCCTGCGTAGAGGAAGTTCATCGGCGCCTTGTCGACGAAGAACGGGCGGTCGCCCCGATACGTCGCCACCGCTTCCATGTAGCAGCGTCCGATGGCCGCAAGATCCGGTGGAGCCGGCTTGGACCCCGGGGGTCGGGTCGGCCGTGTCGAGTCGGCCGCCGCCGGTCATTACGGCGAAGGTGAGGTCGCGCAATTCGCCCAGGCTCTCGACCTGCGGATGCGCCGAGAGTATCCGATCGACCATCGTCGTGCCGCTGCGAGGCAGTCCGATGACGAATATCGCGCCCTTGCCAGCGCCGTCCTTGGGCGCGCTGCGGATGCGCTCCGCCGGAAAAGACTTCTGCGATCGCGGCCATGATCGAGGTGTCGTTCTCGACACGGTAGCTGATCGTCCCGCGCAGGGTCCTGCGCGCCGGTCTGCAGCCAGGACATCGCGCGCTCGTCCTCGCCGAGGTCCTCGAGTTCCTTGTGCAGCGCGTAGCACAGGGCGACCTTGGCTCTCGGGGTCCTGCGTCTCGCCGAGCGAGCCGCTCCAGCGTGTCGACGTGGTTCTCGGACACGGTCCACTTCCGAGCCGCGCGAGCGCGTGCCAGGCCTCGTGGTCCTGCGGCCAGGCCCGGATGGCGTCCTTCAGCAGTTTCTCGGCGCGACCGAGGTCGCCCAGGACGATCAGCGAACGTGCGAAGTTGAGCCGCGCATTGCGGTCCTCGGGGGCGAGTTCGTGGGCCCGCGCATAGCATCGGTGGTAGTCCTCGAAGCGATTGAGCCGCGAGTAGACCTCGCCAGCCTGCAGCAGCCGGGCGGAATCGTGCGCACAGTCAGGCTCGATCGAAGTCAGCCGCTCCAGGGCGGCGCGCGTCAAGCCGAACATGATCAGGCAGTTGATTTCGCGGAATCGCGCGTCCAGGTTGCGGGGCTCGAGCTGCCGCAGCCTTCGCGGCCGCGAGGAACATCTGCTGTACGTCGCCACGCTGCTCGGCGCGACGGCTGAGTTCCAGCCACTCGGCAGCGGTGCTGCGGTGCGGCCGCGGGAGTTGTTCGTTGCATCGTGACGCGGGGTCCGTTCGTTTCCATGGCCGCGAAGTATACAAGCGGCTGGAGCCGGCAACCCGCGGCCTGTGAACGTGGCCCGCGTCGCCAGTGCTCGGGGCGACTCGGCTTGCGAAGGTCCAGCATCCATGCGACGAGGATGTCGCCTGACTGGAACTGGGGCTTGCGGCGCCTCGGTTTCGAATCCCGCACTCTCGGCAGCCCCGGCCATTTCCCTGATCCCGGCCTCCGAGCGTGCTGCACCGATCAGGTCCTGCAGCCGCCGCACCTGACGCGCGGAGCTCGCGCTCAACCGGTCGATTTCGCGGTCGAGTTGCGGCGGACTGATCCGGCTGCGCGCCGCCAGGAGCTTCTGAACCGCGTCGAGCGTCACCAGCAGCACGTGCGAGTTCAGCGTCGGGCGCGACCTCCTGTTGCAGGCGCGCGGCGGCGCCACTCAACTCGCTCCATGCGGCCGCGGCCTTCGCCCGTCGCTGGCTTCCCGCTCCGCGGCGACGAAGGCTCGCAGCTTCCGGTAGATGCGTGACTCGTCCAGCACGAGGTGCGCCTGTGACGAGCGATATCCGCGCGTTCGTGACGACCACGGAATCCATGTGGTGCACGCTGAACGCACCCGGCCGCCGGGTTTCAGGACTCGGGAGATCTCGCGCAACGAGCGGTCGACGTCGGTGTATTCGAGCGCGAACTGTGCGCTTACGCCGTCCAGGCTCGCCGCCTCGAAAGGCAGCCGCTCCGTCGCGACCCCCGGATGGAAGGTGATGCCGCCGAACATGGTCTCGCCGCCCCGGACCTGCCGCGGCGGATCGATCAGCGCGAGGTCCGAACCGTGAATCTCGAGTTGCGTCCCCGCCGCAGTCGCGGCATCGCGCGCGATCAGTGCCACCGCGCCGTTGCCGGTGCCGACGTCGAGGATGCGGGCCCCGTTCGGGAAGGAGGCGAAGAACTCGACCCACGCGTCGCGAATGTCGAGCGTGTAGTTCGCGTCCGGCCCGATCGGGCAGGTCGCGAGCGCCCCGCCACGGTAGTAGGTCTCCCAATGTTCGACACTCACCCGCGGCGCTCCTCAGTAACCGCCCTATTATGGGGACCTAGGCAGGCGGCAGCGACCGGTGCGGCAGGCGACAGCCGCCAGTATTAACATAGCCGCAAGGTCGGCCGGCCGCGTGGCGTACCCGCGTTGAAATAAGGAGATTGCATCTTGCGCAGTTCGACTAACGGCTATGTACTCGCGCTCATGGGCCTCGCTATATGGTCGGACCCGGCAAGTGCTGCGGACAACGGTGATGCGTTGCGCTGCGCGTCGATCGGCGACGACCAGGCCCGGCTCGCGTGCTACGACGGAATCTTCCGTGGACCAGGCGCGTCCGCCCAAACGGGCTCAGTCGCCGCTGGTGTTACTGCTGGGGCTGGAGTCCAGGAGGGCGTAACGCCGGTCGCGGCCGCGCCAGCGAACCCAATCGCTGATTTCGGGCTGACACCCGCGCGGAAGGAGTCGATCGAGGCCACGGAGGCCAAGGCATCCGGCGCTCCCGCTGTGCCGAAGTCTCCGCCGGTCCCGGACAGCATTACGGCGAAAGTCGCGACGGTCGCGCATCGCATAACGGGCGAACTGGTGGTGATACTTAATGACGGGCAGGTCTGGGTCCAGATCGACACCGAGACCAAGGGTCGCGTGTCGGAAGGCGAGGAGGTCACCATCCGCAAGGCGACGCTCGGCTCGTACTTTCTGGTCACACCCAACCACATCCTCGTGCGAGTGCGACGTGTCAAGTAGACTCAAAAGAGTTCATCTCCTAACTACGAGGAAGGCGGCTCAGATTTTGAGGAAGAACCAGGCATTGTCGCGGAGGCCGTAGGCCATGCGCTTGATGGCCTTCGTATTGTTGATGATGCCCTCGACGCGGTTGGCACCGAGCGGCCAGCGGCAATGGGCCAGAATGCTTGGCAGGCATGGCCGCGGTCGCTGGGCGAAGCGGATCAGGGGCGAGATGGAGCTGCCCAGCGACCAATGGCACTAGGCTGTACCAAGCGCGCAGCGCCCCGCCTGCGGCTCTTGGTGTTGCCACAGCCTCTTGAGCGCATCGCGAGCACGTAGAGCCCGAATAACTGGCGGTTGACCGCCAGCAACTCCTCCAGTTACACGTTCTCGCCGCGGCGCAGCGGCTCGAAGTTCTTCAGCAGTAGCCGGCCGGCGCTCCTCACGACTTTGTGACCGCGCCCCTCGTAGCAGATTTCGCAGGCGCGATCGAGCCGCACCCGGGGTACCCGCGGATCCTCCCAGTGCTCGAATACCGGCAGGCTGCGGATGCGGCGCTCCCCTAGATCGTGGATTGCCGGCGTCAACCGCCCACAGCGACTGCAGCAGCGTTCGCTCCCGTGGACCGGCTCGAGCCGGATCACGTACCGGGAGCGCCCACTTCGAGGCTCGCTCCGGTCCTCAGTGACCTCGTAGCCTTCCCAGCGTCCCAGCGCCGGGGAATAGGATGCATCTGGGCCACGGTCGCCCTCCTGCCGTCTTGATGTGTGGCAATAACAAGTTGGCAATGATGACCGTGCGCCCGCCTCATGCACCCCGGAGATCGGAGAAGAACCAAAAAAAACGGCGGGCCGAAGCCCGCCGTCTGAGGGACTGCGTTTCCGCAGTGATTTCTTAGAACTTCGCGCGTCAGGCCGATGAAGATGTACCGACCGAGGGCATCGTACACCTGCGGGTAGGTGTTGCCGTTGCCTTGGCCAGTGCCGACCGGACGAGCTGAGCGGCGGCGATTCGTCGAAGATGTTGTTGATACCTGCGTTCATCGTGTAGTGCTCGGCGAACGTGAACGTGCGCGCCCAGGTCGATGTAGTTCTGGGACGCCAGCGTCTTGTCGAACGGCTTCTGCATTCTGGTAGTTGCCGCCGATGTCCGGGTCACTGCTGTACGCGTCCAGCTCGACCTGGTCGATGTAGCGCCACGTGAGTGCAAGGTCCACGTTCCACGGCGTGCTCCAGACCGTCTGGAACTTGCTCTTCCACTCCGGCAGCGGTGTACCGCAGGTCGGACCGTACTAGCCCTTGCAGTCGTACGAACCATAGTGCGGGATCTCCTGCACCACGAACGAATCCAGCCACGTGGCCAGTTCGTTGAAGTTCAGGCTGCCCCAGTCGCCCATGGCCAGGTTGTAGTTGACGTTGAAGTCCGTGCCGGTCGTCTTGTAGTAGCCCAGGTTCGTCGCTGATCGCATCGACATACCCGTCCTTGGTCGTCCACAGCGAGCCGCCAGCATTGCGATGGATGTTCTGGCAGAAGGACGGATTCGGATCGTTGGACGTCGATGCAGTTCGCGACGGTCGTGGCCGGGGTGATGCTGTTGATGACGTCCGTCGACCTTGATGTTCCAGTAGTCGATCGTCATCGTGAACCCGTCGAGGAACGTCGGGGTCAGCACGATACCGGCCGTCCAGGTGTCCGCCTTCTCAGGCTTCAGTTCCGCGTTGCCGCCGAAATTGGCGTTGTACTGCCCGGCCGGGCTCTGCGGCGTGACGCCGTAGTCGCAGCCGGGGTCCATCCGGTCAGCTGGCAGCTCCGCCAGCGCATGCGCATCGTCGCGGTCGGCGCCGCCTCCGCACGGATCGCCGTTCCAGTCGAACAGGCCCACGGCCTGCGGCGTGAAGAGCTCCAGGACGTTCGGCGCGCGCACGGCGTGCTGGAAGCTGCCGCGCAGCTTGAAGTCGTCCATCGGCGCCCAGTCGAGGCGAGAGGCCGTACGTGCTGGTGTTGACGCCCGTGCTGTAGTCCGAGTACCGGTAGCTGCCGTTGAACACCAGGCTCTTGGCGAAGGCCACGTCCTCGACGATCGGGACGCGCGCTTCGGCGAAGTAGTCCATCAGGTTGTACGAGCCCTTGACCGGGAGCAGCACGCCGCTGCCGCCACCGAGGTCGCCAGTCGTGTTCTCGAGGTCATAGTCGAGCTGCAGGTCCTCCTGGCGATACTCGATACCGAACGCGACGCCCACGCCGCTCGTCGCCCACGGCATCGTGATGCCGTAGTCGCCGAGGTCGGCGGACATCGAGCCGTTGACCACGGTCTGCTCCGTGGTGCCGCTCGAGAAGCCCTGCACGTTGATGTAGTTGAGGGCCGCCGCGGACGTCACACCTGACGTCGCGGTATTGCGGAGTTCCAGATGTCCCACGGCACGCAGTCCGGGGCATAGCCCGCAACCGCGCCGGCGCAGACCGGTTGGCCGAAGGTCGGGCTGTCGTGATCGCGGGTCGGTGACCACGTCCAGGGCGTAGAGGCGCGCGCGAGTTCGAGACGTAGTTGTTGACGTGCTCGTTCAGGATGGTCGTGCCGTACTGGCCGAACAGGTCGTAGTTCCAGTGCTCGAAGACCTTGCCGCGAATGCCGACCACGCCACGGTAGTCGGTGTGGCGCAGGTCGTCCTGGCGCGGGCCGCCTTCGACGTTGCGGCGCTGCATGAAGACGGGCACCGTGCCGGTGGTGACCGGGTCGTAGCCGAGCGCCGTCGTCGTCGAAGTCACTAGCCGGCAAGCTTGTCAGCCACGCCTGGCTGACCAGCGGGTTCGCGCCGGCACTCGTCGGGGTCGCAGGGCAGGTCGTAGTAGGTGCTGAAGATGCCCGACGGCGCGATCTGCGCCACCGTGTGGTCGTCCATGAACATGAACTCGCCGTAGGCCTCGACCTGGTCGTTCACGTCATAGTGCATGAACACGTCGGCCGACCAGCGCTCGTCGGGGCGCTGGTAGTAGTTGAGCGGCGCGTAGTTGTAGAGCGGAGCGGCCCCGGGACGCCGAACGTGGGGTTGGGTCGCTCGGGTCGACGCCGTACTGGGCGAGAAGCAGTTGTTGGCGGCGTAGAACGAGCCGTGGCGTTCGTGCCCGAGCCGCCGCAGCGCACGCCGCCGTTGACGTAACTGCCCGAGGTGCCACCGCCGGTCGCTGCACCACTCGCGTTGGTCTGCAGCGCGCAGGCGCTGTAGATGCGGTCGGCCTGCATCACCGGGTCGGACTTGCGGTAGCCGACGAACATCGTCGCGTTGCCCTTGCCGTCGGCGAAGTTCGAGCCCATCAGGATGCTGAGGTCGTAGGTATCGCCGTCGTCGACGCGTGCCCGGCGGCTTATCGAAGCCCCGCATTGCTCAGGAGGTTCTTCATCAGGTTGGCATCGCCGCCGCTGCCATTGTCGTGGTTGTAGAAGCTGTACTGGCCGTCGACCTGCACGCCCTCGAAGTCGTCCTTCATGATGAAGTTGACGACGCCCGCGACCGCGTCGGAGCCGTAGACCGCGCCCGCGCCGCCGGTCAGCACTTCGACGCGATCGACCAGCGGGGCCGGGATCATGTTGATGTCCGGCGAAATGCCGGAAATCGATGCCGGGTCGCCCGCCGGCATGCGGCGGCCGTTGACCAGCACCAGGGTGCGGGTGGAGCCGAGGTTGCGCGAGGTCCAGGGTCGAGGTGCCGGACGAGCCGTTCGCGACGTTGCCGCCCTGCTGGGCGAAAGCCTGCGGGAGGCTGTTGACGAGGTTGACGGTATCCGAGATGCCCTGCAGCTCGACGTCCTGCGAACCGACGGTCGTGACGGGGCTGGCGCCTTCGATGTTCGGCTGCGGAATGCGCGAACCCGTGACGATGATCTGCTCGACTTCGTCCGTGCCGCGTCTGGGCGGCTGCCCCGGACGAATACGCGCCGACGCTGACTGCGCCGGCCGCGAGCAGGGCGACCCGCACTGCGCGCTCGATATTGCGATTGGCCATCAGTTGACTCCCGAGAGTTTTATCAGTTGCGAAAGACCCACGCCCGGTAAGGACCCGAACGGTGGACTGACACGTGCCCCCGTGCAGAAACCGCTTCCAGCCTAGATCGCGTGGAGGGCGGCCCGACACAAGTGCGCGGATCATACCAACGGGTTGCGGCAGATGTGAAGCGCTGTTGTAGAAATTCAACAGGGTTGGACCAGCGGCCAGAATGCGCGCGCAAAGCGTGCGCCGACGGCGCGCGGCCCTGCTGCACTGCAATCGTGGCTCATTGCGGCCGGGCTGACGGCCCGGCGAGGCCGTCGTTGTCTCTTTTGCGCGACAGACCGACGGGCCGATCTGTGGCGGTCCCGCGACGGATCGGGTCGCCGCGTCAGCCCTCGGCGCCGTAGTACTCGTGCATGCCGTTCAGCAGCCCGCCCACCAAGTCCCGTTCCGCCTCGGTGAGGTACGGATTCCAGACGTCGAACATGAGCTGCACGCGCAGCTCGTCGCTGTCGTTGCGGGCCTCGTGCTCGACGCTGTCGTCGAAGACCCAGGCCTTGCCGTACTGCCACTCCCGGGTGTCGTTGCCGACCCGGAACGTGCAGTTCGGGGGCAGGATGAGGGGCAGGTGCACGATCAGGCGGGCGTTCGTGTCCCCGGTGTGGGGCGGGATGGTCGTGCGGGCCTCGAGCGCCGAGAAGAGCACGTTGGGCGAGAAATTCGGCGTATGGGCCAGCGGCAGCGACTCCACGACGGCTGCGGTGACCGGGCAGCGCTCGCAATGGGCATCCACCCGTTTTCCGTGCTGCCAGAGGAGATAGGTCGTCCAGCGCGGCGAGTAATTGAGTTCCTGCCACTGGTTCACCGGGGCGCCCGGCGGGAACTGGATGTAGGGGTCGAATTCGTTGCGCTGCTCGGCGAGCACGGCCTCGCACTCGCGGCGGATGTCGGCGGTCGCGGCCTCGAGTTCGGGGATCCAGGGGAATAGATCGTTGTCGTAGAACTGGAGCGGCGGCAGCTGCGCGAAATAAAGCATGACCGGGTCCGGCGCATAGCGCTTCTTCGAACCCGTCGCGACCTTGACCGTCTCCTCGAAGCGGTCGAGGCGCGCGGCGGAGTGCTGCTTGCGCAGGTCGGCGAGGACGGTGTCGAGGTGTCGTTCGAGGGATTGCCGGTTTTCCTCGATCGCGGTGCGCGCGTGATCCGCGGCCTTGCGGAACTTCGGCCCTGCCTGCTCGGGCTCCGGCATGATCTTGAGCACGTCCTTGAAGACGCGCGCCGCCTGCCGGCGCTTGCCCAGCCGCTCGAGCAGCATGCCCTTGTGCAGCAGCGCCGGGTAGAAGTACGGGTCGATCGCGAGCGCGCGCATCACCGCCGCCATTTCCTCGTCCGGGCGCCCCAGGTCCTTGAGCGCAACCGCGGTGTAGATGTGCACCATGAGGTCGCGCGGCGCGGTCGTCGCTGCGTGCTGCAGCATCTGCAAGGCGCTCGCGGGGTCGCGCCGGGCGAGCGCCTGGATCGAGAGGCTGAGCAGCGACTCGGTGTGGTTCGGGTCTGCGGCGAGGATGCGCTGCCAGAGGAGGGCCGCCTCGGCGGCGCGACCGAGGCGCGTCAGTTCGCGCGCCTGCTGGGCCATGGCGGGGATGCCGGTGTTCATTGATGCGTTCATGGGCGGCGATTGTTCCACAAATCCGCCGACGCCGCCGAGGCCCGACAGTCCCCGTGGGTGCCGAGCCTGCATCGTGCAGGCCGCGGTCCCGGGTCAGGTCAGGGACTGCGCGTGCAGGGCCGAGCGTCGGTCGGCCAGCCCGCCTGCGGCCGGAGCACACGATCGCCTGCATCCACGCCGAGCGTCGCGGCGACGCCGCCCTTGAGTTCGACCACCAGTGCCACGGGCCCGCCGGCGGAGATGGTCGCAAGCGACTCAGGCTGAGCGTCGTGCTTCACCTTCGCCACGCAGCCGTACCGGTCGACGAACAGCATGTCGAGCGGCAGCAGCGTGTTCTTCATCCACATCGAGACGTAGAGCGGCGGGTCGTAGACGAAGATCATCGCCTGGTCCGCCCGCATCTCGGTCACGAACATGAGCCCCTGCTCGCGGGCCTGCGGCGTGTCTGCGCGCCACGCGACCAGCTCGTGGCGGCGTGCGCTGCGTGTCTCGATGACGATGGGCTCGCGCGGAAATGCCGAGAGCGGCAGCAGCTCGTCCTTGCGAACCTCGGCAGACGTCTGCGCCGGGCTCATGCAGGACGCAGCGAGAACGCAGGTCGCCACCATGCGTGCGGCAAGGGCTCGCGCGCTCACTTGTAGACCACCACCGCCGTGACGTCGAAGCGCGGCACGAGCACCACGCCGTCGCCGCCCACGGCGCGGGCGGGCTGCGTGCAGTAGCCGCGGCCGGTGAGGCGGAAGGTGTGGCCGTCTGCGCCGAGCGGCTCCTGCCGCACCTCGTCCATGGCGCACTTGTCGTCGCCCTGCGTGGCGTAGAAATGCCCTGCGCCTTCGCGGACCACGGTCAGGTTGGCCGGGACGTTTTTCGCGCTTGCACCGGCACGCAGCGGGCCGATGCCGATGATGACGAGGAGCGGCCCCTGGCCCGGGACGTCGCCCTTGTAGATCAGCCGCACGCCGTCGCCGTCGGGGCGCAGGCCGCCCAGGCACTGCGGCGTCGGGGGCGACCAGTCGATTTCCGCGTCTATTTCCCCGGAGATGCGCGCCTTGAGCCGTCCCTCGTCGGCCGGCACGCATCGGGCCTGCTGTCCGGAGGGCATCTGCACCGCACCGCCGCCGCCCGTGCCGGCATTGGGCGCCGTACTTGCCCCCGGGCTGGCGCCAGTGTCGGTGCTGTCGTCGGTACTGGTGACGGTCGTCGTCACCGGGACCGCGCCGCCGCCCTCGCCGGCGTGGCCGCAGGCGGAGGCGAGCAGGGCGAGCGCGATCCCCGCGAGCGCGAGGCCGGTCGGCCGGCCGTCAGTCCGCGCCCGGCGGTCGTACGAGCAGGTTCTTCGCAAGCTGGCCATGCAGGTAGCCGATTCCGCGCGCGAGGTGCAGCGTGATGGTGAGGAGCAGGAACCCGAGGATCGAGAGGAACGGCAGCAGCGCGGGGTGGGGTGCCTGCATCTGCACGTCGCCGTCGATCGTGATCAGGCCCGCATGGTAGAGCAGGACGGCGATCGGCGCGACGGTAATGGCCACGGACACGATGATGCCGACGACGACGAACGTGAAATAGAACACGCCGAGCGGCAGCATCAGCAGGAAGTAGAGCAGCGTGCCCCAGGTGCGCGGGTCCTTCAGCATCTCGACGATGCGCTGCAGGAACGGCGTTTCACGGTCGTTGTACGGGGGTCGTCTCGGCATGCGCGTGCCGAGCATGGTCTCGACCAGCCGGCCCTCGGCGAGGGCGACGATGCGAGTCATGCCGACGAACAGCAGGAAGAAAGGCACGCCGATGATCAGGATCGCGAGACCGAGCCGACAACGAAAGACCTGTCACCGCGAACGTGAAATAGAAGATGCCCGTGACCAGCGCAAGCAGCATGTAGAGGAGCGAAAGATACGCGCGCGGGTCCGCGTACACGCCGAAGAACCGGCCGAGCGTGCTCGAGTGCGGCCGCGGCGGCGGCGTTCGCAGCGCCTTCTGGACGGTGGCCTCGTTGCTGCGATACGCCTCCGCCACCTCTTCGGGCGCGCCGTAGCTCGCGACGATGCCTGCCAGTACCGTGGCCTCGTCCTCGCCGGGTCTCTGCGCGAGTTCCGCGCGCAGGTGTTCCTCTGCGTCGTACAGGGCGTCCTGCACCAGCGCCTTGTCGGCGCCCCGGAGCGCCGAGCGCAGGGCGTCGAGGTACTGCTCGACCGTACTCGGTGTGGCGGCCGTCATGGCGTCATCTCCTCGGTGGTGGCGCGTTGCACGATGGAATCCACGAAGCTGCGCGTCTCGGTCCAGGTCGCGCGCCAGGCAGCCAGCACGTCACGCCCCAGTGGCGTGATCCGATAGTACCTGCGGGGCGGGCCCGAATAGGACGGGACGACACGGCTCGACAGGAGGCCCGCCGCGCTCATGTTGCGCAGGACCGGGTAGAGCGCGCCCTGCTTGAACGGACTCGCTGCGGAAGGATCGGCGCCGAGGCGCCTCGCGATCTCGTACCCGTACAGGTCCGCGTCGGCGTCCGACAGGACGGACAGCAGCACGAGAGAAGTGAGGCCTGCGCTGAGTTCGCGCTGGAACTTGCGGACGATGGGCTCCGCGTCGGCTGTCGGGACGTCATCGGCAGGGTTGGTCGTCACTTCGGCACTCACGCGTGACATCAAGTGGCTTGTATTAAATAACGAGCAATATAACGAAGTCAATAGTAGTGTCATATAAGCACTAGTGAGCGATTCCCTTGCCCTTGATCGCCACCACGACCCGTAGCGCGCGCCCAGGCCCGGAGGCATCCGGCCGCCGCACGCGATCAACCGTGCGCGTGCGACGACACGGCCTTGCCGCCTCGGCGGAGGGGGACCTTCGCGCACATCCGGTCGCGTACCGGCATCGTGGCAATCGCTCAGGTGCCGCGAGGTGCGCGCTGTCTGTAACATCGGGCACACCGGACCGTGGTGGAGTTGACGCCCCGATGAGCACCGAGCAACAGCGACAGTTTGCCCCCAGGCGATACCTGAGCCGTCTCACGCGCGGCACGCTTGCGGTGATCATGTCGGGCGGCCGCGGGGAGCGCCTCAAGGACCTGACCGAGGATCGCTGCAAGCCGGCCACGCCGTTCGGCGGCAAGTTCAGGATCATCGACTTCGTCCTCTCGAACTGCCTGAATTCCGGCATTCGCCAGATCTCGGTGCTCACGCAGTACAAGGCGCACTCGCTCATCCAGCACATCCAGCGCGGCTGGGGATACCTGCGCGGCGAGTTCGGCGAGTTCGTCGAGATCATCCCCGCGCAGCAGCGACTCGGCCCGGACTGGTACCAGGGCACGGCCGATGCGCTCTGGCAGAACATGGAAATCATCCGCGCGCACCGGCCCGCTGCACGTGCTGGTGCTCGCGGGCGACCACATCTACAAGATGGATTACGGCCCGATGATCGGCTTCCACGTGGAAAAGGAGGCGGACATCACGGTCGGCGTGGTCGAGGTGCCCGTCGACCGCGCGCGCGAATTCGGCGTGCTCACCGTGGACGAATCGAATCGAGTGGTGCGATTCCAGGAGAAGCCGCTCGCCCCGGAGCCGGTGCCCGGCCGGCCTGACGTCGCGCTCGCCTCGATGGGCATCTACATCTTCAACCCGAAGCTGCTCGAGCGCCTGCTGCGCGAGGATTCCGAGAACCCGGCCTCGGCGCACGATTTCGGCAAGAACATCGTGCCCGACGCGATCGAAAAGCTGCGCGTGTTCGCCTACCCTTTCGAGGACGTGCGCACCAAGGCGCAGAACTACTGGCGCGACGTCGGCACCGTGGACGCCTATTACGAGGCGAACATGGAACTGGTGCGTGTCTCGCCTGAATTGAATATCTACGACGAGCAGTGGCCGATCTGGACCTACCAGGAGCAGTTGCCGCCCGCGAAGTTCGTTTTCGACGAGGACGACCGGCGCGGCTGCGCGATCGATTCCATGGTGTCGGGCGGCTGCATCATCTCGGGATCGCGCGTGTCGAACTCGCTGCTCTTCTCCAGCGTGCGCGTGCACGACCGTTCGTCGATCGATCGGTCGGTGATCCTGCCGCGGGTCAGGATCGGCGAGAACTGCGTGATCGAGCGCGCCATCATCGACGAGGGCGCGTTCGTCCCCGACGGAACCCGGATCGGCGTGGATCCGGTCGCCGACGCCGCGCGCTTTTTCGTGACGGAGGACGGGATCGTGCTGGTCACTTCGGCTATGCTCAAGGCCGCGTCGAGGCCTGCCTGATCCTCAGGGCCGTTCGGCGCCGAGGAGATCATCCGGATGAACAGGTTCACGCTGCGGGCGCTGCTGCTCGCCACCCTGCTCGCACTGGCCGCGTGCTCTACGTTCGGGCCGAAGCTCGAGACGCCGACCGTCAGCGTCGTGGCCCTGCAGATGACGAGCGGCGACATGTTCTCGCAGCGCTTCAGGGTGCGGTTGAAGGTCCAGAACCCGAACGACCTCGAGGTGCCGGTCGAGAGCATCGAGTACACGATGTTCCTGATGGGTGACCGGTTCGGGGAGGGCACGACCGACCAGTCCTTCGTGCTGCCGGCGCGCGGCGAGGCGGAGTTCGACATGATGCTCACGACCGATTTCGTGAGCGCGCTCGGTCGCCTCGTGAGTCGCATGGGCGGCGGCAAGCTCGAGAACGTCGAATACGAGGTCACCGGCAAGCTGCACCTGCAAAAGGGCATGCTGCGAACCATCCCGTTCGACCACAAGGGCCTGGTCAATGTCGCCAAGCCCCCGAAGCAGGCGGCGGAAAACCCGGCGCCAGGTGGGTAGGCGCCCTGTGAAATAGGGGACATTCCCCTTTTCCTGCCCACCCCGCAGCAGCTCGCGCTGCAGCAAACAGGAAAAGGGGAATGTCCCCTATTTCATGCAGCGTTCGTAGAGACGCTCGTACTCCGCGCCCTGCCGGTCCCACGAAAAGTCCTGGCTCATCCCGTTCAACACCAGCCGCCGCCAGAGCGTCGGCTGGCTGAACCAGTCGAGCGCCGTGGAGAGCGCCCAGCGGACCCCGGGCGCGTCGAAATCGTTGAAGACGATGCCCGTGCCCTGGCCCGTCGCCGGGTCGAAGTGCTGCACCGAGTCCGCCAGCCCGCCGGTCCGGCGCACCACCGGGACCGTGCCGTACTTCAGGCTGTACATCTGGTTCAGGCCGCAGGGCTCGTACAGCGACGGCATCAGGAAGATGTCGGACGCGGCCTCGATCATGTGCGCGAGTTCCTCGCTGTAGCCGCTGTAGAACGTGGCTCGTCCGGGGAATCGCTGCTGCAGCCCGTGCAGGAATTCCTCGTAGCGATGCTCGCCGCTGCCGAGCGCGACGAAGCGCATTTCCCGCGAGGCGAGGAGCTCCGGCAGCACGTCGAACAGCAGGTCCACGCCTTTCTGCTGCGTGAGCCTGGTCACCATGCCCACCAGCGGCGTGTCCGGTGCCGCGGGCATGCGCAGCAGGTCCAGGAGCGCCTGCTTGTTCCGGAGCTTGCCCGTCAGGTCCGACGCGTCGAACTGGTGTGGAATGTAGCGATCGGTCGCTGGATTCCACTCGTCGTAGTCCACGCCGTTCAGGATTCCGGTCACGGCCTCGCCGCGCGCGCGCAGGTCGCCGTCGAGTCCGTAACCGCCTCCCGGCGTGCATATTTCCGCCGCATAGGTGGGGCTCACCGTCGTTACGGCATCTGCGTGCAGGACGCCGAGCCGCATCGGGTTCACCAGGCCCGCGGCGAGGTCGGGCCGGTGCAGGGCCTCGATTGCGACGCCGGGCCCGAGGTCCTCGGCGCGACCCGCGGAAAACACGCCCTGGTAGCCGATGTTGTGGATCGTGAACACGCTGCGAGTCGCGCCGAAGATGCCTTTGTCCCAGGCGTAGGCCTGTCTCAGCAGCAGCGGCGCGAGCGCCGTGTGCCAGTCGTTCGAGTGCATGATCTGCGGTGCGAACGCCATTCGCTGGCAGCACTCGAACGCGGCCCGCGTGAGCGCGAGGTAGCGGACGTGCTCGTCCTGGGCGTCCGAGTAGATGCGCGGGCGGTCGAAGAGTGCCGGACAGTCGACGAGGTAGACCCACAGGTCCGTGTCCGGCACGCGCGCGGTCTGCACGTCGTAGTGGAACTCGTGCGGCCCGACGCGGAGCGTGAGCCCTCGCAGGTAATCGACCACGTGACGGTCGATGCCGGCGAGTTCCATCTGGCCGTGCAGCGGTACGAAGACGCGAAGGTCGTGGCCCCGCCTCGCGAGGTCGCGCGTGAGCGCGGCCGCGACGTCGCCGAGCCCGCCGGTCTTGGCGAACGGTGAATATTCGGCGGCGATGAAGCAGATCCGCATCCGCGCAGTGTGCCATCAGCGGCACCTTGCCAGCGATGGGTAGCCGCCGAAATTGACGAGTCCCAGCCGCCGATGCCGCGGCGGTGACCGGCCCCTGATCGGTTCAGGCGGTGCGCGCTGCGGCCTGCGAGCGGCCGCCGGGCGGGTCGCGAAGCACGATTCGGGTGGCGCGCGCCGGTTGCGTGATTATCCTGTCGGTCATGAACTCCAATCACGCCACGTCATTTCCCGGCACGTCCCCGCTCGACTACCGTCGCATCGAACGCGCCATCCGGTTCATGGACGAGCGGTTCCGCGAGCAACCCAGCCTCGGGCAGGTTGCGAAGTCCGCGGGGGTCGCAACGCACCACTTCGCTCGCATGTTCCGGCGCTGGGCCGGTATCTCGCCGAAGCAGTTCATGCAGCGACTCACGCTCGAAGCGGCGCGCAGTTCCCTGAAGCGGGACGATTCGGTGTTGCAGGCCGCGCTGGACGCTGGACTGTCCGGGCCCGGACGACTGCACGATCTGTTCGTCACGCTCGAAGCGGCGACGCCGGGCGAGTACAAGGCGCGGGGGCGGGGGATCACGATTCGCTACGGTTCGGCGGCCACTCCGTTCGGCCCGGCCGTCATTGCCTTGACCGGCCGCGGCATCGGTTTCATCGGCTTCAAGGTGTCCGGCGGGGACGTGCCCGGCTGGCCCGAATACCGCCACCTGTGGCGAGACGCAGCGTTCGTTGAAGACGAAGCCGCGGCCGCCGGGGTTGCCGCGCGGATCTGGGGTGCCCGCATCCCCGAGGACGGGCCGTTGCGGCTCTGGGTCCACGGTTCAAACTTCCAGATACAGGTCTGGCAGGCGCTGCTGCGCGACGCCCGCGACCTGACGGTCAACTATTCCGACGTCGCTGCGGGCATCGGCCGGCCTGCGGCTGCGCGCGCCGTGGGCGGCGCCGTGGGCGCGAATCCCGTCGCCTGGCTCATTCCCTGCCACCACGTGCTGCGCGCCAGCGGAGCGCTGGGCGGCTACCGCTGGGGGGTGGAGCGCAAGCGGACCATGCTTGCCTGGGAGTTGTCGCGCTCGATCTCGGCGGGATGCTGACCGGCTGCCTGGAGCGAATCACGCGTCGCGTTGCGACGACCGCGTGACCGGCGCCACGCGCCGGGACGTCAGCCGCGCTTGTCGTCCTCGTCGCGGCCCTTGTCGCGCTTCGGCAGGATTGCGCCGAGCATGCTTTCCTGGACCTTCGAGAGCGTCTCGAGGTTCTGTCGCGTGATGTCCGCGACGGTCGAGATCGGCGTGCTCGCGACGATCTTGGAGATCTGCGCCTGCAGCGCTTCCTGCTGGTTCAGGAACGTCTCGACGCTCTTCTCGAGGAAGCCGGCGAGGAATCCCTGCATTGCGTTGCCGTAGAAGCGGATGATCGCCTCGAGCACCTTGGTGCTCAGGATCGGCCGCCCGAACTGCTCCTGCTCCGCGATCACCTGCAGCAGGATGTGGCGGGTGATGTCGTGCCCGGTCTTGTCCTCGACGACCTTGAGTTTCTCGCCCTTGACGATCAGTGCGCGGATGTCGTCGAGCGTGATGTGCCGGCTCTGCGAGGCGTCGTACAGGCGACGGTTCGCGTACTTCTTGATCAGGCGTTCCTGGCTCATGCGGGGAGTGTACCTCAGGGTTGCTGCAGCGCACGATGCGCAGGCCGGGGCATGCTGCGGATTCTAGGCACGGGTTCCTTGCGCTGCAACAAGACCCGGCGGCTCGAGCGGCAGTGGTAGGGCCGATGCCGGGCGGCTTAGACTCGAGCCTCGGTACAAACATCGGAGCCCCCATGTCGCAGCAGACGTTGCTCGAGGATCTCAAGCGGCGCGTTGGCGAAGAAGTCCACGTGAGCGACTGGCTGGAAGTCACCCAGGACAGGATCAATGCGTTCGCGGACGCCACCGGCGACCACCAGTGGATCCACGTGGACGTGGCGCGCGCTGCACGCGAGTCTCCCTGGGGCTCGACCATCGCCCACGGCTACCTCACCCTGTCCCTGTATCCGATGCTGCGAGGCCTGGTCGCGTCCGGCGAGCCTCCTTACCCGGGTGTGAAGCAGGCCATCAACTACGGCCTGGACAGATTGAGGTTCCCGAATCCCGTCAAGGCCGGCAGCCGCGTCCGCGCGCGCTGCACGTTGCTCAAGGTCGAGGAGGTGCCCGGGGGGCTGCAGGTCATGGAACAGTACACCGTGGAGATCGACGGCCAGCCGAAGCCGGCCTGCGTCGCAGAGGCCATCATGAGGCTCTACTTCGCCTGAGGCGCCCATGGTTGGAATCAACTGATTCCCTCGCGGCATGAGCGGTCGCGCGCGACTCGGCTTATAGTCCGCGGCACAACGAAAACGCCCTCGGGCGGGAGTACACGCGATGATCTACGACAGCATCCTGCAGACGATCGGCCGCACGCCGGTGGTGCGCGTCAACCGCCTGGCGCCCGCGCACGTCGAGATGTACGTGAAGTGCGAGTTCTTCAATCCGCTGTCCTCCGTGAAGGACCGACTCGCGTTCGCGATCATCGACGACGCCGAGAGGACGGGCGCGTTGCAGCCCGGCCAGACGGTGGTCGAGGCCACCTCCGGCAACACCGGCATCGCACTTGCGATGGTCTGCGCGGCCAAGGGCTATCCGTTCGTCGCGGTGATGGTCGAGACCTTCTCCATCGAGCGCCGCAAGATCATGCGCATGCTCGGCGCCAAGGTCATCCTCACGCCCGCGGCCGAGCGCGGCAGCGGCATGGTGCGCAAGGCCGCCGAGCTCGCGAAGAAACACGGCTGGTTCCTGTCCCGGCAGTTCGAGAACCCGGCCAACCCGGCGTATCACCGCCAGACCACCGGTCCCGAGATCCTGAGCGACTTCGCGGGGCGTCGGCTCGATTTCTTCGTCACCGGCTGGGGCACGGGCGGCACGCTCACGGGCGCGGGCGAGATGATCCGGCTGGGCCGGCCCGAGGTGCGCGTGATCGCGACGGAGCCGGCGGGCGCGTCGCTGCTCGCCGGAGCGGAGTTCAAGCCGCACAAGATCCAGGGGTGGACCCCGGATTTCGTGCCGGCGGTGCTCAATCGCTCGGTGCCGCACGAGATCGTGCCGGTCACGGACGAAGAGTCCATCGCCGCGGCTCGCGCGCTCGCCAGCCGCGAAGGCATCTTCTGCGGAATCTCCGCCGGCGGCACGTTTGCCGCCGCCCTCAAGGTCGCCGAGAAGGCGCCGAAGGGCTCGGTCATCCTGTCGATGCTGCCGGATACCGCAGAGCGCTACATGTCCACGCCGCTCTTCGAGGGCATCGCCGAGGGTTCGGATCCCGAACCTTGAGTATCGGGCGCGCTCGTCTAGCGCGGCGAAGGATGGGATAATCGCGCGCCATTTCCGGCTGGTCCGGCGTCGGAGCCGCGCGTCCCTCCCATGTCCAACTCATTTGCGAAGGCACTCCTCGGTGCCATCGCCGGCGCCTTGATCGTCGGGTTCGCCTGGCACATTCATGACGAACGTGCGAAGCACGAGCCGGTGGTCGCCAAGCCCTCCGGCGGACCCGCGCAGGGTCCTGCGGCCGGCAAGGACGGGCTGACCGCCCGCGGCGCCGACACTCCCTTGAGCCGGGCGGCCGTGGCCGTGGTCGTCGCCCCAGTGCGCCTCGAGCGCCTGGCCCTCGAGATCGAGGCGCTCGGCACCGCGCACGCGAACGAATCGATCGACGTCACGGCCAAGGTGTCGAACCTCGTGACCGCCGTGCGCTTCGACGAGGGGCAGCACGTGAATCGCGGCGACCTGCTGGTCGAACTCGACGGCGCCCAGGCCCGCGCGGAACTCGCCATTGCCGAGGCTGCCGTCACCGAAAGCCGCAGCCAGTACAAGCGCAGTCGCGAGCTCTACACGACCAAGGCGCTGTCCGAGGCGCAACTCGACCAGATCGAGGCCTCGCTCAAGGCCAACGAGGCGCGGGTTCTGGTGGCGCAGGCGAAGCTCGCCGACACGGTGGTCCGCGCAGCGTTCACGGGCCGGGTCGGCCTGCGCCGCGTGAGCGTGGGCAGCCTGGTGAGTCCCGGCACGGTCATCACGACGCTCGACGACACGGGCACGATCAAGCTCGACTTCACCGTTCCCGAGACGTTCCTGTCCATGCTCTCACCCGGGCTTACGATCACGGCGCACAGCGTCGCTTATCCCGGCAAGACCTTCGAGGGCAAGGTGTCGAGCGTCGATTCGCGTGTCGACCCGAGCACGCGATCGGTGACCGTGCGCGCCCTGGTGCCCAACCCCGACGGCCTGCTGAAGCCCGGCATGTTCCTGAACGTCCGGCTTTCGCGTGGCGCCGTCGAGGCGCTGCTGGTACCAGAGCAGGCCCTCGTGCCGGAGCAGGGCGATGTATTCGTGTTCGTGGTCAAGGACGGCACCGTCGCGAAGCGCCTGGTCCGAATCGGCCAGCGCCGTGTCGGCGCGGTGCAGGTGGTGCAGGGGCTCGCGGCCGGAGAGCTGGTCGTGACCGAGGGGACGCAGAAGCTTCGCGACGGCGCGAGCGTGAAGACCGGTCGAGTCGCCCGGCGCCGCGCCGCCGAAGGGTGCGGCGACGCTCGTGAAGCTCTCCGAGGTCTCGGTCAAGCGGCCGGTATTCGCGACCGTCATCAGCCTGATGCTGGTGATCCTCGGCCTGCTCGCGGCCTCGCGACTGCCGGTCCGGGAGCTGCCGAACGTCGAGTCGCCCGTGGTGTCGATCGATACCACGTACCGCGGGGCGTCCGCGGACGTGGTGGAGACGAAGATCACGCAGGTCATCGAGGACCGCGTGGCAGGCCTCGAAGGCGTGACCAAGATCACCTCGCAGAGCGTGGACGGGCGATCGAGCATCAACCTCGAGTTCGATCCCGACCGGCCGGTCGACGAGGCGGCGAACGACGTCCGCGACCGCGTCGCCCGGGTTGCGGCGCAGCTGCCGGAGGAGGCCGACCCTCCGGACATCGGCAAGGTGGACTTCAACGCCGAGCCGATCATGTTCGTGAATCTCTCGAGCAACACGATGAGCGTGCTCGAGCTCACCGACTACGCCGACCGCGTGCTCTCGGAGCGCCTCGGCGTCGTGCCCGGCGTGGCGCGCGTCCGGCTGAGCGGTGCGCGCCGTTACGCAATGCGCGTCTGGATCGACCGCGAGGCGCTCGCGGCGAGGCAGCTCACGGTCATCGACATCGAGAACGCGCTCAGGCGCGAGAACGTGCAGCTTCCCGCGGGCCGGCTCGAGTCCTCGCAGCGCGAGCTCACTCTGCGCACCGAGACCGGGCTCAACACCGAGCAGGATTTCCGCCAGCTCGCGATCGGGCGGGGACCGGACGGCTACCTCGTGCGCCTGGGCGAGGTCGCTGACGTGCGCCTCGCGGCCGAGAACGAGCGCAGCCTGTCGCGGTCGAACGGCGTGCCCGGGATCAGCTTAGGGATAGAGCAGGTGTCGAAGGCGAACACGCTCGAGGTTGCGCGCGCGGTGCGCGCGGAACTCGACCGGCTCCGTCCCGAGCTCCCACCGGGCACGGCACTGGAGATCAACCTCGACCGGTCGTCCTTCATCGAGGAGTCGATGAAGGAAGTCGTCATCGCGCTCGGCATCGCGCTCGCACTCGTGCTGGCGGTCATCTACCTGTTCCTCGGCAACCTGCGCGCGATGCTGATCCCGGCCGTGACCATCCCGGTGTCGATCATCGCGGCGTTCATCGTCATGGCGGCCATGGGGTTCTCCATCAACATCCTGACGTTGCTCGGGCTGGTGCTGGCGATCGGCCTGGTCGTGGACGATTCCGTCATCGTGCTGGAGAACATCTATCGGCGCGTCGAAGGTGGCGAGCCGCCACTGCTCGCGTCCGTCGAAGGAAGCCGGGAAATCGGCTTCGCGGTGATCGCGACGACGCTGGTGCTGACCGCGGTATTCGTGCCCATCTCGTTCCTGCAGGGCAACATCGGCCAGCTGTTCCGGGAATTCGGCTTCACGATCGCGGCAGCGGTGGCCTTTTCGTCGCTGGTCGCGCTCACGCTGACGCCGATGATGTGCTCGAAGCTGCTCCGCGGCGAGGCCAGGCATTCGCGCTTCGCCGAGTGGGTGGACGGGTTCTTCCGTCGTCTTGCAGCGCGCTACGAAGAGGGCCTGCGGCGCGTGATGCTGCGTCCGTGGCTGGTCGTTGCCGGGACGCTCGGAGCCGTCGCCGTCGCGGCAGTCCTGTTCCGCTCGATCCCGAGCGAGCTCGCGCCGCCGGAGGACCGGGGGATGATCTTCTACACGCTCAATGCGCCGGAGGGCGCCTCGCTCGAATACATGGACCGCCACGCCAGGATGGCCGAGGACATCGTTGCCGGCGAGCGTGCGACCGGTGACGTCCTGCGCGGCCTGATGCGCATCCCCGGCGGCTTCGGCGGTGCGAGCGAGCTCAACCAGGCGCGCGGGTTCCTGCTGCTCGCACCGTGGGGCGAGCGCGAGCGCGGCGCGGAGCAGATCGCGCAGTCGATCCGCACGCAGCTCGACGAGCTGCCGGGCGTGCGCTCGAACGTCGGCGTTTACGGGGGCTGGTCGCGCGGCGGCGCAGCCGGATCCCCCGTGCAGGTCGTGCTCGGCGGCACCGACTACGCGCAGCTGGTGCAGTGGCGCGACAAGCTCATGCAGCGCATGCAGGACAATCCGGGACTCGCCAACGTCCAGTCGAACTACGAGGAGCGCAAGCCCGAGCTGCGCGTCGCGGTCGACCGCGACCGCGCCGCCGACCTCGGCATCTCGCTGCAGACCGTGGGCCGTACGCTCGAGACGGTGCTCGGGTCGCGCATCGTCACGACCTACATCGACCGCGACCGGGAGTACAACGTCATCCTGCAGGGCCGCGCCGAGGACCGCGCCACGCCCACAGACCTCGACAACCTGTACGTGCGCTCCGACCGCACGGGCCAGCTGATCCCGTTGTCGAACCTGGTCCAGCTCACCGAGCTTGCGGGGCCCATGCGCCTCAACCGCTTCGACCGGCTGCGCGCCATCACCGTGACCGCGGCGCTCGCGCCCGGCTACACGCTCGGCGAGGCACTCGGCTACGTCGAAAAGGTGGTCAAGGACGAGTTGCCTGGTTCGGTGCGCCTCAATTACGACGGCCAGTCCCGGGAGCTCAAGGAATCGGGCGGCCAGCTCTACGTGATGTTCCTGCTCGCCATGGTCGTCGTGTTCCTGGTGCTCGCCGCGCAGTTCGAGAGCTTCCTGCACCCCTTCGTGATCATGACGACGGTGCCGCTCGCGGTCATCGGCGCGCTGGTCGGGCTGTGGATGTACGGCATGTCGATCAACGTCTTCAGCCAGATCGCCTCGATCATGCTGGTCGGGCTCGCTGCCAAGAACGGCATCCTGATCGTCGAGTTTGCGAACCAGTTGCGCGATCGCGGCCTCGAGTTCCGCGAAGCCGTGGTCGAGGCGGCCGCAATCCGCCTGCGCCCGGTGCTGATGACCAGCTTCTGTACGGCATTCGGCGCGCTGCCGCTGCTGCTTGCGACCGGGGCGGGCGCGGAATCGCGCCAGGCGATCGGGGTCGTGGTTTTCTACGGCGTGGTGATCTCGGTGTTCCTGACGCTCGGCGTCGTGCCGGCCGTCTACGTGATCGTTGCCCGCAACACGCGATCTCCGCAGGCCATCTCGAAGCTGATCGAGAAGCTTCGTGCCACTGCCGCCGCCGCCCGTGGCGCCGACGGGTCCGGACCCGGGCCGGCGGCCGGGCCCTGAGACTGTTCCATCGCCCGCCGCGGCCATGCTTCGGAGCACGCCGACACCGGCGAATGCGACTTAATACATTGATTTAACAGGACAAAAGAGCCTGAATGGGGCGATCGCCCGGCGCCTGCCACCGGCCGTCTTGCTAGAATCCATCGCTCCTGCGCGCTCCCCGCGCCGGACACGCGCCATGGCATCGACTCCATACCAACAACTCGAGCAGGAGTTCCGCCGCCTTCACGCTTTCCGCGGCGCGGCGAGCCTGCTGCGCTGGGACGCCGCCGTCATGATGCCGCGCGGCAGCGCCGACGTGCGCGGTGAGCAGCTTGCCGCGCTCGATTCCGAATGCCACGCGCTGCTCACCTCGCCCAAGGTATCGCGGCTCATCGAGCGCTCGCAGGCGAGCGAGTCGCAACTCGAGGACTGGCAGCTCGCGAACCTTCGCGAAATGCGCCGCGAGCGCGACCACGCGATCGCCACGCCGCTGTCGCTGGTGACGCGGCTCGCCCGCGCAACGGCCGTCGCCGAGGTGCGCTGGCTCGAGGCGAAGCAGGACAGCAACTTCGCTCTGTTCGCGCCGCACCTCGAAGAGGTCGTGGCGCTCACGCGGGACAAGGCCAGCGTGCTGTCGCAGGCGCTGGGACTTGCGCCATACGATTCGCTCATCGACGAGTTCAGCCCCGGATTCCTCGGCGCCGAGATCGACCAGCTCTTCCGCGTGATCACGCGCCGCCTGCCGAACCTGATCCGCGAGGCGATCGAGCTGCAGTCGTCGCGACCGCCGCTGCCGCTGCTCGGCAAGGTGAGCGTATCGAAGCAGCGCTCGCTCGCGGTCGAGGTGATGCGTGCGATCGGCTTTCCGTTCGACCGCGGCCGCCTCGACGAGAGCGACCATCCGTCGACCGAAGGCGTGTGGGGCGACGTCCGCGTCACGACGCGCTTCGACCACAAGGATCCGTTCACCGGGCTCATGGGCGTGCTGCACGAGACGGGCCAGGCGATGTACGACCTCGGCCTTCCCGAGGCCTGGCGCGACCAGCCGGTCGGCCGCGACCGCGGCATGGCGCTCGAGGAGAGCCAGGCGCTGCTGCTCGAGGTGTTCATCGGGCGCAGCCGGCCGTTCCTGACCTACCTGCGCCCGCTGCTCGAGAAGCACTTCGGCGTGGCCGGGCCGGAGTGGGAGGTCGAGAACCTCTACCAGACGCTGATCCGTGTCCGGCGCGGAGCGATCCGCGCGGAGGCCGATGAGCTCACGTATCCCGTTCACATCATGCTGCGTTACGAACTCGAGAAGCGCATCTTCGACGGCACGCTGCCGGTGCGCGACCTGCCCGAGGCGTGGCGCGACGGGCTGGACCAGCGGCTGGGGTTGCGCCCGGCAAACGACGCCGAGGGTTGCCTGCAGGACGTGCACTGGGCGATCGGCTCCTTCGGCTACTTCCCCTCGTACGTGCTCGGCGGGTGCATCGCGGCACAGCTCTACGAGACGCTGCGTCGCGACCACCCGGACCTCGACCGCGACATCGAGGCGGGGCACTTCGGCAGCCTGTTCGAGGGGCTGCGCGCGAGCGTGCACGGCGTCGGCGCGAGCCTGAGCGCGCAGCAGCTGATCCGCAGCGCGACGGGCAAGGCGCTCACCGCCGCGCCGTGGCTCCGGTACGCGGAAGGGAAGTACCTGGAGAAAGTGACTGGTGACTAGCGGATAGGGGATAGTAAGAAAGTCGTGGAACCGTGGACGCCTCCCGCTCACGCTCACCCGCTCTTCGATTCTTACCATCCGCTATCCGCCAATCACTACCCGCCTTCCCCATGTCCGCCGTCATCCAGCGCTCGTCCAACAATTTCCGGCGACTCCAGGCCAGGCTGCGTGGGCTGGTCGGCAAGGCGATCGACGACTACTCGATGATCGCCGAGGGCGACCGCGTGATGGTGTGCGTCTCCGGCGGCAAGGATTCGTACACGCTGCTCGACGTGCTGGTGTCGTTGCAGCGCAGCGCCCCGATCCGCTTCGAACTGGTGGCCGTCAACCTCGACCAGAAGCAGCCGGGCTTCCCGGCGCAGGTGCTGCCGGAATACCTGCGCTCGCACGGCGTCCGGTTCGAGATCATCGAGCAGGACACCTACAGCGTCGTCAAGCGCGTGATTCCGGAAGGCCGGACCATGTGCGGGCTGTGCTCGCGCCTTCGGCGCGGGCGACTGTACCGTTACGCGGCCGAGAACGGCATCACGAAGATCGCCCTGGGCCACCATCGTGACGACATCATCGAGACGCTGTTCCTGAACATGTTCTTCGGCGGCAAGCTCAAGGCGATGCCGCCGAAGCTGCTCTCCGAGGACGCGCGCCACATCGTGATTCGCCCGCTCGCTTACGTTCCGGAACGCGAGATCGAGCGCTACGCGCGAGCACGGAATTTCCCCATCATTCCCTGCCGCCTGTGCGGCTCGCAGGAGAACCTGCAGCGCGTGGCGGTGAAGCGGATGCTCGAGGACTGGGAGCGCGAGTTCCCGGGCAGGACCGAGACCATCTTCTCGGCCATGCGTGATGTCGCCGTGTCTCATCTCGCCGACCCGTCGCTGTTCGACTTCGCCGGACTCGACGCGCAGCGCCAGGCTGGCGACGCCGCCGCGCTACAGACGCGGAACCCTGGGACGAGCGCTAGGGCCTTGTCGCTAAGCAGTCCCTGACGCAGTCCCGCCGCAGCAACCGCGGCCTGCGCGTTGCCGGCCGTGGGTGCTCGGGCGGGCGTCGCGCGGCAGGGATGCCGCGCGCGAGCGCTCCAGGGATGGATTCACGCGCGTCCCGCCCGGGCACCCACGGGACCGGGAACGTTGAAGGCCCGTGCGGATTCGACCTCAGCCCTTCGCCGGCTCGCGCGCGCTGGCTGTGCCAGTACCCGTAGCCGAAGTAGACCGCGGCGCCGGCCAGCGACCACACCACGAGCCGGATCCACGTGTCGCGCGGCAGGAAATAGGTAAGGCCCAGACAGACGATCACGCCCGCCGTGCAGGTGATCGACGCGAGCGGCACGCGGAACGCACGAGGTGCGTTCGGCATCGTCCGCCGCAGCACCAGCACCCCGATGCAGATCGCAGTGAACGCCAGCAGGATGCCGATGGACACCAGCTCGCCAAGCACGTCGATCGGGAACACGCCGGCGAAGAACGCGGCGAGAACGCCCGTGATGATCGTTGCGATCGAGGGTGTCTGGTACTTCGGGTGCACCTTCTGCATCTGCGGCGGCAGGAGCCCGTCGCGCGCCATGGCCATGAAGATGCGCGGCTGGCCGAGGATCGACATCAGGATGACCGAGGTCATGCCGACGATCGCGCCGATCTTGACCGGCAGGCCGAGCCAGAACAGGCCCGGGTGCGCGTCGAGTGCCACGGCCACCGGCGCCGCGACGTCGAGCTTGTGGTAGTCGACCATGCCCGTCATGACCGCTCCCATGGCCACGTACAGGATGGTCGAGATGACCAGCGCGCCGATGATGCCGGCCGGCACGTCCTTCTGCGGATTGCGGGCTTCCTGTGCGGTGGTGGCTGCGGTGTCGAAGCCGATGTAGGCGAAATAGATGATCGCCGCGCCCTGCATCACGCCGCTGAACCCGAAGTGGCCGAATTCGCCATTATTGGGCGGCAGGTAGGGGTGCCAGAGCGAGGTGTCCACGTAGGAGATGCCCGCGACCACGAACAGCACGATGATCGCGACCTTGATGACGACCATCACGTTGTTCAGGCTCGCCGACTGGCGGATGCCGATGTAACAGAGCCAGGTGAGCGCGGCGACGATGAGCACGGCCGGAACATTGACGATCGCTCCGGTGGCGACGAGCGTGTGTTCCGCGGACTTTCCGACCGGCGCGTTCACGAGCGCGGCTGGCAGGTGCAGCCCCAGTTCCTCGAGCAGGTTCACCACGTAGCCCGACCACCCGACCGCAACCGTGGCCGCCGACATCATGTACTCGAGCGCGAGGTTCCAGCCGACGAACCAGGCGACGCCCTCGCCGAGCGTGGCGTAGGTGTAGCTGTATGCGCTGCCCGCCACCGGGATCAGCGACGCGAGTTCCGCGTAGCAGATGGCCGCGAGCCCGCAACCGATGGCCGCGACCAGGAAGGCGAGGGTGACGGCGGGCCCGGTGTGATTCGCCGCGACCGTGCCGGAGAGCACGAAGACTCCGCTGCCTATCATGGAGCCAAGGCCGATCGCGGTCAGCGTCCGGGCGGTCAGCACGCGGGCGAGCCGCGGCCCCTCCTCGACTTCCTGCATGATCCTGGCGACCGGCTTGCGGGCCGCGAGTTGTTTCAGCACCTGGACTCCCCCCTGGATCGGCTCCCGGCCCAAGTCTCTCACAGGGCCCCGGCCGTCGGCAGCCTTCGTTTCGGTTGCCGCCCGCAGGCTTCGTTTCGGCTGCCGTATCATTCGACCCATGGTTGAACCTGCCGACACGAGCGGCGAGCTGGAACCGGCGCGGCCCATCCCCGAGACCTACTGGGTCGCGCCCGGCCGGTTGCTGGTCGGGGAGTACCCGGGTTCGGCGTCCCGGGCCGCGGCGATGGACCGCCTGCGCCGGTTCCTGCAGGCCGGCGTCACGTGCTTCGTCGACCTCACCGAGTTTGCGGAGCTCCCGTCCTACGAGCCGCTGCTGCCCATGGAAACGCCGGGCGGGCGCAGGATCGAGTACCTGCGCGAACCCATTCCCGATCATGGCGTGCCCCCGAATCGGGAAGCCATGAGGCAGATCCTCTCCACCGTGGACGGCGCCCTCGAGGCCGGCCACGTCGTGTACGTCCACTGCCGCGGAGGGATCGGGCGCAGCGCCATGGTTGCCGGCTGCTGGCTCGCGAGCCGCAGCGATCGCGCGGCCGACGCGCTCGAGGCACTCCAGGTTCGATGGCGATCGTGCGCGAAGTCTTCGGCGTGGCCGGCGGTTCCGGAGACCTTCGAGCAGGTCGCGTTCGTTCGCGCGTGGCGGGCGAATCGCACTGGCGTCTGGCGCAGCACACCGTCCGTCGCGCTCGACAGGCCGGCGCGAGTGCGCGGCGCGCTCCTCGGCCTCGCGGCCGGCGATGCCGCCGGTGTCGCGTATCAGGCCGGCCGTCCCGTGGACGGCGTCTGGACGCAGCACACCGCCCTCGCGCTGTGCCTTGCCGAGAGCCTGCTCGAACGCCGGGGACCGGACGCACGCGACCAGATCGAACGATACCTGCGGTGGCAGCGCGACGGGCACCTGTCGGCAACCGGCCACCCGTCGTCGGCCACGCCCGACGTCGCCATGGCGCTCGCAAACTACCAGTGGCGTCACCTGCCGATGGCCGGTCCGCACGATCCGCGCGACAGGAGCACGGCGAGCCTGCCGCGGGTGCTCGCGGCCGTCGCCTGGAGCTCGGCCGATCCGGCCGAGGCGGTCCACCTTGCGGGCGAGTGCGCGCGGACGACCCACCAGTCGCCGTTCGTGATCGACGCCTGCCGGTATCTCGGCGCGATGCTCGTGGGGCGCTCAGCGGCGTCGAGCCTGCCGGTTTCTGCAAGGGACTGTACGAGCCGGCCGCCGGCCTCTGGGTCGCGAGGCCCCTGAAGCCATCGGTCGTCACGGCGATGCGCTCCGCCGGCAAGCCGAAATCCGATGTCGCGGCGGGAAACGCACGGCAGGCCGACGCGGTCCAGGCAGTGGCCCGCGCAAGGACCGTGCTTGCGGGCAGCTTCGAGGAAACGATGCAGCTTGCGTGCGAGGGCGCGGTCGAACCGTCGCTCGAGGCATCGCTGGCCGGTGCCCTGTACGGCGCATCGTACGGCCCGGATTCCATTCCTGCCGACCGGCTGTCGCGCCTCGCGCGACTCGACCTGCTCGAATCGTTCGCGGCGCGGCTCGCCAGGGCCGGTGAGGCGGCGAAGGCCTCCGGAGGCGGGACGTGACCGGGAGGCCGGGAGGCGCGAAGCCGGGTGCGCGCGCCGGGCGCGGTGCCGTGCCGCGCAAACGCGAGCCCGCGTGGACGCGTCTCGACGACGAGGCGTTGCTCGACAAGCGCTTCTGCGATTTGCGGCTCGGCTTGTCCGGGACCTGGCTCGAGGACGCGGTGCGGCGTCTGTACGGCGAGCTCGCTGCCAAGGGCATACGCTTCCGGCCGCACTTCTGGCTCTCCGAGGAGTGGTTCTCGCCCGACGGCGTGCCCGGGATCGCGATTCCGTTCTACCTCGCGCACCCGCGCCTCATGCGGCTCGAACGGCGCTTCATGCGCGAGGTCGAGGGCGGCAACGGCAAGTGGCTGATGCGCATCCTTCGCCACGAGACCGGGCACGCGATCGATACCGCGTTCGCCCTGCGCAGGCGCAAGGCGTGGCGGCGGACCTTCGGCAAGGCGTCCCGGCGCTATCCGAAGCGCTACCTGGCGCGGCCCGGCAGCCGGAGGTTCGTGCTGCACCTCGGCCACTGGTATGCGCAGAGCCATCCGACCGAGGATTTCGCGGAGACCTTCGCGGTCTGGCTGCCGAAGCGTTCCCGGTGGCGCAGCCAGTACGAGGGCTGGCCGGCGCTCGCCAAGCTCGAGTTCGTGGACGAAACGATGTCCGCCATCGAGGGGCGGCGCGCGGTGCGGCTCAGCCGGGACACCGTCGAGCCGCTCGCGGACAACCGCCGCACGCTGCGCGAGCACTACCGGCGCAAGCAGGCGCGATACGAAGTGGATCTCGCCCGACTGTACGACCGGCGGCTGCTCAGGGTATTCGGGCGGGCCGAAGACCACCCGCGTGGACTCTCCGCGAGCCGCTTCCTGCGCGAGGTCACACCGCAGTTGCGCCGCCTGCTGGTGCGGCGCGCGCGCATGCACCCCTACCTCGTGAGCCACGTGGTTCGCACGGCGACGCAGCGCGCCCGCCTGCTGGACTTGAAGATCAAGGGTGGCCAGCGCAAGGCCAAGCGAGACGTGCTCGGCATGCTCGAGCTGATCATGATGGACATGCTGCTGCGCGACCGGGAAAACTACGCACTATGAAGACGCGACGCGTGCTCGTGCTCGTGCACGAAACCCTGGTTCCGCCCGAGGACTCGAGCGGCTACACGGAGCAGGAGATCGACGCCTGGCGGACCGAGTACGACGTCACCACTTCGCTGCGCGCGATGGGCCACGAGGTCAAGGTGCTCGGCATGGGCGACAACCTCGCCGACCTGCGCAACGCCATAGGCGACTGGAAGCCGGACATCGCCTTCAACCTGCTGGAGGAATTCCAGGGCATCGTCACCCACGACCAGTACGTCGTGGCGTACCTCGAACTCATGAAGATGCCGTACACGGGCTGCAACCCGCGCGGGATGATGATCTCGCGCGACAAGGTGCTGTCGAAGCAGATCCTGTCCTACCACCGCATCCCGACCGCGCGATTCGCGCTGCTGCCGAGGAACCGGCGCTACCGGGAGCCGCGGCGCCTCGCCTTTCCGCTGTTCGTGAAGTCGGCGACGGAGGACGCATCGCTCGGCATTTCACAGGCCTCGATCGTGTACGACGGCCAGAAGCTTCGCGAGCGCGTCGAGTTCATTCACGAGCAGACGTCGTCCGATGCGCTCGTCGAGGAGTACATCGAGGGCCGGGAGATCTACGTCGGCGTGCTCGGCAACGAGCGGCTCACGACGTTTCCGCTCTGGGAGCTGAACTTCGGCACGCTGCCCGACGTCATGGCGGGCATTGCGACCCGCAAGGTGAAGTGGGACCGGAAGTACCAGCAGAAGCACGGCATCGACACCGGCCCGGCGCGTGACCTGCCGCCCGGCACGGAGCAGCGGATCGGGCGGCTCGTGCGTCGCATCTACCGCGCGCTGTGCCTCAGCGGCTACGCGCGCATCGACCTGCGCATGAAGCCCGACGGCAGCGTGTTCGTGCTCGAGTCGAATGCCAATCCGAACCTCGCGCAGATCGAGGACTTCGCGACCTCGGCGCTCGCGGCCAGCGTCGGGTACGACGTGCTGCTCGAGCGCATCATGAATCTCGGCACTTCGTACGGGGCCGCGTGGCGGCAGGGGTGAGGCCTGCGTGGCTTGCGTGCCGCGCAGGCCTGCCGCTAGGCTGCGCCATTCGACCGCCGGAAGGGTGTCCCTTAATGCGATCCAGTTTCGACGCCGCCGCGCGCAGGTCGGCCTTCGCCATTGCCGTCGCGCTCACCTTATGCGTGTTCGCGGGGCAGGCACAGGCGGTCGCGGGCACGGCAGCGCCGGCGAACGCGTCAACCACGCCCGGGGCGCCGGTGACGGCGGGCGAGCCGGCCGATCTCGAGGTCGCGAACCGCCGGATAGCGACCATGAGGGTCGACGTGCTGGGGATGACGCCCGCCGAGCGTGCCGATTCGGCTGGCTATCGTCTGCGCGAAGTCATCAAGCGCGGAGGACCGCTCCAGGTCACGACGGTCCAGAGTCCGGAGGGTGTGATCATCCTGGTGGACTCGAAGCCGGTCTTCCGGGTGCTGAACGGCGACGTGGATGCCGAGGCCGGCGAGACCGCGGCGGCCTCCGGCGCGGAAGCCGCCGATAACCTGCGCAAGGCGCTCGGCGAGATCCGCGAGTCCGAGGATGCGAAGGCGCTCGCTTCTGCCGCGGGCTACGCGCTCCTCGCGACCCTGCTGCTGGTCGCGCTCAACTGGCTGTTGTTGCGTGGCTACCGATGGCTCGTCCGGCACACGCACGATTTCGCGCACCGGAGGCTGGCGCGGCGGCTGCCTTCCTGGACCGGCGAGGTCCTCGGGGAGGCCGCACTGGGCGGGCTGTTCACGCTTCCGATCAAGCTGCTGGCGACGCTGCTGGCGGTCCTGATGTCCTACCAGTGGGCCGCCTTCGTGCTGCAGCGGTTCCCGTACACGCGTCCACTCGGCGAGTCCCTGCGTGACAACCTGCTGTCGGCGCTCGCGCGATTCGGCGAATCGGTCCTCGAAGCGATCCCGGGCCTGCTGTTCGTGGTGCTGATCTTCCTGCTGGCGCGCATCGCAGTGAGGACCGTACGCGCGTTCTTCAGTGGCGTTGAGCGCGGGCACATCAACGTGGCGCCGCTGGACGAGACCACCGCGCGGCCGACCGGCAAGCTCGTCACGACCGGCATCTGGCTGCTCGCAATGGTCGCCGCCTACCCGTACATGCCGGGCAGCGGCAGCGAGGCATTCAAGGGCATCGGGGTGTTCGTCGGCCTCATGATGTCCATCGGGGCGTCGGGCGTCGTAAACCAGGCCGTCAGCGGCCTGATGCTCATGTACACCCGTGCGCTGAAGCCGGGGGAGTTCGTGCAGATCGGCGAGACCGAGGGAACGGTGAAGTCGATCGGCTTCCTGGCGACGCGCATCGAGACGCTGCGCCACGAGGAGATCAACATCCCGAATGCCTTGATCGCGAGCAGCGTGACGCGCAATTATTCGCGGCTCGCCGCGGACGGCGGGGTATGGATCCCCACCAAGGTCACGATCGGCTACGACACGCCCTGGCGGCAGGTGCATGCGATGCTGGCGCTCGCGGCCGAGAGGACCGAGGGAATCTCGAAGTCGCCGCCGCCCCGCGTGCTGCAGACCGCGCTACTCGACTTCTACGTCGAGTACACGTTGCTGGTCAGCATCGCCGCACCCGACCGGAAGAACGCGATGCTGGATCGCCTGCACGCCAACATCCAGGATGCGTTCAACGAATTTGGCGTGCAGATCATGTCGCCGAACTACGAGGCAGACCCGGAGTCGCCGAAGGTCGTGCCGAAGGAGAAGTGGTTCGAGCCGCCCGCCGCCCGCTGACGGCGTCCTCGGCCTTCGCCTCAGAGCGTGTGGCCGATCCGCTGGAAGTGGGTCCGCTCGAAGCTGCTCTGGCAGTCGAAGCAGCGCGTCGCCGAGGGCGTCAGCCTGCAGGCGGTGGAACTCGATGGTGAGCCCGCAGCCCTCGCACTGACCGTAGCTTCCTTCGCGGATGCTTTCCAGCGCGGCCTCGACGGCCCGCAGCTCATCGAGGTCGCGGTCGATCTCGGCGAGGTTGACGTCCACGATCAGGTCCGCGAACGACTCGTCCTCGAGGTCGCGGACCTCGTTCGCAATCTGCGCGTACTGTTCCGAATCGCTCTTCTTCAGCGTCTGCCGGATCTCCTCGCGGAGTTCCCCGGCGCGCTTGCGCATCGCCGACCTGAGCTCCTCTATCTGCCGCGCGTCGAGATTCTGTCTCATCCCATGTCTCCTGCCGCTTGCCGGCGCGCTGCAGGGCAAGCATTGCCCCTGCGGGCCGCCCCACCAATAGGGAAATTGCGTACGCGGCGTCGCGGTTGACAAGTGGCGGGGGGCGGCGTAGCAAGGCGTCCTCGGTGACGGGGGTTCCGATTGGATCACGGTCTCAAGTGCTGGCAGTGCGGCGTCTCGCTCGCCGAGTACACCTTGCCGCTGCGCCGCATCGAGGAATGCCGGTCGTGCCGGGCCGAGCTGCACGTGTGCCGCATGTGCGAGTTCTACGACGTGTCCGTCGCCAAGCACTGCCGCGAGACCATCGCCGAGGAGGTCAAGGACAAGCAGCGGGCCAATTTCTGCGATTATTTCCGGCCGACGCCGCATGCCTACAGGCCGGGCGACCTGTCGGCGGCCGATCGTGCCCGCGCCGAGCTCGAGGCCCTGTTCGGCCGCGGCAAGTAGCCAGGATTCAACTCAAGTACTCCGGAGATTCCCGATCATGCGACTCAGTCGTGCCCGCTCCCTGTGTCTCACGGGCGTCCTTGCGGCCGCCGCAATGCCGACCCTGGTCGCCGGCGCCGATGCGCCGGCCGTCGTCAAGCTCGTTGCGCCGCGGCCGGACATCTACGCGCCGGTCACGTTGACCGCGAACCTGGCGGGGCTCTCGGCGAAGGAGCGCGCCATGCTGGGGCTCTTCATCGACGCCGCGCAGGTCATGGACAGCCTGTTCTGGATCCAGACTTTCCCGGGCGACCGCGACAAGCTGTTCGCCGGGCTCACGGATCCGGCGGCCCGACGGTTCGCCGAGCTCAACTACGGCCCCTGGGACCGGCTGGACGGCAATGCGCCGTTCGTTCCGGGATTCGGCGCGAAGCCGCCGGGCGCGGGCTTCTATCCGGTCGACATGACCAAGGAGGAGTTCGAGCGCGCCGACCTCCCGGGCAAGACGGGCGAGTACAGCGTGATCCGGCGCGACGCGGCCGGAAAGCTCGTCGTCGTTCCCTATAGCGTCGAGTGGCGTGAGCCCCTCGGCCGCGCTGCCGGCACGCTCGAGAAGGCTGCCGGCCTCGCGGAGGATCCGGGTCTCGCGAAGTACCTCGGCCTGCGTGCAAAGGCCCTCACCAGCAACGACTACCGCGCCAGCGACATCGCATGGCTGGACATGAAGGACAACCGCATCGACCTCGTGATCGGCCCGATCGAGTCCTACGAAGACAATCTCTTCGGCTACAAGACGGCCTTCGAGGCCTACGTGCTGATGAAGGACATGGAGTGGAGCCGGCGCCTGGCCCGCTACGCGGCGATGCTTCCGGGCCTGCAGCGAAGCCTGCCGGTTGCGGAGGCCTACAAGTCCGAGACGCCGGGCACGGACTCGGACCTGAACGCCTACGATGCGCTGTACTACGCGGGCGACTGCAACACGGCCGCGAAGACCATCGCCGTCAACCTGCCGAACGACGTCCAGGTGCAGCTCGCCAAGGGCACGCGCCGTCTGCAGCTGAAGAACGTGATGCGCGCCAAGTTCGACAAGATCATGGTGCCCATCGCCGACGAGCTGATCGCGCCGGAGCAGCGCAAGCACGTGACTTTCGACGCGTTTTTCGCCGACACCATGTTCCACGAGGTCGCGCACGGTCTCGGCATCAAGAACACCGTGAACGGCAAGGGCACGATCCGCGACGCGCTGAAGGAGCTCGATTCAGGCATCGAGGAGGGCAAGGCGGATGTCCTCGGCCTCTACATGATCACCAAGCTCCACGAGCAGGGCGAACTCGGGGGTTCGCTCGAGGACTACTACGTGACCTTCCTTGCGGGAATCTTCCGCTCGGTTCGCTTCGGTTCGGCCGACGCCCATGGCGAGGCGAACATGATCCGCTTCAACTTCTTCGCGGACCGGGGCGCATTCGCCCGCGACGCCCGGGGGCACTACCGCGTGGACATGCAGAAGATGCGCGCAGCCGTCGACGCGCTGTCGGCGACCCTGCTGCAGCTGCAGGGCAACGGCGACTACGCGGCGGTGCAGAAGCTCATCGACGAGCTCGGCGTCATCCGCCCGCAGCTCGCCACCGATCTTGCGCGACTGGCGGGTCTCAGCATCCCGGTGGACGTGACCTTCATCCAGGGCAAGTCCGTGCTCGGCCTGGACTGAGCCCGGGACGGTCCGCGGGCCGACACTGCGCGCGGTCCGGGCCGCCGCGCCCGTCCGCGGGTCTCAGCAACGCGCGGCGTAGATCTGTGCGCCGACCTCGCGCCAGCGGTTCCAGAGCCGCGCTGCTTCGCGAGCCGTGTAACCGGCTCGCATGCGGTCGTCCAGCCGTTCGCGCTCGTCGCGCAGCTTGCGGCATCGTTCGTCCGGCTCGACCTGCTTCGGCTCCGGGGCCCGCGGCTCGGGCCGCCGCATGGTCGTCTCGCGGGTTGGCGCACGGGCAATGGACGCGGTGCGCCCCGGGCCGGGATCGTGCACGCGCAGCACGCGAGCCTCGGCGGACGCACCGCAGGGGCGATCCGAGAAAATCACCGGCACGGCATGGCCGCACACGAAAATCGGCCTCGTGCGCCACGTCGGTACCGGCGGCGACGCCTGCGGTCGTGCCGGTGCTGCGCCGGCGGGTTCCGTGTGACTGGCGTCTGCCGTAGCGGGAGCCTCGGCGGCATCGGTGGCCGCCCGCGACGCAGCGGCGGCCAGGCTGCCGATCATCAATCCGGCGACGATCGCGGCGGTGCATGAAACATTCGTGATCATGATCGGCCCTCCGTGGCTGACGCACGCAGGCTGCACCGCGCAGGGGCGGGGATCGAGCCGATTATCCGGCGGGATTGCGCAGAAATGGCGGGCCGAGCGAGCGGCCGCCGCCGGCAGGAGGGTGATTCCTCAGGCCCGTCCCACGTTGGCGTCGGTCGGCGAGTGGAAGTACTGGCTCTCTTCCGAGAATTCCCGCACCAGCTGTCGCAGCTGCTCGAGCCGGCCGTCCGCCGTGCTGATCGGCAGGCAGTCCTCGCACCGCGGATCGCCGCAGGGCTGGCGGGTGTAGAGCCAGTACTGGACGGCGCCGGCCAGCAACCCGTCGGCGATGTCCCACAGGTCCGCCTTCTCGTCGCCGTCGGCGATCTGGTTGCCGAGGTCGACGGCCTTGCCGAAGGCTTCCTCGAACGACTGGGATTCTTCCTGCATTTGCTCTCGTGCCGTATTGATCCAGGGTCTCAGGGACCGCGCAGATGATAACAGACGAGGCTCAAACGACCGCGCCGCAGGCGCGACAAGGCAAGGGTAAACAGCGGGTTACGGGCAGCTAGATGCCCGCTTTCCCGAGCGCGTCGAGCACCGCCCGGATGGCACCAGCGACTCCGGGATGGCCCGCCTCGAGTCGCACCGCCGCGCCCTCGAGCGCGTCGCCGTGCACTTCCGCTGCAGCCGGCTGGTCGATCGCCTGGGCGGCCTTCGTCGGCGTCTCGAGCAGCCGGCGTATGTCGCCGAGCAGCGTCTCGAGCAGCGCGCGATCCTCCGGATCGAGGCGTTCCGACGTTGCGCAGTTCCTCGTGCAGTCCTTGCAGGGTGTGATGCAGTTCGCTCATGGTCGTACCGGAATCCGTGACTCGCACCGAGTGTAGCAGCGGCGCGCCGGCCTGTGACGTCGGGGATTCCCGCCTCGCGTACAATCCGCTGCCAATGCGGGCCGATCGTGGCCTCGCCGGAGGTTGGAACATGGGCTCGTTCAAGTGGTTGGCTGTTGCGGTCGTCGGATTGCCGCTGGTCCTGCTGGCGCAGTACGCCTCGGCCGCGGACAAGCCTCGTGCCGAGCTCACGCCGTACGTCGGCTACCGGATGGGCGGGCAGTTCGACGTGGACAACACCGAGTCGTCCACCGGCGGGTCGGTGGACCTGCAGGACACCGGCGACTGGGGCCTGGACCTCGGGATCTATCGCGACCCGACGTCCTTCTACGAGCTTCTCTACAGCCACGCGTCCGCAAGCGTGGACACGAGCGACCCGTCCCTGAAGGGCCTGGACGTCACGATCGAGTACCTGCAGGTGGGCGGGACGCTGCTGTTCATGGAGCACGAGCACTACGTGCCCTACCTGTCGCTCACCGTCGGCGGGACGAAATTCGACGCGGGCGGCGGCTACGGCTCGGAGACGAAGTTCTCGGGCAGCGTTGGCGGCGGAGTGCGTTTCCCGTTCGCCGAGCACTTTGCCGCGACCCTCGGTGTGCGCGGCTACCTCACAGCAGTGAGTTCCGACACGCAGTTCTTCTGCACCGGCAGCGGAAGCGTCAACTGCCTGTTCAAGACGACGGGCAGCACGTTCTTCCAGGGCGAGGCGCTGATCGGATTCACCGCCGTATTCTGAGCCGTCCGGCCGCTCACACCAGCACGCGTTCGATACCGCCGTCGTTCGCGCGGCGCACGTAGTCGGCGAGCCAGTCCTCGCCGAGGGCGTGTCGCGCGATCTCCACGACGATGTAGTCGGCTTCGGTCGAGGAATCGTCGCCGTAGCGGCTGAGACCCTGCAGGCACGACGGGCAGGAGGTCAGCACCTTCACCTTGCCCTCGAAGCCGTCGTCGCGCAGGCGAGCGGCACCGCGCTCCATTTCGGCCTGCTTGCGGAACCGCACCTGTGTGGCGATGTCCGGGCGCGAGACGGCGAACGTGCCCGACTCGCCGCAGCAGCGGTCGTTCTTCTCGATCGGCCTCGAGCCCGGGCCCATCAGCGCGTTCACCACCTTGAGCGGATCGTCGGTCTTGATCGGCGAGTGGCAGGGGTCGTGGTACATGTAACGCGTGCCCGTGACTCCTGCGAGCCGCACGCCCTTCTCGAGCAGGAACTCGTGGATGTCGAGGATGCGGCTGCCGGGGAATATCTCCCCGAACCGGTAGTCCTGCAGCTGGTCGTAGCAGGTGCCGCAGCTCACCACGACCGTGCGCAGGTCGAGGTAGTTGAGCGTGTTGGCCACGCGGTGGAAGAGCACTCGGTTGTCGGTGATGATCCTCGAAGCCTGGTCGAACTGGCCGGCACCGCGCTGCGGGTAGCCGCAGCAGACGTAGCCCGGCGGCAGGACCGTCTGCACGCCGACCTGCCAGAGCATCGCCTGGGTCGCGAGACCGACCTGCGAGAAGAGCCGTTCCGAGCCGCAGCCCGGGAAATAGAACACCGCCTCCGATTCGCTCGTGGTGCGCACCGGGTCGCGGATGATCGGCACGTAGTGGCGGTCCTCGATGTCGAGCAGCGCGCGCGCCGTGCGCCTGGGCAGCCCGGCGGGCATCTTCTTGTTGACGAAGTGGACCACCTGCTCGCGCACCGGCGGCCGTCCGCCCGTGGTCGCGGGCGGGCGCCTGGTCTGCGCGGAGCCGAGTGCCCCGAGCACGCGGTGTCCTAGCCGCTGCGCGCGGTAGCCCCAGTCCACCATCAGCCCGCGGGTGAGGCGGATCGTGTCGGGATCCGTCGCATTCAGGAAGAACATCGCCGCAGCCGTGCCGGGGTTGAAGCGCTTGCGACCCACTCGCCGCAGCAGGTCGCGCATCGCCATCGACACGTCGCCGAAGTCGATGTCGACCGGGCAGGGCGACTCGCACTTGTGGCAGACGGTGCAGTGGTCTGCGACGTCGGAGAACGCGTCCCAGTGCTGCAGCGACACGCCGCGTCGCGTCTGCTCCTCGTACAGGAACGCCTCGATCAGCAGCGAGGTCGCGAGGATCTTGTTGCGCGGCGAGTAGAGCAGGTTGGCGCCCGGCACGTGCGTGGAGCAGACGGGCTTGCACTTGCCGCAGCGCAGGCAGTTCTTGATCGCGTCCGAGATGGAGGCGATGTCGGACTGCTGCATGATGAGCGACTCGTGACCGAGCAGGTTGAAGCTCGGCGTGTAGGCGCGCTTCAGGTCGGCGCCCGGCAGCAGCTTGCCCCGGTTGAAGCGGCCCTCCGGATCGATGCGATGCTTGTAGGAGCGGAACTCCGCGGTCTCGGCATCGGTGAGGTACTCGAGCTTGGTGATGCCGATGCCGTGCTCGCCCGAGATCACGCCGCCCAGCTCGCGTGCGATGTGCATGATCCGCGCGACCGCGCGGTTCGCTTCCTGCAGCATCGCGTAGTCGTCGGAGTTGACCGGAATGTTGGTGTGCACGTTGCCGTCGCCCGCGTGCATGTGCAGGGCGACGAAGACGCGGCCGTGCAGGACCCTCGCGTGGATCGCCTCGAAGTCGGCGACCAGCGGCACGAAGGGGCCGCCGGCAAAGAGCCGGCGCAGCTCCGCGCGCACCTCGCTCTTCCACGACACACGGATCGTGCGGTCCTGGAGCAGGTCGAACACGCGCAGGCCCGGTTCGGCGCGCACGCGGCGCGCGATCTCGTTGCGCAGCGGCTCCAGTCCCAGGCTGCAGAGATCCTCGAGCGATGCCGCGGCGGAGGCGTCGAGGTGTCCCGCGAGCCAGGACCAGCGCGCCCGCGCGGTCGCGATCACCGCAAGCGCCTGCTGCGGCCGGTCGCCGAGCACGTCCTCGTGGGGCAGCCGGTCCACGTCGGGATCGCCGGTCTTGCCGACACGCGGCGCGCCCTGGAAGTAGTCGCGGAGCGCATCTGCGAGCTCGATCTTGTTCGCGAGCGAGAACTCGATGTTGATGCGCTCGATCGCGTCGGTGTACTCGCCGAGTCGCTCGAGCGGGATCACCACGTCCTCGTTGACCTTGAACGCGTTGGTGTGGCGGGCGATCGCCGCGGTGCGAGCGCGGTCGCGCCAGAAGGCCTTGCGAGCCTCGCCGCCGGCCGCGATGAAGCCCTCGCCGGATCGCGCGTTCGCGATCCTGACCACCTCGGACGCCGCGCGGGCGACGGCGGACTCGTCGTCGCCCGCGATGTCGCCGAGCAGTACCATCTTCGGCAGCGCACCCCGGCGCGACTTGGTCGCGTAGCCGACGGCCTTGAGGTATCGCTCGTCGAGGTGCTCGAGTCCAGCGAGGCAGACGCCGGAAGCCGCCTGTGCCGCGATGTGATCGCGGATCTCGACGATTGCGGGAATTGCGTCGCGCGCCTGGCCGAAGAACTCCAGACAGACCGTGCGGACGTGGCCCGGCATGCGGTGCAGCACCCAGCGCGCACTCGTGATGATGCCGTCGCAGCCCTCCTTCTGGACGCCTGGCAGGCCGCCGAGGAACTTGTCTGTGACGTCCTTGCCGAGTCCCGCCTTGCGGAACCGGGCGCCCTCGATCTCGAGGCGTTCGGTTCGAAGCGTGCGTGCCCGGTCGGGTGCCTGGCTGCCGTCCTTCCAGACGAGGTCGAACCTCGCCATGCCCGCTTCGTGGATGCGGCCGAGGCTGTGGCCCACGCGGGTGACCTCGAGCCAGTTGCCCTCGGGGTCGACCATCCGCCACCAGGCGAGGTTGTCGAGCGCGGTGCCCCACAACACGGCTTTCTTGCCGCCGGCGTTCATGGCGATGTTGCCGCCGACGCAGGAGGCGTCCGCAGAGGTCGGGTCCACCGCGAATGCGAGCCCGGCGCGGCTCGCCGCCTCCTCGACGCGGCGCGTGACGACACCGGCTTCCGTGAACACGGTCGGTACGGCGTGCGCGACCTCGGGCAGGTCCACGGTCTCGACCGGCCCGATGCGCTCCAGTTTCTCGGTGTTGATCACCGCTGCGAGCGGCGTGAGCGGCACTGCGCCGCCCGTGTATCCGGTGCCGCCGCCGCGCGGAATGATGGTGAGCCCGAGCTCGACGCAGGCGCGCACGAGGCCCGGGATTTCGTCTTCGGCATCCGGTGCGAGCACGACGAAGGGGATCTCGACCCGCCAGTCGGTGGCGTCGGTGGCGTGCGACACGCGCGCGTACGGGTCGAAGCAGACGTTGTCGGCGTGCGTGTGGCGGCGCAGGAGCCGCTTTGCCCGCCGGCGCAGCGCCTCGGTGGATTCGAAGGAGCGCGAGAATTCCGTGACCGATTCATGGGCCGCGGCCAGCAGCTTCGCGACGCGTGCGTCGCGCGCCTCGTCCGCGCGGTCGCGCCGCCGCTCGATGTCGGTGAGTCGGTGCTCGAGGGCTGCGATCAACTGTCCGCGGCGCCTGGGATTGTCCAGCAGGTCCTGCTCGAGGTACGGGTTGCGGTGCACGACCCAGATGTCGCCGAGCACCTCGTACAACATGCGGGCAGAGCGACCCGTGCGCCGTTCGGACCTGAGTTCGTCGAGCAGGCGCCAGCCCTCGTCGCCCAGCAGCCTGATCACGATCTCGCGGTCGGAGAACGAAGTGTAGTTGTAGGGGATCTCGCGCAGTCGCGCCGGCGGGTCGAGGCCGGGCGCTGCGGGCTTGATCGTGTCGAGGGTGGGCTGTGCGTTCAACGGGGTCGCGTCTGGCTCGTGAGTCGCGCCATTGTCCCTTGCAGCCGGCGCGCGTGGTACTGCGGCATTGCGCAGACCGTTGCCGCTTTCGCGTGCTTTCGCAGTCAGCCGGGACGGCCGTCGCGGGTCAGTTCCAGATTCGCCACCACGGGCGGTCCTTGACCTTGCCTTCGTTGGGGTCGCCCGCCGGAGCGTTCGCCTGGCGCACCTGGTCGGCGACCGTCGCGAGCGGTTCGATTCCAAGCTTGCGGTAGCCCTCGGCCATGATGCCGAGCGCATCGATCGCCGCGGGCGATCCGTCGAAGTTCTCGATCACCGCGCGCGCGCGATTCACGGCGGCGACGTAGGCCTCGCGTTTCATGTAGTACTGGGCGACCGCGAGTTCGTAGTCGGCGAGGCGGTTCCTGAGGAAGACCGCGCGCTGCCGCGCGTCGGCCGCGTACGGGCTCCGCGGGTACTGCTGCAGCAGTACCTGGAACGCCTGCAGGGCCTTCTGGGACTCGTGCGGCGGGCGCTTCTCGACGTTGGCGCGAAAGACGTCCTCGAGCCAGCCCCCGCCCGATTCGAAGTACACGAGGCCCTTGATGTAGTAAGCGTAGTCGACCCGCGGGTGCGTGGGGTTCTCGCGAATGAACTGGTCGGCCTGGTCGATCGCCGACTCGGGTTCCTTGTTCTTGTAGTACGCGAACAGGAGGTCGAGCTGGCCCTGCTTCGCCGCATTGGTAAACGGGATAGTGGGACTCCAGCGACTCGAGCTTCTGGATTGCGCCCTTGTAGTTGTTGGCCTTGAGGTCCTGGGCCGCCATGTCGTAGAGCTTGTCCGGCGCGGCCACCGGCGCCACGTCCCCACCGCCCTTGCAGCCGGACACGGCCAGCGCGGCCAGGCCGATGGCGACGAATAACAGGCGGCGGGCTTGGTCGTTGGCCATGGCGGGTCGCGGTCGGCGGGGTCGTTGGGGAGAGGGCGGAAGTATATAGAAAACGAGGCCCGGTCCGTCGTTCAGGTACACAAGGCCCCGGGCATCGGCCAGAATGCGCCGCGATGACCAGCCCGACGCTCGAAATTTCGATCGAAATACCGCCAGAACAGGCGGGGCAGCGCCTCGACCAGGCGCTGGCCGCGCTCCTGCCCGAGCATTCCCGCAGCCGCCTCAAGTCCTGGATCGACAACGGCGAGGTGCTGGTGGACGGGTCGGCGCGCCGGCCGCGCGACAAGGTGTCCGGCGGCGAGAAAGTCGTGATCTCGGCGGCCCTGCCGGAGGACGTCCGGGCCGCCCCGCAGGACATCCCCGTCGTGCTCGTCCACGAGGACCGGCACGTCTTCGTCGTGAACAAGCCGGCCGGGTTTGTCGTGCATCCGGGCGCCGGCAATCCGGACAACACGCTGCAGAATGCGCTGCTCGCGCTCGATCCGAAGCTCGCCCGGCTGCCGCGCGCCGGCATCGTGCACCGGCTCGACAAGGACACGAGCGGCCTGCTGGTGGTGGCGCGGACGCTCGCGGCCCACACGGCACTCGTGCGGATGCTGGAAGACCGCGACATCCATCGCGAGTACGAGGCCGTATGCCGCGGCGTGATGACGGCCGGTGGAACGGTGGACGCCCCGATCGACCGGCATCCGACCGACCGGGTGCGAATGGCGGTGCGCCAGGGCGGGCGCGAGTCGGTGACGCATTACCGCGTGATCCGCCGGTTCCGCGCGCACACGCATGTTCGCGTGCAGCTCGAGACCGGCCGCACCCACCAGATCCGCGTGCACCTGGCCCATGCGGGATTCCCGATCATCGGGGACCGCGTGTACGGCGGGAGGCTTGCGTTGCCCAAGGGCGCCAGCGAGGAACTGCGCCAGGCGCTCAAGGATTTTCCGCGGCAGGCGCTGCATGCGGCGCGCCTCGCATTCGCGCACCCCGTGACGGGAAAGCCGGTGGAGTGCGTTGCACCGCTGCCGGCGGACATGCAGGGACTCCTGCGCGTGCTCGCGGCGGATGCGGCTGCTGGATGAACGGCGTCGAGTGGCTCGAGCCCGAGTGGCCGGTCCCGCGCCGTGTGCGCGTCGTCTCGACGCTGCGCACGGGGGGCGCGAGCAGCGGGCCCTATGCCTCGCTCAATCTTGCGGCGCACGTCGGTGACGATCCGGGCAGCGTGAACGAGAACCGGCGTCGGCTGAGCGAGGCGGCGGGCCTGCCGTCGGAGCCGTTGTGGCTCGAGCAGGTCCATGGCTGCGACGTCGTGGCGCACCTGGGCCAGGCCGGCGTTCCCAGGGCCGATGCAGCGATTGCGGTCGCGCCGGGACGGGTCTGCGCCGTGATGACCGCCGACTGCCTGCCGGTCGTGCTCGCGGATCACGCGGCCACGCGGGTCGCCGTAGCGCATGCGGGCTGGCGGGGGCTTGCGGGGGGTGTTCTCGAGGCGACAGTCGCGGCACTCGGTGGCGATGCCGCCGAACTCGTCGCGTGGTTGGGTCCCGCGATCGGGCAGGGCGCCTTCGAGGTCGGGGCCGAAGTGCGGCAGGCGTTCGTACAGCGATTCGCCGCGGCGGATGCGTGTTTCACGGGCAACCACCGGGGTCGATTCCAGGCCGATCTCAATGCGCTGGCGCGACTGGCGCTGGCGCGCGCGGGTGTCGTATCGGTGTTCGGCGGCGCCTGGTGCACGGCGACCGATCCGGAGCGCTTCTTCTCGTTCCGGCGCGACGGCGTCACCGGGCGCATGGCCACGCTCGCGTGGCTCGCATGACGGCCGTGGTACGCTCGCCCGCCAGGCACCAGCGCGAAACACAGTGAACTCGCTGACCCTTATCGTCGTCCTCACCGGCCTGAGCGGCTTTGTCAGCGCGCTCGCCGCGGCGTTCTTCCTGGTGCTCGGTGACGAGCGCCGCAGCGCAATCCTGCCGCACCTCGTGAGCTTCGCGACCGGCGCCCTGCTGGGCGCGGCCTTCCTGGGTCTCCTGCCGCACGCGCTCGAATCGGCAGGGCCTGACGGTGCGCATCGCATCGGCATGGGCCTGCTGCTCGGCATCCTGACGTTCTTCCTGCTCGAGAAGTTCGTCCTCTGGCGCCACTGCCACGACGATCCCTGCGAGATGCACTCGCCGAGCCACGCGGCGCGCGATGCCGCTTCCGCGCGAATGATTCTGCTGGGCGACAGCTTCCACAACGTGCTGGACGGCGTGCTGGTGGCCGCGGCCGATCATGACCGACGTGAAGCTCGGCATCGTGACTGCGCTCGCGGTGGCGGCCCACGAAATCCCGCAGGAAGTCGGCGATCTCGCCATCCTGCTGCATGGCGGGTACTCGCGCGGGCGGGCGCTCGCGCTCAACCTGCTCACCAGCCTGACGTCCGATCGTCGGCGGCGTTGCCGCGTATTTCGCGCTCGCGACCGCGATGCAGTTGCTTCCCTATGCGCTCGCCTTCGCCGCGGCGAGCTTCATCTACATCGCCGTCGCAGACCTCATCCCGGGGCTGCACCGACGCGTGGACCTGCGCGCGGGTCTCGAGCAGGTGCTGTTCATCGGGCTCGGCGTCGCGGTCGTCTACTTCACGCACCAGCAGATGCACTGATACGGCCGGCGCACCCGGGCGGCCCGCATGCCCGGCGCAGGTCGCTGCCGCCGCTGCGGCCCGCCACGCCGTCCGGCGCTAGCTGACGAAGCGCCGGACGACCAGCCCCCACACGAGGATCGACCCGAAGAACCACCAGGCGATGGCGCGCCGCAGTGCGCGGGATCGGGTGACCTCGGCCAGGATCGCCAGCGCGACGTAATGCAGGACGAACGGCAGGTAGTACCAGGGCGTCAGCAGCCTGCCCTGCACGGCCGTCCAGACGATGTCGACGACGATACGGTTCGCGCGACCGCGGCATGAGAACCAGCGGTAGCGAAACGGAGAATCGCCCTCGTGCCTATTTCCTCGGGCGGGTACAGCGCGATCGACGAGATGTAGAACGACAACGCCCAGAGCACCATCAGCAGGAAGGCCTCGAAGCTCCAGGCCGGGTAGTCGCGCCAGCTGAAGAGCACCCACCAGTTGCAGCACCAGCACCATGAAGCACCCAGCCGGTGTAGAGCAGGTGCATTTCCGTCAGCCGTCGCTGATAGACCAGCCGGAACAGGCCGGACAGCAGGTGGGTCATGCCGAGGCCGAAGATGATCGAGACCAGGACCGACAGGATAGTCGAACTCGCTCACGGCTGAGGTCCTGCCGGCGCGTAGATCGAAGATCTCGGCCAGGCTGCCGATCTCGGTCGGCGGCGTGGTGGCCGCGAGATACGCCTGGAACTCCGGTCGAATAGGCGTGCCGCCGGTTCGGCCACCACACTTCGCGCACGCCCTTGCTGTGGTAGAACTTACGCATTCCCTTCTCCCATCCCTGCCACTGTGCCTCGTCGAGGATGCCCGCTCGCTGCTGGTACCACGCGCTCTCGTGGAGCTTGAAGAACGAGAACAGGAAATAGTGCGTCAGGATGCGCTCCTCTCGCGTAGCGGAAGCCCAGTCGTTCACCGCGCTCGACAGCGCCGACCCGAGCGCGGGCGATTGCGTCGCCGGGACGTTGATCGCGGCGATCGCCGCGGCGAGTGAATCGACCGCCAGGGCCTTCTGCGACTTCGTGTTCTGGCGGATCGTCGCGATCAGGCCGAGCAGCGTGAGCGTGACTGCCGCGGCGTTGACGATCTCCGCAATCGCCGCAAGATTTTCCATGGTCATCGAGAGGGCTCCCCCGGTCGTGTATGGCCGCGAATATGGCATGCACTCCATGCGGTGCGCATTCCCGCCCAGCCTTTGGCCGGCAGGGCGAGGGGCGCACTATGATCGGACGGCGGTCGGGCTAGGCTGGGCCGCATCGAGACGGAGGGGCGGGCCGTGTACGAGCATCGCAGCGAGCCGGTGTTGGCCAGGGAAAAGTTCCTGCGCCGCCTTGCCAGGCACGGCGGGGTGAGCACGCTGATCATCGTGCTGTCGCTCGGCATCGGCACCGTCGGCTACCACGTGTGTGCGGGCCTCGCCTGGATCGACGCGCTCTTGAACGCCTCCATGATCCTGACCGGGATGGGGCCCGTGAACGTCCTCACAACCGACGGGGCGAAGCTCTTCGCCTCGTTCTACGCGCTGTACAGCGGCATCGTGTTCCTGGCGGCCACGGGCGTCTTCCTGGCTCCGCTCCTGCACCGGGTCCTGCACAAACTGCACGCCGAGGGCATAGGGCCGCCGTCAAAAGTGGCTAAATGCCAGTAAATTGACCATGATCTATCGGCTAAATTCGCCGATAAACGCCGAGTTTCGTGCGCATTTCTGTCCGCCGGGCCGCCCTTGGCCCGCCCCTGGAGCGCCCCGGCAGGCCGGCTGCAAGCCTCGAGATACCCCGATCGGGGCCATTCCAGCCCTTTATCTTGGGTCGTCCCGCCCCCAACTAGTCCACAACGCAACCCCGAGCGGGAGACCGACCGATGCGACAGGACAAACTCACCAGCAAGTTCCAGATGGCGCTCGCCGACGCCCAGTCGCTGGCGCTCGGCCGCGACAGCCAGTTCATCGAGCCTGTGCACCTGATGATGGCCCTGCTCGACCAGCAGGGCGGGTCGGCGCGGCCGCTGCTCGACAAGTCCGGCGCGAACGTGAGCCGGCTGCGCTCGCAGCTCAGCCAGGCCATCGAGACCCAGGCGAAGGTCGAAGGCACGGGCGGCGAGGTGCACCTCTCCAACGACCTCGGCAAGCTCCTCAACCTCACCGACAAGCTCGCGCAGAAGCGCGGCGACCAGTACGTGTCGAGCGAGCTCTTCGTGCTCGCGGCGCTCGAGGACAAGGGTGAGCTCGGCCGGATCCTGCGCGACTGCGGCGCCGTCAAGGGCGCGCTCGAGCGCGCGATCGACGAGGTTCGCGGCGGCGAGACGATCTCGGACCCCAACGCCGAGGAGCAGCGCAAGGCACTCGAGAAATACACCATCGACCTGACCGAGCGGGCGGAGCAGGGCAAGCTCGACCCGGTGATCGGTCGCGACGACGAGATCCGCCGCACCATCCAGGTGCTGCAGCGTCGCACCAAGAACAATCCCGTGCTGATCGGCGAACCCGGCGTCGGCAAGACCGCCATCGTCGAGGGCCTGGCATTGCGCATCGTGAACGGCGAAGTGCCCGAGAGCCTGCGCGACAAGCGCATCCTCGCACTCGACATGGGTTCGCTCATCGCGGGAGCGAAGTTCCGCGGCGAGTTCGAGGAACGCCTGAAAGCCGTGTTGAACGACCTTTCGAAGCAGGAAGGCCGCGTGATCCTCTTCATCGACGAGCTGCACACCATGGTCGGCGCCGGCAAGGCCGAGGGCGCCATGGACGCGGGCAACATGCTGAAACCTGCGCTCGCGCGCGGCGAGCTGCACTGCGTGGGCGCCACCACGCTCGATGAATACCGCAAGTACGTGGAGAAGGACGCGGCGCTCGAGCGTCGCTTCCAGAAGGTGCTGGTGAACGAGCCCTCGGTCGAGGACACGATCGCGATCCTGCGCGGCCTCAAGGAACGCTACGCCGTCCACCACAAGGTCGAGATCACCGACCCGGCGATCGTGGCTGCGGCGGTGCTGTCGCACCGTTACATCGCCGATCGACAGCTGCCCGACAAGGCCATCGACCTCATCGACGAAGCCGCCTCGCGCATCCGCATGGAGATGGACTCCAAGCCGGAGGAGATGGACCGGCTCGACCGCCGCATCATCCAGCTCAAGATGGAGCGCGAGGCGCTCAAGAAAGAGAAGGACGAAGCGTCGAAGAAGCGCCTCGAGGCCCTCGACGACCAGCTGGGCGTTCTCGGCAGGGAATACGCCGACCTCGAGGAAATCTGGAAGGCCGAGAAGGCTTCGGCGCAGGGCGCCGCGCAGATCACCCAGGAACTCGAAGGTGCACGACAGGCGTTCGAGGCTGCGCGCCGCGCGGGCGACCTCGCACGCATGTCCGAACTCCAGTACGGGAAGATTCCCGAGCTCGAGAAGCGCATCAAGGCGGCGCAGGACGCGGAGACCAGGGCGCCCACGCTGGTGCGCAACAAGGTGACGGAGGAGGAGATCGCCGAGGTCGTCTCGAAGTGGACCGGCATCCCGGTGTCGAAGATGCTGGAAGGCGAGCGCGAGAAACTGCTGCGCATGGAGGAGTCGATCTCGAAGCGCGTCGTCGGCCAGGACGAAGCCGTGAAGGCCGTGTCCGACGCGATCCGCCGTTCGCGCGCCGGGCTCTCGGACCCGAACCGGCCGAACGGTTCGTTCCTGTTCCTCGGGCCCACGGGCGTCGGCAAGACGGAACTCTCGAAGGCGCTGGCGGAATTCCTCTTCGACACCGAGGAGGCCATGATCCGCATCGACATGTCCGAGTTCATGGAGAAGCACTCCGTGGCGCGGATGATCGGCGCGCCGCCGGGCTACGTGGGCTACGAGGAGGGCGGGTACCTCACCGAGGCCGTGCGCCGCAAGCCGTACTCCGTGATCCTGCTCGACGAGGTCGAGAAGGCCCATCCGGACGTGTTCAACGTCCTGCTGCAGGTGCTCGACGACGGGCGCCTGACGGACGGGCAGGGCCGCACCGTCGACTTCCGCAACACCGTGATCATCATGACCTCGAACCTCGGTTCGCAGGTCATCCAGGAACTCGCGGGCGAGGCCAACTACGCGAAGATGAAGTCCGCGGTGATGGAGATCGTGGGACAGCATTTCCGTCCGGAGTTCATCAACCGCGTGGACGAGGTGGTCGTGTTCCACCCGCTCGGCCGGGAGAACATCCGCTCCATCGTCGACATCCAGGTGGGTTACCTGCGCCGCAGGCTGGCCGACCGCGACGTCGAGCTCGTGCTCGACGACTCGGCGCGCGACCTGCTCGGCGAGGCGGGCTTCGACCCGGTGTACGGCGCGCGGCCTTTGAAGCGCGCGATCCAGCACCAGCTCGAGAACCCGCTGGCGCAGTCCATCCTGCGCGGCGACTTCGGGCCGGGCGCCCGGGTGCTCGCGACGGCACGCGACGGGAAGATCGAGTTCCAGCCGCAGGGCGAGGCCGGGACGGCGCCGGCTCCCAAGCGGAAGAAGGCCTGAACCCGCGATTCCGTATAATCGCCCGCTTCGCAGGAGACACGCGACCCGACCATGCCCATCTACGAATACCAGTGCGAGAAGTGCGGCCACCACCTCGAGGCGCTGCAGAAGATCTCCGACAAGCCCTTGCGCGAGTGCCCCGAGTGCGGCAAGCACCGCCTGAAGCGCCTGATGTCGGCTCCGCTCTTCCGGCTCGCCGGGAGCGGCTGGTACGAGACGGACTTCAAGTCCGACAAGGAGCAGAAGCGTAATCTCGTGGAGAAGGGCGACGCAGAGCCTGCCCGTGCCGAATCGAAAGCGGAAGTGAAGCCCGTGGCCGTGCCTGCCGCGAAGCCCGAGGTCAAGCCGGCCAGCGATGCGGGTGCGAGCAGTCGGCGCTCGAAGACGTCGAGCCCTTCGAGGAAGTCGCCTGCGAAGAGCCCGTCACGCAAGAAGGCGCCGGCCCGTGCCCGAAAGCGCTGACCTGCCCGGATTGGTGAACCTGTCGGCACCCGCTCCAGGCGGTGAAGGACCGGCCCCACGGCACCCGGTGAGGTCGTTCCGGAATTACCTCATCGGCGGGCTGCTGGTCTGGATCCCGATCATGGTGACGGTCTGGGTCCTGCGTTTCGTCGCGCGGATTCTCGACCAGTCGCTGCTGCTGCTGCCCCACGCATGGCGTCCGGAGACGCTCGCCGGGACCTACGTCCCCGGCGTGGGCATCGTCATGTCGCTGCTGCTGCTCTTCCTGACCGGCCTCCTGGTCAAGAACCTGTTCGGCGGCCGCATCGTCGCCGGGCTCGAGTCGCTGGTGCGCCGGATCCCGGTGATCGGGCCCATCTACGGCGGCGCCAAGTCCTTCAGCGAGACCGTGCTCACCGACACCGGCCGCTCGTTCAAGCAGGTCGTGATGGTGGAGTTCCCACGCAAGGGCATTTTCAGCATCGGCTTCATCACCTCGCACGACCTCGAGGAAGTGCAGGCCAGGACCGAGCAGGACGTGACCTGCGTGTTCGTCCCGACGACGCCCAATCCGACGACCGGCTTCATCGTGCTCGTGCCCAAGGACGAGGTCGTCATGATGGACATGACGGTCGACGAGGCGTTCAAGATGCTGCTCACGCTCGGGGTGGTGGTCCCGCCCTGGAAGAACAAGCCCGTCGACGGTCGTCTTGCGCCGCAACAGGCCGGACCGTAACATCCCGTCCCACCTTGAAAAACCCGGTCACGGGGCGCCGGCAGACCGGCCCCGACTAACAATGTCCATGCGCACTCACTATTGCGGCGAGGTCAGTGAAGCCCTCGTCGGTTCCACCGTCTCGGTCGCCGGCTGGGTCCACCGCCGTCGCGACCACGGTGGCGTGATCTTCGTAGACCTCCGCGACCGCGCGGGCCTGCTGCAGGTCGTGTTCGACCCGGATGCCGCGGCGGTGTTCGCCGAAGCAGAGCGCCTGCGCGGCGAGTGGGTGGTCAAGGTCACGGGCCTGGTGCGTCCGCGCCCGGCCGGAACCGCCAACGCCAACCTCACCTCGGGCCAGGTGGAACTCCTGGCCGCGCGAAATCGAGGTGCTGAACCGCTCCGAGCCGATTCCGTTCCAGCTCGACGAGGACGTCAAGGAAGAGACGCGCCTCAAGTACCGCTACATCGACCTGCGCCGCGACGAGATGCAGAAGCGCCTGCGCCTGCGCCACGCCGTGACGCGCGCGATGCGCGAGTACCTCGACGGGCACGGGTTCATCGACATCGAGACGCCGATGCTGACCAAGGCGACGCCGGAAGGCGCGCGTGACTACCTCGTGCCGAGCCGCACGCAGCCGGGCAAGTTCTTCGCGCTGCCGCAGTCGCCGCAGATCTTCAAGCAGCTGCTGATGATGTCGGGCTTCGACCGCTACTACCAGATCGTGCGCTGCTTCCGCGACGAGGACCTGCGTGCCGACCGGCAGCCCGAGTTCACGCAGCTCGACGTCGAGACGTCGTTCCTGACGCGCGACGAGATCACGGGCCTCATGGAAGGCCTCGTGCGCGTGATCTTCGACAAGGTGCTCGGGCTGAAGTTGCCGGACCCGTTCCCGCGCATGACCTACGCCGAGGCGATGCGCCGCTATGCGTCCGACAAGCCGGACCTGCGCATCCCGCTCGAGCTCGTGGACGTCGCCGACCTCGTGAAGGACAGCGAGTTCAAGGTGTTCGCGGCGCCCGCCGCCGACAAGGAAGGGCGCGTTGCGGCGCTGCGCGTCCCGGGCGGCGGCGAGAAGCTCTCGCGCAAGCAGATCGACGACTACGCCGCGTTCGTCGCGCGCTACGGCGCCAAGGGCCTCGCGTATGTGAAGGTGAACGACGCCGCGAAGGGCCGCGACGGGCTGCAGTCGCCGATCCTCAAGTTCCTCTCTGACGCGGCGATCGCGGGCCTCATGGAGCGCACCGGCGCGCAGACCGGCGACCTCGTGTTCTTCGGAGCGGACAAGGCCAAGGTCGTGAACGACGCGATCGGCGCGCTGCGTCTCAAGGTCGGGCAGGACCTCGGCCTGGTCGAGGAAGGCTGGCGGCCGCTGTGGGTGATGGACTTCCCGATGTTCGAGTGGGATGCCGACGGCAAGCGCTGGGCCGCGATGCACCACCCGTTCACCTCGCCGGTCAACGACGACGCGGCCGCGCTCAAGGCCGACCCGGGCGGCGCGCTTGCCCGCGCCTACGACATGGTGCTGAACGGCTCGGAGATCGGCGGCGGCTCGGTGCGTATCCATCGCAGCGACATGCAGTCCACGGTGTTCGAGCTTCTCGGCATCGGTGCCGAGGAAGCGCAGAAGAAGTTCGGCTTCCTGCTCGAGGCGCTCAAGTTCGGGGCGCCTCCGCACGGTGGCATCGCGTTCGGGCTCGACCGCCTCGCCATGCTGATGGCGGGCGCGGAGTCCATTCGCGACGTGATCGCGTTCCCCAAGACGCAGAACGCGACCTGCCCGCTCACGGACGCGCCGACCGAAGTGTCGGAGCAGCAGCTGCGCGACCTGCACATCCGCGTGCGGCTGCCGGTAAAAGAGGGGACATTCCCCTATTTCCGTGTGTCCCGCTGTCGATGACAGACAGAGCAAGTCCGGGAAATAGGGGAATGTCCCCTATTTTTCCACCGATGCCGCGCGACCAAGTCATCCTGGTCCACGGCCTGTGGATGAACGGGTCGGAATTCGCGACGCTGAAGCGCCACCTGAAGCGCGAGCACGGCTTCGACGTCGCACGTCTTCTCCTACCCGACGCTCTACGGCCACGCCGGCTGAGATCTGCGCCGATCTCGCGGACTTCGCCACGCGGGTCGCCGACGGCAGTCGCGTGCACTTCGTCGGGCACAGCCTCGGCGGTACGTTCGTCTACCGGCTGCTGTCCGAACGCGCAGGACAGTTCAACGGCAACGCCGTGCTGCTCGGATCCCCGCTGAGCGGATGCAGGGCGGCGCGAGGCGTGCTGCGCTGGCCGATGCTGCGACCCGTGCTCGGTCCCCACCTGCTGGGTGAGGTCACGGCACCGGTCGAACGCTGCTGGCGCGGCCCGGGCGCGATGGGCACGATCGCAGGCACGCGTCGCCTCGGCACCGGGCAGTTCTTCGCGCACTTCGACGAGCCGAACGACGGCACGGTGGCCGCGAGCGAGACCATCATCCCCGGTCTCGACGATCACCTGGAATTGCCGCGCAGCCACATGGGCATGCTGTTCGCGAAGGACGTCGCGGAACAGGTCGCGCACTTCCTGCGCCACTCGCAGTTCCGGCGGGACGTAACCTAGCCGACCCGCCGGTCGCGCCATTGCCTGGGCGGCTCTCCCGACCAGCTGCGGAAAGCTCGCGAGAACGCACCGGGATTCGCATAACCCAGGATCGCCGCGATCTCGGCCGCAGGGAGGCGCGTGTCGCGCAGGAACTGCTGCGCCACCTCGAATCTCGCTTCGTTGAGAAGCCGGTGGAATGTCGTGGCTCTCAGCCTCCAGCCGTCGGCGCAGTGTCCGTTCGTGCAGCGAAAAGTGCCGGGCAGCGCTGGCCAGCGTCGCGGTTCCACTCAACACCATCGGATACAGGACGCGCCGAACCCGGGCGGCGATACTGTCCGGCTCGCCGGCTTCCAGGTCGTGGATTGTCCTTTCCATGCTGTCGTGCAATCCGGGTCGGCGCCCGCGATGGGATGGTCGAGCCATGACGACGCGAACACGATTGCGGAGCGCTCCGCATCGAACTCGGGCCGAACCCCGAAGAATCGCTGGTATGGCAGCGTGACCAGCGGCGCGCGGCGCGCGAACTGCACCGCCAGCGGCTTCCACGATGGCCCGCACAGCTCGCACAGCGTCTTGTGGAGTATCGCCAGCGCGGCGTCGTAGATCAGCGAGGTCCCCGCCGTGTCGTTCCAGAAGATCGTGTGGCAGAACGCGACGCGCTCCGGGTCGAGATGGAGCATGTACAGGGCCGCACCTCGATCATTGAGGTGCAGGTGCAGCCGGAGCTTGCTCAGCGCCTCGCCTACCGTAGGGGAATTGCGCATCAGGTCACCAACGGCGCCAAGCGAGTTGTGGTCGTAGCGCTCGACCGACATGAGGCCAAAGTGCGGGCATCCGGTTGCTGCGGCACAGGCGTCGAGCAGGCGCCCGAAGTCCCGGAACGAGATCCGGTTCTCCGGGTCGTCCATCAGGTGGGGATCGAGGCCGACCGCTGCGAAGACGCGCACCGGATCGAGCCCGCGCTCGGCCAGTAGCGCCGGAATCGCCATTCCTGGGCCGACTCGTGCGTCACCACCTCGTGCCGGCCGACTCCGCCCGACTGCGGCCATGCGTCCTGCCAGCCATCGTGACCCCCGTGCTGCCTGTTTCAATGCTGCGGTCGCTCGACGCGGTGGCTCCGGATCCAGGGGCGGCGGGCACTTGTCCGATAATGATAAGTCTAGCACGACTGTTTGTGGCAGATTTCGCGTTGCACGTCCTCGCGCGCCTGCCGCATTGGCCCGCGCGTGTCAGGCCGGGGTTTTCCTCGGCCGGGGATCCAGCAATGCCAAGCATCCGGACTTCGTTGCTGCTCGCCGCGTCCGTGGCGGCCGGCGCCAGCGTGCCGTCGGTATTGCGCAGCAGGTCACCGGTGTACTGGGTTCGCCCGGTGCCACCACCACGGTCAGCGGACAAGCAGCTTCCGGCGCCCGATCCGACGTTCGGCGGGGTGATCAGGGAAAAGGCGTCGGAATCGACGCCCTGGTGGCCGCCGCGCGTCGTGCCGCCGAAGGGCGCCCCGAACGTGCTGCTCATCATGACGGACGACCAGGGTTTCGGCGCGCCAGGCACCTTCGGCGGCGTCATTCCGACGCCCGCGATGGATCGCATCGCCACAGGCGGGACTGCGCTACACGAATTTCCACTCGACGTCGTTGTGCTCGCCAACGCGCGCGGCGCTGATCACGGGCCGCAACCATCACTCGGTCGGCTTCGGGGTGGTGGGCGAGATCGCGACGGGCTTCCCGGGTTACGACTCGATCATCCCGATCGAGAAGGGCACCGTCGGCACGATCCTGAGGGACAACGGATACGCCACGTCGTGGTTCGGCAAGGACCACAACACGCCCGCGTGGGACTCGAGCCAGGCCGGGCCGTTCAACCAGTGGCCGAACGGGATGGGCTTCGACTACTTCTATGGCTTCGTCGGCGGCGATGCCAGCCAGTGGCAGCCGAACCTGTTCCGCAACACGACGGCCATCTACCCCTTCCAGGGCAAGCCCGGCTGGAACATGCAGACGGCGATGGCCGACGACGCCATCCATTACATGAAGCAGTTGAAGGCGCTCGCACCCGACAAGCCGTTCTTCGTCTACTACGTGCCGGGCGCCACCCACTCGCCGCATCACCCGACGAAGGAGTGGATCGACAAGATCAGTGCGATGCACCTCTTCGACGATGGCTGGGAGAAACTGCGCGAGACGATCTTCGCGAACCAGAAACGCCTGGGCATCATGCCGCCGAACGCACAGCTCACCCCGTGGCCGGACGGGCAGGCGATCTACGGTGGCGCGAAGCTGCCGCGCTGGGATTCGCTCAGCCTGGCGGAGAAGAAACTCTTCATCCGGCAGGCGGACGTCTATGGGGCCTACCTCGCCTACGCCGACCATGAGATCGGGCGGGTCATCCAGGCCGTCGAGGACCTCGGCGAGCTCGACAACACACTGATCATCTACATCGGCGGCGACAACGGCGCGAGCGCCGAAGGCATGCTGAACGGCACGCCGAACGAGTTCACGACCTTCAACGGGGTTCCCGTGCCGGTCAAGGCGCAGTACCTCTGGTACCCGTTCTGGGGCTCCGACCGCACCTTCCCGCACTTTGCCGCGCCATGGGCGTGGGCGATGGACACGCCGTTCAAGTGGATGAAGCAGGTGCCGTCGCACTTCGGCGGCACGGCCCAGGGCGTGGCGATGTCGTGGCCGGGCCACATCCAGGACGCGGGTGGCATCCGTCGCCAGTTCAGCCACGTCATCGACATCGTGCCGACCATCCTCGAGGCGACCGGCATCCCGGCACCCGATACGATCAACGGGATCACGCAGGCGCCGATCGAAGGCGTGAGCATGGCCTATACGTGGGACAAGGCGAATGCCGATGCCCCGACGCGGCACACGACGCAGTACTTCGAGATGCTCGGCAATCGCGCCATCTATCACGACGGCTGGGTGGCGGCCACGACGCCCGCGACACTGCCGTGGGAACTGAGCAACAAGCCGCCGCCGGACCTGATCACCGGGTACAAGTGGGAACTGTACAACGTCATGGAGGATCCCACGGAGTCCAACGACCTGGCCGCGGCGATGCCGGAGAAGGTCAAGGAGCTGCAGGCCGTCTTCAATTCGGAGGCGGCGAAGTACAACGTGCTGCCGCTGGACAATACGACGCTTGCGCGCTGGAACGGGCCGAAGCCCGACCTCACGGCGGGACGCAAGGTCTTCACCTACTCGGGCGAATTGAGCGGGGTGCCGAAGAGCGCCGCGCCGAGCATCCTGAACAAGTCCTACATCATCACGGCCGAGGTCACGATCCCGTCGGGCGGCGCGGAAGGCATGATCGTCACCGAAGGCGGGCGCTTTGGCGGTTACGGCCTGTTCCTGAGCCGCAGCTTCGACTGGTGGTCAAAGGCGCATTTCTTCCGGAACCTGGGGCTCGGGCTGCTGGCGTTCGGACTGCTGCTGGTCTGGCGCGGACGGGCCAGGAAATGGTCGCGCGTGAAGATGGGCCTCGGCTACGCGGTGCTGATCCTCGGCGGCCTGCTGGCCGTCGCGGTGCTGGCCACGAAAGTAGTCGGTATCGGCCGAGGCAAGCCGGTGTTCGTCTACAACCTGCTCGACCTGAAGCGCACGGTGTGGGCCGGCCCCGCGCTGGGATCCGGCAAGCACACCATCGTCTTCGACTACCGATCCGACGGCCCGGAACTCGGCAAGGGAGGCACGGGCGTGCTCTCCGTGGACGGCAAGGAAGTGGCCAGGAATTCCCTGGAGCATGGCACGCCGGTCACCTTCCCGGAGGACGAGACCTTCGATGTCGGCATGGACTCGCGCACCGGCGTCGCGTTGCTGGAGTATCGCTACGAAGTGCCGTTCAAGTTCACGGGCACGATCGACAAGTTGACCTTCGAACTCGAACCGGAGCCGAAGGTTGCTGCGAAGCAGCAGCGATCCCGTGCCGTCGCGGTTCCGATCCGGATCGCGACGGCACCGGAGGCGGATGCGATGAAGAATGCCCTTGTGCTCGCTGCGGTCGGCGAAGCTGCGACCGGACTGGCGTTGCTGGTCGTTCCTTCGCTCGTCGGGCGGTTGTTGCTGGGCGAGGATCTTGCCGGTATTGCCATACCGGTCGCGCGCGTGGCCGGCATCGCGCTGGTCGCACTGGGTGTGGCCTGCTGGCCCGGCAGCACTCCGCGGCTCGGCATGCTGGTCTACAGCGCGGCGGTCACGCTGTACCTGGCATGCCTCGGCTTGGTGGGCGTGGGCGGATCGCTCTTGTGGCCGGCAGTCGTCCTGCACGCGATCCTGACGGCCCTGCTGGCCCGGCCACCACGGAACGGCAGGGGAAGCAGGCCGTAGGGGGCAGTCCCTAGAATCTGCGCGAAGCGCTCGGGGAGGTGCCCGAGGAATGGTCGCACTAGCTTCCACGGAAAGGCCGGCACCACGCCGGACTTCACGCGCCTTTCGATCAGCCTCGTCATTTCGCGGGCCGCCTGCCCGGCCGAGATGGCGAAAGGCAATTTTCCGATGTCGACGCCCTCGACGATGTCGGTCTTGATGTAGCCCGGCAGGATGTCGGTAACGGCGATGCCTTTGCGCCTGAGCTCGATGCGCAACGAGTCGAGGTACATCGAAATGCCGGCCTTGCTTGCGCAGTAGGCGGCCTGGCCGGCGATCGGCTGCAGCGAGGCCAGCGAGGAAATGCCGACGATCTGGCCCTTGCCGCGCGTGAGGAAGTGCTCGGTGGCTGCATTGATCGTCGCGATTGCGCCGGCGAGATTGGTCTGGATCAGGTTGAGTTCCTTGTCCAGGTCGCCGCTCCCGACGTGCGTCACGTCATTGGCGCCCGCATTGACCACGATGGTGTCGATGCCGCCAAGGCGTTCGAAGAGCTCGCGCAGCGTCGGCCCGACGCCGGCGACCTGGCAGACATCCAGCGTCGCGAGCTCGACACGCAGGCCCTTGCCATGTGTTGCCTGCAGCTCATCGCGAAGCGTCTCGAGCAGCGCCAGGCGGCGCGCGGTCAGGCCAAGGGCGTATCCGCGACCGGCCATTTCCACCGCGAGTGCCCGGCCGATTCCCGAGGAAGCGCCGGTGATCACAACGGTTGGGTGTTTGGAATTTGCCATGGGCTGCCTTCAGTAATTTTCCCGACACGATCACGATTCGGGCGGCCGACCACCGTGTCGCCGCCAACTCCTCTCAATTCTAGTGTGGCGTGACAGGGCGAATGCCCCCCAACATGGAGGGGCTGGCCCGAGGCGGTGAGAACGGCTCGCAGTCCGGGTGTCACCGGCGCTGGCGCAGGGACTCCTTCAGCCTGGACAGCAGTGCCAGGCGCGTCGCGCGGGCTCAGGGCGTCCGGGTCGAGTTCGTAGTCCTGCCTACGGGACGGCCTGCGGCTGCGGGGCCATGGCCGCGGCCGCGTCGACCCATCCGCCCCCCAGCGCCTTGTACAGGTCAACGTGAGCCTGCAGGCGGTCACGCTCGCCCTGGCTCAGCAGCAGTTCGGCGTTGAAGAGCGACGTCTCGGCGTCGAGTACTTCGAGATAGCTCGAGTAGCCCCCCTCGTAGCGCTTGCGGGCGAGGCGGGCGTAGGTCGAGAGTGCGGCAACCTGCGCCTGTTGTGCCTGTGTCCGCTCGGTGGTCTTCGTGGTCGCGACGAGCGCGTCGTCCACGTCGGCGAACGCACGCCGCACCGTCTTCTGGTAGTTCGCCAGCAGCTGCGCATGGCGAGCATCCGCAACCTCGTTGACTCCCACGATTTCGCCGCCCTGGAAGATGGGGCCGGCGACCTGCCCGGAATAACTCCAGGTGCCGGAGCCGCCCGAGAAGAGGCCGCTGAGTTCGAGGCTCGCACTGCCCAGCAGTCCGGTGAGCGAAATGGTCGGAAAGTACAGCGCACGCGCCGCGCTCACGCGCGCATTGGCAGCGATGAGCGACTGCTCGGCCGCGACCACGTCGGGTCGCTGGGTGAGCACGTCCGAGGGCAGTCCCGCCGGCACGGCCGGCGTGCCGAGATCGGCAAGGCGACGTCCGCGCGGGATCGGCCCCGGGTTCCGCCCCAGCAACAGCGCGAGGGCGTTCTCCTGCCGCGCGATCTGCTGCTGCAGGACCGGTACTGCGCCCGCGGCAACCTCGTACGCGGAGCGCGCCTGCGCAAGTTCCACGCCCGAGATCACGCCTCCCGCTGTGGCGCTTTTCGAACACGTCGAGCGCCTTGCGCCGGCTCTCGAGCGTCTCCTCGGACGTGCGCAGCTGTGCGTCGAGCGACAGCAGGGTGATGTAGCCGGACGCGGTCGCGCCGACGACAGACAGCACGGCGGCGCGCCGGTCTGCCTCGGACGCCTGCCAGTCGGCGTTCGCCGCCGCGGTCAGGTTGCGGACGCGGCCCCAGACATCGAGTTCCCAGCCGGCCGTGAATCCGCCGGCCGTCGCGGTCCGCACCGAGTCATTGCCCGCGCCGACCACCTGCTGTGAGGGCTTTTCCTGTCCGCTGCTCGCCGTATAGCCCACGCCCGGGAACAGTGGCGCGCGCGTCGACACCATGGCGCCGTGGAATTCATCTACGCGTGCGGCGGCGATGCGCAGGTCGTCGTTGCCGGCCAGCGCCTCGGTCACCAGCTGGTCGAGGACCGGGTCGCCGAATCCCGTCCACCACTGCGTGTCCGCGGCACCCGGCGTGTCGGCCACCGAGACGCGGAACTGCCCGGGCACCTCGATGTCGGGCCGATGGTAGGGCGTGCCCAGGCAGCCCACGAGCGTTCCGGTGGCGAGCAGCAATGCCATGCGGCGCATGGCTCAATGCCCTCCCGCGTCGCTGGGGGCGGCCGCAGGCGCCGGGTCTGCGGGCGCCAGCCGCAGGCTGCCCTTGCGGGGCCGGCGGCTTCGGCGGAAAGAACCGTTCGCTCAGCTGGCTCACGAGCACGTAGAAAAGCGGCACGAAGAAGAGCGCGAGCGTCGTCGCGCCGACCATGCCGCCGATCACGCCCGTGCCGATCGAATGGCGCGACGCGGAGCCGGCGCCCGAGGCAATCGCAAGCGGAATCGCGCCGGCAGTGAAAGCGAGCGAGGTCATCACGATCGGACGCAGGCGCATCTTCGCGCCCTCGACCGCGGACTCCACGATCGAGAGTCCTTTCCGCCGCTCCAGCATCGCGAACTCGACGATCAGGATCGCGTTCTTCGCCGACAGCCCGATGAGCGTCACGAGGCCGATCTGGAAGTAGACGTCGTTCTGCAGGCCGCGCAGCCAGACTGCGACCAGCGCGCCCAGCACCCCGAACGGCACGGCCGTGATGACGCTGCCGGGCAGCGACCAGGATTCGTATTGCGCGGCCAGGATGAGGAACACCATGACGAGACCGAATACGAACACCAGCGCCGACGCACCGCCGGACTGCTTCTCCTCGTACGCCTGGCCCGACCAGGCGATGCCGAAGCCTTCAGGCAGGTCCGCGGCAAGCGTCTCCATCGTGGCGATGGCCTGCCCGGAACTGAACCCGGGCGCGGGCCCGCCGTTGATTTTCGCTGCCGGAAAGCCGTTGAAGCGCGGGATCAGGTCGGGCCCCCTGGTGAACCGCGTGGTCGTGACCGCATCGAGCGGCACCATCTCCCCGGAGCGGCCGCGAACGTAGATGTTGCGCAGGTCCTCCGGGCTGTTGCGGAACTCCGGTTCGGCCTGCAACACGACCTGCCACACGCGGCCGTACTTGTTGTACTGGCTCACGTACAGCGAGCCGAAGAGCGACTGCAGCGCCCCGTACACGTCGGCGATCGGCGCGCCAAGCGTTTCCGCTTTCTCACGGTCCACCTTGACGCTCAGCTGGCGCGAGGAGGGATTGAACGTCGAGTTGACGCCCGCGAGGCCGGGCTGTTGCTTCGCGGCGGCGACCACCTGCTGGACCGCCTGCGCGAGGTGCTGCGGCTCGCCCCCGGTGCGGTCCTGGACCCACAACTCGAAGCCGCCCTGCATGCCGAGTCCGGGGATGGGTGGCGGATTGAGCGGAATCACCACGGCGTCGCGGATGCCGGCCAGCTGCGGCGCGATGGCAGCGATCACCGCGTCGACGTACATGTCCTTGCCTTCGCGTTCCTTGAAGTCCTTGAGGCTGACGAAGACCGTGGCGGCGTTGGTCTTGTACTGGCCGTCGAGCATGCTGTAGCCGGAGAGCACGGACGCGAACTGCACCGCCGGGTGCCCCAGCGCAATTTCGCCGATGCGCCGTCCAACGGCATCCGAGCGGTCGAGGCTGGCCGAGTCCGGCAGCATCGCGGCGATCAGCAGGTAGCCCTGGTCCTCGGGCGGCACGAAGCTGCCGGGCACCATCCTGAAGATGCCGAGGATCGCGACGATGAAGGCCGCGAATACCAGGAGCGCGAGGGCCGCGCGCTTGAGGACCCAGCGGACGCCCGATGCATAGCGCACGGTCAGGCGCTCGAACCACTCGTTGAATTTCTGCAGGATCCGCGGCGGGTGTCCGTGCGAGCCCTCGAGCAGCAGTGCCGCGAGCGCCGGCGTGAGCGTGAGTGCCACGAAACCGGAGAGGACCACGGAGATGACCACCGTGATCGCGAACTGCTTGTAGAGCACGCCGGTCGTGCCGCCGAGGAAAGCCGTCGGCACGAAGACGGCGGCCAGCACCAGCACGATCGCAACGACCGGGCCGGACACCTCGTGCATCGCGGCGAACGCGGCATCGCGGGCCGAGAGGCCCTTCGTCTTCATGTTGGCCTCGACGGCCTCGATGACCACGATCGCGTCGTCCACGACGATGCCGATCGCGAGCACCATGCCGAAGAGCGTCAGAAGGTTGATCGAGAAGCCGAGCAAGGTCATGCCGACGAACGTGCCCACGATCGAGACCACGACCGCGAGGGTCGGGATCAGCGTCGCGCGCAGGTTCTGCAGGAAGATGTAGACCACCAGCACGACCAGGATCACGGCCTCGATCAGCGTGTGCACGACCTCCTCGATGGAGGCGGTCACGAACTTCGTGCTGTCCAGCGATACCTCGTAGTCGATGCCGGCGGGGAAGCCGGCCTTGAGGCTCTCGAGCGCGCTGCGCACCCCTTTCGAGACCTCGAGCGCGTTGGATCCGGGCTGCTGGTAGACGGAGATGAATACGGCCGGCTTGCCGTTCAGGCTCGGCCGCATCATGTAGTTCTGCAGGCCTTCCTCGGCCCGGCCCACGTCGCCGAGCCGCACGATCGCGGCGCCTTCCTGGTCCGTGCGCAGGATGATGTTTTCGAACTGCACCGGCTCGTTGAAGCGGCCTTCCGTCACGACGGGCAGGGTGATCTCGACAGGCTTCGAGGTTGGCGACTGCCCGATCGAGCCGGCGCCGAACTGCTGATTCTGCTTTGCGATTGCCTGCTGGATGTCGGTGGGCGTGATACCGAGCGACGCCATGCGGTCCGGGCGCAGCCAGATGCGCATGGCGTTTTCGGACGCGCCGAAGAGCGACGCCTGGTTTGCGCCGGGCACGCGCTTGACGGCGTCGAGCACGTAGAGGTTCGCGTAGTTCGCGACGTAGTTCACGTCGTAGCGGCCGTCGGGCGCGTAGACGGCGATCAGCATCATGATGCTGGAGGAACGCTTCTCTACGCGTACGCCGGTCTTCTGCACGACGTCGGGCAGTTGCGGCAACGCGATGTTTACGCGGTTCTGCACCTGGACCTGCGCCGTGTCGGGGTCGGTGCCGATCTGGAAGTAGACCGTGAGCGTCATCTGGCCGGTCGACGAACTCGTCGATTGCATGTAGAGCATGTTGTCGACGCCGTTCACCTGCGTCTCGATCGGCGCCGCCACCGCCTGCGCCACGGTCTGGGCGTCAGCGCCAGGAAAGCTGGCGGATACCGTCACCTGCGGCGGCGCGATCGGCGGGTATTGCTCGATGGGCAGGCCCACGAGCGCGGCGAGGCCCGCCAGCGTCACGACGATCGAGAGGACGCTCGCGAGAATCGGGCGCCGGATGCAGAGGTCGGAAATCACGGGTCGGCGCGCTCCGGGTCAGTCCTTGGCGGAGGCCGCTGGCGTCCCCGGCGGAACCTGGCCGGGCTCGACCGGCTTCACGGTGACGCCCGGCGCCAGCTTCATTCCGCCATCCACGACGACACGCTCTCCCGCCTGCAGCCCCTGGTCGATGAGCCACAGGTCTCCCGTCAGCGGCCCGACGGTCACCGGGCGGAACTGAGCCTTCGATTCGGCGTCCACCACCCAGACGAAATTGCCCTGCGGCCCCTGCATCACGGCGCGCTGCGGAAGCTCGATCGCGTTCGCCCACCTGGCCCCGCCGAGAAGCACCCGCACGAACTGCCCTGGCCTGAGCGCGCCGTCCTTGTTGGGCAACTCCGCACGCACGAGGAACGTGCCGGTTTCCTTGCTGTAGGACGCGTCGCCGAACGTGACGTGCCCCGGCGCCGGCACGACGGTTCCGTCGGCGAGCACGATCTTGACCGTGTATTTTCCGTCGGCTGGCGGCTTGAGCTTGCCCTCCTGCCTGAGCTTCGTGAAACGAAGCTGCTCGTTCTCGGAGATGCTGAAATTCACGCGCATCGGGTCGAGTGCGGCAACGTAGGTCAGCAGGCTGTCGGGGCCAGGGGCGATGAAGCTGCCAGGCTGCTTGCGGGCGAAGCTCGTGACTCCGTCGACGGGAGAACGGATCGTCGTGTAGCTCAGGTCGAACTCGGCCTGCTGCACGCGTGACTTCGCGCCTTCCACCGCGGCGACGGCGGCATCGCGCGACCCCTGCGCATCGTCGAGATCCTTCTGGCTCAGCGCGTCCTCGGCCGCCAGCGGACCGACGCGCTTGAGGTTCGCGCTCGACGTATTGAGCCGGGCTTGCTGCGCCTGCAGCTCCGCGCGTGCCGCCGCAAGCGCTGCCTCGAACGGCTTGCGGTCCATCTGGAACAGGACGTCGCCTTTCGCTACACGACTGCCCTCGCGGTAGTCGATGGACTCGAGGAAGCCCTCGACGCGCGCGCGGATCTCGACTTCCTGGGAACTCTCGGTTTCACCGACGAACTCGCTCTCGAACGGAACTTCGCCCGCGATGACGGTGATGATCGCAACGGGTATCACCTGCGCCTGCGGCGCGGCGGGCGGCTTGCCGCGACCGCAACCCGTGAGCGCAACCGCGCAAATCGCGAAGGCCAGGCATGGCAACAGCGGACGAGGTGTTCGAGGCACGCGGCACGACCTTCGCGGGAGTGGGGCACGAAAGCGCATTCTAGCCAATGGACCCTGCAGCCGGATAGGTCGCGGGCGCGCCGGCCGGGAGAGCAGGCCCTCAGCGGCGCCTGCGCAGGGTTTCCTTCAGCCTGAAGAGCAACGCGAGCGCGTCGCGTGGGCTCAAGGTGTCCGGGTCGACACCGTCGAGTTCGGCCAGCGCGGCCGCCTCGGCCGGGTCGACGGGCGGCGGCAGGTCGAGTTCCTGCTGCGGGGCGGGCGGACGGGCCGCATGGTCGCGGCGCTCGAGCTCGTGCAGGAATCGCCGGGCCTCGCCCACGACCAGCTTCGGCACGCCGGCGAGGCGCGCGACCTGCAGCCCGTAGCTCTGGTTCGCCGGGCCTTCCTTCACCGCGTGCAGGAACACGAGCGTGTCGCCGTGCTCGGTCGCGTCGAGGTGCACGTTGGCGCAGGCCGGGAGTTCCTCGGCCAGGGCCGTGAGCTCGAAATAGTGAGTGGCAAAGAGCGTGTACGCGCCGATCTCGCGTCCGATGTGCCGCGCACAGGCCCACGCGAGCGAGAGCCCGTCGTAGGTGCTGGTGCCGCGGCCGATCTCGTCCATCAGCACCAGGCTGTCGCGCGTGGCGTTGTTCAGGATGTTCGCGGCCTCGGTCATCTCCACCATGAAGGTCGAGCGGCCGCCCGCGAGGTCGTCGGCGGCGCCGATGCGCGTGAAGATGCGGTCCACGGTGCCGATCGCCGCCGAGTCGGCCGGCACGTAGCTGCCGATCCCGGCGAGGATCACGATCAGCGCCGACTGGCGCATGTAGGTGGACTTGCCGCCCATGTTCGGGCCGGTGACCACCAGCATGCGACGTCCGTCGTGCAATGAAAGGTCGTTTGGTACGAACGGCCCCTCGATGTGCCGCTCGACGACGAGGTGCCGCCCTCCGCGAATGTCGATCCTGGACTCATCCAGAAGCCGGGGCTTGACCAGCCTGAGCGCGATCGACCGTTCGGCGAGGTTCGCGAGCACGTCGAGCGAGGCGAGCGCGGCGGCGGTTGCCTGCAATGCAGGCAGGTGTTCGGTCAGCCGGTCGAGCAGGCCCTCGTAGAGTTCGCGCTCGCGGGCCAGCGAGCGGTCGCGTGCCCCAAGTACTCGGTCCTCGAAAGTCTTCAACTCGTTGGTGATGTAGCGCTCGGCATTCTTGACGGTCTGTCTGCGTACCCAGTCGGCCGGCACCTGGTCGGCCTGGCTGCGGCTCACCTCGATGTAGTAGCCCTGCACCCGGTTGTAGCCGAATCGCAGGTTCGCGAATCCCGTGCGCTCGCGTTCGCGCGCCTCGAGTTCGAGCAGCGCTTCGTCGCTGTGCTCGGCGATGCGTCGCAACTCGTCGAGGTCCGCGTCGTAGCCGGGCGCGATGACGCCGCCGTCGCGCAGCATGCGGCGGGCGTCGGCATGAGCGCCGACGAGAGCAGCCCGTGCACCTCGGGGTGCGAGCCTGCCGTTGCGGCGAGCCGCGTGATCAGCGGCGAATCGATGCCTGCCAGGACCTGCTGCAGCTCGGGCAGGCAGCCGAGCGCTTCCCGCAGGCCCGAGAGGTCGCGGGGCCGCGCCGATCGGAGCGCCACCCGCGCCAGGATGCGTTCGATGTCGCCCGCGCGGCGCAGCAGCGAGTGAACGGCTTCGTGCAGGCCGGTGTCGAGGAAGGCCTCGATCGCCTGCAGGCGCTCCTCGCGCGGAGCGCGCGACCTCAAGGGACGCTGGACCCAGCGGCGGATCTCGCGACCGCCCATTGCCGTCGCCGTGCGGTCGAGCAAGTCGACGAGCGTGCTGTCCTCGCGGCCGGAGACGCTCGAGTCGAGTTCGAGATTTCGGCGAGTCGCCGCGTCGAGCAGCAGCGCCTCGTCGCGCTCCTCGCAGCGGATGCCGCGCAGGTGTGGGAGCGCGGATTTCTGCGTGTCGCGCACGTACTGCAGTAGGCAGCCCGCGGCGCCGATTGCGAGTGGGTGCCCGGCGAGGCCGAAGCCCGCAAGGTCGCGGGTCCCGAACTGCTCGCAGAGCAGGCGCTCTGCGCTTGCGGCCTCGAAGTGCCAGGGCGGGCGCTGCCGGATGCAGGACTGCGTTCCCGGCGGAACGCGCGAGGTCGCGTTCTCCTCGACCAGCAGTTCGGCCGGCCGCAGGCGCTCGAGTTCTGCCGCGAGGGCCTCGGCTCCGGCGGCCTCCAGGGCGTGGAAGCGTCCGCTCGATAGCTCGAGCCACGCCAGCCCGAAGCGCTCGGCCGTCGTGCTGAGCGACGCGAGCAGCGTGTCACGCCGCTCCTCGAGCAGCGCATCGTCGGTGACGGTGCCGGGCGTGACGACACGCACCACGCGCCGCTCGACGGGGCCCTTCGACTTCGCCGGGTCGCCGACCTGCTCGCAGATGGCGACCGACTCGCCCGCGTCGCACGGCGCGCGCGAGATACGTGTCCAGCGTCTGCACAGGGACGCCGGCCATGGGGATCGGCTCGCCGCCCGACGTTCCCGCGTGCGGTCAGCGTGATGTCGAGCACGCGTGCCGCGCGCCGCGCGTCCTCGAAGAACAGTTCGTAGAAGTCGCCCATCCGGTAGAAGACCAGCACGTCGGGGTGCTGCGCCTTGATGCGCAGGTACTGCTGCATCACCGGGGTGTGGGCGGAGAGATCCGGAGTGCTCATCAGGCCGACAATGCTACGCGAAAGAAAGCGCCAGCCCCCTTGCGAGGGCTGGCGCCGGTTCAGGCACGCTGTCGCGACGGCGGCTGGGCGGCCCCGAACGGGCCGCAGGCCGTTCGCGATTACTTCTTTTCCGGCGGCGGGACCGGCGCCGACTGCCCCGCGACGAAGGGGTAGGTCGCGAACATGCGCGTGACTGCAGCGTTGATCGCCTGGTCCCGGTTGGCCATCATCTCCTTGGTCACGGTCTTCTCGATACCGGCCTGGAAGACGACTTGGCGCTTCGCGCGGTCGACGATGTCCATGACCAGCGATCCGACCTTGTAATGCCGGGTCGTGACCTGCTGGGAATTCCAGCCGCCGTACGGCGCGCCGTACCAGCCGCCGTAGCCCTAGCTCGCGCCGTACATCGGGCCCGGGACGGACTGCACGTCGGTACGGTCCTCGAGCTTGCCGGTGAAGTTCACGAGCAGGTCGGGATCGGCGGCAGCGAGCTTGTAGCCCCGGGCCTCCATTTCGCGGGTCGCCGCGGCCTCGAGCGTCTGCACTGCCAGCGACTTGGCATCGCCACTCTGGTCCAGGAAGCCGAAGGTGCGGAACCCGCCGAAGTCGGCGCTCTTGTCGTAATCGAAGCGGACCGATGGGGGTGGACGCGCATCCCGCCAGCAGTGCCATGGCTGCAAGTGTGACCGTCAGAAGTTTCCTGCCGGTGGAAACGCATGACCTTGCTCTCCTTGGATTGCTTCGCGGATTACTTCGCGAGAGGAACGACCTGGGCCATCTGCCAGTCGAGCAGCGTGTTCAGCTTGCTCTCGATCTGCACCCAGCGCAGTACCTTTGTCGCCGGCAGCTTCTTGCCGAGCCGGTTGGCGTAGTCCTTCAGGATGTCGTTGCGATCTTCGCGCACCTCGAAGGCTTCCTCGAGGATGTCCTCGGCGGCGTCGTCCGTCATCGAGTCGTAGTTCGACGCGAACTTGTTCAGGATCTCGCCGGTGCGGGTGAAGACCTTCTTCATCTCGCCCTGGTACTTTTCGTAGATCGGCGTGAAGGCGGCCACCTCGGCGTTGGTGAGCCCGAGCGAGGAGAGAACGACGGCTCGCTTGTCGGTCTGGATCTGGCTGACGAGCAGCTTCTCCTGGTCCGACAGGTTGACGGTGCCGGACGACTGGGCGATGGCGCCCCCGGCCGCGCCCAGCGAGGCGACTGCGGCCAGCGTGATCAGGATCGTCTTCATATGTCGGGACTCCGGAGCGATTTGTAACTCTTTGGACCGCCGCCGCCGGCACCAGTTCAGCGCCCGAGCGGGTCTCAGCGCGCGGGATGATCTACGCGAGCGGGATGATCGAGTAGAGATTCCGTCGCATCAGGTTGTCGATGCGCGACTCCAGTTGCGCAAAACGCAGAGCCTTCTTGCCCGGCAGCACCTTGGCGAACTTGTGTACTTGATCTTCAGCTCGACCCGCTTGCGGTCGATCGCGAGCCGCTCTTTCAGCATCTGCGTGGCCTCGGCGTCGGTCAGCGTGTCGTACTTGGTCGCGTAGTCGTTGATCATTGCCATGTAGCGATCGTCTATCTTCTTCAGCTGCGCCTCATACTCGTCGTAGACAGGCCAGAAGGCCTTGCCGGCATCGGTCATCTTGAGGTAATCGGCGTAGACGCCGCGCTTGTTGGTCTGGACCCGCTTCAGCAGGATCTGCTCGTCCGCGGACGGTGTTACGTCAGTCCAGCGAGGCCAGTCTCATGCCCGACCTGTCCTGCCGCGAAAGGGGTGCCACGGTAGGACAGGCACCCCTGCGATGTCCAGAGGCGTCTAGAATCCTTCGGATGGCATCTCCAGACGACGACGAAATCCGGGCGCTCGCCGCCCGGGTCGCGAAACACCTGCTCCGTGGCGGTCGCGGCCGCCGCCGCCGAGCCTGCCCCGGCGGGTGGGTGGCCAAGGCCTGCACCGACCTGCCGGGCAGCAGCGCGTGGTTCCTCGGTGGCGTGGTGACCTATTCCAATGAGGCCAAGGTCGCATTGCTCGAGATCGACGAGGGCACGCTTTCCCGTGCGGGCGCGGTGAGCGAGGCGGTGGTCGCGAGATGGCGGCCGGGGCGCTCGACCGGTTCGGTGGCGACGTATCGATCGCCGTGAGCGGCATCGCAGGCCCGGACGGCGGCCAGCCCGGCAAGCCGGTCGGCACGGTCTGGCTTGCCTGGGCCTTCGATGGCGAGGACCAGCGCGAGATCCGCGCGGAGGTGCGTGTCTTCGGGGCGACCGGGAGGCCGTGCGCCGGCAGGCCGGGCCCGGCCTTCGCGGGAGTGCTGGACGCGTGACCGCACGCCGGGAGTGCCGTCGGCCGGGCGTGAGTCTGGCAGGCGGCTCTTCTTCGCGCTTTGGCCGGACGACGCTGCGCGCCTCCGCCTCGCCGCGGCGATGGCGATCTCGTGCCGCGGGGTAGCGGGCGCGCCCAGCGGCCCGACCAGTGGCACGTGACCCGCGAGTCCCGGGGCGACGTCCCGGAGTCCAGACTCCCCGTCGCGGTCGACGCGGGTTCCCCGGCGGCGAGCGCCGCCGCGACGCCCTGCGAGATCGCGTTCGACCGGCTCGAGTACTGGAAGCGCCCGCAGGTGCTGTGCCTCGTCGCGGGGTCGATCCCGGAGCCGCTCAAGGCGCTCGTCCACGCGCTGCGTTCCGAGTTGCAGCTGCGCGGGTTCACCCCGGAACTGCGGCCCTTCCGGGCGCACGTGACGCTCGCGCGCCGGGTTCTGCAAGCGCCGCCTCCGGGGCCGCTGGCGCCGCTGCTTTGGCCGGTCCGGGGCGTCTCTCTGGTGCAGTCCCTGACGGATCGGTCAGGGTCCCGATACGTGGAGCTTGCGGCCTGGCCGGCCGGGACGTGAACGGAAGCGCTCCGGCAGGCTCACGCCATGAGCCC
>CAVSDW010000016.1:80000-102597 GCA_963726665.1 uncultured Gammaproteobacteria bacterium | reverse complement strand
CCAGCGTTTCCTCCATGGCGGCGAACATGCGCCGCGCGTGGTCGGCCTCGCCTGCGCCGGGCTCACGCGCGTAGGCGTCCGGCGAGGGTACGGTGATCACGTCCATGAGCAGCGGCTGGTAGATCTCGCGATAGAGCTCGACGTGGCCCACGGCGAGCGCGCCCAGCGTCTCGCCGTGGTAGCTCGCCGAGAGCGTGATGAACCGGCGCTTGCCGGTGCGACCGACGTTGCGCCAGTAGTGGAAGCTCATCTTGAGCGCAACCTCGATCGCGCTCGAGCCGTTGTCGGCGTAGAAGCAGCGGCTCAAGCCGGGCGGGGCGATCGCGGTGAGCTGCTCGGCGAGCTTCACTGCGGGTTCGTGCGTGAATCCCGCCAGCATGACGTGCTCGAGCCGGCCGAGCTGGGTCGCCACCGCGGAGCTGATTCGCGGGTTCGCGTGGCCGAAGAGATTCACCCACCAGGAGCTGATCGCGTCGAGGTAGCGGCGGCCGTCGTAGCCGTGCAGCCATACGCCCTCGCCGCGCGCGATGGGGATCATCGGCAGCCACTCGTGGTCCTTCATCTGGGTGCAGGGGTGCCAGACGACGCGCAGGTCGCGCTCGGCGAGGTCGCTCGCGGTGTTCATCCGGGTTCCGGGTGGTGGCGGGTCGGCTCATTCTAATAGGCTTCGCGCGGTGGCGGGCGCCGCCACGCGCGTGCATCATTGCCACATGCGTACCTCCACGGCGAGGCCAGTCGAGCGCTCCAGAGCCGACCTCGACGTCCGGAGCGGGCTGCTGTCCGCCGCCAGGCAGGTCGCCTCGCCAAACTGCGACGACCGCCCGGCCGGGATGTTGCCCGAGCTGATCGTAGTGCACGGCATCAGCCTGCCACCCGGGGAGTTCGGCGGGCCGTGGATCGACGCGCTCTTCACCGGCACCCTGCCTGCGGACGCGCATCCGTACTTCGCCGAGGTTGCGTCGCTCAAGGTGTCGGCGCACGTACTGGTGCGTCGCGACGGCGAGCTCGTCCAGTACGTCCCGTTCCAGAGGCGCGCCTGGCACGCCGGCGTCTCGAGCTGGCGGGGGCGTGAGCGCTGCAACGACTTCTCCGTGGGCATAGAACTCGAGGGGACGGACGCGAGCGCCTACCAGCACGCGCAGTACGAAGCGCTCGCCCGCCTCGTGGCGGTGCTGTGCCGCGCGTACCCGACGCTGTCGCCGGACCGCATGGTCGGGCACAGCGACATCGCTCCGGGCAGGAAGTCGGATCCAGGCATCGCCTTCGACTGGCCACTGCTCCGTGCACGGACGCGCTACGAGCTGGAGTTGGCGCCCGCATGAGTCTCATCGCGCTGATCATGGCCTTCGTGCTCGAACACGGGCTCACTGCGGTCCTGCACCTGCGGGAGCCGCGCTGGCTGGACCGCTACTGCGACTGGGTCGGAGGCGGCGCCGGGCAGAAACCCGACGGCCTGTTGATCGCCACGGCCATCATCGCAATCGCGCTGCCAGTCGCGCCGGTGGCGCTCGCCTCGGCGCTGCTCGGCAGCCACCTTCTCGGGCTGCTGCAGCTTGCGTTCGCCGTGCTGGTGCTGCTGGTGTCCTTCGGACCGCGCGACCTGCGCGATGAGGTCGACGACTACCTCGACGCCCTTGACCGCGGCGACCGCGACGAGGCGGCGCGGCGTGCCAAGGAGCTGCTCGAGTCCGACGCTGCGGGGCGCCAAGCCGGCCTCCGTGAGGCGGTCGAGCAGGCAATCTTCGTGCAGGCGAACAATCGCATCTTCGGCGTCGTGTTCTGGTTCATCGTGCTGGGGCCCGCGGGTGCCTGGATGTTCCGCGTGAGCGACCTCATGCGCCGCCGCGCTGCGTTCGAGGCCGCGCGGCGCGGAACGCCGGTCGCGTCGGGGACCTTCGGCAGTGCGCTCGCACTCATCCACGGGCTGCTGGCCTGGATTCCGGCGCGCCTCGCGGCGGGCGCCTATGCGCTCGCCGGCAGCTTCGAGGACGCCGTGGGTAGCTGGCGCGCAGCCGTGGACCGCGTCGGCGAGGGCATGCTGGACCGTTCGGAGGATCTGCTCGCCCGGGTCGGCATGGCCTCGCTGCAGTCGAGCCTGTCCGCGGTCGCGCCCGAGGCGCTCGATTCGGCCGCGGCATCGGGCGCATGGCGGATCGTGTCACGTTCCGTCTGGATCTGGCTCGCCGTCGTCGCGGTCCTGGTGCTCGCGGGCAGCGCATCGTGAAGTGGCTGCTCGCGGCGATCGCGCTCGGCGCAGTTGCGCCGGCGGCCGCGGGCGCGGCGGGGCTGCGCATCGTGAGTCTCGCGCCCAACCTGACCGAGCTCGCCTACGCTGCCGGCGCCGGGCGCGCGCTCGTGGGTACGGTCGAGTACAGCGATTACCCGGCTGCGGCGCGCGCACTGCCGCGCGTCGGCGACGCCTGGCGCGTCGATGCGGAGCAGGTCCTGCAACTTCGGCCGGACCTGGTGCTCGCGTGGTCGTCCGGCACACCGGGCGAAACCGTCGCGCGGCTCCAGTCGCTGGGCCTGCGGGTGGTGTCGATCCCGACCTATCGCCTCGCCGACGTGGCGACTGCGCTGCGCACGATCGGGAAGATCGCCGGCACGTCAGCCGTCGCCGACGCGTCAGCCTCCGCCTTCGACGCCGCGATCCGGCGCCTGCGCGCGGAGCACGCGGGAGTGTCGACGCTGAGCGTGTTCATCGAGATCGACGACGAGCCGCTCTACACCGTCAATGGGCGGCACGTGATCAGCGAGGTGGTCGAGCTCTGCGGCGGACGCAACGTGTTCGCGGAGCTGCCCCAGCTCGCGCCGCCGGTGGCGCTCGAGGCGGTGCTTGCGCGTGACCCGCAGGTGATCCTGAGCACCGACGACACGATCGCCGATCCCCGGGCACTCTGGCGTCGCTGGACCGGGCTCGCCGCGGTCCGCGACGGGGCAATCTACTCGATGTCGTCCGATACGCTCACTCGCGCGACGCCGCGTCTCGCGGACGGCGCCGCGGCGGTGTGCGCGTCGCTGGACGATGCGCGGGCGAAACGGGCCGCGCGATCGCGCTAGACGGGCTGCCGCTTCTTCCAGAGCACTTCGCTGCCCGACTCGTGTCTCGCGAGCACCCGTGCAATCACGAACAACAGGTCCGACAGCCGGTTCAGGTAACGGAGGACTTCGGGCGCAACCGTTTCGACGCGCGCCAGCGACCAGGTCCGCCGCTCGGCGCGACGCGTCACGGTCCTCGCGAGGTGACAGGCCGCCGCCGCGGGGCCGCCGCCGGGCAGGATGAACTCCTTGAGCGGCGGCAGCGCGTCGTTGAACCGATCCAGCGTGCGTTCCAGCCGCTCGACGTCCGTGTCCGTGATCGCACGGTGACCAGGCATGCACAGTTCGCCGCCGAGCTCGAAGAGTTCGTGCTGCACGGCCGTCAGGCACTCGACGACTTCCGAAGGCAGGCCCGTCGTGGCCAGCACCAGGCCGAGGGCGCTGTTGGCCTCGTCCACCGTACCGTAGGCCTCGACGCGCAGGTGCTCCTTCGGCACGCGCAGGCCGTCGCCGAGACCGGTGCTGCCGTCGTCGCCGGTGCGCGTGTAGATCCTGCTGAGTCGGTGTCCCATCAAAGTCCCATCCGCGCTGTGTCCGTCGAAGGCGAGTATGCACCGCGCGACGCGGCCGTGTCCGCGGTCCGCACCTCCGCCACGCGCACGGGCTGGCCGCTCGCGCCGACGGTGTAACTCACCGTGACGTACAGGCCGCGGTCCGGCGTGTTGTACGTGTCGGCGAGTTCGTACTGTTCGTTGAGTGCGTTCTCGAGCCGCGCCGCCACCGTCAAGGAAGGGGTCGCACGCCAGCGCGCCGTCAGGTTCAGGAGCACGTAGCTCGAGAGCGTCCCGGGCTCGGGGTAGCCGTAGTCCTTGCGGTCGCCGCTCGCGAGCAGGTCGAGGCCGAGGTCCACCGGACCAACGGTGCGCGTCGCGGCGATGGTGAGGCTGTTCTCGGCCCGGCGCAGCAGCCGCTCTCCGGTCGTGACGTTGCGCGGGTCCTGGTGGATTGCGCTCACTCGCGCCCGCCAGGGGGCCGAGTAGTACTCCCACGCCGCCTCAGCGCCCTCGATGCGTGCGCGGTCCACGTTCTGGTTCATCCCGTAATACGGATCATCGGGCTGCGGCATGGGCACGTACTCGATCAGGTCGTCGATCTGGTTGCGGAACCAGGAGATCGAAACGATCTGCGCTCGCGTGAAGCGGTGACGCACCCCGGCCTCCAGGTTGAACGATTGCTCCGGCTCGAGGTCCGGGTTACCGCCGTAACCATAGCGGTCCGTCGCGTCCGGCGCGCGATATCCTGTGCCGCCCAGTGCGTACAGCAGGGTGTCGCCGCGCAGCGTGTACCCGTATTCGAGGTTCCAGGTCCAGGCATTTCCAGCCGTCTCGTGATCGGTGTATCCGACGGCAGCCAGCGCCCGGTGCGGGCCGATCTCGACCTGGTCCTGCACGTAGAGATTCACGTTGTGCGTGTCGGATTCGTACTGGTCCCCGTACGACCGGCTGCTCGCGCGTTCCTGCGTAAACATCGCACCCGTGCTCCAGGTCTGGGACGCGACGCGCCAGTTGAGCTGTCCGTCGACGGTGTCGCGGCGCGTGCGCAGGTAATCCGTGGACTGGTTCTGGTCGATGCTGTCGTCGAAGTGGCTCGCGGTCAGGTTCGCGCCGAGCGTGTTGCCGAGCGGCACGTCGGCCTGGAGCGACACGGTCGACGAGGCGAAGTCCTGGTCGACGGGCGCGAGAAAGTAGTCCGAGTACTCGGTCGTGCCGGCGGCGCGCCAGTAGGTCAGGGACAGATTCGCGGGACCCACGTCGCCGCGCAGCGTCGCGCTGCCGCTCAGGTTGTCGAATCCCCGGTCTACGCGGTCATCGGTGCGGGTCGGGAATCCCTGGCTGTCGATCCAGGCGACGCCGAGGCCGAGCTGCGCGGGTCCGAGCGCCATGCCGCCGTTCAGGCTCGCCTGCTCGGTGTCGTACGCGCCGTAACCCACCTCGGCCGTCCACGCGTTGGGCGCCTCGCGACGCGTGATGACGTTGATCACGCCGCCGATCGCGTCCGTGCCCCACAGTGCGGAGCGAGGCCCCTTCACGACCTCGATCCGCTCGATGGTGGACGGAGCGATGTTCTGCAGCGGGGCGAGGCCGATCGTGCCTGGATTCATGCGCACGCCGTCCACCATCACCAGGGTCTGGTTGCTGTCGGCGCCGCGGATGAAAACCGACGCGGTCTGGCCGGGGCCCCCGTTTCTCGACAGCTCGAGCCCCGAGTAGAAGCGCAGGATGTCCGTCGGGTCGCCCGCGCCGCTCTGCTCGATCGTATCGCGATCGATCACGATCACCGGCGTGAGCACTTGAGCCTCGGGAACGGGCAGCCGAGTGGCCGTGACCACGATCTCGTCGTCGATCAGGCCCGCATCCTCGGCGCGCACCGACTGCGCAGCGGCTGCTACACACGTCGACGCCGCAAGCACGAGGACGCTGGACCGAAAATTCATCTTGAACCCCATGCACGCCCGCAGGGACAGTTACACACCAGCGGCGAGGGGGGTTGGGTCGGGGCGACGCGCGAACGGCGTAAACCCGGCCGCTCGCCCTCCGCGAAGCTGGACTCGTCCGACAGGCCGGTCTCCGGGCTCTCGAGTGGACCGCGAGGGTCCCGCCTGCATCACCTTCCCGCGCATTGCGCAGTGGTCGCCGGAATGTCCGGCTCGATGCGAGCTCGACTCGACTACCGTTGCGGGGGCAGCGCCGGAATTGGACCGGCTTCCCGTACTCCCGCGCCAGAAGCGCGGGATCACCTTTCGGTGCAGGCACCTTAGGGAGCCGGAGTGCCCTCGTCAAGGATTGCACGCAGCCGTCGTGCCAGCGGCCGGTCGCCCGCGTCCCGCGCGAGTTCCGCGAGCCGGATGGTCTCGGCGGTCGTCGTTGGCCGGAACCCGGCATCGGCCTGCAATCGTCCCCGGACGACGTCGAGCGCGTCTCCGTTGCGCCTTGCTGCAAGCAGCAGGCCCAGGAGTTCCTTCGCGACGCGATTCGCGAGGCGCGGATCCGGCCAGGCTGCGACCCGTTCGTGGATCCACTCGAGTTCCGGCAGCCGCCCGGCACCATCCCCCGCGCGTCGCTCGATCGTGGCCCACGCGTTGCCGGTCGAACCGGAGCGGCACTTAGCGAAGAGCTGGTCCACGAAGCGGGACCGCTCGCGGTCGCGGTCCTGGTCGTCCCGCGCCTGACGGCGCTCGGGCGCATGGTCCGCATCGAAGCCCAGTTCGAACCGGCGCCTGTGGATCAGCATGCCCAGCAACTGGAATACCGCGAGTCCGAGCGACATGACGAGCGCAATCTTCGTCATCAGCGCGAGGTGGCCGGCGTCGAACACTACGAAATGGCCGAGTGCGCCGCAGGCGAGCGCCGCGGCGAGCACGGCGAGGTAGCCGATCCCGAGCCCGCGCACCGTCGCCGCCATCGCGAACGGGTGCAGGGCGGCTGCGAAGGAGCCCGTGACGACATGAGTGGCGAGGATCGCGGGCAGCAGGAGCAGTCCGATCGCGCGGATCGCGGAGACGGCCGTCGCACCGATGGTGGCGTCGAGTGCGCCGCTTGCACCGTAGAAAGCAGCAATTGCGGCGCCGTAAATGACCGGGCGACTCTCGCCGAGCGGGTTCGCGTCCTCGGCCGAGAGCACGGGCGTGCCGGGCCGGCCGTGAGCCGCATGGTCGAGCATCAGGAATGCGTACTTGAAATACCACGACAGGACGATGAGCGCCGTCGGCAGGCCAAGGACCCAGGCGCCTGCGGCGAGCGTGAGGAGCAGCGAAAAGACGGCGACCAGCAGCAGCGGGGCTGCAAGCCCGTGACGGGCAGGGCGGCGGGGTGCGCGCTCGTGGTCGCTCATTCCGGCTGGATCATAGCCCGTACGGAACGCGTCGCGGCGGGCGCAAAACGGCGATAATGCGCGGGGTATCCAACTTCAAGGCCGCACCATGGCTCACTCGATCCACCTCGCCGCAGCCCTCGAGGCAGCGCGTGCCGCCGCGGATGTGGTCCGTCACTATTACCAGTCCAATCTCGCGATCACCATCAAGGCCGACAAGTCGCCGGTGACCGAGGCCGACGTCGAGACCGAGAAGACGATCCGCGCGATCCTGGCCGGGAAGTTCCCCGATTACGGCTTCTACGGCGAGGAGACCGGCACGAGCGCGCTCGATGCCGAGTACGTCTGGATCGTGGATCCCATCGACGGGACCAAGGCGTTCGTGCGCGAGTACCCCATGTTCTCGACGCAGATCGCGCTCATGCACCGCGGACGGCTCGTGGTCGGCGTGTCCTCGGCGCCCGTGTACGGCGAGCTCGCGTTCGGCGAGGTCGGGGTCGGAGCGTGGCTGAACGACCGGCCGATTCGGGTAAGCGAGGTGGCCGAGATCGAGGCCGCGGCGCTCTCGACCGGGAATCTGAAGACCCTGGCGACCGGCCCGCAGTGGCCGGCCTTCGGGCGGCTCGTCGGCCGCCTGAGCCGCATCCGCGGCTACGGCGACTTCCTGCACTACCACCTGCTCGCGTCGGGTCGCATCGACGCCGTGGTCGAGTCGGACGTGAACGTCCTCGACGTGGGCGCATGCGCCGTGATCGTGGAGGCAGCCGGAGGCCGCTTCACGCAGCTCGACGGCGGGCGGTTCGGGATCGAGAGCGGCACCGTGCTCGCGAGCAACGGCCGGCTTCACCAGCCGGTGCACGACGCGATCTGGGCCTGACTGGACTCAGCCTGCGGACGAGGCGAGCAGCCGCACTTCCTGCTGCGGCGGTGGGATCCCGATGCCGCGCGCGCGGAACGCCTGAACGAGAGCCTGGTTGATCTCGCCGGTTGCGCTGCCATAGTCGCCCACGGCGACCCAGGGCCGCACGCCGATCTCGACCGACGAGTCCGCGAGCGCAGCCACGAGCACTACGGGCGCCGGTTCCCGAAGCACGCGCGGATTCGCGGCGAGCACCTCGTGCGCCGCGCGGGCCGCCGCATCGAAATCCTCTTGGTATCCCACATGCACCGCGAGCGCGAGCTGCCGGATCGTGCCGTAGTTGTGCAGGATCTCGCCCACGATCTTCCGGTTCGGGATCACGACGTCCGACAGGTCGGCGTGCCGCAGTACGGTGCTGAAGAGTGAGATCGAGCGCACCTCGCCTTCCTCGCCCGCGATCGAGATGTACTCGCCGATGCGGAAAGGCTTGGTGAATATGATGGTAAGCCCGGCCGCGACGTTGCTCAGCACACCCTGCATCGCGAGCGCGACACCTGCGCCAGCGATGCCGATCCCTGCGATGAGCGGCAGCAGCTGCACGCCCAGGTTCTGCAGCGCGACGACCAATACAAGGCCCAGCATGAGCACGCGCACGATGCGCTCGAGCAGGAGCCGGAGCGGGGGCTCCAGCTCGAATCGGGCAAGCGACTTCCGGAGTATCCTCAAGGCCCAGCCGGTGACGAACCAGCCCGACGACCAGTACCAGTGCCGCGGCCAGGAGCCGCGGCGCGAATTCGATGGCAAACGTGCCCACGACTTGCTGCGCGTGGTTCAGTGTCTCGACGGGTTCGTTCACGGCTCGCTCCGGGTGCCGGGTGACCCTGCCACTGTAGACGAGAGGCGGGGCCGCCGAAAACTCCCACTGTATCTGAGGAGTCTTGCAGGACCGCCAGGAGGATCATTGCCGTCGTCGGCGCCACCGGTGTCCGGGGCGGCAGGCTCGTGAGGTCGATTCTTGCCGATCCGACCGGCTGGAGTGAGTCCGAGCCTCAGGCCGCGATCCGCCGCTCCTGGACCGCGCCGGTGAGTGTCTCCTCGCCGAGCGACAGGTAGATCGTCCGATCGGAGACGGCCAGGTCGAAATTCATGCGTCGGTCAAGCCGAGCCACGAATGCCGCAAGTAGTTCCCGGTCCACGGCGCAGATCCGCAGCGCCTCGGAACGATGAATGCGCTCGCCGGCAAGGCGCGACAGCAGCGCATCCACGTCGCGGTGCACGTACACGGCCACGTCCGGTGCCGCCTTCGCCGCCTTGTGCAGCCGGCTCGCGTCCGGTGCGCCGACCTCGATCCAGGCCTGCAGCGCGCCGGTAAGATCACGCACGCTGATCGCCGGCTCATCGGGATCGGACAGCCCCTTCGAAAACGCGATGCCCTCGGTGTATTCCAGGCAATAGGCGAGCAGGCGGGTCACCAGGTACTCGGCGGTCTCCGAGGGATGCCGTGCCGCGCGGATCGTGAGTGTCTCGTAGACGCCGCGATCGGCATCGGCGAGGCGCACCTCGAACACGTACATCGTTGCACCGAGCGCCACTGGCCACTCCAATACGATTCACGGGACGGACACATTACCGCGTCCCAGGATGCGGCAAGCGAGGAACCCTTATACGCGGAGCGGGATCATGGCCTGTCTTTCGCGATGGCCTGAAGGCCCTGCCAGATGTCCCTGTTGTTCCCGGTCAGGTCGGCAAGTCGTGTTTCGATGTCGGCAATGCGCAGGCGCAGCAGCGGAACGAGGTTCTCGTTCTTGCGGAGGGCCGTTGCCGCTGCGTCGATCTGCGCGGCAGGCAGATCCGTCCTGCACTGGTAATCGAGCAGTTCCTCCAGGCCCTCGTAATCGCCGACCTCGACGAAGCGGTCGCCGCAATGCTTCATGAGCGCGCGCTGGACGTCGTTCGAAACGGTCATCCTGAACGCCTCCCGGTAACGCGACTGCATGCCTTCCCTTGAGACATTGTCCAGCGTGGGGAAATTGAAGACCTGCATGGCCGTGTTGCGCAGCGTCGGGTTCCTGATCAGGCCGATGGTGCCCGTCGACACGAGCTCGTCAAACGTCGAGCGGCTCCGCGCCCTCTGTTTGTATTGTGTCGCACGGTATGCGTCGATCAGCAGTGCCTCGCTCGACTCCGCGGACCCGTTGCCGAGTACAGCGACCGCTCTTTCCGCATTGGCCAGCACCTGGCGGCCATATTCGATCTGCAGCTGGTAATACCAGGCTTCGTCGCGAAGATCGGCCTTGAGGCGCTCGGTGAAAAGCGCGCCCCTCTGGTTCGCCTCCCGCTGCGCGTTCCAGTTCGAGACCTGTATGCCGATGAAGACGCCGACGATGACGATGGCGAGATCGATGCCGATCGCGGTCCATTCCTGCTTGCCGACATGTGCGATGACGCGACGTAAGATCATGGTCTAGCTTCCCGCTCCTGCCAGGCAGGAAAGAATCATGCCGGAACGAAGGTCCGGCCACCTTCCCAGCGCAGCTCGCGCACGGCCACGCCGTAGAGCGCACCGATCGACGCCTCGCCGAGCACGTCTGCGGTGGGGCCTTTCTGCCAGCGTCCGTCGCCGAAGAGCAGCAGCGACTCGTCGGCGTAAAAGGCCGCGATGCCTGGATCGTGCAGGCTCATGACGACGCAGGCGCCTGCGTCGGCCTTCGCGCGGAACAGCCTCAGCACCTCGAGCTGGTGCAGCGGGTCGAGCTGCTGGATCGGCTCGTCGAGGACGTAGACGCGGGGTTCCTGCGTGAGGGCCGCGGCGATTGCGAGCCTGCGGCGCTCGCCTCCCGACAGCGACTCGACTTCGCGTTCCTCGAATCCCGCGAGGTCCACCGCCTCGAGACAGCGACGCGCGACGTCGCGATCGGTCGCGCTTTCCCATTGCCAGAAGTCGATGTGTGGATGACGGCCGACGAGTGCGGTCTCGAGCACCGAGCCCGGAAAGGGGTCCTCGCTCGCCTGCGCGAGGAACCCGACGTGGCGCGCGAGTTCGCGCCGCGGCCAGTGCCTGAGGTCGCGCCCACGCCACTCGACGGCTCCGCCCGCCGGCGGTCGGAGACCGGCGAGCACGTGCAGCAGCGAACTCTTGCCCGCGCCATTGCGGCCGAGCACGGCGATCACGTGGCCGGGCCTGAAGACCGCTTCGAGGTCGCTCACGAGCACGCGGCCCGGAACGCTCACCGTGACGTCCCTGCAGGCCAGCCCATCGCGCGGCGCCGTGGCGTTCATCGGACCCACCCGATCTCGCGCGCGGTCTCCGGGCCGACCGTCATCTCGGCAAGGCTTGCAGGGATCACGGCCTCGCTCGGGCCCGTGGCGATTCGGCCGGCCATGATTTCACCCGACGCCTGCGGGTAGAGCGGGGACTGCTGCGGGTCGCCGAGCCCCTGCGGGGCCAGCGGTTGCCCGGTCGAGGGATCGTACTTGTCGGTCGCGCCGAGCGTGTGCAGCAGTTCGTGCGCGACGACCACGGCATTGTCGGCTGCGGCGTCGCGGCCGCAGAAGAGGTGCGCGATTGCGATGAGTCCTTTCTGGAGGCCGGTCGAGTCGGGGGCAGCGTGCTCGCCGTCGCTCGCCTGGTAGGTCGCGAACACCTGCACGTCGGGGTTCGGCAGCGGGTCATTCGCGGCGACGCGCCACGCCCAGTAGCGCAGGCGCAGGCTCCACAGCGCGACGTCGAACGGGCCGGGGTCGGCCGCGAGCGCGGGCGGTGGCTGCCCCACTGCATGCGACACGCGGAACCTCACGGGCTCGTCGATGCCCACCCGGTAGTCGTGAGCCTGGCGCGCGAGGAAAGCGGACACATCGTCGAACGCGGAGGCATCCACCGCCGCGACACACGGCCCGGCCTCGGGCCCCGAGTCGGCAGCGACCGGGTAGACGGTCACGCGCAGCGTGCCGTCCCAGTCCGTGCTGCGTCGCCGGTCCAGCCACGCGCCCAGTGCGACGAAGATGAGCACTGCGAGCAGCAGCGCAAGACGCACCGTGCCGAGGAAGGTCCGCGCGGCCACGGTTCAGGGATAGAGCCGTGTCGCGGCCCACGGGCCGGCGATGAAGCTCGAGTCGCCGTCGGCGACCAGGCTGCGCGTCCAGCGCGCCCGATCGTGTACGCGGAATGCGCCTTCGTTCCAGAGTTCCACGGCCGCGGGCCACAGGCGGTACCCGCCCCAGTGCGGCGGGCGCGGGACCTGCGTGCCGAATCGCGCCGCCTGGGTCGCTACGCGCTTCATGAGCGTGGCGCGCGAGGCGAGGGGCTGGCTCTGCAGGCTGGCCCAGGCCCCGATGCGGCTGTCGAGCGCGCGGCTCGCGAAGTATTCATCGCTCTCGCTCGCGGGCGAAGCGACGACGCGGCCCTCGAGACGAACCTGCCGGCCCTGCGCGTCCCAGTGGATCAGCGCGGCAACATACGGATTGGCGGCCATCTCCTGGCCCTTCCGGCTGTCGTAGTTCGTGTAGAAGACCACGTAGCCGGGGTCCACGACCAGGCGCTTCAACAGCACGATTCGAGCCGAGGGCCGGCCGTCGGGCGTCGCGGTCGCGAGCGCCATGGAGTCGGGGTTGCGCTGCGCCGCCTGCTCGCGCGCGTGAGAGAACCACTCCTCGAAGAGCGGCATCGGATCCGCGGGCAGTGTCGATGGCAGGGAGCCTCGGCTCAGCATCGGCGGGTCTCGGGCTGGACGGGAGCCGATTATGCCCGAGCGCCGGTCGCGAGGCGCGGATGCCACGCTTGCGGGCGCCCCTGCGGACCGGTAAAAGAATGCGAATCCGGCGGTTGATGGACCTCATGAAATCACTCGAAGACCTGCGCGCACGCCTCGACGTACTGGACCGGCAGCTTCTCGAGATCGTCGCGGAGCGCCAGGAGCTCGGCAAGGAGATCGCGGCGGTCAAGCGCGCCACCGGCCAGTCCACCCGCGACTTCCGCCGCGAACGCGAAGTGCTGCACAAGGCACGGCGCGACGCGGAGGCCCTCGGCGTCTCGCCCGCGCTCGCCGAATCGCTGCTGCACTCGCTGATCCGCGGCTCGCTCACGACGCAGGAGCAGGCGCGGGTCGCCGCGCAGGGCCGCGGCAGCGGGCGGTCGGCGCTGGTGATCGGCGGTCGCGGCAAGATGGGCCGCTGGATGGCGGATTTCCTCGCGTCGCAGGGGTTTCGCGTCACCGTCGCCGATCCCTCGGGCGAGGTGCCGGGCTACGAATGGGTCGCGGACTGGGAAGCGACGGATCTCGGACAGGATCTCATCGTCGTCGCGACGCCGCTCAAGATCGCCAACGAAGTGCTGCTCGCGATCGCGCGGCGCCGCCCGAAGGGAGTGGTGTTCGACGTGGGTTCGCTCAAGACACCGCTCCGGGAAGGGCTCGCTGCACTTTGCGAGGCCGGCGTTCGCGCGACCTCCGTGCACCCGATGTTCGGCCCCGACACGGAACTGCTGTCGGGGCGACACGTGATCTTCATCGACCTCGGCGACGCCGGGGCGCTCTCGGAGGCGCGGGCGCTTTTCGAGCCGACCATGGCGGATCTCGTGGTCATGCAGCTCGACGAACACGACCGTCTCATTGCCTTCGTGCTCGGGTTGTCGCACGCGCTCAACATCGCGTTCTTCACTGCGCTGGCCGAGAGCGGCGAGGCCGCGCCGCGGCTCGCGCGCATGTCGAGCACGACCTTCGACGCGCAGCTCGACGTCGCGACGCGCGTCGCCGCCGAGAACCCGGACCTCTACTACGAGATCCAGAGCCTGAACGCGTACGGCGAGGATTCGCTCGGCGCGCTCAAGTCGGCGGTGGACCGGCTGGTGCGCGCGGTGCACGAGCACGACGAGGGCAGCTTCGTCGGCATGATGCAGCGGGGCCGCGAGTACCTGATGGTGCGCCAGGCGGCGCTGGGGCAGGACGCTTGAGCCGGCCGGACCTGATCAGGCCGATACTCGAGTGGGAGCGCACGCTCCTCGCGGCCGAGTCATTTGCAGACTGGCTCGAGGCGGCCTCCTGCCCACCCGGGACGCCGCCGGATGGAGGCGTCGTGTCGCTCGTGGTCGCGGACCCCACCTACGAGCTTCGACACCTGACCGGAGGCGAGGGATCCTCCGCCGAGCGGGCCGTGCCCGTGACCTTCGTGGACAGTCTCGAAAGCCGTGCGCCGCAGGTCGGCGCACTGCACGGGCCATGGAGTGGCCTCTTCAGGGCGGCCGATCATGGGCTGATGCTGCCCGCTTCACCGGGGCTCACGCACCTGCTCATGTTGCCGCTCCGGCGGGGCGGGCAACTCGTCGCGACCTACAGCGTCGGTGGACGCGGTGCGCCGCCCGAACTCGCTCTCGCCGACGCGGACCTGCTCGCGCACGTCGCGACCGTGCTCTCGGCGAGCGTGGAACGGCTGGTCGACCACGCGCGGCTGCTGCGCGGCAGCTTCGCGGACCCGCTCACGGGCTGGAATTCCGCGCGCTACCTCCAGGCGCGGCTGCGTGAGGAAGTCGCACGTTGCCAGCGCTACGGCGGCAGCGTCGCGTGCCTGGTCGTGGACGTGGATCGCCTGCAGCAGGTCAACGACCAGCACGGTCAGCCGGCGGGCGACCTCGCGCTGCGCGAGATCGCGGCGCGCATCGAGTCGCAGGTGCGGGCGAGCGACGCCGCCGCGCGCATCGGCAGCGACGAGTTCGGCGTCGTGCTGCCGTCGACCGACGCGGAGGGCGCAACACCACTGGCCGAGCGCATCATCGCCGCCGTATCGCGCGGGCCGGTGGACCTGGGCCGCGGCCTCGAGCTCGTGCTCACGGTCTCGATGGGCATCGCGGCGCTCACGCCGGCGCGCAGTGCGGACCGCAAGGCGCTGGCCGACCAGCTTGTCGCCAATGCGATCGCGGCGCTGCACCGGGCGAAGCAGCAGGGCGGCGGAGGCTACGAGATCGCGCCTTGAATCGCGGCGCTCACGACGGGCGCTGCCGGGACATCAGCAGCAGGAAGATCGGGACCCCGACCAGCGCGGTGAGTGCGCCCACCGGCAGCTGGCGCGGCGCGATCAGTGTGCGCGAGGCAAGGTCCGCAGCCATGAGCAGGACGCCGCCGAGCAGCGCCGAGACCGGCAGCACCACCCGGTTGTCGCTGCCGAGCGTGAGCCTGACGAGGTGCGGAGTCACCAGCCCGACGAAGCCGATGCTTCCGGCCGTGCTCACCGCCACGCCCGTGAGCACCGAGCTCAGCACGAAGAGCAGCACCTGGAATCGGCGCACGTCGAGGCCCACGCTCGCGGCCTGAGTGGCGCCGCGGGCAAGCACGTTCAGATGCCGGCCGAGTGCGGCGCCACCGACAGTCGCGAGGCCGAGCAGCGCCATGAGCCACGGCCAGCCCTGCGCCCGCGAGAGGTCCCCGAGCAGCCAGAAGACCATGCCGCGCAGGCCCGCATCGTCACTGGTCGCAAGCAGCAGGCTCACGATCGATCCCGTGCCTGCGGCGACCACGATGCCGGTGAGCAGCAGCCTCGTCGGCGTCCACCCGCCGCGGCCCTGGGCAAGCGCGAACACCAGCACGCAGGTCGCGAAGGCGCCGAGCGCGGCCGCGCCGTCCACGCCCGCGATGGGCAGGCCGACCATGATCGCGAGCAGCGCGAACACGGACGCCCCACCCGAGATGCCGAGTACGTATGGGTCCGCGAGCGGGTTGCGCAGCAGTACCTGGAGCAGCGCTCCCGAAAGCGCCAGCAGCCCGCCGACGGCCATCGCGGACATCGCTCGCGGCAGTCGCAATTCGAGCACCACGTCGCGGGCGAGCGAGGGCGTGCTCGAGTGCAGGGCCTCGAGAATTTCGAGCGGCCCCAGTTTGAAGCTGCCCACCGCAAGCGACAGCCCGAGCAGCGCCACTGTGACGAGGGCGAGCAGGGCGAGCGCGGCGGGGAGGGGAAGGCGGTGATTCATGCAGGTCGCTCCGGGGCCCGGGAAGGTTAGGTGTCGCCACCCGCCTCTACAAGGCGCCGTCGGCGGTGGCCCCCGGTTTCGGACGATGACGATATGAAAAGCTCAGAAAAGTCGGTAACTTACGGATCAATGACCGATTTCATCGACGCGCAGGGATTTCGCGCCAACGTCGGAATCGTGCTGATCCGCGACAGTGGCGAAGTCTTCCTCGGCAGCCGCAGTGACGGCCGCGGTTGGCAGTTTCCGCAAGGCGGCGTGCAGCGGAACGAGTCGCCCGAGGAGGCGCTGTTCCGCGAGCTCCACGAGGAGGTCGGGCTCGGCGAGGCCGACGTCGAGCTGCTGGCCGTCACCCGGCAGTGGCTCCGATACCGGCTGCCACGCCAGTTCGTGAGGCGCCGCTCGCGGCCACTGTGCATCGGCCAGAAACAGCGCTGGTTCCTGCTGCGCATGATCGGCGGCGACGATCGCCTGCGGTTCGACGCCACGTCGAAGCCGGAGTTCGACGCCTGGCGCTGGGTGGACTACTGGTCCCCGGTCCGTGAAGTCATCTATTTCAAGCGCCCGGTGTATGCGCGAGCGCTGGGCGAACTTGCGGGAACCGCGTTTCCAGGCGGCCCGCCGCCGTACCCGGAGTGGTGGTCGGAGGACCTGCTGCGAGGGCCCTCAGGGCCCGACCCGGGGAGCGCGGGAGGCGCGACGCGGCGCTCGACCAGCCAGGTGCCCGAAGGGGCCGCCGAGTAGTGGCCGACGCCCCGATCGACCCGCCCCCACAGGTCTACACGCCCCTGCAGGCGGCGGGGTCGCCGTGGCTTCGGCGCTGGCCGTGGATCGCGGCAATGCTCCTCGTTGCTGCCACTGCGTTCTGGCTCGGGCGCTGGCAGGGCCAGGATGCCGCCGGCTACGACGCAGCGGCCGGTGCACGCGCGCGTCGCACGCTCGAGGCGCAACTCGCGCGACTCGAGGCCCGTAACGCCAAGCTGAACGCCAAGGTATCCGAACTGGAAATGGCGAGGCGGCTCGACCGCGAGGCCTACGGCCAGGTGGAGCGCACGCTCGGCGACCTGCAATCCAGGCTCGCCCGGCAGGGTGACGACCTGGCCTTCTACCGCAGCATCGTGTCTCCTGCCGACGGCGTGCAGGGCCTGCGCATACAACGATTTGCCGTCCGGCCGGGAACGCAGCCGCGTGAGTTCGTGATCGAGGTCACGCTGATCCAGGCCATGCGCCAGGACGGCAACGTCTCGGGCCTGGTACAGGTCGTGATCCAGGGCATGGAGGGCGCCCGGCCGACGCGCTACTCGCTCGGCCAGTTGCTCGGCAAGCCGCACGCGGAGTTGCCGTTTTCGTTCCGGTATTTCCAGACCATCGAGCGGGCGGTGGTCCTGCCGGACGGATTCCAGCCATTCGAGGTCGAGATCAGCGTCAAGTCGGGGCGCGAACGTTCGCCCGTGCGGCAGTCGTTTCCCTGGAAGGTCACGGAAGCCGAGATCGGCGATCCCGCGCCGCCGTCCGAACCGCCCCGGGGAAGCGTTCGGTGAGCCCCGGGCCCGGGGTGGTAGAATTCGCGCTCCGCTGAACCGACGGAGCGCCCCAGCCGATGACCCAGTTGCACGAACCTGACGATGCCGCCGCCGAGTCGGCCCTGGTCTTCACGGACACGGCCGCCGTCAAGGTGAGCGAGCTCATCCGCGAGGAAGGCAATCCCAACCTCAAGCTGCGGGTCTTCGTGTCCGGGGGCGGATGCTCCGGCTTCCAGTACGGCTTCACGTTCGACGAGAACGAGGAAGAGGGTGACACCTGCGTCGAGAACCAGGGCGTCAAGCTGCTCATCGACCCGATGAGCTTCCAGTACCTCGCGGGCGCCGAGATCGACTACAAGGAGGATCTCGAGGGCGCGCAGTTCGTGATCCGGAATCCCAACGCGACGACGACCTGCGGCTGCGGGTCGTCCTTCTCGGCCTGATGGGGGAATGGCCCGTCCCGACGCCTCCCTGCCCGACGTCCTCGCGGCTGTAGACCTCGGGTCCAACAGCTTCCACATGGTCGTCGCGCGCTACTCGCACGGCCAGCTCACCATCGTCGATCGCCTGCGCGAGCCGGTGCGCCTCGCCGCGGGGCTGGACGAGCAGGGCCGCCTCAATCGCGAGTCCACCACGCGCGCGCTCGAGTGCCTGGAGCGCTTCGGGCAGCGGCTGCGCGACGTGAAAGCAGGGCGCGTCCGGGTGGTCGGCACCAATACCCTGCGCAAGGCGAAGCGCAAAGGAGCGTTTCTCGACCGCGCGCGCGAGGCGCTCGGCCATCCGATCGAGATCATCTCGGGCGTCGAAGAGGCGCGACTCATCTACCACGGTGTCGCGCGCACGACGCCGACCGAAGGCGGCCACCGGCTGGTCATCGACATCGGCGGCGGCAGCACCGAGCTCGTCATCGGCGAGGGGCTGGCGGCGCGGCGGCTCGAGAGCCTGTACATCGGCTGCGTGACGTTGATGGACGCCTATTTCGCCGACGGCGAGATCACCGAGAAGCGCATGAAGCGTGCCCGCACTGCCGCGCAGCTCGAGTTCGAGCCGGTCATGGCGCGGTTCCGCCGCTCGGAGTGGGACGCGGCGTTCGGCTCGTCGGGGACGATGCGCTCCGTGAGCGACGTGCTCACCGAGCGTGGTGCGCCGAGCGGCGAGATTACCCGCGAGGGCGTCGACTGGATGCTCGGCGAGTGCCTGCGCGCCGGCCGCGTGGACCGCCTCAAGCTGCCGGGCCTGACCTCCGACCGACAGGAGATCCTGCCGGGCGGGCTCGCGATCATGGTCGAGGCGTTCGACATGCTCGGAATCGAGACGCTGCGGGTGGCGGACGGCGCGCTGCGCGAGGGGCTGCTGTACGACCTGCTCGGGCGGCTCACGTCCGAGGATGCCCGCGTGCGCAGCGTCCGCTCCATGGAGGGCCGCTTCCACGTGGACACGGCGCAGGCCGATCGTGTCGAGGCGACTGCGCTCGGTTTCCTGCGGCAGGTCCGCGAACCCTGGGCGCTCGAGGAGCCGCTTGCGGAACTCGTGTTGCGCTGGGCCGCGCGGCTGCACGAGATCGGGCTCGACATCGCCCACGCCCAGTACCACAGGCACGGCGCCTACCTGCTCGAGCACGCCGACATGCCGGGCTTCCCGCGCGAGGAGCAGCGCCTGCTCTCGGTGCTCGTCGGCGCCCATCGGCGCAGGCTGGACCTCGACCCCTGCGAGTCGCTGGTGCCGCCCTGGCACGTGAAATCCGCATTCCTGGTCGTGCTGCTGCGCCTGGCCGTGCTCCTGAACCGCGGTCGCGGTCCGCGCTCGCTGCCCAAGGTCGACCTCGCGGTCCGGGGCCGGTCGCTCGAACTCGAGTTCCCGAAGGGCTGGCTCGCGGAGCACCCGCTCACCGAGGCGGATCTCGAGCAGGAGGTCGAACACCTCCGCACGGTCGGTTTCCGGCTGCGCGCGAGCTGATCGGCCGGGTCAGTCGGCCAGCGTCTCGAGCAGCGCGAGCTGCGCCACGACCGGTTCTGCATCGCCCGGTGTGAGGCGCGCGTAGCTCCCGTCCGCGCGCAGTGCCCAGGCATCGCAGTTGTCCGCCAGGTAGAGCGCGAGGTCCGCGAGCACGCGGGCCTTGTGACTGTTGCGTCGAACCGGGAAGCACACCTCGATGCGCCGGAAGAAATTCCTTTCCATCCAGTCGGCGCTCGCGCAGAAGGTCTCCGCGTCGCCGCCGTTGTGGAAATGATAGACGCGCGTGTGCTCGAGGAAGCGACCGACGATCGAGCGGACCCGGATATTTTCCGAAATGCCGGGGATGCCCGGTCGGAGCGAGCAGATGCCGCGGACGATCAGGTCCACCTGCACGCCCGCGATGGACGCCTCGTAGAGCGCGCGGACGATCTGCGGCTCGATCAGGGAATTCATCTTGGCAATGATCCGCGCCGGCCGGCCGGCGCGGGCATGCTCGATCTCGCGCCGAGTCTTCTCGAGCATCGCCTCGTGCAGCGTGAACGGCGCCTGCAGGATGCGCCGCATCCGCGCGATGCGCGTCGGGCTCGTGAGCTGCAGGAACAGCTCGTGCAGGTCCTCGCCGATCGCCTCGTCGCTGGTGAAGAGGCCGTAGTCCGTGTACTGGCGCGTCGTCTGCGGGTGGTAGTTGCCGGTGCCGAGGTGGCAGTAGCGGCGCAGCCGGTCCGCCTCGCGGCGCACGACCATGATCAGCTTGGCGTGGGTCTTGTACCCCACGACGCCGTACAGGACGTGGGCGCCGGCCTCCTGCAGCCGGTTCGCGAGCTCGATGTTGGCGGCCTCCTCGAACCTCGCCAGCAGCTCGATGACGACCGTCACTTCCTTGCCCGCCCGCGCGGCGGCGAGCAGTGCGTCGACGACCGGCGAGTCGGCGCCCGCGCGGTAAAGCGTCTGCTTGATCGCAAGCACCTGCGGATCCGTTGCGGCCTGCCTGAGGAAGTCGACGACGGGCGCGAAGCTGTGGAACGGATGGTGCAGCAGGACGTCCTTCTCGCGGATCGCCTCGAAGAGGTCCGCACGTCCCGCGAACCGCCGGGGCACTGCCGGCACGAACGGCGGGTACTTGAGTTCCCTGCGGTCGACGAGGTCGTGGACGGCCATCAGGCGATGCAGGTTCACCGGGCCGTCCACCGCAAAGTGGTCGTCGGGGCCGAGTTCGAAACGCTCGAGCAGGAAGTCACGCAGGGGCGGCGGGCAGTCCATGCGCGTCTCGAGCCGGACCGCGTCGCCGTAGCGGCGCGAGTCGAGTTCGCCCTCGACGGCGCGCAGCAGGTCCTCCGTCTCCTCGTCGTCCACCCAGAGCTCGGCGTTGCGCGTGACGCGGAACTGGTGGCAGCCCGTGACGCGCATGCCCGTGAAAAGGCGGTCGACGAAGTGCTGGATCAACTGCGAGAGGTACGTGAGCTCGATGCGTGACGGGTCGTCGGACGGGAGTCGCAGGATGCGCGGCAGCGAGCGGGGCACCTGCACGATCGCAAGTGGCGCGACGCGCCCGAAGGCATCGCTGCCCGTGAGCTCGACGGCGAAGTTCAGGCTCTTGTTCTGGATGCGCGGGAACGGCCGCGCGGGGTCGAGTCCCATCGGCGTGAGCACAGGCTCGACCTCGCGGTCGAAATAGGTCCCGACCCACTCGACCTGGCCGGGCGTCCACTCCGCTGCGCGCAGCATGTGGATGCCTTGCGCATGCAATTCGGGCTGCAGGCTGTCGTTCAGCAGCGCGTATTGCGCGGCGACGAGCCGCAGGGACTCCGCGCGGATCGCCGCGAGCTGCGCGTCCACGTCCATGCCGTCCGGCCCGCTGCCGCGCGTGCCGAGTTCGTGGAGCTGCTTGAGTCCCGCCACGCGGATCTCGAAGAACTCGTCGAGGTTGTTGCACGAGATCGCGAGGAAGCGGATCCGCTCGAGCAGCGGCACGGCGGGATCCTCCGCCTGCGCGAGGACGCGGCGGTTGAACTCCAGGAACGACAGTTCCCGGTTGATGTAGAGCTCCGGCGATTTGAGCGGGTTGTCGGTCATGCCGTGGCGTCCGTGAAGCGGCTGCGCCCGGCATCGCACGGCAATGTTACGAGCCGGCGACGAATGCCGGCCGCACCGTCACGAGATCAGGGTAATACCGCGCTCAGCGACTTGCGAGCCGTCGGTCGGTCGTGGGGCCGCTCGTGAGGTCGAGCTTGGCGAGGGCGACCTCGGCCTGCGAGCGGAACTCGGCCACGTACTTCGACGGGATCTCGGTGCGTGGCAGCGGGAGCGTTGCCGGGTTCTTCTGCACGCCGTTCACGCGGTATTCGTAGTGAAGGTGCGGGCCGGTCGCCGCGCCGGTCATGCCGACGTAGCCGATGGTGTCGCCCTGGCCCACGGGACGGCCGACGCGCAGCGTGCGGGCGAAGCGCGACATGTGTCCGTACACCGTCGAGATGCCCTTGCCGTGATCGATGATCACCACGTTGCCGTAGCCGCCCTTGCGGCCCGCGAACTGGACGCGGCCGGCGCCGGCGGACCAGATCGGCGTGCCGGTCGGTGCGGCGTAGTCGGTGCCCTTGTGCGCACGCACGATCCCGAGGATCGGGTGCAGCCGGTGGCTGTTGAAGCCCGAGCTGATGCGAGTGAAGTCGAGCGGTGCGCGCAGGAACGCCTTGCGCATGCCGTGGCCGTCCGGGGTGAAGTATCCCTGCACCTCGCCGTCCTTCGACTCGAACCACACCGCGCGGTGCGTCTTGCCCTGGTTGGTGAACTCGGCGGCGAGCACGCGGCCGTCGCTGACGTAGCGACCGTCCTGGTACTTCTGCTCGTAGAGCACGTTGAATTCGTCGCCGCGGCGGATGTCGAGCGCGAAGTCGATGTCGAAGCCGAAGATCTGGTTGGCAAGCGTCATGATCGTGCGCGACGAGATGCCGGCCTTCTGGCCAGCCTCGAAGAGCGACGAATCGATGCGCGCACGATGCGCGGTGATCTCGGTCTCGAGCGGGTTCTCCACGTAGTTGACTGCGAACTCGTCGCCGGCGCGGGAGACCTGGAGCGTGAGCGTGTCGCTGATCTGCCGGTTGAGCGACTGCAGCACGCCACCGGCGTGCGTGAGCGTGATCGTGTCGCCGGGACGCAGGAGGTCGATCGCCTTGCGCACCTCGGGCAGCGTGCGCAGTTCGGCGAGTGTCCGGAGGTCGATGCCGACCGAGCGGAAAATCTGGTCGAGCGTGTCGTCGCGCTGGACCGTGACCTCGACGCTGTCGGGGCCGTCGTCCGCCGTGTAAGCCGGTTCGGCACTGGTGGTCGCCGCAAGTGCGGTCAAGTCGACGGGTGCGGGAGTATCGGTCGCCGGCGTACGCACGAGCGCGAGCGCAA
>CAVSDW010000016.1:0-75000 GCA_963726665.1 uncultured Gammaproteobacteria bacterium | reverse complement strand
ATGGCTAAGTGGTGAACGATGTGGGAAGGCATAGACAGCCAGGAGGTTGGCTTAGAAGCAGCCATCCTTTAAAGAAAGCGTAATAGCTCACTGGTCTAGTCGGCCTGCGCGGAAGATATAACGGGGCTCAAGCCATGAGCCGAAGCTGCGGATCTGCCCGCAAGGGCAGGTGGTAGGGGAGCGTTCTGTAAGCCTGCGAAGGTGCACTGCGAGGTGTGCTGGAGGTATCAGAAGTGCGAATGCTGACATGAGTAACGTTAATGCGAGTGAAAAACTCGCACGCCGTAAACCCAAGGGTTCCTGCGCAACGTTAATCGGCGCAGGGTGAGTCGGTACCTAAGGCGAGGCCGAAAGGCGTAGTCGATGGAAAACGGGTCAATATTCCCGTACCTGGTGCTGCTGCGATGGGGTGACGGAGAAGGCTAGGTCAGCCGGGGCTGGTTCCCGGTTTAAGCAGGTAGGGAGGATCTCCAGGCAAATCCGGAGGTCCGTTAATCCCGAGACGCGATGACGAGGTCCCACGTGGACCGAAGTGATTGATGCCACGCTCCCAGGAAAAGCCTCTAAGCTTCAGGCAGCAACTGACCGTACCGCAAACCGACACTGGTGGGTGAGCAGATAATCTGCTAAGGCGCTTGAGAGAACTCGGGTTAAGGAACTCTGCAAATTGATACCGTAACTTCGGAAGAAGGTATGCCTTCGATCGGTGAAGAGATTTACTCTTGAAGCTGAATGAAGGTCGCAGGTAATCGGTGGCTGCAACTGTTTATCAAAAACACAGCACTCTGCTAACACGAAAGTGGATGTATAGGGTGTGACTCCTGCCCGGTGCCGGAAGGTTAAGTGATGGGGTCAGCCGCAAGGCGAAGCTCTTGATCGAAGCCCCGGTAAACGGCGGCCGTAACTATAACGGTCCTAAGGTAGCGAAATTCCTTGTCGGGTAAGTTCCGACCTGCACGAATGGAGTAATGATAGCCACACTGTCTCGACCCGAGACTCAGTGAAGTTGAAATCGCTGTGAAGATGCGGCGTACCCGCGGCAAGACGGAAAGACCCCGTGAACCTTTACTATAGCTTTACACTGAACTTTGAACCTTCCTGTGTAGGATAGGTGGGAGGCTTTGAAGTGCGGTCGCTAGATCGCATGGAGCCAACCTTGAAATACCACCCTGGAATGTTCGGAGTTCTAACCTAGGCCCGTAATCCGGGTCGGGGACCGTGTATGGTGGGTAGTTTGACTGGGGCGGTCTCCTCCCAAAGAGTAACGGAGGAGTGCAAAGGTACCCTCAGCGCGGTCGGTCATCGCGCTCTAGAGTGCAAAGGCATAAGGGTGCTTAACTGCGAGACGGACAGGTCGAGCAGGTGCGAAAGCAGGTCTTAGTGATCCGGTGGTTCTGTATGGAAGGGCCATCGCTTAACGGATAAAAGGTACTCCGGGGATAACAGGCTTATTCCTCCCAAGAGTCCACATCGACGGAGGAGTTTGGCACCTCGATGTCGGCTCATCACATCCTGGGGCTGTAGCAGGTCCCAAGGGTATGGCTGTTCGCCATTTAAAGTGGTACGCGAGCTGGGTTCAGAACGTCGTGAGACAGTTCGGTCCCTATCTGCCGTGGGCGTTGGAGAATTGAGGGTGAGCTGCTCCTAGTACGAGAGGACCGGAGTGGACGTATCTCTGGTGTTCCGGTTGTCACGCCAGTGGCACTGCCGGGTAGCTATATACGGACGGGATAACCGCTGAAAGCATCTAAGCGGGAAGCCCCCCCCAAGATTAGTTCTCCCTGGGAACTCGATCCCCCTGAAGGGCCGTCGAAGACTACGACGTTGATAGGCTGGGTGTGTACATGCAGTAATGCATTTAGCTAACCAGTACTAATTGCCCGTGAGGCTTGACCATATAACACCCAATCGGCCTGGAGATTTCCGGCCGATGGTGTAAGTCAGCTGTATCGCTCGTTGCGACACGCTTGTCATACCCGATTCGAATTCATCGCTGCGCGCGAAAGCGCGTGCGTGAGCCAGTTTGCCTGGCGGCAATAGCGAGCGGGAACCACCCGATCCCTTTCCGAACTCGGAAGTGAAAACGCTCTGCGCCGATGGTAGTGTGGCCTTTGGCCATGCAAGAGTAGGTCACTGCCAGGCTCTTAAGCCCGAAACCCCCGACGGAGAAATCCGCCGGGGGTTTCTTTTTTTCGGCGAGGTCTGCAGTGCTGCGGTCGCCGCGGATTGCAATTGATCGGAATCCGTAGCACTTTTCCGTCGGCACGCGGTGAGGCTCGGCGCGACGCCCGGCCCGGCCGGACCTCGAGCCAATCCCATGTCTGCGATCGATGTGCGGCAGTCCGTCATTCGGTGCGGCACGTCGTCTTTCGGCCGAAGTTGAACCGAAGAAGCGGGGTAGGCGCAGATGGCATGGACTTTGAGTAACCGGAAATTCTACGCGGCGATCGTGATTTCCGGCTTCTCCGCCCTGGTCTATCAGCTGATCTGGGTCCGGATGCTGGGGCTCGTCTTTGGCGTCAGCAGTTTCGCCGTGGCGACGGTCGTGGCCGTGTTCCTGCTGGGGCTTGGCCTGGGGAGTTACTTCTTCGGCAAGTGGTCGGAGCGCACCGAGAACCCGCTTCGAATCTACATGTACGTCGAGTTATGCATCGCGATCGCCTCCATCGCGTCGTACCTGGTCATCGATTACCTGCCCGTCTACCGCCTGCTGTACGAGTCGGCGTACAACAATCTCGACCTGTACGGCATGTCCGTCGTCCGCCTGCTGTTGTCGATCGCCGTGCTGCTGCCGCCCGTCTTCTTCATCGGCGGCACCATGCCGCTGATCGCGAAATACTTCCTGACGGCCTCGTCGACCCTCGGCTCCGGCTTCAGCAGGATCTATTACCTCAATACGCTGGGTGCGTTTGCCGGGGCGTTGCTCACCGGTTTCGTGCTCGTAAAGTATCTCGGGGTATCGACGACCCTGACGGTTGCAGTCGCCGGCAACCTGCTGGTCGCGGCCATCATCGCCGTTGGCAAGTCTGAGTCGCCAGCGCGGACGGAGCCTGCGGAGCAGGGTACTCCCTACTCCTACATGCTGTACGTCCTGTTCCTGACGGGATTCATCAGCCTCAGCTACGAGGTCCTCTGGGTCCGCATACTCTCGACCTACGGGCTGTCGACATCGCAGGCCTTCGCGCTGATCGTGGCGGGCTTCCTGCTCGGGTTCTCGGTCGGGTCGTTCCTCGTGTCCGGAACGATAGACCGTCGTCAGGGCCTGGAGGCCCTGTTCCGCAGGGTCTGCATTCTCACCGCGTTGAGCGGGGCGGCCGTGCTGTTCGTGTTCCGAGGTTCGAAGCGCTCACGGTCTTCCTGGACGAGTCGCTGCCGGTCGGCCAGCTGGGCGCCAGCCTGGGCCTGGCGTTTGTCGTTTCCCTCATTCCAGCGATCTTCATGGGGATCCTGTTTCCGCTGGGCCTGAAGATCTATGCCCACGACGTCCACAGGATCGGGGCCAAGTCCGGAAAGATCCGTAGCCAATACGCTCGGTTGCGTGCTGGGCAGTCTCCTGACCGGGTTCGTGCTGATCCCGTTCGCCGGAATGTGGAATACGACGCTCATCCTGGTCAACCTCAGCCTGCTCATCGCGGTCGTCCTTGCGATCCGGGCCCAGGACTTCTCCAGCGTGCGCTGGGCCGGGCTGCTGTTGGTCGGCGTGCTGGCGAACCTTCTGCTCTTCTCGGACAGCAAGACCTTCCACAAGGAAATGAAGGGCCTCGACCTCGTCTACTACTCCGAAGGTTTCTCAGGCACCGTCAGCGTCATCGGCAATGCGAAGTACAGGGGCGTGTTCGTCGACGGCCAGAACGTCTCGGGGACGGACCCGGTCCTGGTTGCGGACTCCAAGATGCTCGCCCATCTTCCGCTGCTGCTGGCGGATGATCCGCAGTCGGCGGTGACGGTTGGTTACGGCACCGGGACGACCTCGGGCAGCATGCTGCTGCACGATGTCGCAGTCGATGCGGTGGAAATCGAGGAGAAGATCCTGGAAGCGGCGCCGTATTTCAGCGATTTCAATCGTCGCTCATATGCCGATCACCAGGCTGAACATCGTCCTGGACGACGCGCGCAACTACCTCGATGTCGTGGACAGGAAATTTGACGTCATCGTCACCGATGTCACCAACCTCAAGTACAAGCGCAACCCGTACCTGTACACGCGAGAGTACTTCCAGATCATGCAGGACGCATTGACCGGCGACGGAATAGCAGCGGCCTGGATGCCTCTCGGGGGGCTGTCATTCGAGGACCTGCGAATCCTCATCGCGAGCTTCAAGGCAGTCTATCCACATACGACGCTCTGGTACTTCACCCCGTACCCGACGCATTTTGTATCGCGGTGGGCACGCCGGCGAAGACCTCTGTCAATATCGACGACCTGAGGCGGAAGATGGGGAAGGTGGAGGCGGACCTGCAGACGATCCGGGTGGGAAACGAGTATCAGATTGCCAGCATGCTGCTGCTGGGCGAGCAGGACGTCGACGACCTCGTTGCGGGAGCACCGATCCATACCGATGACCATCCAATTCTCGAATTTTCGGACATGAACCTCTACATGATGGTCGACGTCGAACCGAACCTGGGGCGCCTCCTGCAGTTCCAGAAGGAAGACCGCCGACAGTATTTCGTCGGATCGACCGACCAGCTGGCCATCCTGGACCGGCACTTCGCGGAATCCACGCGCAACCACTGGAACTACGTCCGCCAGTACCAAAGGACTCACCGCCCCGAGATGGAGTGATACAGCGGGGTCGCACGCTGATGCCGAGAGCCTTCGCCAGCTCGCGACGACTGCTGGAATGCGTCGCTAGCGCAGTGGCGAGCGCGTGCGGCCCGGCGTGCTCCAGCATCGAAACAGCGCTGCCGGGCGCGATGCCGTCCGCCTAGCGCGCGGCTGCCGGCGCCTGCTGAGACGGCGGGCTGATGTCGAGGTCGAGCGGCCGCTCGCGCGGCGGCACGAAGTCCCTCGGGAACCAGACGAGCGAAAGCCGCATCACCCGGACCACGTCGGGGACGATGTCGATTCGCGTGAGATAGATGCCGAAGCGATTGCCGCTCGACAGCAAAGTGTTGTCGGAGAAGGGCAGCGAATACGGCGACAGCGTGAACTCGATCGGCGGCGTGTTGGTCTGCTGGGCGTCTTTACCGTCCAGCACGCGCGTGTAGATGCCGACCGTCTGGTCGGCCCAGTTGACGGCGCGGAAGCTGATCTGCAGCGTGTCCCGGCCGTCGGGGGAGACCACCTTGAGAGGCGATCCGCTGGCACTGATGGAGCAGTCGAGCGAGATGGCGCTGCCCACCGTCGGCGAGGCGGAACCTGGAACCGCGCAGGACAGCAGCGCCGTCGCCGGTGCGCTGATGTCGGAGTTCAGGGAAATCTCCAGGAAGTCGGGGTGGCCGCCGGGAGGGCCGTCGGCCGCGGCGAGCATCGGCGCCAGCTGGCGCGAGATGACGCGACGGGCGGTGGCGCGCAGACGCGCGCGGGCGTCCTCGGTCTGGCCGGGCAGCGTGTCGACGTAGCGCAGCAGGGGCCCAAGCTCGAAATGTTCGTGAAAGTTGAGGGTCAGGAGCTCGGCAAGCAGTGCGAGCCGCTGGGCGCGGGGCAGGTCCGCCTGCTCACCCTTTGCCGGCGCGTCGATTCCGGTCTGAAGCAGCGGGCCGACGAGCTCCTTGAACATCGCGGACCGCAGCGCCGTCTCCGACTGCTCCCGCTGGTTCATCAGGGACTGCAGGTTGTTCTGCCGTGCGATCTCTATCTCGCGCTCGCGGAGGGAGTTGGTGGCGTACAGGCCGAGCACCGTCGCCGCGACCGTCACGATCGGTATCGCAAGGGTGCTGACGATGTCAGCCGCGAGCCTGAAGTTGGCGCGCCACCCGGGCTTGTGACTCGAGGCCGGCGGCGGCTCGCCGCCGGCCGATCGCGATGGAGTGGGCGTTTCCGTCACCGCGGGCACTCAGCCGCAGGAAATGTTGACCGTCACCGGGTCGGAGAGGCTCAGGAAGTCCTGCTCGTGCTGCCCGGGAGCCGTGCAACGCGCCTTGTATTTCCCGACCGGCAACTGCAGCTGATACGGTCCCGAAGACAGTTTCGCGACCTCCACTCCCTTGGAATCCAGGATGACCACCGTGGCCCCGGGCGGCGTCACCGTGCCGGTGACGACGTCTGCCCGCGCGGGGGCGGCAGCGAGCGACGTCGCGGCGACGAGAAGCAGGATCGCAATGTGAGTCGGTCGAAGTGGATGCATGAATCTGCCTGTCGGATCGTGGGCCTGCGACGAAGGTACCCCCCGCCTTGCTGCGTTGCAAATCAGGCGCACGAGACTGCGAAGGACTTCGCGGGCCCACGCCCCCGGGGCGTTCGAGATCCGGCCGCTCCAGTCGCAGCCGCCCGCCGAACGTGCAACACTGACGTTTGCGACCCACGTGACCGGCACAGCCGGCCTGACGGGCGCTGGGAGAAGCGGGGGATGAACGACGTGCAGCAGTCCGTGGGCCTGCGACCGGAAGCGTTGCTCCAGATCCTGGAGGTCACGCGCAAGCTTGCGGCACCCTTCGACCTGCAGAGCGTGCTCACCGAGATCGGCGAAGCCGCGCGCAGCGTGCTGCATGCCGAGCGCGCGACCGTCTGGCTGTACGAACCCGCGCTGGAATCCCTGGTCCTCGCGGGGTCGCCGGACGCGCAGCCGGTAAAGGGGCGCCTCGACCAGGGCATCCTCGGACTCACGGCGAGGACTCGCGCGATCGTGAACGTCGCCGATTGCCGCACCGATTCCCGCTTCGATCCGGCAGTCGATCTCGACTACGACAACGATGTCCGCTGCATGCTGTCGGTTCCGCTCGTCGAGCAGAATTCGCTGGTCGGCGTGCTGCAGGTGGTCGACAGCGCCAACGGGCACTTCACCGCGGAGGACGAGCGCATCGCGACGACGCTCGCCTCGCAGTGCGTGGTGTTCATCCAGCGCGAGCGGCTCACCCGCACGGTCGTGCTCGCCGAGAAGCTCGACCGCGAGATCAAGCTGGCCCGCGACATCCAGATGAGCACGCTGCCGTCGGACATGCCGCGCGTGCCCGGCTACGACATGGCGGGGCAGTTCTGCCCGGCGGACGACACCGGCGGCGACACCTTCGACCTCGTGATGCTCGACGACCAGCGGCTGTTCGTGCTGCTCGGCGACGCGTCGGGCCACGGCATCGGGCCTGCGCTCAGTTCCACGCAGATGACCGGCATGCTGCGGGTCGCACTGCGGCTCGGCGCCAACCTCGACTCGATCTTCACCCACGTGAACAACCAGCTGGTTGAAGACCTGCCCGAGGAGCACTTCGTCACGGCGTTCCTCGGCATGCTCGACCCGAAGGCCCACGAGGTCGTCTATCACGCCGCGGGCCAGGGCCCGCTGCTGCACTTCCATGCGGCGACCGGCGATTGCGAGTGGCGCCCGCCCACGACCTTCCCGATGGGCTACATGCGCTACCCGTCGCTCGATGCGCCGGCACGGATGTCGCTCGAGCCGGGCGACGTGCTCGCCCTCATTTCAGACGGGGCCTACGAGCGCGAGAACGCCGCGCAGGAGCAGTTCGGCACCGCGGGCGTGGAACGCGTCATAACCCTCAATCATCACCGGACCATGCCCGAGCTGCTCACGCTGCTGCTCGAGGCACTGCACGATTTTGCGGGCGGGGTCCCGCAGGCCGACGACGTGACGATCGTCCTGATCCGGCGCCGGGCGGAAGCGAGCGCCGCCACCACCGTGCAGCGCTATTTCAAGCGCAGCTACGACTCCCTCGAGGCGGTGTTCCAGTTCATCGAGGACTTCCTGCGCGCCAAGGCCATCGACCTCGAGCTGCGCGAGCCGGTCGATTTCATCGTGGAGGAGCTCTTCACGAACATGGTCAAGTACAACCCGGGCCACGACCACGACATCGCGCTCAGCCTGGGCTGCACCGCGGACGTGCTCACCGTGCGGCTGACCGACTTCGACGTGGATCCGTTCGACGTCACGCGTGCACCGCAGGTGGACATCGACAAGCCGCTGCAGGAGCGGCAGATCGGCGGGCTCGGGCTGCACCTCGTGCGCAAGATGGCCGACACCCTGCGCTACGAGTTTGCCGACCGGCGCAGTACCATCACCTTCACCATGGCCCTGGGGTAGGCAAGATGTTCGAAATCGGTCGAGGTGCGGCGGGCGAGGTGGTCCTCAAGGGAAGGCTCGATGCCGCCCAGTGCGAGAAAGCCCTGCAGTTCTTCGACGGTGTCGCCGACCCCCACGTGGTGGACCTCGGGGGCCTGGAGTACATCTCGAGCGCCGGGCTTGGCGTGCTCTTGAAGACCCAGAAGCGCGTCATGCCGACCGGGCGCGGGCTCAGGCTGATCAACGCGAACCGGCACATCAGCGACATCTTCCGCTACGCCGGTTTCGACAAGATCTTCGAGATCGTCGCGGCGGCGGACTAGGCGCCGGCGCACACCCTGTCGGCGACCAACTTTTCCGGTCCTGTGCTGTATTTATGAACGAGGACAGCGACGGGTTACTGGTCCAGCGGTGCTGCGGGGGCGACAGGCGAGCCTTCGAAGCCCTGGTCGAGCGATACCAGAAGCCGGTCTTCAACGCGGCGCTCAGGATGCTGAAGAATCCCGAGGACGCGCGGGACGTCACCCAGACGGTGTTCCTCAAGGCATTCGAGCACCTCGCGGACTACGACCCGAAATACAGGTTTTACAGCTGGATCTACCGGATCGCACTGAATGAATCGATCAACACCCTCGACCGGCGGCACAGGCACGAGCCGATGTCCGGCGACGAAGTCGACGACCGGCGGGGCGCCGAGGACGAGGTCAGCAGCGAGCAGGTCGGAGTCCGGGTGCAGCGTGCGCTGATGTCCATCAAGCAGGAATACCGCTCGGTGATCGTGCTCAAGCACTACCTCGAGCTGAGCTATGAGGACATCGGGCAGGTGCTCCAGCTGCCGGAAAAAACGGTCAAGTCGAGGCTCTTCACGGCGCGCCAGCTCCTGAAGGATGCCTTGCAGGCAAGCGGAACCCTCTGAATCATGATCGAAGAAAAGTACATCGAACTCATCCAGGCCGACGTCGACGGCGAGCTGCCGGAGCAGCATCGCGCCGAGTTGAGCCGCTACCTGCTCGCGAACCCGGAGGCGCTCGCCCTGCGCGACGAACTCCGGCGGCTCTGCGCGGTGCTCGACCGGCTGCCCGCGACCGACCCGCCGCCGGGGCTCAAGGGCGCCATCCTCTCCGCGATTCCGATGCCGGCCCCGGGCATTGCAGCCGCGCCGACGCGTTCCAACTGGGTGCGGTTCCCGATCCTGCGTGTTGCAGCCGCATTCGCCGGGGGCATGCTGGTCAGTGCCATAGCCTTCCAGCTGGGCCCGGACCGCCAGGCCGGCCTCGACGTTTCCGGGGTCGCCGGCACGATGGCGAGCCAGGACCCGGTCGCCGGGTCGGCGCCGGTGGACACCGTACGGGTGTCGCTCGAGCAGGCCACGGGCACGGTGTCGCTGTTCAGGTCGCCGACGATGAGAGTCGTCGAGTTCGATCTTGCAGTGCAGCAGCCGCTGGAAGTCGTGGTCGTGCATGATGGCCAGCAGGTGCAATTCAGCGGATTGGGGCAGCCCGGCGGTAAACAGCGCTATGCTCTGGTCCTCGAGGGCGCCGGCCAGGCAGGGTCTGCCATAGACCTCAGGTTCCTGGCGTCGGGCTCCGAGATCCACCGCGACGTGCTGGAGGTGCCGACGTCGCAGTGAGCAGGTTTTTCGTGACCGGGGACCAACCTTTCGCGTCCCCGGCGGTACTTCAAGTTGTAGTTCAACGTACAGAGCCCGGGTGACCGGGCGTGAGGGGAGTAAAAAATGGCAAGCGCACGTGACAATTCCGCCGGCAGGAAGATCTGGATCATCGGCGGCCTGGTGGCCGTCGCCGGCATCGTCGGTTACCTGAGCCTCAACTATCCGCCGGCCAGCCAGGATGTCTCTGGCACGATCGTTCCGGCCAACCGCTATCGCGCGGACGGAGCCTCGGGCGCCCCGATGGGCGACCAGAGCGGCGCCACCTCGCAAGGTTCTGCGAGCACGGCGGCCGGCGCAGCCAACGCCGCGAACGCTGCCAATGCCGCTAACGCTGCGAATGCTGCCAACGCTGCGAATGCTGCTAATGCTGCCAACGCCGCGAACGCTGCTAACGCTGCGAACGCTGCTAACGCTGCGAACGCTGCGAACGCTGCGAACGCTGCGAATGCTGCCAACGCCGCCAACGCTGCCAACGCTGCGAATGCTGCTAACGCTGCCAACGCCGCGAACGCTGCGAATGCTGCCAACGCTGCGAATGCTGCCAACGCGTGCCTGAACGCTGCTAACGCCGCGAACGCTGCCAATGCTGCCAACGCTGCCAAGCCCGAACGCTGCCAACGCTGCGAATGCTGCCAACGCCGCGAATGCTGCGAACGCTGCGAATGCCGCCAACGCTGCGAACGCTGCGAATGCTGCGAATGCTGCGAACGCTGCGAATGCTGCGAACGCTGCGAATGCTGCCAACGCTGCGAATGCTGCCGAATGCTGCCAACGCTGCGAATGCTGCCAACGCCGCCAACGCTGCCAACGCCGCCAACGCTGCCCAGCAGCATTGACGACCGGCTGCCCCGCCGCCGGCGGGGACGCGACGCTTGCGGATGGAATGGCTCGCCCCTTCGGGGCGAGCCATTTCCCGTTAAGGTCAGCGGCGTAGCGGGGACACGATGTACATTGGCCAACGCGACGGTGCGACTCGCATTCGCCATCGCCCGCGTGCGGGCCCTGTTCTCGCGGCGGCCTTCCTCTGTGTCGCCTGCGGCATTCAGTCTCGCGCCGACGGGCTGAACTATCTCGAGACGGCTGATCTCCGGGTCGTGGATTTTGCGCCGGCCGGGGACTACCTGGTGCCGTACGCGACGCAGTGCTTCCTGAACGCACTCGCCGCACAGAAGAAGATTCTCGGCTACACGCCGGACGGCGGGGCGACCGTACTGCTCCAGGATTTCTCCGACCGCGGCAACGCGACGACCGTGCTCGGGGCCCCGCGAGACCGGGTCTTCATCGACATCGCACCGGTCAACCTGTCGTTCGAGACCTTCAGTCCCGGCGAGCGGCTGTTCACCATCGCGAATCACGAGACGATGCACCTGGTCACCTCGGACATGGCCAGTCCTGCCGACATGCGCTACAGGCGCCTGTTCGCCGGCAAGGTGGCCCCGGTGGCCGAGCACCCGGAGTCGATTCTCTACTACTACCTCACGAACCCGCGTGCCTCGTCGCCACGCTGGTACCAGGAGGGCAGCGCGGTCTTCATGGAGACCTGGCTCGGCGGCGGACTCGGCCGCGCCCAGGGCGGCTATGACGAGATGGTGTTTCGCGCGATGGTTCGCGACGGTGCGGATTTCTACGATCCGCTGGGGCTGGTCTCGGAAGGCACCGAGGTCGATTTCCAGGTCGGGGCCAACGCTTATCTCTACGGCACGCGTTTCACGAGCTACCTGGGGCTGACCTACGGTCCCGAGAAGCTGATCGAGTGGTGGCGACGCGGTCCGGACTCCGACCGCTACTACGCCGACGAATTCGCGCGCATCTACGGCATTCCGCTCACGCAGGCCTGGCAGGACTGGATCCGCTGGGAGCACGAGTTCCAGCAAGCCAACCTCAAGTCCGTGCGGACATACCCGATCACGCCTCACACCAACATCGCGCCGGAAGGGCTGGGTGCGATTTCGCGCACCTACCTGAGTGCCGACCGATCGAAGCTGTACGCGGCGGTGCGCTATCCCGGGCGAGTGCCGCACCTGGTCGAGATCTCGATGAGCGACGGCAAGGTCAGGGAACTCGAGGAAGTGAAAGGCGCCATTTCCTACCGCGTGTCCTCGCTGGCCTACGATCCGTCCTCGCAGACGCTTTTCTACACGACCGACAACACTACGTACCGCAACCTGATGGCGTTCGACCTGCGGACGCAGAAGTCCACGATGCTGCTCAAGGGCGCACGCATCGGCGACCTGGCATTCAACCCGGTCGACCGCTCACTCTGGGGACTGCGAACCAACAACGGGTTCGACATCCTCGTCCGCATTCCCTACCCGTACACCGAATGGCAATCGGTGCACGTGTTTCCGTACTCCGAGGTGCCGTTCGACCTCGACGTCTCGCCGGACGGGTCGCTGCTGTCGATGTCCGTTGCGGGCCCCGACGAGCAGAACCCGGGCATGCAGGTCATGCAGGTGCGAGTGACGCGGACCGAGGCACTGCTCGCCGGCAATGCGGCGCCCGACCGCCGGTTCGTGTTCGGCAGCGCCGTGCCGGAGGGATTCGTGTTTTCGCGCGACGGGAGGTACCTGTACGGAAGCTCCTTCTACACGGGTGTCTCGAACATCTATCGCTACGAACTCGCGACGGGCAAGCTCGAGGCGCTCAGCAACAGCGACGGCGGCTTCTTCCGGCCGCTGGAGTTCGACGACTCGAAGCTCATCGTGCTGAATTACACGGCGCAGGGATTCGTGCCGGCCATGATCGAGCCCCGGGTCACCGACGACCTGAGTGCGATCACCTTTCTCGGCGAGCAGATCGCCACCAGGCGCCCGGTGGTGCGGGACTGGCTCGCCGGCTCACCGGCGAGCGTCGATTACCAGTCGCAGGTCACGGCGCAGGGCGAGTATTCGCCGTTGCGGCAACTCAGCCTGGAATCGATCTACCCCGTCGTGCAGGGGTACAAGGATTCGGTTTCTTACGGGCTGCACGCCCGATTCAGCGACCCTGTCGGATTCGACAACGTGGGGCTGACCGCGGGTTACAGCCCGGACGACTCGCTGCCCGGGAAGCAGCGGGGCCACGCGGAGGCGACTTTCCAGCATTCATTCTGGACGGGAGCCCTGAAGTGGAATGCGGCTGATTTCTACGACCTTTTCGGGCCGACCAAGGTGAGCCGGGCCGGCTACAGCGCGGCCATCGGATACGACCGGCCGATCACCTACGACCCCCCCGAGAAGATGAACTTGAAGGCGCACGTCGCGTACTACGGCGACCTCGACACGCTGCCTGCCTTCCAGAACGTCGCGGCGCCCTTCACCAAGCTCGGGACCGCCGACCTCGGGCTCTATTACGAGAACCCGCGCTCCTCGATCGGCAGCGTGGACGTCGAGACCGGCCACGACTGGGCGGTCGTCACGCACCTGTACACCGCGAACGGCGACGTCATTCCGAGCCTGCTCGGAAAGTTCGATGTCGGATTCCCGCTGCCGCTCGGCCATTCGTCGATCTGGTCGAGGAACGCGGCCGGCATTTCCTCCGGCGACCGGGACAATCCCCTGTCCAACGCCTATTTCGGCGGCTTCGGCAACAACTACGTCGACCACGGGGACCCCAAGCGCTATCGCGAGGTCCTCAGCATGCCGGGCTTCAACATCGACGCCCTCGGCGGCAAGGGCTTCGTGAAGTCCATGCTCGAATGGAACCTTCCGCCGCTGCGCTTCGATGCGCTCGGGACCCCGGCGTTCTACGCGAGCTGGGCCCGGCCGGCCATCTTCGCGGCCGCGCTCGTGCTGGACCCGCAGGACGGCGACTACCGCGAAGCCGCGTACGACGCGGGCGTGCAGCTGGACTTCCAGCTGCAGGTCCTGCACAGGCTGCCGATGATGCTCTCCTTCGGCTACGCTGTGGGCTTCGCGGGCGACAGCAAGGGCAGGGGAGAGTTCATGGCGTCCCTGAAGATCCTGTGAACGACGATCGGCGCGCCGTGCACGGCCGATGATCTCCCATTACATTGCGCTCGGCACGGTCGCGCTCCTGCCAGTGCTCGTGTTCCTCGCTGCGCTGGTCTACTTCGACAGCTTCAAGCTCGTGAGCCTGCGCACCGTGGTCGCCGCGATGGCGGTCGGCGGCGCTGCGGCCGGCGCCAGCTACTTCCTGAACGGTGCGCTGCTCGATGCCCTGCGCATCGATTTCGTGCCGTACTCGCGATACGTGTCGCCCTGGCTCGAGGAGATCCTCAAGGGCGCGGTGCTCGTCTACCTGATCCGGTCCCGGCGCATCGGCATGCTGGTGGACGCCGCCATCTTCGGCTTCGCGATCGGTTGCGGATTTGCGCTGGTCGAGAACCTCTACTACCTGGCATCACGGCCCGACGCGAACGTGGCGGTGGAGATCGTGCGCGGGTTCGGCACCGCGATCATGCACGGCGGCGCCACGGCGATCTTCGCGATCGTCTCGGTGGCGGTGGCGGAGAAGCGCCCCGAGGCGCACATGCTGGCCTTTCTGCCGGGGCTCTGGGCGGCGGTCACCCTGCACTCGGCATTCAACCACCTGCTCGCGAAGCCCATGCTCGCGACGCTCGGCATCCTGCTCGCGCTTCCGCCGCTGATGCATTTCGTCTTCCAGCGCAGCGAGCAAGGCGCTGCGGGACTGGCTCGACTCGGACCTCGACTCCGACATGGAACTCCTGCAGCTCATCAACTCGCACGAATTCTCCGAATCCCACGTCGGTACCTACCTGCACTCGCTCCGGGAGAAGTTCCATGGCGAGGTCGTGGCGGACATGCTGTGCTACATGCGCCTGCACGTGGAACTCGCGCTGCGCGCGAAGGGCGTGATCCTGCTGCGCGAGAGCGGGCTCGATTCGCCGATCGACGACGAGACGCGCGAGAAGCTCACGGAGATGCAGTACCTGGAGCGGAGCATCGGCCGGACCGGGCGCATCGCCATGCGGCCCGTGCTGCCGATGACGAGCAAGGATCTCTGGCAGATCTACATGCTGGGCCAGTGACGAGGCCTGCGGCTCACCGCGCGGCACCTGCCCTCGCGTCGAGGGCGGCCCATCGCTCGTAGGACGCCGCGAGCTCGACCTCGATGGCCTCGAGGCGCGCGGCGTCGGCGCGCAGCTGCGCCGCGCCCTGCCTGTGGTATTCAATGCCGCTCATCCGTGAGGTGATTTCGCGCTGCTCGGCCTCCAGCGCCTCGATGCGCGCGGGCAGTTGTTCGAGGTCCCGCGATTCCTTGTAGCTCAGCTTCGCAGGCTTTGCGGGTTCGCCCTGCCGCGCTGCGCCGGCACGATCGCCGCCGACTCCATCGGCCTCTGCCGCGCGAGCGGCCGGTGTCCCGCGCGAGCCCGGCCGGCGCTCCTCCCCGGCCATGGCTGCGGCGCGATTGCGCGATGGCGGCCTCTGCGCAAGCCAGTCGCTGTAGCCACCGACGTATTCCTTCCAGGTTCCGTCGCCTTCGGGCGCGAGCGTCTGCGTCACGACGTTGTCGAGGAACGCACGGTCGTGGCTCACCAGCAGCACGGTGCCGGGGTAGTCCTGCAGGGTCGATTCCAGGAGTTCGAGCGAGTCGATGTCGAGGTCGTTGGTGGGCTCGTCGAGCACCAGCACGTTGGCCGGTCGGGCAAAGAGCCGCGCGAGCAGCAGGCGGTTTCGCTCGCCACCCGACAGCATCTTCACCGGAGAGTCGGCTCGCTGCGGGGGAAACAGGAAGTCGCCGAGGTAGCTCACGACGTGCTTGCGCTCGGAGCCGATCTCGACCCAGTCGGACCCGGGGCTCACGGTGTCGGCCACGCTGCGCTCGGGGTCGAGCTGCTCGCGCATCTGGTCGAAGTAGGCGACCTGCAGGTTGGTGCCGAGCCGCACCGAGCCCGAGTCGGGTGCGATCTCGCCGAGGATGAGCTTGAGGAGCGTCGTCTTGCCTGCGCCGTTCGGGCCGACGACCCCGATGCGATCGCCGCGCATGATCGCGCGTCGAGAGGCCCGAGACGATTGCGCGGTCGCCGAAGGATTTCGACACGTCCTCGAGCTCGGCCACGAGGCGACCCGAGCGCTCCCCGGAGTCGAGTGTCAGGCGGACGCTGCCGACGCCGATCCCGCCGCGCGGCGCGCTCGCGCCGCAGGTCGTCGAGGCGCTGTACCCGGCCGGCATTCCGCGTGCGGCGGGCCTCGACGCCCTTGCGTATCCAGACCTCTTCCTGCGCCCAGAACTTGTCGAACCGGCGATTCTCCAGTGCTTCGGCCGCGAGCTGCTCGGCCTTGCGCCGCTCGTAGGCGGCGAAATTGCCCGGATACGACCTGAGCAGGCCGCGGTCCAGCTCGACGATGCGGGTCGCGACGCGATCGAGAAACGCGCGGTCGTGGGTGATGACGATGGCGGCGGGTCCCTTGAGGAGCAGGTCCTCGAGGAGCGTGATGCCGTCGATGTCGAGGTGATTGGTCGGCTCATCGAGCAGCAGGAGCTGCGGCTCGAGCGCGAGTGCCAGTGCGAGTGCCGCTCGCTTGCGCTCGCCGCCCGAGCCCGCGTCGGGGCTCATGGCCTCGTCGAGCCCGAAGCGATGCAGGAATTCGACCAGCCTGACCTCGGCGTTCCAGCGCAGGCGCTCGTCCCGGATGCGTTCGAATCCGCCCCGCAGGGCGAGGCTCTCGCGCAGGGTCGCTGCCGGCGGCAGCTCGGGTTCCTGCTCGACGAGCGTAACCGTGAGTCCATCGCGCCGCCGGATCTCGCCGCCGTCGAGGGCCAGCTCGCCCGCGATGACTTTCAGGAGACTCGACTTGCCGGTGCCGTTGCGGCCGATGAGGCCGATGCGCTCGCCTGAGCGCAGGGCGAGCCCGGCCTGGTCGAGCAGGGGGTGCAGCCCGTAGGCGAGCTGGGCGTCCTGGAGCGTGAGGATCGGCATGAGGGCGCGGAGGATCGCACAGCTCGTGCTCGCTGGCACCACGGCGTTTCGGCAATTCCTCATGAATTGTTGCGCTGCGCGGTGTTGTCATCCGCCAGCAGCCCCGCTGCCGCGCAGCAGACGGACAATAATCGCGGGGCCAGGGGGGAGCCGTGGAGGATCGGACCGCTCGTCTTGAATCCACCGTTGCGGAACTGAGGCTGGCCGTACAGTCGCTCGAGCAGCGCCTGGGCATCCTCGAGGCGCGGGGCGCCGGGACCGCGGCTGCAGCAGCAGTCGCAACCGGTGCCGCGCCGCCGGCGGCCGCGGCGGCCCGCAACCCATACGATCCGATCGCACTCCTTTCGCTCGTCGGGCGACTCTTCCTGGTGCTTGCAGGCGGATTCTTCCTGCGAGCCATGACCGACTCGGGCGTGCTCTCCCCGCCGGTCGGCCTCTCCGTCGGCTTCGCCTACGCGATGGTCTGGCTCTACTTCGCCGACCGCGCTGGCGCGCGACGGCAGGTGCCGAGCGCGGTATTCCATGCGCTCGCGGCCGCCATGATCGCCTATCCGCTGCTGGTCGAGGCGGCGACCAGGTTCAAGGTACTGGGCGGCACGGCCAGCGCGCTCGCGGTCGCCGTGCTGACCGCGGCGATGCTGTTCGTGGCGTGGCATCAGCGCCTGCGTGCAGTGGCCTGGATCACCGTGGCGGGGGCGCTGGCGACCAGCGCGGCCCTGCTGGTCCAGACGGGCGCGGTTGCGCCGTTCGCCTGTTTCCTGATCGCCTTCGGCGTGGCGACCCTCTGGTTCGGCTACTCGCTCGACTGGTGGGGACCGCGCTGGCCTGCGGCACTCGCTGCCGACGTAGCCGTCGTCGGCGTGACGCTGCGCGTGCTGGCGCCGGAACAGCACGACGCACCGCAGGTCGCCATGCTGCTGCAGTTCCTGCTGCTTGGAGCGTACTTCGCGAGCATCGCGATCCGGACGCTGGTCAGGGGCCGCAACGTCGTTCCGTTCGAGATCGCGCAGACGATCGCCGCGCTGGTCGTGGGCTTCGGCGGCGCGCTCTACCTGACGCGGGTCACGGGAATACTGCCGGCCACGATCGGGGTGGTCAGCCTCGCCCTCGGTGCGGCGAGCTATGGCGTGGCCGTCGTGTTCCTCGACCGGAGCAAGGACAAGGGGCCGAACGTCTACTACTACACGACGCTCGCGCTCGTGTACGTGCTGGCGGGCTTCACGCTCGTGCTGGGCGAGCCCTGGCTCGGCGTGGTGTTCGCGGCACTCGGGGCGCTGGGCGCCTTCCTGTGGTCTCGCTTCGGGCGGTCATTCATGCTGGTGCACTGCGCGGTCTACCTGCTTGCGGCCGGCATCGTGTCGGGCACGTTGTTGTACTGGCTGCAGATGGTCACGACGCCGGCCGCCGGGCCGTGGGTCCGGCCCGCCGGCGTCATGCTCGTCGTGCTCGTGGCGGGCGCACTGTCGACCGGACTTGCCGCCGCGCGGCGCCAGCCGACCGGCGACCACGTGGCGAGCGCGCTCAGGCTCGTCATCAACCTGGTCTTCTTCGCCGCCGCCGCCGCCTGCGTGACGGGCTACGTCGCGCCCCTGGTCGGGGGGCTGGCGGACGGCAGCGTCGCGAAGGGTGTGCTCGCCACGGTCACCACGGTCGTGCTAGCCACGGCGACGCTCGTGGTTGCATGGATCGGCCGGCAGGGCCGTTTCCGCGAGTGGTCGTGGCTGGTCTACCCGCTGTTGATCGGAATTGGCCTCAAGATGGTTGGCCAGGACTTCAAGTACTCGCGACCCGCGACCCTGTTCATCGCGATGGCCCTCTACGGTACGGCCCTCATTGTCGCGCCCAGGCTGCGGCGCGGCAGCGGAAAGGTCGCCGGGCAGCCGGCCGAGTGAAGCCGGCCGGCAATGAGAGGGCTCCCGGCGGCCGCGCCAGCACCATGACGGGGTCGCGATCCATACGTAATAACTCGTAGTGGAATGAACGGCTGCCTGTCGCCCTGCGCGGCGCGGATGATTCCGCCCGTGCGCGGATAACAGGAGTGCACCGTCATGCCCACGCGTCTGCTGTCGCGATTCTCGTTCTGGTCCGCACTCGTGCTCTGGGCCGGGCTGCTGGCGAGCCCGCTCGCCGTCGGGGCCGACAATGCCGCGTGCACCAAGTGCCACGACGACGTGACCCTGAAATCGGCGGCGCACCCCGACCAGGGTTGTGTCGACTGCCACACGAACATCACCTCGACGCCGCACGATGCGCTGCCGGACGACCAGAAGCTGACCGGCAACCAGATCTGCGCCGGTTGCCACGGCATGGCGGCCAAGCAGCTGCCGAAGAGCGTCCACGACAAGCACACTTGCAAGAAGTGCCACGGGCCCGGCCACGACGTCGACACGATCTCGAGTCCTGACTCGAAGCTGTCGGCGCTCAACCAGCTGAAGACCTGCGGCAAGTGCCATGACGAGGTGCTCGCGGGCTTCGAGAAGAGCGTGCACGGCCAGGGCCTGATCAAGTCCGGCCTGACCGGCGCGGTGCCTGCCTGCAGCAACTGCCACGGCTCGCACGGCATCCAGAAGAAGGACGACCCGCGGGCCAAGATGGGCCACGCGAAGTCGCCAGAGACCTGCGGCGTCTGCCACACGACCATCCTCAAGCACTGGCAGGACGAGAGCACGCACGGCACGCTCTGGAAGGAAGGCAAGGAAGGCCCGGTCTGCACGACCTGCCACATGGACGAGCATTCGGTGAACGACCCGACGTCGGCGGCGATGCGCAAGCACCTGCCGGGAGACTGCGGAGATTGCCACAAGGAAGGCATGGCGAGCTTCCGCGACAGCTTCCACGGCAAGGCATCAGCGCTCGGCTGGTCGTCGGTCGCGATGTGCTCCGACTGCCACACGCCGCACCAGAACCTGCCGGCGAGCGATCCGCGCTCGAGCGTGAACCCGGCGAACCTCGGCGCAACCTGCGGCAAGTGCCACGAGCAGGAGGTCAAGAACGCGGCCTTCATGACCTTCGACCCGCACGTCCTGCCGCACGACCCGGCGACGCGCTGGCAGATCCGCTGGATCTATCTCTTCATGACCGGGCTGCTGCTCGGCGTGTTCGCGTTCTTCTTCATCCACGACTTCCTGTGGCTGCAGCGCGCGCTGGTCGGCAAGATGCGCGGCGAGTACAAGGCCGGGCACGGCGGCGCCGGGCCGTACGTGAAGCGCTTCAGCAATGCGCAGATCTGGCTGCACGTGAGCATCGTGGTCAGCTTCCTGCTGCTCGCGATCACCGGCCTGCCGCTCAAGTTCGCCGTGGCGCCCTGGGCCGGCGGCCTGATGACCGTGCTCGGCGGGCCGCAGGCGGCCGGCCTGATCCACCGCTTCGCGGCCATCGTGACCTTCGGCTACTTCGGCGTGCACCTGCTGATGGTGCTCTGGGGCGCCTTCGTGAAGGGCGAGAAGGGCTTCTTCTGGGGCTGGAGGTCGATGGTCCCGAACCTGAAGGACGTCCAGGACTTCTGGGGCAACATCAAGTACTTCCTGTACATCGGCAAGCGGCCCGAGATGGACCGCTGGGCGTACTGGGAGAAGTTCGACTACCTCGCCGTCTTCTGGGGCGTGGCGATGATCGGCTTCTCGGGCCTCATGCTCTGGCAGCCGGGCTTCTTCGCCAGGTACGTTCCGGGCTGGGCGCTGAACGCGGCCTACATCATCCACAGCGACGAGGCCCTGCTCGCGACCGGCTTCATCTTCATCTTCCACTTCTTCCACACGCACCTGCGTCCGGAGGCCTTCCCGATGGATCCGGTGATCTTCACGGGCGTCATGCCGCTCGAGAAGTTCAAGGAAGAGCGGCCGCTCGAGTACCAGCGGCTGGTGGATACGAAGCAGCTCGACAAGTTCCTCGTGCCGGCGCCGGAGAGCTCGAACCTGACCGCCGCCTACGTCTTCGGCTTCATCGCCGTGGCCGTCGGCATCGCCTGCGCGGCCGGCATCTTCGTGGCGTTGTGGGGGCAGTTCTTCGGCTGAACTGCAGAGTGGGTGAGGTGAGGCGGCGGGCCGGCCCGGAAGGGTCGGCCCGCTGCGCATTTGAGTCCACGGGACGCGCGGGCGTCGTTGAAATTACCTAGATGATTTGAGCAGGCCAGCACCTAACATCGGCCCGTCCCACGCCAGTGGGAACGGGGCGAGATCGGGGGGGCAGCATGGCCTTAGTGCCTGCAGGAGTCGCCAGTGAAGCTTCCTGAGCAGCTTAAGCGACTCGGCGTCATCGTCGGGTTGTTCCTGATCGTCGTCGTCACCCGGTTCTTCCTGCTGCCCGAGACCTGGATCTCGGCCAGGCCGCACCAGGCGGCGAAAGTCGTCCGCGAGATGGAGAAGCCCGCGCACTACGCCGGGATGGCGACCTGCCGCGAGTGCCACCAGGAGGAATACGACACCAAGCTTGGCGGATTCCACCGCAAGATCGGCTGCGAGAACTGCCACGGCCCGGCCGCGGCGCACGTCGCAAACAAGGACGACAAGGCGGCGACGCCTCCGAAGCATCGCGACCGCGAGTTCTGCCTCGGTTGCCACGGCTTCGTCGCGTCGCGACCCAACGGGTTCCCGCAGGTCGATGGGCAGAAGCACAAGCCGGGCAAGCGCTGCGTGAGCTGCCACGACCCGCACGACCCGAAGCCGGACGAGGCTCCGCAGGACTGCGGCGGCTGCCACGGGCTGATCGCGCGCACCAAGGCCTTGTCGACTCACTCGCAGCTTGCCTGCACCGAGTGCCACCAGGCCCCGGAACAGCACCTGGTCGAACCGCGCTCGGCGTATCCGACCAAGCCGCAGGGACGCGAGGCCTGCGCACGCTGCCACGACACTGCATCGACCGACCCGGCCGCCGCCAGTTCACGGGTCGACTTCAGCTCGCACGGCCGCACCTACGTGTGCTGGGAGTGCCATTACGCCCACCTGCCGGAGGGGCACAAGTGAACAAGCGCGAGTTCCTCAAGGACGCGATCCTCTTCTTCCCGGCGGCCGGGGTGTGCGGCGCGCTCGCGGCACAGGCGGCAGGGAACGATCCCGCCACCGCGGCCCCGAAGGCTTCGCCGGGCTACGACCCGACGGACCACTGGTACGGCATGGGCGTGGACGTCGACAAGTGCATCGGCTGCAACCGCTGCGTCGAGGCGTGCAAGACGGAGAACGGCGTGCCGGAGGAGCCGTTCTTCTTCCGCACCTGGATCGAGCGCTACTCGATCCATGCCGATGGCGAAGTGCAGGTGGAGTGCATCAGCACCAAGACGCCGGAGCAGCGCCTCGCCGAGCAGGACCAGCCGGTGGACCCGAGCGTGGTGCGCACGTTCTTCGTGCCGAAGCTCTGCAACCAGTGTGCGCATCCGCCTTGCGTGCAGGTCTGCCCGGTCGGCGCGACGTTCCAGACCAAGGACGGCGTGGTGCTGGTCGACGAAAAGCGCTGCATCGGCTGCCGGTACTGCATCCAGGCCTGTCCGTACGGCGCCCGTTACCTGAACCCGGTCACCAAGACGGCCGACAAGTGCACGTTCTGCTACCACCGCATCACCAGGGGCCTGCTGCCGGCGTGCGTCGAGGTCTGCCCGACGGAGGCGCGGATCTTCGGCGACCTGAAGGGCAAGGCCGACCGCCTCGTGAGCTTCCAGCGGGAGAACGTGATCAGCGTGTTGAAGCCCGACCTCAACACCGAACCCAAGGTGCTCTACGCGAACCTTGACGGAGAAGTTCGATGAGCGGCACGGTGCCCCAGGCGCTCCTGGACCAGCTGGCCCACCAGTTCAGCCAGGTGGTCGGCTTCATCTACCCGAACGAGGTGGAGACGCACTGGTCGATCCTGATCGTCGTCTATCCGTACATCACCGGGATCGTCGCCGGCGCGTTCATCCTCGCCTCGCTGGTGAAGGTGTTCAACGTCGTCGAGGTGCAGCCGATCTACCGGCTGGCACTGCTCACCGCGCTGTCGTTCATGCTGATCGCGGGCTTGCCGCTGCAGCTGCACCTCGGGCACCCGGAGCGCGCATACGAGATCTTCATGACGCCGCAGCCGACCTCCGCGATGGCCATGTTCGGCTTCGTCTACCTCTGGTACCTGATGGGCATCCTGCTGATCGAGGTGTGGCTGGAATACCGCCAGCAGCTGGTGCTGATGGCGCGGGCGGCGACCGGCGTCATGAAGCCCCTGTACCGGGCGCTCTCGCTCTACTCGAACGACATCAGCCCCGAGGCCGTGGCCTGGGACCACAAGGCGAGCAAGTTCGTGACGGTCATCGGCATCCCCTCCGCGTTCCTGCTGCACGGGTACGTCGGTTTCATCTTCGGCTCGGTGAAGGCGAACCCGTGGTGGGGCAGCGTGCTGATGCCCATCGTGTTCCTGCTGTCCGCAATCGTGTCGGGCATCGCCATGGTGATGTTCGTCTACATCGTGCTGAACCTGCTGCGCAGGGAAAAGATGGACATGCGCTGCCTGGACACCGTCGGGCTGTTCCTGCTGGTGGCGATGATCGTCGACTTCGCGTTCGAGGGCCTGGAATACATCCACCGCGTGTACCAGAGCGAGGAATCGATCAGGATCCTGGGCGAGCTGGTGTCGCAGCGGCTCTTCACGAGCCTGGTGGTCGTGCAGGTGGCGCTGGGCATGCTGCTGCCGCTCCTCATCCTTTCGCTGGTCCGCAGCAAGCGCATCAGCGCGGGCATGCGCACGCTGATGTACTTCGTCTCCGTGCTGCTGGTGGAGGTCGGGATCTTCGCCATGCGCTGGAACGTCGTGATCGGCGGCCAGGAGTTCTCGAAGAGCCTGCGTGGGCTGATGACCTACAAGATGGAGATGACGGGAATGGAGAGCCTCACGACGGCGCTCGTGCTGCTCGCCGCTGCCGTTCATCATCCTGGTCGTGCTGCACCACCTGTTGCCGACGCGCTGGATGCAGGAGCACGGCTTTCCCGCCCACTAGCTGACGCGCTGGCGATGACGGGCGGGTTCGGCGAGAATGGAGGCCGGACGCGCCTCGTCGACCCGCTGGCACTCGAATCCAGGAGAATTGCGATGAACCGACTGTCCCTGTCCCTGCTGCTGTGCGCCTGCGCGATGTTCGCGACGCCCGCGTACTCTGCGGACGCCGCAGCCGGCAAGAAACTGTCGGCGGATTCCTGTGTCGACTGCCACGGCGACGACGGCAAGGGTGACGACGAGGTCCCGGGCATCGCCGGCCTGTCCGTGGACAAGTTCACCAAGGCGATCCAGGAATACCAGAACGGCACGCGCACCAAGAGCGCGAAGATGACCAAGGAGGCGAAGAAGCTCTCCGCCACCGACATCGCCAACCTTGCGGCGTACTACTCGACCCTCAAGTAAGGGCCTGGCGCAGCAGCGGTTCCCGCTCGCATAGGTATTCGCCGCGGTTGAGCCGCGGCGAGATTGGTCACGATGGGGCAAAGCGCTATGCTTCGCCCGCGACAAGTATCGCTCGCAATATAAGGCCCGGGGGCCACGCATGATCAGGAACTATTTTTCGGTAATCACGCGCAGCGCGCTCAGCATGATCGGCACGGCGATTGCGCTGGTCGGCTTCCTGCTCTTCGTCACGCTGTTCCTGATCCAGAACCTCGGGTTCAGGGGCGGGCCCTACCTCGGCATCATTACCTACCTGCTGCTGCCGGCGGTGGTGGTGGCCGGACTGGTGCTGGTCCCGGTCGGCATGTGGCGCCAGAAGAAGAAGGAGCACGCGGCCGAGGCCAGCGGCACGCCCGCGCCGCGCCTGCCGGTGATCGACTTCAACGCGCCGCGCACCCGCAAGGCTCTGGCGGCCTTCGGGGTCATGGCGCTGGTGGGTGTCGTGGTGCTCGCGGTCGGCACCTACAAGGGCGTCGAGTACATGGAGTCCGTAGAGTTCTGCGGTACCGCCTGCCATACGGTGATGCAGCCGGAATACACCGCGCACCAGCGCTCGCCGCACTCGCGCGTCGCCTGCGCCGACTGCCACATCGGGGCGGGAGCCGACTGGTTCGTGAAGTCGAAGCTCTCCGGAAGCTGGCAGCTGATCGCGGTCGCATTCAATCTCTATCCGACGCCGATCCCGACGCCGGTCCACAACCTGCGCCCGGCCCGCGAGACCTGCGAGCAGTGCCACTGGCCGACCAAGTTCGTCGGCGACAAGCTGCGGGTGCGCGTCCATTACGCGGACGACGAGCAGAACACCGAACTGCACACGGTACTGATGCTCAAGATCGGCGGCGCCCACGGCCGCGGATCGTCGGGCATCCACTGGCACGTCGCCCCGGGCGTCAAGGTCAGGTACCTGTCGGACGAGAGTCGGGAAAAGATCTACGACGTCGAGATGACCGGTGCCGACGGCAAGGTCAAGCTGTTCAAGAACGAGGCCGCGCCCAAGGACGCCGAGTGGCGCCAGATGGATTGCGTCGACTGCCACAACCGTCCGACGCACATCTACCGGCAGCCGGCCAACGAGATCGACAATTCCATGGACCAGGGTGCGATCGACAAGACGCTGCCGTTCATCAAGCGCGAAGGCCTGCGGGCCGTGCAGGTCGCCTATCCTTCGCAGGATGCGGCGCGGGCAGGCATTGCCGCCGACATCGCGGCCTTCTACGCCAAGAACTACCCCGATCTCGCGAAGTCGAAGGCGGCTGCGATCGCGCAGGCCGGCAAGGCGCTCGGCGACGTCTACTGCTGGAACGTGTTCCCGCAGATGAAGGTCACGTGGGACACCTACCCGAACCACCTCGGCCACAAGCAGTCGCCGGGTTGCTTCCGCTGCCACGACAAGAAGCACGCGACGGGCGACGGCGAGAAGATCTCCAAGAAGTGCGACACCTGCCATTCGCTGCTGGCGGAGGAAGAGACGGATCCTGCGATCCTCTACCAGATGGCGGGCGAAGAGCCACCCGCGCCGGGTGCCGCGGAGACGCCGCCGGCGGATGAGACCGGCACCTGACCCGAAGGAACTGAACGTGGATGCGCGCGGGAAGGGAGTTCCCGCGCGCACCGTTCCCGATGCCGGGCCGCCGTTTACGGCGTCAGGACCGTAGCTCCATCCGATGCACGTTGTCGGGCCCATAAGCCTGTACCTCCTGATCGTCGCCGCCAGCGCCTGCGCGGCCATCCCGCTCTGTCGCCGCGCTTTCGGCGATGCACGGCGCGTTCCGCTGATCGCGGTCAGCGTGACCGCGGGGCCGCCGATGGCACTCCTCGTCTTCTCGCTGGTCGCGCGCGTGCTTCCGTCGTACTCGATCGCGGTGCCGGTCACGCTGCTGGGGCTCGCCGCAGCTGCGTGGTTCGCCCGGACGCGCCGCGCGGACGGCGCCGCCGCCGGAACGGGCGCGTTCGGAGGCATCGGCTGGGACTTGCGTGCGGATGCCGTGCTGCTGGCCGTGTACGCACTGGTCTTCGTCGCGATGTTCGCGCTGCGCACCGACTGGCCATCCGTCTACTGGGACAACGATTACGCCCACGTCGGATCGGAGAAGCTCTTCAACTTCTCGCTGGTGCAGGCCTTTGTCCACGGCCGCGGTTACCCCCCGGAAAACCTGTGGCTTGCCGGCCAGCCGCTCGACTACTACGTCCTGCTGCACGCACTCCCCGGTCTTGCCGCATGGGGCTGGCGCGTGCTGACCGGGGACGGGTCGGCCGGCAGCGTGCTCTTCGTATTCTCGGACGTCTTCCTGCTCCTGCTCGGAAGCTTCGCGCTTTCGGCCTGGACCCAGGCGCTGCTCGCGTCGGGCGACCCGCGCCTCGCGCGTGGCAGCGCACTGACCGTGAGCCTCGGGCTCGGCATCGGCGTGTTCCTGTCCACGAGCGGACTGGCCGTGTGGAAGGTGATTGGACGCGCTCACGGGCGGACCGGCCGCGCCGTGGTGGTCACTCGAGCGCGAAGTCGTGCCGTACACGTACTCGCAATATCCGTTCTATCTCCTCCTGCAGGGCGACCACCACGCATTCCAGCGCGTGTTCTTCCTGCAGGTCGCGCTCTACGGTTCCATGGCGCTGCTGCTGCAGGCACGGCGGTTCGACCGCGCGCGCGTGGTGCTCGCGGCCGCGCTGGCCTCGGCCGTCTACCTGTCGCACAGCGGAAGCGTGGTGCTGGACCTGGCAGTGCTGGGCAGCGCCTGCGCTGTCATTGCGGGCGTGCGAATGAAGCAAAGGGAGTGGCCGCAGCTTCGCACTGCTGCTCGCAAACCTCGGCGCAACCGGCGCGCTGGCGCTCGCGCTGTGCCTTCCGGCGCTGTTGCACCACCAGTCGCCCGCCATCAGCTGGTACTGGGTGGAGACGCGGCTCGCGAGCCCGCTCGGCGGTTTCCTCTCGGCGCAGGCTGGGCCGCTCGCATTCTTCATCGCCGCACTCGGGGCCGGCCTGGTGGCCGTTCGTTCCGGGTCGGCTGCCGGGTCATGGCCGGTGCACCGCAGGATCGCAGTGGCGGCGGTGGTACTCCTCGCCGTCGTCGCGGCCGTACGCGGTGGCGTGGCGATCGCCCTGGCCTGCGCGTGCTGCACGCTGGCGTTTGCGCCGCGCCGGTCGCCCGATGGGGAGGATCGCACCGCGCTCGTGGTCCTCGGCGCCGCGGCCTTCGTGGCGTGGCTCCTGCCGGAGTTCGTGGTGGGTGATTTCGCACACCGTGGCGGTGGCGACTGGAAACGCTGGAACCTCGCGATGCGGTTCTGGCTGGAGGGCTACTACCTCGTCCCGTTCCTCGCCGTGATCGCCTTCGGGCCGGCGTTGCGTGTCGCGTTCGAGGACCGGCGCTACGTGCGCGCGCTCGCGGTCGCGACGGTCGTGGTTGCCGCGACCTGGGCGACGGTGCACGCCTACTCGGTGGCGGACCGCAGGCTGCGCACGCCCGACACGCCGGGGTTCGACGCGGCGGCCTCCTTCGCCCGCGACTTCCCCTGCGATTTCGCCATCGCATCCGAACTTTCGAAGATGCCCGGGCGTGTCGAGATTGCGGAGCTCTGCGGCACCGGCGAGTTCGTGGCAGGCGTCCCCCTGGACTATGGCTGGGCGGGCCGCATCGCGGCCTTCTCCGGCAGGCCGGGCATCTGCGGCTGGACCCGGCACGTCTGGCAGTTCTCCCCGCGCATGATCGGGGATTCGCCCACCGGTCCGTGGACCTGGGATCGCTTCCGCGAATACGAGCGCCACATGCAGCAGGCGTACACGGCCGCGCAGGAAGGCGAAGCGGCGCCGTGGAGCCGCGCGTTCCTCGATTCACTGGGTGTCACGCACGTCGTCGTGGGCGACCAGGAAGCGCGCAAGTTTCCCGGGCTCAACGGCCGGAACCTCGCCCGGGCCCTGGGCGGTGGAGTTCGCTTCCAGCGCGGGCACGTCTGCGCCGTGATCAGCCTCGAGCAACCGGCAGGAGCCTCGCCCTGACGGCCGGCACGGGCCGGCGGGCGGAAGGGCTCAGCGGGAGAAGGTCCAGTGCCTGTTCGCGAGGAAATTGAAGACCAGCACCACGCCCGTCGCAATGACCTGGGCCGCGAGGTAATACGCGCCCGTGCGGTAGAGCAGGGCTACGATCGCGGTATTGATCGCGGCACCCGCGGCGGCGACGAGTGCGAATCTCGGCACCGCGGAGCCGTGCGGCCGGTCGCTCACGAACACGTAGCGGCGGGCGATGAGGTAGTTCGCAAGCGCGCCCGCGCAGAATCCCGCGAGCGTACCCGGGACGACAGGACCGCCGGCAACCTCGACCCAGGCGACCAGCACGGCGTAGTGCAGGGCGGTGCCGACGGCCCCGCCCGCGGCGAACTTCAGGAACTGCGTGAGCGTTGCGTGCACGTGTAGGACAATCCGGCCATGAGCATCACCACCGATACCACCGCGCCCGATCCGCGGCGTCGCGTCAGCATCGTCACGCCCTTCTATAACGAAGCCGGCGTCGTCGCAACGTACTTCGCCGGGCTCGGCGAGGCGCTGCGCGAGGCAAGCCGCGATGTCGAGTTCGAGTTCGTCTGCGTGAACGACGGCAGCAGCGACTCGACGCTCGCCGAACTCGAGGCTGCGCGGCCGCCGTTCGGACGGGTCGTGGTCGTGGATCTCTCGCGCAACTTCGGCAAGGAAGCGGCGCTATCCGCCGGGCTCGACCACGCGACCGGCGATGCGGTGATCCCGATGGACGCCGACCTCCAGGATCCGCCGGAACTCGTGCCCGCCATGATCTCGCACTGGATGGCGGGCGCGCCCGTGGTGCTGGCGGTGCGTGACGACCGGAGGTCGGACGGCTGGCTCAAGCGCACGAGCGCGTCGGCCTTCTACTCCGTGCACAACCACCTGGCGTCGACGCCGGTCCCGCCGAACGTCGGCGACTTCCGCCTCATGGATCGTTCGGTCGTGGACGTGGTCAGGTCGTTGCCGGAGAGCCAGCGCTTCATGAAAGGCCTGTTCGCGTGGAGCGGTTTCCCGGCTGCGACCGTGTCATACGTGCGGCCGCCCCGCGTGTCGGGCCGGACCAAGTGGAACTGGCCGCGGCTCTTCGGCCTCGCGGTGCAGGGCATCACGAGCTTCTCGACCGCGCCGCTCCGGGCCTCGACGATTGCGGGCGCGCTCTTCGCGCTCGTGTCCATCGTCTACGGTGGGTACATCGCGCTGCGCACTCTGATCTACGGCGTGGACATGCCGGGCTACGCGTCGTTGTTCGCGGCCGTGGTCTTCATGGGCGGCATACAGCTCCTGTCCCTGGGCATCCTGGGCGAGTACGTCGGCCGCATCTACATGGAGTCGAAGCGCAGGCCCGTGTACGTGGTGCGCTCCGTGAGCGGGCGTCCGGCGAGCGTCGGCGAGCCGCGCGATTCCTGAATCGGCGCGCCCGGGTCAGCCGCGTTCGCGGGGCCGTCCTTCCGTTCGCTGATGCCGCAGTTGCTGCAGTGATCGCTGCCCTTGCGGAAGCTGCGCGCGATCGCGCGCACCGCGTAGGCCGCGGCGATCGCGACGATGATCCACACCAGGACCTGTTCGAGCATCGGGGTGCCCTCAGCCGCCGCCCAGCGCCAGCGCCACGCGGTAGGTCACGAACGCAGCGATGTATGCCAGCGCGAAAAGATACGTTGTCATGAGCAGCGGATAGCGCCACGAGTTGGTCTCGCGCCGCACGACCACGAGCGTTGACAGGCACTGCGGAGCGAACACGAACCAGGCGAGGAGCGACAGCGCGGTCGCCAGGCTCCACGTGCCGGCGATCATCGGCGCCAGCGTCGCCGAGACGTCGTCGCCGGTGGCGGAGAGCGAGTACACGGTGCCGAGCGCGCCCACCGCGACCTCGCGTGCCGCGAGCCCGGGCACCAGCGCGAGCGAAATCTGCCAGTTGAAGCCGATCGGGGCGAACACGTGCTCGAGTGCGCGGCCCAGGGAGCCTGCGTAGCTGTACTGGATCGCGGGACCGGGTGCGCCGGCCGGGGCGGCCGGATAGCTGCTGAGGAACCACAGCACGATCATGAGCGCGAGGATGATCGTACCCACGCGCCCGACGAACACCTTCGCGCGCTCCCACAGCCCGATCGCGAGGCTGCGGACGTGCGGCCAGTGGTACTCCGGAAGCTCGAGCAGCAGCGGGTGATACGAGGATCGGAGCGCCGTGCGCTTCAGCCCCCAGGCGACGGCCATCGCCGCGAGGATGCCGACCACGTACAGGGTGAAGAGCACCAGTCCCTGGAGATTGAACGGGCCGACCGGGCGATTCGGGATGAACGCGGCAATGACGAGTGCGTAGACGGGCAGGCGAGCCGAGCAGGTCATGAGCGGCGCGACCATGATGGTCGCGATGCGGTCGCGCACGTTCGGGATGGTGCGCGTCGCCATGATGCCGGGCACGGCGCATGCGAAGCTCGAGAGCAGCGGTATGAAGGCCCGTCCGGAGAGCCCGACGCTGCCCATCAGGCGGTCGAGCAGGTAGGCCGCGCGTGGCAGGTAGCCCGTGTCCTCGAGCACCAGGATGAACAGGAACAGGATCAGGATCTGCGGCAGGAACACCAGCACGCTGCCGGCGCCGGCGATCACGCCGTCCACGAGCAGGCTGCGGAGCGCGCCGTCGGGCAGGGCGCCCGTGAGCTGCGCGCTGAGCCACGCGACACCCGAGCCGATCAGCTCCATCGGCAGGGTGGCCCAGCTGAAGACCGCCTGGAACACGAAGAAGAGCAGCACGGCGAGGATCACGGGCCCGGCCAGCGGGTGCATGACGAGTGCGTCGAGGCGCCGCAGCGCATCGGTCCGGGCGGGCTCGGTGTATCCGACGGCCGCGAGGATGCGACGCACTTCGCGCTGCGTCTGCTGGATGTGCTCGAAGCTCGGGTCGCGCCATTCCCGCGGCGGTGCGACGCCCGGGTGGACGGCGGCCTCGAGGGCTGCGACGAGCCGATCGTGTCCGCTGGCGGCGACTGCGACCGTCTCGACGACCGGCACGCCGAGCTCGCGCTCGAGCATCTCGCGGTCGAGCCGCACGCCACGGTCGCTCGCGAGGTCGCTCATGTTGAGCGCGACGATCATCGGGACACCGAGGTCGCGCAGCTCGAGGACCAGCCGCAGGTTGAGGCGCAGGTTGGTCGCGTCCACGACGCAGACGACGAATTCCGGCGCGGCTTCGCCCGCGAGCCTGCCGAGCAGGAAGTCGCGCGTGATGGCCTCGTCCAGCGTCGTTGGCGTGAGACTGTAGGAGCCCGGCAGGTCCAGGACGCGGTACAGGCGCCGCAGCAAGGGGCCGACGAACGAACCCTCCTTGCGCTCGACCGTGACGCCGGCGTAGTTGGCGACTTTCTGGCGGCTGCCCGTGAGACGGTTGAAGAGCGCGGTCTTGCCGCAGTTCGGCACGCCGACGAGCGCAACTCGCATCGGCTCGGACGCGGGACCTTGCTCGCTCATGGCCGGGTCAGGCGCAGTCGACTGCGACCAGTACTGACCTCGCCTCCCGGAGTCGCAGTGCAAAAGTGGTGTTGCCGAGGCGCACCGCGATCGGATCGCCGCCCGGCCAGACGGCCGCGATGACCTCGAAGGGTTCGCCGGGCACGAAACCGAGCTCGAGCAGTCGCCGGCTGACGGTGGAGTGGGACTCGTCGCCCAGGCTCTGCGCGTCGTCCGTGACCCCCGCGACGGTGCCGCGGGCGCCTTTCTTCATGGCTGCAAGGCTGATCGGGATCATTCTGGGGCGGTGCTCGATGGGTCTCCTACGTGGGCCAGTCTGTCCGGAATGAGAATCGTCCGCAACTGGGATAAACCGCAACGGAGTCACGGGTCTGGCAAGCCGACGCCCACTACAATCCGGTCATGCCCGAGCCCGTCACCGACCAGAACCCCCAAACCGAAGGCCCCGCAGGGGGGACGAAGCTGCGCCAGTCGGCCGACGCCGTGCTGATGGTCCGGCCGGCGGCCTTCGGCTGGAACCCCCAGACGGCCGGCAGCAACGCCTTCCAGCAGCCGGAGGCCGGGCCCGCATCCGGCGACCTGCGCCAGCGCGCACTGTCCGAATTCGACGCGCTGGCGGCGGCATTGGCCGCGGCCGGCGTCGGGGCTTTCGCGCTCGACGAGCCCGGGCCCAGCGCCTGCCCCGATGCGGTGTTCCCGAACAACTGGGTGACCCTGCACCACGACGGGACAGTCGTGCTGTACCCGATGCTGGCGCCGAGCCGCAGGATCGAGCGGCGCATGGAACTCATTTCGAGCCTCGAGGAACAGGGCGGCTACTCGGTGTCGCGCCTCGTCGATCTTTCGCACCACGAACTCTCGGGCAGGTTCCTCGAGGGAACGGGCAGCGTCGTGTTCGACCATGCGGCGCGGGTGGCCTACGCGTGCCGCTCGCCGCGCACGGACGAGTCCGTGCTGCGCGAGCTCTGCGAGGAACTCGGCTACGAGCCCGTGGCGTTCGACGCGACCGACTCGACCGGTGTGCCGGTCTACCACACGAACGTTCTGCTTTCGGTCGGCACCCGCTCGGCCATCCTGTGCGCCGACGCCGTGACCGGCACCGCGCGCGGCAGCCTGCTCGAACGGCTGCGATCGGGCGGCCGGCGTGTCGTGACCATCGATCACTCGCAGCTGGCGGAATTTGCCGGCAACGCGCTCGAACTGCGCGCGCGCGGGGGTTCGTCCGTACTCACGATGTCGCAGCGGGCGTGGCACGCGTTCGGCCCTGCGGACCAGGAAGCGCTGCGAGACAATGTGGATGCCGTCGTCGCCACGCCAGTCCCGACCATCGAGCGGTGTGGCGGCGGGTCGGTGCGCTGCATGCTCGCCGAGGTGTTCCTGCCGCGCAGCAGCTAGCGTCCAACTCGAGGTCGTCGACGTGCCTGCAGTTGACGCGGCCCGGCGGCACGGGCCGCGGTCAGGCCGATGCTAGAATCGAGGCGGGAGGCTCGCGTGCTCGAACTCGGCGTAAAAACACTGATCTCGTACCTGCTCGGTTCGCTCGTCGGCAGCCTGCTGCTCGGGCGGTTCAAGGGCGTGGACATCCGCTCGCAGGGCAGCGGCAACGCCGGCAGCACCAACGCGCTGCGCACGCAGGGCTGGAAGTTCGCGGCGGGCGTGCTCGCGATCGACGTCGGCAAGGCCTTGCTCGCGGTCGGTGTCCTGCCCGGGCTCGCCCTGCCGCTGGTCGGCTACGACGCGGCGCTCGACGGCGAGTGGCTCGCCGTCGCCTGCGCGATTGCGGTGGTCGTCGGGCACGTCTACCCGGTCTGGCACGAATTCCGCGGCGGCAAGGGGGCCGCCACCCTGCTCGGCGCAGTGGCGGTGCTGGCGCCCGCGGCCCTGGTCCCCTTCCTCGCGGTCTGGCTGGCGTGCGTGGTCATTACCGGGTACGTGGGTCTCGGCACGGTGCTCGGCGTCGCTTCGCTGCCGGTCTACGTCGCGTTTGCCTGGCCGGGCGACACGCCACGGCTCGCTTTCGGCATCGTGATGGCGGTGTTCGTCGCATACACGCACCGCGCCAATATCCGGCGGATGCTGGACGGCAACGAGAGCCGTGCGCAGCGCCTGTGGCTCCTGCGGCCCAGATGAGCGACGCCTCGCGGAGGGCGCTGCTCGAACTGCTGGCCGACGGCGAAATGCACGCCGGACCTGCGCTCGCCTCCCGCCTCGGCGTGAGTCGCACGGCCGTGTGGAAACTGGTCGCGGATCTCCGGCAGTGCGGCGTGGACGTCGCCAGCGTCGAACGTCGCGGCTACCAGCTCACCGTACCCTGCGAACTCCTCGATTCCGACGCGATCCGCCGGTCGGCGGAGCGGGACCACCGTCCGTTGCCCGGCGTGGTCGAAGTCCTCTTCGACGTGGACTCGACGAACGAGCACCTCTACGCGGCGGTCGCGCCGCGGCCGGGACAGCCCCGCATCGTCTTCGCTGAAATCCAGCGTGCCGGGCGCGGCCGGCGCGGCCGCTCCTGGCTTGCGCCGTTCGGCTCGGGCCTGACCTTCTCGATCGCGTGGAGTTACCCGGACGTGCCGGCGGAACTCTCCGCGCTCAGCCTCGCCATCGGTGTCACGGTGGCCGACACGCTCAGGGACGAGGGTGCCCACGATGCGATGCTCAAGTGGCCGAACGACGTCGTGTGGCGCAACCGGAAGCTCGGCGGGCTGCTGATACAGCTGAAGCTCGAGGCGGGCGGTGCGGCGAGCGTCGTCGTGGGGCTCGGCCTCAATCTCGCATTGCCGGGCGACGCGCGTGAGAGCCTCGCGGCGCCCGATGCCACGCCGGTCGCGGATCTTCGCGAAGCGCTGGGCGGGCGGGTCCCCGGTCGCAACGCGCTCGCGGGGCGACTCGCGGCCGCGATGTGCGCGGGGCTCGAGCGCTTCGGCCGCGAGGGCTTCGCGCCTTTCGCGGCGCGGTGGCAGGAATTCGACTCGTTGTCGGGCGCCATGGTGCGGGTCACGCAGAGTGCCGGCAGTGTCGAGGGCCGGGCGCTCGGCGCGGACCGCGACGGCGCGTTGCGCGTCGAAGTGGGCGACCGCATCGAGCGATTCTTCGCGGGCGACGTGAGCCTGCGCGCCGCGCCGAGGGCTGCCACGTGAAACTGCTGGTCGACATCGGCAATTCGCGCGTCAAGTGGGCGCTGCAGGACGGCGATCGAATGGGCGAACAGCAGGCCGCGTCCTACGCGGGCTGGACGCCGGAGGACTGGCGGCGCGAGTTGTTCGCGGCGACCGGTATCGACGAGGTACTCGCGGCGAGCGTGTCGGCGGCGCCGTCGGCGGCCCTCGACGCGGCCGCGCGTCTTGCGACCGGTCGCCCCGTGAACTTCGTCGCGACCTCTCGCGAGGCCGGGGGCGTGCGCAATGCATACCGCGAGCCGCAGCTGCTCGGCGTCGACCGCTGGCTCGCCGTCATCGCCGGGCACGCCGCGGCGCGCGGCGCCTGCTGCGTGGCGGATGTCGGGACGGCCGCCACGTTCGACGCCGTGGACGGGCGCGGCGAGCATCTCGGCGGGTTCATCATTCCGGGGCCCGATCTCATGGTTCGCTCGCTGCACGGCGGGACGGCGGAGCTCGCCGGTCGCACGGCTGCCAGCGGCGCCTCGGGCGGTGCACCGCTCGCGGACAACACCCGGGATGCCATCGAGTTCGGCTGCCGCCTCGCCGTGGCCGCGATGATCGATCGTGGCGTGGCCGACGTGGAATCGAGGCTCGGCGCGCCTGCCGCGCTGCTGCTGACGGGTGGCGCCAGTTCCGCCGTGGCGCCCCTGCTCAGGTCGCCGGTCACCCTGGTTCCCGACCTCGTATTGCGCGGGCTGGCGGTCCTGGCGGGGTCAACCGGGTGAACCATCGTGGGAAACCCCAGTCTGAATGAGCAGGCCCGGTGTGTATCATCCGCGCCGAGGCGACCTGGAGCGCCGGCAGCCGATCTGCCGGGCGATAACAATTGGAGAAATGTTATGAAAATCAGAACATTGACAATGATTGCAGCAACGGCGGCCGGACTGGCCGGCTACAGCGGCGCGTCCCTGGCCGATGCGGCCGCCGGCAAGGCCACGTTCGAGAAGGATTGCGCCGAGTGCCACGAGGTGGCCGACACGAAAGGTGAGGACGTCAAGGCGCTCACCGCCACGATCGAGAAGATCTCGGCCGGTCAGGAGAAGCACAAGAAGGCGTTCAAGCTGACCTCGCAGCAGGCTGCCGACGTGGCGGCCTACATGTCGAGCGGCGGCTGATCGGGCGACTCGAGGCCGCCTGCTGAAGGCGGCCAGCGGACAGTTCGCGTCGTTGAAGATACCGGGCCCGTCCCTCCAGCGAGGGGCGGGCCCGTGTTTTTCCGGCTAAGATCCCGCTCCCCCAGGCAACGCGCTCCGACCGAGGGCGGACCCCAAGTGCGAGCATTGTTCCTCGTCCTGCTGCTGGCCAACATCCTGTTCTTCGCGTGGACGCGCTGGCTCGCGCCGGCGCCGGACGCGGGTGGCCACCCGACGCCGAGCAGCCAGGGCAGTACCCACGCCATCCATCTGCTGCGCGAGGTGCCGGTCGCGCAGCAGGGCCTGGCCGAGGCTCCGGGCCCAGAGGTCGATGGGCCCGGGCGAGGCGGCCACCTGCGTGAGCGGCGGGCCGTACCTCGACCGTGCCGCGGCCGAACAAGCCGCCGCGAGGCTCGACGGGCTGGGATTCACCTCGCGGCTCCGGCCGTCCCGCGACGAGGTCTGGGCGGGGCACTGGGTGCGCATCGAGAACCTCGCCACCCCTGCGGACGCAGAGAATGCGCTCGCCACGCTCAGGGCGGCCGGTATCCCGGACGCCTACCTGCTCACCGACGAGCCGCCGGGCAACGTGGTCTCGCTGGGGGTATTCGCTGACGCCGGGCGCTCCGCCAAGGTCATCGCCATCGCGCGCAAGGCGGGGTTCACGCCGAAGGCGGATGATCGCTTCCGGCTCGAAGACGTGTTCTGGCTGGACGTGGATCGCGACGCGAACGCGGGCCTGCCCGGCCTCGAGGTATTCCGCGGCCCGGGCGACGAGGGCCTGCGCATTGAACTGCGGGCCTGCCCGACTTCCGATTCCGTGACGCCGGCAGCGCCTGCGCCCTGAGCACGCCGGTGAATCGGCGGTTAGAATCGCCCTCCCGGTGCCGGCTTAGCTCAGTTGGTAGAGCAGCGGTTTTGTAAACCGCTGGTCGGGGGTTCGAGTCCCTCAGCCGGCACCATCGACATCAGCCACCATCGACATCAGTCAGACGCGCCCGGCGCACAATTTCAGGAGGACGACATGGCACTCTGGAAAGATCCCACGGTCAAGGAACACACCCCCGGCACGGGCGAGCCGGCCCCTGCGGCGCCGGAGCCTGCGCTCCGCGCAGTCGAGCGGCCACCTGCGGCGCAGGGCGCGGTCGCGCTGGACGCGGCGCGGCGTGCCGCCGAACGCGGCCCGGCCAAGGAGTCGCTGATCGCGGGCGACCTCACGATCGAGGGCAAGATCGAGGGCTCGGGCCACGTGCGCGTCGCGGGCCGCTTCAAGGGCGACGTGAACGTGCAGGGCAACGTGACGATCGAGCAGGGCGCGCACGTGACCGGGCAGGTCACCGCGGCGACCATCATCGTGAGCGGCGAGGTCCACGGCAACATCACCGCCACCGCGCGCGTGGAGCTGCTCGAGACCGGCGTGATCAACGGCGACATCAAGGCGGCGGTGCTCACGGTGGCAGCGGGCTCGCGCATGCGCGGCCAGGCCGATTTCGGCTGGACCGAGCAGGGTCCCGGCACCAAGTAATGACTGGCCAGGCCTGAATGCTGCCGGGGCGCACATCCTCCGGGAACGTGGGCCGAACGCGGACTTGCCCGCACTGCAAGGCGACGATCCTCGAAAGCGCGGCCGTCTGCCCGCAGTGCAAGCATCACCTGCGCTTCGGCGCCGCGGCCGTGACCACGGCCGCGCAGGTGCCGGTCGAGGGCTTCTCGGCGCTGCGCGTCGAGGGCTCTCTCGAGCACCCGCCGCGCGGCAGCGACTGGGAGTATTCCGTGGTGCTCACGATCCGCAACGAGCGTGGCGAGGAACTCTCCCGGCAGGTGGTCGGCGTGGGCGCGCTGCGCCCCGCGGAGTCGCGCAGCTTCAGCCTGTCGGTGGACGTGATCACGCCGGGCGGGCGCCCGCGATGATCCGCAACCTCGTCGCGCGTTTCGCAGCAGGGCTGCGGTTCCCCACGCTCTTCGCGGTGACGGCGGCGCTCTTCCTGTTCGACCTGTTCGTCCCCGACCTGGTCCCGTTCGTCGACGAGATCCTTCTTGCGCTCGGCACGCTGCTGCTCGGTTCGCTCAGGAAAAAGCCTGTTTCCGGGGCGGACCTCGCCCGGCCGGGCTGAGGCGCCGGGCCCGGGGACCCGAGTCGAAGGGCCCCTCCGGCAGGGCACGGTGCCGGGCCGGGGCATCGGCCAGGCCGGGGCATCTACTGATTTGACGTTGTGGTTCGGGTTTGCGAGTCTCCAGCGCGTGCCGCGGGGTCCTGGCTGATCCTGCGGCGGGAGGTGGACGATGTGCCTTGCCGTACCGATGCGGATCAAGTCCGTGGACGGGTTCAACGCCGTCTGCGAGGCGAAGGGAATTGAACGGGAAATAAGCCTGTTCATGATGCAGGGCGAGGACATTGCGCCCGGCGACCACGTGCTCGTGCACGTGGGTTACGCGATCCAGAAGGTGAGCGAGGAGGAAGCCCGCACCACCTGGGATCTCTTCGACCAGGTCCTCGAGCATGCATGAGCTCTCGGTCTGCCAGGCGCTGATCGAGCAGGTGGAGCGCGTCGCGCGACAGAACGACGCGCAGCGGGTCATCTCGATCGTGATCACCGTCGGGCCGCTCTCGGGCGTCGAGCCGCAGCTCCTCGAGCACGCCTATCCGCTTGCCGCCGCGGGCACGATCGCGGAGCACGCCTCGCTGGTGATCGAGACGGTGCCGGTGAGGGTGCGCTGCCGGACCTGCGCCGCCGAGACCGACGCCGCCGCGAACCGCCTCGTCTGCGGCGCCTGCGGCGACTGGCAGGTGGACGTCATCGGTGGCGAGGAAATGATCCTGAAGCGCGTCGAGGTCGAGACCGCCATCTCGGCCGTTCACTAGGAGAACTGCAATGTGCCGCGACTGTGGATGTTCGCTCGGGCCTTCCGCTGCACGCGCGCCGCTCGCCGCGCCCGTCGCCAAGGGCAAGCTCGAGTCCATCGACGTCATCACGGCGATCCTGGACGAGAACGACCGGGTCGCTGCGCACAACCGCGAGCACTTCGACGGTCACGGCGTGCTCGCACTGAACCTGATGTCGTCGCCGGGCGCGGGCAAGACGGCCTTGCTCGAGGCCACGATCCGCGCGCTCGGCGGACGCCTCAAGATCGCGGTGGTGGAGGGCGACCTCGCCACCGAGAACGACGCCGAGCGCATCCGTGCCTGCGGCGTGCCCGCGGTGCAGATCAGCACCGGCAACGCCTGCCACCTCGACGCGACCATGGTGCACGACGCCGTGCACGACCTGCCGCTCGCCGGCCTCGACGTGCTCTTCATCGAGAACGTCGGCAACCTCGTCTGCCCGGCGAGCTTCGACCTCGGCCAGCACCGCAACATCACGCTGCTTTCCGTGCCCGAGGGCGACGACAAGCCGGCCAAGTACCCGGTCATGTTCCGCGCGGCCGACCTGTCGCTGATCACCAAGACCGACCTGCTCGCGTACATCACGGAATTCAGCACGGAGCGTGCACACGCCTCGCTCCGGCAGATCGGATACTCCGGTGAGACGATCGAGCTCACCAGCCGCGGCGGGGAGGGCTTCGAGGCCTGGCTCGCCTGGCTCGACCGCGAGGTCGCCGCGCAACGCGCGCGCGCGGGCCGCGGCGAGATCCTGCGCCCGCCCGTGCAGCCGGACGGTGCGCACCTGCATGCCGCCGGAGGCCGTCCGCAGCGCTGAGGAGCACGACATGAGCACAGCAAGCGTCTGGCTGGACCGCATCCGCGAGCTGCCGCTGCCGTCGCGCATCAAGGTGATGAACGTCTGCGGTGGCCACGAGCGCTCGATCACCATGGCGGGGCTGCGCAAGGCGCTGCCGCCGAACATCGAGATCGTTCCCGGGCCCGGCTGCCCGGTGTGCATCTGCCCGGAAGAGGACATCTACGAGGCGATCCAGCTCGCGCTCCACGAAGGCGTGATCCTGGTCGCGTACGGTGACATGCTGCGCGTGCCGGTGAACGTGGCGAAGAGCGAGCCGCGCTCGCTCGAGCAGGCCAAGGCCGCTGGCGCCGACGTGCGCCCGATCGCGAGTCCGATCGAGGCGGCGCGCATCGCGCTCGACAATCCCACGCGCAAGGTCGTGTTCCTCGCCGCCGGCTTCGAGACGACCACTGCACCGTCGGCCGCGCTGCTCGCACAGGGAGCGCCCGATAACCTGCTGTTCCTGATGTCGGGCCGGCGTACCTGGCCCGCGGTCGCGCTGCTGCTCGACTCGGGCGAGCCCGGCTTCGAGGCGCTGGTGGCGCCGGGCCACGTCGCGACCGTCATGGGGCCGGAGGAGTGGGAGTTCGTCCCGCGTGACCACGCGATGCCCACCGCCGTCGCGGGGTTCGCGCCCGATTCACTGCTCGCCGCGCTCTATTCCGTGCTGCGACAGCGCCTCGAAGGCAAGTGCTTCCTCGACAACTGCTACCCGAGCGTGGTGCGACCGGGCGGCAACGTCGCGGCGCAGCGCTTCATGGACGAGACCATGGAGGTCGTCGACGCGAACTGGCGCGGCATCGGCACGATTCCGCAATCGGGTTACGCGCTCAGGGAGCGCTACGCCGCCCACGACTCACGCCGGCAGCTGCCTTCGTACACCGACCTCGCGCGCAAGCGCGCCGGGCAGATGCCTCCGGGCTGCGACTGCGCGAAGGTGGTGCTCGGCAAGATCTATCCCAACGAGTGCCGCCTGTACGGCCTCGCCTGCACGCCGCGCCAGCCGGTCGGGCCCTGCATGGTCTCGGACGAGGGCGCCTGCCGGATCTGGTGGGCGAATGGCGTGCGGGAAAACGTGTGGGCCGGGCGCAAGGCGTCCGGGGCCGCGGAAGCGTGAGTCCACCGCCCGCAGGCCGCGTCGCCCGCCGGATCGTGATGACCGGCCGGGTGCAGGGGGTCGGCTTCCGCCCATTCGTCTACCGGCTCGCGCACGAGCACGGGCTCGACGGCCACGTGCGCAACCTGCGCGGTGACGTGGAGGTCGTGGTGTGCGGCCCGGCGTCGAGCATCGCCGCGTTCGAGCGTGACATCGTCGGGCGCGCGCCGCCGCTCGCACAGCCCGCGATCCGCTCGGTGGCCGACGCTCCGCCGCCGTCGCAGCAGGGATTCCTGATCGCCGAGTCGAGCGCGGCGGATGCGCCGCAGGTCTCGGTGCCGCCGGACTTCTACGCCTGCGAAGATTGCGTGCGCGAACTCACCGATCCCGCGGACCGGCGTCACCGCTATCCCTTCATCAACTGCACGCAGTGCGGGCCGCGCTACACCATCATCACGGCGCTGCCCTACGACCGGCCGAACACCAGCATGGCGCGCTTTCCGCTGTGCGCCGACTGCCTGCGTGAATACGGCGATCCGCTGGACCGGCGCTTCCACGCCGAACCCGTCGCCTGCCCTGTGTGCGGGCCGCACCTGGCGTTTTCGCGGCCCGGCGCGCAAGGCAGTCACTGGCGACGAGGCCGCGCTTTCCGCCGCGGTCGCGGTGCTGCGCGAGGGCCGCGTGCTCGCGGTTCGCGGCATCGGCGGCTATCACCTCGTCTGCGACGCCCGCGATGAAGCCGCGGTGCAGCGACTGCGCGAGCGCAAGCATCGCCCGCACAAGCCGCTGGCGGTGATGTTCCCGCAGGCCGGCGGCGACTTGCTCGACGCCGTCCGCGCGGAACTCGATCCGGATGAAACGGAGAGCGCTGCGCTCACCGACCCCGCGCGTCCGATCGTGCTTGCGCGCAGGCGCGCCGACTCGCGACTCGCGCCGTCGGTGGCGCCCGGGCTCGCGGAGGTGGGTGCGTTCCTGCCCTACAGCCCGTTGCACCACCTGCTGCTCGCCGCGTTCGGCGGACCGATCGTCGCCACCTCGGGCAACGTGAGCGGCGAGCCGGTGATCACGGATCCGGCGGAAGCCGACGAGCGGCTCGTCGCGGTCGCCGACGCGTTCCTGCATCACGACCGTCCGATCGTGCGGCCAGCCGACGACTCCGTCGTGCGGATTGCAGCAGGCCACCGCCGGCCGATTCGTCTCGGCCGCGGCACGGCGCCGCTCGAGCTCGAACTCCCGGCCGCCCTGCCCGAGCCCGTGCTCGCGGTCGGCGGCCACCTCAAGCTCGCCATCGCGCTCGCGTGGGACCGGCGCGTCGTCGTCTCCCCGCACATCGGCGACATGGGCACGCTGCGCAGCGAAAAGGTCTTCGAGCAGGTCGTCGCCGACCTTCAGCGCCTCTACGACGTCAAGGCGACGCGGTACCTCTGCGACGCGCACCCCGGCTACACGACCACCCGCTGGGTGCAGGCGGCCGGCCGGCCGCACTCGTCGGTGTTCCACCACCACGCGCACGCATCCGCGCTCGTGGCCGAGCATGGGGTGACGGAACCGTCGATCGTGTTCGCCTGGGACGGCGTCGGCTACGGCGAGGACGGCACGCTCTGGGGCGGCGAGACCTTCACGGGCCGGCCCGGCTCGTGGCGGCGTACGGCCAGCCTGCGCAGCTTCCGCCTGCCGGGCGGCGACAAGGCGGGGCGCTCGCCCTGGCGCAGCGCCGCCGCGCTCGCCTGGGAGGCAGGCCTCGAATGCCCGGTCGCCGTGCCGGACGCGATCGTGCGCGAGGCGTGGCAGCGCGGCGTGAATGCGCCGCGCTCGAGCGCGGCGGGCCGCGTGTTCGACGCGATGGCGGCGATCGTGCTCGGCGTGCTCGATGCGAGCTTCGAAGGGCAGGGGCCGATGTGGCTCGAGGCGCAGGCGCCGATCGCAGGGCGATTTCCCGCGACTGCCCGTCATCGCGGACGACGCAGGGCCTGCCGCGCATCGACTGGTCGCCGCTGCTCGGGTGGTGCACGGACGGGCGCCGCAGCATCCCGGAGCGTGCCTCCGCCGTGCACCTCGCGCTTGCGGATGCGATCTGCAACGTCGCCGAAGCCGAGCGCGAGCGCTCCGGCGCCGGCATCGCCGGCCTCACGGGCGGCGTGTTCCAGAACCGGCTGCTCGCGGAACTGGCTGCGGGTGGCCTGGCCAGTCGCGGGTTCCGTGTCCTGCTCCCGGAGCGCATCCCCTGCAACGATGGCGGGCTCGCCTACGGACAGGTCGCCGAGTACCTCGGGCGCGTGGCCGCGAGCGGCGCTCCGTGACCCACGCTGGACCTGGTCCAGACGGATACACTGCGCAGATGCTCTGGTTCGAACGCCCCTTCCTGCAGGTCCTGCGCCGCGAATACGCGGGGGCCATGCGATTCGACGAGGACGACGCGGCCGAGGTGATGCCCTCGCCTCCGGCGAAGCCCTGCCAGCTCTACGTGCACATTCCTTTCTGCGAAGTGCTGTGCCCGTTCTGCTCGTTCCACCGCGTGCGCTACAACGAGCCGAAGACGGCACGCTACTTCGACGCCCTGCGGCGCGAGATCCGCCTCTACCACGACAAAGGCTTCCGTTTCCGCGACGTCTACGTCGGCGGCGGCACCCCGACGGTCAATCCCGACGAGTTGATGGAGACGCTGGCGCTGATCCGCTCGCTCTCGCCGGTGCACACCGTCTCGATCGAGACGAACCCTAACCACCTCGAGCCGGAAGTCCTGCGCCGCTACCGCGACGCGGGCGTCACGCGATTCTCGGTCGGCGTGCAGAGCTTCGACGACGGCCTGCTCGCCGCCATGGATCGCCGCGAGAAGTACGGCAGCGGTGCCGAGATCCGCGACGCGCCTCGCAGCCGTCCGCGGCATCTTCCCGACGCTGAACGTGGACATGATCTTCAACCTGCCGGGCCAGACGCTCGCGATGCTCGACCGCGACATCGACGCACTGCTCGAGCTCGGCATCGACCAGGTGTCGTTCTATCCGCTCATGACGGCGCGCTCGGCGCGCCACAAGATGCAGAAGTCGATGGGCGAGGCGGACGAGTCGCTGCGCCACGTGATGTACGAACGCATTCTCGAGCGGCTGATGCCCGCGTATCGCGCATCCTCGGCCTGGTGCTTCACGCGCGGCGAGGGAATGTTCGACGAGTACATCATCGACGAGGACGACTACGTCGGCGTGGGCAGCGGCGCGTTCAGCTACGTGGGCGGCGAGATGTACTCGACGACCTTCTCGCTCAACCACTACTGCCGCCGGATCGAGGGCGGGCAGAGCGGCATCACGCAGCGGCGCACGCTCGGGCTCAAGGAGCGCATGCGCTACGATTTCCTGGTGCGGCTGTTCGGCGGTGCGCTCAAGCGCGAATACATCGCCGGGCGTTACGGCACCGCGTTCTGGCTGCGCATGGCGCCCGAACTGCTCGCCATGCGCGCGCTGGGTGCCACGCGCCACGACGCAGACGCGCTCAGGCTCACGCGTCGCGGAATGTATTGCTGGGTGCTGATGATGGCGGAGTTCTTCAACTCGGTGAACGACGTGCGCGAGCAGATGCGCGAGCACATCCGCGCCGAGCTCGACGCCTGGAACGAGGAGGCGCGGATCCCGGTGGAGTCCATCGGCCGGCCGGAGCACGAGGTGCGCACGTGACGATGCAGGACACCCACGTTTCGCTGGCCCATGGCAACGGCGGGCGCTACATGCGCGAGCTCATCCACGAGATCTTCGCGCGCCACCTCGCGAACCCGCTGCTCGACACCGACACCGACGCCGCGATCCTGCCGTGGGATGCGGGCGCGGGCGAACTCGTCTTCACCACCGACAGCTTCACGGTGCAGCCGATCGAGTTCCCGGGCGGCAACATCGGCTCGCTTGCGGTGCACGGCACGACCAACGACCTCGCGGTGGCGGGTGCGATCCCGAAGTACCTGAGCCTCGGCGTGCTGCTGGAGGAGGGGTTCGAGTTCGCGGTGCTCGAGCGCGTGGTCGCCGGCATCGCGGCGGCCGCGGCGGAGATCGGCGTCGTGGTCGCGGCCGGCGACACCAAGGTGGTGCGGCGCGGCGAGGGCGGCGGCATCTACCTCAACACCAGCGGCATCGGGGTCAAGGACCCGGGCCTGAGGCTGGGCATGGGCCAGATCCGGGACGGCGACGCGCTGCTGGTGAGCGGCCCTGTGGGCGACCACGGCATTGCGGTGATGCTGGCGCGCGAGCAGTTCGGCCTGCGCGGCGACCTGCGCTCCGACGCCGCGAGCGTGCTGCCGATCACCCGGGCGCTGGCAACGGTCCCGGGCCTGCGCTTCATGCGCGACCCGACGCGCGGCGGGCTTGCGACGGTGACGCACGAGATCTCCCAGGCGAGCGGGCTCGGCGTCCTGCTCGAGGAGGCGGCCATCCCCGTGCGCGATTCCGTGCGCTCGGTCTGCGAGATGCTGGGCTACGACCCCTACTTCCTCGCCTGCGAGGGCAGGGTGGTGGCGGTCGTGTCGGCGGACGCCGCCGATCGCGCGCTCGAGGCGATGCGGGCGGCCTCGGGCGGCGGCGAGGCTTCGATCATCGGACAGGTGCGGTCGAGCCCGGCACGTGTCGTGCTTCGAACCAGCATCGGCGGTGAACGCGTCATCGAGGAACTCGAGGACGATCCGCTGCCGCGCATCTGCTGAGGAGGGGACATTCCCCTTTTTCGCGATGACCCTGTTGCCTTGATCCAACAACAAAGGCTGCGGCGCGAAAATGGGGAGTGTCCCCTCTTGCTCATCGCATCGGAGCCGTACGTGTAATCCACGATTCACAGGCAAATCCGAGCCTTCCGAACAAGGCCGGCGACGCATCGGCGCCCGCCGAAAGACGCGACCCGACTGCGGATAACCGCAGTGCCCCTGTCGGCACGACTTCCCTAATATGCGTTGCGAAATCCCAGCTTCGGCCGGGATTCAGTTTGATCATCGGTGACAACGAACCGCATTAGGGAGTCAGCCATGGAATCTACAAGCGCCCGGGGCATCACGCGATCTCGCGTTGCGCTCCTAGCAATGATGGCGCTGACGGCAATCGGCGTGGCCGGTTGTTCGAGCAGCGACGGTAAAAATGGAGCCAACGGAGCAACCGGTGTGACTCCTGGCGCAACGGGTGCAACGGGCGCCACGGGCGCCACGGGCGCCACGGGTGCCACGGGCCCAGGTGCCGCGGTAGAGCCGCGCGAGAGCTGCGGCGTCTGTCACGACGCCGGCTCTGTGTACGCCATCGCCGACATGCATGCCAAATGCCACGCGGTGCCCACGGTCACGAGCGTCGACCTTTGCGCGGAGCGGTGGCTCGACCTCGTCATGACGTTCAAGGTCAAGGTGGACGGCGTCAACAAGACGGACTCTCACCACGATCTGCCAGCGACTACTCGGTTCTACGTCGACGTCGCAGATGTCGGCAGTCGCACGACCTGTCCGACCGACGGGACGGCGGCCACGCTGAGCGGCGGCACCGGCGGCAATTACACCATCACGATCGCCGGTGGTGCCGCGGCCTACGGTACCGTCAATTCGCGCTACGCTTTCCGGCTCGCAGACCGCTCTAGGGTCTGCGCGCCGTTCGCGCCTACGTGGTCGGCGACTGGCCGGCAGCGCGCAGACCCGGACATGGTCAGCGCGCGGACCTGCTCGAACTGCCACGGCCCAGTGGGCAACGGCATCGCACAACGTCGTCCCCGATGAACGGGCTGAACTGCACCGTGTGCCATGACGCACTGAACAGCGCCGGGCGGGGATTGCCGGACTCGATTACATGACCATGGTCCACGGCATCCACAACTCCGAGCAGATGCCGGCCGGCGAGTACGAGAGTCGGTGCGCGATCGGTACGTACGCGGTCTCCTACCCGACGTACATGACCAACTGCAGCGTCTGCCACGACGACGCCGGCAGCGCTGGCGAAGGCCAACGCGATGCGCGTGTCGGGTAAGAACTGCTTCAGCTGCCATCGGTCCATGGACGAGCTGGGAAGAGGTGCTTCGCGGCCGAGCGGAGCGACGTTCCACGAGGCGTATGACGAGACCACGGACTGCCAGTCCTGCCACAACTCCACGCCCGGCGCCGCAGCGCCTGGGCTGGTCATGGTGACGGACTTCCACAACGGTCTCGAGACCGCGAACGTCGGCATCATCGAGGACGGCGAAGACACGTCCATCGAACTGGGCAAGCTGTTCACCTGGCAGATCACCAGCGTCACGGACAACGCCACGACCGGGAACATGACCGTCACCTGGACAGCCACCTACAACGGCGCCCGCGTGGATCCGTGCAACAGCGACGGTGCTGCGGGTCCGGTGTTCGTCCCAACTTCGCCGGCGGATGCCGCGACGACGACGGGCAGCCGGGCATGCTGCGACCTACATGCAAGGCAACGACTACGTCCTCGGCCAGGCCACCAACGAGCCGGGCCAGCCGACCAACGTCAACATCATCACCTCGACCGGCGGCAAGACCACGACGTCTACCACTGCCGTAACACGACCTGCGCGAGCAACGTGGCGACGACGACCATCACCAGGGGAACCGTGCCCGCTGGAGCGACGGTAGGCATCGTGGCCCTGCAGGGCAAGCCGGCGCTGCCGCTGCCGTCGAACGTCGACCACGGCGGCGTATCCGTACACCTACATGTATGTCCGCGTTCCGACCCCGACCTTCCAGTTCGTCGTGGGCACGGGCGAACCAGACAGTCGAGTCGAGCGTGCAGCGTCGCACGATCGTCGATAGTCGACAAGTGCACGAAGTGCCATGTCGGCTCGCTCTATCAGCACGGCAACACCCGCGTCGACAACACGCTGATGTGCACCGTCTGTCACAACTCGGCGTCGTCCGAGCAGAGCGTCCGCTACGGCATGGGCGTCGATGCATCCGAAGCCTACGACGGCCTGATTGGCCAGACCTTCGAGCTGAAGACCATGCTGCACCGCATCCACACGGCAGGCGGGCAGACCGAGGCCGCACCGTTCGTGATCTATCGCACCCGTGGCATCTTCGCCTGGGCGCCTGAAGGTGCCGTGATCCCGAATTGGCCGACGGCATCCACCCCAGAGTGTCAGCCTGGCAAGTACCAGGTCTATGGCGCGCTCCGTATTCAGCAGGTCCCCCGCGGTCAACCCCAATTCGTGCCAGACGTTCAACCCAGTGGGCACCGACCTATCCGCGGTACGTTCAACGATTGCACGGCCTGCCATACAACCGGCTCGGTGGACGATACGCCGAACCAGAGCGAGGCCGTGGCGACGACGTTCGACGCGGGCAGCACCGTGTGGCAGAACCAGATCGACGACACCCTCCAGGGCGCGTCGGCGGCTGCCTGCACGAGCTGCCATACGGGCACCGACGCGAAGGGCCATGCGTATCAGAATGGTTGGGTCCCGCAGACCTTCGAGGACGGGCGCCAGACCATCATCGATACGAACTGAGCTGAGTGAGCGGGGTGGGCTTTCGGGCCCACCCCGGCTCACCGGTCTGGGATGAACTGTGAGGCGGGCTTTCGAGCCCGCCTCTTTTTTGGTTCTTATCCGATCCCCGGGGCGCGTGATCCGGCTCGAGCCAGTACCTGGTCGCTGCCGGCTGGCCGCTCACGGCTCGGAAAGCCAGTATCCCGTTTCGGCAGCCATGTGGCATTCTTCCGGCCCCACTCCGGGTACCCATTTCGAGCGTGCGAAACGATGAATAGACTCACTGCATTGGTTGGCATCACCGTCCTGGCGGTCCTGGCGGGATGCGCAAAGAAGGAAGCGCCGCAGGCGCAGGAAGACGACGAGACTTGCAACGGCAACTCAACCCGAGCCCGCGGCGGCGAAGCCCGTGGCGAAGGACCGGTCCAAGGGAGCTGCCGACATGGCGACGTTGATCGATCCCTCGCCCCAGTGCCAGCAGTACCGCGACCAACTGGAATCGATGGGCAAGACCCCGGGCCCGGTCGATGAATTGTCCGGCATCTTCGTGCAGGCCCATAAGGCCGGCTGCGTGATCAAGAAGCAGAAGCAGTAGAGCCTGAATCCCGGGTGTCGGCGGCTCGTCGCGCGACACTCAATGCAAAAAAAGAGATGCCCGTGACTTGCGTCACGGGCATCTTCTTTTACGGGCCTCGCGTAGGCAGCCCGAAGCGACGACGGCCGACCGCGTGCGGTCAGGCGCAATCTCTCGTCACTCCGCTTTCACTTCGGCGTCTTCGAGCATTACCTCGTACTTGTAACCCATGCCGAAGTCCTTGTTGAGCACGACGGTCCCGGTCACCAGCACCGTGTCGCCGACGTTCGGCAGCGGCTTGGCATTCGTCGTCACGGTCAGGTCGTTGGTGCCGTCCGCGCCGGAGCCGTCGCGGACGTGCAGCCAGTCCTTGCCCATGATGCCGGTGTTGGTCTTCACGACCTTGCCGCGCACCGTGACCTTGGTGCCGGCCAGCGCGTCCTTTTCGGCGTAAACCTCGGCGACCGTCTTGCCGCCCTCGGCCTTGGCGATTCCGCTCACGTCGGCCTCTGCGGTCGGCTTGACGGCGGGATGCTCCACGCCCGGCGGCATGGTGCGGTCCAAAGTGTCGGCTGGATTCTGGGCGGTTGCGGCCGGCTTGGTCGCTTCCTGGGATTTATGGTCGCAGCCGGCAAGCAACACGGCGGCGGACAGGGCGAGCACGCTGGCAATGGTTGCCTTCAACACAGCGGGATTCTCCAGTTTCGGTGAAATGGGGAAGACTCGAAGCGCGATAGTCTAATCGACAACCGCCGGCTTGCTAATGGACAACTTCCGACGGGACATAGGGTTCTCCCGCAGCAGCGGGCTTCTCGAGGCGCCCCTGCTTCAGATTGTCAAGTCGACGGATGCATCGCGGGTGCGTCGCCCGCTTTGAGCGGCCGAGGCGCGGCTCTGCGCGCGGGGGGCTGCCGGGACCACCACCGCGCGGGCGGTCGCAGCGTTGAGAATTGCGGGTATCCGCAGTATCGTGGGTTCGCGACAGGCCGCTAGCATCAGGCGGCGCCTGTCGTCGTTTCTTCAGTGCACCCTTGCGTGCGCTCGACGTCGGTGGGGAGGTCACGTCCATGGCATTGCCAAGGGAGTCCGCTATGAAGTCCGGAACGGTCCGGGGCGTCGCGCGATCGCGCGTCTCGCTCCTCGCATTGATGGCAGTGGCTGCGATCGGCATCGCCGGTTGCTCGGGCAGCAGCGGAAAGAGCGGAGCCCCAGGGCCGACCGGCCCGACCGGTCCAGGCGGCGGCCCGGGACCCACGGGCCCGGCAACTCCTCCCAGCATCGAGGCGGGTGGTCCCGTCGACATCGGCAACGGCAGCGCACTCACCGCCGAGCAGATCAAGGCAATCGGGGTCCTCGTGGCAACCATCGACTCGGCGTCGATCCCGGTCGGGACGCCGGTGCCGGTCATTGAATTCACGCTCAAGACCTCGCATGGAGGAGCCGCGACCGGCCTCGCACCAGGTGCGTTGCTGGTCACGGTCGCCAAGCTCGGGCCTCCGCCCGCGGGCGTGTCGTCGTCGCCGCAGAAGTGGCAGAGCTACATAAACCGGAGGCAGACGGGAAGCACCCGTGGATGCCAGTACAAATCCGCCGACAGTTTTGTCGGCGCTTCCGAGCGCGACCCAGGCCAACTCTGAGACCGGCAGCGCCGGAACACTGATCGAACTAGGTCCTGGCCATTATCGATACACATACAAAGTAAATCTCTCGACGGTCACGGCGGCGTCACCGCCAACGGAGACGGTGCCGATCACGGTGCCCTTCGAGCCGTCGCTCACGCATCGCGTGGGTCTCGAAGTCCGCCTTTCCGGCGCGGCGGAGCCGCTGGGCCCCGACAATCCAACCCAGGACCTGGTGCCCGACGGCGGCCCCGGCAGTGGCAACAAGCTGATCGCGTCGACCGTGGCCTGCGACACCTGCCACGAGCGACTCGACCTGCACGGCGGCCCGCGCCACACGGTCGAGTACTGCGTGACCTGTCACAACCCGGGCTCGGTCGATCCGGACAGCGGCAATTCCGTGGACATGGCCTACATGGCCCACTCGATCCACGCCGGGGATCTGCGTGGGCCCGTCTCGCCTGCGCGGTCCGCGTCGGCGAATGCGACACCAGTGCCGTACATCATTTACGGCTTCGGTCCCCCGCGCTGCCCCCGCCGACCAGCTTCGGTGATGTGACCTACCCGCAGGACCTGCTCTACTGCGACAAGTGCCACACGGCGTCGGCTGCGACGCCGGACGGCGATGCCTGGACGGTGAACGCCTCTCCGCCCGCGTGCGGCGGCTGCCACATCCAGGGGCTGAACACGGTCGCATACGATGCGACGACCGGCTACACGTATACCTACACGCACTCGACGTTCGATTTTACGGCGCCTGACGACGGCTCCTGCATCGGCTGCCACAAGGAGGGCGGCTCGGCCGGCTCGACGGCCGACAATCACCTGAACTGGGTCAGTGCGTCGAATTCGCCCGGCGCGCCGCTCGCCAAGGCGCTGGGTGCGCAGTTCAAGTTCCAGGTCATGGCCGTGACGAACCTCGGCCTCGGCAACATCCCGAGCATCAAGTTCAAGGTGACTCATCCCGCCGACGGTACGCCGTACAACATCGTGACCGACCCGGCGTTCAACCAAGGGTCGAACTCCACCCTGAACATCAACATCGGCTGGGATGCCGCGACGGATATCACCAACGCGACGGCCGACGGGACCGAGCCGGGCCTGCGCTCGAACAACTCGCCGCGGCGCAGTGGTTACGCGCTGCAGATGAACCTCCCGCAGATCAAGGCAGCAGCGCACACCGCCCAGCCGGGCGGGCCGGCGGCGGATGGCAGCTACACGATACCGTTCTTCACGGCCCTTCCGGTGGCCACCACTAATCTGATGGTGCAGATGGACGGCCACCCGCAGGCCCTGCCCCCGGGCAAGTCCAACTGGGCGACGGAGTCGGTCAATGCGGCGGCGGGCATGGCGATCCTGTACACCGGCACGGCGAAGGCGAGAGGGCTGGTCACGCAGGCGAAATGCGAGAACTGCCACAACCAGTTGTCGCTGCATGGCGTCAACCGCAATGGCAACCCGGAGGCCTGCACGGTGTGCCACAACAGCAGTGGCGGCTATGGTCCGAGTGACGAGGTGGGCGGCGCCGACCTCGGGCCGATCGCGATGGGCGCGTTCGTCCACGGCATCCACGCCGGCGCCAACCCGGAGATCGGCGAAGTGACCTATCCCCAGCGCCTGGCCAATTGCGAGGCCTGCCACGTCGCAGACACCTACTACGCGGCTCGCCCGACTGCGATCGCGATCAGCACGGCCAGCACTTCGACGCAGGCACCACCGGTGGGGGTCAACCCGTTGTTCTACCTGACGGACGACACCTGGACCACGGCCACGTCTGGCACCTGCGGCGCCTGCCACAGCAACAGCACGGCGCTGGCGCATATGACGCAGAACGGTGGCCAGTTCAATGTCCAGGGCAGCAAGACGCAGGTCCCGTCGGCCACGACCGAGGCCTGCACCGTCTGCCACGGTCCGGGCCGCGTGGTCGACACTGTGCTGGTACACGCAGAGTAATGGCGACCGACCGGGCGTCCTTCGGGGCGCCCGGTCCACGCCCCGCACATCGCTCAGGGAGTCATCAATGAAATTCGGAACCGCCCGGGGCACCACACGTACGCGTGTGTCACTCCTTGCGCTGATGGCGACGGCCGCGGTCGGAGTTGCGGGCTGCGGAGGCTCCGGCCGCAGCGGATCCGGCGGCACGGTCGGGCCTCCCGGGCCGACGGGCCCCACTGGAACCGGGAGTGCGATCGCGATCTCCCAGGCCGACACCGTCATCGTCACGATCAACGTGGCCTCGGTGGACAAGACCACGCTGAAGCCGACGGTGACCTTCTCGCTGACCAACAGCGAGGGGAAGCCGCTCGACGGCCTGCAGGCCGCGAATGTGCGGTTTACGTTCGCCAAGGTCATCCCGGGCGTGAATGGCGTCCCGAGCGAGTGGCGCAGCTACATCTCGCGCGTGAACAGCCCCGACCCGGCCGCGAACCCGGTCCCGCCGGCGACCCCAGCGGCCGAGCAGAAGCCCACCGAGTACGCGACCTTCGAGACCGCGGTTGCAACGGTGGGCGGTACGCCCTGCACACCGACCGGCGGCGTGTTCAAGGCATTCGGCGGCGGCCAGTACCAGTACACGTTCTCCAAGGGCCTGACCGAATACTCAGGCGTGTCCTACGACCCGTCCGAGACCCAGCGCGTGGGCATGCAGGTCCGCGGCGACGCCACCTGCGCGCCGGGAGCCAACACCGACAAGTTGCTCGAACTGACCCCGCAGGCCCTGGTCACCAACGGCGTGTACGACTTCGTGCCGGGCGGTGGCTTGCCGGTATCGCCCGACATCATCGACCCGGCCCAGTGCAATGCGTGTCACGTGCGGCTTTCCGCGCACGGCGGCGGTCGCACGGACTTTGCCTTCTGCGTGACCTGCCACAACCCGTACACAGTGCAGTCCGCCACCGACACGCCTTTCGACATGATGTACATGGCGCACCAGATCCACATGGGCGGCAACCTCGCGATCCCGTTCCCGATCTGGGTGCCGGCCTCCGGCGATACGCCCGGGTTCATGGACTATCCGTTCGCGGAGGTGACCTATCCGCAGGACATTCGCAACTGCCTCACCTGCCACAACGACTCGACGTCGGGATCGAAGTGGAAGACCGCGATCACCATCGCGAACTGCACTTCGTGCCACGAATCGGCCACCTTCATTGGCCCGAATCCGACCCACTCGGGTGGTCCGGCGAGCGAAGACCAGTGCACGAACTGCCACCTGCAGTCGAACCTGCCGCAGCTGTCGGTCAACGGCGCGCATGCGATGAGCACGCAGCCGCCGCTTCTGCCGTCGACGCCGTCCGTGAGTGAGTACGGAAGCGCTTCAAGTTCGAGATCGTCTCGGTGGATGCGGCCAGTTTCGCGCCCGGCGCGTTCCCGAAGTTCACGTTCAGGATCACTGATCCGACCAGTGGCAACGCACCCTACAACATCTACAACAGCCCGTACTTCTCCGGCAGCGTGTGTTCGAGCGCGAACGGCACCGGCGCGCCTCGCCTTCGACATCGGCTGGAGCGCCGCGGACATCAACAACGCGGGCAGCGGCTCGGGTCCTGGCCAGCCCATTTCGCTGAACCCGCTGGCGGGGTGTCCGTCGGCGCCGGCGACATCGCCAGGCGTGGTCGCCAATGCGGACGGCACGTACACCATGACGTCGTCGGTCGCGATCCCGGCCTCGGTGACGGGCACGGCCGTGATCGGGTTCGAGGGCCACCCGGCCGGCGATCTCGACGGCAACGGCGTGTACAGCGACCGCATCCCGGTGAAGAACGTCTTCAAGATTGCCGCGGTCACCGGCGCCACGCCCAGCGCGCGGCGCACGGTCGTGAACGTCGCCCGCTGCAATGCCTGCCACAAGGTGCTGAGCCTGCACGGCAACAACCGCACCGACGAACCGCAAGTGTGCGTGATCTGCCACAACCCGTCGGCGACGGACATCAGCCGGCGCACGGGCGCGACGATGGTGGCATCGGCGAGCTGTCCGCAGGGGCTGGTCTCGACGGTCGATGGCCGGTGCGAACAGACCATCGACTTCAAGCGCATGATCCACATGATCCACGCGTCCGAACTGCAGCAGAGCGGATCGCCGTTCGTGGTCTATGGTTTTGGCGGCAGCGTGAACGACTTCGCCGAGGTCACGTATCCGCCCGGCGATAAGATCAGCCAGTGCGAGACCTGCCACGAGCCCGACACCTACTACCCCGTGGACCCGAACCTGGTCCAGGCGACCACGACGAGCACCGGCGCGAGCATCACGTCGCAGACCGACGATACCGGCATCACGCCGAACACGTCCGTCTGTTCCGGGTGTCACACAGGCTCGACAGCGGCGCTGCACATGACGCAGAACGGCGGCCGCTTCGACGCTCCGAAGCCGGCCGGCGGCATCGTGACCAATCCGTTCGAGACCTGCGGCGTTTGCCACGGGCCGGGGAAGGTGGCCGACGTCAAGCTCATGCACAAGGTCGGCATTTATAAGCTTGGCGGCACGTCGAACTGACGGTGTGGGAGTGCCCGCGATGAAATCAGTGAAACACGCCCTGCACCAGACCGTCGCGCCCGTCGCCGAGGTGGACATGAATCGGAAGACACCCTTGCTGTACCGGCTGCTCGCGGTCGCCGCGCTGTGGCCCACGCTCGCGCTGGGGCAGGCATCGACGCCCGCCACCGAGGCCGCTGCGGCCTCCGCCCCGGCGCCCGCTGGACAGGAGGCGCCGGCGGCGCAGCCGGCCGCGGCCTCTGAGGCGGCACCCGCCGCTGCTGCCGAGGCGAAGCCTGCGGCTGCCGCGGCAGCGAAGCCCGCCGCCGCTGAGACGATCGAGTACAGCAAGAAAGGCGCGGACACCTGCCTGACCTGCCACGACGACGCCCACGTGATGGCGATCTTCAAGACCAGGCACGGCAATCCGAACGATGCGCGCAGCCCCTTCGGCAAGGGTCAGCTGCAGTGCGAGGCCTGCCACGGGCCGGGCGGCAAGCACACCGGGAAGATCAAGAAGGGCGAGACCCGCCCGCCGATGATCCGCTTCGGTCGCGACTCGGCCGCGCCGGTCTCGGTGCAGAACGGCGTGTGCCTCACCTGCCATGAGAAGTCGCTGAGCGCCAACTGGCACGCCGGCCCGCACGCCGCCAACAACGTGACCGTGTGCGCCTGCCACGACCTGCACGTCGGCGAAGGACCCGGTGCTTGCACGCGGGCACCCAGCCCGAGGTCTGCTTCACCTGCCACGTGACAAGCGCGCCAGTTCCTCCGTCCCTACTCGCATCCGCTCAAGCAGGGCAAGATCGCCTGCAGCGACTGTCACCAGCCGCACGGCACCACGCCGAGAAGCAGCTGGTGAAGTCCAGCGTCAACCAGACCTGCTACCAGTGCCACGCGGAGAAGCGCGGCCCGTTCCTCTGGGAGCATGCGCCGGTGCCGGAGAACTGCGACGATCTGCCACTCGCCGCACGGTTCCTCCAACCCCGGCATGCTCAAGTCGCGGGGACCGCTGCTCTGCCAGTCCTGCCATTCGCAGCAGGGTCACCCGAGCTTCGCCTACGGCCCGTCCGGCCTGCCCGGCGGCAGCGGACCGACGGTGTCGACGCTCACGCTCGGCAACTGCATGAACTGCCACTCGCAGGTGCACGGCTCGAACCATCCGTCGGGCTCGACGCTGACACGGTGACCCCCATGACCAACCGCAGCCTCCTGCTCTCGATCGCGGTCGCGTCCTGCCTCTACGCGGCCGCAGCGGCAGCCGCAGAGGAGCCCGCCGCGCCGGATACCAGCCGCTGGTCATGCTCGAAGTGCCACTTCGAGTCGGGCTACCAGTCCGACGCGGAACTCGGCGGCGGCTACCTCGACGACTCTTCGGCAAAGTTCGGCGACTACACGGGCCTCGACGACAAGGGCGGCTACGTGGTCGCGAACGCCGAGGGCGAGTACGTCGCCGAATCCGGCTACTCGATGTCCTACGAACTCACGGACCTCGGGCTCGACTCCCGGGCGGTGAGCCTCGAGGGCGGCAAGCAGGGTTCGTACGACTACTCGCTGTGGTACGACCGCGTGCCGCATTCCATCTGGGACACGACGGCGACGCCGTTCGGCGGCGTCGGCAGCCGCGACCTGACCCTGCCGTCCAACTGGGTGTATGCGGGTTATACGGGCGGCATGAGCTCGCTCGACCAGGACCTGCACCCGGTGGACGTGGGTTATGACCGCGACCGCTACGGCGCTGCCGGCCGCTACTTCTGGGGCCAGAACCTCGTCCTCTCGATCGATTTCCGCCGCGACCAGCGCGACGGTTTCCGCAGCCAGTTCGGCTCCTTCGGCAGCACTTCCACCCAGCTGCTCGCGCCGATCGACGACTCGACCGACCGCGTGACCGCCGCGATCCGCTACCAGACCGAAAGGTGGTTCGTCGAAGTCGGCTACAACGGGTCCTTCTACAACAACGACGCGCCGTCATGGCGCTGGCAGAATCCCTTCACGCCCATGGTCGACGGCGCCGATGTCGGCCAGATGGCGGGTGCGCCGGGCAACGACTACAACGAGATCGCGCTGTCGGCCGGCATGCACGGGCTGCCTGGCAACACGACCGTGGCCTTCACCGCGGCCACCGGCAAGGGCACGCAGGACCAGTCGTTCCTGCCCTACACGATCAATCCGGACATCGTCACCGCGCCGCTGCCGATGGGCAACCTCAACGGCGACGTGGACGTGACGCGCCTCGACCTCACGCTCACCTCGCGGCCGATGGACAAGCTGCGCCTGCGCGGCTCGCTCACCTACGACGAGAACAAGGACAACAGCAAGCAGGCCGCGTTCGACTCCATCGTCTACACGGACATGATCCCGCTGCTCGGCAGCGAGACGAACCCGCGCTACGGCTTCGAGCGCTTCCGCGCGCTCGGCAGCGCCGACTGGCAGCTGACGAGCCAGTGGACGATCGGCGCCGGCGGCGAGTACCGGGAGTTGAAGCGCACCGGCACGACGCAGGAAGTGAAGAAGGACGAGCTGCTCGACGGCTGGGGCAAGGTGAGCTACCGGCCGAGCGGCTACCTCGGCGTCGCGCTGCGCGCCGGCGCGCAGGAGACGCAGCCGGACAAGTACAACACGACGGTCGGCACGGACAACGGCCAGAACCCGTACATGCGCCAGTACAACATGGCCTACCGCTTCCGCCAGTACGGCGAACTCACCGCAAATCTCGCGCTGGGCTCGCTGCCGCTGACGCTGAGCGGCACGGCCTATTACGCGGACGATGGCTACACGAAGTCGCAGATCGGGCTCACGTCGGGCCTGTACGAGCGCTACGCGCTCGACCTGAACTGGGTCATCAACGACAAGTTCACGGCCTACGTGAACGGCGGCTGGGACAGGAACGACACCGAGCAGTGGGGCAGCAGCACGTTCTCCTCCCGGGACTGGAAGGGGACCGTGAACGACGAGTTCACGACGTTCGGCGCCGGGCTGAACGCCCGGCTCACGGACAAGCTGACGCTCGATCTCGGCTACACCTACGCGAGCGGCGACTCGCACACGGACATCACCGGCACGAACGCGGGCAACTTCCCCGACGTGAGCAGCACACTGAACAGCTTCAAGGCGGACCTGACCTACGGGGTCAGCGATCGCCTCGACGTCTTGTTCACCTGGTGGTACGAGAACCTCGACAGCCGCGACTGGGCGCTGCAGGGCATCGGCCCCGCGACGCTGCCGACGATCCTGTCGCTGGGTGCGGACCCGTACAACTACTCGGTCAACTACGTGACGCTGTCGGCGCGCTACAGCTTCGGCAAGAAGGAAGGCGAGGCCGCGAAGGAAGAGTGAGGCGCGCCGAGGAGCCGGCGGGCGACGGAGCAGCGGCGTTCGCAGGGAACCTGGCCGACTGCGGGGTCACCGCAGTGGCCGGATCCCGGGCCGGCGGACGCCGGCCCGGACGAGAAGTTACTTCGGCAGGCTCGCGTAGTAGGCGGCGACGTTCGCCACGCCGGCCGCGTCCAGCTTCTTGGCGGCCTTCGTCATCTTGGCGTCCTTGGTGCGCGTCCCGTTCTGGTATTCCGTCATGGCCTTGGTGAACTTGTCCACCGCCATGCCGGCGATCCCCGGGGTCTCGTCATCGCCCTTGCCGTCGTCGCCGTGGCAGTCGGCGCAGCCGGCCGTGGCAATCGCCTTGCCGGCAGCGACATCCGCGGCGTAGGTCGGAGCGGCAATCAGCACGCCCGCGGCCAGGAGGGCGGACAGGGTCAGCTTGTTCATTCTCGAATCTCCTCGAAGTGAAGGGGTCTCGCGCCGACGGGCGCAATGCGGGCGGATTCTCTCTGAACGCAGCGCCCTCGCGGATAAGTGTATCCCGAAGCCGGGAGCCGTTTCACGCCGCGCGGGATGCGTTACCCGCGGTGCGTCGAACGGGCCTGGATGGACCGGGTCAGGCCCCGAAACAGGAACAAGTGGGCTGGGACGAGCACATACCAGTAGGCGAGGCCGAGCACGCCTGCCGGGTGCCAGTAGGCGGTGGCATTGACCCGCGAACCGGTCCCGTCCGGCCCGGGCTTCACGACGAATTCGAGGACGCCGGCGCCCGGCGCCTTCATTTCCATGAGCAGCGTCAGTCGCCGGCCGGGCTCGAGCGCGATGACGCGCCACGAGTCGACGACGTCCCCGACACGCAGTTCGGTCGGGTGACGGCGCCTGCGACGGTAGCTCGGGCCGCCGGCCAGCCAGTCGAGCCCGCGGCGGATGCTCCACAGCCAGTCGGCGAAGAAATAGCCGGCGTCCCCGCCGATCGTGCACACCGTCGCGAACACCGCCTCGGGCGAGGCCGGGCCGTCGGCGTCCGCGCCTGCACGCATCGCGTAGAACCCGTACTCGGGATGGAAGTTGCGGCAGGCGATGGCGCCCTCGACCCAGCGCGCGGCGACCTCGTTGCGCGAATCAGCCTCGATGGCGGAGCGTATGGCTTCCTCGAGGCCCATCAGCCTGCGCGGCACGAGCTGTCGCAGCAGGGCGTCGTTCGCGACGAAGTCGTGCTCGAGCCCCTCGACGAGCGCCCTCGCGACATTGGTGGGAACGGAGGTCACGAACCTGAGCCAGTAGGACGAGAGCCGCGGCGTCAGCACTGGAACCGCGAGGATGCGCGGCCGGCGGCCGACCAGCCGGCCGTAGCAGCGCATGATTTCCTCGTAGGTCACCGCATCCGGGCCGCCCGCATCCAGGATCTTTCCCGCGGCCTCGTCGATGTCGCCGACCGCGACGAGGTAGGCGAGCAGGTCGGGCAGCGCGATCGGCGTCGAGCGCGAACGCACCCACGCCGGCGTGATCATCGCCGGCAGGTGATTGACGAGGTCGCGGATCACCTCGTAAGCCGCCGACCCCGGGCCGATGATCATTCCCGCACGAATCTCGGTGACGGGCACCGGTTGTCGTCGCAGGACCTCGCCGGTCTCGGCGCGCGAAAGCAGGTGCTGCGACCGCGGGTCGGGCGGAATCAGGCCGCCGAGGTAGACGATGCGGCGGACCCCTGCGTGAGCCGCGGCGCGGGCGAAGTTCTCCGCCGCGCGGCGGTCGATCGCCGCGAAGTCGCTGCCCGCGGCCATCGAGTGCACGAGGTAGTAGGCGACCTCGACACCTTCGAGGGCCCGCGCGAGCGACGGCGGATCGAGCGCGTCGGCTGCGAGGAGTTCGACGCCGATCCAGTTGCGGGCCTCCAGGACCTCGACGTTGCGCGCGGTGGCGCGAACCCGGCGCCCGGCTGCGGCGAGGACGGGTACCAGGTTGCTGCCGATGTACCCGCTGGCGCCGAATACGAGGTGCACCCGTCAGCCCTGGGCCCGGGCGGCATTGCGCACCCGAACGGCTTCTTCCTGGTCCACCGCATCGAGCTGCTCCTCGATGTAGCGCAGGGAAACGTCGATCTCCGGAAGCACGACGTTCTCGAGCGCGCGTGCCCGTCGCTCGGTACGAGCGTATTCACGCGCCAGGCGCCGCAGGTTGCCCGCACAGGCCGCGGCTGCCGCGTGTCCGGCCAGCAGGCGGTGGAACGCGCCCGCGCAAGCACGGGCCTCTGGAAGCGGCTGCAGGGCAGGGGGTGCGCCCCCGGGGCCGGGCTCCTCGAGCGACGCCGACTGCAGCGTGATTCCGAGGAAGTTTGCTTCGTCGGTGCGCAGCACGTAACCGTCCAGGCTCTGCGGTCGCTCCACGGTCAGGTCGTCGAACCCGTAGGTGTCCACCGCGGCGTCGAGCGCCGCGCGTGCCGTGAGGGCGAGCTCGTCGAGACGCTCCTGCAATGCACGGTGGCTGCGCAGCTGCCGCATGATTTCGGTCGCAAGCAGCATGCGCTTCTCGTCCAGGAGCTCGTAGCCCTCGCGCACCAGCCGCCGCTCGTCCTGAAGCTCGAGGAACGCGACCCGCGTCGCGAGTACTTCGCCGCCGGCCTCAGGCATGGGCGGGCTCGGCGAGGTGGCGCTGGATCTGGTCGTTCGAGAGCCGCGTCAGCTCCGTGCGCGGCAGTCCGCGCAGCGCGTTCCAGCCGGCGTCCATGCTCTCCTCGAGAGTGCGCGGCCCGGACTGTTGCAGCAGCTCCGTCTCGAAGCGCGTGCCGAAGGCGAGGAAGCCGCGGTCGGCTTCCGGCAGGCCCTGCTCGCCCATCACGCTCGCGAGCGTGCGTACGCGCAAGGCACGCGCATAGGCGGCGAAGAGCTGGTGCGCGAGGGCCGGGTGGTCCGCGTGCGTGTAGCCCTTGCCCGTCCCGGCGTCCATGAGTCGCGACAGGCTCGGCAGGACCCTGATCGGGGGATAGATGCCGCGCCGGTCGAGTTCCCGGTCGAGCACGATCTGGCCCTCGGTGATGTAGCCCGTGAGGTCGGGGATCGGGTGCCCGATGTCGTCGCCGGGCATGGTCAGGATGGGCAGCTGGGTCAAGGTGCCGGGCAGTCCGTGGATGCATCCCGCGCGCTCGTAGAGCGAGGCCAGGTCCGAATACATGTAGCCCGGATAGCCCTTGCGGCCCGGGATCTCGCCGTGGCTCGCCGAGACCTCGCGCAGCGCTTCGCAGTAGTTGGTCATGTCGGTCATGATCACCAGCACGTGCCTGCCCTCGACGAAAGCGAGGTATTCGGCCGCAGTGAGGGCGTAGCGCGGGGTCAGCAGCCGCTGCATGCCGGGCTCGTCGGCGAGGTTGAGGAAGAGCGCAGTGTGACCGAGCGCCCCGCTCGATTCCATGGCACGGCGGAACTGCTCTGCCGTGTCGTGCGACACCCCCATGCCGACGAAGACGATCGCGAATTCCTCCTGGCGGTCGCCGCGCAGCCTGGCGCGCTGCGCGATCTCCGTGGCGAGCCGGTCGTGCGGCAATCCGCCGGCGGAGAACAGCGGCAGCTTCTGCCCGCGCACGAGGCTGTTCATGAGGTCGATGGCCGAGACGCCGGTCTCGATGAAGTCGCGCGGCAGTGCGCGCCAGGACGGGTTGATCGCGAGGCCCTCGATCCGCATCCGCGCGCGTGCCGGGACCGGCGGGCCGCCGTCGATGGGGCGGCCGAGGCTGTCGAACACGCGCCCGAGCATGTTCGGGCCGACGCCGAGCAGCAGCGGCTCCGGGCGCAACCTCAGGCGCGTGCCGCCGAGGCCGAGGCCCGCGGTCGGCTGCAGCACCTCGATGACCATCGACGATTCGTCGAGCGCGGCGACGCGTCCGAGCCGCACGTTGCCATCGTCGCCGAGCACCTCCACCGCGGCGTTCAGCCCGACGCGAGCTTCGCGCCGTGCGAACAGCAGCGGGCCCTCGATGCGGGTGACGGCGTCCTCGAGGATCAGGTCAGCGAACATGGCCGGGCACCGGTTTCAACGCGTCGAATTCGTAGTCGAGTTCCCGCGGCAGGAGCGCGAGGCGCTTCAGGTCGCCTTCGCCGAAGTCCTCGCCGAGCCTCTGCAGCTGGCGGAGGATGCCCATCTCGGCGAGCCGGGACGGCGAGATCCCCGCCTGCACCGCGGCTTCGGCGCGGTCCGCATAGTGCAGCAGGATGGAGAGCATCGCGACCTGGCGCGCGGGCGAGCAGTAGCGGTCGGTCTCCGAGAACGACGACTGGCGCAGGAAGCCCTCGTTCACGAGGTCCGCGCACACGAGCGCGAGCTGCTGCTGCGCGGGCAGGGCGTCGCGCCCGACGATCCGCGCCATGCGCTCGAGGTGCGCCTGCTGCTCGAGCAGCGAGAGCACGCGTTGCCGCTGCGCGAGCCAGTCCGGGTTGCCGTTCAGCTTCCACCAGTCGGCGAGCGCGGCGGAGTCCGCGCTGTAGGAGAGCAGCGGGTGGATCGCCGGATAGAAGCGCGCCTGCGCGCGCTGCCGGTCGAGCGCCCAGAAGCAGCGCACGTAGCGCTTGGTGTGCAGCGTGACCGGCTCGGAGAAGTCCCCGGCCGGCGGACTCACGGCGCCGATGATGGTGACCGAGCCCTCGCTGCCCGCGAGCGTGGTGACGCGCGCGGCGCGCTCGTAGAACTCGGCCAGCCGCGAGCTGAGATACGCGGGATAGCCGGCCTCGCCCGGCAGTTCCCCGAGGCGGCCCGACACCTCGCGCAGCGCCTCGGCCCAGCGGCTGGTGGAGTCCGCCATCAGCGCGACGTGCAGGCCCTGGTCGCGGAAGTACTCGGCGACGGTGATCGCCGAGTAGATGCTCGCCTCGCGCGCCGCCACGGGCATGTTGGAGGTGTTGGCGATGATCACGGTGCGCTCCGCGAGCGGCCTGCCGGTGCGCGGGTCCTCGAGCTTCGGGAACTCGTCGAGCACCTCCGCCATCTCGTTGCCGCGTTCGCCGCAGCCCACGTAGACGATCACGTCGGCGTCGCACCACTTGGCGAGTGCTTCCTGCAGCACCGTCTTGCCGGTGCCGAATCCGCCGGGCAGCGTCGCGCGGCCGCCGCGCGCCACGGGGAAGAGCGTGTCGAGGATGCGCTGGCCCGTGATCATCGGGGCGCTCGCGGGCAGCCGCGCCGCCACGGGGCGCGCGCTGCGCACCGGCCAGCGCTGGCGCATCGCGATCTCGCGCTGTTGTCCGTCCTTCCCCGCACAGGTTGCCACGGGCTCGTCCTCGCGGTACTCGCCCGCGGCGGCAATCCACTCGAGGCGGCCCTGGACTCCGGGCGGCACCAGCACCGGCTGCGCCCGCGCAGTCGCTACGACGCCGAGCGTGATGCCTGGCTTCAAGTCGGCGCCGGCTTCGAGCGAGGGCGTGAACGGGTATCGCCCGGCGGTCACCGCGGACGCGCCCGGCCGCACGTGGAAATCCTTCGCGCCGGTGAGCGGACGCAGCAGGCCGTCGAATATCCCGCCCAGCAGGCCGGGTCCGAGCGGGACCGACAGCGGCTGGCCGCTGCCTTCGACCGTGGTGCCCGGCTCCAGCCCCGTCGTGTCCTCGTAGACCTGCGCCACCAGTTCGTCGCCTTTCAGCTGGATCACTTCGCCGAGCAACTGCGCGGGGCCGACCGCGAGCGCTTCGTACACGCTGAAGGGTCCCTCCATGCGCGCACGCAGCACCGGGCCGCCGATCCACGTAATTCGCGCGCGACTCATGGGGGTGACTCCCTGGTCGCACCGCCGAGGCGTTCCATCTCCGCGAGCAGTTCCGACTCGATGCGCTCGCGCGAGGCGAGTAGACCGGGCACCGTGGCATCCACGCACGCGCGCCCGCAACGGATGCGCAGCCCGGGCCCGAGGCCGGCGAGGCGGCGCACCTCCACGCCCTGGCCCGCCCAGGCCGCGAGCGCCGCGCGTACCGTGGATTCCACGTCCTGCGCTGCCTGCGCGTCGATCTCGAGCACCCGCCCCTGCGCCGGATCGAGCGCCTTCACGGCGGCGGAGCACGCGGCCCTGCACCAGCGTTCGCGGGCGTCGGCACGCGACCACGACGCGGCGAGCGTGGCGGGCAACGAGTCCCAGGCCTCGTCTATGACGGCGCGCAGCGAGGACTGGCTGCGCCGCCGTGCATCGGTGTCGTGCGCTGCGCGCCGGTCCGCGAGCGTCTTCTCGACGGAGCGACGCTCGTCCTGGAATGCCTGGCGGAGTCGCACCCGCGCTTCCTCCCACGCGCGCCGAACGAGGGTCCGCGCCTGTTCTTCGGCGGCCTCGCGTGCGAGGCGACAGCGCGTTTCCTGCTCCCGCGCGACGCGGCGCAGCAGCGCGTCGGTCTGGGTTTCGACGATGCTTTGCGGAGCGTTCATGGCTCGATACCCAGCGCGATCCGCACTTCGCGCGCGACGTCCGGCGGGCTGCGGCGGCCGAACACGTCCGGCACGATCGCGGTGACCGGCCGAAGGGCGACGAGTGCCGCGTCGAGTTCCGCGGCATCGAGATCCGCGGCGCGCTCCGCCGACAGCAGGATCAGGTCCGCGCCGTCCGCCACGGCCCTGCGATAGACCTCGGCCGTCTCGCCCTCGCCGGGGACCCGCTTCTCCGCGCCGGCCAGGCGGTAGCCCGCTGCCGTCGCTTCGTCGCCGATGTACCAGACGCGCGTCATGATCAACCGAGGCGGTTGAGGATGAGGATCGACACGATGAGGCCGTAGATCGCGATGCCCTCCGCCAGTCCCACCATCACCAGCACGCGCCCGAAGAGTTCGGGTTTCTCGGCCAGCGCTCCGAGCGCAGCCGTGCCGACCTGTGCAACGGCATAGCCAGCGCCGAGCGCGGCGAGGCCCGCGGATACTGCGGCGGAGGCGAAGCCCCAGCGCATCACCCCGGGGTCCACGGCCACAGACGCGCCTTCGGCGGCGAGCGCCGGCGCGGCGAGCAGCAGGGCGACCGTGGTCACCACGGCCGTGATCGAGGTCAGGACGACCAGTGCGGTCATCCAGCGTCTGGAGGATTTCATGTCGTGCTCCGGGTGAGCGGTTGGGAGGATGCGGCGGGCGACGGCAGCGGCTCGAAAGCGCGGCCGCGCGCGGTCAGGAACCGGATGAAGAACTCGAACAGGATGAGACGTGTCGTCTGGATGCTGACGACGAGTCCCTCGAGGGCGATGATCGCGACGTTGCCGATGATGAGCACCGGCCAGTAACCGGGGCCCGCGGCCTCGGCCATGCCGACCACCGCCGTGCAGAGTCCGGCATGCGCGAGCGCAAAAGCGCCGACTCTGACGAACGACACGGTGTTGACGCCGAGTTGCAGCATGTTCTCGGCGACCTCGCCTGCGGCATGGCCGACGGCGCCCAGCCGGTCGCGGTCCGCGACCAGGGCCGGTCCCAGCATGGCCCACGCGAGCCCGACGGGCAGCGCCCAGAGCGCGCGTGCATCGAGCGCAGTGCCGACCATGCCGAGGTACGCGACCAGGATGCCCGCGTCGGTGGCGAGCCATTTCCAGCCCTCGCCGCGCCAGAGGAACTGCAGTGCGTTCAGGAGCAGCCCCGTCGCGAGCACCAGCGCGCCGAAGGCGAGCGCCGTGCCCAGCACCAGCAGCGGCTGCTCGAGCGGCCGAACCCAGAGCGCGGGAAGCAGGTCCTCACGCCCCATGGCGCTGCCGAATGCGAACCCGAATGCGATCGCCACGACGCCGCCCGCCATGAGCAGGCGCAGCGGCGGCAGCCGGTTGCGGAGCACGAATCCCGCAATTGCAACCACGAGCCCCTGCACCACGTCTCCGAACATGAAGCCGAACATCAGCGGAGCGATGAATGCCACGATCGCGCTCGGGTCGGCGTCGCGCGTGCCCGGCACGCCCATCAGACCCGAGAAGACCTCGAACGGTCGCGCCCACGCCGGATTTCGCAGCACCGACGGCGGCTCGCAGCCCTCCGGCGCCGCCATGAGACGCAGCAGGTAGTGCAGGCCGCGTGCGTCGAGCACGGCCTTGAGCCGCGAGTCGTCATCGTCCGCGCACCAGCCCGTGATCCAGGCGAAGTGCTCGGTGACCGGAAGCTCGGGCACGTGGGTGACGAGCCAGGACGCGAGCGCGAGTTCGCCGAGCGCACCGGCGACGTCGTGCTGCCTGGCCAGCGCTTCGAGTGCGGCCCGCGCCGATTGCTCGCGAGTGGCGAGCTGGGCACTGCGCGCCGCGAGCCAGGTCGCGACCTCGGCCTGCGTCGCCGGCAGCTCGGTCGGCAGGTTCACCGTGCGGGCCTTGCGCGCCGCGAGCGACCGGTCCAGGGCGCCGATGTCGTCGATGGGTCCTGCGGCAACCAGGAATTCCCCCTCCGCGCGCAGGACCCGGTGCAGGAGGACCGCGGGCGGGACCGAAAGCGGCTGTCCGCTTTCGGGCATGACGTACACACGCCCGGCCAGTACGGGCCCCGCCCTTGCCATGCGGTCGAGTCTCGGGACGGCGGAGTCTGCCTGTGCGATCAGCGCGGCGAGAAGCATCGTGTCCTCGCTCTGCTGCGCGTTGCTCTCCAGTTCGGCGATCACCGGGTCGGCGTCGGTCGCCCACGCCCGCAGGCGATCGAGCGCGGCGCGCGGCGCCTCGAGCAGTTCATGCTCGGGGCCCGGAGGCCGTGCGCTCGCAGGCGGCCAGTAATGCGAGTAGCGGCGTGCCAGCGTCTCGAACTCGACGAGCGTGACCCGCAGGTCCGGGAGCGCGAGTTTCGACTCGGACTGGCTGTGGGCCTGCAACTCGACCGACCCAGTCGCCGCGAGGCAGTCGAGCACGGCCCCGAGTTCCTCGCGCGCGGTGAGCAGTTCGAACCAGCTGGCGGTGGCGGGCCGCAGGATCATGGCGCGGGTGTGTCGTCACGCAGCGCGCGTGTCGCAAGCGCGCCGCGGATGCGACGCAGGTCGAGCGCGAGCAGGCCGATGTGGGCCACGGCGACGGCCGGCGAGAGCGGGTTGCGCCGGAATGCGAGTTGCAGCCGGCGTTCGAACGTCCCGAGCGCCTCGTCGGCGCGGGCGGTCAGCGGCAACGCCGCGAGCTGCGACTGCAGTCGTGCGGCTTCGCGCAGCAGCGCGTCCAGCGGACCACGTGCCGCACCGCGCGACGGCCAGAGCTGCCGCCAGTGACGTGTCCAGGCGCCTGCCGTGTCGGCAGGCGGCGCGAAGCCGGCGGCGAGCGGAGCGAGCGGCGTGCGTCGAAGAGACGCGCCGCGGTCGCGGGGGTCACGGGCCATGATCGGGCCGAGGACAGGGTCGTCGCGGGTCCACGCCGGCGGGCGGCCGCCGCGCGCGAGCTTCTGCAGGGCGGGCAGGTAGACGATCCACCGTAGCCACCGGATGCTGTCGCGCCACGGCTCGGGCTGCCAGCCCGCGATCTCGTCGACGTCGGCAAGCCACTGCTCGCGCAGGCGCCGCTCGATCTCGTGGACGCCCGGGCGATTGCCGAGCCGGCTCGTCCACCGTCCCACGGCCGAACCCCGCAGGACCTGGAGCAGCGCGCCGAGGTCGGCGGTCGCCGCGACGTGACTCCAGTCCGCGGCCGTCGGGCGCGATCCGTAGCGCGCCTGCAGGCGCGCCTGCGCGTACGCGAACCGGGGGTCAGGCTGGCCCATGGTCGTCCGAGGTCAGCCGCAGCGCGAGGCCTTCGACGGCAGTGGTTGCCAGCGCGCGCAGCGATTCGAGGTCCGTCTCCTGCGCGGGGTGCCCGCCGTCGAGCGCGAGGAGCGCCTTGCCAAGCTGCTCCTGCGCGCGGGCATGCAGCCGCGAGGCCCGGCGTCGCGCCGTCTCGAGTATCTGCCTGCGGCGCTCGCGCGCGGCCTCGAGGACTGCCTCGGATTCCTTCTCGGCGGCCGCAATTGCCCCTGCGGCCTCGGACTCGGCGGCGAGGACCCTGTCGATCGCGTCGGCGACTGCAGATTGTGGTGTGCGTCGTTCCATTGCGCCCCCGCACCGCAAGAGAACATACCTCGGCCGGCGCGGCGACGTATCGGGGGTATCCCCTACGGATCAACGGTTTGGAGCAGGGGCGGGCAGGCCCGAACGGGCCGGCCCCGGGCGCGCGTCAGCCGCCGTGGCCTTCCATCATGAGGCCAGTGCCGCCACGCGAGATGTGCGCGACGACTGCCGTGCGCCGGTGGATCTTGGTCACGACGCCGAGGCTGATGGCGAACGCGAGGTCGACGGTCTGGCCCTTGCGCAGGCCCATGTCGCAGGTCTCGACGAATACCCCGCTGGCGCTCAGGTTGCTCGCGCGGCACAGGCGGCGCTTGCTGCCGGGCAGCAGCAGGTAGACCGTGGTGCGGGCCCGGTGTCTCGTCGTGAGTCGTCTTTCCACTGGCCGAACTCTTTGTGTATTTGTCCGCGATCGGCGCGTCAACCCCGATTATGCACGCACAGCGCGGCATGGGAAGAGCGTTGGAAAATAAAGGGATATTATGTTTTCTCGCCGGCCCGGATTCCGGCCCGGCGGCCGGATCTGCCGGGACTGCAGCTGCAGGCTCGACCCGCCGACGCCTGGGGCGGGGAGTCGAGCAAGCGCCCCGGTCGCCGGCGGACGGGGCGCCCGCCAGACTGACATTGACACGGGGTGGTCACCCCACCAAAATACGCGGCTCTCTGTCCGGGAGGGGTACCCAAGCGGCCAACGGGAGCAGACTGTAAATCTGCCGGCTCATGCCTTCGTAGGTTCGAATCCTACCCCCTCCACCAGTCCAGTCGAGCGGGAGAGGTGGGCCCGGATGTCGGAGCCGGCGGGCGAGGCGGGTGTAGTTCAATGGTAGAACCTCAGCCTTCCAAGCTGATGGCGTGGGTTCGATTCCCACCACCCGCTCCAATTTCCGGGTGGTGGGAGCGGAGTCGAAGTGTGTCGAGGCCCACGTAGCTCAGTCGGTAGAGCACGTCCTTGGTAAGGACGAGGTCACCGGTTCGATTCCGGTCGTGGGCTCCAGGTTTCTAGTCACTAGAGAATTCAGAGGTAAGGGTCGTGGCGAAGGAAAAATTTGCGCGTACGAAGCCGCACGTGAACGTGGGCACGATTGGTCACGTTGACCATGGCAAGACGACGCTGACGGCGGCGCTGACGAAGGTGATGGCGGAGACGCACGGTGGCACCTTCATGGCCTACGACCAGATTGACAAGGCGCCGGAGGAGAAGGCTCGCGGCATCACGATTTCGACGGCGCACGTGGAGTACCAGTCGCCGGCGCGTCACTACGCGCACGTCGACTGCCCGGGGCACGCCGACTACATCAAGAACATGATCACGGGCGCGGCGCAGATGGACGGCGCGATCCTGGTGGTATCGGCGGCCGACGGCCCGATGCCGCAGACGCGCGAGCACATTCTGCTGGCGCGCCAGGTGGGCGTTCCCTACATCGTGGTGTACCTGAACAAGGCCGACATGGTGGACGACGCGGAGCTGCTGGAGCTGGTGGAGCTCGAGGTTCGCGAGCTGCTGTCGAAGTACGACTTCCCCGGGGACGTGACGCCGGTGGTGACCGGTTCGGCGCTGAAGGCGCTCGAGGGCGACAAGGGTCCGCTCGGGGTTCCCTCGGTGGTGAAGCTGGTCGAGGAGATGGACCGTTACATCCCGGTACCGGAGCGTGCGATTGACGGTGCGTTCCTGATGCCGGTGGAAGACGTGTTCTCGATTTCGGGTCGCGGCACGGTGGTGACGGGGCGCATCGAGCGCGGCATCGTCAAGGTGAACGACGAAGTGGAGATCATCGGGCTCAAGCCGACGGTGAAGACGATCTGCACGGGCGTGGAGATGTTCCGCAAGCTGCTGGACCAGGGTCAGGCGGGCGACAACGTGGGTGTGCTGCTGCGCGGCACCAAGCGTGAGGACGTCGAGCGTGGCCAGGTTCTGGCGAAGCCGGGTTCGATCACGCCGCACACCAAGTTCGAGAGCGAGGTGTACGTTCTGACGAAGGAGGAGGGTGGTCGTCACACTCCGTTCTTCAAGGGGTATCGCCCGCAGTTTTACTTCCGCACCACGGACGTGACGGGTGCGGTGGAGTTGCCGGAGGGCGTCGAGATGGTGATGCCTGGCGACAACATCAAGGTGACGATCGAGCTGATCAGCCCGATCGCGATGGAAGAGGGCCTGCGCTTTGCGATCCGCGAGGGCGGACGCACGGTGGGCGCGGGCGTGGTGTCGAAGATCCTGAAATAAGCGGTTAGCGGATAGCGGTTAGCGGATAGTGGCGCCGCGATGCGGCGCCCATCCTCACTGACCGCCAGTCACTAGTCATTAGTCACTTGGTTTTGAGAGGTTCGATCCGTCATCCGGCATTCGCTTCGCGACACAGGGCAGTAGCTCAATTGGCAGAGCGGCGGTCTCCAAAACCGCAGGTTGGGGGTTCGATTCCCTCCTGCCCTGCCAGTCTGTGAAAGCGGTGCAAGAAGGATCGGACAGGACCCGGCGAGAGAAATGACCGAACAGGCCGAAACCGGTGCCAGCGTGCTGGACACCGCAAAGCTGGTTGCGTCCGTGGCGATCCTGGTCGGCGGCATCGCCGCCTTCTATCTGCTCGGCGACAAGCTGCCGCTGGCGGCGCGCTGGCTGATCGTGTTTGGCGCGCTCGCGGCGGCCGTCTTCGTCGCGTTTCAGTCGGTCCAGGGCCGCGAACTGTGGCAGTTCGTCCAGGGCTCGCGGGTCGAGCTGCGCAAGGTCGTGTGGCCGACCCGGCAGGAAACGATGCAGACCACGCTCGTGGTGTTCGTCGCGATCATCGTGATGGGCGTCTTCTTCTGGCTGCTGGACATGCTGCTGGGCGCGATTACCCGCGCCCTGACCGGGCAGGGAGGCTGACAGTGGCGCTTCGCTGGTATGTCGTGCACGCGTATTCGAACTTCGAGCACAAGGTTGCCGAGTCGCTGAAGGAGCGAACGCGCCTCAAGGGCCTGGAGGACAAGTTCGGCGACATCCTCGTGCCGACCGAGGAAGTCGTCGAGATGAGGGACGGGCAGCGCCGCCGCAGCGAGCGCAAGTTCTTCCCGGGCTACGTGCTCGTGCAGATGGAGATGAACGAGGAGACCTGGCACCTGGTGCGCGAGACGCCGAAGGTGCTCGGGTTCATCGGCGGGTCGCCGGAGAAGCCGGCGCCGATCACGGACCGCGAGGCGAACGCGATCCTGCGCCGCGTCGAGGAAGGCGCCGAGAAGCCGCGACCGAAGGTGCTGTTCGAGCCCGGCGAGGTCGTGCGCGTGACGGACGGCCCGTTCAACGACTTCAACGGTGTCGTCGAGTCGGTGAATTACGACAAGAGCCGCCTGCAGGTGGCGGTACAGATCCTCGGGCGCTCGACGCCCGTGGAACTCGAGTTCAGCCAGGTCGAGAAGGCCTGACTTTCTCCCGGGGAGCCCACGAGAGCGGCGTTTGGACCCAACAGAGGTAGCGAGAGATGGCGAAGAAAGTACAAGGTTACGTAAAGCTGCAGGTTCCTGCAGGCCAGGCGAACCCGAGCCCGCCGATCGGGCCGGCGCTCGGCCAGCAGGGCGTCAACATCATGGAGTTCTGCAAGCAGTTCAACGCGCAGACCCAGCAGGTCGAGAAGGGGCTGCCGATCCCGGTGGTGATCACCGTGTACAGCGACCGCAGCTTCACGTTCATCATGAAGACGCCGCCGGCGTCGGTCCTGATCCGCAAGGCGCTCGGCCTCGAGAAGGGCAGCGGTACGCCGAACACCGCCAAGGTGGGCAAGATCAGCCGCAAGCAGCTCGAGGACATCGCGAAGACCAAGACGCCGGACCTGACCGCGGCCGACCTCGATGCGGCCGTGCGCACGATCGCGGGCAGCGCCCGCAGCATGGGCGTCGACGTGGAGGGTGCATAACATGGCGACGCTGACGAAGAGAATGAAGCCCTGGGCGGACAAGCTTCCGCCGGGCAAGCAGTATTCGCTCGACGAGGCCCTCGCGCTCGTCAAGCAGTTCGCCAACGCCAAGTTCGACGAGGCGGTCGACGTCGCCGTCAACCTCGGTGTGGACGCCTCGAAGTCCGACCAGCAGGTGCGCGGCTCGACCGTGCTGCCCCACGGCACGGGCAAGACCGTGCGCGTGGCGGTGTTCACCTCGGGCAAGAATGCCGACGCAGCCCGCGAGGCCGGCGCCGACATCGTGGGCCTCGAGGACCTCGCCGAGAAGGTGAAGGCGGGCGAGCTCAATTTCGACGTGGTCGTGGCGAGCCCGGACGCGATGCGCGTCGTGGGCCAGCTCGGCCAGATCCTCGGCCCCCGCGGCCTCATGCCGAACCCGAAGGTCGGCACGGTGACCCCGGACGTGGCGGGCGCGGTGAGGAACGCAAAGGCCGGCCAGGTGCGCTTTCGCACCGACAAGGGCGGCGTCGTCCACTGCACGATCGGCAAGGCCAGCTTCGAGCTGAAGGCCCTGCACGAGAACCTTCACGCGCTGCTCGCCGACCTGCAGAAGGGCAAGCCCGCAGCCGCGAAGGGCATCTATTTCAGGCGGGTGTCCGTTTCCTCGACGATGGGGCCGGGCATCATGGTGGATCAATCGAGCCTCGGCGCGTAAGCGCGGGGGCGGCGTAACGTTTTGATGCAGGGCCGGCCGTGGCCGCGCGCCACCTCCTCGAGGTGGCGCAAGTCCGGGGCCGGTCATCATCGAAGACCGCAGGCGGGGATGCGCTCCCCTTAATGGTCGCCTGCGCAGATGGTGGTATACCCGAGTCAGTGCCTCACTGCCGAAGGTCACCGCCCTCTAGAAGGGTGAATGCCCAGGGACGGGTGTTCGTTTTCAGGACTTTCAGGCCAGGAGGAATACATGGCGCTCAGACTGGAAGACAAGAAGGCACTGGTTGCCGAGGTGAACGAGGTTGCGCAGCGCGCGCAGTCCGTCGTCGCCGCGGAATACCGGGGGCTCTCGGTTGCGCAGCTCACGGATCTGCGCGCCAAGGCCCGTGCCTCTCGCGTCTACATGCGAGTGGTGAAGAACACGCTGGCCCGCAGGGCTGTCGCAGGCACTCAGTTCGAGTGCGTCGGCGACAAGCTCAAGGGCCCGCTGATCCTCGCTTTCTCGGAGGATGACCCCGGCGCTGCTGCGCGACTGATCAAGGGATTTGCGAAGGACCACCAGAAGCTCGTGCCGACACTCGTGTCGCTGGGCGGGCAGGTGCTGTCGGGCAAGGACCTCGAGCGCGTCGCCAGCCTCCCCACCAAGGAGCAGGCGCTCGCGCAGCTGTTGGGCGTCATCAAGGCGCCCATCGGCAAGTTCGTGCGCACGCTCGCCGAGCCTCACGCGAAGCTCGTGCGGACGATCGCCGCGGTCAAAGACCAGAAGCAGGCGGCCGCGTAACCCGCGGCTGCAGTTCCAGATATCGGGTATCAACACTTAATTTTTCAAGGAGTCACTGCAATGGCTGCCAGCAAAGAAGAGATCCTCGACGCAATCTCCAACATGACCGTGATGGAGATCGTCGACCTCGTGAAGATGATGGAAGACAAGTTCGGTGTCACGGCTGCCGCGCCCGTCGCGGTCGCCGCTGCCGGTGGTGCGGCTGCCGCCGCCCCGGTCGCCGAGGAGCAGACCGAGTTCACGGTCACCATGACCAGCTTCGGCGCGAACAAGGTCGGCGTCATCAAGGTGATCCGCGAGATCACCGGTCTCGGCCTCAAGGAAGCCAAGGACCTGGTCGAGGGCGTGCCTGCCTCGGTCAAGGACGGCATTCCGAAGGCCGACGCGGACGCCATCAAGAAGAAGCTCGAAGAGGCCGGTGCCGCCGCGGAGATCAAGTAACCGCGATGGCGGGCGCAAGCCCGTTCAATGACGTGCCGGCTGGCGGTAGATCCGCCGGCCGGCCCGTCCGTTCGTGTCCTGAAAGTCGAGCATTGTGGGCCGGGCATCCGGCCGTCAGAGGGTGATCGCAATGGCCTATTCCTTCACCGACAAGAAGCGTATCCGCAAGGATTTCGGCAAACGGTCCAGCATCCTCGAGGTGCCGTACCTGCTCGCGATCCAGCTCGACTCGTACCGCAAGTTCCTGCAGGCGGACGCCCGCGAGGACCAGCGCATCGAGAACGGCCTGCACGCCGCATTCAAGAGCGTGTTCCCGATCGTGAGCTACTCCGGAAACGCGAGCCTCGAGTACGTGAGCTACCGCCTCGGCGAGCCCGTGTTCGACGTGAAGGAGTGCCAGCTCCGGGGTCTCACCTACGCGGCACCGCTGCGCGTCAAGGTGCGCCTCGTGGTGCTCGACAAGGAAGCGCCCGGCGCGAAGAAGCCCGTCAAGGACATCCGCGAGCAGGAGGTCTACCTCGGCGAGCTGCCGCTCATGACCGACAACGGCACCTTCGTGGTGAACGGCACCGAGCGCGTCATCGTCTCCCAGCTGCATCGCAGCCCGGGTGTGTTCTTCGACCACGACCGTGGCAAGACCCACAGCTCCGGGAAGCTGCTCTTCTCCGCGCGCGTGATCCCCTACCGCGGCTCGTGGCTCGACTTCGAGTTCGATGCCAAGGACTGCGTCTACGCGCGCATCGACCGCCGCAGGAAGCTGCCGGTCACCATCCTGCTGCGCGCGCTCGGCTACAGCGACGAGCAGGTTCTCGACCTGTTCTTCGAGAAGAACACCTTCTTCGTCTCGCCGCAGGGCGTCGAGCTCGCACTCGTGCCGAGCCGGCTGCGCGGCGAGACCGCCAGCTTCGAGATCAAGATCGGCAACAAGGTCGTGGTCGAGGAGGGCCGGCGCATCACGGCGCGGCACGTTCGCCAGCTCGAGGACGCCAAGGTCGAGCGCCTGCCGGTGCCGGCCGAGTACCTCGTCGGCAAGGTGCTCGCCCACGACGTGGTGAACACCGAGACCGGCGAGATCCTCGCCAAGG
>CAVSDW010000015.1:0-9870 GCA_963726665.1 uncultured Gammaproteobacteria bacterium | reverse complement strand
GGTATAAGGCCGGATTTCAAGCCCGGCGACCCCGCAACGGCGGCCGATCCGGGCCGCGAACCCCGCCGAGAGGGTGCAACCGGGACTCGTGCGGGGTCACCCGAGAACCGCTGGTAGCCACCTAACTGTATGATTTTTAAGAAATCGCCCGTTTTGAACAATTGCTCAGCCGCCATCGGCCAGCGCGCAGGCTGGCTGGGAGGCGGCCCTCGAGTCGCCTTCCATGCCTGTGAACGTTCTTATGTGAGCCGTGTCCACAAGACCGGGACCGGCGCGAGTCGAAGTCTGCGCCGCGGACGGGCATGATGCCGGCCTGCCCCGGGTCCTAGAGCATGAACAGACTCGCATCCTTCACCATTCGCCTGCTCGCACTGTTCCTGCTGCCATGGCTCGCCGCCGGCTCGGCCGCGGCGGCGGCCGACCAGGACATCCTGCCGCCAAAGCAGGCATACAAGTACACGGCGACGGTCGTGGACGGCGACCTCGTCGTGCGCTACGACATCGCTCCCGGCTACTACCTGTACAGGGATCGCTTAGGGTTCGCCTCCACGACGCCTGGAGTCACCGTCGGCGCGCCGGACTTTCCGGTCGGCGAAGATCACGAAGACGACTACTTCGGGCGGCAGGTGATCTATCGCGGCCCGATCAGCATCGCGGCAAAGCTCAGCTTCGACGGTGCGCCGCGCGCCTTCGACCTGCAGCTCAAGCTCCAGGGCTGCGCCGATGCGGGCCTGTGCTATCCGCCGCAGAAGTGGACGAGCCGCGTCGAGGTGCCGGCCGCCGCGGCCGCGCCCACGACGAGCGGAGCCGCCAATGGCGCCCGGCCGTCGGGCTTCGACCTGCGTCGATTGCTCGGCGTGGGCCCGCCGTCCGAAGGCACGTTGCTGCCTGCGGACCGGGCCTTCGTGCTCACGGCGACGAGCGACCGTCCCGACCTCATCACGCTGCACTGGGACATCGCGAAGGGCTACTACCTTTATCGAGACAAGGTGAAGGTCGCAGCCACGGGGGACGCTGCCGCGCTCGGCCAGCCGTCGATACCCGGCGGCAAGGTGAAACACGACCAGTACTTCGGCGACCAGGTGGTGTTCTTCGACGGCATGGACGCCGAGGTGCCGGTCGCTGCCGGCGCGGGCAATCGAAAGGTCACTCTCGAGGTCGGCTACCAGGGCTGCGCCGAGGCGGGGCTCTGTTACCCGCCGATCCGCAAGTCGGTACAGGTTGAACTGGCGGCGCCAGGGGCCGCGCCGTCACCGGCGAAACAGCGCGCCGATGCGAGTCCCATGAGGTCCGCGCAGGATGCGCTCGCCGACAAGATCCGCAACGGTAGCCTGCTTGCGGTACTGGCGACCTTCTTCGGTGCGGGCCTGCTGCTCGCCTTCACGCCCTGCGTGCTGCCGATGGTGCCGATCCTCTCGGGGATCATCGTGGGCGCCGGCCGCGACCGACCCGTCTCGCGGGGCCGTGCGTTCTCGCTGTCGCTCGCCTACGTGCTCGGCATGGCGCTCACCTACACCGTGGCGGGCGCGGCCTTCGCGGCCGCGGGACGGCAGGCGCAGGCGTTCTTCCAGCAGCCGTGGATCATCGTCGTGTTCGCCGGGCTCTTCGTGCTGCTCGCGCTCGGGATGTTCGGCGTGTTCAACCTGCAGGTGCCCTCGGCGTTCCAGGCACGCGTCGCGGACCTGAGCAACCGGCAGAAGCAGGGGACGCTGGTCGGCACGGCGGTGATGGGCGCGCTCTCCTCGCTCATCGTCACCGCCTGCGTGGCGCCGCCGCTGGTCGCCGCGCTCGCGGTCATCGGGCAGAGCGGCAACGTGTTCCGCGGCGGTGCCGCGCTGTTCGCGCTCAGCCTCGGCATGGGCGCGCCGCTGCTGCTGGTCGGCGCGTCGGCCGGGCGTTTGCTGCCAAAGGCCGGGCCGTGGATGGACGCGGTGAAGGCCGCGTTCGGCGTGATGATGCTGGGTGTCGCGGTATGGATGCTGGGACGCATCCTGCCCGGGGCCCTGACCCTCGCGCTCTGGGCGGTGCTCGCGTTTGTTTCCGGCTACTGCCTGATCACCATGGGTGCCACTGACTCCAGGCGTGGAATGGTCGCCGTTCGCCGGGGCATGGGCGTGCTCGCGCTCGTGTACGGCGTGTTGATGCTGGTCGGTGCCCTCGCCGGCCGCAGCGACCCGCTGCGGCCGCTCGAAGGACTCGGTGGCCATGCCGGCGCGCCGGCCGCGGAGCACAGGCTCGCACTCAAGCGCATCAAGACGGTTGCCGACTTCGATCGCGAACTGGCGTCTGCACGAACGGCCGGTCGCCCGCTGATGCTCGACTTCTATGCGGACTGGTGCGTGTCCTGCAAGGAAATGGAGGACCAGACGTTCACCGACCCCGCCGTGCAGGCCGAGGTCGCGCGCGCCGTGCTGCTGCAGGCCGACGTCACGGCCAACGACGACGACGACCAGGCGCTGCTCGCCCGCTTCGGCATCCTGGGCCCGCCGACCATCGTCTTCTTTGCGGCCGACGGGACGGAGCGCAAGGACTTCCGCGTGGTCGGCTTCCAGCCCGCCGACCAGTTCCGTGCACACGTGGCGCAGGCGTTCGGCGGTAGCGGCACGTGAGGCCGCTCGCAATCGCAGCACTTGTCGTCGCCGCTGCAGCGACCGGTGCCGCGGCCTATTTCGCCTTCGAGCAACGCGAACGGCTCGCCGTGTCGCCGCCCGCGCCCCCGGCGGGCGAGTCGCAATCCCTTCGACTGGCCGCGCAGGTCCCCGAGATCCACCTCGCCGACCGCGACGGGAAGATGCGAACGCTGGCCGACTGGCGTGGCAAGTCGCTGATCGTGAATTTCTGGGCCACGTGGTGCGCGCCGTGCCGGCGCGAGATCCCGTTGCTCGGCAGCCTGCAGGAGCAGTACGGACCGGAAGGCTTCCAGGTGATCGGCATCGCCGCGGACTACCGCGACAAGGTCATCGCCTACGCCGACGAGGCGAAGATCGGTTACCCACTCCTGATCGGCGAGCAGGAGGCCCTCGATGCCGCAACCGCATTCGGGGTCCAGGTGGTCGGATTCCCGTTCACGGTATTTTCCGACAACCAGGGCCGCATCATCGCCTGCCACGTCGGCGAGTTGACCCGGGCCGAGGCCGGGGTCATCCTCGGCGCCGTCGAACGGGTCAATCGGGACCAGAGGTCGCCAGAAGAGGCCCGAATCGAGATCTCGACCGAAATCTCGAAGCTGAAGGGCAAGACCGACGCCGAGACCTGACCTCGCCGATCCGATCTCTCGGCCCACTGCACCCTCGGTTGCCACGGCACCCGACCGGGGCCAAGCCCCCCCAAATCGAGGGGATATCGCCCCATCTTGCAGCCATTGGCGTTAAACTTGTCGCCTTCTCCCACGACAACCGCACCTGTCATGGCACATATCCTGTTGCTGAACGGGCCAAACCTGAACCTGCTCGGCGCCCGTGAACCCGGCGTGTACGGCAAGGTGACCCTGGACCAGGTGCATGAGCACATGGGGCAGCTCGCGGCCGAGGCGGGGCATCACCTCACGGCGTTCCAGAGCAACTCCGAGTCCGAGTTGATCGCCCGCATCCACGAGGCGCCGGCCAGTCACGTCGCTTTCATCGTGTTCAACCCGGCCGGCTTCACCCACACCAGCGTCGCGCTGCGCGATGCGCTCCTCGCCGTGAAGATCCCGTTCATCGAGGTGCACCTGAGCAACGTGTACGCCCGGGAATCGTTCCGGCACCACTCCTATTTTTCCGACATCGCCGTGGGCTCCATCACGGGCCTGGGCGCGGTCGGCTACGAACTCGCCCTGCGCGCGGCGTCCGAGTACCTCGCCGCCCGACCGCGCGGGCAAGCCTGACAAACTACGAGATCCAGGGGTTCCCCGAATGGACATTCGCAAGGTCAAGAAACTCATCGAACTGCTCGAGGAATCGGGCGTCTCGGAAATCGAGATCAAGGAAGGCGAGGAATCGGTCCGCATCAGCCGCCACCCCACCGGACCCATGCACGCCTACCAGGCGCCCATGGTCTATGCGCCGCCTCACGCACCGGCGGCACACGGTGGAGTCCCTGTCGCGGCTGCGGGTGTTCCCGCCGCCAAGCCGGCGCCCGCACCCGACCAGACCGTGACCGCGCCGATGGTCGGCACGTTCTACTCGGCGCCGGCGCCGGGCGCGAAGGCGTTCGTGGAACTCGGCAGCGAGGTGAAGCCCGGTGACGTGCTCTGCATCATCGAGGCCATGAAGATGATGAACCAGATCGAATGCGACAAGGCGGGCCGCGTCGTCTCCATCCTGGTCAAGAACGGCGATCCGGTCGAGTTCGGGCAGCCCCTGTTCGTGGTCGAGTAATGCTCGACAAGGTCGTCATCGCGAACCGGGGCGAGATCGCGCTCCGCATCCTCAGGGCCTGCCGGGAACTGGGGATCAAGACGGTCGCCGTTCACTCGACGGCCGACAGGAACCTGAAGCATGTCCTGCTCGCCGACGAGACCGTCTGCATAGGGCCGCCGGCATCGAGGGACAGCTACCTCAACATGCCGGCCATCATCAGCGCGGCAGAGGTCACGGATTCCGTGGCCATCCACCCGGGCTACGGATTCCTGTCGGAGAACGCGGACTTCGCCGAGCGGGTCGAGAAGAGCGGATTCACGTTCATCGGGCCCCGCGCCGAGACCATCCGCCTGATGGGCGACAAGGTCTCTGCCATCCGGACCATGAAGGCGGCCGGCGTGCCCTGCGTGCCGGGCTCCGACGGTCCGCTGGGCACGGAGTCCGAGGAGATCATCCGCACCGCGCGCGACATCGGCTTCCCGGTGATCATCAAGGCGTCGGGCGGCGGCGGCGGCCGCGGGATGCGGGTGGTGCACAGCGAGGCGACCCTGATCCACTCGGTGGGCGTGACGCGTGCCGAGGCGCTGGCGGCGTTCGGCAACGACCAGGTCTACATGGAGAAGTTCCTCGAGAAGCCGCGCCACATCGAGTTCCAGGTGCTCGGCGACCACTACGGAAACGTGATCTGCCTCGGCGAGCGAGACTGCTCCATGCAGCGCCGCCACCAGAAGGTGATCGAGGAGGCACCCGCGCCGGGCCTCACGGCGAAGCAGCGCAAGGCCATGAGCGAACGGGTCGCCTCTGCCTGCGCCGACATCGGCTATCGCAGCGCGGGGACGCTCGAGTTCCTGTACCAGGACGACGAGTTCTACTTCATCGAGATGAACACCCGCATCCAGGTCGAGCACCCGGTGACCGAGATCATCACCGGCATCGACCTCGTGAAGGCGCAACTGCGTATCGCGGCGGGCGAACGCCTGCCCTGGTCGCAGGAGGACGTGCAGATCCGTGGCCATGCGATCGAGTGCCGCATCAACGCCGAGGACCCGAAGAAGTTCACGCCGTCACCGGGACTCGTGAAGCTCTGGCACCCGCCGGGCGGACCGGGCGTGCGCGTCGACAGCCACCTCTACACGGGCTACAACGTGCCGCCGTACTACGACTCGCTGATCGCGAAGATCATCGCCTTCGGCGAGGACCGCGACACCGCGATCGCGCGCATGCGCAACGCGCTCGTCGAGGTGGTGGTCGAGGGCATCAAGACCAACGTGCCGCTGCACCAGGAAATCTTCCAGCACGCGGCCTTCCGTGCGGGCGGCACGGACATCCACTACCTGGAGCGGCGGCTCGGGCTCAAGTAGCCAGCGCTTGCGTCAGCGGCGATCGGGGAGACAAGGGTTTGTCCGGCTTCGCGCGGAGATATGCTCGCCCGCTGCCTTTGCGCCAGCGGCAAGCGGACACTCAAGGGTTTGTCCGGCTTCGCCCGGAGATATGCTCGCCTGGACAAACCCTTGAGTCCCCGGCCCGCCGCGCACCGCCGAGGTAGCGTAAAGGCGCGGCGAGTCCAGTGTTGGCCCTCGTTGCCGGCCACCGCGGTCGACCAGCGACGCCGGCCACCGAGGTCGGCTACCTGAGCCAGTTCAGCGTCCGGTCCGGTACTACCCGGCGAGCATATCTCCGGGCGAAGCCGGGGTAGTACCGGAGCGGACGCCCGAATCCGGCGAGCATGTCTCCGGGCGAAGCCGGGGTAGCACCGGAGCGGACGCGTCGATTGCGCTAGTGCACCGCCGGCGCCGCGGCGGCCGCCGCCAGCGCCGCGCGATCCCGCTCGCCGCCCGTCGGATCGATGCAGAAGTAGCTCGGCACACCGCCCTCGATCGCGTACGCGGGCAGGTTCGACTGCGACGAGCACACGCGCCCGTCCTTCGTGAACGAGAAGTCGCGGAACACCGTGACCCGCGTCGGGCTCGGATAGCTGCGGAAAGTCTTCGTCGACGGCGTGAAGCTGATCACCCGATCCGAGTTGTTCGCGGCCATCCAGACCTCGCCCGTGGGTCGATAGACGTTGAGCGCATAGGGCGTCTCGTACTCGCCCGGCGCCACGCCGGGAATCTTGTACGTCTCCAACTTCCCCGTCGCCGTGTCGAAGCGCATCAGCCCGCCCTCGTCGAACGACGGCACCCAGAAGATCCGTCCGCGTCGAAGCGGCCGCGGCGCGGACCGCTTCATGGGTGTCTCCAACTCCCTGACCTCCATGGTCTTCGGGTCCATTCGCCCGATCCGGTTCGCGTAGAGCTTGCAGTACCAGATGCTCCCGTCCTTCGGATTCACGTCGATTCCGTAGGGAAACGCCGCGACCTCGTAGCCGAGGAAACGCTGGTGAGAGAAGTCGAGCAGGATCGACTTGTCCGGGAACCACGAGGAAATCCTCAGCAGCGTCGGGAACAGCATGTCGGTGATCCAGCGCACGAAGCCGTTGTGCGGCAGCCGCATCACCGTCATCTGCTCCGTCTTCGGATCGAACCGTGCCCGATCTGGTTCGAGGCCACGATGGTGAACCAGACGATATCGTCCTTGCCGACGCGCACCGTGTGCGGATACAGCGCATCGCCCGGCACGCGGTAGGGCTTGAACTGCTTCGTCGCGGGTCGAACGACATCAGCGTCGAGGACAGCGAGTTCGTGATCCAGATCCTGCCGTCGACGTCTGCGCCATGCTGTGAGGCCCGTGGCTGCCGGTGAACATGCCGATCGCGAGGTGCATTCCCGAGAAGATCCCGCCGCGCGGCAGGCCGCTGGGCGGAAGATCGAACGATTCGACCTTCGCCGGTCGCGGGATCCAGCACCCAGAGCTTGTCGTGGCCCTCGTCGGTGCCGTAGAACTTCCCGTCGCGCGGCCACGTCCATGTCGTGGATGAACGAGAACCCGTCGCCCACCTGCCACTCCTCGACCTTGGCGCGCGACAGTTCGGTGGTCGCGCCATAGTCCTGCGTCGCCTTTACGGGCTTGCCGTCGAATCCCTTCTCGAACGCGCTCGCAATGCGGGTCTTCTGCCCCCGGGTCACCATCGCGAGGTAGCCTTCCATCTTGCTGATGGTGGCCATCCACGCCTCGTGGCTGCGCGGCGCACGCGTCGTGGAATTGCCGATCTGGTGGCAGTAATTGCACTGGCTCACGAATACGTGCCGGTCCGCCGGCGAGCTTCCACTGCAACATGGCGTTGTGCGCAGACGCCGCGAGCGCGTCCGACGCGCGCCTGCGCATCGGCGAACGCCTTGAGCTGCAGGTCCGACGGTGCCCGCCGATTCCGCGAGCCGCGTCCACGCGTGGTCGTTGCGTCCTCGTAAGTTGGCGAGCCTCGCCCGAACGGCCGAGGCTGCCTTCGTACGGCGTCACGATCGCGTAACTGCCGTCGGCGGCCGTGTAAACGGTCTGCCTCCGGCTGTGGTCCGCGTTGAAGACGCTGACCATGGCGCCGAACGCGGGCCGCCCGTCCGGCAAGGTCACCGTGCCGGTGAAGGATGCCGCGCGGGCGTTCGAGGCGATTGCGACGGTCGCGCAGGCAACGAGGACCGGGAGGGTGAGGTAACGGCTGCTCATTGTTCTCTCCCTCACGCCGGCCGCATGTTGAACCAGTTGAACAGGCGCTTGCCGCTGCGCAGCCCGGGCAGCATGAGCCCGCCGAGGATGGCCGCGAGCGGCCCGCCGCAGAGCAGGTTCACGAGCAGCGCGACGCCGGAAACGTCGAGCTTCGCGTGGCCGAGGCCGATGCGGTCGCCCAGCCACAGCGCCAGGATCAGCACGAGGCCGGCCACCTGGTTCAGGACCAGCACCCACTTGAAGAGCGCGCCCGCGCGGCCCGACCACAGGAGCAGGGCCAGCAGGACGAGACACATGGCGGGCACGTAATAGGCGCTGGCCGACCAGCCGAGCAGCGCCATGAAGATGCCGCCGAGCACCAGCAGGAGGCTGTAGACCCGGACCTGCGTCGGCCGGGTACCGGCAATCGCGGAACTGCTCATCGAGAATCCCCCTTCAATGCGTGCCTGCGGGCGCACTTATGCCAGACGCCCCGTGGCTTTCGTACCTACCCCGAACGAGGGGGGCGGCGCATCCCGGCGCTCGCGGCGCGGCTGCCTCGTTTAACCTGAGCATCATGCCATTCCTTCAGGTCACGCTCGACATCGGCGGCTCGAACCCCGAGCCGTACGAAGACGCATTCGTGGAGCTCGGCGCCGTCTCGGTCACGCTCGAGGATGCCGCGGACGACCCCGTCCTCGAGCCCGCGCCCGGGGAGACGCCGCTCTGGCCCACGGTGCGCCTGCGTGGCGCTGTTCGACGGCGACGCAGATGCGAATGCGATCGCCGGCACGATTTCGCGACTTTTCCCCGGCGTCGCGGCGCCACGGCTGGCAGCGGGTCGAGGACAAGGCGTGGGAGCGGGAATGGCTCAGGGACTTCCGGCCGATGCGCTTCGGCCGCCGGCTGTGGGTATGCCCGGACGGGCAGGCGGCCGGCGAGCGCCGATGCGATCCGCGTCGAACTCGACCCGGGCCTCGCCTTCGGCACGGGCACGCACCCGACCACGGCGATGTGCCTCGAGTGGCTCGACGGCCAGGACCTGCGCGGCCGGGCGCTGGTGGACTACGGCTGCGGCAGCGGAATACTCGCGATCGCGGCCTTGAAGCTTGGCGCTGCTTCCGTCCGTGCCGTCGACATCGATCCGCAGGCGATTACTGCAACGATGGAAAACGCGGAGCGAAACGGCATCTCGTCGGGGCTGACCGTGACCGACGAGCCGGCGCTCCCGGCGGGGTCGGCGGACGTGCTGGTCGCGAACATCCTCGCCGGGCCGCTCGTGGACCTGGCGCCGGGCTTTGCAGCCGCAATCCGCGCCGGCGGCTCGATCGCGCTGTCCGGTGTGCTCGCCGAACAGGTCGATGTCGTGACAGCGGCTTACCGGCCGTGGTTTGATATCGCACTCACCGCGGCGCGCGAAGGTTGGGGACTGATCGGCGGGCGACGACGCGCGGACTGAAAGAGAACTGAAGCCGGCTCATGTACACGCAGTGCCCTGAATGCCATGCGCGTTTCCGCGTCGGCGCCGCTGACCTCGGCGCCGCAGGCGGCACCGTGCGCTGCGGGCGATGCGGGAGCGGGTTCAATGCCCTTGCGTCGCTGAGCGACACCCTGCCGCCCTCACTCGGCTACATCGCCGATCGTTCGACGCCTGGCGGGTCGGACGGCCCCCGGACGTTGCCGAACGGCGTCACCGGCGTCGAGTTCCACTTCACGGCGGAAGACATCGAGTCCGTCTTCGTCGAGCCGGGCGGCTGGCCGGGCCGTCCGGTATCGAGTGGATCGGAGGCGGAGACCGCGGAACCGCCGTCGTTCGGAGCCGAGCCGCCGCTCATGGTGGTTGGCGAGAACCAGCCCTTCGAGGACATCACGCTCGAGGGCGAGCGCATCAGCATCGAGTCCATCCTCGGCATCGAGGACGAAAAGTACGAAACGGCCGACGAGCCCGAGC
>CAVSDW010000014.1:0-75247 GCA_963726665.1 uncultured Gammaproteobacteria bacterium | reverse complement strand
CTGTGCGGCCTGTCGTGTCCAAGACAAGCGGACATTCGCGAGCCGCGCTTCCGGACTGAAGCGAGCGTAATACGATGTTTGCAACGCGGGCGGCCCTGACCGATCGCGCGTCAATGTCACCTGCGCCATGGGCATGCCCTGCTGGCTGGCGAATCGGCTGAAACATCCGCCGGTACCGCAGGGGGGTCAATCCGGTGCTTCGATTGAACAACCGCCTGAAGAAGGACGCATCCTCATAGCCGACGTCGGCGCTGATCTGCTCCGCCGATCGCTGCGAAGACTCGAGCAGGCGTTTCGCTTCCTCTACGCGCAGGTTCTGCACGTAGTCGAGCAGGCTGGCGCCGGTCGAGGCTTTGAAGCGACGCTTCAAGGTGCGCTCGGCGATGCCCGCCTGCTTGACGGCGCGAGCGACCGCGCCGCTCTCGCGGTAGTGCTTCGTCAGCCAGCGTTCGCACGCGCGGACGTCTCATCCGCGTGCGGCTGAGGTCTGACCATCGGCCGGTAGGGCAGCTGTCCTTCCTCGTGCATCTTGAGCAGGTACACCTTGGCAATTTGCAGCGCCTCGACGGTGCCGACGTACGCGAAATGATGTGCAGCGCGAGATCGTGCCAGGCCGTCGCGCCCCCCGCCGTAACGAGACGGCCCGACGGATCCGCGAAACACAGGCTCGGGCCGGACTGAAAGCGCATTTGAGGGTAACGGCGCTCGAACAATTGCTGATAGCCCCAATGCGACGTGGCCTGGCGGCCGTCGAGCAGACCGGTCTCGGCCAGCAATAGCGCTGCGGAGCAAACCGAATACACGAACGCGCCTGCATCGTAGCGCTCGCGAATCCACGCAGCGACTTCGGTATGTCGCCCGCCCAGGTGTTCGTCCGGCCCGAGCCACAGCTGGGGAATGATGACGATGTCGGCGGAAGGTTGTCGCGGATGCGACACTCGGCGAGACGGGAATGCCGTTGCCGCAGCGGAAAGATCGCGTGCCCATCGAGGCAATGCGCACGTTGAAGGGCAATGAAGCCGGCTCGCTTCGCATCATCTTGGCCCAGACGAGTCCCGCCGACGTCAGGACATCGACGAGTCCGTACAACGCCGCACCCGCGGTCTCGGGAAGAGCCAGCACCAGGGTCTCGATCGCGCGATTGCGCGTGTTCGTGGCCATGGCCAGGGTGGCACAGGAGAACCGAAAGTGGCAAGAATGCTGCTTACGCGCCAGGCCGCGGCCACTATCGTTGTGCCGCGTCTCAACCACCCAAAGGAGAACCGACATGACGACTCAGGCAGCCACGACCTGCGGACGATCGCTTCAACGGACTCGACGTGGGAGCCCTGGTCCGGACAGTCGATGCGATCAAGCACGACAAGACGCTGGCGAAGTTCGAATTCCGGGTCCACAACCGGTGGATCGACGGTGTCGTGAACCGCTCGGAAGTCCAGGGCTTCTTCGGCGCCGGTGCCGAGGACCGCTCGCGCAGCAAGCCGTTCACATACATCAGCAGCGAACCGCCCGTCCTGCTCGGGGACAATGAAGGCGCCGGCGCAGGGGAGTTTCTGCTGCACGCGCTGGCCGCTTGCGTGACGACGACCACGGTGATGCATGCCGCCGCGCGTGGCATTCGCATCGAGTCGATCGCACGGAACTTGCGGTGACGTCGACCTGCAGGGTCTGCTCGATCTCGACAAGTCAGTGCGGGCGGGATTCCAGCAGATCACGGTCGACATCGACATCAAGGCCGATTGCACCGACGCGGCACTCGACGAGCTGCTGAAGTTCGTGCACGGGCATTCGCCCATTACCGACACGATTTCCCGGCCGGTGCCGGTGACGATCCGGCGGGTGCAGCGAAGCTGAAGCAGCCGGGGCCGCCGGCGCACGCCGCCGGCGGCCCCGCTCAAGCGGGCGGGCGCACCCTGAGTGCGACGCAATCCTTTGCGGATTGAGCACATGGTGCTGCCGAACGAGACTGGAGATCTTCGGTCGACGCTATGTAGTCTCACGCGGAACGCACACAGTCCTTATCGGGTCGACAGCGCCATCGAACGACCGTTATCGGTGACAACGCGTTACGGCCGGTTGTGGCCGATATTGCGCCTACGCGACGGACTGCTTTCCCCAGCCCCGGGGCAGCGACCCCGAACCTGCTCCCGAAAGCAGAGGCTCCTAGGCCTGCAGCCGACCCGGAGCAGACCTCCACCCAGCGTCCGCCTGGCGCCGGGGAGCTCAAGCAGCCTGAAGACCCCCACGGAAGCTTTCTATCTCAGGGATCGAGTCATCTATTTGCACACACCGAACGGGTTTTGATCCGGCCCCGCGCGGCCTGACTGGCTCTGGATTACAATTCGCTGCCCCGATCTATCCATTCCATGGCCTGCGAGGAACGATGTGAGTCAAACGCAGCAAGACCTTCAATTGAAAGTTTGGAAAGAGCTCGCCATCAGCAAGCAGATCCTGATGCGAGCGGCCACGGAGGCGCTCGAGCTCGACCCGGAGTGCACGCAGGAAGAGCTGAAGGAAGCACTCGAAGCGGCGCTAAAGAAGGTCGCCAAGGCGGATACCGAACTCGTCAATGCGAAGAAAGAGGCGACGGCCGCCATCACTGCGCTCGAGAAGAAGTTAGCCGAGGGCGAGCAGGGCCTGGCAGTTGCTCAGAAAGCGGCTACCGAGGCGAAAGCCGCGTACGACGGCGCGGTTCAGCAGATGGCCAACCAGCGCGCTGCCGCCGCGACGAACCTGCAGAAGGTCAAGGACCGTCTGACCGAGAGCGAGATGTCTCTCAAGGCGATCAACACGTCGCTGGCAGACACGCCCACAAACGTCCTGAAGAAGATGAACACGCTCAAGAAGCAGAAGCGGGAAGAAGCGGATGCGCGTCGCCAAGTCGAGTCCGCGCTGAATACGCTTCGCACCGAGAAGCGCCAGCAGGATCAGAGGTTAGCGGACGTGCTGCGTAATGCCGCGACCTTGGTGAACCGTTATCGCGACCTGCACGCGCTGTCGCTGAAGCTGCATGAGCAGGTCCAGCCGCTGGTCGAGGATGCGAGGAGCCTGCTGGAGATTCCCGCGCTGGATACGAATCTGCTGGAAGCCATCGAGCAGCCGACGGAGAGGGAGAGCATGTAAGGCGCGCTGACCGCTCGAGCCGCGGCCTGCTCTCGCCCTGAACGCGGCCCAGCACAGTGCCGCCCACCGCTTTACCAGCTCGTGGAGGCAGCGGGCCTCGTGGAGCGCCAGGCAGTGCATTCTTGATCGTGCTCTTCGAGCCTATCGAAGGCCCGTTGCTGGCCGTTCTTCGCCGCTCAGTATGGTCCGCTTCTGCAGGCTCGATCGGCAGCAGCGGGTAGGGACCCTTCCGACCCTCCTGCCCGCCCCTTTGCCTGCCTGGAAATCGGCTAAGAGATCTCCCTGCGGGTCCCTATTTCGCGTAGTGCGCTGCGCACTCGGCTTCCCGGCCGCGCACCACGCGCCGGCCGGCCAGCGCTCCGTGGGTCTCCGTGACGATCGTGTGCTGCCCCTCGACGTGGTCGTCGTCGTAGAAGAAGAGCACGACCCAGTCGCGCGTGCGGTCGAGCTGGTGCGCCAGCGCGGTGTTGGAATACAGGGCCGTGTAGTGCAGCCCGTCCCGCGTGACGTGCAGCACGGGCAACCACGCCTCGCCCGAAGGGTTGAATCGCTTCGGCGCGATCGTGGGCAGTTCGCCCCGCGCCGCCTTCTCGCGGTACTCGCGGTCCACGGCGAGCAGGTCCGCGACCGGCGGCTGGGCAGCGACCGATTGGATCGCGACTTCCGTCCCGCCCGGGCCCATCGCCAGCCCGCGGCGCCGCGCACGTCCGCGCGACAGCATGGCCTGCAGGCCTGCGCGGATCGCCGCCGCGCGACGCTCGCCGACGCCGGGCACGTTCTCGAGCCGGCCGTCGTAGGCCGCGACCTCGAGCGCTTCCAGCGTGTCGACGTGCAGCTCGTCGTGGATGCGCTCGGCCAGCCTGTGCCCGAGGCCGGGCAGCAGCGTGAAGAGCTGCACCGGGTCGGCGCTGCCGCGCAGCCGCTCGAGCTGCGCCCAGCGTCCGGTCCGCCACATCTCGACCAGCGCGCCGGCGATACCGCGGCCGATGTGCGGCAAGGCCTCGAGGCCTTCAGCGCCGTCGCGCTCGATGATCGGGCCGATGTCGTCCGTCATCCCCGCGAGCGTGTCGGCCGCGTGCCGATAGGCCGACACGCGGAACGGATTGGCGGCCTGGCCCTCGAGCAGCGCCGCCGCCTCGCGCAGCCGGTCCGCGCATGCGGCATTGAACGGGCCCGGTGACCCGAAGACCTTCGCATCGGCGTCAGTCTTGCCGTCCACGATTCAGGCCACCTCGTCGGGCCCCCGATCGGGGTGCTGCTCGCGCAGGACCCGCGCAAGCGCGCGGCAGGCGTCGGTGGTCGTGAAAATGCCGACCAGCTTGCCGCCGCGTGTCACCAGGGCCGAGCCCAGGTGCCGTTCCGCCATGGTGGCGGCGACGGTGACGAGCAGGTCGCCTGCGTCCACGACGTAGGCTTCGGGCTGGAACACGTCGCGTACTGCCAGCTCCCGTTCCGGCGGTGAGCCGAGGTCGGGGCCGAGCGCGAGCTTGATGTCACGGTCGGTGAGGACGCCGACCAGCTCGCCTCGCTCCGTCACCGGGAGGTGGCGGATGTGGCGTTCACGCAGAAAGGCGTGTGCCTCGGCCAGCGGCGCGTCCACGTCGATCGAGAACGGGAACGGCGTCATGTAGGCGAGGATCTGCGGATTGCGGTTGCGCGACATCACGTGAACCCGTTCCCTGGGACCGGCCGATGGTCCTACACCGGCCGCGCGACCGACATGCGGGTTTTACGAGAGGCGCCGCAAATGCTCTATGATCCTGCGCCGGCCCGTCGGGCCGAACGGTGTGCGCCAGATGTTCAAGTCCTTGTTCCGCCTGATGCGTTCGGCCCTCGGCTCCGTGCTGATCGGGCTGGTCCTGATCCTGGCCGGGGGCTACGTCTACTTCCTGACCCACGGGCCGGAGCCCAAGGTCTGGCATACGGCCATCCTGGAGCAGGAGTTCACGGCGGCCAAGGCCGGCGAGGTGACCTCGATTGCGGCTTATCGCCAGCTCGAGGACCGCCTTTATGCGGAGCTGAAGGCCAGGATTCTCGACAAGGTCCAGCCGTCCGAGCGCAACCCGTTCAATCGCTACGCGAGCGGGAGCCGCAGCGACCCGGCGGTGTGGCCCACCAACTGGAACCACACCTTCGAGATCACGCCCGCGAACCCGTCGGGCGCCGCACTGCTGCTGCACGGACTCACCGACTCTCCGTACAGCATGCGGTCGATCGGCGAGCACCTGGCATCCAGGGGCCTCAAGGTCGTGGGCCTGAGGATGCCGGGCCACGGCACGGCACCCTCCGGCCTCTTGAGCTTCGAGATCGAGGACATGGAGGCGGCCGTGCGCATGGCCGTGCGCGACCTGCGCCGGCAGATGGGCCCCGACCGGCCCATCTACCTCGTCGGCTATTCGAACGGCGCGGCGCTCGCGGTCGACTACACGGTGTCGGCGATCGAGGACCCGGCACTCCCCCGGCCGGCGGGACTCGTGCTCCTGTCACCCGCCATCGGCATCTCCCCGTTCGCCGTCGTCGCCCGGATGCGCACGGGCATCTCGTCGGTGCCCGGGCTCGGCCGTGCCGCGTGGCAGGTCATCGAGACCGAGTTCGACCCGTACAAGTATTCGTCGTTCAGCTTCCACGCCGCGGGCGAGACCCAGCGACTCACGAGCGGGCTCGCGGAGCGGGTGAAGAAGCTTGCGGCAGGCGGAAAGATCAAGGGCTTCCCGCCCGTGCTCGCGTTTCTCTCGACGGTGGACGCCACCATCGTCGCGCCGGCGGTGGTCGATGCCCTGTTCGAGCACCTCGCGCCGGAGTCGCACGAACTGGTGCTGTTCGACGTAAACCGCTACTCGGAGATCCAGGCGCTGCTGGTGGCAGACCCCGGCCCCCTCACGCAGAAGCTGCTCTCCATGCCGGACCGGTCCTTCAGGCTCACGGTGATCACGAACGAGGACCCGTCCACGCTGCAGGTGAAGGAACTGCGTGCAGAGCCGGGTTCGCAGAGCCAGTCCTCGCGGCTCCTCGACCGGTCGTGGCCGGCGCAGATTTTCTCGCTGTCGCACGTGGCGTTGCCGTTCCCGCCGGACGACTCGCTTTATGGCTACGAAGCCGAGGGCGGGACCAACCATGTGCAGCTCGGCCGCGTGCAGGTACACGGTGAGAACGGCGTGCTGTCGGTGCCGGACTGGGTGCTCACGAGGCAGCGCAGCAACCCGTTCCACGGGTACATGATCGAACGCATCGATGGCTTCGTATTCCCCGGGCAAGGCGGCTGACGGCGCACGTCGGTGAGCCTGATCGGGCGCCCTTGGCTGGTCCTCGGCGTCCTTCCGCTGCTCGCGCATTGCGCGTCCGCGCCGCGCCTCGACGGCATTGCGAAGAGCTACGCCATTCCACCCGCGCAGTCGACGCGGCTCGACGACATGGTGCTCGCGAGAATCGGCGACCAGCCCGCGGTCTCGGCGCTGCAGCTCGTGCAGCAGAATGCCGTCGCATTCGCCTATCGCGCCGGCACGGCCGCTGCCGCGGAACGCAGTCTCGACATCCAGTACTACGCCTGGTACGACGACCTGACCGGCAGGCTGCTCGCCTCGGAACTGCTGCTGGCCGCCGAGCGGGGCGTGCGCGTGCGCCTGCTCCTGGACGACCTCGATGCGAGGGCCAGGCACGACCTGTTCCAGGTCATGGACCTGCACCCGAACCTCGAGGTGCGGATCTTCAATCCCTTCTACAGCCGGTACGGCACGCTCGGCAAGGTGGCGGAGTACCTCGTGAGAGGCACGCGCCTCAACCACCGCATGCACAACAAGGCATGGATCGCCGACAACCGGGTCGCGATCGTCGGCGGGCGCAACGTCGGCGACGAGTACTTCGGCGCATCGGACCAGTCGAACTTCAGCGACACTGACCTCGTGCTGGCCGGCCCGGTCGTCGAGCAGGTGAGCCGCGCATTCGACGAGTACTGGAACTGTCCCGACGCGATCCCCGTATCGTCGTTCGACGTCCGCAAGCCGACCGACGCGGACCTGCAGAAACTGCTCAGTGAATCCCAGGCATTCAGGACGGAGGCGGGGGCGTCCTCGTATGTCATGGCGCTGCGGGATCCGGCGAAGCGCGCCGAACTGATTGCGGCGGCGCCGAGCCCGATCGAGGCTCGCGACATCCGCGTGCTGGTGGACGATCCCTCGAAAGTCGGGACCAGCGAGCAGGGTTTGCGGGCGTCGCAGGTGCTGGAGGGCTTGTCCCGGGTGATGGACGAGGCCAGGCAAGAGCTGCTGATCGTCTCGCCGTACTTCGTGCCGGGGAAGCAAGGCGCCGAAGGCCTCGCAGCCATCGCGCAGCGCGGCGTCAGGGTCGAGGTGCTGACCAATTCGCTCGACGCGACGGACGTGGTCGCCGTTCATGTCGGCTACACGCGTTATCGCAAGGAACTGCTGAGGAGCGGCGTCGAGCTCTACGAGATGAAGCGCAGCGCCGGCGATGGTGCGACAGGGCGGCACGTGAGCCTGCTCGGGTCGACGGGCGCCACGCTGCACACCAAGGCCATGGTTGTGGACGACCGATGGGCGTTCGTCGGCTCGATGAACATCGACCCCCGATCGGCCAACCTGAACACCGAGATGGGCGTGCTGGTGGACAGCCCGGAACTGGCGGGGCAGCTGCGCTCGCAGTTCGAGGAAAACACCTCGCCTGAACTCAGCTACCACGTCGTGATGGATCCCAGGCGGGGCCTCGTGTGGCACGACCGGACGAACGGCGAGGACCGTGAGCTCGAGCGGGAGCCGGACGCCAGCGTGAGCCGCCGCATCGGCGCGACGCTGCTCCGGCTGGTGCCGATCGAATCGCAGCTCTGAGCGCGGCCGGTGGTGCCCCGGTCAGTGATCCGCGGGCAGCTCGTCCACCTTGAGCCACGCCGAGTACTGCGACTGCGCATAGCGCCTGCCCCAGACCAGCAGCCCGCTGTCCGAAGCCGATCCGGACTCGCGTACCGCGCCGAGCTCCACCCACTCGCCGAGTCGCGCGGTGACCGTGGAATCCGTGCCGGCGGTGTGGATCGTGCCGCCGCGCGCCCGGTCGTAGGATTGCTGGCGCGGCGAGATCACGAGCGTGACCGTGTCGCCGTTCAGGCGCGCGGTCGCGTAGAAACCGGTGCTCACGTCGCGAAAGGTCGTCGATTGCGTGACGATGGGTCCACCCCAGCCGGGCGTGACCTGGGTCGAGTTGAACGGGATCTCCTGGCCGGTGGCCACGTACGCCTCCATGCCTTCGATCGCGCGCACGCTGCTCAGGTTGCGCATGTCCGCCTGCTGGCGTCGTCCCGCCACGACGACCTGCGCGGAGCTGTCTGCGCCGGGCGGGCGATTCACGCCGACGGACACGTCGCCACTCGACACCGTCGCGGCACCGCGGACGTCGGTCGCCGCGACCTCGGTCACCGTTCCCTGTCCGACCGTGATCAGCAGCTGTCGCTGCGGGTGGTCGATCGCCTCGATCGCCTGCAGGACCCTCGAAAGCGTGGCCGGGTCGGCTCGAACGAAGAGCTTGTCGTCCATGCCCGTGAGTGCGTCACCGGGCTCGAGCAGTGGCTGCAGCACGGGAATGACCTCGTCGGCACGGCGATAATGCAGGTCGATGACCTGCATGTCCTGTGCGACCGCCACCGCGCAGGTGAGCAGGAGGGGCAGCAGCGTGCAGGCCCTCGAGAGCCCGTGCAGCCTGCGGTTCCTGGGGGCGGCGTCGAGGCCGCCTGGGAAAAACCGGGTCGCTTCGGTCATGATCGCACCGTGGGCGAGGGCATTCGATGATCGTACTGGAAACGCGGCGGCTGCGGCTGCGCCGATTCGTGCCGGACGACCTGGACCGGCTGGTCGAGCTCGATTCCGACCCCGAGGTGATGCGCTACATCACCTACGGAGTGCCGACCCCGCGCGCCACCTACGAGGACGTGATCCTGCCGCGCTGGTTCTCGATCTACGCCGAGACGCCGCAGCTCGGTTACTGGGCGGCGGAGGAGCGCAGCAACGGCGAGTTCCTCGGCTGGTTCCATCTGCGGCCCGACCGGTTCGATGCAGGCGAGCAGGAGCTCGGCTATCGCCTCGCGCGCTCGGCCTGGGGCCACGGCTTCGCGACCGAGGGGGCGCTGGCGGTGATCGAGCACGGTTTCATGCGCGTCGAGGCGCCGAAGGTCACGGCGCGCACGCTTGCGGGCAACCTGCGCTCGCAGCGCGTGATGCGTAACTGCGGGCTCGCGTTCGAGCGCGACTTCGTCTACCCGGAGGACGTGATCCAGGGCCGCGGCGAAGAGGAGCGCGCGGCGGTCAAGTACTCGATCACGCGCCCCGCGTGGCTGGCGCTGAGGGCTTGAGGAAGCGCTCGCAGTTGGCGCGACCCTCGTCTCCGTCGGGAAGCCCGGCGCAGATCTCGGCCGTGCGTTTTCGCAGTTTCTCGACCACCTTCGCGCGATCGCCGGTCTTGCCCCAGTCGAGCAGCCTGGCGCTCAACTCGTCGAGCCTGACCCGCGTGCGCTGGTAGAACGCGTCCGGGGCGTCGCCCAGTTCGCCGATCACCTGCAGTCCGGCCGACTCGATCGTCTTCGTGTCTTCGGGCGTCATCTCCAGCAGGCCGATGAGATAGTCGTAGCCCCACTGGAAGCGCGTGGCCGGGCCCTGCGCACCCGCGTAGGCCTTCGCCAGCCACTGCACGGCCTCTTCCTTGTGTCCGGCCTGCTCCGCGATGTCCGCGAGGGCGAGCATGAAATAGTAAGGCGACCTGGTCTTGCCGAGTTCCGCGAGCAGCAGGCGGTTGCCGTCGTCGCCCATGCCGGCGGTCCAGTAGAGGTTCGCCGCCGCATTGATGGCGGCCTGGCGGGCGTAGGTGTCCGTCTCCTGCGTGTCCACCCGCGCCACGGCCCGGCGGATCTCCTCCGTGAGCGCGGGCGGCAGCGGCGCATCGGGCGCGTCGAGCTGCACGAGCATCACGCGGGCACGCAGGAGCTTGATCTGGTCCGCGGAGGACAGGGCATCGGCGCCTTCGGCGGCGCCCACTCGATCGAGGGCTGCGCTCCACGCGCTGGTGAGTTCACGCCGTTCGGGGCTGCCCGCGTCCGAGAGCAATCCGATCACGCCCTTGGGCGCGTAGAGCAGGTTGTTCACGTTTGCGCGATCCACCGCCGGCGAGCCGAGCAGTTCGGTCAGGTGCTTGCGGGCGATCGCGCGATCGAGTCCGGTGAGCGGCGACTTGCCCTTGTCCGCAGTTGCGGCGGCGGCGCCCAGGTACTCGAAGTAGAGCCTCGCGCAATCCGCGTTCATGTCCGCCGGGCAGCGTTCGCCCAGGATCCGGAACGTCCGCACCCGGTCGGCCTCCGGAACGAGGCGGCCGTCGTCCGTGGGCCAGTCGTAATAGGCGAGCAGTTGCCAGTCGGTTCGTGTCACCTCGGAGCCGCCGGTTGCGGCGGCGAGGATTTCCTTCACGGGCCGTGCATCGGCCAGCGCGACATCCAGGATTCTTGCATAGCGCTCGATGTCCACGCCGCCCGGCAGGCGAGTGATCTCGGTACCGTCCGGGCGGAACAGGATCATGGTGGGATAGCCCACGACACCGAAGCGCTCGGCCTGCTTCTGCGCGCTCGGCGTGTCGCCGTCGAGATAGACCGGCACGAACAGGCGGCTGCGTTCCTGGAACTCGCGGCGGCTGAAGATCGCGGCCTTCACCTGTGCGCAGGGCGGGCACCATTCCGCGCCCCAGTAGAGGAAGAGAGGCTTGGGTGCCGCCTTTGCCGCGGCGAAGGCCGCGTCGACGGGCCCCTGGAACCAGTCGATGCCGGGCGGCAGGTGCGCGCCGGTCGTCGTCGAGCCATGCCCTGCGGCGGCAGTGACATTGCTGGCCGGGGAGGGTGCGGCAGGGGTCGGTTGCTTGTGCCCGCAGCCGGGGAGCACGGCGGCTGCGGCCAGCAGCAGCGCCGGAACCAGCCGGCGGCGGAAGCGTTCAGAGGGCATCCGGGCAGGATAAAGGGACGGCTCGCCCAGCGCAAAGTCCGAGGCATCGCGGAATTCGCGGCGCCTTGCGTCCGGCCGCCGGGACCGCGCGCTATGATTCGCGCATGTCTACGGACCACGGCTCTTCCGCGAAGGCGATCCTGTTTGCGTTCATGGCGAACCTGGGCATCGCCATCACGAAGAGCGCCGCGGCCGCCTATACGAACTCGGGCAGCATGCTCGCGGAGGCGATCCACTCCTACGCGGACTGCACGAACCAGGTGCTGCTGTTCCTGGGGCTCAGGCAGTCCGGCAAGCCACCCACGCCGGAGCACCCGCTCGGCTTCGGCAAGGAAAACTACTTCTGGAGCTTCGTGGTCGCGCTGCTGCTCTTCAGCATCGGCGGGCTCTTCTCGATCTACGAAGGCTGGCACAAGCTGCACGCGCCAGAGGTGCTCAATCGCGCCTGGATCGCACTCACGGTCCTCGGCATATCGATCGTGCTCGAGACCGCGAGCCTCGTCGGCTGCCTGAACGAGATCGCCAAGCTGCGTCGCGGCCGCCCGTTCGGCGACTGGCTGCGTCACACGCGCAATGCGGAACTCGTCGTCGTGCTCGGCGAGGACGTTGCCGCGCTCGCGGGACTCGCCATCGCCTTCGGGTTCGTCTCGCTGGCGGCCGTGACCGGCGACACGCGCTACGACGCGATCGGCTCGATCGCGATCGGTGCCATGCTGATCATGGTCGCCGTGTTCATCGCGATGCGCATCCGCTCGCTGTTGATCGGCAAGTCGGCGGAGCCCGCGCTTCGTCGCCGGATCGACGAGCTGATCGAGGCCGACCCCGCGATCGAGGAACTGCTGAGCAGCATCACGCTGCAGATGGGTCCGCAGTTCGTGCTCGCCGTCAAGGTGCGCATGCGCTCCGGGCTCACCATCGAGGAGGCCGTGCGTCGCATCAACGAACTCGAGCGGCGCATCAAGGAGGCCCACCCCGAGGTGGGCTGGTGCTTCATCGAGCCGGACGTCAGCGCCTGATCGAGGCGATCTCGTAGACGATGCGCGCGGCCGTGCGGGCCGTGCGGCCCGCCTCGTCGTGGGCGGGGTTCAGTTCGGCCACGTCGGCGAGCAGCAGCTTGCTCGAGGGCGTGCCGTGCGCGCAGGCGGCCAGGGCCGCGCGCAGCAGTTCGATCGCGCGGTGCAGGGACACTCCGAGCGCCGATGGCGCGCTCACGCCCGGCGCGACCGCGGGCGGCAGCACGTCCAGGCAGAAGGTCAGGTACACGGTCGCCGCACTCCGCGACGAAATCGCGGATGCGCTGCTCGGCTTCGCCGCCGCCGGCATCGACGTCGAGGATCACGCCGGCCCCAAGTGCGGCGGCCCGGTCGAAGAGCGCGGCAGTGTTCGAGGCCGCGCTCGCACCGACGCAGAGGTACCGGAAATCCATTCCCGATGCGGCACGCGACTCGGCGATCTGCAGGAACGGGGTGCCGGACGTCCCGTGGCCCGGATGCTCCGGGCGGCGCAGGTCGAGGTGAGCGTCGAAATTGACGATTCCGAGGCGCTCGAGCCGCGCATCCCCGGTCAGTGCGCGCTCGATTCCCTGGTAGGCGGCCCAGGCGATCTCATGGCCGCCGCCGAGCCCCACCGGGAAATGACCGCTGCGCAGCAGCCCCGCGATGAGATCGGCGTACTCGCGCTGCGCGTCCTCGAGCGCGTCTCCGTCGCAGGCGACATCGCCCGCATCGTAGAGACGGCGCGACGTGCCGCCGTGCCACGCGAGATTCCCGAGCATTCGCCGCAACTCGTGTGGTCCCGCCGCCGCGCCAGGGCGACCGTGGTTGCGTCGCACGCCCGCGTCGCAGGCAAATCCGGCAAGCGCCACGCCGGGGCCGTCGGCCACGGACGACGGGCGGACGACCTGGTGCCAGCGTCGAGCTGCGTCGCCTTCACCTGCGTCCACCCGGCCCGACCAGACGCTCATTTCGCTGCGATGAGTCACGCTCAGCCTCCGTCAGACGGCCCGTTCGAGGACGATCTCGCCTGCCTTCACGACCATGCTGCAGGGATTGAATCCCGCCCAGTAGCCGAGTTCGTCGGGCGAGTCGATGGACCACACGGCGAAGTCCGCGGCCAGGCCGGGCTCGATGGAGCCGCGCTCGGCGTGCATGCCGAGCGCGCGCGCTGCGTTGCGCGTCACGCCGCGCAGCACCTCGTCGCTCGGTGAGCCCGAAGAGGCGGCGCGCCATGTTCATCGCGAGCAGCAGCGACGCGCAGGGCGAGGTTCCCGGGTTGCAGTCGGTCGCGACCGCGAGCGGCACGCCGTTCGCGCGTAGCGCCTCCACGGGCGGGAGCTGCTTTTCCGCGAGCGCGTAGAAGGCGACCGGCAGCAGCACGGCAACCGTGCCTGAACGCGCGAGTGCCGCGGCGTCGGCCTCGTCCGCGTACTCGAGGTGGTCGCAGGAGCGCGCGCCATGACGTGCGGCGATCTGGCTGCCGCCGACGTTCGACAACTGCTCGGAGTGCAATCGCACCGGCAGGCCGAGCGCGCGCGCGGCGGCGAAGATCCGCCCGCACTGATCGGCGGAAAACGCGATGTCCTCGCAGTATGCGTCGACCGCGTCCACCAGCCGTCGGGAAAGGGGACTGTCCCCGATCCGGGGACTGTCCCCGGCAGCCGCGGCACTGGACCATTGCGCGGACTCGCGCGCGAAACGCGGCAGCCAGTCGTCGATGATCGTGTCCACGTATTCGTCAGCGCGACCCGCGAACTCAGGCGGCAGCGTGTGCGCGGCCAGCAGGCTGGTCGAGACGGTCACCGCGTGTTGCGACTCGAGCCGGCGCGCGACGCGCAGCATCTTCGCCTCGCTCTCGAACTCGAGTCCGTAACCCGACTTGATCTCCACCGTGGTGACGCCTTCCTGCATCAGGGACTGGAGGCGCGGCCGGCTCTGCTCGAGGAGATCGTCCTCGCTCGCGGCGCGCGTGGCGCGCATGGAGGCGAGAATTCCTCCGCCCTCGCGCGCGATGTCGGCGTAGCTGGTGCCGGACGTGCGCCGCGCGAATTCCGCCGCACGCTGCCCGGCGTAGACGAGGTGGGTGTGGCAGTCGATGAGTCCCGGCGTGAGCCATCGTCCCGCGAGCTCGATGGTGCGTTCCGGGCGGATGCCGGCCGACAAGTCGTCCTCGCATCCCACCCACTCGATCGTCGGCCCGCGAGTCAGCACGGCGCCGGGCGAGTGCACGCGACCGGAGTCGTCACAGGTCGCGATGCGGGCATTGCGCCAGAGGGTGAGCATGACCTCAATCCAGGAACGGGAGGTTGAGGCCATTCTCGCGTGCGCAGTCGATGGCGATGTCGTAGCCGGCGTCCGCGTGGCGCATCACGCCCGAGGCCGGGTCGTTCCAGAGCACGCGCTCGATGCGCTTCGCGGCAGCGGCCGTGCCGTCGCACACGATCACGACGCCTGCATGCTGCGAGTACCCGATGCCGACGCCGCCGCCGTGGTGTATCGACACCCAGGTCGCGCCGCTCGCGGTGTTGAGGAGGGCGTTCAGCAGCGGCCAGTCCGCCACGGCGTCGGAACCGTCGCGCATCGCCTCCGTCTCGCGGTTCGGGCTCGCGACCGAGCCGGAGTCGAGGTGATCGCGGCCGATGACCACCGGCGCCTCGAGTTCTCCTCGCGCGACCATCTCGTTGAAGGCGAGCCCGAGTCGGTGACGCTGGCCGAGGCCGACCCAGCAGATGCGCGCCGGCAGTCCCTGGAACTGGATGCGGCTGCGCGCCATGTCGAGCCAGCGATGCAGGTGAGGGTCGTCCGGGATGAGTTCCTTCACGCGCTCGTCGGTGCGATAGATGTCCCTCGGGTTGCCCGACAGCGCCGCCCAGCGGAACGGGCCGACGCCGCGGCAGAAGAGCGGGCGCACGTACGCAGGCACGAACCCGGGGAATGCGAACGCGTCCTTCACGCCTTCGTCGAGCGCGACCTGGCGGATGTTGTTGCCGTAGTCGAAGACCGGGATGCCCTGCTTCTGGAAGGCGAGCATCGCCTCGACGTGCTTCGCCATCGAGCGCCGGGCCGCCTGTTCGACGGCGCGCGGGTCGCTGGTTCGCAGCCGGTCCCACTGCTCGAGCGTCCAGCCTTCCGGCAGGTAGCCGTTCACGGGGTCGTGCGCCGAGGTCTGGTCCGTGACCGCATCCGGCCGCACGCCGCGGCGCAGGAGTTCCGGCAGCACCTCGGCCGCGTTGCCGAGCAGGCCGACCGAGATCGGCTTCCTGTCGCGCGTCGCGCGCTCGATGATCGCGAGCGCCTCGTCGAGCGTGTCGGCACGCAGGTCGACGTAGCGCGTGTCGAGGCGCTTCTGGATCCGCTCGGGCCGGCACTCGACCGCCAGCATGGAGGCGCCCGCCATGGTGGCCGCGAGCGGCTGCGCGCCGCCCATGCCGCCGAGCCCGGCGGTCAGGATCCAGCGGCCCGCGAGGTCGCCGCCGTAATGCTGGCGGCCCATCTCGACGAAGGTCTCGTAGGTGCCCTGGACGATGCCCTGGCTGCCGATGTAGATCCAGGAACCGGCCGTCATCTGGCCGTACATCATGAGGCCCTTGCGATCGAGCTCGTGGAAGTGATCCCACGTCGCCCAGCGGCCGACGAGGTTCGAGTTCGCGATCAGCACGCGGGGCGCGTCGACGTGCGTGCGGAACACGCCGACCGGCTTGCCCGACTGCACGAGCAGCGTCTCGTCGTCGCCGAGCCTGCGCAGTTCGCGGAGGATGCGGTCGTAGCAGTCCCAGTCCCGCGCGGCCCGGCCGATGCCGCCGTAGACGACGAGGTCGTCCGGTCGCTCCGCGACCTCCGGATCGAGGTTGTTCATGAGCATGCGCAGCGGCGCCTCGGTGAGCCAGCTGCGGGCGGAGAGCGCGGGGCCGCGCGGCGCGCGGATGTTGCGATGCGTGTCGTTCATGCGGGACTCATGCGGTGATTGCCGGAACAGCGGACCGTCGGGTTCAGGACGACTGCACGCGCGGCGTGAGCTTGCGATAGAGGAGCAGCGTGGCAAGGAGGCCGAGGCACAGGAGCGCGATGAGCCACGCCACCCGCACGAAGAAATAGTCCACCAGCGAGCGGCCCTTTGCCGCGCCTGCGTCGAGCGCGAGCCCCGAGTTGCGGGGCCTGCGTGCCGACCGACCCTGTCAACTGTTCGAGCACGGTGGCGGCGCGGGCGATTTCCGCTGCGGCCTGCGTGTACTCGGTGACGTCGAAGGGCCTGCCGGACGCGGGCTCGCCCGGTTTCCTCTGGAAGCGCGCCACGAGCGCGTCGATCGAGCGGGTCGCCTGGTCCACCGAGGCCGCGGCGGCGCTGCCGGCCTCGAGCGTGCCGCGCATCTCGACCAGCAGGGGGCGCAACGTCGCCGCCTGCATGTTCAGCGTGTCATTGAGCTGCCGGATGAGTGCCTCACGTTCGGAGGAGATCGTGCCCGGGAGCGCCTCCGCGACGGCCGCGAAGCGCGCGGCGGAGTCGGTCAGGCTCGCGGTCTGCTGCTGCAGCTTCTGCGATTCGGGGCCGGCCGCGAGACGGTTCACGGAGCGGTCGAGCTGCAGGTCGAAGATGACGGGCAGGCGCTGCGCGTAATAGAGCGCGCGTTCGGCGAGCAGCCTCGACTGCTCGACCTGCCGCACGGCCGGGTCGAGCCCGGCCATCGGGTCCAGGCCCACGAACCCCATCAGGCTGCTGGGCATCGTGACCTTGCTCTTGCTGCCCGCCGTCGGCACCTCGCTGACGAATTCCTGGAAGCGCACGAACGGGGCGATCTCGCTGTCCGGGTGCCTTTCCCGCCACTCCACCAGCACGCGGCGCAGGTCGGACTGCTGGGCGGGCGTCAGGATCCCCGCCGCCAGTTCCCAGGCGGAGTTCTCGAGCTCGCGATGCACGGCGAGCACACTGGCCGCCTGCTCGGGAAAGCGTTCGGGTCCGATCCGCTCGATGGTCATCCGGCTCAGCGTGGCCAGCGTCACGAGGTCCAGGCAGCCGAGATACGCGTTATCGGCGGACGCGTCGGTGTAGGCGGCATTGGCCTCGGCCAGCAGCCATCCCGAAAGCGCGTAGCGCTGCTGCGGGTCGACCTCGGCCATTTCGAGTCGCCGCGTGGCTTCCATGAGCGTGCCGACGTACATGTCGGCGTAGCGCATGTTGCGGGCCTGCAGCTGCAGCAGCCGGGTCGCCTTGGCTTCATCCTTGCTGCTCGCCGGGAACAGGCCCTGGATCACGCTGCAGCCGGCGAGGGCCAGGGTCGGACGTGGCGACGGCAAGCACGACGAGGCCCCGCAGTGGGCTGGCGGCATTCGCCCGCCTTTCGGTCCTGGGATCGCTTGGACATCTGCGAAGTATGGTTAGGAGCCGCGCCGAAGCAAAGGGGCGGCGCGGCGCCGATCGGCTCCCGGTGCCCCCGGGGCCTGCATGAGCCTAGAATCTGCGGGCGTCGACTCCACGTCGCCGCCCGGTAATCCAGCGCCCGCCCGACGATGGGTGCGCGCAGGGCCCGCATCGAAAAGGAGGCCACGTGATCCGCTGGATCGTTATCTTGTCGCTGCTGCAGGTCGTTCCCTTCTGGCGGATCTTCGGGCGCATGGGCCTGCCGCCCTGGCTCTCGATCATGGCCTCGCTGCCGCTCGTGAACCTGATCGTGCTCTATTTCGTCGCGCTGACCCCCTGGCCCCGGGAAACGGCCTGGAAGCAGCCGCTCTCGGGCCCCGGTCCGGACGCGCAGTTCTGACGGGCCGTTGTCGCGGCTGCCGGCCTCGGGTACCGTGTCGGCCCCCGGATCCAGAGGATCCGACCCTCACCGAGGAATGACCCCATGGCCGGCCCGAGCAACGCACCCGAACCGAAAATGGACGCGCAGGACCTCTACCGCGAGGACCTCTATTCCGACCGGCGCGTGGGCACCATCCGCGTCATGACGCCGGTGAAGCCGGACGGCACGCCCGATCCCGCGCGTACGACCTCCTACGTGGGCCAGGCGCAGATCATGACGCCCGCGGGCGCGCTGCCGCTCAGCTTCGAGATCGACGCCAAGACGCTGGCCGAGGCCTGCGAGGGCTTCGCCGAGGGCGCCAAGCTCGCCTTCGAGGAGACCATGAAGGAACTGCAGGAAATGCGCCGCCAGCAGGCCTCGTCCATCGTGATCCCGGACGCCGGCGCGGCATCGGCGCTCGCCGGGCAGGGCGGTCCCCCGCGAGGGAAGATCCAGTTCCCCTGATGGCGGACTCGTCCATGTCCAGCCGATTCTCCCGCAGCCTGGAACTCGCCAAAGCCTCCCTGGCCGTCGTGCGCGCGGACAAGGAGCTCATGCTGTTGCCTGTCATGTCGGTGTTCGCGCTGCTGCTGATCCTCGGCAGTCTCGCGTTGCCGGTGGCGATGCTGGGCGGCTTCGGCGCGGATGCAGCGCAGGGCGACAACCCTGCCTCGATCGCCGGCGCGCTCGCCTTCTACGTCGCGACTTACTTCGTCGCGCTCTTCTTCAACGCGGCGCTGGTCGGTGCGGCCATGATCCGCATGGACGGCGGCAACCCGACGCTGGGCGACGGATTGAGAATCGCGTGGGCGCACAAGGGCCGCATCCTGGGCTATGCCCTCATCGCCGCGACCGTGGGACTCGTCCTGCGCATGATCGAAGAGCGCGTCGGCTGGGTGGGCGCGCTGGTGGTGAAACTGGTCGGCGCGGCCTGGGCGGTCGCGACCTTCCTGGTCGTGCCGGTCCTGGTCACGCGCGACGTCGGGCCGCTGGCCGCAGTCAAGGAAAGCGCCGAGCTGCTGCGCGAGACCTGGGGCGAGAACCTCATCGGAAACTTCGGCCTCGGCCTCGTCTTCGCCGGCGTGTATGTCGCGTGGTTGTTCGCCTGCGCCGTCGTTCTCTACCTGGTCGCACAGACCGGGGCCACGGTGCTGATGGGAGCGGTGGTGCTGGTCGGTGTCGTCGTGCTGCTCGCGATCTCGGCGCTGCAGGCGACCATGCAGGGCGTCTACGCGGCCGCGCTCTATCGCCATGCCACGCAACCAGGTGCCGCGGTACCGGGATTCGCACCCGAGCTGATGCAGAACGCCTTCCGCGCCAAGGCCTGATTCCCGCCCAGGGCGCACGACTGCGGGCAGTACGGATGCACATCCGCATCCATACCGGTGCAGCCTTGTGCGCAATACGCACGAGTTCACGCCCGCTGCCCGTCGAGCGGCGCTATCCTCGTATCAGAGGGAGCGCATGAGACCCGAAGAGCCCGTATCGAGAATCATGACCGAGACCGTGGTCGTGATCGAGTCCGACCGGCCGGTCAGCGAAGTGCTCGACTGCTTCTTTCAGTACCCGATCCACCATCTTCCGGTGGTCCGCCAGGGCCGGATCGTCGGCATGTTGAGTTCGGCCGACGTCATGAAGCTCGAGTACTTCGTGCCGAAGGCGACGGAGGATCGCGCGAAATTCCTCGACGAGAGGATCACCATCGAGCAGCTGATGCACACGCCCGTGCTCAGCCTCAGGCCACACGCCAGCATCGGCGAGGCGGCGGAGCGCATGACCGAGGCAGGAGTTCACGCGGCGCCCGTGGTGGACGACGCCGACCGCGTCACAGGCATCGTGACCACGAGCGACGTGATCCGGAGCCTGCTGCATGGGCCGCCGCGTCAGGGCACCGCGGAGCCGCGGCGGCGCCCAGCCGCCCGCGGCGTCATCCGCGGGCGACGCCGAGCAGGTGCATTATCACCAGCGACCGACGGTCGAGGAGCACGCGACCGCGATGCGGACGGCCGCGGTGCTGCATAACGAGGCGCGCGATCCCCGCTTCCTGGGCAAGGCGATGCTGTATCTCGAGCAGCGCAACGCGTACCTGGAAAAGGTGCTCGAGCTGGCCGACCGGTTCCTGCTCTCCGGCCAGGACGTGCACGTGCACGCGCTGCTGCTGAAGGCGATCCACGCGGCCAAGCGCGCCGAGGAGCACGCGACGGGACAGGCGCGAGTGCCGTTTCCGCTCGAGTAGGCGGCTTACAGGCGCGCCGCCAGCCGCGAACCCTGGTCGATTGCGCGTTTCGCGTCGAGTTCCGCGGCGACGTCCGCGCCGCCGATCAGGTGCACGGCGAGCCCCGCGGCGCGCAGCGCGCCTTCGAGTTCGCGCAGCGGCTCCTGCCCCGAGCACAGCACCACGGTGTCCACCTCCAGCAGCATCGGCTTCTCGTGCGCCTCGCCGAAGCTCAGGTGCAGTCCGCGCCCGTCGACGCGCTCGTAGTTGACGCCGCCGATCATTGTGACGCGCTTCGCCTTGAGCGTGGCGCGGTGGATCCAGCCCGTGGTCTTGCCGAGGCCCTTGCCCAGCGGGGCGGCCTTGCGCTGCAGGAGGTGCACTTCGCGGGCAGGCGGCTCGATCCTCGGCGCGGTGAGACCGCCGCGCGTGGCGCCCGGATCACCCACGCCCCACTCGGCCAGCCAGGCCGGCAGGTCGAGCGCCGTCGAGTGGCCGTCGCTCACCAGGAATTCCGCGATGTCGAAGCCGATTCCGCCGGCGCCGATGATCGCGACCCTTCGGCCCACCGGCCGGCCGTGCAGCACGTCCACGTAGGAGAGAACCCGGCCCTGACGCGCCTGCTCCGCCGCTCCCTCGATGTGCGGGTCGCGAGGCATGACGCCGGTCGCGAGGACCACCTCTTCGTAGCCGCCGGCGACGAGCTGCTCGGCGGTCGCGCGCGTATGGAGCTTGAGCGCGACTCCGGTGACCTCGATGCGTCGTGCGAAGTAGCGGATCGTCTCGTGGAATTCTTCCTTGCCCGGGATGCGCTTCGCGAGATTGAACTGGCCGCCGATCTCGCCCGCCGATTCGAAGAGGTCCACGCGGTGTCCGCGGCCGGCGAGTACGGTCGCGCAGGCGAGGCCGGCGGGACCGGCGCCCACGACCGCGATGCGCTTCGCCGTCGCGACCGGCAGGTAGACGAGTTCGGTCTCGTGGCCGGCTCGCGGGTTCACGAGGCACGATGCGATGCGGCGCTGGAAGACGTGATCGAGGCAGGCCTGGTTGCAGGCGATGCAGGTGTTGATCTCGTCCGCCCGCCCGCTCGCCGCCTTGACGACGAACTCCGGATCGGCGAGCAGCGGGCGCGCCATCGACACCATGTCGGCGCAGCCGTCGGCCAGCACCTGCTCGGCGACCTCGGGCGTGTTGATGCGGTTGGTGGTGCACAGCGGAATGCCGACCTCGCCCCTGAGCTTCTTCGTCACCCAGGCGAAGGCCGCGCGCGGCACGGAGGTGGCGATGGTCGGAACGCGCGCCTCGTGCCAGCCGATGCCGGTGTTGATGATGGTCGCACCGGCCCGCTCGATCGCCTTGGCGAGCAGGACCACCTCGTCCCAGCTGCTGCCGTCGGGCACGAGGTCGAGCATCGAGAGGCGATAGACGATGACGAAGTCGCGCCCGACGGCCTCGCGCGTGCGCTCGACGATCTCGACCGGCAGGCGCATGCGATTGGCGTAGCTGCCGCCCCAGTCGTCGGTGCGCCGGTTGGTGTGCGCGGCGAGGAACTGGTTGATGAAGTAGCCTTCCGAGCCCATCACCTCGACGCCGTCGTAGCCCGCCTCGCGAGCGAGCGAGGCGCAGCGCACGAAGGCGCGGATCTGTCGCTCGACGCCGCGCGCCGAAAGCGCCCGTGGCGTGAAAGGCGTGATCGGCGACTTGATGCGCGAGGGCGCGACGGCGAGCGGATGGTAGCCGTAGCGCCCGGTGTGCAGGATCTGCAGCGCGATGTGGCCGCCTTCGGCGTGCACGGCGTCGGCGATCGGCCGGTGCCGCGCGGCGGCCGCGTGCGTGGTGAGCCTCCCGCCGAAGGGAGAGGTCCAGCCCTCGATGTTGGGCGCGAATCCCCCGGTGACGATCAGGCCCACTCCGCCGCGGGCTCGCTCGGCGAAGTACTCGACGAGGCGCGGGAAATGCCGGGGATGATCCTCGAGGCCCGTGTGCATGGAACCCATGAGCACGCGGTTGCGGAGCCTCGTGTAGCCGAGGTCCAGCGGGGCGAGCAGGTGAGGGTAGCGTTCGGCCAAGTGGAGCAGGCCGGGTTCAGGTCGCGCCGAGCCGCATCATCACAGCACGGCCTTGCCGAGCCAGTACGCCACCGCGGCCATGGCGGCGGCGGCCGGCATGGTCACGAGCCACGCAATCACGATGTTGCCGGCCAGACCCCAGCGTACCGCCTTGACCCGCTGGGCGGACCCGACGCCGACGATGGCGCCGGTGATGGTGTGAGTGGTCGAGACCGGGATGCCGAAGCCGGAGGCGAGGAACAGCGTGATTGCGCCGCCGGTCTCGGCGGCGAACCCGCCCACCGGCCGCAGCTTGGTGATCTTCTGGCCCATGGTCTTCACGATTCGCCAGCCGCCGAACATGGTTCCGAGCGCCATTGCGACGTAGCAGCCCACGATCACCCAGTAGGGCGGCATCGAGGCCTGCTCGGTCGTGACGCCCGCGGCGATCAGCAGCAGCCAGATGATGCCCATGGTCTTCTGCGCGTCGTTGCTGCCGTGCCCGACGCTGTAGAGCGCGGAGGAGACGAGCTGCAGCCGCCGGAACCAGCGGTCGACGCGCCGCGGCGCGCGCCTGAGACAGGCCCACGAGACCGCGATCATGATCAGTGCGCCGAGCGTCATGCCGAGCAGCGGCGAGACGAAGATGAAGGTCGCGGTCTTGATGATGCCGGGTGCGAGCAGCGGGCCGGTGCCGGCCTTTGCGATCATCGCGCCGATCATCCCGCCGATGAGCGCATGCGACGAGCTCGAGGGGATCCCGTAGTACCAGGTGATCAGGTTCCACGCGATCGCGCCGATCAGCGCGCCGAAGATCACGTAGTGGTCGACGGCGACCGGGTCCACGATGCCCTTGCCGACGGTCGCTGCCACCTTGAGATGGAAGATGAAGATCGCCACGAAATTGAAGAACGCGGCCCAGGCGACCGCCTGGTAGGGACGCAGCACGCCCGTCGAGACCACGGTCGCGATGGAATTCGCCGCGTCGTGGAAGCCGTTCATGAAGTCGAACGCGAACGCCAGCGCGACCAGCACCGCGAGCGTCACGAACGGGATGTTCGGGTCCATGCTCAGGCGTTCTCGACGATCACGGCCTCGATGATGTTTGCCACGTCCTGGCACTTGTCGATGGCGTTCTCCAGGTACTCGTAGACGTTCTTGTGCTTGATGAGCTGGCGCACGTCCTGCTCCTCGCGGAAGAGCGTCGAGATGCCCTTGCGCATGACCGCGTCGGCGTCGCTCTCGAGGCCGTCGATCTCCTGCGCCAGCGCGAGCGCCCGCGGTGCATTGTCCATCGAGTCGAGCAGGGCGACCGCGGCCTTGACCTTCTCGCAGCAGGTCTCGAGCAGTTTCGCCATCTGCGGCGCCTCGGGCGGCAGCGTCTGGATGTCGAAGAGGTGCATGGACTCCGCGGCGTCCTGGATCAGGTCGAGGATGTCGTCCATCCCCGAGATCAGCCGGTGGATGTCGTTGCGGTCGAAGGGCGTGATGAACGTGGAGTGCAGCACCGAGACCGTCTCGTAGGTCACCTTGTCGGCGCTGCGCTCGACTTCGTTGATGCGCTCGATCAGGGCGGCGCGGCGCACCGGGTCTGCGTAGTCGCGCACCAGCTCCGAGACGGCGTGCCCGCCCTGGACGATGAATTCGGCGTGACGGTTGAACAAGGCGAAGAACCGCGCTTCGCGCGGCATCAGGGCGGACAGGAATCGCATTGCGGCTTCCGTTCGAGTCGTTGTGCGACCAAGTATCCGCGATCCGGGCGGATCGTGGTAGCGTGGACTGCCAGCGTACCCCCGGTCGGGGGGAAGGCGGCAACCAATGGCCCGAACAGACGACGTCATCCGCATCCGCGGCGCACGGCAGCACAACCTGCGTGCGCTCGACCTGGACATCCCGCTCGGCGAGCTCGTCGTGGTCACGGGCGTGTCCGGCTCGGGCAAGTCGTCGCTGGTCTTCGACACGGTCTACGCGGAAGGGCAGCGGCGGTACGTCGAGACCTTCTCGCCCTATGCGCGCCAGTTCCTGGATCGCATGGACCGGCCCAGCGTGGATCGGGTCGAGGGCATCCCGCCCGCCATCGCCATCGACCAGACGAATCCCGTGCGGACTTCGCGCTCCACCGTCGGCACGATGACGGAGCTCAACGACCACCTGAAGCTCCTTTACGCGCGGGCGGCCGGTACTGCACTGCAGCGGCTGCGGCCGGCCGGTGCGGCGGGACACGCCGGACGGCATCGTCCGCGAGATCGAGTCCGGCGCGCTCGGGCCCGGCGACCCGCGCCTGCTCGTGACCTTCCCGGTCGCGGTGCCCGACAACTTCGAGGAGGGCGAAGTCCTGAAGCTGCTCGAGCAGCAGGGCTACACGCGGATCCATTCGCGCGCGGGCCGGGTACTCGAGGTGGTGCAGGACCGGTTCCGCGCCGAGGGCGCCGGGCGCAGCCGGATGATCGAGGCGATCGAGGCGGCGATGAGGGTCGGTCGGGGACGGGTGGCGGTGCGTGTCGAGGTCGATGGGGACATGCATCGGGACAACCCAAATGGGGACAGTCCCCTTTTCGGCGACACGAAAAGGGGACAGTCCCCTGTTCGCCGCTACTCGGCGGACCTGCACTGCGCGGACTGCGACATTCACTACCGGGAGCCGACGCCGAGCCTCTTCTCGTTCAATTCGCCTCTCGGCGCCTGCGAAGCCTGCCGCGGCTTCGGACGCGTGATCGGCGTGGACTGGGGCCTGGTCGTGCCGGATGCGAGCCGCAGCCTGCGCGGCGGCGCGGTGCGGCCCTGGCAGACGGAGTCGTACAAGGAATGCCAGGACGACCTCCTGCGGTTCGCGCGCAAGCGCGGCGTGCCGCTCGACACTCCGTGGCGCGACCTCGACGAGGAGCAGCGCCGCTGGGTGATCGAGGGCGAGGGGCCCTGGGAGAAGAAGGTCTGGTACGGCGCGCGTCGGTTCTTCGCCTGGCTCGAGACCAGGAGCTACCGGATGCACATCCGCGTGCTGCTCTCGAAGTACCGCAGCTACACGCCCTGCGGAGACTGCGGTGGCGCGCGGCTCAGACCCGAGGCGCTGCTGTGGCGGCTCGGGCCCGCGGCCGACGCGGTGCCGCCACCCTGCATCCACGACCTCATGCTGCGGCCGGTCGATCGCCTGCGTGATTTCTTCGCTGGACTCGTACTGCCGGCTCCGCTCGACGAGGCCACCGACCTGCTGCTGGGCGAGATCCGCTCGCGGCTCGAGTTCCTGGTACGTGTCGGCCTCGGCTACCTCACCCTCGATCGGCAGTCGCGCACGCTCTCCGGCGGCGAGGTGCAGCGCATCAACCTGACCACCGCGCTCGGCACGTCGCTCGTGAACACGCTGTTCGTCCTCGACGAACCCTCCATCGGGCTGCACCCGCGAGACATGCGACGCGTGGTGGAGGTCATGCAGCGCCTGCGCGACAACGGCAACTCACTGCTGGTCGTGGAGCACGACCCGCAGATCATGCTGGCGGCCGATCGCATCATCGATCTCGGGCCGGGCCCGGGCGAGCGCGGCGGCAGCATCGTCTTCAACGGCACGCCGGGCGAGTTGCTGCAGCGGTCGGACACGCTCACCGCGCAGTACCTGTCGGGACGCCGGGACGCCTCGGTGGCCGCGGGCCGCAGGGGACCGCCGCGCGAGGGAGATCCGCGCCTCGTGCTCGAAGGCGCGCGCGAGCACAACCTGCGCGACCTCGACGTCGAGATTCCGCTCGGGCGGCTGGTGTGCGTGACGGGAGTGTCCGGTTCCGGGAAGTCCACGCTGGTCCAGGACGTGCTGCTGCCGGCCCTGCTGCGCGCCAAGGGCAAGCCGACCGAGACACCCGGAGCGCATCGAGCGTTCAGCGGTGCCGAGCACGTCGCGGAAGTGGTGATGGTGGACCAGGCCGCGATCGGTCGCACGACGCGCTCCAATCCCGCGAGCTACGTCGGCGCGTTCGAGGTGATCCGCAAGCGCTATGCGGCCGAGCCCGTCGCGCTCGAGCGCGGCTACACGCCCGGGACGTTCAGCTTCAATTCCGGAACCGGGCGTTGCCCGACCTGCTCGGGCAACGGCTTCGAGCACGTCGAGATGCAGTTCCTCTCGGACGTGTACCTGCGCTGCCCCGACTGCAACGGTCGCCGCTATCGGCCGGAGACGCTCGAGGTGAAGCTCGCGCACGGGCCGGGCCCGGCGCGCAGCATCGCCGACGTGCTGGAAATGACGGTCTCCGAGGCGCTCGCGTTCTTCGCCGGCGACAGGGAAGTCGCGGCCGCACTGGAACCCCTCGTCGCCGTGGGCCTCGACTACCTCAGGCTCGGCCAGCCCGTGCCGACGCTGTCGGGTGGCGAGGCGCAACGCTTGAAGCTCGCCGGCCACCTCCGTGAAAAAGGGGACATTCTCCTTTCTCCGGGAGATCGGCCGGCGCGCGGGAAGAGGAACGCGGCTGCGGAAAAAAAGGAGAATGTCCCCTTTTTCGCGGCACGCTGTTCCTGTTCGACGAGCCGACGACCGGCCTGCATTTCGACGACGTCGCGAAACTCCTGGGCGCGTTCCGCCGCCTGCTGGACGCGGGGCACTCGCTGGTCGTGATCGAGCACAACCTCGACGTAATCCGCGCGGCCGACTGGATCATCGATCTCGGGCCGGAAGGCGGCGAGGGTGGCGGCACGATGGTCGCGGCGGGCACACCCGAGGAACTCGCCCGCGTCGAGGCGTCTCACACCGGGCGAGCGCTGCGTGAATACGAGGCCGGGCGAACGCGGGTGCGCAAGCCGGGCCGCGCGGTCGCGACCGTGGCGCGAGCAAAGTCCGCCATAGCCGACGCGGCGCGCCACTCCATCGTCGTGCACCGCGCCCGCGAGCACAACCTGCGCGACGTGGACGTCTCGATTCCGCGCGACGGAATGACGGTCGTGACCGGCGTGTCGGGTTCGGGCAAGTCGACGCTCGCCTTCGACATCGTCTTCGCGGAGGGACAGCGTCGCTACCTCGAGTCGCTGAACGCCTACGCGCGGCAGTTCGTGCAGCCCGCGGGGCGACCGGACGTGGACGCGATCTTCGGCATCCCTCCCACGGTCGCGATCGAGCAGCGCACCAGCCGCGGTGGCCGCAAGAGCACCGTGGGCACGCTGACCGAGGTGCACCATTTCCTGCGCCTCCTGTACGTGAAGCTCGGCACCCAGCACTGCCCGGAGTGTGAATTGCCGATCGAGCCGCAGAGCGCGGACTCGATCGTGGCCATGCTGCTCAGGAACTCGCGGGGCCGCAGCCATCGAACTGCTCGCGCCGCTGGTGGTGGCGCGCAAGGGCTACTACACGGACCTCGCGCGCTGGGCCGCGGCCCGCGGACACGAACGGCTGCGCGTGGACGGCGAGTACCTCGCGACCGCCGCGTGGCCGAGGCTCGAGCGCTTTCGCGAGCACACGATCGAACTGCCGCTGGGCGAGGTCGTGGTGGGCGCGAAGAACGAACGCACGCTGAGAGAACTGCTCGGCCAGGCGCTCGATCTCGGCAAGGGCGTGGTGCACGTGCTCGATGGCAGGCGCGTGCGCGTCTACTCGACACGTCGCGCCTGTCCGGGTTGCGGTCGCAGCTTCGCGGAGCCGGACCCGCGGCTATTCTCGTACAACTCCAGGCACGGCTGGTGCGGTGCGTGCTTCGGAACCGGCCTCGCCATCAAGGGATTCGACGCCGAGCAGAGCGGCGAGGAACGCTGGTGGAACGACTGGTTCGACGGCGAGGCGAAGCCCTGCGCGAGCTGCGACGGCCAGAGACTCAATCCAGAGGCGCTCGCGGTCCGTTTTCGCGGTCGTTCCATTGCCGAGGTGTCCGCGCTGCCGGTGGATGCGGCACGGGAATTCTTCGCGCGCCTCGATCTCACGGGACGCGAGCGCGAGATCGCGCGCGACCTGCTGGCGGAGATCGCCTCGCGGCTCGGGTTCCTGCGCGACGTGGGCCTCGGCTACGTATCGCTCGAGCGTGCTGCGCCGACGCTGTCGGGTGGCGAGGCGCAGCGGATCCGGCTCGCCGCGCAGCTCGGCTCGAACCTGCGAGGCGTCTGCTACGTGCTCGACGAGCCGACGATCGGGCTGCACCCGCGCGACAACCACGTGCTGCTCGACACGCTCGAGCGGCTCGGGCGCAACGGCAATACGCTGCTCGTGGTCGAGCACGACGAGGACACCATCAGGCGCGCCGACCACCTGATCGACCTCGGGCCCGGCGCCGGCACGCGCGGCGGTCGCGTCGTCGGGCAGGGCCGGATCGCGGATCTCATCGCGTCCCCCGAGTCGCTCACGGGAAAGTTCCTCGCCACGCCGCTCGCGCACCCGCTTGCGCCGCGCCGGGCGGTGCGCGCCGCGGATCCATCGCTCGCGATCGAGGGCGCGTCGCTGCACAACCTGCGGCGCGTGAACGCCCGCGTGCCGCTCGGACGACTCACCGTCGTCACCGGCGTATCGGGATCCGGAAAGTCCACGCTCGCGCGCGACGTGCTCTACGCGAACCTCGTGGTGCGCACCGCCGCGCCGCGCCGCCGCGGACGCGCGCCGGCCTGGATCGGCTGCAAGGACGTGCGCGGGATCGAGCAGGTCACGCGGGTGCTCGAGGTGGACCAGACTCCGATCGGGCGCACGCCGCGTTCCTGCCCGGCCACGTACGTCGGATTCTGGGACGACGTCCGCCGCCTCTACGCCGGCACCACGGAGTCGCGCGTGCGCGGCTATGGCCCGTCGCGGTTCTCGTTCAACGCGGCCGGCGGTCGCTGCGACGCCTGCGAAGGTCAGGGCATCCAGACCATCGAGATGAGCTTCCTGCCGGACGTGAAGGTGCTCTGCGACGCCTGCGGCGGGCGGCGCTTCAATGCCGAGACGCTGTCGGTGACGCATCGCGACAGGAACATCGGCGACGTGCTGGCGATGAGCGTGGACGACGCCGTGGAGTTCTTCGCGGCCCATCGTCGCATCCACGGCGCCCTGCGCCTGCTGCAGGAGGTGGGGCTCGGGTACCTGACGCTGGGCCAGCCCAGCCCGACCCTGTCGGGCGGCGAGGCGCAGCGCATCAAGCTGGTCACGGAACTCGCGCGCCTGCGCGCGTCGGACCGAACCCTCTATGTGCTCGACGAGCCCACGGTCGGCCTGCACATGGCGGACGTGGAGAAGCTGCTCGCGGTGTTGCACCGGCTGGTGGGGGCGGGCAACACCGTGGTCGTCATCGAGCACAACCTCGACGTGATTGCGGAGGCGGACTGGATCGTGGACCTCGGCCCGGAGGGCGGGTCGGGCGGCGGTCGCGTCGTGGTGCAGGGGCCGCCGGAGCGGGTGGTGCGCGCGACGGCGAAGTCGCACACCGCGCGCTTCCTGGCGCCGTTCCTCGCGGAACGGGGCACCGGGCATGCCGCTGCGGCAGCGCGCCCCGCCCGCAGTTCGCGAGGCCCGGCCACGCGGGCGAAAGCCTGAACGGGCATGCGCGACGTCAGCGCGGTCATCTTCGATCTCGACGACACCTTGTGGGACGTGGGTCCGGTGATCCTGCGCGCCGAGCACGCGATGCTGCGGTTCCTCGCCGCGCGCTATCCGCGGGTGCTCGAACTGCACACGCTCGATTCCATGCGCGACCTGCGCGCGCGCATGGGACTGGAGCACCCGGCGATGCGCCACGACTTCACGTGGCTGCGGACGCAGGCCCTGCTCGTGCACGCGCGCGAGGCGGGCTATCCCGAGTCGATGGCTCTGGAGGCATTCGAGGTGTTCTACCGGGCGCGCAACGAAGTCGCGCTGTACGACGACGTGCTCCCGGCCCTGGCGCTGCTGTCGGAGCGCTATCGGCTGTTCGCAATCAGCAACGGCAACGCGGACCTCGGCACCATCGGACTCGCCCGCTACTTCGAGCGCAGTCTCGCCGCGCGAGACGCCGGCGTGCTGAAGCCCGATCCGCGGATCTTCACGATGCTGCTGGACTCGGTGGGAGTGCGGGCTTCGCGCGCGCTGCACGTCGGCGACGATCCGGACGCCGATGTCGAAGGCGCGCGGCGCGCCGGCATACGGCCCGTCTGGCTGAACCGGCACGGCGCGGAGTGGCCGGAGTCGCTGCCCGCCCCCGAGCACGCGGTCTGCTCGCTCACGGAACTCGTGACCCTGCTCGGGGCAGGCGTGTAACGGACGTTGCCAGCGAGCGCGGAGCGACTACTCGTCGTCTTTCTTTTCCGCGATGCGCTTTCGAAGCTCGATCCACTTGGAGAGCTCGTGGAGGTCCTTTTTCTTCTTCCAGCTCTGCTTGCCAAGTGCGCCGCTGTTGTACGGGTTGTATCCCGTCTTGAGGCGCTTGGGATTTACGGAGAGCGGACTGTCCGGGGCATCCGCGTCCTCGGTGATGTCCATCGAGGGATCAAGGAGCGCGCGCACGCGCTCGGCGGCGCCGATCGGCTCGTCCGCCAGCAGGTCACCCTCGTTCTTCCACTCCCACGTGACGTTTCCACGGTCGTCCGTGCCGAGCTTGCCCGGTCCACTGTCGCCAGCGCCCTCGGGGGGGCTCGCAGGTGTCTTCTTGTCTCCAGGCTTTCCCGCCATGGTCACTCTCCATTGGCGATGGGGTGGTCGTGTCCGATGTTACAGCTTCGTGGCCGGACGGCAACTTCGGTTGCGTCACGAAACGGGGCCGGGCGACCGCTCGCCTGGGCCTGCCTCGGCGGCAAGCGCCGCGCCCGCCCAGAGCAGGCCGACCAGGCTCTTGCCGTCCCGAAGCCCACCGCCGGCGGCCATCTGCACCGCTTTTTCCAGCGGAACCCACTCGACCTCCAGGACCTCGTGCTCCTCGGGAGCAGCCTCCGCCGCCTCGAGCTCCCGTGCCAGGTAGACGTGGATGACCTCGGTCAGCACGCCCGGCGAGCTCAGGTATTCCCCGAGCTTGTCCCAGCGCCGCGCCGTGACGCCAGCCTCCTCGGCCAGTTCGCGCCGCGCGCAGGCGAGCGGCGGCTCGCCGCCATCGAGCTTGCCGGCCGGAATCTCCCTGATCCAGCCGCCGGCCGCGTGCCGGAACTGGTTCAGCAGGCACACCTGTCCCGCGCGGTTCACGGCGACCACCGCGGCACCGCCCGGGTGGTGGGCGATCTCGAGCTCGGTGACGCGACCGTTCGGCAGGGTCACGGTCTCCAGGTTCAGCGTCAGCACGCGACCCTTGAATACGTTTCGGACCTTGCCGCTCATGCGCGTTCCATCCACTCGGGGCACCCGACTTGGGATCATACAAGGCCCTGTCCGAGACGCCCGGAACACGCGTCTCTTGCGGCGCACAAGCGGCGCGCGACCTGTGGTAGTTTTCGCGTGATCGCCCGCCGGACGCGGGCACCGGAGCAGCCCATGACCGATTCCACGAACGCCGCCACGGTAACCAGGCTTCGTCACACATTCGACAGCGGCAAGACTCGCCCGCTCGAGTGGCGGGTCCGGCAGCTCGGCGAGATCGAGCGCGTGCTTCGAGAGCACGAGTCGGATTTCGCCGAGGCGCTGCGCAAGGACCTCGGCAAGAGCCGTTTCGAGGCGACGCTGGCCGAGACGGGCTGGGCCTCGGCGGAGGCCAAGTACGCGCGCAAGCACCTGAAGCGCTGGATGAAGCCGAAGCGCGTCAGGACGCCGCTCATGACGCAGCCGGGTCGCAGCTGCATCCAGTCGGAGCCGAAGGGCGTGGTGCTCATCATCGCGCCGTGGAACTACCCGTTGTCGATGGTGATGTGCCCGCTGGTGGGCGCGGTTGCAGCGGGAAACTGCGTCATCATGAAACCGTCGGAAATCTCCAGCCACACGTCGGCAGCGCTGGCCGCCATCCTGCCGCGCTACCTGGACCCCGATGCATTCGCCGTCGTGGAAGGCGGCATTCCGGAGACGACTGACCTGCTCGCTCAGCAATTCGATCACATCCTCTACACGGGCAACGAGCACGTGGGGCGCATCGTGATGACGGCCGCCGCAAAGCACCTGACGCCGGTCACGCTGGAGCTGGGCGGCAAGAGCCCGTGCCTGATCGACAAGAGCACGGACATCGAGGTCGCCGCCACGCGCATCGCCTGGGGCAAGTTCATCAACGCGGGGCAGACCTGCGTCGCGCCGGACCACGTGCTGGTGCACCGCGAGGTCGCCCAGGCGTTCATCGACGCGCTCACGCGCAAGGTCAAGGAATTCTACGGCGACGATCCTGAGCAGAGCCCGGACTACTGCCGCATCGCGAGCGAGCGCCACGCGGCTCGTTTCGCCGAGTTGTTGAAGGGGCACAAGATCCACCTCGGGGGGCGCGTGGACGTGGCGAAACGATTCGTCGAACCCACCATCGTCCTCGATCCACCCTTCGATTCGCCGCTCATGACCGACGAGATCTTCGGGCCGATACTGCCGATCATCACGGTCGACGAGATGCACCACGCGATCAAGTTCGTGGCCGACCGCCCGAAGCCGCTGGCGCTTTATCTCTTCACGAAGAGCAAGGCGCTCGAGGACGCGGTACTCGCCAGGCTGAGCGCGGGCAGCATCTGCATCAACGACGCGGTGATCTTCATGGCGTCGCCGGAACTGCCATTCGGCGGCGTCGGCAACAGCGGCATGGGGCGCTACACGGGCTGGTACGGCTTCGAGACCTTCAGCCACATGAAACCGGTCATGAAGCGCAGCTTGCGGTTCGACGCGCCCCTGCGCTATCCGCCGTACACCGAGCAGAAGGCGAAGCTGCTCAAGATGGTGATGTAGTCACCGGCAGTTCAGGCGTCGACGCGGTCCAGCGACGCCTGGCCGGAAACGTGGGGCATTCCCCTGTTTCGGGCGCGATACAGGGGAATGTCCCCTGTCTTCCTCAGCGGTTCGCCGAGTGGTATTCCTCGTTCGGCATCATGTCGATCGCCGTCGCCATGCGGTTCGTCATGTTGAAGAACGAGGCCACTGCGGCCACGTCCCAGATCTCCCGGTCCTTGAAGCCGGCCCTGCGCAGCGACGCGCGCTCGGCCTCGCCGACGTCCGCCGGCCCGACCGTCATGGCGTGCGCGAAGTCGAGCATCGCGCGGTGCTTCCGCGACAGCTTCGCCGACCGGTAATTCATCACCAGCAGTTCGCCCAGGGCGGGGTCCCCGGACAATTCGCGCACCGCCTGTCCGTGCGCGACCTGGCAGTAGTAGCAGCGGTTGGCCGACGATACGACCACGGCGATCATCTCCCGCTCGAGCTTCGACAGGGTGGAGTCGCCGAGCATCAGGTCGTTGTACATGCCGACGAACGCGCGCAGCTTCGACTGGTCGAAGGAATACGCGGCGAGCACGTTCGGCAGGAAACCGATGTGCTCGTCGCAGGCCGCGAAGTATTTCTGCAGGTCGGGATCGAGCTTCGAGCGCGGCGGGACAGCGAGCTTGAGCGCGCTCAGGTGGCCTGGCTGCGACTTGTACCGACGCGGCATGGTGCGGTCCTCCGGGAAAAGCCGTCAGGCGTCTATTCGGTCCACGGATGCCTGGCCGGAGACTCGCTGGCGGATCAGCGCCCAGGACATCCCGATTCCGAGGACCAGGCCGAGGATGGTGAGCGCCACCCAGGCAAGGGTGGCTCCGCTGCCGATCGTCACCCAGCCGCGGCTCGTCATCCACCAGACGATCGCAGCGAAGAACGCGGCGATCAGTCCGAAACCGAGCGTGCCGAGCGCGGCGTTCGCCGAGCGTACGAAGAAGATCCACGCGCAGAGCAGTGCGAGCCCGACGATCGCCTTGGCGGGCCGGCCCGCCTGGAGGTCGCCGGCGACCCAGTGCAGGTAGGAATGGCCCGAAGGATTGAAGGTCACGAAGACCAGGGCAAGCGCAAACCCCATCCGCCACAGGACGCCCTTAAAGCTGAATTCGTTCATGCCGCCCCCGCCGCGAATGCGTTGCCGAGGCCGGATGATACAGCCGGACCCGCTTTCCCTCTCGGCACTGGATATACATACAGTCGAGCACTATAGTCGACCGGAATGAACCCGACCGACGCATTCGCGAGACTGAACGCCCCGCAACGGGAGGCCGCCACGCACGGCGAGCCGCTGCCCGGCGGGGGCGTGCAGGCTTCGCCGCTGCTCGTGATCGCAGGCGCCGGAACCGGCAAGACCAGCACGCTTGCGCATCGAGTCGCGCATCTGCTGCTGAACGGCGCGGCGCCGGAGCGCCTGCTGCTGCTCACCTTCACGCGGCGCGCGGCGCTCGAAATGACGAGGCGCGCGCAGCGTGTGATCGCCGAGTCGCTCGCGAGGGCGCGCGGCTCCGCTCCCGGATCCGCGGCGATCAGGCTGCCGTGGTCGGGCACGTTCCATGCCATCGGCAATCGCCTGATCCGCAGTTACGCGAACCGGCTCGGCCTCGACCCGGCGTTCAATGTGCTCGATCGCGGCGATGCCGCCGACCTGATGGACGTCGTGCGTCACCGCCTGGGCTACTCGAAGTCCGAGAAGCGGTTCCCGCGCAAGGACACCTGCCTCGCCATCTACTCGCACCGCGTCAACACGCAGCGCTCGCTGCGGGAGACGCTGGAGACCGCCTGGCCCTGGTGCCTCGACTGGGAGGACCAGATTGCAGCGCTCTGCCGCGCCTATGTCGAGGTGAAGCTCGAGCAGCAGGTGCTCGATTACGACGACCTGCTGCTCTACTGGCAGGTGATGATGCGCGATGCCGATCTCGCCGCCGAGATCGGCGGGCAGTTCGACCACGTGCTGGTGGACGAATACCAGGACACGAATGCGCTGCAGGCCGAGATCCTGCTGAGACTCAAGCCGGACGGCCGGGGCATGACGGTGGTCGGCGACGACGCGCAGGCGATCTACTCGTTCCGTGGCGGCACGGTCGACAACATCCTCGAGTTCCCGCAGAAATTCTCACCGCCCGCGCGCGTGGTGACGCTCGAGGAGAACTACCGCTCGACGCAGCCCGTGCTCGACGCGGCGAACGCATTGATGGCCGGGGGCGGGCGGCAGTACCGCAAGTTCCTGCGCAGCTCCCGCGCCGGCGGCGCGAAGCCGCGGCTCGTCACCGTGCAGGACGACCAGGCGCAGGCTGAATACGTGGTCGAGCGCGTGCTCGAGTGCCGCGAGCGTGGAATCGAACTCCGACGCCAGGCGGTGCTGTTCCGCAATTCCGACCACAGCGACGTGCTCGAACTCGAGTTGATGCGCCGGAACATTCCCTACGTGAAGTACGGCGGCCTCAAGTTCCTGGAGGCGGCGCACGTGAAGGACCTGCTCGCCGTGCTGCGCTGGGCGGACAACCCGCGCAATCGCATCGCCGCGTTCCGGGTCATCCAGCTGCTGCCGGGCATGGGGCCCGCGAATTCGCAACGCGCCTGCGAGGCGTTCGAGGCCGCTGGCTATCACTGGCCCGCGCTGGCCGCGCACTCGGTACCGGCGGCGGCGCGCGAGCACTGGCCCGCCCTTGCGGACCTGATGGTCTCGCTGGCCGCCGGCGCTGCCTGGGAGGGCCAGATCACGCGCGTGCGTGCGTGGTACGAGCCCGAGCTCGATCGCCTCTACGAGGCGGCGGAAGTGCGGCGCGGCGACCTCGAGCAGCTCGAGCGCCTCGCCGTCCAGTACGCGACGCGCGAGTCCTTCGTCACCGAGCTCACGCTCGACCCGCCACAGGCGAGCGGCGACCTCTCGGGCGATCCGCTGCTGGACGAGGACTACCTCGTGCTCTCGACCGTGCACTCCGCCAAGGGGCAGGAGTGGGAGGCCGCCTACGTGCTCAACGTCACGGACGGCAGCTTTCCGTCCGAGTTTTCGACCGGCCGCCCGGAGCTCGTGGACGAGGAGCGTCGCCTGCTCTATGTGGCGATGACGCGGGCACGGCAGGAACTGCATCTGCTCGCGCCGGTCCGTTTCTACGTCACGCAGCAGGCGCCGGTCGGCGATCGCTACGTGCACGGCGCTCGCAGCAGGTTCCTGACTCAGCAGGTGGTCGAGACGTTCGAGCGCGCGGCCTGGCCCGAATCGCCCACGCATGGAGCGGGACTCGCCCCAACCCCGGGACCCAGCATAGATGTCGCGGCTCGCCTCCGGGACATGTGGTAGCGACGCGGGCCCCGCAATCGGCAGCCCCGGATCGGAACCGCGCCGCAAATGAAGAAGGCCCGGGTTTCCCCGGGCCTTCCTGTGGTCTGAAGCAGTCGCGCTTACGCGCGATGGCTCTTACCAGCGACGCTGGCCACCGCCACCGCCGCCGCCACCGCCGCCGTAGCCACCACCGCCGCCGCCGCCGCCGTAGCCACCACCCGAACGGCCGCCGCCACCGCCGCCGCCCGGACGACCACCGCCGCCGCCGGTGCGCGGACGGTCCTGCGCCTCGTTCACGCGCAGCGGGCGTCCGCCCATGTTGAAGCCGTTCAGTGCCTGCATGGCCTTCTGAGCATCGGCCTGCGGCATCTCGACGAAGCCGAAGCCGCGCGGCCGGCCGGTCTCACGGTCGGACGGCAGGGCCACGGACTCGACGGTGCCGTGCTGCGCGAACAGGTCTCGCACTTCACTCTCGGTCGCTGAAAAAGGCAGGTTGCCCACGTAGATCTTGGTCATTCGAACATCCTAAGAGAATTAATCAACACACAACGACAGGGGTTAAAAGCCGATACGCCCACGCACGCTGACCCGTTCCAGGGCCAGTGCCCGGGCGATTCCTGTCACCTGATCGAAGACGTTTCGGCTTAACAAACCAGGCGCCAACAGGCGCCCTGCAAGACACGTACGGGCAACGATCTCGGCGCAGTTTATCACAAGTTCATGTCCGGCAAGGAAAAATTCTGCCGGGCGGCCTACCAGCGGTCGCCGCCGCTCCGCGGTGGCCGCGGGGCACGCTCCCGCGCTTCGTTGACCCGGAGGGGGCGGCCGCTCATCTCGTGGCCGTTCATGCGCTGCATCGCGCCCTCGGCGTCCTCGGCTGGCATGTCCACGAAGCCGAAGCCACGGGGGCGGCCGGTATCACGGTCGGTCACGATCTTCACCGAATCCACTTTGCCGTGCTGCTCGAACAGGCTGCGGAGTTCTGCTTCGGTCGCGCTGAACGGGAGATTTCCGACGTACAGGGTCGTCATCGTTGTGCTCGCTCACTCGTGCTCGAACGACAAGCGCCAGCACGCCCGCGCCACGCGGCACGGAATGCGGCTGGCGGCTGGAATGATGGCTGGCAAGGGCGAATGCACCGGAGGAGGGAGGAGGCGAAACCCGCGCGAGTACGTCGGCTGTAGGCCTTAAGTCCGGTGCCTGGAATTCCTGACGGCCCAAGACTACTCAAGAAACGGCGGGCGTTGCAACCTAAATCATTGATGCAACGCAAAAAAAATAGCGATGCTGCCCGCTGTTCGGTCACCGCACTGCCGAGGCACGTGACGGTCCCGCTGCGCTCAGGCAGCGCGCAAGGCGCCCCAGAGTGTCCAGGCACCGATCACGATGAAGCCGATTCCGGCGAGCACGGACAGGTGCCGCGTGTTGATGTAGTTCGAGAGCATGCTTCCGGCCGCGACGCCGATCGCCGTCGCCGCCAGCAACGCCGCCGACGCAGCTGCGAATACCCACAGCGGCCGGTTTGCGGCGTTCGACGCGAAGAGCACCGTGGCGAGCTGGGTCTTGTCGCCCAGTTCAGCCATGAACACCGTGCCGAAGATCGCGATCAGGGTCCTGGAATCCATCGTGTACTCCCTTGGCCGCCAGTCAGCCGCGATTCAATCCGGCTCGAGGTAGGTGTAGCCGTTCAACTCGGCGTCGTAGAAGCGCCTCAGCGCCTGGCTCTCCGCGAGCGACATGCGGCCTTCACGCACGGCGCGCTCGCAGTCGCGGACGAGCTGCGGCAACAGGCGGTCCACGTCGTAGCGCATGTAGCGGAGCACTTCCGCCGCCGTGTCGCCCTTGACCGTCTCCTCGATCCACCAGCCGCCTTCATCGTGCAGCTTGATGTGGACGACGTGGGTGTCGCCGAAGAGGTTGTGGAGGTCGCCGAGCGTCTCCTGGTAGGCGCCGACCAGGAACGCGGCGAGGTAGTACGGTTCGCCTTCGCGCAGTTCATGCAGTTCGAGCGTGCGCTTGGACTCGCGCAGGCTCACGAAATGGTCGATCTTGCCGTCCGAGTCGCAGGTGATGTCCGCGAGCACCGCGTTGCGCGTCGGGCGCTCGTCGAGGCGGTGGATGGGCATGATCGGGAACAGCTGGTCGATCGCCCAGCTGTCGGGGAGCGACTGGAACACCGACATGTTGCAGAAGTAGATGTCGCTCAGGATCGCTTCCAGGCCCTCGAGTTCCTCAGGAAAGGACGGCAGCCGCCGGCAGAAGTCGCGGATCCTGGCACAGGTCGCCCAGTACAGCCGCTCGACCAGCCCGCGCGCCTCGAGGCTCAGGTAGCCGAGATTGAACATCTGCAGGGCCTGTTCGCGCGCCTGTTGCGCGTCGTGGTAACACTCGACCAGGCGCCGCTCCGTGATCGAGCGGTAGGCGTCGATCAGGTCGCGCACCGGCTGCGGCACGTTCGCGTCGCGCGCCGGCGCCTCGGTCACGTCGTCGTCGACGCGGAACTTGTCGAGCATCGAGCCGCCGAGCGTATTGAACACCAGCAGGCTGTGGTGCGCCGCGATCGCGCGCCCCGACTCGCTCACGATCACCGGGTGCTCGATCCCGCGCGAGTTGCACACGCTGGCGATGCGGTAGACGACGTCGCTCGCGTATTCCGCCATCGTGTAGTTGATCGACGACGGGTAGTTGGTGCGGCTGCCGTCGTAGTCCACGCCCAGGCCGCCGCCGATGTCGATGTAGCGCAGGCCCGCGCCCATGAGCTTCAGCTCGGCGTAGACGTGGGCGAGCTCGTTCACGGCGTCCTTGACGCGACGGATGTCCTGCAGCTGGCTGCCGGGATGGCAGTGCACGAGCTGCAGGCAGTCCTCCATGCCCTGTTCCTTCAGCACGCGGAAGAGCTCGAGGATCTCCGTGACGAACAGGCCGAACTTCGACTTCTCGCCCGAGGACTCGCGCCATCGTCCCGCGCCCTCGCTCGCGAGCTTGACGCGCACGCCGATGCGCGGCCGCACGTCGTAGGTCTTAGCGTGCTTCAGGATCAGCTGCAGCTCGCCGAAATTCTCGACCACGGGAATGATCGTGCGGCCGAGCTTGGTCGCGAGGATCACGGCCTCGATGTAGCTGTCGTCCTTGAAGCCGTTGCAGATGATCATCCGCTCCGACTCGCCCTCGGTCAGGGCCATGACCGCCAGCAGCTCCGGCTTGGAGCCCACCTCGAGCCCGAACCCGAACTCGCGTCCGTAGCCGTACACCTCCTCGACCACCAGCCGCTGCTGGTTCACCTTGATCGGGAAGACGGCCGCGTAGCGGTTGCGATAGTCGTTCTCGGCGATGGCCGTGGCGAACGCGTCGTGCAGCCGCTTGAGGCGGTGACGCAGGATGTCGGAGAACCGCACGACCACGGGCGTGGTCAGGTCACGCGCCTCGAGCCCGCGGATGACCTCCAGCAGGTCGATCTCGTGGTCGGCCGTCTGGTCCGGGCGCACGATGACGTGACCCGCCTCGTTGATGCCGAAGTAGCCATTGCTCCACGCAGTGACGCCATAGAGTTCGGTCGAGTCTTCGACCTTCCAGTGGCCGCTCGAGCTGGGCTTGCGCATTGCGTTTTCCACTCGCGGCTCCGGGCCAGGCGGAAAAAAGAGGGGCGCACGATAGCAGAAGCACGCCGGCGCGCAATGCGCCTGTCGCGCGGTCAGGGGGCGGGCCCGCGCGCGACCGGCCGGGACGGGTCTCGCGACCACTCGCTCCACGAGCCCGGGTAGAGCTTCGCGCCGACGAGCCCCGCGTGTTCCATCGCGAGCAGGAGGTGACACGCGGTGACGCCGGAGCCGCACATCGCGATCGTTCGCTCGGGCGCTACGCCCTCGAGCCTGCCCGCGAAGAGAGCACGCAGCGCCTCGCGCGGCAGGAACCTGCCGTCCGCGCCGAGACTGGCCGTGAACGGCTGGTTCAGGGCGCCGGGCACGTGGCCGGCAACCGCGTCGATCGGTTCGACCTCGCCCCGGTAGCGCTCCGGCGCGCGCGCGTCGAGCACGGCCGCGGCGCGATTGCCCGATTCCCCGAGGACGCAGGAGGCGTCCACCGCGAGCCCGGGCCTCGGGTGCGCGATGAAATCGCCGGGTTCGCGTGTCGTCACCTCCGAGTCGGTCGGCAGGCCGAGATCGGTCCAGCGACGCAGGCCGCCGTCCAGCACGAAGACCTCGTCGAAGCCGAGCCAGCGCAGCATCCACCACAGGCGCGAGGCGTACATGCCGTTGCCGTCGTCGTAGGCCACGACGACCGAATCGCGATTCACGCCGAAGGCGCGCAGCCGCGATTCGAACGCAGCCGGGGTCGGCAGCGGATGTCGCCCGGACAACGCAGTCACCTCGGCCGACAGGTCGCGGTTCAGGTCCGCGTACGCAGCGCCGGGGACGTGGCCCGAGGCGTAAGACTCCCGCCCCGCGTCCGGGCGCGCGAGGTCGAACCGGCAGTCGAATATCCGAAGTGACGGCTCGCCTAGCCGGCGCGCGAGTTCCTCGGCCTGGATCAGGGTTCCCAAGGCTTCTCCTCGTGTCAGGTACCGTCGCCCGGCCGTCGTCAGTACAATCCGGGCGCCGGTCCGACCCGGGCGGGCGACGGCCGGGAGGACGCGCGATGACCATCGAACTCTACTGGGGCAGCGGCAGCCCGTACTCCTGGCGAGTGCAGCTCGCGCTCGAATACAAGCAGCTCCCTTACGAGTCGCGCGTGCTCCAGTTCTCCAAGCAGGAGCACAAGTCGCCGCAGATGCTGCGCATGAATCCGCGTGGCCGGGTACCGGTGCTCAAGGACGGCGAGTTCGTCGTGTTCGAGTCGCTCGCCTGCCTGCTGTACCTCGATCGCAAGTACCCGGAGCCGCCGCTCTTCGGCCGCACGGCCGAGGAGGCGGGCACCGTCATGCGCGTGATCTGCGAATACCAGGCATACGCCGAGACCCATCTCATGGAGATCGTGTCGGCCGTGTTCTTCGGCCAGATGGACGAGCGCGTCGAGGAAGTCACGCGCGCCACTCACCTCGTGGCCGGCGAGGCCCGCACGATCGAGGGACGGCTCAGCAAGTCGGACTGGCTGGTGGGCGATCACGTGTCGGCAGCGGACATGGTGGTATTCCCCGGGATCATGCTCCTGCTGCGCGCCATGGAAAAGCGCGAGGCAGGGGACCTGAGGTCGCGCTTCCTGCCGATGGAGACGACGTACCCGGCGATTGCGCGCTGGATCGGTCGCATGCAGACGCTGCCCGGGTTCGAGCGCACCTACCCGCCGCACTGGCGCGAAGGTGCGCCGCGTGGCTGAGCGCCCTTCCGGGCGGCGTGACCCGCGGCTAATAATAGGTAGACTAAAGTAACAGGCAGGCCAGGCCTCTACCCGTCACTCTTTTCCAGCATTCGCCGGTGTCGCAATGAGCAAGTTCCCCGTCCACGTCAATTTCCCCGGGCGACTGGTGTTCGTCGGATTCGGGAGCATCGGCCAGGGCGTCCTGCCGCTGATTCTCCGCCACGTCGGAATCAAGCCCGACATGATCACCATCGTCACGGCGGACGAGGCAGGCGAAAAAGTCGCGGCCGAATACGGGGTGCGGTTCGTCAAGCACCGGCTCACGCGCGAGAACTTCAAGCACGTGCTCGACCCGCTGGTCGGCCGCGGCGATTTCCTGTTGAACCTCTCGGTGGACGTTTCGAGCATCGCCCTCGTCCAGTTCTGCTGGGAGCAGGGCGCCCTCTATCTCGACACCTGCATCGAGCCCTGGGCCGGCGGCTACACGGATCCGACCGTCTCCCCGTCGCGCCGCTCGAACTACGCGTTGCGCGAGGCGGCGCTGGCGCTGCGCGGCACCAAGGTGCGTGCGCCGACCGCGTTGCTGACTCACGGCGCGAATCCGGGCCTCGTTTCGCACTTCGTGAAGCAGGCGCTTCTCAACATCGCGGCCGACACCGGCGTCGAGCACGGCGACCCCGGCACCCGCGAGGCCTGGGCGCAGCTCGCCCAGAAGCTCGGCGTCAAGGTGATCCACATCGCCGAACGCGACACGCAGGTGGGCTCGCATGCGAAGGAGCAGGACGAATTCGTGAACACCTGGTCGGTGGACGGGTTCGTGGGCGAGGGTTGCCAGCCGGCCGAGCTCGGCTGGGGCTCGCACGAGAAGAACTGGCCGCGCGACGGCAAGAAGCACGATTTCGGCCGGGGCAGCGCCATTTACCTGATGCAGCCGGGCGCGGCGACGCGCGTGCGCACCTGGACGCCGAAGGCTGGTCACTTCCACGGCTTCCTCATCACCCACAACGAGGCCATCTCGATTTCGGACTACCTGTCCGTGAAGAAGGGCGAGCAGGTCGTGTATCGACCGACCGTGCACTACGCGTACCACCCGAGCGACGACGCAGTCCTTTCCGTGTTCGAGCTCGCCGGCCGCAACTGGATCATCCAGGATCGCAAGCGGATCATGATGGACGAGATCGTCAAGGGCACGGACGAACTCGGCGTGCTGCTCGCCGGCCACAAGAAGAACGCGTACTGGTACGGCTCGCAGCTCAGCGTGGAGGAGGCCCGCAAGCTCTGCCCGCACAACAACGCGACCTCGCTGCAGGTGACGGTCTCGGTGCTCGGCGGGCTGATCTGGGCGATGGAGAACCCGAACGAGGGCGTCGTCGAGCCGGACGAGATCGACTACCGGCGGGTCCTCGAGATCTGCACGCCCTATCTCGGGAACGTGGTGGGCGAGTACACGGAGTGGCACCCGCTCGTCGATCGGGGCCGCCTGTTCCCGGAGGACACCGACGACACGGATCCCTGGCAGTTCAAGAACGTCCGGGTCGTGTGACGACGACGAGCATCGGCGGGGGCTGCCTCTGCGGCGCGGTGCGCCTGCGCGCCGCGCTTCCGCCGAACTGGATCGCCCACTGCCACTGCTCGATGTGCCGTCGCGCCCACGGTGCGGGCTTCGTGACCTGGGCGGGATTCCCGAGTGACGCGGTGACGATCGAGAGCGGCGAGGAACTGCTCTCGCGCTTCCAGTCCTCGGCGCAGGCAACCCGCAGCTTCTGCAGTCGCTGCGGCTCGATGCTGCTCTTCCAATCCGGACACTGGCCCGACGAGACCCACGTGACGCTGGCCAGCCTCGATTCCGCCGAGGGACTCGAGCCGCAGGCGCACTCGTACTGGGGAAGCCGCGCCCGGTGGGCCGACTGGAGCGGCCGTGAGTTGCCGACGATCGAGCCGCCGGACCATTCGGAGAGCAGTGACTAATGATCAGCGGATCAGCGGATGTCGGTGAGGCCGCGGCAAGCTCGGAAGGTCGGCCCGCTGGCACGCCAGCTCGCCCTTCCCACTATCCGCTATCCGCTATTCACTATCCGCTCTCTTCATCGGTCTCGTAACGGATCTCCGTCACCACGTACGTCCGCTGCCCGCCCGGTACCTCCACGGTGAACTCGTCGCCGGTCCCCCGGCGCATGAGCGCGCGAGCGATCGGTGAGTCCATGCTCACGTAGCGCCGCGCGGGGTCGATCTCGTCGGGCCCGACGATGCGCAGCTCGGTCTCGTGGCCCTCGTCGTCCTCGATGCGCACCCAGGCGCCGAAATACACGCGGCCGACGTCGTCCGGTGGTCGCGACACCACGACCAGGCCCTCCAGGCGCTTGCGCAGGAAGCGCACGCGGCGGTCGATCTCGCGCAGCTGCTTCTTGCCGTAGATGTACTCCGCGTTCTCCGACCGGTCGCCCTGCGCGGCGGCTTCCTGCACGGCGCGCGTCACCTGGGGTCGCTGAATCCGCCACAGGTAGTCGAGTTCCTCCCGCAGCCTGCGCGCGCCCTCGGCGGTCGCGAACTGCGAGCCCGCGGGCTCGGATTTTCGGTATCGCGTCATGTTTCCGGCGTCATCGGCGTCACCGGCGCCGCGTCCGGCCGGAGATGTGCGAGGGATCACGGTTTCGCCGCGGGCGCATCAGTAGCTTTCCGTGCCATGAGCAACAAGTACTACGCGCACTTCCTGGTGGACGAGCCGGATCCGCGTGGCCTTCAGGAGTACCGCGGCGTCGTGGAACTCGACGGCCAGCCGAAGCCCGGCCGGGAACTTCGCGAGGCGTCGCGCATCATCGCCCACAACATGGGCCTGGCCGCGCGCGAAGTGAAAGTGCTGCAGTGGTCCCGGCTGCACTGAGGACCTGAATCGACGATCCCCTGGCGGACTTTTCCCTTCCCTTCGACCAAAGTCCGCTACTCGGCCCCGGGCCTCAAACCCGGGGCCTTTTTTTTTGACCGGCGTCGTCACTTGACGCCGATCCGGAGCGCCGCGGTCGCGATGCGCACCTCGATCAGGAAGCTCACCAGCGCGCCGACCAGCGCGATCATGGCCACCACGAAGAGCGCCGCCACGTACACGGCCAGGCTGATCGGCACGAAGGTGCTCGAGAACAGGAGCGCGACCACGAGCGCGATGAGCAGCGCGGCGATCGTGCAGAGCGTGATCGAGGCGTTGATGAACCGGGCGCGGCGCGAGGCGACACCCAGTTGCACGCGGGACTCGGGGATGTCGTGGGCGGTCGCCTGCCGCAGGCTTTCCTCCACCTTGCGCGCCCGGTCCACGATGCGTGCCAGGCGATTCGTGAGCACGCCGAGCATCACGCCGATGCCCGACAGCAGGAAGACCGGCGCGACCGCGAGCTGGATCGCGTGCGCGATGTCGACGACCTGTATTTCATTCATGGTGGCGGATTCTATGCCACTGCGCGGCTCATGGTTGCAGCGGAGCCGGGCGCCCGCGCACCATGGGCGCAGGAGCGCGCCATGTCGTTCAAGGATCACTTCTCCCGCCAGTCGGCGGTCTACAGCCGCTATCGTCCAGGCTATCCACCGGAGCTGATCGACTGGATCGCGTCGCAGGCACCCGACCGCCGCCTGGCCGTCGACTGCGCGACCGGCAACGGGCAGGCGGCGGTCGCCCTCGCGGAGCACTTCGACACCGTGCTGGCGCTCGATGGCAGCCTGGCCCAGTTGCGCAACGCGACACCGGGTCCGAATGTCGCCTACGTCGGCGCCCTCGCGGAGCGGCTTCCGCTGCGCGACCGCTCCGCGTCGCTCGTCGCGGCCGCGCAGGCCGTGCACTGGTTCGACTTCGAGCGGTTTCACGCAGAGTGCCGTCGCGTGCTCGTGCCGGGTGGGGTCGTGGCGGCATGGACCTACGAGAAATTCCAGCTGGACGACGCTGTCGATGCGGTGATCGACGATTTCTACCAGCACGTGGTGGGTGCCTGGTGGCCCCCCGAGCGGCGCTACGTCGAGGAAGGCTACCGGACGCTGCCGTTTCCATGGCGAGAGGCCACGCCGCCGGCGCTGGCGCTCGAGACCCAGTGGGACCTGGAGCAGGTCATGGGCTACCTGGCGTCATGGTCGTCGGTCCAGCGCTACAAGGACCACCACGGCCGCGACCCTCTGCCGGGGCTGCGAGGCCCGCTCGAGTCCGCCTGGGGCGGAACCGGCCCCCGCCGGCTGCGCTGGCCAGTTCACGTCCGGCTCGGATTCGCCTGATTCCTCTATAATGCGCGCCCTTCCGGCGGTCCCGGCGAAGTGGACGGCCGAGCCTCTTACGGAGCCCAGCAACATGCGTCTCTCGTTGTCCATCGCCTGCCTGCTTACCCTGGCCACCGGCGCGGGCGCACTGCCCGCCGTCGCCGAGCCAGCCGCCCCGCCGGCCGAGCCCGCTGCCGCGGCGTCCGCTGACGCCGCGAACTCGTCGTCGGGCGTCATCCTCGCGAATTTCGACCGCAGTGTCCGGCCGCAGGACGACTTCTACCGATTCGTGAATGGCACGTGGCTCGAGAAGACGCAGATCCCGGCGGACCGGTCCAATTACGGGACTTTCGGCATGCTGTCCGACGCGGTGGAAATCAACCTGAAGACCATCGTCGAGCAGGCTGCGGCTTCCCCGGGCGCGACGGGCAGCGACTCGCAGATGATCGGTGACCTGTTCGCAAGCTACATGGACGAGGCCACCGCCGAGCGCAAGGGCACCGCGGCGCTGCATGCGGAACTCGCGGCGATCGACCGCATCGGCGATCGTGCCGGACTCATCGCCTATTTCGGGCGCGCGCAGCAGCGCTTTGTAGCCGGGCCGCCGGGCATCGACGCATTCGGGACTGCCGCGCCGCTGCTCGCGCTCGTGATGCCCGACGAGAAGAACCCCGACGTCAATTCGCTGCACGTCTACCAGTTCGGGCTCGGCATGCCGGACCGCGACTACTACCTGAAGGAAGAGGGGCGCTTCGCGGAGGTCCGCGGCAAGTACCAGGACTATGCGCGCGACCTGCTCGCGATGAACGGTCGCCCGGACGCGGCGGCGGCGGCCAAGCGCGTGGTCGCGCTCGAGAAGCGGCTGGCGAAGGCGCAGTGGACCAATGTCGAGCTGCGCGACCCGGTGAAGGGTTACAACCCGATGGACCTCGCGGCGGCGGCCAAGCTTGCGCCTGGCTTCGATTGGAAGTCGTGGCTGTCGGCCGCGGGCTTGCCGGATGCAACGACGCTGGTCGTGGGGCAGCCGAGCTTCATCAAGGGAATGGCCGCGGCGGTTCGCGATGTGCCGCTGGCGACCTGGAAGGACTACCTGCGGGTTCACGTGACCGACGACTACGCGCCGCTGATGGGCGGCAAGTACGCTGCGGCGGCATTCGCGTTCCGCGAGACCACGCTGACCGGGGTCGAGGAGATGCGGCCGCGCTGGAAGCGCGGCATCCAGCAGATCGAGTTCGTGATGGGCGAGATGCTCGGGCGACTCTACGTCGCCGAGTTCTTCCCGGCCGAGTCGAAGGCGCAGATGCAGATGCTGGTCTCGAACCTGCTCACCACCTTCGGTGAGTCCATCGACCAGCTCGCCTGGATGGGCCCGGAGACGAAGCAGGCGGCACATGAGAAGCTGGCCAAGTTCACCGTCAAGATCGGCTATCCGGACAAGTGGCAGCCGAAGCCCGACGTGACCATCCGCCGCGACGACCTGATCGGCAACGTCATGCGGACGCGCGAGGCCAACCGCCGCATCGAGTTCGCAAAGCTCGGCAAGCCGGTGGACAAGTCCGAGTGGGGCATGACGCCGCAGACGGTGAACGCCTACTACAATCCGGCCGCCAACGAGATCGTGTTCCCCGCAGCGATCCTGCAGCCGCCGTTCTTCGACGCGAAGGCCGACAACGCCGTCAACTACGGTGGCATCGGCGCGGTCATCGGGCACGAGGTGAGCCACGGGTTCGACGACCAGGGCCGGCAGTTCGACGGCGATGGCGTCCTGCGCGACTGGTGGAAGGCGGACGACGACATCAAGTTCCGTGAGCAGACCGGCGTGCTGGACAGCCAGTACTCGGCATTCAGCCCGATCCCGGGCATGAACCTGAACGGCAAGCTCACGATGGGCGAGAACATCGGCGACGTCTCCGGGCTGTCGGTGGCCTACAGGGCCTACCGCCGCTCACTCGCGGGCACCGAGGCACCGGTGCTCGACGGGTTCACCGGCGACCAGCGCTTCTTCATCGGCTGGGCGCAGGTCTGGGCCCGCAAGTACCGCGAGGACGAGCTGCGCAAGCGCCTGCTCACCGACCCGCACAGCCCGTCCGAGTACCGCGTGAATGGCGTGGTGCGCAATATGCCGTCGTTCGACAGGTCGTACGACGTGAAGCCCGGCGACAAGCTGTACCTGCCGCCGGACAAGATGGTCCGGATCTGGTAACCGGAGGGATTGGTCGCCCGATATGGATATTTGGGCGGCCCGCCCCATAATGAACTGCACGCGGGCCCGTGTCGGGCCCGTGAGGAGGAACTAGTCATGCGCGCATTGCGAATCGTCGCCGTCGCCGCCGCGAGCCTGCTGCTCTCGGCCTGCGGTTACAACACGATCCAGGTCCAGGACGAGCAGGTGAAGTCGGCCTGGTCCGAGGTGATCAACCAGTACCAGCGTCGCGCTGACCTGATCCCGAACCTGGTCAACACCGTGAAGGGATTCGCGGCACAGGAGCAGGCCGTGCTGATCGGCGTCACCGAGGCGCGCGCCAAGGCCACGCAGATCAAGGTCGACGCCAACGACCCGGCTTCGCTGCAGCAGTTCCAGGCCGCGCAGGGCGAGCTCTCGAGCGCGTTGTCCCGCCTGATGGTCGTGGTCGAGAAGTATCCGGAGCTCAAGTCGGACCAGAATTTCCGTGACCTGCAGGCGCAGCTCGAGGGCACCGAGAACCGCATCGCCGTCGCACGCAACCGCTACATCCAGGCGGTGCAGGACTACAACGTGACGGTGCGCAAGTTCCCGGTCAACCTCACGGCGATGGTGTTCGGCTACAAGGTGAAGCCGAACTTCACGGTCGAGAACGAGGCCGCCATCGCGAAGCCGCCGACCGTCGACTTCGCGGCGCCTCCGCCGCCCGCGTCCGGCGCCGCGCCGGCGACCAACTGAGGACCGGCCGCGCCGGCTCGAGGCCGGCGCGGATACCGACGTGTCGTTCCTGAGCAGACGCTGGCTGCATTGCGCCGCAATCGCCGCGGCGCTCGCGCTCGCCGCCTTCGGCGCGGGCGCGGAGCCGCTGGTTGCGGTCCCTGCGCTCAAGGCGCGGGTCACGGACCTCACGGGCACGCTTACGCCGGACCAGGCCGCCGCGCTCGAGGCGAAACTCGCCGCGTTCGAGCAGGCGAAGGGCAGCCAGGTCACGGTCCTGATCGTCCCGACCACGAAGCCGGAGGAAATCGAGCAGTACGCCATCCGGGTCGCCGAGGCCTGGAAGCTCGGTCGCAAGGGCGTGGACGACGGCGCAATCCTGCTCGTCGCGCGCGATGACCGGAAGGTTCGCATCGAGGTCGGCTACGGTCTCGAGGGCGTGCTGCCGGACGCGACGGCCAATCGCATCATCGAGGAAGACATCGTCCCGAGGTTCCGCGCCGGGGACTACTACGGCGGCATCACGGCTGGCGCGGATCGCATGCTGCGCGTGATCGAGGGCGAGCCGCTGCCCGAGCCCGAGCGTCGGGGGACGGCGCACGGCTCCGGGGGCCTCGGCCAGCTCCTGCCGTTGCTGCTCATCTTCGCGCTGGTGGGCGGCTCGATCCTGCGCCGGCTGTTCGGCCGCGTCGGCGGCGCGCTCGCGACGGGCGGGCTGGTCGGGTTCGTCACCTGGCTCATCGTCGGCATCGTCGCGATGTCGGTCTTCGCCGGCGTCGTCGCCTTCGTCTTCGCGATCTTGGGCGGCATGGGCGGCGGACCGGTGGACCCGGTGGCCGCGGCTGGTACAGCAGCCGGCACGGAGGCGGCATCGGATACCCGGGCGGCTTCGGTGGCGGTGGGATTCGGCTGGCGGCGGCGGTTTCAGCGGTGGTGGTGGCGGTTTCGGTGGCGGCGGCGCCTCGGGGAGCTGGTAGCCATGGACTGGAAGCGCTGGTTCAGGCACCTGTTCGCCACGCGCGCCGACCTGCATCGCGCGTTCCCACCCGCTACGCTGTCGGCCATCGAGGCGGCAGTCGCCGAATCCGAGCGACATCACTCCGGCGAAATCCGGGTCGCCATCGAGGCCGCGCTTGATCCCGCACAGGTTCGGCACGGCCGCAGCCCGCGCCAGCGCGCGCTCGAGGTCTTCGCCCTGCTCTCCGTCTGGGACACGGAGGCGAACAACGGGGTGCTGATCTACGTGTTGCTCGCGGATCAGGACGTGGAAATCGTGGCGGACCGCGGCTACAACGGCCGCGTGTCGGCCGAGGAATGGGCCTCGGTCTGCCGTGCGATGGAGTCGAACTTCCGCGCCGGCCGGTTCGAGCAGGGGGCTCTCGAGGGCATCGCTCGCGTCAGCGATTTCCTGGCCGCAAATTTCCCGGCCGGTCCAGGCTCGCGCAATCGCGACGAGCTGCCGAACCGGCCCACGGTGCTTTGATGAGGATGGAGTGGTCGATGTATTACAGCTTCTCGAATCGTGCCGCGGCCCGCGATCGCGCGGCGACGGTGCTGATGCTGCTCGCGCTCGGTGGGTGCAGCCTGTTCCAGCCGCAGAAGCCCCCGCCGCCACCACCGCAACCACCGCCGCCGCCTGCGATCGAGGCGCCGCTCGCCACGCACGTATTCAAGTACGAGCCCGGCGTGACTGCCGTGCTGGGCGAGCTGCAGATAACCCACGCGCGACACGAGGACACGCTGGCTGACATCGCGCGCCGCTTCGACGTCGGCTATGACGAGTTGCACAGGGCCAATCCCGGCGTGGATCCGTGGTTGCCGGGCGAGGGTACGACCATCGTCCTTCCGACGCTGTTCGTGATGCCGGATGGTCCGAGGGACGGACTGGTGATCAACGTCGCGGCGATGCGGCTCTTCTACTTCCCGAAGGCCGCAAAGGGGGCGCCCCGCACCGTCGTCACCTACCCGATCGGCATCGGCAAGATCGGCTGGGCCACGCCGATCGGCAGCACCAAGGTGGTGTCGAAGCGCAAGGGCCCCGTCTGGACTCCGCCTGCGTCGGTGCGCAGGGAGCATGCTGCCAACGGCGATCCGCTGCCCGCGCGCGTACCGGCCGGCCCCGACAATCCGCTCGGCGCCTACGCAATGAACCTCGGCTGGCCGAGTTACCTGATTCACGGCACCAACAAGCCGCCCGGTGTCGGCATGCGTGCAAGCCACGGCTGCATCCGCCTCTATCCCGAGGACATCGAGTCGCTGTTCGGCGAGGTGGCGGTGGGCACGAAGGTGACGGTGGTCAACCAGCCGCTGCTGGCCGCGTGGCAGGGCGGGAACCTGTACGTGCAGTCGTTCCCGGTGCCGGTCGAGGGCGAGGACGACAGCAAGGCGCCCGCACCGGTCGTCTACGACGACAAGGTGGCGGGCCGGCTGCAGCGACTCGCCAGTGAGCACGGCGCTTCCGTCAACGCGCCGCTTGCGGAGCAGGTCGTGACGCTGGCGCGCGGCATCACCGTGCCCGTGTCCCGCCAGGGACTCACGTTGGAGGCCTACCTCGACAAGGCGCGCCACGTGGAGAACGTGATACCGGCGGGGTCGAACTGGGACGGCAGCGACGGCGCGCCCCCCGCGGGCGCGCGAAAAACTCAATAGCTGGGGTTCGCAGGCGGCCACGCACACTAGCGCTTGTGCTAACGTAGTACGAGCGCGAGCGGGGGCAGTGGTTTGGCAGAGTCCAATCTGAAAGGCATGGTCGTGGCGGAGGCGCCGGGCGCCGACCACGCCATCAAGAGGCTGCCGGCGTCGGCCTGCGCATTCGTCGGCCGCACGCTGCGCGGCCCGGTGAACCGCCCGATTTCCGTGCATGGCTACGCCGAGTTCCAGCAGGTCTTCGGCGGACTGTGGCAGCCGAGCCCCATGACCTACGCGATCGAGCAGTTCTTCGAGAACGGCGGAGGCCACGCGATCGTCGTGCGCGTCTGCAACGGCGGCCGCCCCGCGACGATCACGCTGCCGTGCGGGCGCGCGTCACTCACGCTCGAGGCGCGCAGCCCCGGTTCGCGCGAGGCACTGCGGGCATCGGTCGACTACGACAACGTCGGCGCGAACGAGGACGACCGCTTCAACCTCGTGGTGCAGCGCGTACGTTCCGCGGGCTCCGAGCACATCGAGGACCAGGAGATCTTCCGGCGGCTCTCGATCGTTCCCGGCACGACCCGCTTCGTCACGACGGCGCTGCAGGAGTCCACGCTGGTGCGGGTGCGCGGCGAAGTCCCCGAGCAGCGCCCCGACCGGACGTATCGCCCGGGCGCGCGCCATCCCATCGGGTACGTGGACTCGAATCCCGACGGCGACGATGGCGAGCCGCTGACGGACTACGACCTGATCGGCTCCGCCGAGCGCGGCACCGGCATCTTCGCGCTGCGCGCCGCGGACGACGCGCATTTTCTCTGCATTCCGCCGCCGACGCGCGACCGCGACCTGGGCCCCGGCGTGCTTCTCGCCGCCGCCGCGCACTGCCGTGAACTCCGCGCGATGCTGATCGTCGATCCGCCGGCCGCGTGGACCACTTGCGACGAGGTGATCGCGGGCCTGCGCGAGCTCGGATTCATGTCCGACCACGCGCTGATGTGCTTCCCGCGCATCCTCGCCTACGACCGGCTGCGCGCCCGCTACGAGTCCTTCGCGAACGGCGGTGCCGTCGCGGGTGTGCTCGCGCGGCTCGACGAGCACCGCTCGCCCTGGGAGCAGGGACCGGACGAGGAGCTGCTGCTGCGGCCGGGTACGCGTGCAGCGCAGCAGCTCACCGAACCGGAGCGGGCGCGGCTCATCGCGCACGGCGTGAATCCGCTGCAGACGCTGCGCTCGGCGAGCACCGAGGCGCCCGCGCTGCGCACTCTGGCCGGCGGTTCTGCCAGCAGCGCGGACGGCACGCTCCTCACGCGTCGCCGCCGGATGCTGCTCGTGATGAGCAGCATCGAGCGCGGCACGCGCTGGTCGGTGTTCGAAGCTGGCGACCGCAGTACGTGGCACAAGATCACGCGCCAGGTGCAGGACTTCCTTGCGTCCCTGTCGGCCGCGGGTCTGTTCGGCCCCGCCGATGGCGACCACGCCTGCCACGTGATCTGCGACGAGCGCCTGAATCTGCCACAGGACGTGCAGGCCGGTCGCGTCAGCTTCCTGGTCGGGCTGCGCTCGACGCGGGCAGGCGAGTACTCCTCGTTCCTCGTCACGCACTCGCCGGCCGGCAGCCGCGTGCGGCCGGTGCGCTCGAACCTGCTGCCCGCCGGGACGCGCATGACCGTGAAGGGCGTGTCGGGAGACGCCGGCAGTGAGGAGACCTCACGGCAGCGCACGCTTGCGCAGCAGCTCTACGGCTATTACCGGGAGCCGCGGCCTGCGCCTGCGCCCGCGCCGTCGGCTTCGGCGATGCCAGTCAGCGACGATTCCCGAAGCCCCCGCCACCGGGCGTCGCGATCAGGATGCGGTCGCCCGCTTCTACCGCGACTTCAGCGGTGGCGGCCAGCGCCTCTGATCGGCCATCGCGCCGCAGGACGCGGTTCTCGCCCTTCGCCGCCGGTCCGCCGCCCGCCAGCCCGAACGGCGCCACGCGACGGCGATTGGAAAGGATCGCGGCCGTCATCGGTTCGCGGAACTCGACGCAGCGCACGAGTCCGTCACCGCCGCGGAACGCGCCATCCCCTCCCGATCCGCGCCGCAGCGAGAATTCGCGCAGCAGCACGGGGAAGCGTGTCTCCAGCACCTCGGGATCCGTGAGGCGCGAGTTCGTCATGTGCGTCTGCACGCCGCTTGCGCCGTCGAAGCCGTCGCCGGCGCCCGAACCGCCGGCGATCGTCTCGTAGTACTGGTAGCGCTCGTTGCCGAAGGTGAAGTTGTTCATGGTGCCCTGGGACGCGGCCTGCAGGCCGAGCGCACCGTACAGCGCATCCACGATGCACTGCGAGGTCTCGACGTTGCCCGCGACCACTGCGCCCGGAAACGCCGGGTCGAGCATCGAGCCCGGCGGCACGACGATGCGGATCGGGCGCAGGCAGCCCGCGTTGAGCGGGATCGGCTCGTCGATCAGCGTCCTGAAGACGTACAGCACCGCGGCCACCGTCACGGCGCGCGGCGCGTTGAAGTTGTCCGGCCCCTGGCTCGAGGTGCCGGTGAAATCCACCGTCACGGCGCCTGCCTCGTGGTCCACGGCGACCGCGACCTCTACGCGCTGGCCATTGTCCATTTCGCAGACGTAGCGGCCGTCGCGCAGGCGGCGGATCGCGCGGCGCATGCAGCTTCCGCGTTGTCCTGCACGTGCCGCATGTAGGCGAGCAGCGTCGCAAGGCCGTGCTCTGCGGCGGCCCGTCCGAGTTCGCGGATGCCACGCGCATTGGCGGCGAGCTGCGCGCGCAGGTCGGCGAGGTTCTGGTCCGGGTTGCGCGCGGGGTGTGCGCCCCGGGCGAGGGCGCTGCGCAGACCGGTCTCGTCCAGTTGGCCGTCACGCAGTATCCGCATCGGCTCGAAGAGCGCCCCTTCGTCGCCGATGCTGCGGCTGCCCGGCGGCATCGAGCCCGGCGTGATGCCGCCGACGTCCGCGTGGTGTGCCCGTGATGCCGTGAAGAAGCGAATGCGGCCGCCGGAGTCGTCGAAGACCGGCGTGACGACCGTGATGTCGGGCAGGTGCGTGCCGCCGTGGTAGGGCGAGTTGACCATGAACGAGTCGCCGGGACGCATGTCGCCGCCGTGACGTTCGATCACGGCTTCGCACGCTCGCGCCCATCGAGCCCAGGTGCACCGGCATGTGCGGCGCGTTGGCGACGAGGTTCGCTTCGCCGTCGAAGATCGCGCAGGAGAAGTCGAGCCGCTCCTTGATGTTGACCGAGCTCGCGGTCTGCCGCAGCACGACGCCCATCTGCTCTGCGACGTGCATGAACAGGCCGTTGAAGACCTCGAGCCGCATCGGGTCCGCGGACAGGTCGTCGCCGCGCACGCTGCGATCTTCCTCGATTTCGCGCGAGAGCAGCAGCCGGCCGTCGTCGCGCGCGCGTGCGACCCAGCCCGGTGCGATCCACACGGTGGCTCCCTGTTCGGCGACGAGCGCCGGGCCCTCGAGCACCTCGCCTGCATCGAGGTCCTCGTGCACGCGCGACGGAACCGCGCGCCACGCGCCTCCGGTCCATGCCTGCACGGTCGGGCTGGCGCCGCGCGATGCGGTGCCCTGCGGCGACCCTGCGGACAGGCGCGCACGCGCTACCGGTTCCCCGGACGACGGCTCGAGCTCGATCGCCTCCGCGCAGCATGAGGCGAGTACGGCGGGGCCCCCGTCGTCCGCGAACCCGTACAGCCTGCGGTGAGCGGCTTCGAACTCCGCTCGCATCGTCTGCGGCGGGCCCCATGCGACTTCGATCTCGGAATCGGAGCCCGCGAACCGCAGGCTCGCCGTGCGCCGGAGCTGCATGGCCGTGTCGGCGACGCCCTGTCGACGAAGTTCTTCCCGGGCGGCGTCCTCGAGCCGGGCGAGCACCGCGCTCGCTCGCTGCTGGCCCGGCGCATCGCAGGGTTCGCTCACGCTTCGCCGCCTGATGCAGCGGCGGAGGGCGAGCGCGATGCCATGTGCCGAGAGCACTCCGGCCAGCGGATCGATCAGCATGGAGCGGATTCCAAGCGCCTCGGCCACTGCGCAGGCGTGCTGCGCGGCGGCGCCACCGAAGGGCAGCAGCGAGAACTGCGACGGGTCGTGTCCCTGGCTGAGCGCGAGTTCGCGGATGGCGTTGGCCATGCGGGCCACGGCGACCGTCAGGAACGCCTCGGCGAGCTGCTCGACGCCGAGCTCGGTGCCGTCGCGCGCGAGGTCTGCGGCGATGGCTGCGAGGCGCGCATGCGAGGCACCGGCGTCGAGCGGCTCGCTCCCCGACTCGCCGAACACGCGCGGGAACTGCTCCGGCCGGATCCGGCCGAGCACGACGTTGCAGTCGGTCACGGTCGCTGGCCCGCCGCGGCGGTAGCAGGCCGGCCCGGGATCCGCTCCGGCAGACTCGGGTCCGACCTGCAGCCGTGCGTCGGCGTACCGGACGATCGAGCCGCCGCCGGCCGCGATCGTGTGCACGTCCATCATCGGCGCGTGCAGGCGCACGCCGTCGATCTCGGTCGTGAGCCGGCGCGGAAGTTCGCCTGCGTAGAGGCTCACATCGGTCGACGTGCCGCCCATGTCGAAGCCGATGAGCCGGCCGAGCGCAGCCGACCGGGCGATGGCCGCGACACCCACGACGCCGCCAGCCGGACCCGAAAGCACGCCGTTCACGCCGCGGAACCCGTCGGGGTCCACCAGCCCGCCGTTGCTCTGCATCATGAGGAGCTGCGGATGACCGTGGCTTTCGGCGAGTTCACCCAGGAAGCTGCGCACGTATCGCCCGAGGACCGGGGACAGGTAGGCATCCGCCACGGCGGTGTCGCCGCGGGCGACGAGTCCGAGGAGCGGGGCGACTTCGTGCGAGGAGACGATCTCCACGAAACCGGCCTGCGCGGCGAGCCGGGCGGCGCGACGCTCGTGGTCCGGATTGGGCAGTGCGTGGAGTAAAGCGATCGCGACCGAACTGAAGCCCCCGGCCCGCGCGGCGCTCAATGCGGCGAGCAGCGAGGGTTCGTCGAGCGGCTCCAGCACTGCGCCGTTCGCGTCGATCCGTTCCCTCGCCTCGATCACCGCGGCGTACAGCGAGGGCGGCAGCCGGATCGCGCGCGCGAAGATGTCGGGGCGATTCTGGTAGCCGATGCGCAGCACGTCGCCGAGGCCGGCGGTCGTCACCAGGACCACGGGTTCGCCTTTGCGCTCGAGCAGCGCGTTGGTGGCGACCGTCGTGCCGAGCCGCACTGATTCCAGGACGTGGTCGCCGCCGCGATCGCGGGCGAGAACCTCGGATATGGCACGCACCGCCGGATCGCCTGCGCGCCGCGGGTCGCGCGACAACACCTTGTGCGTGTGCAGTCGCCCCGCCGGATCCCTCGCGACCACGTCGGTGAACGTGCCGCCGCGGTCGATCGCGAACTGCCAGCCACGCTCCGGGCTCGTCTTGCTCATCGTCGGACTTTCGCACGCTGCGCGCGAGCACGGCAAACGAGGACGCTTGTGTGGCCGGGACCCGCTTGGGCTAGCATCCGCTGTCATGAACGACGCGTCCGAAGCGATCCTTGCAGTCGTGGGGCAGGTGCCACACGGCAAGGTGACCACGTACGGTGCGGTTGCAGAGCGCGCCGGCTGGCCGCGTCGCGCCCGCCTCGTGGGCCACGTGCTCGCAACGCTGCCGAAGGGCAGCGCAGTACCGTGGCATCGCGTGGTGGCCGCGGGCGGCCGGATCGCCTTTCCGGAGGGAGCGCCTGCGCGCGATCGCCAGATCCGTCGCCTGCGAAGGGAGGGCGTGGACGCCTCCAGCGGTCGCGTGGACCTGCGCCGTCATGGCTGGTCGAGGCCCGAAGGCGACCTCGACCGGTGGCTGTGGCACGTCGGGGATGAGAACTGATTCCGTATTCGGCCGTGCCGGCAGCTTATGATGGGCGCAGGGATGGTCGCAGGAAGAGATGGATGGCCGAACGATACGTAGTCTTCTCGCACGGCAAGGACAGCGAGCCATGGGGCAGCAAGATCGCCGCCATGTCCGAGATCGCGCGCGAGGAAGGGTTCCAGGTCGAGTCGGTGGACTATCGCGGCATCGACGATCCCAAGGACCGCGTCACGCGCCTGCTCTCCTTCTGCAAGGACCTGCGCGGCTCGCTGGTGCTGGTCGGTTCGAGCATGGGCGGCTACGTCACGGTCGCGGCCTCGTCGCTGCTGCAGGCGCGTGGCATGTTCCTGCTCGCACCGGCGCTGTACATGCCGGGCTACGAGAAGTTCAGCCCGCGTCCAGCCGTGTGCCCGACGGCCATCATCCATGGCTGGCGTGACGAAGTGATCCCGGTGGAGAACAGCTACCGCTTCGCCCGCGAGCAGAAGGCCACGCTGCACGTGGTCGACTCCGATCACGGCCTGCTCGACCAGATCCGCGCCATCAACCACTACTTCACGTACTTCCTGTTCTCGGTCGAGGAATTCCTCTGACGACCGGGGACATTCTCCTTTTCCGGGATCTGCGCCAAAGGACTGCATGAGGCGCTGGAGCGGAAAAGGAGAATGTCCCCATCGCGCTCCGGCGCGGCCCGGCAAAAGGAAAAAGGTAGCGGACATTCCCATCGGTTAAGATTGCCCCCGGGACGTTTCCCCGGGGGTGCGCATGCATACGAGAGCAAGAACAGCCATGCTGAGCCTGGTGCTCGCGATGCTCGCCGCCTGCGGCGGCGAACAGGCGCCCCAGGGCAAGGCCGACGCCAGCGCGGAAGCGACGGCGAAGGCGGAGGCCGAGGCCAAGGGCCGCGACACGGACGCAACCGTGTTCGACGACATGATCCAGACCGAGGACAGGGCGCGCGGGGTCGAGGGCACCACGATGGCTGCCAAGGCGGCCACGGACGCCGCGATCGACGCGCAGAGCGGGGACGGATCGTCCGGGCAGCAGTAAGCGGCGCCGGGGCTGGCCCCGACGCAGGTGATCGCATGCAACGCATTCCCGAACCCGAGCTCATGGACGAGTTCGAGCAGGCCCGCGCCTACGCCGAGGCCGATTTTTCCGAGCCGAACCAGCGCTTCGTCGAGCTCTTCGCCGCGGAATTCCCCGATCTTCACGCCGGTGCGGTGCTGGACCTCGGCTGCGGACCCGGCGACATCGCGCTCCGGCTCGCGCGCCGCAATCCGGCCCTCGCGGTGGACGCGCTTGACGGCTCTCGGCCCATGCTCGCCTATGGCGAGGCGAGGCTCCACGCCGAGCCGGGCCTTGCGGCCCGCGTCACCTTCGTCGAGGGCATCCTGCCGGGCGCGAAGCTGCCGCGCAGCCGATACGACGCCGTAGTGAGCAACAGCCTGCTCCACCACCTGCACGACCCGCGGGTCCTGTGGCGCGCGGTGCTGGACCACGGTGCGCCCGGCGCAGCCGTGCTGGTCATGGACCTTTTCCGGCCTGGCTCGGCGGGCGAGGCCCAGGAAATCGTCGAGGCGTACGCGGGCGAGGAACCCGAGCTGCTGAAGCGGGACTTCTACAATTCGCTCTGCGCCGCATTCGATCCCGCGGAAGTGCGCGACCAGCTCGCGAGTTCCGGACTCTCGGCACTCGAGGTGCGAACGGTATCCGATCGGCACATGGTCGTGACCGGGCGGCTGCCGGCGTGAGCGGCCTGACTGCCATGGAACGGGTCCTGCTGGCGCTCGTCCGGCGCTTCGTCTCGCTCTGGGTTCGTCCGTCCATCCTGCCGGACGGGCTCACCGAGCGTTTCCTGCAGGGCCGCCCGGTCGTCTACGCGCTGGAGAAGCGCAGCATCATCGACCTCGCGGTGCTGGAGTACGTCTGCCGGGAGCGTTCACTGCCAATGCCGCTCGCGCCGCTGGGGGCGGGCGCGAGCTTGCCCGTGTCCGTGCTGTTCCTCGAGAGGCGTGCGGGATTCCTGAGAATGCGCATCGACCGCCGCATCCCGGAAACCCTGCGTGAACTCACCGCCCTCGTGGCGGCAGATCCCGGTTTCGACGCCGACATCGTGCCGGTGAGCCTGTTCTGGGGCCGCGCCCCGGATCGCGAGCGATCGTGGTTCAGGCTGCTGGTGGCCGAGGGCTGGGACATCGGCGGCAGGTTCAGGAAGGTCCTGTCGCTGCTGCTCAATGGCCGCAACCTGCTCATGCTGTTCGGCGACTCGATGCCCCTGCAGCCGACGCTCATGGAGACGCGCGGACTGCCGCGCGGCCCCCGCCGGATCTGGCGGCAGCTCCGGGCCCAGTTCCGCGGCCAGCGCACGGCCACCATCGGCCCGGACCTTTCGCACCGCCGCACGATCGTCTCCCAGGTCCTGAACACACGGCTCGTCCGCGACGCAGTGCGCGACGAGATGAAGTCGACGAAACTCTCCCGACGCGACGCGCTCAAGCTTGCGCGGAGCTACGCGAAGGAGATCGCTGCGAACTACTCGCACACCTTCGTCGTCTTCATGTCGGGCGTGCTCGGCAAGCTCTGGAACCGGCTGTACGACGGCGTCGAGCTCGCCAACTTCTCGAGCCTGGGGGCCATCGGGGACGGCGCCGAGGTCGTGTACGTGCCGTGCCATCGCAGCCACATGGACTACCTGCTGATGTCCTACGTGGTCTACCACAAGGGATTCGCGGTGCCGCACATCGCGGCGGGCATCAACCTCAACATGCCCGTCATCGGCTCGTTCCTGCGTCGCGGCGGCGCGTTCTTCCTGCGCCGCAGTTTCTCGGGCAACGCGCTCTACTCGGCGGTGTTCATGAAGTATCTCGGGCTGATGATGGCGCGCGGTCATTCGATCGAGTACTTCATCGAGGGCGGACGCAGCCGCACGGGCCGGTTGATGCAGCCCAAGACCGGGATGCTCGCGATGACGGTTCGCAGCTACCTGCGCGACCCCGGGCGTCCGGTGGTGTTCGTCCCGGTCTATTTCGGCTACGAGCGGCTGGTGGAAGGGCGCACCTACATCGGCGAGCTCTCCGGACGGCCGAAGGAAAAGGAGTCGGTCATGACTCTGCTGCGCGCGATCCCCGAGCTGCGCAGCCGCTTCGGCAAGGTCTACGTGAGTCTCGGCGAGCCCCTGCCGCTCGATCCATTGATCCGCAGGCACGCCCCCGAGTGGGAGCGACAGCCTTCGGGATCCGACGACCGTCCGCCGTGGCTCACCCCGCTGGTGCAGGACCTCGCGACGTCGATCATGACCGGCATCAACGCCGCGGCGTGCGTCACCCCCGTCAATCTCCTCGGCCTGGTGCTGCTCGCCACACCGCGGCACAGCATGGGCGAGGCGGACCTCGTGCGACTGCTCGAGGTCTACGCGTCACTCATGCGCCGTGCCCCGTATTCGCCCAGGGTATGGGTCACCGACATGGACGGCGCGGCCATGGTCCGCCACGGCGTGTCGCTCGGGATCCTGCGTCGCGAGAAGCACGAGCTCGGCGACATCCTGTGGATGACGGACGAGACCGCCATCCTGACCACCTACTTCCGCAACAACTCCCTGCACCTGCTGCTGATGCCGTCGCTGATGGCCTGCGCATTCCTGAACAACGCCAGCGTGCCGCGCGCCGACCTGCAGCGTCTCGCCGGTCGCGTTTATCCGTACGTGGCGGACGAATACTTCCTGCGCTGGACCGAGGCGGAACTGCCGGCGGTCGTCGACCGGCTGCTGGAGGACCTCCTGAGCCTCGGCCTGCTGTCGGCCTCGGAGGACCGGACCCTGTGGTCCAGGCCGCCCGCCGAGTCGCCGGAGGCGATGCAGCTCTCGGTGCTCGCGCGGGCGAGCGTGCCGCTCATCGAGCGGTATTACCTCGCGGTTTCGCTGCTGCTCAAGGCCGGCAGCGGTCGCATCACGCAGGACGCGCTCGAGCGGCAGTGCGAGCTCATGGCGCAGCGGATGTCGCTGCTGTACGAGCTGAATGCTCCGGAGTTCTTCGAGCGCGCGCAGTTCGGAAATTTCCTCGACCTGGCACGCACGCGCAGGGTGCTCCGCATGGACGACGACGGCACGATTCACTTCGAGCCGGCCATGGTCGAGGCGATCCTGCGCGACGCGCAGCTCGTGCTGCACGAGCAGATCCGCAACAGCATCCTCCAGGTCGTGCACCGCTGAGCGCCGGCGTTCGCCGCTCCGCGGCGGACCGAGCGGCGCCGCCGGCACCGTGCTGCACGGGCGGAGCAGGAGTATCCTTACGGTCGCGGGGGATGTTCGAACCGGAGCTCATCATGAACCGAGTTGTCACCACGCTGGCCGCGGCTGCCATCACCCTCCTGGGCCTGTCGGGTCCGACGCAGGCCGCCACGCAGGTCGCACCCAAGATCCCGGGCATCAATGCCCCGGACCCGTACCCGAAGGCGTGCGTGGACTGCCACGTCAACAAGCCGCCCACGGATGCGCGCCTCGGCACGGTGATGCAGCAGTGGATGGCCGGGAAGGTGAATCCGGCCCTGCTTGCCACCGTGCAGGGGAGTGCCCCGGCCGGCCTGAAACTGAAGGGCAAGCACCCGGATGCCACGGACGCGCTGGAGGACGTTCCGGCCGCCTGCGCCGAATGCCACACCGACGACTCGAAGAAGGCGCCGCCGCTGGCCGGCATGGTGCACCGGATTCACCTCGTCGGCGGCGACAAGAACCACTTCGTCACCGATTACCAGGGCGAGTGCACGTACTGCCACAAGCTCAACGCCGCCACCGGCGCGTGGTCGATGCCGAGCGGGCCAGAGAAGAAGTGAGCCTGTCGCCGCAGGGCTAGTCTTCGGACCGCGCCGGGCGGCGCAGCTTCTTGGTACGCGCGTCGCGGGTCTTGCTCGCGAGCCGGCGTTCCTTCGAGGCGCGAGTCGGTCGCGTCGGGCGTCGCGGTTTCGGTTCCACCAGCGCCTCGCGGATCATCCCGGTCAGGCGATCGAGGGCGTCGGCACGATTCTGCTCCAGCGAGCGAAAACGCTGCGCGTCGATCACGATCAGGCCCGCGTCGGTCATCCGGCGGCCCGCGATGCGGGAGAGGCGGGCGCGTGCAGCCGGGTACAGGACGGTCCAGGCGGACGCGTCGAAGCGCAGTTCGACGGCGTTCGACACCTTGTTGACGTTCTGCCCGCCCGGCCCCGAGGCGCGCACCGCGCGGAATTCGAGCAGCTCGTCCGGGATCGAGAACGCGGCTGGCGCGGCGACCGGCATCGCGGCTCAGGCGTCGCGGGCCGGCTCGAGCGGGCCGACCTGCAGGGCTGACCATCTCGAGGCGGACCTCGCGCTGCGCTACCGGGATCATGATCCCGTGCTCGCGGAACAGCCGCCAGATCGCGCGGTTCACGTCGGATCGGACGTTGTTCACGCCTTCTTTCGGGTCCGGGATCCAGAACCGCAACTCGAGCTCGATGCCGTGGTCCCCGAAACCCATGAGGCGTGCGACCGGCGCTGGATCGCGGATCACGCGCGGGATGTCCCGCCGTCGATTCCAGCATCAGGCGCATGGCGAGCTCGGGGTCGCTCCTTGTAGCTCACGCGGACCGGCAGCTTGAGGCGCACCCTCGGATCCTCGTAGCTCCAGTTGGTCACCGGACTGGTGATCAGGTTCTGGTTCGGCACCAGCGTGGCGACGCCATCCCGGTCGCGCACCACGACGTAGCGCCCGCGCAGCTCCTCGACCCAGCCGAAGCCCTCGGTCGCGGTGCCGGGCATGCCGGTGAAGCTGATGACGTCTCCCGGCTTGATGGAGCGGTCCATGAGCAGCACGAAGCCGCTGACGAAGTTGGCCGCGATGCTCTGCAGGCCGAAGCCGAGGCCGATGCCGATGGCGCCGGTGAGTACGTTCAGCGTCGTGAGATCGAGCCCCGCCGCGTTCAGCCCGACCAGCACGGAGAGGCCCACCAGGAACGCCTGCGTGAACTTCGCGATCCCGATGCGCATGTTGGGTGCGAGCGCGTCGAGCTTGAGTACGTGCCGCTCGAACCAGCGCGCGATCCACATCGCGATCACGACGAACACGCTGACCGTCACCAGCAGCTTCATGACGGACCAGACCGAGATGTGCGTCTTGCCCGCATTGATGCCGATGCCGTCGAGCAGGCCGATGAGCGCATCGCCCCAGCCGAGCAGGTGCAGCGACAGGAAGGCCCAGACCACGAAGGTGATCATCGTGCCCCAGCCCTTGAGGCGCGCCCGCGCGCCCATCGAGACCCGCAACAGGTACACGACGATCCGGATGGCGAGCAGCAGGGCGCCGAGTCGCACGGCGACGTCCACGAGTTGCGCGGGCTTCCCGAGCGCGTGCATGAGTCCGGCCGCGGCGGCGAGTACGAGCAGCACGACCGCATAAGGCGCCGCCACCCACTCGGACTCGCGCAGGCGGCTGCGCAGGTCGTCCGGAGCGTCCGGGGTCACGATTCGCCGCTGCAGCAGCCTGCCGGCCCACAGGCCCAGTACCAGCGCAGCAAGCACGACGGCAATCTGCGGCAGGTTCTGCGGGTCGAAGAGCCGGGCAACGATACCGGCGGCGGTTTCCAGGGGCTCGGCCATCACTCAGGCGTTGAGGTCGGGGATCAACTGGCTCTCGAGCCGCGAGATCTGGTCCTTGATCAGGAGCTTGCGCTTCTTGAGGCGCCGCATCTGCACCTGGTCGACGTAGAGGTCGAGCTGCAGCCGGTGAATCACGTCGTCGAGGTCGCGGTGCTCGATCCGCAGCTGGCGCAGGCGCTCCAGGTGCTTGAACGTTTCCGTGTCGACGTTGTCGCTCGCTTCCGCCATCGCTGGGACCGTCGTCGCTCGAGCCTCGGTCGGGGCGGGTAGCTTAGCCCTGCCCGCCACAAAAAGGGTAGGCCCGTTCGTGGCGGCGGCCTGTCGAGCTCAAAAGCCGACGCTGTCCACGAAGTGCCCGGTCATGACGACGAAACCCTGCTGCCGCGTGTAGCCGTCGCGCGTGTAGTCGAAGACGTAGGTCCGTCGCAGCTGCAGCCGGCCTCCACGGACCCTCACGGGGCGCAGGCGGCGAAAGGCGACCGTACCGTCCAGCAGGCTTGCGCCCGTGTTGCGACAGGTCTCGAACGCCGCGTCGTTGGCACGCTCGCGCGCCCCGAGGCTGTCGTGCCAGTACCAGGCGAGCGCGACGAGGGTGAACAGCAGTCCGAGCGCAGTCCAGGAGAGTTCCATCGGTCAGAAGAGCGACGGCCAGTTCCTGGCTGGATCCCCGTACGCGAGGAAGCTGGGATTCAGCAGGGTGTCGCGTGCGTTGTAGCGCAGGGGCGTGCCGTCGAGGGTCGTCACGGCACCACCGGCCACCTCAAGAACGGCCTGCGCCGCGGCGGTGTCCCACTCCGAGGTTGGACCGAGCCGGGGATAGAAGTCGGCGGCGCCTTCCGCGACGAGGCAGAACTTGAGGGCGCTGCCCATCGGGCGAAGCTCGTGCGGGCCGAGCCGCGCGAGCAGCCCGTCGAGCGAGTCGCCCCGGTGCGAGCGGCTGCCCACGACCACCAGTGGATCCGCTGCCGCGCGCGTGCGAATGGGCCTCGGACCCGCCTTGCCGTCCGCGCAGAAGGCGCCAAAGCCCCTGACGGCGTAGTAGGTCAGGCCGAGTGCCGGGGCCGCCACGACCCCGAGCACCGGCTCGTGGTCCCGGACGAGCGCCACGTTCACCGTGAACTCGCCGTTGCGCCCGATGAACTCCCGCGTGCCGTCGAGCGGATCGACCAGCCAGAATTCGCGCCAGTCGCGCCGCACCGCGAATGCGTGTGCCGCCTCGGCTTCTTCCGACAGCATGGGAATCCCGGGCGCGAGCAGCGCCAGTCGAGCCGCGAGGATCTCGTGGGCCGCCCGGTCGGCTCGCGTGATCGGCGATTCGTCGGCCTTGTACTCGACGGTGAGCGCCGAGGCGTAGACCCCGAGGATCGCGGTGGACGCGGCGGCGACGGCGTCGAGGACGCCCGGCAGCAGGTCGGCGGGATCGGTCGCCATGCGTGGGCTCCAGTGCGGATGAATGCCACCGTATCATAGCGGTCCCCCCGCAATCCGGCGCCCTCCAGAATCGTGCACGCAGCATCGAGCAGTGGTCGCGCAGCCCCTCCCGCGTGGGCCGAGGTCGAAACCGTTTGTCTCGACATGGACGGCACGGTGCTCGACCTGCGTTTCGACAACCTGTTCTGGCTCGAGGCCTTGCCGCGACGCTGGGGCGAAGGCCGTGGGCTCGATCCCGCCGAGTCCTTCTCACGCCTGAAAGCGCGCTTCGACGCGAAGCGCGGCACGCTCGACTGGTACTGCATCGACCACTGGAGCGAGGAGCTCGGCCTGGACGTCGCCGCGCTCAAGCACGAGCTGCGCAGCCACATCCGCTACCTCCCCGGGGCGGTGGAATTCCTGGACCGCCTGCGCGCAAGGGGGCTGCGGGTGCTGCTCACGACGAATGCGCACCCGATCAGCCTCGGCATCAAGAACCGGCAGACCGGGCTCGAACGGCATTTCGACGAACTCGTCTCCTCGCACGAGTTCGGCGTGCCCAAGGAGTCGCCCGAGTTCTGGGAACGGCTCGCCCGGGGGCACGGCGTCACGCCCGGCTCGACGCTGTTCGTGGATGACAGCCTCGCCGTGCTCACGGCGGCACGCGCCGCCGGCGTTCGCTGGATCTACCAGGTGTTGCAGCCTGACTCGACGCAGCCTCCGCACGCTGCGGCGGACGGGTTCGACGGGATTTCAGGCTTGAGCGAACTCGCGCCCTGACCGGGAACGAGTGGGCGCCGACAGGATGACCGCGGTCCGGCCTCGGGCAGGCCGCCGTGCCTCATTCCTGCGCAGGGCCGCCCGTCGGGCCGGCCGGCGGCGCGCCACCGCCACCATGCCGCGGCGCCGACGCCGGCGCTTGCGTGGGGCATCGCCGTCCGCACCCGGCGCTGGAGATGCCGGCGCGGGACTGGCCGGCGCGCGTGCTGCCGGGGCGGAGCCCGCGTCAGCGGCGGGGGGCCTGTCAGGGCGCCGCTCTTCGCGGCGCTCGCCGCGCGGAGGAGGGCCGCGCCGACCGCCGCCGGTCCCGCCATGTCGCGGGCCACCGCGACTTCCACCGCCGGAGCCGCCCCGTGAACCGCCCGGCCCGCCGAATCGGCGGCGCTCGCGCGCGGGCACGGTGATCTCGGCGAGCACGTCCTCGGTGAGCGCCGCACGCGGCAGGCTGCGGCCGATGTAGGCCTCGATGTCCGGCAGCGACTGCACGAAATCCTCGCAGCCCAGGCTGATCGCGTCGCCCTCGGCGCCCGCTCGTGCGGTGCGGCCGATGCGGTGCACGTAGTCTTCCGGGTCCTGCGGCATGTCGTAGTTGAAGACGTGGCTCACTTCGGGAACGTGCAGGCCGCGCGACGCGACGTCGGTGCCGATCAGGATCGCGAGCTCGCCGCTGTGGAAGTCCCTCAGCAGGCGCAGGCGCTTGGTCTGCGGGACGTCGCCGGAGATCGCCTGGGCGTTGAAGCCGTTGGCGCGCAACAGGTTCTCGAGCTCCTCGGCGCCGCGCCGCGTATTGACGAAGATCATCGTCCGGTGCGGGTCCATGGAGCGCAGCAGCCCGACCAGCAGGCGCGGCTTCTCGTCCATGGACGGGAAGTAGATCACCTGCCGCACGCGATCCACGGTCATCTTGTCCGGCTCGATGCGCACGAGTTCCGGGTCGTTCATGTGCTCGTAGGCAAGTTCGAGCACGCGCTGGGCGAGCGTGGCGGAGAACAGCATGTTCAACCGCTGGTCCGGCGGCGGCAGGCGCCGCATGATGTAGCGGATGTCCGTGATGAAGCCGAGGTCGAACATGCGGTCGGCCTCGTCGAGCACCAGCGCCATGACCGAGCGCAGGTCGAACACGTGCTGCTTGTAGAAGTCGATGAGGCGGCCCGGCGTGCCGATCAGGATGTCGACGCCGTCCTCGATGTCACGCCGCTGCTTCTCGTAGTCGACGCCGCCGAAAGCCAGGGCAGAGCTTCAGGCCCGTGTACTGGCCGAGCAGTTCGGCGTCGTGGTGGATCTGGACCGCGAGTTCGCGGGTCGGCGCGATGATGAGCGCAAGCGGGGAGTTGACCTTGCGGGTCGGCGGCACCTCTGCACGCAGCAGACGCGAGTACAGGGCGACGAGAAAGGCCGCCGTCTTGCCGGTTCCGGTCTGTGCCTGGCCGGCCACGTCGAACCCGGCGAGTGCTCGCGGCAGCGTCTGCGCCTGGATCGGGGTGCACCGTTCGAAGCCGGCGTCGGCGATTCCGCGGGCCAGGGATTCCGGCAGGTGCAGGTTGCTAAATGAGACGTCGGTCAGGTGTGCGTCGGACATCGGGCCCAGTGTCGTTGATTGTGGTCTTGCAAATTGGCGCAAAGCGGGTTCAAATACTGCAACCCGCGGCTAACAGTCCGCTCCCGCAAGTAGCGAAGCCGGCTCGCCGGGTCCCGAAAGGACCGGTGCCAACGTCCGGTGCAGCGGGACTCCAGAACCCCAGGTACGGCAGCGATCCCGATAGTTTGCCTCACGCAGATCGCGCCGTCACTCGATAACTCCGACGACGCATACGAAGAATCCCTTTGAGCGACCCAACCAATCCAGTCAACGAAACACCAGCGGAGGTAGTCTCTGGTGAGCCAGCAGATCATCCACGTCACCGACTCGAGCTTCGAGACGGACGTTCTCCAGTCCAAACACCCGGTACTCCTCGACTTCTGGGCCGAGTGGTGCGGCCCATGCAAGATGATAGCCCCGCTCCTGGACGAGATCGCGACGGAGTACGCGGGCAGGGTGACCATCGCCAAGATGAACGTGGACGACAACCCGAAGACGCCGATGCGTTTCAACGTCCGCGGAATCCCGACCCTAATTCTGTTCAAGAACGGCCAGGCCGAAGGCCAGAAGATCGGCGCGGTCCGCAAGGCGGACGTCGCGGCTTTTCTGGACAGCAAGCTGTGAGAGGCTACCTCGGCAACCAGGGCCGCAACCGGCCCGGCAAGCGTGGCCGAGGTGGTGGCGGTGGCGGCGGTGCCGATGGCAACCGCGGACCGCGGCAGGAAGAAATGCCGCCCGAGGAGTTCCTGGACGCCGACGACCTGGACGTCATCAGCCCGGCGGAGCTCGAGGCGAGCCGCCGCTCGATGAACCTGTCGGAGCTGAAGCACAAGCCCATTCCCGACCTGCTCAAGATGGCGCAGCAGATGGGAATGGAGAACCTGGCGCGCTCCCGCAAGCAGGACATCATCTTCGCCATCCTCAAGGCGCACGCGAGGAACGGCGAGGACATCTACGGCGACGGCGTGCTCGAGATCCTGCAGGACGGCTTCGGCTTCCTGCGCTCGCCCGAGGGCTCCTACCTCGCGGGCCCCGACGACATCTACATCAGCCCGAGCCAGGTCCGGCGCTTCAACCTGCGCACCGGCGACTCGATCTCCGGGCTCATCCGCCCGCCGAAGGACGGCGAGCGCTACTTCGCGCTGCTCAAGGTCGGCCAGATCAATTTCGACTCGCCCGAGAACGCGCGCAGCAAGGTGCTGTTCGAGAACCTGACGCCGCTGCATCCGACGCGCCGCCTCAAGCTCGAGCGCGGCACGGGCAGCACCGAGGACCTCACCGCGCGCATGATCGACCTGATCGCGCCGCTCGGTAAGGGCCAGCGCGGCCTCATCGTCTCCCCGCCGAAGGCCGGCAAGACGATGCTGCTGCAGAACATCGCCAACTCCATCACCGGCAACCACCCCGAGGTGTACCTGATCGTGCTGCTCATCGACGAGCGGCCCGAGGAAGTCACCGAGATGTCGCGCACCGTGCGCGGCGAGGTCGTCTCCTCGACCTTCGACGAGCCGGCGAGCCGCCACGTGCAGGTGGCCGAGATGGTCATCGAGAAGGCCAAGCGCCTCGTCGAGCACAAGAAGGACGTGGTGATCCTGCTCGACTCGATCACCCGCCTCGCACGCGCCTACAACACCGTGGTGCCGAGCTCCGGCAAGGTGCTCACGGGCGGCGTGGACGCGAACGCGCTGCAGCGGCCGAAGCGCTTCTTCGGCGCCGCGCGCAACATCGAGGAGGGCGGCAGCCTCACCATCATGGCGACCGCGCTGATCGACACCGGCTCGCGCATGGACGACGTGATCTACGAGGAATTCAAGGGCACCGGCAACAGCGAAATCCACCTGGATCGCCGCATCGCCGAGAAGCGCGTCTACCCGGCGTTCAACATCAACCGCTCGGGCACGCGCCGCGAGGAGCTCATCACTTCGCAGGACGAGCTCGCCAAGATCTGGATCATCCGCAAGCTGCTGCACCCGATGGACGAGCTCGCGGCCGCGGAGTTCCTCATCGACAAGATGCGGGACACCAAGACCAACGGCGAATTCTTCGACCTGATGAAGCGCTGAGCCGCGGGCCGGCTGCGGCCGGCCGGGGAGCGGACGCGTGCACACCAACAACCTCCGGGGCATCGCGTCGATGCTGCTTGCCGTGGCCGTGTTCGCGGTCATGGACGCGCTGCTGAAGCTGCTCGCCGCGCACTACGCCCCGATGCAGGTCGCCTTCCTGCGCGGAGTCACCTCGATGCCGTTCGTGCTGCTGCCCGTGCTGGTGCGCGGGCGCGCGAAGCGGCTGCGCATCGTGAACCTGAGGCTCCATCTCTTCCGCGGCGCGCTGTCCGTGCTGATGCTCGGCAGCTTCATCTTCGCCGTGCGCGAGTCCTCGCTGGCGACCACCTACTCGATCTTCATGTGCGCGCCGCTGGTGGTCGCGGCGCTGTCGGCACCCATGCTCGGGGAGACCGTGGGCCGCGCCCAGTGGGCCGCGATTGCCGTGGGCCTCGCGGGCGTGCTGCTGATGCTGCGACCCTCGGGCAGCGACTGGGTATCGGTGGGCAGCATTGCCGCCGTCGTGGCGGCGCTCTGCTACTCGCTTGCGGTCATCACGCTGCGGGTCCTGGCCCGGACCGACACCACCGAGAGCATGGTCTTCTGGTTCACCGCGATGATGGCCGTGGGGGCGGGGCTTCTCGCCATCGCGGGCTGGCGACCGCTGCAGCACGCCGACTGGCCGCTGCTGGTGGGCCTGGGTCTCGCCGGCTCGCTCGGGCAGCACTTCATCACCGAGGCGTTCAGGAATGCCCCCGTGGCCGTCGTGACGCCGCTCGAGTACACGGCGCTGGTGTGGGGCGTCGTGCTCGACTTCGCCATCTGGCACGTGCTGCCGGGTGCGGCGACGCTGCTCGGCGGCGCCATCGTCGTCGGCGCGGGGCTCTATGTCATCCGTCGCGAAGCGGTGCGGCGGCGCGCCGGAGCAGCAGTGTCCGCACCGGACTGACCCGGCGGCCTATTCGCGCGCGATTGCGCGGTGGCCGATATCCCGTCGGTACTGAATGCCGTCCCAGCATATTGCGGCGGCGAGATCGTAGGCCTGCTGCTGCGCGGCCTTCACTCCGTCGCCGAGGCCCGACCGCGCAGAGCACGCGGCCGCCGTTCGTGACCACCGAGTCGCCGGCGAGCTGCGTCGCGGCGTGGAATACCTTGCCGGGCAGCTTCGCCGCCGCATCGAGGCCGTGAATGACGTCGCCTTTGCGGACGGCGTCGGGGTAACCGCCCGCGGCGAGTACCACTCCGACTGCGGCGCGCGGATCCCAGTCCACGCCCGCAGCCGACAGACGCCCGTCCAGCGCGGCGTCACACAGCTCCGTGATGTCGGAGCGCATGCGTGACAGGATCGGCTGGGTCTCCGGGTCGCCGAGGCGGCAATTGAACTCGAGCACTTTGGGCGTGCCGTGCGCATCGATCATGAGACCCGCATACAGGAAGCCGACGTACGGCGTGTTCTCCGCGGCGAGCGCGCGCACGGTGGGCCACATCACCTCTCGCATGGCGCGCTCGTGCACCTGCCGGGTAACGACCGGTGCCGGCGAGTAGGCGCCCATGCCGCCGGTGTTCGGTCCGAGGTCGCCGTCGTCGCGGCGCTTATGGTCCTGGGAGGTGGCGAGCGGCAGCACGTGGGTTCCATCCACCATGGCGATGAAGCTCGCCTCCTCGCCTTCGAGGAATTCCTCGACGACGATGGTCGAGCCCGCGGCGCCGAAGCGCCCGGCGAACATCGCCTCGGCCGTCTCTACGGCCTCCGCCGTGGTTGCGCAGATCACCACGCCCTTGCCCGCGGCCAGGCCGTCCGCCTTGACCACCAGCGGGGCGCGCTGCGCGCGGACCCACGCGGCGTCGAAGCTCTCGCGGGTGAACGTCGCGTACGCGGCCGTCGGGATCGAATGGCGCCTCAGGAATTCCTTCATGTAGGCCTTGGAGCCCTCGAGGCGCGCGGCCTCGCGGCTGGGGCCGAAGCAGCGCAGGCCGGCCGCGGAAAACTCATCGGTGACGCCCAGCACCAGCGGGCCCTTCGGGCCCGACGATGGTGAGGTCGATCTTCTCGGCGAGCGCGAACTGGAGCAGGCCCGGCAGGTCGTCCGCGGCGACGTCGACGTTCCGCACCCGCGGCTCGAGCGCCGTGCCGGCGTTGCCGGGTGCCACGAATACCTGTGTCACGCGCGGCGACTGTGCCGCCTTCCACGCGAGCGCGTGCTCGCGGCCGCCGGAACCGATGATGAGTACCTTCATAAGGTAGGCCGGTGTTACGGTTTCCGTAACTGTTGGTCGTGCCAGTGACCGAAACCATAACAACGGCACCTTGCTCCCGAGTGACCGAAACCGTAACACCGGCACCTTCAGTGCCTGAAATGCCGCATCCCCGTGAACACCATCGCGATGCCGTGCTCGTCGGCGGCCGCGATGACCTCGGAGTCGCGCTTCGATCCGCCTGGCTGGATCACGGCGACGATGCCGTGTTCGGCGGCGGCATCGAGGCCGTCGCGGAACGGGAAGAATGCGTCGGACGCCATCACCGAGCCCGTGGGATCGAGGCCCTCGTCACGCGCCTTCATTGCTGCGATGCGGCTCGACACCACGCGGCTCATCTGGCCCGCGCCGATGCCCACCGTCATGCCGTCCTTCACGTAGATGATGGCGTTCGACTTCACGTACTTGCAGACCTGCCAGGCGAAGGTCAGGTCGGCGAGTTCCGCCGGCGTCGGCGCGCGCTTCGTCACGACCTTGAGGTCGCCCGCGGCGACCATGCCCTCATCGCGCGACTGGACGAGGAGTCCGCCGTTGACGCTGCGGATATCGAAGCGCGAGTTGCTGGCATCGAGGCCGCCAGTCACGAGCAGGCGGACGTTTTCCTTCCTCGCGCAGGCCTCGCGGGCCTCCGCGTCGGCCCCGGGGGCGACGATGACTTCGACGAACTGCCGCTCGAGGATCACGCGCGCCGTCGCACCGTCGACAGGCTGGTTGAAGGCGATGATGCCGCCGAACGCCGAGGTGGGGTCCGTCCTGAACGCGCGGTCGTACGCCTGGCCGATATCCGACCCCACGGCGACGCCGCAGGGATTCGCGTGCTTGACGATCACGCAGGCGGGCGCCGCGAACTGCCGCACGCACTCGAAGGCCGTGTCGGCGTCGGCGAGATTGTTGAACGAGAGTTCCTTGCCCTGCAGTTGCGACGCGGAGCCGATCGACGCACCCTGCGCGTCTGCCGCGACGTAGAAGGCGGCCTGCTGGTGCGGGTTCTCGCCATAGCGCAGGTCGAGGCGCTTGCGGAACTGCAGCGCCAGGAGATCAGGGAAGCCGCCGGCCGACGGGCGCGCAGCCTGCGCGAGATAGGAGGCGACCGCCGCGTCGTATTGCGCGGTGTGCGCGAACGCCTTTGCCGCCAGGCGCAGTCGCGTCTCGGCCGACACGGCGCCGTTACCCTTGTCGATCTCTGCGAGCACTGCGCCGTAGTCGAGTGGATCGACCACCACGGTGACGCGGTCGTGGTTCTTCGCCGAGGCACGCACCATCGCGGGCCCGCCGACGTCGATGTTCTCGATCGCGTCCTCGAACGTGCAGCCCGGCTTCGCGATCGTCGCCGCGAACGGGTAGAGGTTGACCACGACGAGGTCGATGGCCTCGATGCCGTGCTCGGCCATCACGGCGTCGTCGGTGCCACGCCGCCCGAGCAGCCCGCCGTGGATGCGAGGGTGCAGGGTCTTGACCCGTCCGTCCATGATCTCCGGAAAGCCGGTGACGGACGACACGTCGGTGACGTCGATGCCATTGGCCCGGAGGAGGGCGGCCGTGCCGCCGGTCGAGAGGATGGCGACGCCGCGCTCGCGCAGCGCGCGGGCGAAATCGAGCAGGCCTTCCTTGCTGGACACGCTGATGAGCGCGCGCCGTATGGTGGTGTTCACGATGTCTGGCCCTTCCGAACGCTCACTCAGGCGGAAATCCCGTAGGTCCGGAGCTTCTTGCGCAGCGTGCCCCGGTTGATGCCGAGGACCTCCGCCGCGCGACTCTGGTTGCCTTCGGAATAATCGAGCACCGCGCGGAACAGCGGCTCCTCGACCTCGCGCATCACGAGGTCATAGAGATGACCCGGTGCGTGCCCGTTCAGGTTGGTGAAATAGCTGTCGAGAGCCTGTGCCGTCATCGATCGCAGCGGAACGCTGCGTCCTGCCGGCATCGAGGCCGGTCGCGACTCCCTGCGGCTCGTGGTTTTCTTGCGCCGTGCCATTGTCCCCGTCCTCGATTCCCCAACTGACCTTCCCAATCAGGCGGCTTCGGCCTCGCGCGGCGCGTCGAAGAATTCGCGCACCGCGTCGAGTTGACCCTCGGCCGTGGCCACCTGCATGACGGACTGCCTGAACGCCTGCGCGTGCGGGCGTTCCCGGCAGTACCAGCCGATGTGCTTGCGTGCGATCCTGACTCCCGCATCTACGCCGTAGAATGCGTACAAGTCGCACAAGTGGGCCGTGATGATATTACGCGTCTCCGCGGCCGAAGGCTCGGGCGGCGCGGGCTTTCCTGCGAGGCGCGCCTCGATCTCGCGGAATATCCACGGGCGTCCCTGTGCGGCCCGGCCGACCATCACGCCGTCGGCGCCGGTGGCGCGGATGACCTCCGCGGCCTTGGCTGCGGAGTCGATGTCGCCGTTGGCGATCACCGGGATGCGCACGGCCTGCTTGATGGCGGCGATGGTCTCGTACTCCGCCTCGCCCTCGAACCGGCAGGCCCGGCTGCGGCCGTGCACGGCCAGTGCCTGGACGCCCGCCGACTCCGCGATGCGCGCGACGGCGACGCCGTTCGGCCGCTCGCGGCTCCAACCGGTGCGGATCTTGAGCGTCACGGGCACGCCGGCTGCACGCACCGTCGCGTCGAGGATCGCGGCCACCAGCGCCTCGTCGCGGAGCAGCGCCGACCCCGCATCCTTGTTGCAGACCTTCTTCGCCGGGCAGCCCATGTTGATGTCGATGATCTGCGCGCCGGCGTCCGCGTTGCGCCGCGCGGCGTCCGCCATCATTGCCGGATCGCCGCCCGCAATCTGCACGACGCGCGGCTCGGCTTCACCTTCGTTATCGCGCCGCCGGCGGGATTCCTCGGTGCCCCAGAGCCTCGGGTCCGCGGAAATCATTTCTCCAGCCGCGAGCGCCGCGCCCATGCGCCGGCAGAGCCTGCGGAACGGCAGGTCGGTGACGCCCGCCATCGGGGCGAGGAAGGCGCGGCCGCCCAGTCGATATGGGCCGATAGTGATGATGCCCACGGCTCAGCCCGGGCCTTGCGCGCAACGGAGTATGGTGGCGGATTCGCGCAGGCAGACGTCGAGCTGGTAGCCGACGGCGTCCTTCCCCGGGTCCACGATCACGAGTTCGGCTTCGGCACTGGCGCCCGGGCCGAGCAGCCGTGCAGCCTCGGACGGATTCTTGAGGTACTCGGCGGGCGCGAAGTCGCGAACGGCAACCGAGTCGCCGAACCGGTCGTCGAGTTCGAGGCGGAGGATCGGGTGGGGCTGAGCGAAGTCCGCGCGGTTGGTGAGGCTTGCGCGCACGGTCAGGTGGCCGGCTGCGTCGGGTCCACCGTCATTGCCCCACTGCCGCAGTTCGAAGGCGGGCAGGTTCCAGTTCGGCGACAGCGGCATGCCGGTGCGGGCATAGATGTCCTTGATCAGCGGGCCGATCAACGGGTGCCGCACGAGGTCCTGCCGGAAATGGTGCGTGACCTGCGCGAGCAGGGCGAG
>CAVSDW010000013.1:0-142923 GCA_963726665.1 uncultured Gammaproteobacteria bacterium | reverse complement strand
ACAAGCGATCCTGAGGAAGACTGATCCGCGCGGGCAGTGCGCAAGCACCGCGGAATATTCTCGCCCGATGCTGACAAGTGGAGCGAGGGAGATCGTAGGCGTCTGCTTTAGGAACAGCGCTCATACGGCTGCTTCCGGACGTTTCGCCCCCTTCCCGAAGGTCCGCTTCCCCTGTGGCCTCAGGATCCGTTTCGACCTTCCCACGTACCTCAAATTCGCGAGTCGCCCTGCATGGCTGCGAGTGAAGTAACAGCCGCTGCTCCCCGGTACTCAGTCCGGCAGCAAATTCAACAACCCCTCAGCCTGCGTAAGAGACAACTTCGGCGTGCAACCTGGCCGCCGCCGCCGGATCGGCCGATGCACGACGGATGAGCGCCATGGCCCCGGCCTGTTGCTCCTTGGTGGCCGACGCCTGCCCGTGCACTGCAACCGCATACTCGCTCAGGTCCTGCACGAACACGCCAAACATCCGGTCGACATGGTTCTCGTCGAGACCTGCGCAGGCGGCGGTGGTTCCGGCGCGTGTCCCGCCCGGTGCGCCGTCGATTGCGAGGGCGGCGGCTTCTGCAACCAGTTGCGCATAGACGACCTGGGTGAAGATCTGCCCGATGTTGAGCAGGAAATCGAGGTCCTTGGCCTGCTCCCCGCGCGGCGCTGCCGTGGCCATCAGTTGTCCGAAGGCCTGCACCTGGCTGATGAAGGTCGCGACGTTCGGCAGGTGCGAGAACCGCGCGAAGGCGCCGCGCCAGTCGGGGAAGCCGATGCGCGACAGGCCGCTCGCGGGCCCCTGTGCGAACAGGAAGGTGTCGTCGGCGGGGTCGAGCCGCACCGGCACCGGCGCGTACTTCACGCCCTGTCCGATCCCTGCCGCGGCAAAGGCCGGCAGGAACTTGAGCACCAGCGCGAGATTGACGTGGACGGTCCCCTCCAGTTTCGGCAGCGTGCGGATGTGGCGGGTCGCCTGCTCGAAGTACGTGTCCTTTTCGAATCCTTTCGCCGCGATCACTTCCCAGAGGAGATCGACCACCCGCTCACCCTCGCTGGTGACCTTCATCTTCGCGATGGGGTTGTAGAGCAGGAAGCGGCGGTCCTCGGGTGAGGCGCTGCGCTCGTAATCCGAGCAGCGAGCGCTGTAGAGTTTCATCGCGACCAGTCGTACGTAGGCGTCGGCCAGCAGTCGCCGCACGTGCGGAAAATCCGTGACGCGCGTGCCGTAGAGCACCCTGCGGTGGGCGTGCTGGATCGCCTCGACGAATGCATGCTCGGCGATGCCGATGCTGGCCCAGGCGAGCTGCACCTTGCCGACATTCACGGTGGCGAGCGCCGCATCCCACGCGGCCTTGCCCGTGTGCAGCACGTCGGCTGGGGTCACGGGGTAATCGTTAAGCCGGAATTCCGAAACATACATCTGGCCGTGCACGACATTCTGCACGAGCGTGTATCCGGGGTGCTTCGGGTCGGCCAGGAAGAACAGGTAATCGTCGGCGGGATTGGCCGACGGTCCCTCCGGGCGCTGCACGCGGCCGAACACCGACACGCGGGCGGCGCAGTTGCCATTGCCGATGTAGTACTTCCCGCCGCTGGCGCGCCAGCCGCTGCCGTCCTGGGTCAGCACCATGTCGGTGGAGTAGATGTCGGCCCCGTGTTCGCGCTCCGAGAGTCCGAAAGCGAACAGTCCGCCCTGCGCGAGCAACTCGCCGACCAGACGCTTGGCCTCCTCATTCCCGCTCGTCCAGACCGGCCCCAGGCCCAGCACGGTGACCTGCCAGGCGTACCAGTGCTCGAGCGAATACCAGGCAAGCAGCTGGCTCAGGTCGTTGTTGCGTGCGGTGTCCCAGCGGGCAGTCGTCGCGTCGGTTCCGCCGGTCAACTGTCCGACCGCGGCCGGCGTGCCGAACCGGGCGAAGACGCCTTCGCGGGCGATCATCTCCAGGAAATCGTCATACCAGGTCGCGTCGTGGCTTTCCGCCTTCAGGACTGCGTGACCCTTGGCCTCGAAGAAGCGGCGCACGGCCAGCAGTGCGCGGCGAGTCGGCTCGTCGTAATGAGCAGCGTCGTAGGCGGAGGGATTGAAGAGCAGCATGATTCAGTGACTCCGGGCGGCCGCAGGGGCGGTTGCGCCTGTCTTGACGATGCCTAGTCTACGCCGCGCGTCCGAGGTGCGGCTCTAGTGAAGGCCGACGCAAGCGGGATGCACTGCGCCAGCAATGTATTTCTTCAACGGACTTGGGCACTATCACAGCATCCATCCCATTCGATGCCCACACGGGAACAGCGATGAATCCAAAATCGGTCCTTGTAGCGACTGTGGCAGTTGCCACCGGCCTGCTCGCAAACCAACCCGCCTGGTCGGCCAAAGCCGACTTCAGCGACATCAAGGCCGTGATTGCGAAACAGCACGATGAGGGGGTGAAGCGACTGCAGGAATGGATCCACTTGCCGTCGATTGCGGCGGAAGATCGCGGTTATCCGGCCGGAGCGGAGTACGTGGTCAAGCTGCTCAAGGACGCCGGATTCCAGCAGGCAACGATCATCGACACCGACGGCAAGCCGGGGGTGTTCGCCACGCTGGATGCGGGCGCGGCACGCACGGTCGGCCTGTATTTCATGTACGACGTAAAGCAGTTCGACCCGGCGGAGTGGTCTTCACCGCCTCTCGAGGCACTGCTGGTGGACAAGCCGGGACTGGGCAAGGCGATCGTCGGCCGTGGCGCGGTCAACCAGAAGGGGCCGGAAGCCGCCTTCATCGCGGCCTTGCACGCGATTCGAGGCGCCGGCAGGAAGATGCCGGTCAACCTGGTGCTGGTCGCGGAGGGCGAGGAAGAAATCGGCTCGCCGCACATCGGCCAGATCGCGCGCCGGCCCGAAGTGCAGAAGGCATTGGCTGGAACGGTGGGTGTGTTCATGCCCTCGGCCTCGCAGGACCTGGACGGCATCGTGACCGTCAGCCTCGGCGCCAAGGGAATCATGGAAGTCCAACTGACCGCCAGCGGCGAAAAATGGGGCCGCGGCCCGGGCAAGGACGTCCACTCCTCGCTCAAGGCCATGATCGACAGCCCGGCCTGGCACCTGGTGCATGCCCTCAATACCCTGGTCTCCGCCGACGGCAACACGATCACCATCGACAACTACCCCAAGCCGTTGCCGGTGTCAGCCGCGGAGAAGGCGATGATCGCCGAAGCCGCCGCCCGCCGCAGTGAAGCGCAGATGAAGCAGCAGTTCAGCACCAAGGTGTGGATCGATGACCTGCCGTTCGAGCAGGCGCTCGAGCGACTGGTGTCGCAGCCCACCGTCAATATTGAAGGCCTGGTCGGCGGCTATACCGGGCCGGGTGGCAAGACGGTGTTGCCGCACAGCGCAACGGCGAAACTGGATTTCCGACTCGTGCCGGGCATGACGGCGGATGCCGCGCTGGCGGCCCTGAAAGCCCATCTCGTCAATCACGGATTTGGCGACATCGAGGTGACCATGTCCGGCGGCTACGACCCGACGAGCACGCCTCTGGATGCACCGCTGATCCAGGCGCAGATTGCGGTGCTGAAGCGGGACGGAATCAACCCGCTGATCTGGCCACGAAATGCAGGTTCCTATCCAGGGTACGTCTTTACCGGCCCGCCGCTGAACCTTGCTTCCGGGCACTTTGGCCTCGGCCACGGCAGTGGTGCGCACGCGCCGAACGAGTATTTCGTAATTGAATCCACCAACCCCAATATTGATGGCTGGGACGGCGCGGTCATGTCCTTTGTCGAGTACTTGTACGAACTGGGAAAACAACCAGGTAGTTTCCAGCGTCCTGGTACGTAGCAGCGACCGCCCAGTTTCTTGAATTCGCGGTGCATGTCACCGCGCACTACCGCCCGCCATCCTGCCCGGCGTCCGCTCGATCCCGAGAAACACCCGCATTCGCTCGAGCTCGGCCATGAGTCCCTTGCGAAACGCGGGGTCGCTGGGCTCGACGCCGGTGCTGTAGCCGAATGGACTCCTGAGCGAACCGTCTTCGACCGAGACATTGCCCCGGCCGACGACCCGGTCGCGCCACAGCAACGGCAGCGCGTAGTAGCCCAGTTTCCGCTTCGGACGCCGGCGTGTACGCCTCGAACCGGTCTGCCACCCCCAGAAGCTCTCGAATCGTCGCGGTCGTGCACGATCGGATCGAACGGCGTGAGGAGCCGCACGGCGTCCTCCGGGCGCCAGCGGCGCGAAGCGGGATTTCTCCGTGGCTGGCCAGTACCAGTCTCCGCGCCCGACCCGCGCATGCGCAAGCCGGTGTTTCGCGCGCGCCAATGCCGCAGCCCGCCGCGCCCGCCACTGAGGCACGCCGTGGCACAACCGGCTCAGCAGGCGACCGAGGCTGCTTGCGGGCAGGGGAGCGTATTTGTTCACCACGCTGTCCACGAGCGCGTCCATCCGCTCGGCAATCGCGGCTCGTCCTGCGGCAATGAACCGGGGGCCTCCGCACGGCGTACACCCGGGTTCCACCGTCGCGGCGTGCGACGCGCAAGAGCCCGCGTAGTGCTGTCGTCCAGCAGGTGTGTGCTGGCGTTCGATGAGCCGCCGCACCAGTTGGTCACCTTGCCATGCGCGAAATGGGCGTCGACCTCGCGCGGATGCACCGCACCGCGTTCCCGAATGAACCCGAGCACCTCATCCGCCTGCCGCCGTCGCCGTGCCGTCCACGCCCGCCGTGCGGTGCGAGGGTGCATCAATTCACTGTGCGCGCGCGGCAGAAACCCGTAGTTGACGAAAAAGTCCTCCTCCAGCGTCGATCGCGGATATCGACGCTCTAGATCGCCTGCACGGTAGTCCGATCACGCGGTGACGCAACGTGAGGTCCTGCGCACGTGCCGGCGCGCGGATCGGATCGGCCTGCACAAACCCAAGCCTGGTGATGGCTCGACCGAGCGTCGTCGGCCGAAACAGCGATCGCGCGACGGCGTAGCGACGCAGTTGTTCTATGGTGATGATCATGCCGCGGTCCAAACCGTGTCTACTTTACAAGCGCATCTCATCGGCGACCGAAAGTGACGTCCGAGGGCAGAGAACGACCCGAAGCAGCCGTTCGTTAACGTTCAGGCCGCACACGCGCTGCCAGCACTACGGGGCGCCGCTTCGTCCAGGAATTGCCAGGTCTCCGGCCATCAATCTACGATCCGAGTTGTCTCATGACTGACGGATGAAGTTGCGGAAGTTGATCCCCATCCGCTTTCCGCCCCGCGCTGGTCGCCAATCGTCGCAGCCACATTTGCGCATCTACATAGCGCAAGACACTTATCGCCCCACACGTAGCGGTCGACGGCTCCCTTGCGGAGCCGTGATCTTCACTTGGCTTGGCTCGTAGTAACCCCAAAGCCCAGCCTGGCGGCGACAGATTGAGCAGTTGCAGCTCGTAAGCTGCCGCGGCCTTCTTGCAACGTGAATCCGAACTGCATCGCAGTGGCAAGAACCTGGTGAGCATGGTGCTGCCCTCTGTGCGCGGCCCAACAGCCTTTAGATCGCGCTTTTATACGGCCATGTGCGGCATAAGGCGAGCTCCGCTCCTGGCCGTCTTGACCCATTCGCGAACGTCTGCTTTCCGCGACCCGGCAGGCCTCGTCCGGCCGATCAGGTGTCCAGCGCGCAGTCCACGGGCTGCGCATCGAGCAGTCGCACACAGACCTCCGGCGCAATTCCGACCAGGTAACCTCGCCGGCCGCCGTTGATGCAGATCTTCGGCAACTCGAGGATGCTGCGCTCGATGTAGACCGGCATCTTCTTGCGGGTCCCGAACGGTGAGGTGCCACCCACGAGGTAGCCGCTGTGGCGGTTCGCCGTCTCCGGCGTGCAGGGTTCGACCGACTTGACGCCGATCTGCCGGGCCAGGTTCTTGGTCGAGACGGTGCGGTTGCCGTGCATCAGCACGATCAGCGGCGATCGCTTCTCGTCCTGCATCACGAGCGTCTTGACCACGGTGAATGGATCGAGCCCCAGCACCTCGGCGCTGTGCTGCGCGCCGCCGTGCTCGACGTACTCGTAGACGTGCTCGGTGTAGTCCACACCGTGGGCCTTGAGGAAGGCCACGGCGGGGGTTTCGCTGACGCGTTGGGGCTTGGACATGGGCCGGTGGTCGGGGTGCAGGAGACTGCTCACGCATTCTAATGAAGTGCGGGCAGGAGGGTGGCGGACGGCTGCCTCGACGAGCCGATGCCGCACCCCGACCGTGCCGCTGGACACTGCGCCGGCATCTTCTGCGAAGATGAGCGCGTGAACCGAAGCGCTCACTGGCACGACCTCGCCCAGGCCATCTCGGCGAAAACGGGTCAGAAGCTCGCGTCCGCTCCGGACGAAGCCGTCTCGGGCGGCAGCGTCAGCGCGTGCCTGCGTTGGCTAAGCGACGCGGGCCCGATGTTCGTCAAGGTCGCAGGCGCCGACCGGGCCTGGGCATTCGATGCGGAGGCGGACGGACTGCGCGCGCTCGAGTCGGCTGGCGCGATCCGGGTGCCGCGCGTGCTCGGTGCCGGCGTGGCGTCGAATCGCGCGTGGCTCGCGCTCGAGTGGATCGGACTCGTGTCGCCGACACCCCGCAGTGAGGCTCGTCTCGGTGAACTGCTTGCCGAACAGCATCGGGCGACGAGTGCCAACTTCGGCTGGCACCGCACCAACACCATCGGGCTCACGGAACAGACGAATGAGCCCGACGCCGACTGGGCCCGCTTCTATGCGGCCCAACGCCTGGGCCTCCAACTCGACATCGTCGAGGCGGGTGGTCACCGTGGCCGGCTGCTCGACCGGGGTCGGCGGCTCTGCGAGTGCGTCCCGGCGCTGCTCGGCGGGCACACGCCCGTTCCCGCGCTGTTGCACGGCGACCTCTGGGCAGGAAATCACGCCGAAGATTCCGCCGGCAATCCGGTGATCTTCGACCCGGCCGTCTACTACGGCGACCGTGAGGCGGACATCGCCATGACGCGGCTCTTCGGCGGATACGGCCGTGCGTTCTACGGAGCGTACGAAGCCGCGTGGCCCCTCGAGGCAGGTGCCGCCGAGCGTGTTCCGCTCTACAACCTCTACCACGTGCTCAACCACTTCAACCTGTTCGGCGGCGGCTATCGCAGGCAGGCCGAGGACATGATCGAGCGGCTGCTCGCGGAGGTCGAGTGACGCGCCGTTCGCGCTGTCGGACAGCGGATGGCGAACACGAGGGTTGAAAAAAGAAAGCCGGGACAGGGGCGGGTCTCCCTGCCCCGGCGTACGGGGCCGAATCGAGGACTTGCTGCGTCCGTCCTTGCTGCCTGTGTCGGCTGACGCTGCCTCTCGCCGGATCCGAAGTCGTCGAGGTGTTCGGGGGCTGAACTGGCTCGACGGGACTCAGGATGCCCGCGGACCGTTACAGCAACGTGACAGCCTACAATTTAGCCATCACGTGCCGGACGACGGTGTAGTCCTCGAGCGCATACATCGAGAGGTCCTTGCCGTAGCCCGAGCGCTTGAGGCCGCCGTGCGGCATCTCGCTCACCAGCATGAAGTGCGTGTTGATCCAGGTGCAGCCGTACTGCAGCCGCGACGCGACCTGCAATGCCTTGCCGACGTCCTGTGTCCACACCGAGGAAGCGAGGCCGTAGTCCGAATCGTTCGCCCAGGACACCGCCTGGTCCGCGTCCTTGAAACGGGTCACCGAGACCACTGGACCGAACACCTCGCGCTGCACGATCTCGTCCGACTGACGGGCGCCGGCGATCACGGTCGGCTCGAAGAAGAATCCGCCGCCACTGCCTGCCTTGCCGCCTGCGGTGACCTCGATGTGCTTCTGCTTGCGTGCGCGCGAGACGAAGCCCGCGACCCGGTTGCGCTGCTCGGCGCTGATGAGCGGGCCCATCTCGACGTCCTTCGCCGTCTGCAACCCGGTCTTGATGGTGCTGACGGCGGAGGAGAGGTCCGCCACCAGCCGGTCGTACACCTTCGAGCCCGCGTAGATGCGGCAGGCCGCCGTGCAGTCCTGTCCCGCGTTGTAGTAGCCGAAGGTGCGCACACCGGAGACGACCGACTCGATGTCGGCGTCGTCGAACACGATCACCGGCGCCTTGCCGCCGAGCTCGAGGTGCGTGCGCTTGATGCCGTCGCTCGCCTGGCCGAGGATCTTCGCGCCGGTCGCGACGTCGCCGGTGAGCGAGATCATCCGCACCCTGGGGTGCCGGGTGAGCGGCGCGCCCACCGACGGGCCGCGGCCGCACACGATGTTGACCACGCCGGCTGGGAAGATCTCGGCGAGGAGTTCGCCGAGCCTGAGCGCCGTGAGCGGCGTCTGCTCCGAGGGCTTCAAGACGCAGGTATTGCCGGCGGCGAGCGCGGGGCCCAGCTTCCATGCGGCCATCATCAGCGGGTAGTTCCACGGCGCAATGGATGCGACAACGCCTACGGGATCGCGCCGGATCATGCTCGTGAATCCGGAGAGGTACTCGCCTGCGACGGCGCCCGTCATCGTACGGCAGGCGCCTGCGAAGAAACGGAACACGTCGGCGACCGCCGGAATCTCGTCGTTCAGCGCCGCGGGCAGCGGCTTGCCGCAGTTCAGCGACTCCAGCTTCGCGAACGCGTGGGCCTCGGCCTCGATGCGGTCCGCGAGCTTGAGCAGAAGCGTCGCGCGGTCCTTCGGCGCCGTGCGCGCCCAGCCGTCGAAGGCCGCGTCGGCGGCCTTCACGGCGGCGTCCACCTGCGAGCGCGAGGCCTCGGGGACCTTCGCGATCACCTTGCCGGTCGCCGGGTTCAGTACGTCCTCGACCTTGCCTTCGCCCGCGACGAGCTTGCCGTTGATGAGCAGTTTCGTTTGCATTTGAGCCTCGCTGAAAAATAGGTGCCGGGCACCTGATTGCTGTCTTGTCGAATCCTGGCCGGAGTTCAGGCCCCGGGCGCCTGTTCGTCCGGCTTGGTCAGGTAGTAGGCCAGCACGATGGGCACGAGCGTCACCAGCATCACGACGACCGCGACGACGTTGGTGACCGGCCGCTCGCGCGGACGGAAGAGCTCGCTGTAGAACCAGATCGGCAGGGTCTGCTGGTGCCCCGCGGTGAAGAGCGTCACGATGATCTCGTCGAACGAGAGCGCGAAGGCAAGCATGCCGCCCGCGAGCAGCGCGCTCGCGATCTGCGGCAGCAGTACGTAGCGGAAGGTCTGGAAGCCGTCCGCGCCGAGGTCCATGGAAGCCTCCACCCAGCTGCCCGGCAGGCGCCGCAGGCGCGCGACCACGTTGTTGTAGACGATCACGAGGCAGAAGGTCGCGTGGCCCGCCACGATGGTCCAGAAGTTCGGCTCGATGCCGATGGTGCGGATGCCGACCAGCAGCGCGAGCCCGGTCAGGATGCCGGGCAGCGCGATCGGCAGCACGAAGAGCAGTGAGATCGTCTCCTTGCCCGCGAAGCTGCGCTTTGCGAGTGCGAAGGCCGCGAGCGTCCCGAGCACGAGCGCGAGCGCGGTGGCCGCGACTGCGACTTCGAGCGAGAGGCGCATCGCGGCCCAGATGTCCGCGCGGGCGAAGGCGACCTGGAACCAGTGCAGCGTGAGGCCCGGCGGCGGAAACTGGTATGTGCGGTCCTCGGTCGTGAATGCGTAGAGCACGATCACCCAGACCGGCGCATGCAGGAACAGCAGCCCGGCCGCGGCCGCGAGCTTCTGGCCCAGGGTCGCCGCGTTCCAGTCGCGCCTAGAGCGCATCGAAGGCCCCTAGCCGCCGCGCGAAGGTGAGATAGAGCGCGATCAGCACGATCGGCACCACGGAGAATGCGGCGGCGAGCGGCATGTTTCCCGCGGTGCCCTGCTGCTGGTAGACCATCATGCCGATGAAGTAACCGGGAGCGCCGACCACGCTCGGGATGATGTAGTCGCCGAGGGTCAGCGAGAAGGTGAAGATCGAGCCCGCGGCGAGGCCGGGCAGCGCGAGCGGGACGATCACGTTGCGGAAGGTCTGTGCCGGGCGCGCGCCAAGGTCGGCGGAGGCCTGCAGCAGCGAGGCCGGCACGCGCTCGAGCGCCGCCGCCAGCGGCAGGATCATGAACGGCAGCCACATGTACACGAACACGATGAACATGCCGATGTAGGAGGAGGCGAGCGACGGGCCGCCGACCACGGGTGTCGCGAGCAGCGCGTCGAGCGCGCCCTGGAGGCCGAGTGCCGTGAACGCCCACGAGACGATGCCCTGCTTGGCGAGGATCAATCGCCACGCGTAGACCTTGACGAGGTAGCTGAACCACATCGGCAGCATCACGCCGACGTAGAAGAGCGCCTTCATCTTCGGACCGGCGTAGCGGGCCATGTAGTTCGCGACGGGGAAGGCGATCACGGCGCAGGCGATGGTCACGGCGACTGCCATGACGAGCGTCCGCACGACGATGTCCACGTTCGCCGGCTGGGTGAAGAGCTGGCGGTAGGTCGCGAGCGTGAGCGTCGGGACGACGCGGGCCGTGAATTCGTCGATCGCGTAGAAGCTCTGCGAGAGCAGCGTGAAGAGCGAGCCGAGGTACACGGTGCCGAGCCACATGAGCGGCGGCACGAGCAGCAGCGACACGTAGAACGCGTTGCGGCGCTGGAAGAACGTCGAGACGGATCGGAGCACGTTCAACCCGCCTCGAGGTGGACCATGCTCTCCGGCCGCCACGCGAGTTGCACCCGCGAGCCCCGCGGTGGCAAGGCGGCGCCGGACGCCGACTCTGCGCGCGACACCGCGAGCAGCGTCGATTCGTCCACCCGCACGTGGCATCGGCTGCTGGCGCCGTGGTAGAGGATTTCCTCGAGCGTCCCGCTGCAGGAGACCGCACCAGGAGCGGACGCAGTGCCCGCCGGCAGCACGTCGATGAGTTCCGGCCGGATCGCAAACGGCTGCGGGCGGCCCGTCAGCCGCTCCGCCGCAGGGCCCAGGACGACGTTCGCGCTGCCGACGAAGCTGGCGACGAACGCCGTGCGTGGCCGCGTGTACAGGCCGCGGGGCGTGTCGAGCTGCTCGATGCGGCCCTGGCTGAACACGGCGACGCGATCGGCCATGCTGAGCGCCTCGCCCTGGTCGTGCGTGACGAACACGAAGGTGATGCCGAGGCGTTGCTGCAGGCCCTTCAATTCCGCCTGCATTTCCTCGCGGAGCTTGAGATCGAGCGCGCCGAGCGGTTCGTCGAGCAGCAGCACCTTGGGACTGTTGATGAGCGCGCGGGCGAGTGCCACGCGTTGCCGCTGGCCGCCCGAGAGCTGCGCGGGCCGTCGGTCTCCGTAACTGCCGAGGCGCACGAGCTCGAGCATCTCGCCGGCACGCCGGCGTCGTTCCTCGGCCGCGACCCCTCGCACCCGCGGTCCGTAGGCCACGTTTTCCGCCACGGTCATGTGCGGGAAGAGCGCGTAGTCCTGGAAGACGGTGTTGAGGTTGCGGTCGTAGGGCGGGATGTCCGTGACGTCCTCGCCGTCGAGCAGGATGCGGCCGCTGTCGGGGCGATCGAATCCCGCGATCAGCCGCAGGCACGTGGTCTTGCCCGAGCCCGAAGGGCCGAGCAACGCGAAGAATTCGCCGGGCGCGATCGTGAGCGAAACGTGGTCGAGCGCGACGACCGCGCCGAACGCGCGGCTCGCGTCCTGCAGTTCGATGGCGGCAGTCATGAGTGGAGAAGCGGCGCCCAGGGGCGGCGCCGCCTTCGCGACCTCCGATTCAGGTGGCCGGTTACCGACCGCCCATGACCGCGACGTAATCCGTCGCCCAGCGGCTGTAGGGAACGCAGGTCCCCAGGCTGCAGGCGGCTTCCGGCGTGCGCCAGAAGTGGATCTTGTCGAAGTTGTCGAAGCCGTTCGCGGCGCAGCCCGCGTCGGTGAGGAGCGCATTGCCCTTGCAGGCTGCGGGCACTGCCGGCACCGAGCCGAACCAGGCTGCGACGTCGCCCTGCACCTTCGGGTTCAGCGACCACTCCATCCACTTGTACGCGCAGTTCGGGTGCTTGGCGTTCGCGGCGAGCATGGTCGTGTCAGCCCATCCAGTCGCGCCTTCCGCGGGCACAGTGCTCGCGATCGGCTGCTTGTTCGCGACCAGCGTGTTCACCTGGAACGGCCATGAGCCGGAGGCGACGATGCCCTCGTTGGTGAAGTCCTGCACCTGCACGTTCGCGTCGTGCCAGTAGCGCTGCACCAGCGGGTGCTGCTTGCGCAGCAGATCGAGCGCCGCGGCGTACTGCTGCTCGTTCAGCTCGTACGGATCCTTGATGCCGAGCGCCGGATTCGTGGCCATGAGGTAGACCGCAGCGTCGGCGATGTAGATCGGGCCGTCGTAGGCCTGCACGCGGCCCTTGTTGCTCTTGCCGTCCGGAAGCTTCTGCTCGGTGAAGACCACCGCCCACGAGGTCGGCGCGGTCTTGAACGTATTGGTGTTGTACATGAGCACGTTCGGGCCCCACTGGTAGGGCGTGCCGTAGTGCTTGCCGTCGACGAAGTGCCAGGGCGCTTCCTTGAGGCGATCGTCCACGCTCGCGAATGCCGGGATGCGGGCGACGTCGATCGGCTGCACGGTGCCGCCGCGGATGAGGCGCAATGATGCGTCACCCGACGCCGTCACGAGGTCGTAGCCGCCCTGCGTCATCAGCGACACCATCTCGTCGGAGGTGCCGGCCGTCTTCACGTTGACCTTGCAGCCCGTCTCCGCCTCGAAGGGCGTGACCCAGTCGTAGGCCTTGTCCGATGCGCCGCGCTCGATGTAGCCGGGCCAGGCGACGATGTCGACCTGCCCCTCGAGCGTGGCCGGGGCCGGTGCCGCAGCGGCCGGCTCGGCCGCTGGCGCCGCGGCCACCTGTTCCTCTTTCTTCTTTGCGCAGCCAGCGAGCGCGAGTGCGACCGCGCAAGTGATGGCAACGTGCCTGTACAGCGTCGTGGAATGGTTCGACATGTCGATTGCCCCCGGCAGGTGTGTGTGCTGACCGATTGTAGTCTCAAGCGGCGCCGGGTTCAGCCGCGACCGGGTCGAACGGGTCCGCGGGGCCCCGGCGACACTAGCCCCTGGCGGTACCGGCCTTGGCTGGCCCGGGCTCGAGGGCGAGGTCGAACTGGATGCGCACGTCGTTGCCCACCCACTGCGTGTCCTGCCACTCGCCCTGGCCGACCCCGAAATCGAGGCGGCGGATCGTCGTGCCGCCCGAGAGGACCGCGCCACGGCCAGCCGGCGCCGGCTTGAACGTGAACAGCACGGTGACGGCCCTGCTGATCCCCCGGATGGTCAGGCGCCCGCGGGCCTCGTAACGCCCGTCCGCCGCCGCGACGAACCGGGTGGCATCGAAGGTAGCCGCAGGCCAGCGGCCCGTCGCGAAGAAATCGTCGCCGGCAAGCGCCTTGTCGCGAGTCTCGTCCTGCGTGTCGGCGGACGCCGTCTCGATGGTGACGTGGAACCGGCTGCCGGCGAGGTCGCGGGGATCGAAGGCGATGTCGGCATGGAAGCGGCTGAAACGGCCCTGGAACTCGCCGCCCGACTGCGTGGCGACGAAGTTAAGCCGGCTGTGCGAGGGATCGACCACCCAGTCGGTCGCGGCGTACGAGGGTGCCGCCACGGCCAGCGACGCCGCGAGCATCGCGGTTGCGAACGCCGTCCTCCACGTGCGACTGAACCCGTTCACGGCGTTCGTCGGCCTCCGAAGGGCAGCATCCTGCGCAGCGAGTCGTCCTTCATCCAGACGTGGTGATAGATCGCCGCCACGGCGTGCAGCAGGGCCACGACCGCGAGCGCGTAGAACATCCCTTCGTGCACTTCCTCCAGCGCCTCGTGCAGTTCCTTGCTCGCGCCCACCAGCGCCGGGAACTGGATCCAGCCGAAGAGCGTCACCGGGTAGTTGGCGGCGGATGACATGGCCCAGCCGGTCAGCGGCTGCGCCAGGACGAGCAGGTAGAGGAGCCCGTGGCCTGCCGCGGCCGCGATCTGCTGCCGCCGCGGCATGGGGACCTGCGCCGGGGCACCGCGGTTGGCCAGTTTCCACCCGATCCTCACGAGCGCGAGGATCAGCACCAGCATGCCGATGGACTTGTGCCGCGAGATCAAGCCGAGCTTCTCGATGCCGTCCGGCAGCTCGTCGGCCGATTCGGCGATGAAGAACTGTGCAATGATCAGCACGACGATCGTCCAGTGCAGCAGCTTCGCGATCGCCCCGTAGGAATTGGCCGTATTGCGCCATTGCATGATCATCAACCTCGACAGTTCGGTGACTGCCCCATGGTAACCCACGAACCGCGCCCGGCCACCGGCTGCATGGTGCGCAGCCCGTCCGGGTCGTGCCTTGCGTCGGCGCCGCGCCGCCGCGCGATCATCTTCGTGACAGCGATCGCCGTGTCGGGCCTCGCCGCGGGCTGCGTGCCGCGGCCCGCCGAGACACCGCCCCGGCCGCCGGTGTCGACGCCACAGGCGCCCGGAAACCCGCCCGCGGCGACGATTCCGGCAGGCGCCCGTGCATTCGAGATCGATTCCGAAAAGAGCGCGGTCACGATCCTCGTGTACCGGGCCGGTCCGATGGCGAAATTCGGGCACAACCACGTCGTGACCTCGGGCCAGGAGTCCGGGTTTGCGTGGGAGGGCCGCGACCCCGCGGGCTCGGGTTTCGAGATACACGTCCCCGTGGCGGCGCTCACCGTGGACGACTCGACAGCGCGTGCCGCCATCGGTGGGGAATTCGCGGGTGACGTACCGGAGTCGGCACGCGAGGGTACCTACGGGAACATGACGCGGCCCGAGGTGCTCGACTTCGATGAATTCCCGGAAGTCATCGTGCGCTGCGACGGCCTCGCGGGAAGCTGGGACCGGCCCGTCGCGGCGGCCGATCTCACCATTCGCGGCGCGACCCGACGCGTCGAGATCCCCATCGAGCTCGAACGCAGTGCCGGCATGTTCACGGCGCGCGGCTCGCTCCGCATACGGCAGTCGGACTTCGGCATCACGCCGTTCAGTGCCTTGGGTGGCGCGATCCAGGTGGGCGACGAACTCGAGTTGCGCTTCGATATCGTGGCGGTGGCACGCTGAAGGCCGGCCGACAGGCCATGGCCCGAAGGCTGCAGGCTGCCGGTGGATGGACCCCGGATCCCGCAAAGCTGTTTCCTGATGAGGGATGCCGCGACTAGTCGATTGCGGTCGTGAGCAGCAGCCAGGTTCCCTCTGGCGCCTCGAGCAGCGCGTTCTCGCGCGGATCCATGCCGCGCGGCAGGCGATCCGGCATCCGGTAGCCCTGGTCCCGCAGCATTGCGATGCGCTCGGGCATCTGCGCATCGGAAAACTTGAGCACGGGGTTGCGAAGGTCCGTGTCGTAGAGGCCCACGTTCAAGTCGCGGTGCGAGGCGACGACGCGGGTGAACGGCACGCGCTCCGGCTCGAAGGCGACGAAGCCGAGCAAGTCCCAGAACGCCGTCGCGCGCGCGAGGTCCACGACCGGTATCCCGAATTCCTCGAAGTACCCGAGCGACGAAGCCTTCAGGTCGCCTGCCGGCGGCGAAGAAAACGTGCGGGCCTCGATGAGCGTGATCTGCTGGCCGGAAGGGTCGCGGAAGCCGATCTCGTGCAGGGCGTCCTCGCCCAGCCACGAGTAGTCCAGTTCGATGCCGAGCGACTCGAAATCCGCCGCGTGCGGCGCGAGGTCGGGATGCACCCAGGTGAGCGCCGGCGACGAAAACTCGTTGGTGTGCAGCCCGAGGCTGAGCCGCCCGTCCGTAATGACGGCGTACGGGTGCGTCCGCGTGTCGCCGACGCGCGCCTGGACGAAGCCGAGGGATTCATAGAACGCGAGCGACGCGAGGATGTCCGGCGCGCTGACACTGACCTCGAGGAACCGCCCGAGCACGCGGTCAGGCCTGGGCGCCGAGGGCCAGCGCGCGTCGCTTCGAATCCTCGCGGTCCGCAGGGTCGTCGCGACCGGAGAACTCCGGCCAGCCCTGCGTGTGCTTCTCGACCAGGCGCTGGTAGAGGCCGACCTGCGCCTCGCTCGAATTGAGGCAGGGCACGTATTCGAAGGCCTCGCCGCCATGCGAAAGGAACATGTCGCGGTTCTGCATGCAGATCTCCTCGAGTGTCTCGAGGCAATCCGTCGCGAACCCCGGGCAGACCACCGTCAACCGCTTCGGGCCCGTGTGCGAATAGTCGTGCAGCAGGTGGTCCACGTAGGGTTTCAGCCACTCCTCGCGCCCGAAGCGCGACTGGAAGCCGAGCGACCAGTCGCCGTCCGCGAGATCGAGCCGGGCGGCCACGCGACGCGCGGTCGCCTGGCAGAAGCAGTGATACGGGTCGCCCGCCTCGAAATAGCGCTTCGGTATCGAGTGGAAGGAAAAGAGCAGGTGCTTGCGGCCGTGCGACTGCCAGTGGTTCGAGATGCTGGCCGCAATCGCCTCGATGTATGCGCTCTCCTCCCAGTACTGGCTCACCACGCGCAGTTCCGGGATCCAGCGCCAGCGAGAAAGCTCGGCGGTCACCCGCTCGAAGATGGAAGGATTCGTGGTAGCCGAGTACTGCGGGTACATGGGCAGTACCAGCAGGCGCTGTATTCCGGCTTCGCGCAGTCGCTCGAGGGCATCGTGAATCGACGGCTTGCCGTAGGTCATCGCGAGTTCGACCCGCACGCGGTCGCCGTGCGAGGCGCGCAGGCGCTCGGCGAGCGCGGTCGCGAGCCGACGCGACTCGACCAGCAGCGGCGATCCCTCGGGCGTCCAGACCTTGGCGTAGGCGTGAGCGCTGCGCTTCGGGCGCACTCGCAGGATGATCCCGTGCAGCACCAGCCACCAGAGCGCGCGCGGCATCTCGATGACGCGCGGGTCCCACAGGAACTCGGCCAGGTAGCGGCGCACCGCGGCGGGTGTGGGCTCGTCCGGTGTGCCGAGATTGACGAGCAGCACGCCGACGTTCGTCGGGCGGCCGTGTTCGTAGTCCGGAGTGCCGAGGTATCGCGTCATCGCGTGAAGAACTTCCTGTGTGCCGCGCCCGGGCACGATACCCGATGTCCCGCAGCGCCACAAAAGCGGCGCTGGTTCGCGGGGCGATCAAGCGAACCTGGTGCGTCGGAGACGACCCTGCTCATTGGCCGGCGGTGGGCGGCGAGTCGAGGGTCATCCCTTGCGGCTGGCGCGTCTCGACGCGCGGAAACACGTACAGCATCGCGAGGCCGAGCGCGCAGGCAGATGCGCAGAAGATGAGCGAGGGCAGCGGGGTGTCCGTCGGGAAGTGTCCCATCCACTGCACGCAGGCCGCGCCGATGATCTGCTGCAGGAAGCCGATCAGGCTCGAGGCCACGCCCGCGTGTTGTGGCGCGAGGCCGACGGCGGTCGCGGTGACGTTCGGCAGGGCCAGCCCCTGCCCGAAGGCCAGCACCCCGGTCGGCACGAAGATCCACAGCGGGTGCCTGAATCCCAGGGCCATGAACCCCAGCGCCGCGCCCGAACCGATCACCGCGATCAGCACGCCCGTGACCACCATCCAGTGCAGGTCGTGGCGGCCCATGAGGCGGCCCACGGACCAGTTGCCGAGGAAATAGCCCACGGCGATGAAGAGGTAATAGAAGCCGAACTCCGTGCCGGGACGGCCGAGGGCCGACACCATCACGTACGGCGCGAGCGAGATGAACACCTGGAACGTCGCGTAGACCACGGCACCCTGCAGCACGCAACCGGCGAACAGCGGGTCGCGCATGAGCGACCACGCCGTTGCGAGCATTTCCTTCGCGCGCGGCGGGTGCGCGCCGGCCCGTCGCGTCTCGGGCAGCCTGCGCCAGACGACCGTGCCCACGGTCATCGTGGCGAGCATCAGCGTGGCGAAAATGGCCCGCCAGCCGAGCCCCTCCGCGACGAAGCCGCCGAGCACCGGCGCCAGCGAATTGCCGAGCACCGCGACCATGGTGAGCGAGGCCAGCATCTTGGCCATGCGGTCCGCAGGATAGAGATCCGCGACGATGGCGCGAGCGGTAACGAGACCGGTCGCCGTCCCGAAGGCCTGCAGCGCGCGGCCGGCGATCAGCCAGTGGAGGCTGTGGGCGGCCAGGGACACGGCCGAGCCGCAGACCATGATCGCGAGCCCGGTCAGGACCGCCTTGCGCCTGCCGAAGCGGTCCGAGATCGGCCCCCACGCCAGGATGCCGAATGCGAACGTGACCAGCGAGATCGAGAAGGTTGCCTGGACCGCGGCGACGCTCGCGCCGAAATACTCGCGGACCGCGGGCAGCGCGGGCAGGTAGAGATTGGTCGCGATCGGACCGAGCGCAGTGACCGCCGCGAGCAGCAGCAGCAGACCCCGGTCCGAAAGCGGGCGCGTCAACCCTCGATGCCGCCGATGCAGAGGTACTTGAGCTCGGTGTAGTCGAGGATCCCGTACTTCGATCCTTCGCGGCCGCTGCCCGACTCCTTCACGCCGCCGAACGGCGCGACCTCGGTTGAGATGATGCCGGTGTTGAGGCCGACGATGCCGTACTCGAGGCCCTCGGCGACGCGCCAGGCGCGGGCGAGGTCGCGGGTGTAGAAGTACGACGCAAGCCCGAACTCCGTGTCGTTCGCCATGCGGATCGCCTGCTTCTCGTCCTTGAAGGCGAAGATCGGCGCGACGGGACCGAAGGTCTCCTCGCGGGCGACCATCATCGCGGGCGTCACGTGCGTGATGATCGTGGGCTCGAAGTACGTGCCGCCGAGCGAGTGACGCTTGCCGCCGAGGGCGAGCTTGCCGCCCTTCGCGAGTGCGTCGGCGATGTGCTCCTCGACCTTGGCGACCGCTTTCTCGTCGATCAGCGGACCCTGTTCGGTGGCGCCCTTGAGGCCGTCGCCCACGCGCAGCTTGCGCACCGCGTCGACCAGCTTTGCGACGAATGCGTCGTAAACGCCTTCCTGCACCAGCAGGCGGTTCGCGCACACGCAGGTCTGTCCGGTGTTGCGGTACTTGCTCGCGATCGCGCCCTGAACGGCGGCGTCGAGGTCGGCGTCGTCGAACACGATGAACGGCGCATTGCCGCCGAGCTCGAGCGACACTTTCTTCAACGTGCCGGTGCACTGGGCGGCGAGCGTCTTGCCGATTTCCGTCGAGCCGGTGAAGGTGAGCTTGCGCACGATCGGGTTCGAGGTCATCTCGCCGCCGATCTCGGACGCCTTGCCGGTGACGACGCTGAACACGCCCTTCGGCACGCCGGCGCGGTGCGCAAGCTCGGCCATCGCGAGCGCGGAGTAGGGCGTCAGCATCGCGGGCTTGCAGACGAACGTGCAGCCTGCCGCGAGCGCGGGGCCGGCCTTGCGCGTGATCATCGCGGCCGGGAAGTTCCACGGAGTGATGGCCGCCACGACGCCGATCGGCTGGCGCAGCACGAGGATGCGCTTGTCCGGCTGGTGCCCGGGAATCACGTCGCCGTAGACGCGCTTGGCTTCCTCGGCAAACCACTCGATGAAGGACGCGGCGTAGGTGATCTCGCCACGCGCCTCGGCGAGCGGCTTGCCCTGCTCGGCGGTCATGAGCATCGCGAGGTCATCCGCATTCGCGAGCATGAGGTCGTTCCAGCGACGCAGGATGGTCGAGCGTTCCTTGGCGGTCTTCGCCGCCCAGGCCGGGAATGCCGCCGACGCAGCCTCGATCGCGCGGCGCGTCTCGACGGCTCCCAGGTTCGGGACAGTGCCGATCACCTCGCCGGTGGCGGGGTTGGTGACCGCGACCGTGCCGCCCGAGTCGGCGTCGATCCAGGCGCCGTCCACGTAGCACTGCTGGCGGAGAAGGGTGGGGTCCTTGAGCGTGAATGACATGGCTGGAATTCCTGCTTGTTGCCCGGGTGCCCGGGTCTCAGGGGCGGACGGACACGGTAGACCGGATCCGGCCCCTGGGCCGAGCGTGCAAGGATATCAGGGCCGGAAAACGGCGGGCATTCGGCACGTATAATCCACGCCCTTCACCGCCTGGTCTGGGGCCCCCATGAGAAATGCACGCCCGGTCCTGCACACGCTGGCGCTGGCGCTCGTCGCCTGGGCCGCCCAGCTGCACGCATCCCCGTCGACACAGCCGAGTGCCGGCGAGCCACCCGCCGTCGAAGAGGCCGGTCGGACCACGCTCCTGGTGCCGGACGCCAGCCGGGAGCTGAACGCCATGTTCGACCGGTACTTCGAGGAGTACCTGAAGCTCAATCCGCTTGCGGCGACCTACATCGGCGACGACCGTTACAACGACCTGCTGCCGAACGACCTCGGGCCCGAGTACCGCGCCCGCGCGCACGAGATAAACCAGCGCTATCTCGACGCGGTGCGCCGGTTCGAGCCGGCGAAGCTTTCGGGCGAGGACCGCATCTCCTACGAGATCTTTCTCCGCGAGCGCACACGCGAACTCGAGTCCGAGCGATTTCCCGATTACCTGCTGCCTGTGGACCAGCGGGGCGGGCTCACGACGCTGATGCCGGCGCTCGGCTCGGGCACCAATGCACAGCCGTTCGTCACGGTGAAGGATTACGAGAACTGGCTGGGGCGCCTCGACGGATTCGTGGTGTGGATGGACCAGGCCATTGCCAACATGCGCGAGGGCATGGCCAGGGGCGTGGTGCAGCCGCGCACCGTGATGGAGAAGGTCGTGCCGCAGCTCGACGCGATGCTGGTCGAGAAGCCCGAGCAGAGTCTCTTCTACGCACCGGTGGCGAAGTTCCCGGACACCGTGCCCGCCGCGGACCGCAAACGGCTCACGGCCGCGTATCGCGTGGCGATCCAGGACAAGGTCGTGCCCGCCTATCGCCGCATGCGCGACTTCGTGCGCGACGAATACCTGCCGAAGTGCCGCAGCACGGTGGCGTGGACCGCACTGCCCGACGGCAAGGCCTGGTACGAGTTCTACGTGCAGGAGCACACGACGACCGACATGACGCCCGCGGAGATCCACGAAGTGGGCCTGCGCGAGGTAGCGCGGATCCTGGGCGCGATGGACGGCGTGCGCCGCGAGGTCGGGTTCCAGGGCGACCTGCCGGCGTTCTTCGAGCACCTGCAGACCGACCCGCAGTTCTATTACACGCAGGGCCCCGAGCTGATCCAGGGCTTTCGCGACCTCAAGGTCCGCATCGACGCGGCGCTTCCGAAGCTGTTCTCGGTGTTTCCGAAGGCCGACTACCAGATCCGCGAGATCGAGGCCTATCGGGCCGCATCCGAGGCCGGCGCGTTCTACCAGCAGCCGTCGGCGGATGGCTCGCGGCCCGGTATTTTCTACGTCAACACCTACAACCTGAAGGCGCAACCGAAGTACGGCATGGAGACGCTGTCGCTGCACGAAGCCTCCCCCGGACACCACTTCCAGACGTCGATCCAGCAGGAACTCACCGGCCTGCCGCGCTTCCGCAGGTTCTCGGACGGCTACACGGCCTACGCCGAGGGCTGGGCGCTGTACTCCGAGTCGCTCGGCAAGGAACTCGGGATGTTCACCGATCCCTACCAGTGGTTCGGGCGCCTGAACGACGAGCAGCTGCGCGCGATGCGACTCGTGGTGGACACGGGCCTGCACGCGCTCGGCTGGTCACGCGAGCAGGCGATCAAGTACATGCTCGACAATTCCACCATGGCCGAGACGGACGTGGTCTCCGAAGTGGAGCGCTATATCGCGTGGCCGGGGCAGGCGCTCGGCTACAAGGTGGGCGACCTGCGCATCCAGGGACTTCGCCGCAAGGCCGAGGCCGAACTCGGCGACCGGTTCGACCTGAAGGACTTCCATCGTGAGGTGCTGTGCGACGGCGCGGTGCCGATGGGCGTGCTCGAGGAGAAGATCGCGCGCTGGATCACGGCGCGGAAACAGTAATAGGGGACATTCCCCTTTTCCAGTGGAAAAGGAGAATGTCCCCTATTTCGTGCCCTTTTCCGGAAGCGTGACGATCGAATCGACGATCCCATCGATGAATCGCACCTGCTGCAGGAACTTGTTGCTGCCCAGGTCGTAGGTCCACAGATCCACCGGCACGTCCTCCGTGCCCGGGAAGGAGTAGTACTGGCCGCCGAGTTCGTACTGCGGCGCGCGCTGGATCCAGGTGCGCTCCTTCGTCGCGGGCTCGCCGCAGACCTCGAGCACTTTCTCCATCGTGTCTTCTTCCTTGACGATGCGGTTGCCGCAGCGCATGGAGTCGGCGAGTGCCGCGCAAGGCAGCAGGAAGAGCGCGGCGCATGCCAGGACGGCGGCATTGTTCGACGCAACGGGAACCGACGAGGGCCGCCGATCCGCAGGCGCTAACGCGGCGTCACGACGAGCCTCAGTATCCATAGCCGTTGGTCCGGATCTCGTCGAGTTCGTCGCCGACGAAGCGAAGGGTCCGCAAGAGCTTGTTGGGCCCGAGGTTGTAGGTCCAGACCTCGACCGGCACCGCGGTCCAGTTCGGCCAGGGGTACGAGTATTGATACACGCCGGTGTTGTAGTTGGGGTAGTAGCCCGGCCCGCCCACGTAGCCGGCCTGGCTGATGCTGGTGGGTTCGCCGCAAAGCGTACGCACCTTGTCCTTGCCGTCGCCCTCGCCGACGAGGCGCGTGCCGCAGCGCATCGTGTCGTCGGACGGCACGGCCGGGGTTGAGGCGAGGAGCATCGCTGACGCGGCCAGCACCATTGCGATGCCGGGCAGCAGCCTGAAATCCCGCAGGGCTCGAGGCGACGATCCCATGGGCAATGGTACGGCGATTCGGTCGGCGTCCCGCAATCCGCAATGTCCGGGTGACATCCGGCTGCAAGGATTCGGAGGCGGGCGCTGCGGAGTGCGCCCGCCCGACAACCAGTAGAGCTGCCGGCCACGCCGCAAAGATTGCAGGGCGTAAAAGATGCCGACAGTCCCCGTTTGGAACTGGCCGCCACCATCGTGTCCATCGTCACGCCAGCTGGAATCCAGGCGGCGTAACTACATGATTTTACAAGGGAAAAGAAAAGGCCCCGCGGGTTGCCCCGCGAGGCCCGGCAATCGATAGATCCGTTCAGTCTTCGCTTACGCCTTGACCCGCCGGCGGCTCAAGCCCAGGCCCACCAGACCGAGACCGAGAAGGGCGAGGGTGCCCGGCTCCGGCACGCTCCTCGCCAGTGACCGCGATGGCGCCGGTAGCTCCATTGCAGCTGCCTCTGACGCAGATCACGTCCGCGGCAAAGTACGCGCCGCCGTTGCTCAGCATGTTGGCGAAATCCGCCTCGAATGCGTTCAAGAAGGTGAACGTCAGCGGGTCAGAGATCTGACCAGGCGCGCCGTTCTGGCAAGCAGTTGCGGTGCAGTCGATCGCGAGCGAAAAGTTCGTACCGAAAGGCTGATTATCGCCTGAGGTCACGACCGTGTAGTTCGCATTCGCAACACCGTTGAAGAGGACGCTCTGGACGTCGCCCGTATGACCATCGGCCACCATGAACGAGAACACCGAGTGTGGTCCGCCGGTATTCACGAAATTCATGTCGCTGCGCAGCGCCACGTTCACGAGCACGTTTGCGCCAGACTGTGTCAGCGTCACCGTGCCGTAAGGGCCGGCACCGAAGGCAGCAACGGCGGTCGCATCGAAGCTGTAGACGGTCACCGCGTTCGCGGCACCGGCCATTGCGAGCAAGGAACCGCAAGACCCGTACCAAGAAAATTCTTTGAAACGTTCATTTGTCTATTTTCCTCAGGCGAATCGCGATGTACCAACACCGAAAACAAAGGTCCGGTGCCGAAGATATAGCAAGAGCCGTGCCATAAAGTCTAACTTATTGATTAGTATGGACGTATGTTGAGCTTTGCTGCCGGCACGCTAAGCCGCAACGGCAATTCTGTAATGTATTCCGACACCGCCCGAGGGGTTGGTCCGCCGACGCACAGCGAGTTGGGAGCGTTGCCGACACGCAGCCGGCCCACTCCTTGCCAGAGCCTGAAATCCGGGGGCTTTGAGCCGACTGGGTCCTCAGGGCGACTCTGCTACCCTTTCCACCCCCTCCGGATACGCCGGCCTGCCCCATGCCCCCCTCCCGCACCTTCGACCGCCGCCTCGCCGCCCTGGTCAACGCCAAGGCCGCCGCCGCGCTCCAGGGCGGCCTGAAGGGGGTGGAGAAGGAGTCCCTGCGGGTGACCCCCAGGGGGCTCATAGCCAGGACGCCGCACCCCAAGGCCCTGGGCTCGGCCCTGACCAACGAGCACATCACCACGGACTACTCCGAGTCCCTGATCGAGCTCGTGACCCCGCCGTTCGCCCAGACCTGGGAACTCGTCCAGTACCTCTGCGACCTGCACCAGTTCGTCTACCGGCACCTCGAGGACGAGCTCCTCTGGGCGACCAGCATGCCCTGCGCCATCAAGGGCGAGGAGAGCATCCCGATCGCCGAGTTCGGCTCGTCCAACGTCGGCACCATGAAGACCGTGTACCGGCGCGGGCTCGGCCACCGCTACGGGCGCGTGATGCAGGCCATCTCGGGCGTGCACTTCAACTATTCCTTCGCCGAGCATTTCTGGCCGGTGCTGGCCGACCTGCTCGAGAGCCACGACAGCGGGCAGTCCTTCCGCTCCGACGCTTACTTCGCGCTGCTGCGCAATTACCGGCGCCACGGCTGGATCGTGCTCTACCTCTTCGGCAATTCGCCGGCGATCTGCCCGTCCTTCCTGCAGGGCCGCAAGGTGGACTGGCTCGAGGACTTCGTCCCCGGCAGCCTCTACGCGCCGTACGCCACCTCGCTGCGCATGAGCGACCTCGGCTACCGCAACAAGAGCCAGGCGGGCCTCTCGGTCTCGGTGAACAGCCTCGAGCACTACGTGCGCGACCTCACGCGGGCGATCAACACGCCGAACCCGGACTACGAAAAGATCGGCGTGAAGGTGGACGGCGAATACCGCCAGCTGAACGCCAACGTGCTGCAGATCGAGAACGAGTACTACAGCTACATCCGCCCGAAGCGCGTGACCATGTCGGGTGAGAGCCCGTCGAAGGCGCTGCGCCGCGGTGGCGTGCAGTACGTCGAGATGCGATCGCTCGACGTGAGTGCGTTCGACCCGGTGGGCGTGAACCAGATGAAGCTGCGCTTCCTCGAGGCCTTCGCCGCCTACTGCGTGCTGGCCGAGAGCCCGCCGATCGAGCCCTCGGAGCAGTCGGAGCTCGACGGCAATCACGCGATCGTGGCGCGCGAGGGTCGCAGGCCGGGACTCAAGCTCCGCCGCGACGGTCGTGACGTGTCGCTGCGCGACTGGGCGTCCGAGATCGTGGACTCGATGCGCGGCGTGTGCGAACTCCTCGACGAGGGCGACCCCCAGCGGCACTACTCCGCTGCGCTCGAGATGCAGGCCGCAAAGGTGCGCGAGGTCGCGCTCACGCCGTCTGCGCGTTCGCTCGAGGAGATGCGCACCAACGAGGAATCGTTCTTCGACTTTGCGCTCCGCATGTCGAAGCTGCACAAGTCCTATTTCCTGGAGTTGCACCCGCCGCACGAGTCGCGCCAGGAAGAGTTCATGGCCGAGGCGGACGAGTCGCTGCACGCACAGGCGAAGATCGAGGCCGACGACAAGATCGGCTTCGACGAGTACCTCGCACGGTACTTCGCGGCCTGACCGGTGTGAGCGTCTCCACGGCACAGAGGTGCCTGTTGCCTCTGCTTGCGGTCGTGGCCTCGCCGATGGCGCATGCCGCCGGCGACCCCCTGGGCTGGCACAACAGTCCCGCCACGCAGATCACTCCTGTGAACGTCGCCGAGCTCGAGCCCGTGTGGACGCATCGCAATGGCGACATGGCGGCCAGGCAGGGCAGGCCGGCGAGTGTCTCGGCGCAGTCAACGCCGATCCTGCTGCCGACCGCAGCCGGGCAGCACCTCGTCTATTGCACTCCATTCAACCGGGTGATCGCGCTGGACCCGCGCACCGGCCTCGAGCGCTGGAGCTACGATCCAGCTGTCAGGCGCACCAGCGATCGCCCGTACCGCTGCCGGGGCGTCGCCTACGCGGACGTGCCGCAGATCGCGGTCGATGCCGCGTGCCGGCACCGTATCTACACGGCCACCGGCGATCGCCGCCTGATCGCGCTGGACGCACGGGATGGCAAGCCCTGCGCGGGGTTCGGCAATGGCGGCGTGGTCACGCTCGCCGAGCACGCACGCTACGGGCTCGAGCAGGTCGGTTCGAGTTCACCGCCAGTGGTGGCGAACGGCGTGGTGGTCGTCGGTTCCTCGGTGATTGATTTCGCGTATGCGGAGGCGCCACGAGGGCTGATCGCGGCCTTCGACGCCGTGAGTGGAGCGCCGCGCTGGACGTTCGACCCCCTGCAGGGCATCGCCGGGACTGGTGCCGCCAATGCGTGGGCGCCGCTTGCCGTGGATGCGGAGCGGGATCTCGTGTTCCTGCCAACCGGCGCGCCGTCACCCGACTACTACGGTGCGCTGAGGCCGGGGAGCAACGGGCACGCTAACTCGGTGGTGGCACTGCGCCTGTCGAGTGGCGAAATCGCATGGGCATTCCAGCTGGTGCATCACGACCTGTGGGACTACGACACGCCGGCACAGCCGGTGCTCATCGAGTGGCCCGACGGTCACGGCGGCCGGATACCTGCGCTCGCGCAGGTGACCAAGCAGGGCTTCGTGTTCCTGCTTGACCGGCGCACCGGCGAGCCGTTGTTGCCGGTGCAGGAGCGGGCGGTGCCGTCGAGCACCATCCCGGGCGAGCGCGCGTGGCCCACGCAGCCGTTTCCCGCCCCGTCGCTGCAACTGCTCCCGACGCGGCTTGGTCCAGGCGATGCCTGGGGTCTCACACCCTGGGACCGGGGCAGGTGCCGCGACGCGCTGGCGAGCCTGCGCAACGACGGAATATTCACGCCGCTCGCGGAGCTGCCGACGCTGCTGTTCCCCGGCAGCCTGGGCGGAGCCAACTGGGGCGGCGGCGCGTACTCGCCGCAGACGCAGCGACTGATCGTGAACGTCAACGCCGCGCCATTCGTCGCGCAACTGCTGCGTGGCGCCGTCGCGATGACCGGGCAGGATCATCCCGTGGCCGGCCAGAAGACGATGTTCGTCACGATGCAGGGCACACCGTATACGGTCGCGGTCGGGCCGCTACTGTCGCCTCTCGGCATTCCCTGCACGGCGCCACCGTGGGGCAAGCTCGTGGCGGTCGATCTTTCGCGCGGCGACGTCGCCTGGGAGGTGCCGCTCGGGTCGGTGCACGAGATGGGACCGTTCCCGATTCCGTGGCACATCGACTGGGGCACGCCGAATCTCGGCGGAGGCCTCGTGACCGATGGCGGCGTGTTCTTCATCGCCGCGACGATGGACCGGCAGTTCCGCGCGTTCGACGTTCGCAACGGGCGCCAGTTGTGGTCATTCACGCTGCCGGTGGATGCCACCGCCACGCCGATGAGCTACCTGCTCGATGGGCGGCAATACGTCGTCGTCAACGCCGGCGGGCACGCCATGTACAACCGAGGCACCGGCGATTACCTCATCGCATTCGCCCTGCCGGCCAACCCGAAGCACGACGCGCCGCGCCACCTGCCGTGGCCACTGATGTCCATCACGCAAGCGGTGACGGCGCACGAGATCCTGCCGGATGGTCGGATCCACCTGACGATCAGGCATCGCCTGCTTCCCGGCGTGACTCCGGAAATGCTCGCCTGGTGGTACCGCGTGCTGCCGATCAGCGAGGTGGAGTTCGACGGCGCCCGGCGCCCGATGTATCACCTGTTCCATCCCACCGAGCACGGACGCATCTGGATCGAGAAGCCGGCGTCGGACGGCCGGCCCGGCGTCGGTGCGGGTGCAGTGGTCGCACGCTACGAGTGGTTCGGCCCATACGAGAGCGAGGGCGCAGCCCGCGTGACGGAGTTGTCGCCGCGGCGTTTTGTGGTGCGACCGACGATGGCTGGTCTCGCGTTCGGCGAGATCCGGCACGAATGGGGCGTTTCATCGCAGGGCGCGACCTACGTCGTGGACACCGTGATCGGGGTCGACTGGCCGATCGTGGGTCCGTGGGTCAACGCGCTGCTGCGCCGGCGCATCTTCAGTGACGAGATGCTGCGCGAGTGGCAACGACATCAGGTGGAGGAAGTCGGCTTGCTGCCGCATTTCCTGCCGACGTTGTATGCGCAACGGAATGATCGCAACATTTACCACCTGGATTGAGGGAGTGACGATGGCGACCACCCGCGCACAACGTGGAACGATGGTGTTACTGGCGCTCGCACTGGCGGCGCCGGTGTCGGCCACCACCCTGACGGTAACCGACCCAGCCGGGCAGCCGCTTGCCACAGTGATGGTGCGTGAGCGGCGCGCGGACGGCCCTGGCCTGGACACCTCCGACGACGGTTACCCCAGGCCTGGTGTGGCGCATGTCGTCGAGCCCGAGATCACGCGCTTCAGCGATGCGTCTGCCCGCGTGGAATTCGCCGATCGCAATGAGCCGATGGAGTACCTGGTTCGCAAGCCGGGATTCCAGGACCTTGCGATACGGCCGCCGCTCGGGACGCGCGAACTGCCAGTGACGCTGGTTCCGGAAACCGACCCGTTGAAGCTGGCGGAGGCCAGGCCGGCGAGTTCATGGCTCGGCGTGCTCGACCTCGGTGATCACGAAACCAAGCTTCACTTCCAGACGCAGTGCACGTTCTGCCACCAGCAGGGAAACGCCTTCATCCGCATGGAGCGCACGCCGGACGAGTGGAGCGCGATCATCAAGCGCATGATGCGCTACGGTTCGAGGCTGTCGAGCGGAGACCAGGAAACGCTGCCCGGGCGCCTGTCTGCAGGTTACCGAAAGTTGCGTGAAAACCCCGCGATGGTTCCTGACCCGCTGCCGTGGGACCCGGCGCTTGCCGGAATCACGATCACGGAGTGGCCCCTCGGTGACATCTTCAGCCAGGTCCACGACATGCTGGTGGGCGCCAATGGCCTGGTCTATGTGGCCGACAACATCCAGGACCGGCTGTACGAAATCGACCCACGCAGCAATTCGGTCACCGTCTACAGGATCCCGCACCGCGAGGGCGAAAAGAACGGTGGCCTGCTCGCGGGTCGCATGAGGGACTTTCCGAGGCACGACAGCACCTCGAATGCGCACTCGCTGGCCGAGTCGCGCGTGGACGGCCACATCTTCATCACGCCATCGGCGCAGCGCCGCCTCGTGGAGTTCGACCCTGAGACGAAGGCGTTCACGCTGCACGAGATGAAGGAGGGCTTTTACCCGCACACGATCCGCATCGACCAGAAGGATCGCGTGTGGTTCACGGTCGCACTGTCGAACCAGGTCGCGATGTTCGATCGCGGCAACCAGCGCTTCACGATGTACGACCTGCCGACGCGCGGATTCCGCGAGTGGCTGAACGTCCGGCTGATCGGGTTCATCTTCAAGCTGATCAACTGGGGGGTGCCTCTCGCGAACTGGCTGCCGGTGGACCGGCAGGCGACCGGCACGCCGCTGCCCTACGGCATCGACATCACGCCCGACGGCAAGGTGTGGTTCGCACGCCTGCATACCGACGAGATCGGCTCGATCGACCCCGACACCGGCAAGATCACGATGATTGCCACGCCCTTCAAGGGACCGCGGAGGTTGCGCACCGACGCCCAGGGCAAGCTGTGGATCACGGCGTTTCCGGAGTCGGCCATCGTGCGGTTCGATCCGGCGAGCGGAGAATTCACGCGTTTCGACCTGCCGCTGCGGCCGAAGGGCGGCGACACGCCCTATGCGCTGAACGTGGATCGTCCGCGTGGCGTCGTGTGGGTCAACGGCAACCAGAGCGACTCGCTCTATACGTTCGACATCGCGACCGAGAGGTGGCAGCAGATTCCGATGCCGCGCCGCGTGACGTTCACCCGCGACGTGGAGTTTTCGCCCGAAGGTTCGGCCTACACTGCCATCGCGAATTTCCCCGGCTGGCAGGTAGAGGACGGTCAGCCGACACTGATCCGCGTGCAGCGGCCCTGATGGCCCTGCCACGGGGTATCAGCGCCGGTCTGTCGGGAGGATCTGGCTACTTGCCGGACCGGAGCCCGTACACGAGCAGCATGTTGCCCGGCATCTGGCCGAACATGCCGTAGCCTGACAGCACGAAAAGCTGGTCATCGCTCACTATCGCGCCACCCACGTCGATTGCGCCGCCGTGCCCGGCGACGCCATTGCTCGCCTGGAACGGAAGCGCGGTCTCGATGACGCGCAGTGTCTTCCCGTCGCGCGCGTCCAGGATCCGCAGCTTGCCGTCGAGCGCGCCGGCGTACACGAGCCCGTTCGCGACCACTGCCGCCGCGGACTGGCCGTAGTAGTAGCTGCACTGCGGCCACGGCGTGCGGTCCGACTTGCCCTTGGCCATCTCGGCCAGGCCCACCAGCGGCGCGTCCGCGGGATCGAACGTGCAGCCGCGTTGCACCGGGTGCGACCACACGATCGCGCCGTCGTCGACGGCGAGCGCATAGACGCCCGGCCTGGGGACGTAGCCCGGCAGCTTGCGCTCGGGGTCTGCGATCGGGACATATACCCGCTGGCCGTCGGTGGCCATGCCGTGGTGCACGCCGCCGTTGGAACTTCCCGAGCCGACACGCTTGCGCCAGACGACCGCGCCGTTGCGGTCGGGATCGAGCGCGAAAACTTCTCCGGACTTCTGGCCGGCCAGCAACAGGTCTCCCTTTTGCGCTCGACGAGGATTACGGACGCGCCGAAATCGAAGTCAGGGCCATTTTCCCTGGGGCAGCTCGCGCCGCCGCCGAGACAGGCCGCGTTCCATGCGTCGTTCGCCAAAGCCTGGAACACCCAGCGTTTTTCGCCCGTCTTCAGGTCGAGCGCGATGATCGAGTCGCTCGTGTCAGTGGCCGGCGAGGACGAATTCTGTCCGGTGCCGAAATACAGGGCACCGCGCTTCGCGTCGACGGTCGGACTGTTCCATACGACGGCACCGCTCGGGCCCCACATCTGCACGCCATCGCGGTTGACATAGGTCTTTGCGGCGTGCGGCGTGGTGTCGAATCGCCACAGTGCCTCGCCGGTCGAAGCATCGAGCGCCGCGATACCGCCATGCGTGCGGCAGCACTCGTGCGTCGGAAGGCCGGCCGCGGCGACCTCGAATGAGGACATCGGCACGTACAGGCGGCCGTCGTAATAGGTGATCGGGCCGCTGATGATCGAGGTCGGGAACCACTTCAGGCGCTCCCGCCAGCGAAGCCTGCCGGACTTTGCGTCCACCGCGTACACGCTGGCCATCTCGTCGGCGAAGAACAGCGTGGCCACTCCGTCGGGTGTCGTGTCGAGAGTCAGTGCCGAGTGAACCGGCCCGTCCGTCTTGAAAGACCAGCGCACACAGCCGCTTCGCCGATCCAGTGCGAACAGGTGCGCGCCCTTGCTGCCGAGGAACACGGTGTCGCCCGCCACGACCGGCTGCGAGCGCATCGTGGTCACGGCCGGCAGTGCAATGGACCAAAGCAGCTCGAGGCGGTCGACGTCGCGGCCGTCGATTGCGGCGCCGGCGGCCTCACGCCGGTTCTGCCGCCCCAATCCCCAGTTCTCGCGACCCGTCGGTTGAACCGATACGACTCCGGCGCAGGCTCTCTCTGCGATCCAGGCGTCTCGCTTCGCATCCTCCGCCGCTGCGAGCCAGTGTGCGATCAGGATTCGCTGCTCCTGCTTCAGGACGGCAGCCTGGGGCTGCATCTTGCCGAACTCCATTGCCTGCAGGATCTGGGAGGCCGGCAGGCGTCGCAGCGTGTCGGTCGGCGGTGCCTTGGTTTCCGGGACCTCGTGACAGATTGCGCAGTGGACCTTGAAAAGCGCTGCGGCGTCTTCCGGGATCGCGCCGCTGCCAACCGCGGTGCCAGAGCAGGCCAGCAGCAGCGTCAGGAGCGCGACCTGTATGGAGTCGGCCCCGGGCAGGCCGGTCGATGGTGACTCGGAAGGCACGAAGCGCATGCGATTTCTTCCCTGCTGTTCGATGCGGCGTTTCCCAGTCACGCCATGAACCTCATGGTAGCCTTCCGGCCCGCTCACCGCGACCGCGCCCGGGGTGGATCCTGCAGGATCCCCGTCTCCAACCGCCCCTTCGAATCCATCGCACCGCGCAGCATGCCGGGCGAGTTGAACGGCATCGCGATCGACCCGTCGCGGCCGACCGCGATCACGCCGCCCGAACCGCCGAGCTTCACGAGCTGCTTCATCACGACCTCGTCGGCGGCCTCGACGACGCCCATCCCGCGATAGCGCATCGAGTGATGCGATCTCGTGGGCCACCGCCGCACGGATGAAGTACTCGCCGTGGCCGGTCGCCGAGACCGCGCAACAGTCGTTTGCCGCATAGGTTCCCGCGCCGATGATCGGCGAGTCGCCGACGCGTCCCCACTTCTTGCCGGTCATGCCGCCGGTGGACGTCGCGGCCGCGAGGTTGCCCTGCGCATCGAGCGCGACGGCGCCGACGGTCCCGAGCACGGCTTCGTCCCCGGAGTCCGCGCCACCGCGCAGGTATCGCTCGAGTTCCAGCCGGCGCCTGCTCGGTCGCGAAATAATCGTTCGCAACCGGCGTCAGCCCCACCTCGACCGCGAATTCGTCGGCGCCCGGTCCCGCGAGCATCACGTGCGGCGAGCGGTCCATCACCAGGCGCGCGAGTTCGACGGGATTGCGCACGTGGCGGACGCCCGTGACCGACCCGGCACGCAGGTCGCGCCCGTCCATGATCGAGGCGTCGAGTTCGTGCTGGCCGTTCGCCGCCAGCACCGAGCCGCGCCCGGCGTTGAAGAGCGGGTCGTCCTCGAGCACCTTCACCGCGGCCACGACCGCATCGAGGCTCGCGCCGCCGGCCTCCAGCACCCCGTACCCGGCGCGGAGCGCCGACTCGAGCCCGTCCTGGAACGCCTTGCGGCGCTCAGGCGTCAGTTCGGCCCCCGGCATCACCCCGGCGCCGCCATGCACGGCAATTGCAAGCATCGTCAGTCCTCGATCCCAACCCGCAGGGAGGGGGAATACATCGTCCGGGTTCAGCTTATCATCGGGCGACCGCCACAGTTTCCTGACCGCGCCCCAGCGAACCGCCATGCGCCAGCCCGGCAAGATCAAGACCCTGCTCGTCGCCAACCGCGGCGAGATCACCATCCGCGTGATGCGCGCCTCGCACGAGCTCGGCATCAGGACGGTGTCGATCTACTCGCAGGAGGACCGCTTCTCCCTGCACCGCATGAAGGCGGACGAGAGCTACCTCGTGGGCGAGGGCAAGGGCCCGGTCGAGGCCTACCTCGACATCGAGGACATCATCCGCGTGGCGCGCGAGGCGGGCGCGGACGCGATCCACCCGGGCTACGGCTTCCTCTCCGAGAACCCGGATTTCGCCGAGGCCTGCGCCGCGGCCGGCATCATCTTCATCGGCCCGACGCCGCAGATCATGCGCAGCCTCGGCAACAAGGTCACCGCGCGCAAGCTGGCCGTGTCCGCCGGCGTGCCGGTGATGCCCGCGACGCCGCCGCTGCCGCTCGACGACGCCGAGTGCGCGCGCATGGCCGCCGCGATCGGCTATCCGGTCATGCTCAAGGCGAGCTGGGGCGGCGGTGGCCGCGGCATGCGCGTCATCGAGGGCGAAGTCGCAGCTCGCCGAGATGGTGGCGACCGCGCGGCGCGAGGCGAAGGCCGCCTTCGGCAACGACGAGGTGTACCTCGAGAAGCTGGTGCGCCGCGCGCGCCACGTCGAGGTGCAGATCCTCGGCGACATGCACGGCAACCTGGTGCACCTCTACGAGCGCGACTGCACGGTGCAGCGCCGCAACCAGAAGGTCGTCGAGCGCGCGCCGGCGGTGTTCCTCGACGACGCGCAGCGCGCGGAGCTCTGCGAGCTCGGACTGCGCATCGGCCGCGCCGTGGGCTACCTCAACGCCGGCACGGTCGAGTTCCTGCAGGACGCCGACACGGGGCAGTTCTACTTCATCGAGGTCAACCCGCGCATCCAGGTCGAGCACACGGTCACCGAGGTGGTGACCGGCATCGACATCGTGAAGGCGCAGATCCGCATCGCCGAGGGCGCGGTGATCGGCGAGCCCGACGAGCGGCGTGCCGGCGCAGGCCGACATCCGCATGAACGGCCACGCGATGCAGTGCCGCATCACGACCGAGGATCCGGAGAACGCCTTCATCCCGGACTACGGCCGCATCACCGCCTACCGCAGCCCTGCCGGGTTCGGTGTCCGGCTCGACGCGGGCACGGCCTACACGGGCGCGTTCATCACCCGCTCCTACGACTCGCTGCTGGTGAAGGTGACGGCCTGGGCGCCGACGCCCGACGAGACCATCGCGCGCATGCACCGCGCGCTGTGGGAGTTCCGCGTGCGCGGCGTGGTCACGAACCTGCGCTTCCTGGACCAGGTGATCACGCACCCGAAGCTTCGAGAACGCCGACTACACGACCCGGTTCATCGACGAGACGCCGGAGCTGTTCCACTTCCCGCGCAAGCGCGACCGCGCCACGCGGCTGCTGCGCTTCGTCGCCGACGTGATCGTCAACGGCAACCCGGAGGTCATCAGGACGCGCCCGCCCGACCCGCACGCTGGATCCGCGACCGCCGAAGGTGAACCTCGCCGAGCCGCCGCCGCCCGGCACGAAGCAGCGGCTCGACGAGCTGGGCCCGCCGGAAGTTCGCGCAGTGGATGCTCGCGCAGCAGCCGGTGCTGCTTGACCGACACGACGTTCCGCGACGCGCACCAGTCGCTGCTCGCGACGCGCTTCCGCACGCGCGACCTGGCGGCGGTGGCGCCGGCCTACGCGCGCCTCGCGCCCGACCTCTTCTCGGTGGAGTGCTGGGGCGGCGCGACCTTCGACGTCGCCATGCGCTTCCTCCGGGAATGCCCCTGGGACCGGCTGGCGGCAGTTCCGCGAGGCGATGCCGAACCTGCTGCTGCAGATGCTGCTGCGCTCGGCGAACGCAGTCGGCTACACGAACTACCCCGACAACGTGGTGCGCTACTTCGTCGAGCAGGCGGCGAAGAACGGCGTCGACCTCTTCCGCGTGTTCGACTCGCTCAACTGGGTCGAGAACATGCGCGTCGCGATGGACGCCGTGCTCGAGACCGACCGCCTCTGCGAGGCCGCGATCTGCTACACGGGCAATCTCAACGACCCGCGCCAGACCAAGTACGACCTCAAGTACTACGTCCGGATGGCGAAGGAGCTCGAGAAGGCGGGCGCGCACATCCTCGGCATCAAGGACATGGCGGGCCTCTGCCAGCCGCGCGCGGCCTGGACGCTGGTCAAGGCGCTGAAGGAGGAGATCGGCATCCCGGTCCACTTCCATACGCACGACACGAGCGGCATCGCCGCGGCGAGCGTGCTCATGGCGGTGGAGGCGGGCGTGGACGCGGTGGACGGCGCGCTCGACGCCATGAGCGGGCTCACCTCGCAGCCGAACCTGGGCTCCATCGTCGAGGCGCTGCGCCATCGGGCCGCGCGACACGGGCCTCGATCCCCGACAAGCTGCGCGTGCTCTCGAACTACTGGGAGCAGGTGCGCCACGGCTATGCGGCGTTCGAGAGCGACATGCGCTCGGGGGCCTCGGAGGTCTACGTGCACGGCATGCCGGGCGGCCAGTACACGAACCTGCGCGAGCAGGCGCGCTCGCTCGGCATCGACGACACGCGCTGGCACGAGGTCGCGCGGGCCTACGCCCAGGTGAACGAGATGTTCGGCGACATCGTGAAGGTGACGCCCTCCTCGAAGGTCGTGGGCGACATGGCGATCATGATGGTCACCAGCGGACTCACGGCCGAGGACGTGCAGGATCCCGCGATCGAGGTCGCGTTCCCGGAGTCCGTGGTGTCGCTCTTCCGCGGCGACATCGGCCAGCCGTACGGCGGCTTCCCGCCGGCGCTGCAGAAGAAGGTGCTGAAGGGCGCGGCGCCGCTCACGGCGCGCCCGGGATCGGTGCTGCCGCCGGTGGACCTCGTGCGCGCGCGCGAGGCGCTGCAGGCGAAGATGCCGGGCGCCATCACCGACCGCGAGTTCGCCTCCTGGCTCATGTACCCGAAGGTGTTCACGGACTACATGGCCGACCGCCTGAACTTCGGCGATACCAGCGTCCTGCCCACGCGCGCGTTCTTCTACGGGCTCGAACCCGGCGAGGAAATCACGCTCGACCTCGAGCGCGGCAAGCACCTGATCGTCCGCTTCGTCGCCACCAGCGACGTGCACGACGACGGCACGCGCACGGTGTTCTTCGAGCTGAACGGCCAGCCCCGATCGGTGAAGGTCGCCGACCGCAGCAAGGTCGCCAAGCGCCCGCCGCGGCGCAAGGCGGAGCTGGACCACCCGGACCAGGTCGGCGCGCCGATGCCGGGCACGATCGCGACGGTGCACGCCGTCGTCGGCCACAAGGTGTCGCGCGGCGACGTGCTCCTCACGATCGAGGCGATGAAGATGGAGACCAGCGTGCGCGCGGACCGCGACGGCACCGTCGTCGAGGTCGTCGCGCGGCCGGGCGAGCAGGTGGATGCGAAGGACCTGCTGGTGGTGCTGGCGGAGGCGGGCGGGGCCTAGGCAGGTCCGGTTCCGGCTCACCGGGGCGCGTCCGCCCCGCCGGGTCAGTACATGTTCGGACTGTCCTTCGAGCGCCTGACCGAGATGATGGCCGGTACGGGTGGTGACCCCGGTCGCCCAGAATGGGTTCGGGCGTGGGCCCGCCAGTTAATCAACGAGGAGGAATCGAACATGAAAGCCAACGTCGGTGGATTCGACCGCACGCTCCGCATCGTCGTCGGGATCGTGCTGATCGCGCTCTTTTTCGTGCTTGAGGGTCCCGCGCGCTATCTGGCGATACTCGGGCTCGTCGCGCTCGGAACGGGGCTCCTGAGTTTCTGCCCGCTGTACTCGGTGCTCGGCATCAACACCTGCCCGAAGAAGTAGCTGCCGAAGGGGGCGCCCTTCAGACGCAAGGGGACATTCTCCTTTTCCCGGCTACGGCCCTTCGAAAACAGGCGCTTGGCGCCTGACTCGCGTTCCGCGGAAAAGGAGAATGTCCCCTTTTCGCAGGACGCGCATAATCGCCCGCTCGACAGGCGCCGGGGAGACTTCCCCGGGCCTGTCGAGTGCGGGAAATCAAAACTACATCGTCACTCAGGAGGAGTTCATGAACTCATTTATCAGGAAGCTGCTCGTCGGAACCGTGCTCGCGCTCGGCGTTACGGCGGTCGCGTCCGCGGCGGGAGCCACGGATCCGGTGGTCGGCACGTGGGTGCTGAACGTGGCCAAGTCCAAGTTCAGCCCGGGCCCGGCGCCGAAGTCGCAGACGAGAACCTATGCCGCCACGGCGGACGGCATCGACATGACCGTGACCGGCACCAACGCCGATGGCTCGGCGATTTCGCAGAAGTCGAGCTTCAAGTACGACGGCAAGGACTACGCGTTCAGCGGCTCGGCCGACTTCGACTCGCTGTCACTGAAGCGCGTTGATGACCATACCGTCGAGAGCGTGCAGAAGAAGGCCGGCAAGGCCGTGGGCACGACGACTCGCACGGTCTCCAAGGACGGCAAGGTGCTGACTCTCACGAGCAAGGGACACTCCGCATCCGGCGGCACGTACGACAACGTGATGGTCTTCGACAGGAAGTAATCGCTTCCGTCGACCGACTGCCAGCGACCCTCTCCCGCGAAAGCGGGGGAGGGTTTCTCAACCGACCGCCGACCGCACCCAGCGACCCAGTTGCTCCGCGCCCATCGCGCCCGACTGCCTTGCGATCTCGCGTCCGCCCTTGAATACGATCAGTGTCGGGATGCTGCGGATCCCGAATCGCGCAGCGACGTCCTGGGCCTCGTCGGTATTCAACTTCGCGAAGCGGGCCGCGGGTTCCAGGCTCCTTGCGGCCTCCTCGAATGCCGGCGCCATCATCCGGCACGGAGCGCACCACGGCGCCCAGAAATCCACCACCACGGGCAGGTCGCTATGGCCGACGTGCTGGTCGAAATTGCCCTGGGTCAGCTCGACCGGGTGACCCTCGAACAGCGGGGCGTGGCAACGCGGGCAGCGCGGGCCGTCGCCCAGGCGTTCGGCCGGTACGCCGACGATACCGTCGCAGTGCTGGCAGACGATCTTGCGTGATGTCGACATGGACCCTCCGGCCCCGGGGTGTTTACGAGTCCCTTGCATGGGGTCGGGTCGCACGCAGGACAACCCCCGCCCAGGGCAACTCCCGCCCAGGGCGACTCCCCGACCCGGCCCAAGGCACCACCCCCTTGCCAGGCACCGCGCGAGTCACCATCTAGTGGCCAGTACGGCCATCCGGGCGCCATGTTCGGCGCTAAAGTAGAGCCATGCGCTACAAGGATTACTACAAGGTCATGGGCGTGGCGCGCGACGCCAGCCAGGAAGACATCAAGCGTTCGTACCGGAAACTCGCGCGCAAGTACCACCCCGACGTCAGCAAGGAAAAGGACGCCGAGGAGAAGTTCAAGGAACTGCAGGAAGCGCACGAGGTCCTGAAGGACGCCGAGAAGCGCGCGGCCTACGACCAGCTCGGCGCCGACTGGCGCCAGGGCCAGGATTTCCGCCCGCCGCCGGATTGGGGCAAGGGCTTCGAGTTCTCTCGCGGGCCGGGCGGCCGGCGCGGGCAGGGTGCCGGTGCGGGCGACTTCAGCGACTTCTTTTCGGAGCTCTTCGGCGAACGCAGTCCATTCGGCCAGGCATCGGGTGGCGGTCGGCCGGGCCGTGCGGGCCGCGGATTCGCAACGCAGGGGCAGGATCACGTCGCGCGGGTCGAGATCGATCTCGAGGACGCCTATCGAGGCGGCGCTCGCGACATCGAGCTGCGCTCGCCGGAAGTCACGCCCGAGGGCCACGTGGTCGTGAAGCCGCGAACCCTGCGAGTAACGATTCCCGCCGGCGTGACCGAGGGCCAGCAGATCCGGCTCGCAGGGCAGGGCAGCCCCGGCACCGGCGGCGGCCCGCCGGGCAACCTTCTGCTCGAGATCGGATTCCGCGCCCATCCGCGCTTCCGGGTCGAGGGCCGGGACATCACCGCGACACTGCCGGTCGCGCCATGGGAAGCAGCGCTCGGCGAAACGGTGTCGGTACCCACCCTCGGTGGCTCCGTGGACATGAAGCTTCCGGCCGGCGCACGCGCGGGCCAGAGGCTGCGCCTGCGTGGTCGCGGCCTGCCGGGGCCCACGCCGGGTGACCAGTACGTGGTCCTCGAGATCGTCCTGCCGCCCGACAGCCCGCGGGCCCGGGAGTTCTTCGAGCAGATGAAGCGCGAGCTGCCGTTCGATCCGCGCGCCGAGTGACGCCGGCGATCAGTTGATCGCGGCGCCGAGCAGGCTGCCGATGAACCAGGTGAGGGCGCCGGCACCGCCGCCGATCGCGACCATGCGCAGCCCGCCGAGCCACGCGTTCCTGCCGGTGAAAAGCGACAGCGCCGCCCCGACGCCGAACAGCGCAACGCCCGCGATCGCAGCTGCAAGTATCACCGAGCTCGCGAGCGGCAGCCCGAGCAGGAACGGCGCAAGCGGCAGGGACGCGCCGGTGGCGAACGCGAGGAACGAGAAGATGGCGGCGCCCCAGGGCGAGCCCAGGTCGTCCGGGTTGAGCCCGAGTTCCTCGCGCGCGAGCGCGTCGAGCGCGGCATCGTGGTTCTTCACGAGTTCGCGCGTGATGCGTCGCGCTTCCTCGAGGTCCATGCCGCGCGCAGCGTAGATGAGCGCGAGTTCCTCGGCTTCCTCTTCCGGGTACTCGTTCAGCTCGTCGCGCTCGAGCCCGATCTGGTACTCGAACATCTCGCGCTGCGAGCGCATCGAGATGTACTCGCCGGCGGCCATCGACAAAGCACCCGCGAGCAGTCCCGCGACGCCGCTGGTGACGACTGCGCCGATGCTTGCGCCGGCGCCTGCCACGCCCATGATCAGGCTCGCGTTCGACACCAGGCCGTCGTTGACGCCGAACACGGCCGCGCGCAGGTTGCCGCCACCGTAGCCCTTGTGCCGCATGCCCACCTGGGACACCGAGGTCGGCATCAGGTGCCCGGGCGTGGCGGACCTTGAGTCGTACGCCGAAACGCCCCGCACCTTCATCGCGATGAGCGCGGGCTTGATGCGCCTGGGTCCGAGCACGCGCGCCAGGGTTGCGGTGATCCGTGCGCGCGCCGACGGCTTGAACGGGGGTGGTTCCGCGCCGGACTCTGCGCGCCAGGTGTCCGCCTGTCCGTCGGCGGCGGTCGCGAGCGCACGGAAGAGCTCCGCGATGCGTACGTCAGGCTCGCAGTCCGCAAGCTCCCGGTAGAGCCAGGCGGACTGCTTTTCCTCGCGCCAGCTTTCGAGGCCGCTCACGTCAGGCGTGTGCGGCGGACGGTGGTCGCCGGATCAGCTTCTGCACCTGCTTCAGCACGGCGACGTCCATGTAGGGCTTCTCGATGAAATCGGTCGCGCCCTCGCGCATCGCCGCGACGGCGGTCGCCACGTCCGATTCGTCGGCGAGCAGCACCACGGGCACGTCGTTGCCTGCGCGGCGCAGGCGACGCAGCAGTTCCAGGCCTGACATCCCGGGCAACAGCAGGTCCACGATCAGGCAAGACAGGTTCCGGCCGTTCGCGGCGAGCAGGTAGCTCTCCGCGCTGTCGAACGTGGAGACGTCGACGCCGTTTCGATGCAGGAGCGCACGCAACCCGTTGCGGGCGACCGGATCAGGGTCGATGACCCCGATCTGGGGCGGAGCGTCCGGCGCGTTCTTGTTCTCTGCCATAGGTAAAGCGCGACCACAGGTCGAGCCGGTTCAATTCTGGCCGCAGGGAGGATCGGTTGCGGCGAACCGCGCGCCGATCTGTGGTCGCATGGGGCCCAGTTTTCCCGCAGGCAAAAATTCGGAGAATCGGGGCTTATACCTAAATTCAGGCGACGTCCGCAGTGTGCTGCGGCGCAGTAGATCATTCGTCGTTTCGCTCGACTTCGAGCACCATGCGGACCAGGTGGGCGAGCGAGTGCGCCTCCATCTTCTCCATGACGCGCGCACGATGGATTTCGACCGTGCGCTGGCTCAGGTTCAGGTCCCCGGCGATGACCTTGTTCGCCTTGCCCGCGACGACGAGGTCGAGAACCTCGCGCTCGCGCGGCGTGAGCGACTCGAGGCGCTTCCGGATCATGTTGCGCTCGGCCAGCATCCGCCGGCTGCCCGCGTCCTTGTCGAGCGCCTGGTTGATGCGGTCGAGCAGGTCCTGGTCACGGAAGGGCTTCTGGATGAAATCCACCGCGCCCGCCTGCATGGCCTCGACCGCCATCGGCACGTCGCCGTGCCCGGTGATGAAGATGATGGGCAGGATCGAGTGCCGCTCGTTCAGCTTGATCTGCAGCTCGAGGCCGCTCATTCCCGGCATGCGGATGTCGAGGACCAGGCAGCCCGGCCGGTCGTCGCGGTCGGCATCCAGGAATTCCTGCCCGGACTCGAACACCTCGACCGGGAGCCCGACCGACTTGAGGAGCATCCGCAGCGAATCGCGCACCGCGGCATCGTCGTCCACCACGAAGACCGTGGGTTTGATTTCCTTGATCACTGGTCATCCCCTTTCGTCGCCGGCGAGGCCGGCAGCGTGAAATGAAAGCACGTGCCGAACGGCCCGTTCGAAGTGTGCCACAGGCGCCCGCCATGGGCCCGGATGATCGAATGGCTGATGGCGAGCCCGAGCCCCGTGCCGCTCGCCTTGGTGGTGAAGAACGGGTTGAAGAGGTGCTCTGCCGCACCGGGCGCCAGGCCGCTTCCCTGGTCTGCGACCGTGACCTGGATTTCGCCCTCGCCCTCGCGGCGGGCCATGAGCACGATGTCGCGGCGATCCTCCGGGCACTCGGCCATGGCGTCGATCGCGTTGCGCACGAGGTTGAGCACGACCTGCTGCAGCTGGATCGGGTCGGCGTGCACTGCCGGGAGGCCGTCCTCGGCTTCGATCCGCAGCTGCACGTTGTGCAGGCGCGCGTCGGTCTCGGCGAGCGTGCGCAGGTCGTCGAGCAGGCGCCCGCAGTCCACCCACTCGCGCTTGACCTCTCGGTTCTTCACGAAGTTGCGCAGCCTGCGGATCACCTCGCCGGCGCGCAGGGCCTGTGCGTTGACCTGCTCCAGGGCGCTGATGACGTCCTGGATGTCGGGCTCCGGCTGGCGGAGCAGGCGCTGGCAGGCCTGCGAGTAGGTCGCGATGGCGGAGAGCGGCTGGTTGATCTCGTGCGCGAGGCCGGCGGCCATCTCGCCCATGGTGGAAAGCCGGCTGAAGTGGGTCAGGCGGTCCTGCAGCTGCCGCGCGTCGTCCTCGGCGTGGCGCCGGTCGGTGATGTCGTGGATGGTGCCGACGTGCTTGAGGACCCGGCCGTCGTCCTCAAGCACGGCCTGCGCGATGTGGTGCAGGTGCCGGGTGCGCCCGTCGCGAAGGACCACCTGGTACTCGATGTCGAGCGACGGTTTGCCGGCGTCGAGTCGATGGAACGCCTCGAGCACGCGGGCGCGGTCGGCGGGATGCACCCAGCGCTCGAAGAACTCCTCGCGCGTCACGTTCGGACCGTCAACAGGCACGTCGAGGATGCGGTAGAGCTGCGCCGAGAAGTAGTCCGGCCCGTCGCCGCGCGGGTGCACGACGTAGTTGCCGAGGTTGGCGAGGGCCTGGGCCAGCCGCAGCTCGGCCTCGCTGCGCTTCAGTTGCTCTCCGGCCGCCTTGTGCAGGGTCAGGTCGCGGATGAAGCCGACGTAGCGCGGCGGCTCGGCATCCAGAATGCGGCCCACCGCGAGTTCGCAGGGGAACGTCGATCCGTCCTTCCGCCGTGACACGATCTCGCGCCCCACGCCGATGATCTGCGTGTAGCCAGTCTCCAGGTACCGGGCGAGGTAACCGTCGTGGGCGCTGCGGTACGGCTCGGGCATGAGCAGCTTCACGTTGTGCCCGATCACCTCCTCGGCGGAGTACCCGAACATGCGTTCGGCCGCGAGGCTGAACTCCTCGACGGTCCCGAGGTGGTCGATCACGACGATCGCGTCCACCGCCGCGTCGAGCAGCGCGCGGAATTCCCGGTCGCTGCTGCGGCCAGGCCGCCTTTCATCGGCTCGTTGTGGCGTGTGTCGGTGATTCATCGGTCTGGACTGAGTCCGGGACACCCAATCCTAAGTGATGCAGGGGCGCGGCACTAGGTATTACAGGAGCGCGGCTACGCACGGCTCCGAATTCCCCCCTCCAGCCTGCAGACGGACAATGGGTTGCGGCCCGGCGGGCCACGGCCGCAAACCGTTTTCCATGTGACCCGAGGAGGGAGCCATGAGACTTACACGCTGGGAACCCTTCCGCGAGATGGACGAGATCTTCAAGGGCTTCACGCCGCTTTTCGGCCGTATGCCTGCGACCCGTCCCATCGAAGGGATGCTGGAGTTCATGCCGCTGACGGACGTCGTCGAGCATGAGAAGGAATACCTGATCAAGATCGACCTGCCGGAGGTGAAGAAGGAGGACGTGAAGATCCTCTTCGACGAGGGCCTGCTCACCGTGAAGGGCGAGCGCAAGGTCGAGAAGGAAGTAAAGGGCGAGAAGGTGCATCGGACCGAGAGGTATTACGGCGCATTCGAGCGCAGCTTCATGCTTCCGGACGATGTCGATCCGAAGCTCATCAAGGCTGAGGCCAAGGACGGAGTACTGGTGGTCCACATGCCGAAAGTGGACGTGCCGAAGAAGAGCCCGCTGGCGATTACGATTCAGTAGCTCGAAGCGCGGGCCACCGGGGCGCGGCTGGGTCCGTGCCCCGACCGGCGGAAGTGAGCGGACAGTGACTGGCGGATAGCGGATAGTCAGAAGGGAGTCGCGCTTTCCTGACTATCCGCTATCCGCCAGTCACTATCCGCTTCCTCATTCCTGGTGGTGGTGCTCATGCCCCGCCGGCGCGTCCGTCGGCATGTGGTGCGCATGGCCAGCCGCGCCGCCCGTCCGCTGGTAAATCGCGAATCCGGCTGTCCAGAGGCCGAACAGCAGCAATAGAGTCCCGGCGACACGCTTGAGCGACAGGTGCGTCGAGAGCAGCCGGGCCACGCGGTCGAATGCGACGCCGGCCGTCACCATGGACGGCAGCGTGCCCACGCCGAAGGCGAGCATCACGGCCGCGCCGAGCGGGGCGCTCGCCGTGGTCGCGGCGAGCAGCAGCATCGAATAGGTCATTCCGCAGGGCAGCCAGCCCCAGGCGAGACCGAGCCCGATCGCGGCGCGCACGCCGCCTGTGCCGCGCTGCCGTCCGGCCATGGGAGCGATGCGCCGCCAGAGCCCCGAGCCCGCCGCTTCCAGAGGGTCGAGCAGGCGCCACCCGAAGAGCAGGCGACCCGCCGCAGCCAGCATGATCAGTCCGGACAGCACGCGGAACGCGAGGGAGAGCGCGCCGACGTCGATCGCACGCAGCAGTGCGCCGCCGAGCAGTCCCGCGACCGCGCCGGCCGCGCTGTAGCTCGTGACGCGCGACAGGTTGTAGGCGAGCACGTTGGCGAGCCGCCTTCCGCTGCCGGCCTCGCGGTCGCGCATCGCCAGCGCCCCCGCGATGCCGCCGCACATCGCTGCGCAGTGGCCGCTCGCGGCAAGCCCCGCGACCAGCGCGGCACCAAGGTCCAGCGTCGTCGGCTCCATGTTCACTCCCGTTTTTCAGCTTCCGGTTCAGGCGGTCCGGGGAGGCGCTCCTGTTTCGCGCCGCCGTCGTCCGACAGCACCGACCAGCCGGGGCTGTCGAGGTCGTCGAACTGTCCGCTGCCCACCGCCCAGAAGAACGCCCAGAGGCCGATGCCGACCAGCACCAGCCCGAGCGGAATGAGAACGTAGACGATGCCCACGTCAGGTCGCCTCGGCCGGCGAGCGCAGCGCCCAGCCCGGGCCCCGGCCTCGTTCCGGGTCGCGTGACAGGCGCATCGCATTCAGCACCACTGCGACGGAACTCAGCGACATCCCGATCGCCGCGAGCCAGGGCGGGACGAGCCCGAATGCGGCGAGCGGCAGCGCAGCGAGGTTGTATGCAATCGCCCAGGCGAGGTTCTGCCGGACCACGCGTTGCGTGCGTCGTGCGATGCGAACCGCGTGCGGAATCTCCTCCAGCGAGTCGCGCACGAGGATCAGGTCGGCGCTCGTCTGCGCGAGTGCCGAGCCGCGTCCCATGGCGATGGCGACATCCGCGCCGCGCAGCAACGGCGCGTCGTTGATCCCGTCGCCGACCGCGACGACCACTGCGCCGGCCGACTGCAGTACCTTGACGCGCTCGAGCTTCCCTTCCGGCTCGAGCCGCGCGGTGTGCCGCTCGATGCCTCCCAGCGCCGCGATGCGCGCGACGGCAGTCTCGTCGTCACCGCTCACGATCTCCGAATCGAGACCGAGCCGTCGGAGATCCGCAACGCACTCGACGGCTTCGGCCCGCAGCTGGTCGGTCAGCCGGAAGGCGGCGACGAGTCCGTTCGAGTCGCCGAGGCAGACCCAGCTCTCGCCGTCGAACCCGTGGCCTGCCGCCTGCGCGGGCGCGAGCCCCCCTGCGAACGCGGGGCGGCCGACACGCAGCCTCTGGCCGCGGACCGTTCCCTCGACGCCGAGCCCGGCATGGACTTCGACCTCGGTCGCGTCCGCAGTCGCTGCGCCCGGTTCGATGAAGGCGCGCGCGATCGGGTGCTCGGACATGCGCTCCAGCGCGGCCGCGAGCTCGAGGCACTCGGGCCCGGTGAGACCCGTGAGCGGGCGGATCTCCTCGATCCGGATCAGGCCACGGGTGAGCGTCCCGGTCTTGTCCCACAGCACGTGGTCCGCCTTCGCCAATGTCTCGAGCGCGTCGGAGTGGGCCACCAGCACGCCGCGACGCGCGAGGCTGGAGGTGGCCGCGGCAATGGCGGCGGGCATCGCGAGCGACAGCGCACAGGGACAGGTCACGACCAGCACCGCGAGTGTCGCGGAAAACGCGCGCGACGGGTCCACGAACCACCAGGCCGCAAAAACGACGGCGGCGCCAATCAGGATGCGACCGAGGAACCACGCCGCCGCGCGGTCGGCGGCGCGCGCGAGGCGGGGGCGTTCGGCCTGCGCGCGCTCGAGCAACGCGACGATGCCCGCGAGCACGGTCCGGTCCGCGACCGCCGAGACGCGTACGCGCAGCGGCGCGCCGAGATTCTGCGTGCCGGCGTGCACGCGCGCGCCGGCGTCCTTCGCGACGGCCGTGGACTCGCCGGTCAGCATGGACTCATCCACGCGCCCGGTGCCCTCGGCGACGATCCCGTCGGCGGCCAGCACTTCGCCGGTGCGCACGATGATCTCGTCGCCGGGCTCGAGTTCGGCGGACTGCACGTCTTCGACCACGCCCTCGCGCAGTCGCCGCGCGGTGACCGGGGCGAGTCGCGCGAGCGCATCGGCCACGCTTCCGGATCGGTGGCGGGCGATCATCTCCACGTAGCGGCCGAGCGCGAGAAAGAACACGAACATGGTCACCGAGTCGAAATAGACTTCGCCGTGCCCGCGCAGCGCGTTCCACACGCTCGCGACGAAGGCGAGCACGATGCCGATGCTCACGGGCACGTCCATGCTGATGCCGCGCGAGCGCAGTGCCTGCCAGGCGCCCTGGTAGAAGGGCCAGCCCGCGTAGAGCGCGACCGGCACCGAGACCAGCATGCTCACCAGCCGCAGCAGCTCGCGGATGCCCGGGTCCATGCCCGACGACTTCCCGATGTACAGCGGCACGGCAAACATCATCACCTGCATCATGCCGAAGCCCGCGACCGCGAGCCGCTTGAGCGCCGTGCGGCGCTCGAGGATGGCGAGCTGGCCGGCCGCGTCTCCGGCCAGGGGATGAGGACGCAGGCCGACGTGCTCGAGCACGCGCAGCAGGTCACCGAGGCGCGCTACGGCGGGATCCCAGGTGAGTCGCGCGCGGGCCGTCGCCGGGTTGACGCTCACCTCGAGCAGGCCACGCTGCTGGCGTAAGGCCTTGTCGGCGAGCCAGCTGCAGGCCGAACAGCGCAGGCCCTCGAGCAGCACCGTCATCGACCGCGCGCCCCCGGGCTCGGCAGCGGTCAGGCGCTCCACGAGCTCGGGGCGGTCATAGGCCGACCACCGGTCAGGCCGCGGCGCCTCGTCGGCGCGTGCAGCGGCGGAATCGCGATAGCGGTAGTAGTCGCCGAGCCCGGCGCCTGCGATGAATTCGGCGACCGCGCGGCAACCGTGGCAACAGACGGGTTCGTCACGCCCGTCGATCCGGGCGCGCAGGACGAACCCAGCGGGAATCGGCTCGCTGCAGTGAAAACAGGCCGGACCCGCAGGGGTCATGGTGCCCGGTCGGAGTCGGTCTCACCGCACTTCATGGTGGCGCCGTCCTGCACGCAGTCCTGGCTCACGAGCACGTCGGGCCGGGTCACCGCGAGGTAATACGTCACGGCGCCGCCGACCACGGAGAGCGCCGGCGGCAGGATCAGCAGCCAGGGCCAGAGTTGTCGGTACCAGGGTCGGGGCGTGGGGGTGCGCATATGCCTAGGTTATCAGTCGCTCGGCGCGAGGAAACGCGCCTTGCCGGTCGCGCGAAGCTCGGGGGCGTCGGTCGCCTGGATCGAGACCTGGATATCTGCCCCGCCCTCGAGCGTGTCTTCGGGTATGCGGATGCGCACCGGGACGCCCTGCACCTGGCCCGGACCGGCCCAGACCGTGCTGCTGCCGTAACTGGCCACGATCCCGGGGACGCCGGAGGCGGTGATCACGAACTCGTGCGCCCTGGCGTCCTTGTTCAGGACCTTCACGTTGTAGACGTTCTCGATGCTGCCGTCGGGGCGTTCGCGGTAGAGCGCATTGCGGTCGCGAAGCACGTCGACGCCGACCAGGTTGCGGTGGGTGATCGAATAGCCGAAGCCGGTCACGAGCAGTGCCAGCAGCGTGGCATAGACGATGGTGCGCGGCCGCAGCACGCGCTTGCGCTTGCCCTCGAGACCGTGCTGCGTGTCGTAGCGGATGAGCCCGCGCGGGTAGCCGACCTTGTCCATCACCTCGTCGCAGGCGTCGATGCACGCGGCGCAGGCGATGCACTCGTACTGCAGGCCCTGGCGGATGTCGATGCCGGTCGGGCAGACCTGCACGCATAGCGTGCAGTCCACGCAGTCGCCGAGGCCCTTCGCCTTGTAATCGACGTTCTTCTTGCGCGCGCCACGTGGCTCGCCGCGCTTTTCATCGTAGGTGATGATCAGCGTGTCGCGGTCGAACATCGCGCTCTGGAAGCGCGCATAGGGGCACATGTACTTGCAGACCTGCTCGCGCATGAAGCCCGCGTTCACGTACGTGGCGCCGCCGTAGAACAGCACCCAGAACGTCTCCCACGGGCCCGTGCCGAGGTGCGCGACGGATCCGGCGAGCTCGCCGATCGGCGTGAAGTAGCCGACGAACGTGAACCCGGTCCACAGCGAGAACGTGATCCAGAGGAACTGCTTGGCGGCCTTGCGGAGCAGCTTCTCGCCGCTCCACGGCGCCTTGGCGAGCTTCATCTGCTGCGCGCGGCTTCCCTCGACGAAGCGCTCCATCCAGAGGAACGTCTCGGTCCAGACGGTCTGGGGACAGGCGTAGCCGCAGAACAGCCGCCCCGCGAGCGCCGTGAAGAAGAAGAGCGAGAGCGCCGCGATCACCAGCAGCCAGGTGAGGTAATAGAAATCCTGCGGCCAGAGCGTGAGGCCGAAGAGGTGGAACTGGCGGGCCGGGAGGTCGAAGAGCACGGCCTGCCGCCCGTTCCAGCGCAGCCACGGGATCGCGTAGAAGATGCCGAGCAGGACCCACGCCGCGGCCGTGCGCAGGTGCTGGAAGCGCCCGTCGATTTCGCGCGGATAGATCTTCCGGCGAGCCTCGTACAACCCGCCGTCGGCCTGGAGCTCGGGACCGGTCATGGGCTGCTCCGGTCCCCTTCGTCAGCCTGGTCCTTGCCGGGTTCTTCGGGGTGCGCCGTGCGCACGAGGTAAAGGGTGAGCAGGCTCGAGAGCGAGGCGACCAGCCAGTAGAAGAAGAAGCCGACCGCGTAGCCCGACATCCGCGACGAGAAGGCCGGCGGCGGATAGTCGTCGTTGCCGATGAGCAGCGGATCCAGGAACGCGAAGCAGATCATGGTCGCGACCGAGGCGGCCAGGAACGAGGGCCACAGCACGATGGCCACGTCCTGTCCGAGGCGTGGCCATCGCAGCTTGCCCGAATATTCCGGTCGATGAGACCCGAACATCGCGCGTCAGCTCACGTGCCGGTCCCGGCGAGGTGGGTGGCGTAGGCCGCTAGCAGTCGAACGCGTTCGGGGCCGAGGCGTTCGGCGAATGCCGGCATCTGGCCGTTGCGCCCGTTGGTCACGGTCGCGTGCAGCGTCGCGGAATCGCTGCCGTACAGCCAGATGTCGTCGGTGAGGTTGGGGGAGCCGAGCATCGGGTTGCCCTTGCCGTCGATGCCGTGGCAGGCCGCGCAATTGGTTTCGAAGATCGTCTTGCCCGCGCCTGCGAGCGAGGCGTCCGCCTGCTGGCCGGAGAGCTGCTGCACATAGGCCACGACCTGGTCGACGCCCTGTGCGCCGAGCACCGGGCCCCAGGGAGGCATCACCGCCATGCGCCCGGCCATGATCGTCTGCACGACCGTGTCGGGGTCGCCGCCCCACTGCCAGTTGCCGTCCGTCAGGTTCGGGAATCCCTTCGCGCCACCGCCGTCGGATCCGTGGCACTGGGCGCAGTTGACCTGGAACAGGTTCCGCGCCGTGGCCATCGCCTTGGGGTCGTTCGCGAGCTGCGGCACGGTCATGGCCGCAAACGGCGCGAGGTAGGCTGCTGCCTTCGCCTCCGCGGTCGCCTTCTCCTGGTCGTACTGGCCGGCCTGGCTCCAGCCCTTGATGCCCTTGAACGTGCCGAGTCCAGGGTACAGGACGAGGTACACGAGGCCGAAGGCGACGGTGATGTAGAACAACCACAGCCACCAGCGGGGCAGCGGGTTATTGTACTCGCGAAGGTCCTTGTCCCACACGTGGCCGGTGTCGGCGCCGCCGCCGATTTTCTCGCCGGCCGCCTTGGGTCTGGACGTCCACCTCAGCAGCCACAGACAGCCGAGGATGTTGAAGAGCGTCACGAGGACGATGAACAGGCTCCAACCGCTAGTCATGGGGTCTTGCTCCCTTGGTCCTTTCCGGGCGGATATTCGTGGAATGGCAGTTCAGCCATCTCGTCGAACTCCGCCTTGCGGCGCTTGCTGTACGCCCAGATGACGATCGCGACGAACGCAAGCATCATCGCGAGTGTCATCAGGCCGCGAACGGTGCCGATGCTCATGCCTCAGCCACCCGGCCTGGCATTGATGCCGAGGCCCTGCAGGTAGGCGATGAGCGCGTCGAGTTCCGTCTTGCCCGATACGGCGGCCGCGGCGCCGGCGATGTCGGCGTCGGTGTAGGGCACGCCTTCCATGCGCAGGACGCGCATCTTCTTCGCGACCAGGTCACCGTCCACCGCTCCTTTCTCGAGCCACGGGTACCTGGGCATGTTCGATTCGGGCACGACGTCGCGCGGGTTCAGCAGGTGGACGCGGTGCCAGTCGTCCGAGTAGCGGCCGCCGACGCGCGCGAGATCCGGCCCCGTGCGCTTCGAACCGAACTGGAACGGGTGGTCGTACACGGACTCGCCTGCGAGCGAGTACGGCCCGTAGCGCTCGGTTTCGGAGCGGAACGGACGGATCATCTGCGAGTGGCAGTTGTAGCAGCCCTCGCGGATATAGACGTCGCGGCCGGCGAGCCTGAGCGCCTCGTAGGGCTTGATGCCCGGCGCCGGCTGGTTGCTCACGCCCTGGAAGTAGAGGGGCACGATTTCCGCCAGCCCGCCGAAGCTGATCGCAACCGCGATCAGGACGCCCATCAGGCCGATTTTCTTTTCGATCGTTTCGTGGTTCATGCGTGCTTCCTCAGGCCGGCTGCACGACCGGCGTGTCCGCGGTGCTGGTGCGGGCGGCGACGGTCTTCCAGACGTTCCAGGCCATGATGAACATGCCCGAGAGCACCAGCGTGCCGCCGGCGAGGCGGACCGCGTAGTACGGGTACGTCGACTTGATGGACTCGATGAACGCGTAGGTGAGCGTGCCGTCTGCGTTCACGGCGCGCCACATGAGGCCCTGCATCACGCCGGCGATCCACATCGAGGTGATGTAGAGCACCACGCCGATGGTCGTGATCCAGAAGTGCACGTCGATCGCCTTGACGCTGTACATCTGCTCGCGCCCGAAGAGTTTCGGGATCAGCGCGTACATCGTGCCGATCGAGATCATCGCCACCCAGCCGAGCGCGCCGGAGTGCACGTGGCCGATGGTCCAGTCCGTGTAGTGCGACAGGGCGTTGACCGTCTTGATCGACATCATCGGCCCTTCGAACGTGGACATGCCGTAGAACGACAGCGACACGATCATGAACTTGAGGATCGGGTCGGTGCGCAGCTTATGCCACGCGCCGGAGAGGGTCATGATGCCGTTGATCATGCCGCCCCAGGACGGCGCGAGCAGGATCAGCGAGAAGACCATGCCGAGCGACTGCGCCCAGTCGGGCAGCGTCGTGTAGTGCAGGTGGTGAGGGCCCGCCCACATGTAGATGGCGATCAGGGCCCAGAAGTGCACGACCGACAGGCGGTAGGAGTACACGGGCCGCCCGGCCTGCTTCGGTATGAAGTAATACATCATGCCGAGGAACGCCGCGGTCAGGAAGAATCCCACCGCGTTGTGCCCGTACCACCACTGCACCATCCCGTCGACCACGCCCGAGTAGATGCCGTAGGACTTGGTCATCGTCACCGGGATGGCGAGGTTGTTGGTGATGTGCAGCACCGCGATCGTGATGATGTACGCGGAGAAGAACCAGTTCGCCACGTAGATGTGCTTGACCTTGCGCAGCGCGAGCGTGCCGAAGAACACCACGGCGTAGGCGACCCACACGACCGTGATCAGCAGGTCGATCGGCCACTCCAGCTCGGCGTATTCCTTGCCCTGCGTGATGCCGAGCGGCAGCGTGATCGCCGCGCACAGGATCACCAGCTGCCAGCCCCAGAACGTGAAGGCGGCCAGCTTGTCGGCGAAGAGCCGGACGTGGCAGGTGCGCTGCACGATGTAGTAGGAGGTCGCGAACAGCGCACTGCCGCCGAAGGCGAAGATCACCGCGTTGGTGTGCAACGGACGCAGCCGGCTGTAGGCCAGCCAGGGGACGGGGGGCAGAAGGTCGGGCCACAGCAGTTGCGCCGCGATCAGTACGCCGACCAGCATGCCGACGATTCCCCAGACCACGGTCATGATCGCGAACTGCCGGACCACCTTGTCGTTGTAATAGGAGCCGGTGTTCATGCTCGCCTCGAGTGTAGGAGTCCTGTGCCTCGCGCCAGCGCAGCGCGCGGATCGAGTCGCATGTTACGGAGACAGGCCTGCGTGCCACAAGCCTTGCGGCCCACATCGCCGCTGCGTCAGGCGTTGCGGCGGTGTAAGTACATCCCGCAGCTTCAAACCCTGATTGCGGACTGCTAGGTCCGGTTGCACATTGCCAATGGGCGCAGCGGGCGCCGGATTCTGGAGCCAGGCCATGGGACGCCTCGACCGGATACTTTCCATCATCGACCCGACTTCGGACGTGCAGCCGGCCCTGGACAAGGCGCGGTTCCTCGCACAGCGGGCGGGCGCGACCCTCGAGCTGTTCGTCTGTGACTTCGACCCGTCGCTGACCGGCAGGCCGCTCTTCGACAGCGAGAAGCTGCGCGAACTGCGGGCGGACTTCGTCGACGAGCGGACGGAGTTCCTCGAGTCGCTTGCCGACGGGATCCGCGCCGGGGGGGTGCCGGTCGAGACGCACGTGCACTTCGACAACCCGGTCTACCGCGGCATCCTGAGGCGAGTGCAGGAGTCGTCGCCGGATCTCGTCGTCAAGGACACCCACCACCATTCCGCCATTCGCCGCACCCTGCTCTCGAATACGGACTGGCACTTGATCCGAAGCTGTCCCGCGCCGCTCCTGCTGGCCAAGCCCCGCGAGTGGCCGGCCCGGCCACGCATCCTGGCTGCGGTCGACCCGGACCACGTCGGCGACCCGGCCGCGGAGCTGGACCATCGGATCCTCCGCGACGCAGCGGTGCTGGCCGGGCTGCTCGCGGGCGACCTGCACGCCGTGCACGCGTTCTTTCCGGCGGCCTTGCTGGCCGCGGTGACGGGGACGGGCGCCCTGCCATTCGTGGCGGGCGTGAGTGCAGCCGAGGTCATCGAGCGCGAGCGGGCGCGTCTCGGGTTGGTGCTCGCGGATCTCGCTTCCGCTCACGGAATCCCGCCGGGGCGCGTCCACCTGGAACAGGGTCAGGCGGCGGACGTGCTGCAGGTGCTGGCACGCAGCCTGTCGGCCGATGTGCTGGTCATGGGCGCGGTGTCGCGCAGCCGGCTGCAGGAGCTGTTCGTCGGCAGCACGGCCGAACGCGTTCTCGACCGGTTGCCCTGCGACATCCTCGTGGTGAAGCCGGCGGAGCTGCGCGCCTTGTGACCGGGTTCACGCCCGCGCGCCCGCGGACCGTTCCGACCTCACATTTTCGGCCGCGCGCGCGGCCGTATACTCGGGACCGATGCAATCCGCCACCGTCCTGCTGGTCAGCTCGAAACAGGGGGACCACGCCCTGTTCGCGGACGCGCTGGCCGCGATCCGCGGCGCGCCGTTCCGGCTCGAGGTCGCGGGCAACCTCGCGGACGGCCTGGCGCGCGTCAAGCAGGGACGGGTCGACGCCCTCCTGCTCGACCTGGAGTTGCCGGACAGCGCCGGACTGACGACATTCCTGCGCGTCCAGCCGAAGGCCCCGCAGGTCCCCATCGTCGTCGTGGTCGATGCGGCCGGAGAGGACGTGGGCCGCGAGGCCGTGGGACGCGGCGCGCTCGACTACCTCGTGAAGGACGACTTGACGGCGCAGATGGTCGACAAGGTCCTGCGTTACGCGACCGAGCGCACCCATACGCTGAAGGCGCTCAAGGCCTCCGAGCAGCGCTACCGCGAGCTTTTCCAGAACGTGACGGCGGGGGTTTTCCAGACCACCCCTGACGGCAAGTTCATGGCCGCGAATCCCGCGCTCGTGCGCATGCTGGGCTACGACTCGGAGGACGAACTCCTCGCCGTGGACGTCGCGCTGGACGTCTACATGGATTCGGGCCACCGGGAGGACTGGGCGAAGGCGATGGCCGAGAGCGGCGAGGTGAAGAACGCCGAGCTGGTGCTGAAGCGGCGCGACGGCAGCAAGATCGTGGTGCTCGAGAACTCGCGGGTAGTGCTTGATGCAGAGGGCCGCGCGCTCTTCTACGAGGGCACGATCACCGACATCACCGCCTCGCACGAGATCTCGCAGCAGCTTTCCTACGATGCGAGCCACGACCCGCTCACCGGCCTCGCGAACCGGCGCGAATTCGAGCTGCGACTGCAGCGTGCGCTCGAGCTCACGCAGGCCATCGGGACGTCTCACGCCGTCTGCTTCATGGACCTCGATCGCTTCAAGGCGGTGAATGACTTCTGCGGACACGTGGCGGGCGACGAGTTGCTGCGCCAGCTCGGCCAGGTACTGGAGCAGAAGGTGCGATCCGCCGACGTCGTGGCGCGCCTCGGCGGCGACGAATTCGCGGTCCTGCTGCACAACTGCAGTGCGGAAGCCGCCGAGCAAGTGGCGGCCAACCTGCTCAAGGCCGTTGACGAGTACCAGTTCCTGTGGGGCACCAAGGCCTTCACGCTCGGCGTGAGCATCGGCGTGGTGATGCTGAATCCGCACTTCCGGCGCCTCGCGCAGGTGATGAATGCCGCGGACGCCGCCTGTTACGCCGCCAAGGACGCCGGGCGCAACCGGGTGCACATCTTCCAGGAGGACGCGGCGGTCATCGAGCGCCGCAACGGGGAGATGGAGTGGGTGGTCCGCTCCAAGCGCGCGCTCGCGGAGAACCGTCTGTTTCTCGAGGCCCAGCCGATCCTGCCGCTGGCCGCGGGGTCGCAGGAGATGCCGCACTACGAGCTGCTTTTGCGTATGCGCGACGAGAATGGCAGGACTGTCCCTCCGGGCGCCTTCCTGCCCTCCGTCGAGCGCTACAACCTCGCCGTGCGCTACGACAGGTGGGTCATCGACGCCACACTCGACTGGATCAGGACTCACCCCCAGGGACTCGCGCGCGTTTCGCGCTTCTTCATCAACCTGTCGCGGGATTCCGTGGTGGACCCCGACACGGCGGCCTACGTGCGCCAAGCTGCTGCGAGCGCGGGAGTAGACCCGCGGCGCCTCGGCTTCGAACTGTCCGAAAACGTGGCCGTCGGCAACCTCGCCCGGGCGAACCACCTCATCAACGACCTGCGACGCCTCGGTTGCGCGACCAGCCTCGATGACTTCGGCAGCGGCGTCTCCTCGTTCGCGTACCTCAAGGCGCTCGCGGTCGAGTACATCAAGATCGACGGCATGTTCATCGGCAGCATTTCGCAGGACAAGGTGGACTACGCGATGGTGCGTTCGATCAAGGAGATCGGGCACGTGATGGGCAAGAAGATCGTCGCGGAATCCGTCGAGACCGCGGCCGTCCTCGGCAAGCTGCGTGAAATCGGCGTGGACTACGCGCAGGGTTTCGAGATCGGCATGCCGCGGCCGATCGACGAGATCGCGACCGTCGCCGTGGCGGACCTGCTGGTCGGCTGAGGCCGGAACTTCCGGCCGCTGGCCATTAATTAAACGCTCGATTAATATGGCGTCATGCGCGCCATCCCACGTCGTCCTGCCGCGAGGGCCCGGTCCCGGCGTCCGGGCCGACCGCCCGGCGGGGACGCGGCCGTACGCGACGCCCTGCTGGAGACCTCGCGCAGCCTGTTCCTCACCCGCGGCTTCGCCTCGGTCACGATCCGGCAGATCGCGGCGGCGGCCGGCAGCTCTCCCGCCACGATCCACTACCACTTCGGCGACAAGCTCGGGCTCTATCGTGCGATGCTCGAAGCCGCGGTGGCGCCGGTCGTCGAAGCGATGCAGCCCTTCGACGGGGCAGCGCCGGGGGCCGGCGTCGACCTCGAGGAAGTGATTCGCCTCTACGGCCGGATGCTCGCGACGAATCCGTGGGTGCCGGCCCTGATCGTGCAGGAAGTGCTCACCGAGGGCGGCCAGTTCCGCGACCTCTTCATAGAGCAGTTCGCGGGTCGCCTCGCGCCACTGCTCGTTGCGATCATCCGGCGCGGGCAGGCGGCCGGCACCGTGCGGGCCGACGTCGACCCGCGCCTCGCCGCGCTCTCGGCGATCAGCCTGAGCGTGTTCCCGTTCCTGGCGTCGCCGGTCGCCAGTCGCGTGCTGGGCGTGTCGGTCGAGGGCGACGCGGTCGAGCGCCTGACCGCGCACACGACGCGAGTGCTGCTGGAGGGCATCGGTGCCCGCGAGAGGTCGTCATGAATCGGAACATCTGCTGCGCGATCCTGCTCGCCGCATCCGTCACCGCCTGCTCGAACGGCAGCGCCCCGCGGGAAGTGCACGGCACGCTCGAGCGTGACCGGCTCGAACTCGTGGCGGAGTCGCACGAGCGGATCATCGAGATTCCCGTCCGCGAGGGCGACCATGTGGCCGCGGAAGCGACACTGCTCCGGCAGGAGGCGGGCACGATGCAGCCGCGACTCGATCAGGCGCGCGCGTCGCTCGACGAATCGGAACGCCGCCTCGCCGAACTCCAGGGCGGGCCGCGGCCGCGGGAGATCGACGAGGCGCGTGCCGCGCTCGCCGGCGCAGATAGCGCGCTGCAGACGGAGACCCGCGAGTACGAACGCGTGCGCTCCCTGGTGGACCGCAAGCTCGTGAGCGCGTCTAACCTCGACCAGGCGCTGGCGCGGCGCGATGCAGCCCGCTCGACGCGCGACCAGGCACAGGCGCGCCTCAAGCTGCTGCTCGAGGGCACTCGAACCGAACAGGTACAGCAGGCGGAGGCCGCGGTCGCACGCAGCCGCGCCGCGCTTGCCGAACTCGAGACGACTGCATCCCGTTACTCGGTGCGCGCGCCTCGCGCGGGCCTGGTCGAGGCACTGCCCTACAAGCAGGGCGAGCGGCCCCCGGCCGGAGCGACCGTTGTCGTGCTGCTGGCCGACGGCGTGCCCTACGCACGGGTGTACGTGCCGGAGCCGCTCCGGGCCGCGTACCGGCAGGGCGCTGCGGTGACGCTGCGCGTGGACGGCGTCGAGGCGCCGCTCTCGGGGAAGGTGCGCTTCGTCTCAGCCGAGGCGAGCTTCACTCCGTACTACTCACTCACCCAGAAGGACCGCACGCGCCTCAGCTACCTTGCCGAGATCACGGTGGACGACGCGCGTGCCGCCGACCTGCCGGCCGGCGTGCCGGTGCAGGTCACGCTGGGCGACGCCCGGTGAACGCGACGCGCGCAGGCGTGCAGGCATGACCGAAGACATGGCCATCGTCGCGCGCGGGCTCACGAGGCGCTTCGGGAACCTGGTGGCCGTGAACGGCGTGGACCTGGCAATTCCGCGCGCTCGCATCTTCGGCTTCCTCGGGCCCAACGGGTCCGGCAAGTCCACCACCATCCGCATGCTCTGCGGCCTGCTCGAGCCCAGTGCCGGTACTGTTGAGGTGCTCGGCTTGCGCATGCCCATGGACGCCGAGAAACTCCGCAGCAAGCTCGGATACATGACGCAGCGCTTCTCGCTGTGGGACGACCTGACCGTGCTCGAGAACCTCGAGTTCATGGGCCAGGTGTTCGGCCTGCCCGGGGGCGAGCGCCGCCGCCGCATCGGCGCGCGCGCGGAGGAGTACGCGCTCGGCACGCTGCTCAACCAGCGGGTGGGAACGATGAGCGGCGGACAGCGCCAGCGACTCGCGCTGGCGGCCGCGACGCTGCACGAGCCGGAGCTGCTGCTGCTCGACGAGCCCACGAGCGCAGTCGATCCACAGAGCCGTCGCGACTTCTGGGAAAGCCTGTTCGGTCTCGTGAATCGCGGGATCACGATCCTGGTCTCGACCCACTACATGGACGAAGCCGAGCGTTGTCACCGCCTGGCGATCCTCGCCGAGGGGCGCCTCGTCGCCGAAGGCGTACCGCAGGACCTGATGCGCGACATACCGGCCGCCGTGATCGAGGTGGAAGCCCCGGACGCCGCCGCCGCCCGCCGTGCGCTCGCCGGGGACGAGGCGATTCGCAGCGTTGCGCAGCTCGGTCTGCGCCTCCACGTGCTGCTGGACCCGGGAGTCGCCTCGCCCGAGGAGCGCATTCGGCAGCGCCTGCAGGCGGCCAGCGTCGAGGCGGGGGTCGAAACGGTCGGCGCCAGCCTGGAGGACGTGTTCGTCGCGGCGACCGGCTTCCGCAACGGACCGGGGCACTAGGGCGACACGGCGGAGACCATCATGCTCGAGCGCATTTTCGCGGTGATGATCAAGGAGGTGAGGCAGCTCGCAAGAGACCGCGTCACCTTCGGCATGATCGTCGGCATCCCGCTGATGGAGATCCTGCTCTTCGGCTACGCGATCAACTTCGACGTTCGCGGCCTGCGTGCGGCCGTCGTCGACGAGGCCGGGACCAGCCTGTCGCGCGCACTCGTGGGCGACCTGCAGGCGACGGGCGTGATCGTGCTCGAGCCTCCGAGCACGAGCGTCGCGGACCTGCGCCGTCGCATCAACTCGGGAAAGCTGAGTGTCGGCATCGTGATTCCCGCGGATTTCGAGCGGCGCAGCCTCGAGTCGGATCGGCCGGCGGTGCAGCTCATCGTGGACGGCAGCGAGCCGATGATCGACAGCATCGCCCGCTCGCTCGCCTCGACCCCGCTTCCCGGCCGGGCCGGGCTGCAACGTCCGCCGGGGCGGTTCTTCGAGGTGTACACGGAGTTCAATCCCGAGCGGCGTACGGCGGTGCAGGTGGTGCCGGCGTTGATCGGCGTGATCCTGAACATGACCATGGTCATCTTCACCGCGGCCGCGATCGTCCGCGAGCGGGAGCGGGGCAACCTGGAACTCCTGATCACGACGCCGATCCGCTCGGGAGAGCTGATGGCCGGGAAGCTGCTGCCCTACGTGTTCATCGGGATGCTGCAGGCCACGCTGGTGCTCGTGGTCGGCATGTGGATCTTCGACGTGCCGCTGAACGGCAGCCTCGCGCAGTTCTACATGGCTGCGGCGCTGTTCATCGCGTCGACGCTCACGCTGGGGCTGCTGATCTCGACCGTCGCGACGACCCAGCTGCAGGCCTTCCAGATGGCATTCATGACCATGCTGCCGTCGATCCTGATGTCGGGCTTCGTGTTCCCGTTCGACGGCATGCCGAAGCCGGCGCAGTGGTTCGCGCAGCTCCTGCCTCTCACGCACTTCGTCGACATGGTCCGCGGCGTGATCCTGCGCGGTGCGCCGCTCGTGGACCTCAAGGTGCAGGCGGCGAAGCTCGTGGCGTTCTTCGCCGTGACGCTCCTGATCGCGACACGACGGTTCCACAAGAGCCTTGACTGATTATTTCTGCTTTACGTAGGTTCCGGGTGCATCGCAGATCGGCTTCATGCCCTTCTTCGGGGCGCCCATGTGCGGCGGAGCGACCTTGCGCGCGCCCGAGCGCTCCTCGAGCCATTTCGCCCACGTCGGCCACCAGGAGCCGGGCGTCGGTTCGACTTTCTCGAGGTACTTGTCCGGAGAAAGCATTCGTGCACTCGATTTAGTCTGCCGCACGCGATGCCGGCGCCTGGGGTGCTCGGGGCCGCTGATGATGCCTGCGTTGTGGCCGCCGCTGGTCAGGCAGAACGTGTAGTCCGTCGAACGTACGAGCCTGCCGGCCTTGTACACGGAACGCCACGGGGCCACGTGGTCGGTCTCGGTGCCGACGACGAACATCGGCACGGTCACGTCCGCGAGGCTGATCGTCTCGCCCATCGCGCGGTAGCGGCCTTCGGCGAGGTCATTCCTGAGGTAGAGCTGGTGCAGGTAGTCGGTGTGCATGCGGTAGGCCATGCGCGTGCCGTCCGCGTTCCAGGCCATGAGGTCGTTCAGGCGCGCCCGCTCGCCCCGCAGGTAGGTGCTGACCGTCGGCGCCCACGCCAGGTCGAAGGTGCGCAGCATCTGGAACGCGCCGCCCATCTGCCGGCTCTCGAGCACGCCTGCCTTCCACATCATGGCCTCCAGCATCGCGAGCTGCGCGGGCCTGATGAAGATCGAGATCTCGCCGGGCTCGCTGAAATCGGTCTGGCCGGCGAAGATCGTGACGGTGGCAAGCCGCTCTTCGTCCCGGCCGGCAAGCAGCGCGGCGGCGATCGCGAGCAGCGTGCCGCCGATGCAGTAGCCGACCGCGTGCACCTTGCGCTTCGGGACCACGACGTTGATCGCATCCAGCGCCGCGAGTACGCCGTGCTCCAGGTAGTCGTCCATGGTGAGGTCCCGGTCCTCTGCGGTCGGGTTCTTCCAGGAGATCATGAAGACCGTGTGACCGAGTCCCGTCAGGTAGTTCACCAGTGAGTTCTGCGGCGACAGGTCGAGGATGTAGTACTTCATGATCCACGCAGGGATGATCAGCAGCGGCTCGGCGTAGACGCTTTTCGTCTGCGGCGAGTACTGGATCAACTCCATGAGCCTGGTGCGCAGGATCACCTTGCCCTTCGTCGCCGCGACCTGCTCCCCGACCCGGAACTGCTCGGCGCCGACCGGGCCCTGGCCGCGGTAGCTCCGGACCACGTCCTCGGTGAGGTGGCGCACGCCGCGCAGCAGGTTGCGGCCGCGTTCGTCGATGGTCGTCCGGATGAGCTGCGGATTGGTCGCCAGGTAGTTGTCGGGTGCGACGAGTTCGAGGCCCTCGCGCACCATGAATCCGACGATGTTCTCGGCCGCCGGGTCGGCGCCCGGCACGTTGCGCACGGCTTCACGAGCCATGCCGGACGCCGTGAGGAATGCCTGGGCCATGACATTGAACGGGAATTTCGCCCATGCGGGGTCCGCGAAGCGGTTCGCATAGGGCGTTTCGGCGGCCTCCGGTGCGTTCTGCCCGCCGCGGACGGCCGTTCCCGCGAACTGCGCGAGCGCCAGGGATTTCTCCACCGCCGAGCGCGCGGCGGCCAGGTTCCGGCCCGGGGTCACCGCCATCCGGGCCAGCACATCCAGCCATGCGCCCCCGAAGGCCTGCGGGGACAGCCCGCCCGTCCATTGCGCCAGCATCGCGAGGAACGCCCGCGACGCGTCATCGGTGACGACGGCAGGGCTCGGTTTGTTTTCCGGCGTTCTCATGCATGGATCCTTTAGAGAGTCTTGAGGTCGATGGCCGTGTCGCCGAGCTTCGCCGCGTCGGGGTGCTTGCGCTCGGCGATCCACCGCTTGCCGGTCATGAAGTCGCGCGGGCTGTTCACCGCGTCGACCGCCAGCAGTTCGCCCTGCGCGAGGTAATAGAGCGCGAAACTGCCGGACTCCGGGTTCCCGCGCAGCACGGCCTGGTCGTAGCCCTGCGACAGCCCGGCGATCTGCAGCTTGACGTCGTACTGGTCGGACCAGAACCAGGGCACGTTTCGTGTCGCGCCTGCCCGCCGCACATGTTCACCGCCGCGACCCGGCCCTGCTCGACCGCGTTGTCGACCGACTCGAGCCGCACCCGCCGGCCATACCTGACGCTCGGGTGATTCGTGCAGTCTCCGGCTGCCCAGATGTTCGGGTCCGAGGTCTGGCACTGCTCGTCCACCCACACGCCGTTCTCGCAGCGGATGCCTGCCGCGGCGGCGAGGCTCACGTCCGGCAGGATGCCGACGCCCACGATCACGAGATCCGCAGGATAGCTCTGGTCGCCGCACACGACGGCGCGCACGCGCTCGTCGCCCTCGAACGCCGTCACCGACGTGCCGCAGTGGATGCGCACGCCCTCGCGCCCGTGGCGGCGCAGGTAGAAGTCCGACAACTCGGGCGCCACCACGCGGTTGAGCGGCCGGTCGGCCATCTCGAGGACGGTGACGTCGATTCCGAGGTGGCGTGCGCTCGCCGCGGCCTCGAGGCCGACGTAGCCTGCGCCCACGACGACCAGGCGCCGCGCGGCCGCGAGGTCCGCGCGGATCGCCTCGACGTCCGCGATCGTGCGCAGGCAGTGGATGCCCGCGAGGTCGTGGCCGGGGGCCTCGAGCATCCGCGGACGGCTGCCGACGCACAGGAGCAGCTTGTCGTAAGCGAGCTCGCCGCCGTCCCCGAGCCTCAGGCGCCGATCGCCGCGGTCGATCGCGGTGACCGCCACCCCAAGGCGCGCCTCGACGCGCGCCTGCTCGTAGAACTGGGGGCTGCGAAGCAGGAGTCGCTCGCGCTCGAGTTCTCCCGAGAGGAACTTCTTGGACAGCGGCGGGCGGTTGTAGGGCAGGTGGGGCTCGTCGCCCACCAGCACGATGGGACCCTGGTGGCCCGATCGCCGCAGCGTGTCGATGGCCTGGACCGAGGCGTGGCTGGCCCCCACGATGACGTACGCCTGGGTCATTTGCCTTGTTTGTTCCTTCGCCGGACCTGCCGGCGGGCACAGGTATCCCTTATATACAGCGCCCCGTCGTCGAGAAACAGGTCGCCGCGCTCAGGGCAGGTCGCGCACCCGGGGCCACCGGCCGGGGCCGGGGTGGCGGAACAGGGTGCGCGACGGCCTGCCCGTGGCTATGCTTGCAGGGTCGCGGCGCACCACGGTCGGGCAGGGCGGGGTCCTTGGCGCCTCACGCTGGTGCGGGTTCGCGGCGACAGCGCCGGATACGCGCGGTTTACGGTCCGGCACGGTTTCTGCATATGGCGTGGAGTGATCTCCGCCGGACAATGACGACAAGTTCAGGAGCCAGAGCCCTATGAAGCTGATCAGCGCAATCATCAAACCCTTCAAGCTGGACGACGTGCGCGCCGCACTGTCGGAACTCGGCGTGTCCGGCATGACGGTCACGGAGGTCAAGGGCTTCGGGCGGCAGCGGGGCCACACCGAGTTGTATCGTGGCGCCGAATACGTGGTGGACTTCGTGCCGAAGACCCGCATCGAAGTCGCGGTCAAGGACGGACTCGTCGACCAGGTCATCGAGGCCATCGTCGGGGCTGCGCGGACCGGGAAGGTCGGCGACGGCAAGATCTTCATATCCGACCTGGAGCGTGCCATCCGCATCCGCACTGGCGAATCGGACGACCAGGCACTCTGACGGCTTGCCCGACACGCTCGAAAGCGCCCTCGGGAAACTCGCTCTCGGCCGGCAGTCGCGGCACGTGTTCCTCTGCGTGGGCGGAAAGTGCGCCCATCGGGACGAGGCGCTGCGGAGCTGGGAGCACCTGAAGCGCCGCCTCGCGGAGCCCGGGTTTCAGGAGGCTGCGGGCGGCGTGCTCCGCACCAAGGCCGATTGCCTGCGCGTGTGCGTCTCGGGGCCGATTGCGGTCGTTTACCCCGACGGCACCTGGTACCGCGATTGCACCCCCGAGAACCTCGACCGTATCGTCGACGAGCACCTGCTGCACGGCCGGCCGGCGGAGGAACTTGGTGATCGCGCAGGCGCCCCTGGGGAAAGCGGATAGTGACTAGCGGTTAGCGGTTAGCAGGATAGCGGATAGTGGAATAGCGCGGTTGCTCGGCGCGCCCGCGTTCTTCACTATCCGCTAACCGCTAGTCACTAACCGCTTTCTTCATGTCGCACGCCATCCGCATCCACGCCTTCGGCGGACCCGAGGTCATGCAGTGGCAGCCCTGCGACCCGGGTGAGCCAGGCCCGGGCGAGGCGCTGGTCCGCCAGACGGCGGTCGGCCTCAACTTCATCGACGTCTACGAGCGCACGGGCCTGTATCCCAACGCGCTGCCGACGGGGCTCGGCCGCGAGGGCGCGGGCGCGATCGAGGCGTTGGGCCCCGGGGTGCGGGGCCTTGCCGTGGGCGACCGCGTCGCCTACGTCTCCGCCCAGCCGGGCGCCTATGCGCAGCACCGCGTCGTCGCGGCGGATCGGCTGGTGAAGATCCCGGATGGCGTGAGCGACCGGCTCGCGGCCGCTGCCATGTTGAAGGGCCTCACGGCGCAGTTCCTGCTCCGTCGCACGCACCGCGTGAAGAAGGGCGACACCGTCGTGGTCCACGCGGCCTCGGGCGGCGTCGGCCTGATCGCCTCGCAGTGGGCGCGTCACCTGGGCGCGACCGTGATCGGCGTGGTCGGCAGCGATGCCAAGGCGGCAAACGCGCGTGCCCACGGTTGTCACCACGCGCTGGTGCTCGGCCGTGACGACCTGGCCGCGAGGGTCCGCGAGATCTCGGGAGGCCGGGGCGCCGACGTCGTCTACGATTCCATCGGCAAGGACACGTTCTTCGCCTCGCTCGACTCGCTGCGACCGCTCGGGCTCATGGTGACCTACGGCAATGCATCGGGGCCGGTGCCGGCCATCCAGCCGCTCGAGCTCGCGAAGCGCGGCTCGCTCTTCCTCACGCGGCCGACGCTCTTCCACTACATCGCTCGGAGGACCGAACTCGTGCGCGCGGCGCGCGAGCTCTTCGACGTCATCGGGCGCGGCGTCGTGCGCATCGAGATCGGGCAGACACACGCGCTCACGGACGTGGCGCAGGCCCACCGCGACCTCGAGGCGAGGCGCACCGTCGGATCGACGGTCCTCATTCCGTAGCGGGGGCACGGTGAGTACGGCAACCAGGACGCGCGGCATTGCAGGCCGCGCGGCGTGGCTGCTCGCCTGCTTCGCGGGCGCCGCGTTTGCGGCGCCGGAACAGGCCGTGATCCCGTCGCCCGCGGAACTCGAGGCCCAGGGCGCCGTCATCGGCCGGATCGTCGTGATCCCGGCCGATATCTTCGACCCGTCCATTCCCGGCGAAAGTGGCTGGCTGTACCGCACCGCGAACAAGCTGCACATCAACACGCGTGCTGCGGTGATCCGCGGCCAGCTGATGTTCAAGACCGGCGATCCCTACGACGCACGGCTCATCCAGGAAAACGAGCGATTCCTGCGCAAGAACGACTACCTCTACGACGCGCAGATCGTCCCGGTCGCCTTCGACGGCCACACCGTGGACCTCGAGGTCAGAAGCAAGGACGTGTGGACGCTGAATCCCGGCTTCAACTTCGGCCGCTCGGGCGGGAAAAACGCAACCAACATCCACGTGCAGGAGGAGAACCTGCTCGGAACCGGGCAGAAGGTCGAGGTGGCGTGGGACAGCGACGTGGACAGCACTGCGTGGACGCTGCACTACGTCGACCCGCATTTCCTGGAGAGCTTCACACGCCTGGCCGCCTTCTACAGCGATGCCGACGACGGCAACTCGGAGTTCTTTACGGTCGAGAGGCCGTTCTACTCGCTGGACACGCGGTGGGCGGCGGGAACGTCGCTTCTGAACAGCCATTACATCGACGACCGTTACGAGCTCGGCAAGAAAGTCGGTGAATTCAGGGCGCACGAACAGCGCTACGAGGCGAACGGCGGCTGGTCGCGCGGCCTCGTGGACGGCTGGGCCGACCGCTGGACGCTGGGCGCGACCTGGCAGGAGGCGGAGTTCGAGCCGGAGCCGGGCAAGCCGCTCGGCGGCCCACTGCCGCCCGACCGGAAGTTCGTATACCCGTGGATCGGCTTCGAGCGGGTGCAGGACGCCTTCGTGGAGCGCGTGAACCTGGACCAGATCCTGCGCACCGAGGACGTGCTCCTCGGCTTCAACGGCTGGGCGCGCCTCGGCTACGCGAGCGAGGCCCTGGGCTCGAAGACGGACGCGGTCCTGTTGTCGGCCTTCGCGAAGCACGGCGCCGAGTTCGGCACGCGGCAGTCGCTGTTCGGTTCCGCGTGGGTGTCCGGGCGCTACGAGCACGGCGGGATCAGGAACGGGATCCTGGGGGCCGAGTCGCGCTACTACCTCGCGACGTCGGCGCGCAGCAAGTTCTTCGCGAACCTCTCGGGCACCGCTGACGCAGGACCTGGACGAGGACCAGCAGCTCACGCTGGGCGGAGACACCGGGCTGCGTGGCTATCCGCTGCGCTACCAGGCGGGCACGGCGAAGGCGCTGCTTACGCTCGAGCAGCGCTACTACACGAACTGGTACCCGTTCCGGTTGTTCCACGTCGGCGGCGCGGTGTTCTTCGACATGGGTCGCACCTGGGGCCGCGACGTGACGGGCGAGACGAGCCTGGGGATGCTGAAGGACGTCGGCTTCGGGTTGAGGCTCGGGTCGAGCCGCTCTGCGTTCGGCAACGTCGTGCACATCGATCTCGCGTTTCCGCTGGACGGCGGCAACGACATCGACAGCGTGCAGCTCATCGTCGAGACGAGCCAGAGTTTCTAGGCGCGGGGCAATCGCGGCGAACCGCCCGGCCGAACCCGGGCGACGCAGTCAGGTCACCTCGACCGCGATCCAGTCGACGAGAAGGTCGAAGGCGCCCGCCTGCCGGTCGCTGATCATGAGGCCCACCGCCCGGGCCCGCCCGGGGTCCAGGCGCGCCGCGCCGGGCACGACGCGTCCGCGGAACGTCGCTGCGAAAGAATCCAGCGGAAGCCGGATCTCGCACCACTCGCCGGCCGGCGGCGTGAACCGTGACTGGTACTGGATGCCATCGAAGCCGTCGTCGGTGCGAACGGTGAACTTGTACGTCCGGCCGTCCCCGAGGACGCGCAGCAGGAACGCGTGCGCACCGGCCGCATTCCATGCGCGCGGCGCGGTCCTCACCGACGCGAAGCCGCCGGAGTTCTCGAGCGATACCGTGCCGGCGAATCGCGCGGTCCCGGGCTCCGCCGGCGTGAACGTGCTGCGCGAAACGCCGCCCATGACCACGTCGTTGACGGGCGTCCACGACGAGAAATCCGCTGCGTCTTCGAAATCCAGCAGCACTGCCCGCTTCGGGGCTGCTCCGCCGGCCTCGGCCGTCATGAGATCTCGACCACCTGGCGGATCGATGCGCCCGCCGCGAGCCGGTCGAACGCGCCATTGATGTCGTCGAGACGGATGCGCTCGCTCAGGAGCCGGTTCACGGGCAGCCTTCCTGCGCGATACCACTCTATGTAGCGCGGGATGTCGCGCGAAGGGACGCAGCTGCCGAGGTAGCTGCCCTTGAGCGTGCGCTCCTCGGCCACGAGACTGAGGTGCGGGAGGCTCATTCGCTGGTCGGGGTGCGAGAGGCCGGCGCTCACGGTCGTGCCGCCGCGGCGGGTGATGCGATAGGCGAGCTCGAGCGCCCTGGCCGAGCCCGCCATCTCGAACGCGTAGGCGACGCCGCCGCGCGTGAGTTCGTGGATCCGATCCGCGGCGTCCGGGTCCGCGGCATTGACCGTGGCCGTGGCGCCGAACTCGCGTGCGACGGCAAGCTTCGCGTCGTTCATGTCGACGGCGACGATCTGTGAGGACTCGAGCATGCGTGCGGCCAGCAGCGACGCGAGGCCCACGCCGCCCAGCCCGACCACGGCAACCGACGCACCGCGCGGCATCGCCGCGGTGTTGACCACCGCGCCCACGCCGGTGATCACGGCGCAGCCGAAGAGAGCAGCTTCCGCGAAAGGCAGGTCTGGTGGCACCCTCACCAGCGAATTCGCGGCGAGCACGGCGTGATCGGCGAATCCCGAGACACCGAGGTGATGGTGGACTTCGCGCTCGGCGTCGTGCAGCCGCCGCGACCCCGAGAGCAGTGTCCCGGCCCTGTTCGCCGCGAATCCCGGCTCGCAGAGCGCCGGACGGCCTGCGTCGCACGGCTCGCAGTGGCCGCAGCTCGGCACGAAGGCCGCGACCACGTGGTCGCCCACCGCCAGGCCGGACACGTCCGGCGCCCAGTACTTCCACGACGCCGGCAACCTCGTGGCCGAGGACCATGGGCAGTGGCCGTGGCCGGTTGCCGTCGATCACGGACAGGTCGGAGTGGCAGAGCCCCGCGGCGCGGATGCGCACCAGCACCTCGCCCGCGCCGGGCGGGTCGAGCTGCAGGTCTTCGATGACGAGCGGGCGCGACGACGCGTAGGGCGCCGGCCGGCCGATTTCACGCAATACCGCTGCCTTGATTCGCATGCGCGGAAGAATAGCCCGACGCTCGGCGTGCGTCGAAGGACGCGTGATGCAGCGGAGAGCCTGGATGCGCGAGCGGTGCGGGATGGACCTCGGCGAGACACGCCGCAGAGTACATCCCTGTAGGCTCGCACGCGGCGTCCATGAGCCGCGTGACGGTCTCGCCGAGGCTTGCCCGTCGCCACCCGCGCACATCGGCGCCGAGGCTTACCCGCTCGCCACCCGTGCACTGAATGGCCCCTGCTATCAAGCAGCCCTTCCATGCCGCGCCTGCGCCGGCTAATGTCGCCCCGCCATCCCGGCGCGAACGGCGGAGCAGAGCGCGAATGAGTGATACGAGCGACAAGCGCCTGCCCGAGCAGCGTGGCGAATTCCCGGTCCTGCGCACCATCACCACGCGCTGGATGGACAACGACCACTACGGCCACGTCAACAACGTGGTCTATTACTCGTATTTCGACACCGCGGTGAACGGCTACCTGATCGAGGCGAGCGGCTGCGACGTCCGCGAGCTGCCCGCGATCGGCATCGTCGCCGAGACGAGCTGCCGGTTCCTGCGCGAGCTCTCCTTTCCGGACACGGTGCACGCGGGGCTCGCGATCGAGAGGCTCGGCAACTCGAGTGTCGTGTACCGCATCGGGCTCTTCAGGAACGAGGAGACCGCGCCCGCCGCGATCGGGCGCTTCGTGCACGTCTACGTGGATGCGAACACCCGGCGACCCGTGCCGGTGCCGCCGGCGATCCGGGCCGCGCTTACCGCGCTCGCCGAGGGTTACGTGGGGACGTCGCCGCTGCCGTAGCGCGCGGATTGAGCGCGGGCGTCAGGCGCGACCAGTCACGAGCCGTGAACTGCGAGTCACTTTTCAGGACTCGAGGATTTCCTTGCCCTTCTGGATGGCGAGCGCGCCCGAGCGCACGACCTCGAGCACGTCGCCGAAATTCGAGACCTCGGCGATGAAGCGGTTGATCTCCGCCTCGTTGCTCGTGAGCTCGATCGTGAAGCTGTCGGCGGCGTCCCAGAGCACGCGCCCGCCCGCGCGCTGTGCCGCGGACCACAGCGAGCCGACCAGCATCGGCTTGCCCTTGACCTTGATCAGCAGCAGTTCGCGCTCGAAATGCTCCTCGCGCGTGACGTCCTCGACGTCCACCACGTCCACGAGCTTGAGCAGCTGGTTCGAGATCTGCTGGATGACCGCGTCGCTGCCGGTGGTGACCACGGTCAGTCGCGACACCGACGGGTCGTCGGTCGGCGCCACACTCAGCGACTCGATGTTGTAGCCGCGGGTCGAGAAGAGTCCTGCGACGCGGTTCAGGGCGCCGACCTCGTTCTGCAGCGTGACGGAAATGATGTGGCGCATGCTCTTCACCTTGGGTCCGCCTGCGGATCGATCCGGCTGTGTATCCATAAGCAATTGATTTAAAAGCCTTTTGCGATTTGCCCGTCGCCCCGGTTCCATCGGAAGCATAGGGGATGGGCCGAGGCTCGCCTAGATGGACGGGTACGGATGCGGCTGCTAGTCTCCGTTGCACCGCAGCACGAATTTTCTTGCACTCCGCCAGGCAGGATTCCTTGTGAAACAGAGCCACGCCGACGTGGGTCGAGCCGCCCATCCCAGGGCCGGCCAGGTCATGACTGGCGCGGACATCATCGTGCAGGTCCTCGCCGACGAGGGCGTGGACACCATCTTCGGTTACAGCGGCGGCGCAATCCTGCCGACCTACGACGCGGTGTTCCGTCACAACCAGGCCGAGGCCGCGCCCGGCCGCGGCGCGCCGATGCCGCTCATCGTGCCGGCGAACGAGCAGGGCGCGGGCTTCATGGCGGCGGGCTACGCGCGGGCCAGCGGCCGCGTCGGCGTGTGCATGGTTACGTCGGGCCCCGGTGCGACCAACACGGTCACGCCGGTCCGCGACTGCGCGGCGGACTCCGTGCCCATCGTCGTCATCTGCGGCCAGGTGCCCACCGCTGCGATCGGCAGCGACGGTTTCCAGGAAGCGCCGGTCTCCAACATCATGGGCGCGGTGGCCAAGCACTGCTTCCTGGTCACCGATCCCGAGCGCCTCGAGGCGACGGTCCGCACCGCTTTCGAGATCGCGCGGACCGGCCGCCCCGGCCCGGTGGTGATCGACGTTCCGAAGGACGTGCAGAACTGGCAGGGTCCGTTCAAGGGCGAGGGACACCTCGACGTGCGCGGGTACCGCCACCGCATGGCGAGCCTCGAGAAGAGCGCGATCTCGGTGGAGCAGGCGGAGGCCTTCCTCTCGATGCTCGGCGAGTCCGAGCGGCCGCTCATCTACGCGGGCGGCGGCGTCATCAACGGCAACGGCGCAGACGAGTTGCGGCGTTTTGCGACCGAGCTCGGCATCCCCGTCGTCACGACGCTGATGGGCATCGGCGCCATCGACACGACCCACCCGCTCGCGATGCGCATGCTCGGCATGCATGGCACGGCCTTTGCGAACTACGCGGTGGACGACTGCGATTTCCTGATCGCGCTCGGCGCGCGCTTCGACGACCGCGTCGCCGGCGTTCCGGAACGCTTCGCGCCCAACGCGAGGCGGATCGCGCACATCGACGTGGATGCCTCCGAGATCAACAAGGTGAAGCGCGTGCAGTGGAGCCACGTCGGGCTCCTGCCGTCGGCGCTCGAGGCGCTGAGTGGAAGCGCGAAGCGCACGGGTTTCTCCCGCGACTGGTCCGCGTGGCGCGCGCACGTCGACGCGCTCAGGCAGAAGCACGCGATGAACTACGACCGCGCGAGCGCGCTGATCCAGCCGTATTACGTGATCGAGGAAATCAATCGCCTGACGAAGGGCGAGGCGATCATCGCGACCGGCGTGGGCCAGCACCAGATGTGGGCCGCGCAGTACTTCGACTTCCGCGGGCCGCGCCAGTGGCTCACCTCCGGCAGCATGGGCACCATGGGCTTCGGGCTGCCGGCGGCGATCGGTGCGCAGTTCGCGCGCCGCGATCGCCTCGTGATCGACGTCGACGGCGACGCGAGCATGCGCATGAACCTGGGCGAGCTCGAGACGGTCACCACCTATGACCTGCCGGTGAAGGTCGTGGTGCTGAACAACTTCGGCGACGGCATGGTCAAGCAGTGGCAGAAGCTCTTCTTCAAGGGCCGGCTGTCGGCGAGCGACAAGTCGCTGCACAAGAAGGACTTCGTCAAGGCCGCGCAGGCGGACGGGTTCCGCTTCGCGGTGCGGCTCGATCGCAAGGAGGACGTGCCGCGCGTGGTGAAGGAGTTCATCGAATTCGCCGGCCCGGCGTTCCTCGAGGTCATCATCGATCCCGACGCAGGGGTCTACCCGATGGTCGGTCCGGGCCAGACCTACGACGAGATGATCACCGGCGACTACATCGAGTCGCGCGGAAGCGGCGCTGCGAAGGAGTCCGGCCCGAGCGGAATGTTCTGAGCCCGGCTAGCGGGCCCGCGCAGCAGCGCGTCGATCTTCGCCGCGAACTCCTCGAAGGACTTTGCGCCAGAGATCACCTCGCCCTGGAACTCTCCGTCCACGACCCGGCCGATCATGAAGGACGGTGTGCTGCGTGATTCCGTCCTGCCGCGCCATCGCCAGGTCCTCGCGCACCCTGGCGTCCTGGCGGACGTCGCGGCGGCAGGAATCGAATTTCCCGACATCGAGACCCAGCTTCGAGGCCAGCGCATCGAACGAATCCGGCGCGAGCCGGGACTGGGCTGCGAAGATCCCCTCGCGGTATTGCCAGTACTTTCCCTGCTCGCCGGCGCAGCGTGCGGCTACTGCCGCCGGAAAGGCATAGGCATGCATCGGCAAGGGGAAGTCGATTGCGGCGTAGTGCACCTTGCCCGTGTCAATGTAGACGCGCTTGATCTGCGGGAACGTCTGCAGCGCGTAACGCGCGCAGTACGGGCACTGGAGGTCGCTGAACTCCACGATGGCGACGGGCGCTGCCTCGCTGCCGAGGATGTTGAACGGCGCTGCGTCCTCCTGCGGCGCCCTCGCCGCAGCGGCCGCCTCGTCCGACCCTGCCGTCGATCGTGGCGTGGTGACGCCGCCGGCTCCCTTTGCGGGCGCGTCGGCGCGCGCGGTGGCGCCGGCGAGGAGCGGCACTGCGATCAGTGCCAGCAGCAGTCTCTGGTATGTCATTGCGAGGCCGGTGAGCTGGACTGCGGCAGAGGTTGCACCAGGGTCGCCCGCGTGACAAGGCCGGCAAGGGGCTGCGCGCAATTGCGTGACGGAAATCGCTAACATGCGGGCGCGGGATCCATTGCGATCCATCACGTTCCCTTGTCGCGAGCAACGATGAAATACCTGCACACGATGGTCCGCGTCACCGACGTCGCCGAGTCGCTCAAGTTCTACTGCGACGCGCTCGGGCTGCGCGAGGTCCGCCGCTACGAGAACGCCCAGGGGCGCTTCACGCTGGTGTTCCTCGCGGCGCCGGGCGACGAGTCGGCGCAGGTGGAACTCACCTGGAACTGGGATCCGGAGCCGTACGGCACGGGCCGCGCGTTCGGGCACCTCGCCTTTGAAGTGGACGACATCCATGCCGCCTGCCGCCGTCTCGCGGAGCACGGCGTGACCATCAACCGGCCGCCGCGCGATGGCCGCATGGCGTTCGTGCGCTCGCCCGATGGCATCTCCGTCGAGTTGCTGCAGAAGGGCGCGGCACTTCCGCCCGAAGAGCCGTGGCGGAGCATGGCGAACGTCGGCACCTGGTAGGGCCGGCGATCCGCAGGGCATCCGTCAGGGAATCGCCGGAAGCATCAGAACGCGGCGCCGACGATGCGCGGCTCGGGTTCGAGCCGCACGCCGAATCGCCGCGCGACCGAGTCCGCGACGCGGCGTGCCAGCCCGAGCAGTTGCGCGCCGGTAGCATTTCCGTGATTCACCAGCACCAGTGCGTGCTGCGCCGAGACGCCGGCGTCGCCCTCGCGGAAGCCCTTGAGCCCGCAGGCCTCGATGAGCCAGGCCGCGGACAGCTTGCTGGCGCCCGCGCCCGAGGCATGCACCGGCAAGCCGGGGTGCGCGGCGCGCAGCTCATCGGCGAGTGCGGCCGGCACCACCGGGTTCTTGAAGAAGCTTCCGGCGTTGCCGATGACCGCCGGGTCGGGCAGCTTGCGCCGCCGCAGCCGGCGCACGGCCTGCGCCACCTGCGCCGGCGTCGGATCGGCCAGCCCCATGGCCGTGAGCTCCTCGCGCACGCCCGTGTAGTCCAGGTTCGGCTCGCGGTTGCGCGGCAGCCTGAACTCGACGGCGGAGACGATCCAGCGCTCGGGGTCCTGCTTGAAGGCGCTGTCCCGGTATGCGAAGCGGCACTCCGCACGCGAAAGTCTTGCGTCGGCTGCGGCGCGGCGATCCCAGGCCTCGACGCCGGTGATGAACTCGCCTGCCTCCGAACCGTAGGCGCCGATGTTCTGGATCGGCGCCGCGCCGACGAGCCCCGGGATCAGTGCCAGGTTCTCGAGTCCGGCAAGCCCCTGCTCGAGCGTCCAGTCCACGAGCGCGTCCCATTCGAGCCCCGCCTCGGCCCGCACCAGCGCCGCCGGGCCCTCGTCACGCACGATGTGCACGCGCCGCCAGGCCGGCCGCAGGACGAGGCCCTCGAAGTCGGCAGCGAACAGCACGTTGCTGCCCTGGCCGAGCACCATGAGCGGCAACCCGTCGAACTCGCGTCGTTCGAGGAGTTCGGGCAGCGCAGCCGGGCTCGCGACGTCCGCGAGCCAGCGCGCCGTCGCCGCGACCCGCAGCGTGTTCAAGTCCCGCAGCGGCGCCTCGCGCAACAGGGTGAAGGCTTCAGGCATGTTCGTTCCGCGCGGACCGCATGGTCGGCTATTCTTGCACCTCATGCGGAAGATCGCGCTTTTCGTCGCTGTCGCCGCCATGGCGTCGTGCGGCCGTGGCGAGCCGCGTTCGAGCGTCGATGACCTGGACTGGGCCTGCGGCCCGCGGAGCTGTTCGGCGAAGTTCCGGGTGGCGAACGCATCGACCGACGACGAGACGATGGCGGTGCGGGTGCGTGCCTATACCGGTGACACGGTCGCGAGCCGGCGGATCGTGGGCGAGCACCGCGAGCGACTCACACTGGCGGCCGGCGGCTCGAAGCGATTCACCGTCTCGCTGCAGACCACGCAGCCCGCCACCCGCCTGCGCGTGATCCTCGAGGCCGCCGACTGACCCCGGGACGGCCGCGGGGACCGGCAGTCACGCGCGGCTGCAACCTTGCCACCCTCGAAGCGGTTCCGTCACTATCGGCGGCATGAACGACCCGACCCACCAGGCACCGGCGACCGGGCTTCCGGCCGAGGCGCGCGCGTTCCTCGACGCCAATCCAGACGTCGAGGCGGTGCAGCTCGTGATCACCGACGCCAATGGCATCGGCCGTGGCAAGAACATCGCGCGGGAGGAGGTCGGGTCGCTGTACGGCAGCGGCCGTAACGTCGCGGGTTCGATCCTGGGGCTCGACGTCACCGGCGAGGACGTCGAGGAGACCGGGCTCGTGTGGGAGGTGGGCGATGCCGACCTGTGTTGCCGGCCGGTGCCGGGGTCGCTGTCGCGCGCGCCGTGGCTCGCCCGGCCCACCGCACAGGTGCTCGGCACCCTGCTCGAACTGGACGGGCGGCCGGCCTGTGCCGACCCCCGGCACGTGCTGGCCCGGGCCGTGGAGCGCCTCGCAACCGCCGGCCTCACGCCGGTCGTCGCCGTCGAGCTCGAGTTCTACCTGCTCGAGCGCGGTGAAGACGGCCAGTTGCGTCCCGCGAGCGGGCTCATGACCTCTCGCCGCGGTAGCCACATCGACGCCTACGGGCTCGGTCGGCTCGACGACATGTCGCCGCTCTTCGACGATCTGTACGCCGCGGCCCGTGTGCAGGGGCTGCCGGTGCGCACGCTCATGTCCGAGTACGCGCCGGGGCAGTTCGAGATCACGCTCGAGCACCGCGCCGACGCGCTGCGCGCCGTGGACGAGGCGGTACTCTTCAAGCGCGCCGTGCGCGGCGTCGCGCGACGCCACGGTCTCATCGCCTGCTTCATGGCGAAGCCCTTCGCCAGCATGGCAGGCACGGGCATGCACCTGCACGCGAGTCTGGCCGGCACCGACGGAAAAAATGCGTTCGCGAGCGAGGACCCGTCCGGGACGCCACTCCTGCGGCACGCCATCGGCGGCCTGCGCAGCACGCTCGCGGACGGCATGGCGGTGTTCGCGCCGCACGCGAATTCCTACCGGCGCTTCCGTGCCATGAGCTATGCGCCGGTCGCCCCGACCTGGGGTGTCAACAATCGCTCCGTGAGCCTGCGGATCCCGGCCGGGCCGCCCGCGAGCCGCCACGTCGAGCATCGCGTGGCGGGTGCCGACGCGAACCCGTATCTCGTGGCGGCGCTGGTGCTGGGCGCGATGCAGCGGGGCATCGAGGGCAGCATCGATCCCGGCCCGCCGGTCACGGGGAACGGATACGAGCAGGCCGCGCGCGGCGAGCTGCCGACGCACTGGCAGGCCGCGCTCGATCGGGCCGCAGGCTCGGAATTCCTCGCCTGGGCGATGGGCCCGGAGTTCCTGAAAGTCTTCCTCGCGATCAAGCGGCAGGAGTGCGAGAAGTTCGGCGCGCTGGTCTCGGACCGCGACTACGAGTGGTACCTCGACTCCGCGTGAGCCGTGCAACATAAGCACGCGCGCAGGGTGCCGCGCGCATTAAGTCAGGTCAGGAGGCGTGTTTGTGAGAGTTGAGTCAACGTGACCCGGGGCCGCGGCGCGGAGAATCCACCGCGTATCGCAGGCAGACCCGAGGGCCATCGTAAGTGACACGCTCAAGCATCCGCGCCGCCGCACGCAACTCCAGTCTCCCCAGCAGGAAGACCCAGCCCGTGACCGTCCACCTCCGCAAGATGTACGTCGACTGCCGCTACGGGCAGCTGCACGTGCACACCGCGTTTCCCTCGAGCGGCGGCTTCGACGAGCTGACGCCGCTCGTGTGCATCCATCCGGGGCCGCTGTCGGGGCGCGTGTTCCGTCCGCTGCTCGGCGATCTCGGCAAGGACCGCAGCGTCTACGCGCCCGACCTCCCCGGGCACGGCGAGTCCGACGTGCCGGATTCACCGCCCTCGATGGCCGACTACGCGGCTGCAGTCGGCGACCTCATCGACTCGCTGCGATTGCGGCAGGTGGACCTGCTCGGCTGGCAGGGCGGCTCGCTCGCTGCGGTCGAGCTCGCGCTCGCGCGGCCGCAGCAGGTCCGTCGCGTCGTGCTGGCCAGCATTCCGGTGTTCGACGCACGGGAGCGCGAAGCGTTCAACGCACGTCCGTGGCCGGTGCGGGCGCGCGAGGACGGCAGTCACCTCGTCGAGGAGTGGCAGCGCATCCGTCGGGCGCGCGGCGCACAGTCGACGATCGCCCGCATCGGCGAGGACCTGTCCGTGGCGCTGCGTGCCGGAGACTCGGCCGCCTGGGGCCCGACCGCGGCCGCGAATTACCCGGCCGGTGAGCGCCTGCCCCTGCTGCGGCAGCCGGCCCTCGTGCTTCGGCCGCGCGACGAATTCTGGGACATGACAGGCCGTACCGAGACGCTCATCCACGAGTGCCGGCGGGCGGACCTGCCGGAACAGGGCGGCGGCCTGCTCGACGCGGGTGCGGGCGAGGTCGCGCGCTACGTGCGGGACTTCCTCGACCGTTGATGCTTCGGGCGTGGCGCCTGCGTGGCGCCACGGGCCTCAGGCAACGCGGTGCCAGGCGAGCGCGCAGGAGAGTCCCGCAGCGGCGCAGGTCACCAGCCACTCCACCGCGATCACCAGCGGTGTTGCGCCGAGGCCGCGCAGCCTGAGTGCGAGTGCGGCGAGCAGCGGCAGGGCGACGCCGACCCAGGTGAGCGCGCCGAACACGAGCCCGGCGAAGTACCAGGGCGCGTTCACGAGCGAGATCAGCCCCCAGCCCAGCCAGTACAGGAACCCGAGCGCCGCGCCCGCGACGGCGAAGGTCACGGCGACCGCGACCTGTCGCGAAGCCGGGTCGGAATCCGGGCCACGGGCTGCGTCCCGGCTCGTCCGGGCGAGCCAGGGCGTGGACACCAGCCGGCTCCACACCAGCCCGGCCAGCCCGCCGCTCGTCCCGGCGATCACGCTCATGATGAGTTCGATGCGCAATGCAGCTGTCCCGGCCCCGAAAGCGGCCGAGTATGCGTCGCGACGGCGCAAACGAGAAGCGGCAGCGAGGGCCCGCCACGCGCTTTCCTGCTAACGTAGCCGGCCAGGCCACCTACGCGATCCCATGGACGAGAGCTACATCGAACGCATCCTGAAGGCGCGCGTCTACGACGTCGCCATCGAGTCCCCCCTCGAGCCGGCGCCGCGGCTCTCGAGGCGCCTCGGCAACCGGATCCTCTTCAAGCGCGAGGACCTGCAGCCCGTCTTTTCCTTCAAGCTGCGGGGCGCATACAACAAGATTTCACACCTGTCGGAAACGGTCGCACGCCGTGGGGTCATCTGCGCGTCGGCAGGCAACCACGCCCAGGGCGTGGCGCTCGCGGGCCGCCGTCGCGGGATTCCCGCGGTGATCGTGATGCCGCAGACCACCCCGGAGATCAAGGTGCAGGCGGTGCGCGACCTCGGCGGGGAGGTGGTCCTGCACGGCGACGATTTCGACCACGCCTTCGAGCACGCGGTCGAGCTGGCGCGCGAGCGCGGTCTCACGTTCGTCCACCCGTTCGACGACCCGGACGTGATCGCCGGGCAGGGCACCATCGGCATGGAGATCCTGCGGCAGCACTCCGGCCCCATCGACGCGATCTTCGTTCCGATCGGCGGTGGCGGGCTCATCGCCGGAATCGCCGCCTACGTGAAGTCGCTGTACCCGCAGATACGCATCGTCGGAGTCGAGCCCGAGGACGCGGCCAGCATGCACGACTCGCTCAGGGCCGGTAAGCGCGTCACGCTCGAGCGCGTCGGCATCTTCGCCGACGGCGTGGCCGTGCGCCGCGTCGGCGAGGAAACCTTCCGCCTCGCGCAGAAGTACGTCGACGAGGTCGTGCTCGTCAGCACCGACGAGATCTGCGCGGCCATCCAGGACATCTTCGAGGACAACCGCACCATTGCCGAGCCGGCCGGCGCGCTCGCGGTCGCGGGCATCAAGAAGTACGTGGCCCGCGAACAATGCCGGGAGCGGACGCTGGTCGCCCTCAACTGCGGCGCCAACATCAACTTCGACCGGCTGCGGCACGTGGCGGAGCGGGCCGACATCGGCGCGCAGCGCGAGGCCCTGCTCGCGGTGGAAATCCCGGAAAAGCCGGGCAGCTTCCTCGGCTTCTGCAAGCTCCTCGGGCGGCGCAGCGTCACCGAGTTCAACTACCGCTACGACGATGCGTCGAACGCGCGGATCTTCGTCGGCGTCGCGCTCCACGAGGGCAGGCGCGAGAAGGAGGCGCTGATCGCGCTCGTCGAGGGCGCGGGCTATCGCGTGCTCGACATGAGCGACGACGAGATGGCCAAGCTGCACGTGCGCTACATGATCGGCGGACACGCGCACGGCCTCGCCCACGAGCGCCTGTTCCGGTTCGAGTTCCCGGAGCGGCCCGGCGCGCTGCTCAGGTTCCTCGAGGCCGTGGGCGTGCGCTGGAACATCAGCCTGTTCCACTACCGCAACCACGGGTCGGACCACGGCCGGGTGCTCGCGGGCGTGCAGGTGGAGCCCGGCGACGCGGAGGAATTCACCCGGCACCTGGGCGAACTCGGCTACCCGTACACCGAGGAGACCGCCAACCCCAGCTACCGCATGTTCCTCGGACGGGACTGATTGTGTTCGGGACCGTTGGCGCCTAAGGTGCCGGCCACTAAACTGGAGAGGCCGCCCGTCCCGCGGCCGCGGAATCAGCCATGAGCAAGAAAGAGAAAGACCAGGTTTTCGCCCAGCCGCTCGCGCGCGTCACCGACTTCAAGTTCGGCAAGGACGTCGCGACCGTGTTCGACGACATGCTGCTGCGCTCGGTGCCGTTCTACGCGGAGCAGCAGCGCATGATCGGCGAGCTGGCGGTCGACTTCGCGGTGGAGGGCACCAACGTCTACGACCTCGGCTGCTCGACCGGGACCACGATGATCGAGCTCGACCGGAAGCTCGCGCCGGGCGTGAATTTCATCGGCGTCGACAACTCCGAGGACATGCTGGTCAAGTGCCGGGCCAAGCTCGCCGAGCACGGCTTCAAGCATCCTTTCGAACTCCTGTACGCCGACCTGAACCAGGGCTGCCCGATCCAGAACGCGTCGCTGGTGCTGATGGTGCTCACGCTGCAGTTCATCCGGCCCCTGCAGCGGGAACGCCTGCTGGTCGACGCCTATCGCGGCATGAACGAGAACGGCGCGCTGATCCTGGTCGAGAAGGTGATCGGCGAGGAGTCGCTGTTCAACCGGCTCTTCATCGAGCACTACTACGACTTCAAGCGTGGCAGCGGCTACAGCGACCTCGAGATCACGCAGAAGCGCGAGGCCCTCGAGAACGTGCTGGTGCCCTACAAGCTGCTCGAGAACCGCGAACTGCTGCTGCGCACCGGCTTCCGGTACGTGGACGTGTTCTTCAAGTGGTACAACTTCTGCGGCATCATCGCGGTGAAGTGATGGTCGCCCTCGGCAATTTCCTCTATCGGACGCGGCTGTACGTATTCCCGGCCGCCTGCCTGCTGGTGTTCCTGCCGGGGCCGCGCATCTGGCAGGAAGACCTGGTCGCGGCGTTCCTCGGTTTCGCGATCGCGCTCACCGGCCAGCTCATCCGGGCCGGGACCATCGGTCTCGTCTACATCGTCCGCGGCGGCAAGAACCGGCGCGTGCACGCCGACGACCTCGTCACCGACGGCGTGTTCGGCCACTCGCGCAACCCGATGTACGTCGGCAACCTGCTGATCCTCTCGGGCATGGCGGTGACCTCCAACTGCTGGACCACGGTGCTGGTGGCGATCCCGCTCACGGCCTTCATCTACCGCGCGATCGTGGCCGCCGAAGAGAACTACCTGCGCGGCCGCTTCGGCGCGGCGTTCGACGACTACTGCCGCAACGTGCCGCGCTTCGCTGCCCAGGCTCCGCGGCCTCGGCGAGACCTTCTCGCGCATGGATTTCCACTGGCGTCGCGTCCTGGTCAAGGAGTACGGCACGCCGACGGCGTGGATCCTCGTCTGGTGCGGCATCGTCGCCTGGAACATGCACCGGGACGGCGAGTTCGCGCTGCACCCCTGCGCCGCGCAGTGCCTGGCGGCGGTCGCGATCGCGGCCGTGGCCGGCTGGGTGACGGCGCGCTACCTCAAGAAGTCGGGGCGCGTCGTCGCTGACTGAGGGCCGACTGAGCGCCTGCTACCGCGACGGCAGCACGACTCCCCGCGACGTCGGGCCCACCAGCCGCACGAACTCCGCGAACACCCGGTTGCTGAGCGGCTGCGCGAGCGCGAGGTGGCGCGCGGTCGCGGCACGGATGCGCGCGATCTTGCGCAGGTTCCAGTGCTGGTCGATTTCCGCCTGCCCGGTCTCGCTCGTGAGCCAGCGGGCGATCAGCGCCTCGTCCGCCTCGAGGTGGAACTGCAGCCCCCACGCTGAATCCCCGAGCCGATAGGCCTGGTTGCGGCAGTTGCGCGTCCACGCGAGCGGCACCGCGCCCGGCGGCGGCGCGAAGGTGTAGGCGTGCCATTGGAATACGAAGTGCGGCCGGTGCTCGAAGTGCCGGAACAACCGGTCATCGTGCGCGGCCTGCGTCGTGTGCAGTCGGTACCAGCCGATCTCCGGCACCGGGTTCGGGTGCACTTTCCCGCCCATGGCTTCCGCGAGCAGTTGCGCGCCGAGGCAGATGCCGAGCATGGGCTTGCCCGCGGACACGGCTTCGCGGATCGCCGCCATCTCCGTGCGCAGGTGGGGGAGCTGGTGGGCCTGGTCCACGTTCATCGGCCCGCCCAGCACCACGAGCCCGTCGTAGCGGCGCACGTCGGGCTCGGCGTGCGGCTCGCGGCCGAAGTTCACGTAGCGGATGCGGACGCCCGACTCGCGCAGCAGCGGGTCGAGGTGACCGAGCGGCTCGGAGGCGACGTGCTGGAAGACGAGGAGCTTGCGCATGGTTCGGCGTGGAGCGGGGCGGGCGAACTATATAGGGCCGCCGCGGAAATGTGATCCCCGAAAGCGCTTGGCCACGGACCCGTGGTTCGTGCGCGGCCGCGGCGCGGCGTCGGGTATCCTCTTCTCCATCGATCACCGGACTCGCATGAACATGAACGAGATCTACCAGCCGAGGCGCGCGCCGGTCCACGAGGAGGCCGTGGTCCGCGGCCTGCGTCAGCACGTCACGCGCTGGCCGGGAGGCCAGTCGGAGCTCGTCGTCCTGCTCCACGGCTGGATGGACACGGGCGATACGTTCCAGTTCCTGGTGGACGAGATGTCCGACCGGCATGCATTCGTGGCGCCGGACCTGCGCGGGTTCGGCCGCAGCGAATGGCCCGACGACGGTTACTGGTTTCCCGACTATTTCGGCGACCTCGATGCGCTTCTCGACCTCTGGTCACCGGACGCGCCGGTCACGCTGGTCGGGCACAGCATGGGCGGCAACATCGCGACGCTGTATGCGGGGATCCGGCCGGAGCGCGTGAGCCGCGTCGTGTGCATCGAGGGATTCGGGCTGCCGCGCACCCAGCCCGGGCAGGCGCCCGGCCGCTACCGCGAGTGGCTGAAGGAACTGCGCCACGTCCACAAGCTCGCGACCTTCCCGTCGCTCGAGGCGTTCGCGCACCTGCTCATGAAGCGCAACCCGCGGCTCACGCCGGAGCGCGCCCGCTTCATCGCGCAGTCGTGGACCCGGCCGGTCGAAGGCGGCGGCGTCCAGGTGCTGGGGGACCCGCGGCACAAGCGCGTGAATGCGGTGCTGTACCGCCGCGAGGAAGCCGAGGCCTGCTGGCGCGAGATCGTGGCGCCGGTGCTGTATGTCGTCGCGGCGCAGTCGGAGTTCCTGCCGCGCCTCGGCGAGGACGGCCGCCCGGACATCATGGCGAGCATCATCCGCAGGCTCGAGCCCTGCGTGATCGAGGACGCGAGCCACATGGTGCAGCACGAGCGGCCTGCGGAGCTCGCCCGCGAAATCGAGGCATTCCTCGAACGCACGTAACGGGTCGCTACGGCGCCGGTCGTCGCCCCTATAATCGGCGCGAGGGGGTGCTGGCACTCGATGACTGACGAAGGACCCAAGACCGGGCACTGGTTCGCGGAACTGCGGCGACGGAAGGTCTTTCGCGTCGCGGCCGTCTATCTCATCGTCGCCTGGCTGCTGGTGCAGGTCGCGAGCACGATCTTCCAGCCGATGGGCTTGCCGCCCTGGACGCTCAAGCTCGTCATCACGCTGGCCGCGCTCGGTTTCCCGCTGGCCTGCGGACTCGCCTGGGCGTTCGACGTGACGTCGAAGGGCATCGAGCGGACGCCGCCCGCCCCGTTACCCGCGGCGGCGTTCACGGCGCCGGATCCGGCGGCGACCCCGTCGGCACCCGCGACGCCGGCGTTGCCCGCGGCCGAGGCGACCGCTGCTGCCGAGGCCCCCGATTCCGTCGCCATCCTGCCGTTCGTGGACATGAGCCCGGGGCGCGACCAGGAATATTTCTGCGACGGCATCGCAGAGGAGATCATCAACTCGCTCTGCTGCATCCGTGACCTGCGCATCGCGTCGCGGACCTCGTCGTTCCAGTTCAAGGGCCGCGCGGCGGACGTTCGCGAGATCGGCCGGACGCTGGGCGTGGGCGCCGTGCTCGAGGGCAGCGTGCGCAAGGCGGGCGAGCGGGTGCGGATCACGGCGCAGCTGGTGAGTTCCGCCGATGGCTACCACCTGTGGTCGGAGAGTTACGACCGCGAGCTCCGCGACGTGTTTGCCATCCAGACCGAGATCGCGCAGAAGCTGGTGGAGGCGCTCCGCGTCAGCCTGAGCCGGCAGGAGCGCGAGCTGATCCAGCGTCGCGGCACGAACAATGCCGAAGCCTACGACCTCTACCTGCGGGGGCAGGCACACCTGCGCGACGGGACGGACACCGCGATGGGCCCGGCCATCGAATATTTCCGCGAGGCGATCCGGCGCGACGACAGGTTTGCGCAGGCCCACGCGGGGATCGCGCACGCGCAGTCGGTCAAGGGCCTGTGGCGCGTCGGCATGACGCAGGCGGACTTCGACGAGGCGTTCGCCGCGAGCCGTCGCGCGCTCGAGCTCGAGCCGCGCATGCCGGAGGCCCACATCGCTCGTGCGATGCTGCTCTCGCTGCAGGGCCGCACGCGGGAGGCGGACCGGGATTTCGAGGAAGCGATCCGATTGAATCCGGCGTCGTTCGAGGCGCACTACAGCTACGCGAGACACTGTTTCCAGTCCGGTGAGTTCGCGCGGTCGGTGCCGCTCTACGAAGCTGCGATCAGGCTGCGGCCAGACGACTACCAGGCTCTCTGCCTGCTCGAAGGCTCCCTCATGAAGATCGGCGACATGGAGCGGCACGCCGAGGTGGCCGCCCGTGCAATGCAGGCCCTCGAGCGCCAGCTTGCGCTCGACCCGCGGGACGGCCGGGCACTGCAGCTCGGAACGGTGCAGGCGGCCAGGCTCGGCCTGCGGGACCGGTCGCGCGAGCTCGCGGAGCGCGCGCTGGAGGTGCGACCGAACGCGTTCTCGACCTTCTACAACGTCGCCTGCGCCTACTCGGTGCTGGGCGATCGCGAGGACGCGCTCAGGATGCTCGACCAGGCCGTCCAGCACGGTCGCGGCAATCTCGAGTGGATCGGGCACGACCCCGACTTCGATCCGCTGCGCGAGGACCCGCGCTTCAACGACATCGTGAACCGGATTCGAACCTCGTCGGCATGAGCGGAGATTCGGTCCCCGCGCCTCGCGCTGCTTCGCAATCGCGACTTCACGTTCTTCCTGGCCGCGCGCTTCCTCGCCACGCTCGCCGTGCAGATGCAGACGGTGGCGGTCGGCTGGCAGGTGTATGAGGTCACGCGCGACCCGCTCGACCTCGGCCTCATCGGCCTCTCGCAGTTCCTGCCCTTCGTGCTGCTGATCCTGCCCGCGGGCCACATCGCGGACACCCGCGACCGGCGCAGGATCATCTCCGCTGTGTTTCGCGCTCGAGTGCGTCTGTGCGCTGCTGCTGCTGGTGCTGGCGCTGCGCGGACTGCATTCCGCCGTGCCGGTGTTCGCGGTGATGGTGCTCTTCGGCATCGCCCGCGCGTTCGCGATGCCCACCGGCCAGGCGCTGCTGCCGAACCTCGTGTCGCGCGAGCAGTTCGGCACCGCGGTCGCGCTCAATTCCTCGACCTGGCAGGTCGCCACCATCGCGGGTCCGGCGCTCGGCGGCGTCATCTACCTGTCCGGCGCGCCCGTCGTGTATGCGATCGTCGCGGCACTGCTCGCGATCGCGGTGCTGCTCACGCTGATGGTGCGGCGCGGGGGCGAGCGCAGGGAGTCCGCGGAGGCGCCCGGCCTGCGCACGCTGCTTTCGGGGCTCAGCTTCGTGTGGTCGCGACGCCCGCTGCTGGGCGCGATCTCGCTCGACCTTTTCGCGGTGCTCTTCGGTGGCGCGACGGCGCTGCTGCCCGTGTATGCGGCGGACGTGCTGCACGTGGGGCCGGAAGGGCTCGGACTCCTGCGTACCGCTCCCGGGGTCGGCGCCGTGCTCTGCGGGCTCGCCATCGGCGTGGTACCGATCTCGCGGCACGCCGGTCGCTGGATGTTCGGCGGGGTGGTCGTGTTCGGCGTCGCCACGATCGTGTTCGGCCTGTCGCACAACTTCTGGCTGTCGGTCGCAGCCCTGGCGGCGATGGGTGTCGGCGACATGGTGAGTGTCTACATCCGCCACCTGCTGGTGCAGCTCGAGACGCCGGACGCCATCCGCGGCCGCGTGAGTGCGGTCAACGCCGTGTTCATCGGCGCCTCGAACGAACTCGGCGAGTTCGAGTCGGGGCTGACGGCGGCCTGGTTCGGGGTGGTGCCTGCAGTGGTCGTCGGCGGCTGTGCGACGCTGCTCGTCGCGGGCGCCTGGTCGAGGCTCTTTCCGGAACTGCGCCTGATGGACCGATTCCCCGGCTCGACCGTGACACCTGTATAAACGTACAGTATCCTCGGTCCATGCGCAGGCTGGATCGGCTTCAGGTGGAGAAGGGGCGCGGAGCGGTCACCAACCCGGCCGGCCGCTTCGAGGCCACGAGTCTCGAGGCCGCGGATGACGGCTGGGGGAGTCTCGACGAGGCACCCCGACGCGCGGAGACGGTCATCACCGCCGACCGGCCGAAGCGAGCCATCACCCGCAACGATTCGCCGGACGTGCCGTTCGACCAGTCGGTGAATCCCTACCAGGGCTGCGAGCACGGCTGCATCTACTGCTTCGCCCGGCCCTCGCATTCCTACTGGAACCTGGGCCCGGGGCTCGATTTCGAGACCCGCATCTTCCACAAGCCCGGGCTCGCGCGACTGCTCGACCGCGAGCTGTCCGCGCCGGGCTACGTCTGCAAACCCATCAACCTCGGCGCGAACACCGACCCTTACCAGCAGGCCGAGCGGCAGCACCGCACGACTCGCGAACTGCTCGAGGTGCTGCTGGCGCATCGCCACCCCGTCACGATCGTGACCAAGGGCGCGCTCGTCCTGCGCGACCTCGACCTGCTGGCAGGCCTCGCTTCACTGCGGCTGGTGAAAGTGCACGTGAGCCTGACCACGCTGGACGACGACCTGAAGCGCGTGCTCGAGCCGCGCGCAGCTTCGCCCGCAGCGCGCCTGCGCGTCGTGCGCGCAGCTTAGCCGGTGCCGGCGTGCCGGTGGGCGTGCTGCTTGCGCCGATGATTCCCGCGCTCAACGACCACGAGATCGAACACCTGCTCGAAGCAGCTGCGCAGAATGGCGCGACGAGCGCGGCGTTCATGATGCTGCGACTGCCGCACGAACTCGGCCGCCTGTTCGAGGATTGGTTGCGAGAGCACTACCCCGCACGGGCCGACCGCGTGCTCAACCTGCTGCGCGAGGCCCGTGGCGGACGGTTGAACGACCCGAGGTTCGGCCATCGCATGCGCGGCGAGGGGCCTTACGCCGAGCTGCTCGCCGCGAGGTTCGAGGCCGCCCGCCGGCGTCACGGGATCCTGGGCGGTCGTGGATCCGACCTCGACACAAGCCTGTTCCTGCGTGATCCCGGGGCGCCCGAGCAGGGCGTCCTGTTTCGCTGAAGTGCCGACCGTCGCAGCGCGGCGCCACGATACCCTTGTCGTATACTCGAACGGCCTCATGACCGAGGATTCCGGACCAGGTCGATCGGCCGAGGATTGCTGCCGTGAACATCGCCCCACAGGCCCCGCAGGCATTGCACAGGCGCGCGTCCAGCCTGCGGGCAGGTGCTTGCCTCGCGATCCTGGGGACGGCCCTCGCCGGCTGCATGACCTCGAAGGTGGACGAGACGCGGCATATGGCCTCGGCGGTCCAGCCGAACGAATCCATCGTCATCCTGACCAAGCCCCAGCTCGAAGGCGTCGGGACCGAGGGCGATTTCCTGAGCTGCGTCCAGGAAGGACTGGGCGGTGACCTCGTGCACCCGCAGGACGGCCAGTCCACGAAGCGGTCGAAGGGCGTTGCCTCGCCATTCAAGATCTATGGTGAGCAGCAGTTCACCGACGCGATGTTCCCCTGGTTCGAGCCGAGCACGGCGCCGGCCAACGCGGCGGGCCTGAAGGGCCTGCTCGAGCATCCCGGCGTGACCGAGCGCCTGGCGCAGATCGGTGTGCGCTACGTCGTGTGGCTGGACGGGAACACTCGCAAGACGAACGGCGGCGGCAGCGTCGCCTGCGCGGTCGGACCCGGGGGAGGAGGCTGCTTCGGCGTCGGCTGGTGGGACAAGGAGTCGGATTATGTCGCTACGGTCTGGGACCTGCAGACGGCGACCGAGCTCGGGACGGTCACGACCGACGTGACGGGCACCTCCGTCCTCATCGGGGCCATCGCCCCGATCCCGATCATCACGCCGGTGCAGAGCACGGCCTGCAACCGGCTTTCGGAGCAGTTGCGCTCGTTCCTGGTGGGTTCGGACCTCGTCGGCGCCCCGCCGGCCGCCGCGACCGGTGGCGGCGGCCGTTGAACCTCCGGGCCGCTGGCGGGATCCAATCAGGGTCGAGGCAGGCGCCGCCTGGCGTGCTGTACTGCCGCGGGCGAGGGAGGTGTCGGAGATGAGGAACAGAATCGTCGAAAGCCTGCTCTGGCCTTCCGCCTGTGCGGTGGCCCTGGCCGGCTGCGCGACGTCGACTCAGACCCAGTCGCCGTCGATGCCGCAGCTGCCAAGCCCGTCCTCGCCCTCGCAATCACCGTCGTCGTCGCCGTCCTCACCGTCGCAGCCTTCGTCCGGCGGCAGCCCGAGTTCAGGCCAGGGGTCCAGTGGCGGTGGCAGTCGTCGAGCCAGGGCTCCAGCGGTGGTCAACCATCAAGCCAGGGCTCCAGCGGTGGCCAGAGTTCCAGCCAGGGCGGCGGGCCGGAATCGCCATTCCCGTCGAAGCCGACGAGCGGTGGCGCAGGCGGTTCGGCCGGGAGCACGCCGGGCAGCAGCACCCCGGCAGGCACGAACTCGAGCGGGTCATCGGGCGGCGCATCGGGCAGCCCGTCCGGCGGCTCATCCGGTAGCGCATCTGGCAGCAGCGGTTCGAGCGGCCAGCCATCGGGCGGCGGACAGTCTCCTGCGACCGGCTCGACCGCGTCGGGGCAGGGTTCGTCGTCGACCCAGGGATCACAATCGTCTGCGCCCGGCGCGCAGGGGTCGGGCGGTGGACCAACCTCGTCGCGTGCCGGATCGGGTGGTAGCGCAGGGTCCGGCGGCGGCGCCGGCGGAAGCGCGAGCGCAGGAGGCAGCGCCGGCACGGCTGGAAACACCGGCGGCAGCGCGGGATCCGGAGGGTCGGCCCAGCAGTCCGGTGGCGCGTCGCAGGGCACGGGCCCGGGCGGCGGGCCCGTGACCGGCGAGGATCGCCGCGCGCAGATCGACAGGCGATTCGACGAGACCTTCTCGGTTTTCGATGAGCGCATGCGCAAGGAACAGGAGACCGTGTCGCAGGAGCGTGCCGCGCGCGGTTCCGGGATCCGGCAGCGGAGGTGCGGGCGAGGCGGCCGGCGCCGGAGAGGAGTCGGACGGGTCCGGTGCAGGCGGTGAAGGCAAGTCGGGCGAGGGCGCGGAAGCCGGCACCGGCGGCGACGGCAAGTCGGGTGGCAATGCTGGAGCAGGAACTGAATCCGGCAGCGGCGAAGGTGCCGGCACCGGTGGCGAATCCGGCGGTCGCGGGCAGCCGGCCGGCGGCGGGTCCAACACGCCGGGTGGCGGTGGTGGTTACGGGGGCGGCGCCAAGGGTGGCGGCGGCCCGAACACCGTGCCCTCGGACATCCCGGACGGCAGCGACGACGACATCGTCGCGCGGCAGCTGCGCGAGGCCGCGATGAAGGAGACGGATCCTGAACTTCGCGAGCGCCTGTGGGACGAATACCGCAAATACAAGCAGAGCACACAGTGAGCACGACCTTTTTCTTGCGCGCCATCCCGATGGCAGTGATCGCAGCCACCGCGCTGCTCGCCGGCTGCGTCGTGCAGGACCAGCGCCCGATGACGCGCGTCTACGCGACCAAGGCGACGAGCGAGGTCCCGCAGGACGAGCTGCTCGACGTGGCGGTCCGGCTCTTCGACGCGGGCGTGCCGGAGGATCCGAAGAAGCAGGAGGACGAGGGCATCTTTCCGGACGTGCGCAATGCGGAGTCGCGATACATCCCGGTCGTGATCCGCAACACGCTCGAAGGCACCGGCCAGTGGGGGCAGGTGCGCGTGCTGCCGAGCGACGGCACGGGCATGGACGTGAACGTGGACGGGAAGATCCTGGTGTCGGACGGTCGCGAGATGAAGCTCGACGTCACGGTGAGCGATTCGTCGGGCCGCGTGTGGTTCAGGAAGGTCTACGAAGGCACGGCGGACACGAGCGCCTACAAGGACACGCTGTCCAGGCCGTCAGACCCGTTCGAGAATATCTACAACACGCTGGCCAACGACATGCTCGCCGCGCGCGGCAAGTTGAATCACGCCGAGCTGGTGCAGCTCCACGAGATCACGAACCTGCGTTTCGACGCGGACCTCGCGCCCTACGCGTTCTCCCAGTATCTCGCGCAGGACCGCAAGGGCAACTGGTCGATCACGCGCCTGCCCGCGGCGGACGATCCCGTGCTGCAGCGACTGCAGCGCGTCCGCGAGCGCGACTACTCGCTGGTGGACACGCTGAACGAGTACTACTCGAATTTCGCCGAGAGCATGTCGGTGCCTTACACGAACTGGCGCAAGTACAGTTACGAGGAACTCGAGGCACGCTCGCAGGCGCAGCGCGAGGCGCTGACGCGCCAGATCCTGGGTGCGGTCGCAATCGTCGGCGGCATCGTCGCCGGCTCCAACAGCAACAGCAGCGCGGCGTCGGCCGCGTCCACGGCCGCGGTCATCGGCGGCATGTACGCGTTCAAGGCAGGTCTCGACCAGCGAGCGGAGATCAAGACCCACTCCGAGTCGCTGAAGCAGCTCGGCGACTCGTTCCAGTCCGAGGTCCAGCCGATGGTGGTGGACGTCGAAGGACGCACGCTGCAGCTCAAGGGTTCGGCCGAGGAGCAGTACGCGGAGTGGCGCCAGCTGCTGAAGCAGCTCTACGAGAACGAGACCGGGCTGCCGGCAACCACCGCCGCGTCCGCCGCCCCCGGCGGCGTCGAAGCCCTGATCGGCCATACGTGCAAGGCATGAGGCTCGAGAGCGGACAGGTTCTCGCGGGGCGCTACGCGCTGCTGCGCAAACTCGGCGAGGGCCGCACGGCCGAGGCCTGGCTGGCGCGTGACCGGGAATCGGGCGCCGAACTCGTGTTGAAGGTGCTGCGCGCGGAGTTGTCGTCACTGCCCGACGAGCGCGCGCGCTTCCTCGACGCCGCTCGGCTGCAGCGCGACATCGCCCATCCGAACGTCCTCGCGTGCACGAGTGTCCGCGAAGACGATCCGGTGCTTGCGACATTCGCGTTCGAGGGTTCGTCCGACCTGGCCCGGCTGCGGGGCGCACCCCTGCGAGCGATCCTGCGTGCACTCGCCGAGGTCGCGGAGGGCGCAGGAGCCCTGCACGCGCGTGGCTGCGTTCATCGCGACATCAAGACGTCCAACGTGCTCGTTGCCGACGACGGGCGGGCAATGCTCGCCGATTTCGGCCTGGCCGCCCGCATCGGTGAGGCGACGGCCGCTCCGGGAGGATCGCCGTTCACGTCGAGTCCCGAGCAGCTCGCCGGCGCGCCGCCCGCGATCGCCGACGACGTCTATTCGTTCGGCGCGCTCGCGTACGAACTGCTGGCCGGTTATCCGCCGTTCTATCCGGACGCTGCCGCGGCGCGGACGGACGCGACGCCTCAGCCGCTGGCGGGGCGGCGCGCGGACGTACCGCCCGTGCTCGAGGAACTCGTGACCCGCTGTCTCGCAAGGCGCGCCGAGGACCGGCCGCGCGACATGCATGAAGTGTTCGAGGGACTGCGCAGCATTCCGGATACGGAGTCGCAGTCCGATACACCGCGCGCGCTGCACGCGCCACCCAAGCTGCGGGCGCCAGGGGCAGGCGAGGCGGCGATCGAGCCCATGTGGCAACGCAAGGTGTCGGCGGGACCGAGCGCGTCCGAGCTGCGCTCGCAGGGATTCAGGCGCGGACTGCTCGTCGGCACGTTCATATTCCTGCTCGTGGTCGCGGGCATCGTCTTCTTTGCCCTGCCGGGGTGGGTCGAGCGGCACGAGACCGTCCCCGTCGCGCAGGTTCCGGCGGCCCCCGCGAAGACCGCGCCCTCGAAGCCGGCGGTGTCGGCGCCGGCCGTGGACGCGCAAGCCGCAGCGAAACGCGAGCTCGAACAGAAGAAAGCGCAGGAGCAGCGCACGGCGGCCGAACTGCGTGCCGCGCTTGCAGCCGGCGCCGCCGCCATCGCTGCGGGTGACGCCGCCGAGGCGCGCAGGCAATACGGCCTCGCCTCGAAGATCGATCCGGCCAATGCGGCCGCGCGCCGGGGACTCGAGCGGGCGAACACGCTCGACGAGGTTCGCACCCTGCTCGCACAGGCCGCGGAACTCGAGCGCAACGGGCAGCTTCCAGCCGCAGAGACGGCGTGGAAAAAGGCGCTGGCACTCGACCCCGACACTTCGGCGGCGCGCGACGCGATCGCCAGGGTCGAGGCGCAGCGGACGGCCAGCGCGTTTTCCGCCGCCGTCGCCGACGCGCTCGCGGCCGTGTCGCGCAGGGACTACGCGGGTGCGCGTGCCGCCTACGAGCGCGCCGGACGCATCCGTCCGGGCGCGCCGGAAGTCAGGGAAGGGCTCGAGCAGGTGCAGCGCGCGCTCGGCGACCGTACGATCGAGCAGCATCTCGAGTCGGCGCGAAAGGCCGAGCAGCAGGAGCGCTGGCGCGACGCCCTGGCCGAATATCGCGCGGCGCTCGCAGTCGACGCGAAGCTGCTCGACGGGCAGCGGGGCGTCGAGCGCGTGGAGCCGCGCGTCATGCTCGACGCGGCGTTCTCCTCGTACCTCGAACGGCCCGAGAGGCTTTTTTCCGACGGGGTTCGAGGTGCGGCGCGCGCCACGCTCGCGCAGGCGGCCGCGATTCCTGATCCAGGGCCGGTGCTCACGCGCCAGGTACGCGACCTGCAGGCCCTGCTTGCCGCGGCGGAGACGCCGGTGCGCCTCGTCATCGCTTCCGACAACCAGACGGACGTGGTGATCTACCGCGTGGGCAGGCTGGGCGCGTTCAGCCGCAAGGACATGGAACTGCTTCCCGGCCGCTACACCGTCGTCGGTACGCGCGCGGGTTTCCGCGACGTGCGACGCGAAATCACGATAATGCCCGGCAACGTGCCGCCCGAACTCGTGATCCGCTGCGAGGAGAAGATTTGAGCGCCGAACTGGTCCTGCGCGAGCCGCTGGGCGAGCGGTCCTTCGCCGCCGCCGATTTCCCGTTATCGGTCGGGGGCGCTGGCAGCGTGGTCGTGGTCCCGGCGCCGGGGGCCGGGCCGCGTGCATGGATCGCGCTGCACGAAGGCCAGTTGTTCGTGCAGCCATCGGACGAGGATGCCGTCGTTCTCCACAACGGCTCGCGCGTCGCGGGCTCGACCTGGCTGCGCAGCGGCGACGTCCTCGATGTCGGAGGCGGAAGGCTCAAACTGCGCGTCGAAGGCGGCGCGCGCGTGCTCGATGTCGTCGCGGGCGCCGCCGACAACGTCACGGCGCCGCCGGTCGTCGCGGCGTCCGGGAGCGTGTCGGGCGAAGGCGCGGACGAGAGCGAGCGCATCGATGCGGTTGCGTTCCGTCCGTCGGTTGCCCGCGCATCCACGCCCCGCTGGTCGGCGCGCCGCATCGCGATCGCCGCGGTTGCCGCGGTGCTGGTGCTCGCGGCCGCGTTCATCTTCACTTCCACGCCCGTCGAGGTGGCGATCGACCCGCTGCCGGAAAAGGTGAGCTTCGAGGGTGGCTGGCCCGGCCTGCGCTTCGGCTCGAGCCACCTGCTGCGCCCGGGCGACTACACGCTCGTGGCCGCGCGCCAGGGCTACCTGGAGCTGCGCGTGCCCGTGACCGTGGGCCGCGACTCCGGCCAGGTGCTGCGCTACCGGCTCACTGCGCTGCCGGGCCATCTCAGGATCGTGTTGCCGGTGCCGGGCAAGGTCGTCATCGACGGGCGGGCCGCGGGCCAGGCGCCGGGCGAGTTCGCGCTTGCCGCCGGGAACCACGACATCTCGATCGACACCGAACGCTATCTCGACTACACGACGCGGGTCCGCGTGGAGGGATTCGGCAAGAGGCAGGAGATCGCGCCGAAGCTGATCCCGGCCTGGGCCGTCGTCAGTGTCTCGACCGAACCCACCGGTGCGTCGGTGCGGGTGGCGGGCAAGCCGCGCGGCTCGACGCCGCTGCAGATCGAACTCATGGCCGGTTCCCACCGCGTGGAGTTGCTGCATCCCGGATTCAAGCCGTGGGTCAGCGACGTACAGGTGAAAGCCAACGAGCCGCTGGTAATCGGGCCGGTGAAACTCGGGCTTCCGGACGGGAGGCTCGCGGTCCGCAGCCAGCCCTCAGGCGCAAGCGTCACCATCGGCGGTGCGTACCGCGGGCGCACGCCGCTCGAGGTCGACGTGCGACCGGACCTCGCGCTGCCGGTCGCGGTCACGCGCGACGGCTACGAACCCGCCAGCCGGCAGGTGACGGTCGGTGCGGGAAAGAGTGCTTCCGTGGAGGTCACGCTCACGCCCATCCTCGGCGATGTGATCGTCAGCGCGAATCCGAAGGACGCGGAACTCGTGGTCGACGGCGAGTCGAGGGGCGTGGCCAACCAGACGCTGCGGCTTGCGGCGACCCGGCATTCAGTGGAGATCCGCAAGTCGGGCTATGCGCCGTTCCGCACGACGGTCACGCCGCGGCCCGGCCTGCCGCAGAGCGTGGAGGTCACCCTGCTCGAAGGTGCATCGCCGGCCAGTGCCGCGACCCAGCCGGCGGGCGCACCAGCGGCGTCGTCCCCGCCCGCCGATCCGGTCGCGCTCACGCCGACACTGCGAACGAAGTCGGGACAGGAAATGAAGCTCGTGCCCGCCGGCGCATTCACCATGGGCAGCCCGCGCCGCGAGGCGGGCCGGCGCTCGAACGAATCGCAGCGCACGGTAGAACTCAAGCGCCGTTTCTACGCCTCGACGCGCGAGGTGACCAACGCGGAATACCGCCAGTTTCGCCCGGATCACCGCTCCGGATTCGTCCTGCAGACGACGCTCGAACTCGAGCGTCAGCCGGTCGTGAACGTGAGCTGGCAGGAGGCGGCCGCTTACTGCAACTGGCTCAGCGCGCAGGACGGGCTTGCTCCCGCCTACGAGATGAAGGGCGGATCGTTCGTGCAGGTCGTGCCCGCGACCACCGGCTATCGCCTGCCGACCGAGGCCGAGTGGGAGGCGATCGCGCGCCGCGACGGGACGGGCATGCGCAAGTATCCCTGGGGCGATGCACTGCCGGTGCCGCCGGGCGCCGGCAACTACGCGGATCGCAGCGCGCAGGCGCTGCTGCCCGTCGTGATCGCCGACTACGAGGACGGCTATGCCGCGACTGCGCCGGTCGGCAGTTTCAGCGCGAGTCCGGCCGGATACTTCGACCTCGGCGGCAATGTCGCCGAGTGGACGCACGATCTCTACACTGTGCAACCGCGCTCGGACGCTGCGGCGGTCGATCCGGCGGCAACCGGCGAGGGTGCGCTGCACGTCATCCGCGGCTCGAGCTGGAAGAGTGCGGCGGTGACTGAACTCAGGCTCGCCTATCGCGACTATGGGGACGGCAGACGCAATGACCTCGGATTCAGGATCGCGCGTTACGCGCAGTAAGCGCGGCCTCGGGCTGGCGATCGCGCTCCTCGCGGGCGTCGTCGTCGCCGTGACCGGTCTGCGTGCGCAGGAAACGCCGGCTGCTGCTCAACCGGTGCCAGCCGCAGCGCCCGGGAATGCGCCGGCCTCCACGGCGCCGGAAACCGCGGCTCCGCCGGTCGCGAAAGGCAACGCGTCTGCATCGCCACAGACGCCCGGATCGCCAGCCGCGCAGGCGCCGGCGGTCTCCCCGCCGCCGCCCGCGGACGCGAAGTCGCCGCCCGCGGGCGCCAGTCGCGGCACCACCGGCGGCGGCTCGAAGGATCGTTTCGAGCCCACGGAGAAGGTGCGCGCCGACTACGACGTGTCTTTCCCGGTCGACATCTGATTACGGAGAACACCGCAGCATGACAAGAATCAACGCGCGCGCCCCGAGCGAACTGGTGTTCAGCCTGTTCTCGCTGATCGTCTTCACCATCGTCGTGCACGCGTCCTACGTCACGGTCGTGCGGCCGCGCGCGACCGCGGTGCTGGCCGAGCAGAAGGCCGCGATGAAGAAGGACCCGAACTACGTGTCGGAGCGATCGATCTACGTCGTGCTCAAGGACTGGGAGCAGGAATCGGAGGTGATCCTCGGCCTGTGGGCCTTCGCCATCATCGGCTACAAGACGTGGCGCACGCGCAAGGAGAGGGCTCTGCTCGCACGCGACCTGGTGCACGTCCCCGAGGGCATGAAGATCCTGCCCGAGGACACCCGCGAGTACGCGCGACCGATCGAGGCGCTGCCGCCGCTCGAGGCCGAGTGCCTGCTGCCGCGCGCGCTGCTGGTGGCCCTCTATCGCTTCGCGGCCACGCGCAACGTGCAGGACGTGTCCGACGCGGCGCGAGGCGTGTGTTCCGGCGAGGCCGACCGGCTGGATTCCGAGCTCTCCATGCTTCGCTACATCGCGTGGGCCATCCCGGCGATCGGTTTCATCGGAACGGTGCGCGGCATCGGCGACGCGCTGGGCGAGGCTCACAAGGCGGTGACCGGCGACGTCTCCGGCGTGACGGAGGGACTCGGGACGGCATTCAACTCGACGCTGGCGGCACTGCTCATCAGCATCGTGCTCATGTTCATGCTGCACCAGCTGCAGCTCGCGCAGGAGCGCCTGGTCCTCGACAGCGAGACCTACCTCGACCGCAACCTCATCCGGCACATGCAGCTGCGTTGAGCAGATGACACTCGCCCTCGAGATCAACGACGCCGGCCTGGTGCTGGCGCGCGACGGCAGCATCCTCGCCGAGGAGCCGGGCATTGCGATGCTCGATGGCGCCACACCCGAGACCGGAGCCGCGGCCGCACTCCGGGCGCGGCTGAAGCCGCTCTTTGCCGAGACCCGGTACTGGCAGGATCTCGGCACGGAACCCCTTGCCCGGCCCGTGCCGGCAGCGGCGAATCGCGCCGAGGTCGCCTACGCGCAGCTCGCGCGGTTCGTCGCACCGCACCTCGGCGACGGCCCCGAGACACTCCTCGCCGTTCCGCCCTGGTACACCCGGGAACAGCTCGGCCTGCTGCTGGGAGTGGCGAAGGAAGCCGGGCTCGAGCCGGTCGGGCTGGTGGACGCAGGGCTCGCGGCCGCATCGCTCGAACCCGCGCCGGAGGCAGTGGTGCAGCTGGAGCTCGGCCTGCACCGGGCGGTGGTCACCGTGCTGGATCATGCCGCGGGACTGCGGCGCACGCGCTTTGAAATCCTGCCGCAGCAGGGCTGGCTCGGGCTGCAGCAGGCGTGGCTGGACGACATCGCCTCGGCTTTCGTGCTGAAGACGCGCTTCGATCCCCTGCACCAGGCCGCGACGGAGCAGCTGCTTTGCGACGGGCTGCCGGGCTGGCTCGGCGCCGCGCTGGCGGAAGGCAAGGCCACGATCGACCTCGAGTCTGGAGCAGCCACGCACTCGGTCGAGCTTTCCGTCGATGATTTCGCGCGCGCGGCCGCCCACAACTACGACGAGTACGCCCGCGTACTGCAACGCGCCCGCCCGGTCGGCGGACCGCTGCACTTGCGGGTTTCACACCGGTTCGCGGCGATGCCCGGGCTCGAGGCTCGCCTCGCGCAGATCCGCGACTGCGAGATCGTGCGCCTGCCGCGTGGAGCGGCCGCGCTCGGTGCACTGGCATGGGAGAAGCACATCCGTCAGGGAGCGCGTGCCCTCACGCTCGTGCAGCATCTTCCGGTTCCCGCGCGCGCCGGTGCGGCTCCGTCGCGGCCGTCCCTGACACCGGCTGTACCTGCGGACGCGCGACCCACGCACCTGGTCCACGCGAGCCGCGCCTATCGGCTCGGGGTCCGGCCGCTCACGCTGGGCTCGGACGTTCCGGCGGACAAGCGCTCGCTCGCGCTTGCGCCCGGGCCCGGCATTTCCCGTTCGCATTGTTCCATCGCACTCGTGGAAGGCGCCGCGTGGCTGCAGGATCACAGCACGTACGGGACTTTCCTCAACGGCGAACGCGTCGGCGGGCGGGTGGAATTGCGCGCTGGCGACCGGGTGCGGGTCGGGAGCCCCGGGGTCGAATGCGAACTCCTGCGCGCGGTCGAGGACGATGGCGCGACGTAAGATCGAAGTCTTCAGCCTGTCCTTCCTGGACGTGATCGCGTGCGGGTTCGGCGCGGTCGTGCTGTTCTACACCATCCTGAGCGCGCAGGCCGGCGTGCAGCGGCAGCACCGCAACGACGAGCTGCAGTCCGAGGTGAATCGGATCGAGGAGCAGGTCCTCGAGGGCTATAAGAACCTCGTCGTGCTGCGCAATTCACTCGAGAATCCCCAGCAGCAGGAGCCTGCCGAAGGCCTCGCGAACCGCATCATCGAGGAGACCGAGAAGCTCAAGCAGCAGCTGGCCGAGGCGGAGAATGAGACCCTCTCGAAGCGCGAGGCGATCGAGCGGCTGAAGCAGGACCTGAAGTCGCTGGACGAGGGCAAGCGCCGGCTCGAGGCCGGCACGCCGAGTCCCGGCCAGCCGGGCACGCGCATCAAGGGTTTCATCGGCAGCGGCGATCGCCAGTACCTCACCGGCCTCAAGGTCGGCGGGCAGCACATCCTGATCCTGGTCGACGTCTCGGCCAGCATGATGGACGAATCGGTCGTGAACGTGATCCGCCTCCGCAACATGCCGGAAGTGCGGCGCATGGCCGCGGCGAAGTGGCGCCGCACCGTAGCCAGCGTGGACTGGATCACCTCGCAACTGCCGGCCAAGTCGCAGTTCCAGGCATACGCGTTCAACACGCAGGCGCGCCCGCTCGTGCCTGGCAGCGCGGGCAAATGGCTGGCCGCGAACGATGCCGCGGCGCTCAACGACACGCTCAGTGCGCTGCGCAAGATCGTGCCGCAGGACGGAACCAGCCTCGAGAACGCGCTTGCAGTCGCCGGGATGCTCTCGCCGCGCCCGGACAACATCCTGCTCATCACCGACGGGCTGCCGACGCAGGGCGCCAGTCCGCCACTGGTGCGCAAGACCATCGATGGCGACGGCCGCCTGCAGCTCTTCCAGCGCGCGATCGGCAAGCTGCCGTCCGGCATCCCGGTGAACGTGATCCTGCTGCCGATGGAGGGCGATCCGATGGCGCCCAGCGCCTACTGGGCGCTGGCGCGCAGGACCAATGGCTCGTTCCTGAGCCCGGCGAGGGACTGGCCGTGAGGGGCTCGAGACTCGGCCGGCGCGACGTCGAGGTGTTCAGCCTCTCGTTCCTGGACGCGATCTGCTGCGGTTTTGGCGCCGTGATTCTCCTGCTCGTGCTCACCCAGGTCGGCGAGCCGATCGTCATCGAGAAGTCGCGCGAGGACCTGCAGGCGCAGCTGCTGAAGCTCCAGAAGGAACTCGTCGAGATCCGCGGCACGAGCGAGGTGCTGAATCGCGAGCTCACGTCGCGGCGGTCCCAGCTCTCCGAAGAGCAACTCAGGATCGCGCGCCTGCGCGGCGACCTGAGCGCGCTCCGAGGCCAGTACGAGTCTTCCCGCCGCGAGGCGGAAGTGCAGAACAGCATCGAGGGCCAGCTGGTCTCGGCGCAGCAGGACATCACCGAGGAAATGAAGCGGCTGCTCGGCGCGCAGTACCGGCGCAAGGACGATTCACCCATCGGCGGGCTGCCGGTGGACAGCGAGTACGTCATATTCATCATCGACACGTCGGGCAGCATGGCGAACTACGCCTGGCCGCTCGCGATGCGGAAGATGCAGGAAGTCCTCGACGCGTACCCGACCGTGAAGGGCTGGCAGGTGATGAGCGACGAAGGCACCTACATGTTCCCGTCGTATCGCGGGCGCTGGCTGCCCGACACGCCGATGCAGCGCAAGCTGGTGCTCGAACGGATGCGCGACTGGTACCCGTTCAGCAACTCGAGCCCGGTCGAGGGCATCGTCGAGGCCATCCGCACCTACTACGCGACGGGGCTGCGCATCAGCCTCTATGTATTTGGCGACGAGTTCACGGGTTCGTCGATCGACTCGGTCATGCGCACGGTGGACATGCTGAACCGCGAGGACAAGACCGGCGCGCGCCGGGTCCGCATCCACGCCCTCGGCTTCCCGGTGCGGCCCGACGCGCCGCAGGTCACCAGCATCCGCTACGCCACGCTCATGCGGATGCTGTGCGAGAAGAATGGCGGAACCTTCGTGGGACTCAACGAGCCCGGCAGCTATGCCCGCTGACGGCGGTCGTGCGACCATGCGGCCCATGCAGGAAGCGGAAGGAAATCGAGTCGCGGCCCGCGCCGTGGCTGCACGCGCCGTGACCTGGCTCGCGTTCGGCCTGCTCGCCGGCTGCGGCCCGACCACGTTCGAGGCACAGCCGAGCATTCCGACGCCGCTGGTGACGAAGATCCCCGTGGTCGTCGGGCTCTACATCGCGCCCGAGTTCCGGGAAAAGGTGTACTCGGAGAAGCGCGACGGCGGCGACTACGCGATCGCCATCGGCAAGGCCCAGTCCGACGGCTTCGCGCGCCTGATGGACGCGATGTTCGACCGCGTGATTCCCGTGGCGGCGACGGATGCAGGCGCGCGCACCGACCCGCAGATCCGCGGCGTGATCGAGCCGGTGCTCGAGGATTTCGCCTTCGTGACGCCGATGGACTCTGGCTCGGACGTCTACGCGGTTAGCCTCAAGTACCGGGTTACCGGCTACAGGCCGGACGGGCAGGTCATCGATTCGTGGACCTTCACCGGTTATGGCGCCGCCGCGAACAAGAGCATGCTCGGCGGCGGTTCCGAGGTGCTGAAGAAGGCCGTGCAGCTCGCGATGCGTGACGCGGGCGCCAAGCTCGCGACCGAGTTCCGCGAGCAGGCCGTCGTGCGGGGCTTGCTGCCTGCGGTTCCCGGAGCCGAAACCGAAGCACCCGTCGAAGTGGCGCCGCCGCCGCCCTGAGACATCACCCGCCGGCAGTCGCGGGCGGCGACCCGGGCGCAGGTGTCGGTGCAGGTTGTGACGCAGGTGTCGGCTCCGCGGCGGGCGTGCCCGTCGCCTGCGCCGGCGGGTCTGTCGTCGTGGACGACGAGGGCGTCGCGTCCGCGGGCGCCTCGGTCTCCTTCTCGACCAGCACGTAGAACGGCTGCACCAGGGTGACCCCGGCGGTATCCACCGGAACGCCGCTCTCGAACCTCGGGCGGTAGGCTGCGGTCTGCATCGCGCGCAATACCAGTGCGCCGCGCCTGGGGTCCCCGGCGTCAGTCACGACCTTCGGCTCGGCAACGCGGCCGCGTGCGGTGACGGTGAAGGCAACTTGCGCCTCCCGCACGACGGCTTCGCCCGCCGGCCTGGCGGCGTAGCGGTTCCAGGATCCAGGCGGCACGTAGGCGAGCAGCACCGGGCGACCGAACAGCAGTTCGGTCACGGGCTTGCCACCGATGGATGAGTTGCCTGCGGCCTGCCAGGCGAGCGCGTAATTCGACAGCGCCTTGTCGGACTGGCCACGCGACTGGTACCAGTCGCCGAGCAGCGTGCGCACGTCCGCGATCTGCGCCTGCGACGGTGGCGCCTGCCTGCCTGCGATCGCCACGGCACGCTCGAGCGACGACTGCCCTTCGATGGCAAGAGTATTCGGCGAGACGACCGGCAGGACCGGCGCCATCGCGTCGTGGAACATGGACTGCCGCTGGTCGTCCGGCGTCGCGGCCTTCACGGCCGATGGATCGAGCAGCTGGCGCCGCGCGCAGTCGCCGATCGCAGTGAGCGGGGAGATGAGCTCCGCGGCGTTGTCGCCCTTCAACTCCTCGATGATCGCGATGGAACTGCGCAGTGCCGAGCGCGCCGCGTCGTAGGCCCCGATCCGTGTGAACCAGCGCCCGGTGGACTCGAGTTCCTCTGCGTATTGCAGGCTCGAGGCGCCGTACTTGCGTTCGATCGCGCGCAGGATGTAGCGGCGCGCCCGCAGTGCATCATCGAGCCGGTTGATCTCGGTGAGCGCGTTGGCGTACTTCTCGAGGAACGGGATCTGCTCCTCGGTGAACAGTCCCTGCTCGCGGCGCACGAGCGCGATGGCCTGCTCGTAGCGAGCGGCGGCGAGGTCGTAGCGCTTGCCGGCGTAATAGGTCGTTGCGAGCCCCGCCTGCGCACGGGCAAGTCGCGGGCTGGTCAGGCGGCCAGACGCCTCGATCAGGGAGATGACCCGAAGGTAGCTGGCCTCCGCACCCACGTAGTCCTCGTTGAGGTACTGCGCGAGCGCGAGGTTCATCAGCGCCACCTGCAGGTCCTCGCCGCCGCGCCCGGGTTGCTGCTCGAACTTCTCGACCAGCTGCTGCGCAAGCGCCACGGCCTGCGGATATTCCTTCAGGTCGATGAGCCTGCGGAATTCGCTCGAGGAGCCGGCGAGGAATGGCGCGGGGATCGCCGGCGTCGGCGCGTCCTGTGCGGGCGAGGGGCGGGCGACGAGGGCGAGTGCGACCGCACAGGACGCCGCGGCCATGCGTGCTGACGCAAGGCGTGCGCCGCGCATGCCCAGTGGCCGCTCGATCACGGCTTGCGTCGGCGGCCGGCCGGGACGTTGGCCCGGAGTTCCTCGAGCCAGACGGTTGCCGGTGAGTCGCTGGGCGCGCGCCAGTCGCTGCGCGGCGACAGCGAGCCGCCCGAGCCGACCTTCGGGCCGTTCGGCATCGCGGAGCGCTTGAACTGGCTGCCCTGGAAAAAGCGGACGACGAACACCTCGAGCCAGCGGCGGATCGTCGCCAGGTCGTACTCGCGGCGCTCGTCCTGCGGCACGGTGCCGGGCCACACGCCCGCGTCGCGGTCGCCCCAGGCCGCATGCGCCAGGAACGCGACCTTGCTCGGCCGGTATCCGTAGCGGCTCAGGTAGTAGAGGTTGAAGTCCTGCAGTTCGTAGGGGCCGACCACGGCTTCCGACGAATGCTCCGGCTCCTCGCCCGATCCCGGCACGAGCTCCGGCGAGATCCGCGTCGCCACGATGCGTTGCAGGACCCTGGAGGTCTGCGCGTCGAACTGCTTCGCAGCCACCAGCCAGCGCACGAGGTGCTGGATGAGTGTCTTCGGCACCGAGGCGTTCACGTTGTAGTGCGACATGTGGTCGCCGACACCGTAGGTCGTGAAGCCGAGCGCGAGTTCGGAGAGGTCGCCGGTGCCGAGCACCAGCGCGCCATGCAGGTTCGCGAGGCGGAAGAGGTGCGAGGTGCGCTCGCCGGCCTGGACGTTCTCGAAGGTCACGTCGTAGACGGGCTTTCCGCGGCTGTGAGGGTGGCCAATGTGGCGGAGCATCAGCTCCGCCGACGGCCGGATGTCGATTTCCGCGGAGGAGATCCCGAGCGTCTTCATGAGCGCGTGCGCGCTGTCGAACGTGTGGCGGCTGGTGCCGAATCCCGGAAGCGTGTAGCCGAGCACGTTGGTGCGCGGCAGGCCGAGGCGGTCGAATGCGCGCACCGCGACCAGCGCGGCCTGCGTCGAGTCCAGTCCACCCGAGATGCCGATCACCACCTTCCTGAGCCCGCTGGCCTGCAGGCGCTTCATGAGGCCCTCGACCTGGATGTCGTAGACCTCGGCGCAGCGCTCGTCGAGCTTCGAATGGTCCGCGGGGACGTACGGGAAGCGCTCGACACGCCGCTCGAGCGGCACGCGTCCGCGCGGCAGGTCCAGCTCGAACTCGATGCGGCGGAAACCGCCAAGCAGCGCGGCGTGCGCCTGCACGCTGTCGCCGAAACTCGTGAGCCGCGAGCGCTCCTGCCGCAGGCGATCGAGGTCGATGTCCGCGGCAATGAGGCCCGGCTCGAGCGGGAAGCGCTGCGACTCCGCGAGGCGCTCGCCGTTCTCGTAGGCGAGCGCGTGTCCGTCCCAGGCGAGGTCTGTCGTCGATTCGCCCGGGCCGGCGCCGGAATAGAGATATGCGGAGACACACTTGGCGGACTGCGACGCGCAGAGCAGCCGCCGGTAATCCGCCTTGCCGACCGTGATGTCGCTGGCTGAGAGGTTGGCGATCACCGTGGCGCCCGCGAGCGAGGCGAGCGTGCTCGGGGGCAGCGGCACCCAGAGGTCCTCGCAGATCTCGAGGTGCAGCACGAAACCGGGCACGTTGGTCGCGGCGAAGAGGAGCTGGTTGCCGAAGGGCACGTCCTGCCCGAGCAGGCGGAGGCTGGTCGAGAGCGCCTGGGCCGCAGGCGCGAACTGTCGCTTCTCGTAGAACTCCCGGTAGTTCGGCAGGTAGCTCTTCGGCACCACGCCGAGGATGCGGCCGCGATGCACGAGCACGCCGCAGTTGAAGAGCCGGCCGTCTGCGTGGAGTGGCAGGCCTACGGCGAGCGCAGGGGCGAGGTCACGGCTCGCCAGCACCAGTTCCGCGAGCGCCTGGAGCGACGCGTCCTGGAGCGCGTCCTGCTGGAACAGGTCCTCGTTGGAATACGCCGACAGGCCGAGTTCGGGGAACACCGCCAGCACCGAGTGGCGCCCGGCCGCCCGGTGCGCGAGCGCAAGCGTCTGGGCAAGGTTGTGGGTCGGGGACGCCACCTCGACGCGCGGGGTGGCGACGGCCACCCGGACGAATCCGTGGCGATAGATGGAATCGAAAGGCGGCCCCTGGGTGGGGCGGCGGGTCCTGGCCATTCGGGCCTCTGGGAGGGGCGATCCCCGCAGTTTCGACCCAGCGGGCGGGTCCGGCAAGGCCCGCGCCCAGATGCAGCGAGTTTACTTATTCCGCGGTACGCTAAGCGTGTGTCGGGTTCCGGGCGGTGCTGAGACGCCGGTCACGCCCCGCGAGACCGCCGCGGCGCTAGCCTTGGGCCGGATCCGGGCCCGTGGCCGACAGGGGTAAGCAGCTGGTGAGCGACCTATTCAAGCGGACCAAGGCGCTATTCGGACGCAGCGAGCCCGAGGCGAAGCCCGCGCCTGCGAAGAAGCCCATCAATCCCTGGCACGCGGTTTCAATCGCGCCGGGGCCGGGCGCCTGCAAGGCCGCGAACGAACTTCTCGACCAACGCTTCCTGTCACGCGACGCGCCGACCCTGCCCCTCAAGGAATGCGACCGGGCCACGTGCACCTGCCGCTACGAGCACCACGAGAATCGTCGCAAGGGACCGAGACGCGCCCACGAGATGGGCGTCTCGATCGACGGCTACGAGGAAGACGAGCGGCGCGCGAAGGAGAAGCGCGGCCGGCGCAAGACCGAGATCTGACTCGCCCGGCGGAATTCCGCATCAGCTCCCGCTTCCGACGGCCGCGTCGCCGACGAACGGGTTCGTGCGTCGCTCTTCCCCGAACGTGGACATGGGGCCGTGCCCCGGAACGAATCGCACGTCGTCGCCGAGCGGGAATAGCCTGGTCCGGATCGCATTGATCAGCGTGTCGTAGTCGCCGCCCGGGAAGTCGGTGCGCCCGATCGAGCCGGCGAAGAGCACGTCGCCCACGAACGCCAGGCGTTCCGCCGGCGAGTGAAACACCACGTGGCCGGGCGTGTGCCCCGGGCAGTGCTTCACTTCGAACTCGATTTCCCCGACCTGCGCCCGGTCTCCGTCCTCGAGCCAGCGGTCCGGCACGAAGCTGCCGCCGCTCGCGATGCCGAACATACGCGCCTGCTCCGCCATCCCGTCGATCCAGAACTGGTCGCCACGGTGCGGCCCCTCGATCGGCAGCCCCAGCGTGCGCGCAAGTTCCGCCGTGCCGCCCGCGTGATCCACGTGTGCGTGGGTGAGGAGGATTTTCTCGAGCTTCACGCCTTCGCTGCGAACCTTGGCGAGGATCCGGTCGAGATCGCCGCCCGGGTCGATGACCGCGCCGGCGCCGGTTTTCTCGCACCACACCACCGAGCAGTTCTGCGCGAAGGGCGTGACCGGGACGACCGCAAAGCGCATCTCAGCCGGACCGTGTTTCGTCCGCATCCGCATCCCGTCGGTCGCAGGCGCGATGGTCACGCCGCCCATGAGCGCGATGCGCATCGCGGCCTCGACCGAGAGCGAGGTGGGCTCGAGCATGTCGCGCGGCAGGAACACGGTGTGGCCGCCGATCATGTAGCTCATGGGCAGGTAGACCGCGACCTTGTCCGCGGTACCGCCGCCGAGGCCGAGCGCCGCTGCCGACTCGGAGGTGACGAATCCGATCGCCTTGCCCGGTCCGAAGGGCACGAGCACCACGCGCTTCAGGTCGCCGGCCTTGCCGGAGGACGGGAAGAACCTGGTGAAGTCCCGGATCGCGACGTAGACGGTCTTCACCACCGGAATGCGCGCGAACAGCCGGTCTCCGAACCTGAGCGCACGGCGAACGAGGTAGGCGTTCACGGCGAGGCCGGCGAGGAACAGGACGACGAGGCCCGTGAGCAGCCCCATGCCGGGCCAGTAGGCGGAGGCAGGGATCAGGAGCTTGATCGCGCCCGAGAATACGCGCTCGGCCACGCCGGCCAGCCAGGAGACGAGGTAGAGCGTGAGGGCGATGGGCAGTATCGCCACCAGGCCCTTCAGCATCGTGTTCCAGATCTTGCGCATGGTGTTCACTCGCTGCGGGTGGCGAAGTATGCAGAGCCCGCGCACGCGCCGCCAGCGCGATCACGTATCATCGCGCGGTTACCCCGGATGAAGGTCGATGCCGAAGCGACTCCACGCCTTCGCCTCCTTGCTGGTAGTGGCGTGCCTCCCTCAAATGGTGGTGGCGCGCGATCGCGACTACCTTCCGCCGGAAGTCGAGCGCGTCATGGCGCAGCAGCACATCCCGGGTACGGGCTTGAGCGTCCTGGTGAAGGAAGTCGGCCGCGACGAGCCGCTCCTGAGCTACAACTCGACGGTGCCGCGCAACCCCGCCTCGACCATGAAGGTCGTGACGACGTATTCGGCGCTCGAGGTGCTTGGCCCCGCGTACACCTGGCGCACACGCGCCTACGCGACGGGGCCGATTCGAGACCAGGTGCTGCAAGGCGACCTGGTGCTGGTCGGCGGCGGCGACCCTTTCCTGACCGCCGAGCGATGGTGGGGTTTCGTGAATGGCCTGCGGCAGGAGGGCATCCAGCGCATCACGGGCGACGTGATCATCGACAACAGCTACTTCGCGCCGGTGGGTGACGACCGCGGTGCCTTCGACAACAAGCCGTTCAGCACCTACAACGTCCTGCCGGATGCGCTGCTGGTGAATTTCCAGACGGTCACCTTCAGCCTGTTCCCGGACCTGGCCGCCGGGACGCTGCGTGCGAGCGCCTATCCGTGGCCCGCCAACCTCAAGGTCGACAGTAACGTGCGCCTCGACCGCGGCTCCTGCCGCCGCGGCGGGGCCGGGGTCGAGGTGTCGACACCCGACGGCGCGTCCGGCAATCGCGTGGTCTTCGGCGGGCGCTACTCCTCGGGCTGCGGCGCGATGAGCTTCACGCGCGCGGTCATGCGCGCGCCGGAGTACGCGTACGGCACGTTCAAGACGTTCTGGGAGGAGAGCGGGGGCAAGCTCGACGGCAGCTGGCGCATCGGGGTCCTGCCGGCCAGCGCGAAGATGATCTACTCGCAGGACTCGCTGTCGCTGGCGGAAATCATCCGCCTGGTGAACAAGTTCTCCAGCAATACCATGGCCCGGCAGTTGCTGCTCACGCTCGGCGCCGAGAAGGCGGGACGACCCGGCACCACGAGCGGCGGCCGCCGCGTGATCGTGGACTTCCTCGCCTCCCAGGGGGTCTCGATCCCGGACCTCGTGCTCGACAACGGATCCGGCCTGTCGCGAGAGGAACGCATCTCGGCGTCGGGCCTGGCCGACGTGCTGCTCGCCGCCTGGCGCAGCCAGTACATGCCGGAGTTCGCGGCCTCGCTCCCCCTGTCCGCCACCGACGGGACGCTGCGCAAGCGATTCCGTTCGCCCGAGATGCAGGGACGGCTGCGGATGAAGACCGGGACGCTGGAAGGCGTGAGTGCGCTCGCAGGCTACGTGAACGCGGCCTCCGGCCGTACGTTCGTCGCCGTCATCATCGTGAACCACCCCGGCGCCAGTGGCGGCGGCGGGACCGCGGTGCAGGCCGCCCTCGTGCAGTGGGTGTTCGGCCAGTAGCGCTGGACGAGACCGGTGGGCACATTCCCCTCCTGGGCGAATGTCCCCTTTGCCCTCGCTATACTCTGCCGGGAGCCCAAGGAACCGGTGACCGGCCATGCCTTACGACCCGAGCAACGTGTTCGCGCGCATCCTGCGCGGCGAGATCCCGGCACAAAAGATATTCGAGGACGAGCGGACGCTCGCCTTCATGGACGTGATGCCGCAGGCGGACGGGCACACGCTGGTGATCCCGAAGGCCGAGGCGGAGAACATCTTCGACCTGCCGCCGGAGTCGCTCGCCGCCACCATCCTCACGACGCAGCGCGTCGCGCGCGCGGTGCAGAAGGCATTCGACGCGCCGGGCATCCTGGTCGCGCAGCTGAACGGGCGCGGCGCCGGGCAGAGCGTGTTCCACATCCACTTCCACGTGATCCCGCGCTTCGATGGCATCGACTTGAGGTTCCACGCGCGCGGCATGGCCGATCCACAGCTCCTGGCGGCGCACGCGGCGAAGATCCGGGCCGCGTTCGCCTGAGCGCAACCGGCGGAAGGACGGGGAGACCTCAAATGACGAAGCTCCACGAAGTGCCCGCGGAATTCGCGGCGCGTGCGCGAATCCGGCGCGACGATTACCAGCGGCTCTACGACGAGTCCATCGCCGACCCGGAGGCTTTCTGGTCCCGCATGGGGCAGCGCCTGCAGTGGACCCGCCGCTACACGCGGGTACGCGACGTCAGCTTCGGCGCAAATGATTTCCACGTCCGCTGGTTCGAGGACGGACAGCTCAACGTCTCGGCCAACTGCCTCGACCGGCACCTCGCGAGTCGCGGCGACAAGACCGCGATCATCTGGGAAGGAGACGACCCGGGCGAGAGCGCGCACATCACCTACCGCGAGCTCTACTACCGGGTCTGCAAGCTCGCAAACGCGCTCACGTCATTGGGCGTGCAGAAGGGCGACCGCGTCACGATCTACCTGCCGATGATTCCGGAGGCGGCGGTCGCGATGCTCGCCTGCGCGCGCATCGGCGCGATCCACTCCGTGGTGTTCGGCGGCTTCTCGCCCGATTCGCTCGCGGGCCGGATCGCCGATTGCGCCTCGACCGTGGTCATTACCGCGGACGAGGGCATCCGCGGCGGCAAGCGCGTCCCGCTCAAGGCCAACGTGGACCAGGCGCTGTCGGCGCCCGGGACGGAGACGGTGAAGCACGTGCTCGTGGTGCGGCGCACCGCCGTGCCGGTGGCCATGTACAACCGTGACCTCTGGTACCACGAGGTCGTGGACGGGCAACCGGACTACTGCGAGCCGGCGGTCTTGGACGCCGAAGATCCGCTCTTCATCCTCTACACCTCCGGCTCTACCGGGAAACCGAAAGGCGTGCTGCACACGAGCGGCGGCTACCTCGTCTACGCGTCGCTGACTCACGAGGCCGTTTTCGACCTGCGCGAGGAAGATATCTTCTGGTGCACGGCGGATGTCGGCTGGGTGACGGGCCACAGCTACGTCGTCTATGGACCGCTCGCGAACGGCGCCACCTCGCTCATGTTCGAAGGCGTGCCGAATTTCCCGGACTCGGGCCGCTTCTGGCAGGTCTGCGACAAGCACAAGGTCTCGATCTTCTACACCGCCCCGACGGCGCTGCGCGCGCTGATGCGCGAGGGCGACGGGCCGGTGAAGAAGCACTCGCGGAAGTCGATCCGCCTGCTCGGCACCGTCGGCGAGCCGATCAATCCCGAGGCCTGGGAGTGGTACCACCGCGTCGTCGGCGACGGGCGCTGCCCGATCGTGGACACCTGGTGGCAGACCGAGACCGGCGGCGTGTTGATCAGTCCGCTGCCCGGTGCGATCGACCAGAAGCCGGGCTCCGCGACGCTGCCGTTCTTCGGCGTGAAGCCGGCCATCGTGGACGGCGAGGGCAGGACGCTCGAGGGCGCGTGCGAAGGCAACCTCGTCATCACCGACAGCTGGCCCGGGCAGATGCGCACCGTGTACGGCGACCACCAGCGATTCATCGACACGTATTTCAAGACCTATCCAGGCACGTATTTCACGGGCGACGGCGCGCGTCGCGACGAGGACGGCTACTACTGGATCACCGGGCGCGTCGACGACGTGCTGAACGTCGCGGGACATCGCCTCGGCACGGCCGAGATCGAGAGCGCGCTCGTGGCACACCACCTCGTTGCGGAGTCGGCCGTGGTCGGCTGCCCGCACGACATCAAGGGGCAGGGCATCTACGCCTACGTCACGCTGGTGGTGGACGCGACGCCGACCGAGGAACTGCGCAAGGAGCTGCGCGAGTGGGTGCGGCGCGAGATCGGCCCGATCGCGACGCCGGATTTCGTGCAGTGGGCGCCGAGCCTGCCGAAGACGCGCTCGGGGAAGATCATGCGGCGCATCCTGCGCAAGATCGCCGCCAACGAGCACGAGCAGTTGGGAGACATCTCCACGCTGGCGGATCCGTCGGTGGTGGAGCAGCTGGTCGAGGAGCGGATGAATCGCTGAGACCAGTTGTGCCCGGCGGCGAGGCCGTTGCATGGCCGACGGAGCCTGGGGCGGGCGGATGGCATCACGCGCGCAGGATCCACCGGATCGCAAGCGCCACGAGACCGAGTGCGGCGACGCTGATCGCCCAGATGGCCACGAACCAGGCGACGCGCGTCCAGGTGGAGGATCTGGCGGCGGTCTCCATCAGTGGTAGCCGCCCGCCCTGTCGACCTTGCCGCGGAACACCCAGTACGAGTACGCGGTGTACAGCAGGATCAGCGGAATCAGCACCACGGCACCCGTCAGCAGGAACTTGAGGCTGGCATCCGGTGCAGCGGCCGCCCAGATCGTCACCGAGGTTGGCACGAGGTATGGGTAGAAACTGATCAGCAGGCCGAAGAAGCACAGGACGAACAAGGCGAGCGCCGCGAGAAACGGCTGGAGCTCATTGCGCTGGCGGAGGCCCGTGATGAGGAGGTATGCCGCCACCGCGACCAGCAATGGCACCGGTGCGACGAAAGCGATCTGCGGCCACGCAAACCAGCGCTTCATGAAGACGTCGCTCAGGAACGGTGTCCAGAGACTGACGATGAAGATGAGCACCAGGGTCGCGAGGGCGGTGATGCGCGCGAATCCGAACGCTGCATCGCGCACGCGTCCCTCGGTCTTGAGGATCAGCCAGGTCGAGCCGAGCAACGCGTAGCCAACGACGAGCGCGACGCCGGTCAACACGCTGAAAGGGGTCAGCCAGTCCCACCAGCCTCCCGCGTAACCCCGGCCCGCGACCGGAATGCCCTGCACCAGTGCCCCGAGCGCGAGACCCTGCGCGAAGGCCGCCGCCGTCGAACCGAGCGCGAACCCCCAGTCCCAGAGGAATTTGCCGCGCTCGGTCTTCCAGCGGAATTCGAACGCGACCCCGCGCAGGACGAGACCGAGCAGCATGGCGGTGATCGGTGCATACAGCGCCGGCATGATCACGGCGTAGGCGAGCGGAAACACGGCGAACAGCCCGCCGCCGCCCAGCACCAGCCAGGTTTCGTTGCCGTCCCAGACCGGCGCCACCGAGTTCATCATCTCGTCGCGATTGACCTCGCCCTGCACAAAAGGAAACAGAATGCCGACGCCGAGGTCGAAGCCATCGAGGATGACGTAGGCGAGCACCGCGAACGCGATGAGTCCCGCCCAGATGAAAGGCAGGTCCAGCGTCACGTGCCGGATCCTCGCGGCGGTTTGGTTGCACGCCCGGCCCCCGCCAGGATCGGGGCGGGCATCAGTCCACCCGCTCGCATCGGCACGGCGGGAGACAGGTCGTCCTGGGAGGCCTGCGGCGGCGAATTCATCAGGCGCAGCATGTAGAACGCGCCAGCGCCGAACACCAGGAAGTAGACCACGACGAACGCGACGAGCGAGGCGCCGACCGCGGCCGCCCCGACGGACGATGCCGAATCGACCGTCGTAAGCAGGCCATAGACCGTATATGGCTGACGCCCGGCTTCGGTCGTGATCCAGCCGGCGATGACGGCGATCAATCCGGCCGGGCTCAGCAGGATCGTCGCCCTCAACAGCAGTGGCGACGCAAAGAGCCGTCGTCGCAGCGCGCAGTGCCAGGCTCCACACCCCCGTGAGCACCATGGCGACGCCGAGGCCGACCATGACGCGAAAGCTCCAGAACAGCAGTGCAGCATTGGGCTGCTCGGCGGGCGGCCACTCCTTGAGGCCACGCACGGTGCCGTTCCAGTCGTGGGTCAGGATGAGGCTGCCGAGTTTCGGGATCTCAACCGCGTAGTTCGTGCGCTGTTCCCGCATGTCGGGCAGGCCGAAGAGGAGCAGTGGCGCGCCCGCGCGCGTCTCGAAATGCCCTTCCATCGCCGCGATCTTCGCCGGCTGATGCTCGAGGGTGTTGAGCCCGTGCATGTCGCCGGCCACGATCTGCAGCGGTGCCACGAGCGCCGCCATCCACATCGCCATCGAGAACATGATGCGCGAGGCGGGCAGCGTCGGGTCGCGCAGCAGGTGCAATGCGCCCGTGCCGCCGACGATGAAGGCCGTCGTCAGGTACGCGGCCAGCAGCATGTGCAGCAGGCGATACGGGAATGACGGATTGAAGATCACCGCCCACCAGTCCTGCGGCACGAACTGGCCGGCCGCGTTGACGCCGTAGCCGGCGGGCGTCTGCATCCAGCTGTTCACCGAGAGGATCCAGAACGCCGACATGAAGGTGCCGAGCGCGACCATCAGCGTGGCCAGGAAATGCAGTTTGGGGCCGACGCGTTTCAGCCCGAACAGCATGACCCCGAGGAAGCCCGCCTCGAGGAAGAAGGCGGACAGCACCTCGTAGCCCATCAGCGGGCCGATGACGGGCCCCGCCTTGTCGGAAAACACGCTCCAGTTGGTGCCGAACTGGTAGCTCATGACGATGCCGGACACGACGCCCATGCCGAAGGCAACCGCGAAGATCTTCTTCCAGTAGTTGAAGAGGTCGAGGAACACCGTGCGGCCGGTCGCAAGCCAGAGACCCTCGAGGACCGCGAGATAGCTGGCGAGGCCGATCGAGATCGATGGAAAGATGATGTGGAAGCTCACCGTGAAGGCGAACTGGAAGCGTGCGAGCGTGAGTGGATCGGTGAGTTCCATGGCGGCGCGGCGGCCCCGCGGTTCCGTCAGGGCAGGTTGCGCCAGGATCCGGCGTTGAGCACTCGACTGAAGCCGAGGCCGCGCAGTTTTCGGCCTGCCATGGCACTGCGTGTGCCCGACGCGCAGCAGACGATGACCCACTTGTTCGGATCCAGGGTCTTGGCGCCCTGCTCGATGTCCTGCAGCGGGACGTTCACGCTCCCCGACGCATGGCCGGCAAAGAACTCAGCAGGACTTCGCACGTCCACGACCTGCGCCCCCTCCTTGAGCAGGGCAGGGATTCGGCGCCGCGCAAGCAGCGAGGACACGACTCGCCAGCCGAAAAAGGCGACCACCAGGCCCGGCAGAATGTAGTCAGTGACCATCGCGGCTCTCCACAACACGCTTATCGGCAGGCAACCACCGGCGTGACGACGCTCAGTGCTTCATCGCCGGTTCGGCCGCCCAGTCCGGATCGTCGAAGTACGTCCCGTAGGCAATCAGAGCACCGTGCACCAGCGCCGCACCGTCGTGCCGCGTGCGCACCGGATCCTGCCCCCGCATCAGAACGGCACCCTGCGACAGGTCCGCGATCACGTAATGCAGGTTGACATCGGCCTCTTCCGGTAGATGGCAGTTGGCAACGATCGTGTTCACCTGCGACTGGATGCGATCCGCGAGCGCTGCGTACTGGGCGTCCGTCTCCTTGCCCGCGTGAATCGCCGGGATGGTCCGCGTCGAATGCGCTGCGGATGGCCGCCATGCCGGAGCGCAACGAGGCGTCGGTCGCCCATTTGTGGCCGGCATCGAGCTGCAGTTGCGCCACCGCGGCCGTCGCCTGCCCGTGCTGATGCTCATGCGCCCCCTGGGCGAGCACCGGACCGGCAACCGACACCCAGCCGAAAAAAATGACCGCGAGATTCGCGCTGCGTGCTGACAACATGGTGTTCATATCCTGGTCTGGAGGTGGGCTCGTCACGCCGAACCCGCCCGAGCGCGGCGCTCTGAACCGCGGACCATCCGGGTGGGGCTGCCGCGAACGGCAAGTCTCGCCCCGCTGCGTCGTGGACTAATCCCGTAGTGAGTGAGATTCGACGCAGCGGAGCGATCGCGAGTGGTTTCCCCCAACGCGTGGCGCGCATTCTGCGCACACGACGCACACTAGTCCAGTGCCGCGGACGCCGCCTCGGGCACACGCCGCCTGGACCATTCACACCGAGCACCGGTGTAGCGTATCGTCAGGAGACGAGTTCCGAGACGCACCTGACGTCCATCGCATTCCTGGAGACGCTGTCATGACCGCACCCATCAATCACCAGTTCAAACTCGCCAGGCGCCCGGTCGGCATGGTCAAGCGCAGCGACTTCGATTACACGCAATCCCCAGTCGCGCAGCCGGGCGATGGCGAGGTACTGGTCAAGATCCTCTATGTCTCTCTCGACCCGGCGATGCGCGGCTGGATGAACGAGGGCAAGTCCTACATTCCGCCCGTCGGCATCGGCGAGGTCATGCGCGCCGGCGCCGTGGGGCGCGTCATTGCGTCCAACGACCCGACGATCGCCGTTGGCGAGCATGTCGTCGGCACCCTCGGCGTGCAGGAATACGCCGTCGCGAAAGGCAAACTGCTGACCAAAGTGGATCCGCGACTGGCGCCGCTGCCCGTGTACCTCGGCACGCTCGGCATGCCGGGCATGACCGCGTACTTCGGTCTGCTGGACGTCGGCAAGCCGAAAGCGGGCGACACGGTGGTCGTCTCGGGCGCCGCCGGCGCGGTGGGGCAGGTCGTCGGCCAGATTGCGAAGATCAAGGGCTGCCGCGTGGTGGGCATCGCCGGCGGCAAGGACAAGTGCGACTACCTGCGCTCGATCGGCTTCGACGCCGCCATCGACTACAAGCACGAGGACGTGCAGGCCGCGCTGAAGGAACACTGCCCGAAGGGCGTCGACGTGTATTTCGACAACGTCGGCGGCGAAATCCTCGAGGCCGTCCTGACCCGGCTCGCCATGCACGCCCGCATCGTGATCTGCGGCGCCATCTCGCAATACAACGAGACGAAGATGCAGGGCCCGAGCAACTACATGATGCTGCTCGTCACTCGATCATCGATGACGGGCATGGTGGTGTTCGACTACGCCAGCCGCTACGCGGAAGCCGCCCGGGAAATGGCCGGCTGGATGGCGACGGGTCAGCTCAAGACCCGGGAAGACATCGTCGCGGGACTCGAGACCTTCCCGGACACGCTGCTGAAGCTGTTCAAGGGCGAGAACACGGGCAAGCTCGTCCTGAAGGTGGCCGACGCGTAGCGGTGGAGCAGGGCAGGCCCAGGAGCCCGCCCTCCGTCGGGCGAGCCCCCCGCGAGGGCAGATCGCGCCCGACGCGGTCAGCTCGTCGCGAGGTGGAACTTCGCGCGTACGTACTCGGTGAACGCACGGCTCTTCGCCGGCAACCAGCCGAGCGGCTGGCCGCCGGGCTGCAGCGGCGCGTACGGGAACAGCAGCATCAGTGCCAGGTACACGAGGATCACGCCTCCGCCGGAGAGCAGCAGCAGCAGCACCGCAAAGATCCTGAGCGCCGTCACGTTGAGCCCGAAGTAGCGCGCCAGCCCGAGACACACACCGCTGATCACGGCGCCTTCGCTGATCTGCTGCAGCGGCCGTGCCGATTCCCGCGCCGTCGACGCCGATGCAGCCGCAGCGCCGGGCACCTGCACCGACCCGATTTCCTCCAGTGCCGGCTCGAGCTCCGCAAGCGTCACGACGCTCTGGTCCGGACGCAGGCGACGTGCGCATTGATCGGCCACGGCCTGCTCCAGGTCGCCCAGGATCTCCTGCGGGTCGGGATCACCTTCGAGCAGGCTCGCCGATTCGGCGAGGTACTGGTCGAGGCGCGCATACGCCGCGTCGTCGAACTGGAGCGTGCTGCGATTGAGGCTCACGGTGACGGAGATGCGTTTCATGGCTCAGTGTCCGATGTCGGCGATCGTGCGGTTGATCAGGTTCCAATACTCGTCGAGCGCGGCGAGCTGCGCCCGGCCTGCGTCCGTCAGACGGTAGTACTTCCGCGGCGGACCCGCATCCGATTCCTGCCACTCGTACAGTACGAGTTCCTCACGGCGCAGTTTGCTGAGCAGGGGATAGAGCGTTCCTTCCTGCGTGGCGAACTCCGTCCCGGCGAGCCGACGCAGGATGTCCGGCACGTAGACGCTGCTCACGCCAACGATCTTCAGCACCAGGAATTCCAGGAGTCCCTTGCGGATCGGAGCGAGTTTGGATTCGGTGGCCATGGTTTCAGGGTCAGTACCTTTGTATAACAAGGTACTTGTTTGTACGAAATTGGTCAAATGCCCTGCCAGATTCATCGCCCGGCGGCTTGACTTGTAATTACACCCGTACGAACATTCGCCCATGATCAAGCTCAAGCTCACCGCGGTCGGGAATTCGGCAGGAGTCGTCTTCTCCAAGGAGGTCCTGACCCGCCTGAAGGTCGGCAAGGGCGACACCGTCTACCTGACCGAATCCTCGGACGGCTACCGCCTGACGCCGTACAACCCTGAGTTCGAAACGCAGATGACCGCCGCCCGCAAGATCATGAAGAAGCGCCGCGCAGTGCTCCGCGAGCTCGCGAAGTAGCCACCGCCGACAACGATGAACGAGCCCATCTGGGTCGACCTCGAGGTCGTGCTCGCCATCCACGACGAACAACTCGCCGAGCACGGCGGCCAGGCCGGCGTGCGCGATCGTGGCTTGCTCGAATCGGCGATGGCTCGGCCGCAGAACCAGTTCGCCTACGGAGAACATGCACTGCCGCGACTGGCGGCGAGCTATGCCTTCGGCATCTCCCGCAATCACCCGTTCCTGGATGGCAACAAGCGTACGCAGCCTCGTGGTCGCCGAATTGTTCCTGGACCTGAATGGCCTCGAGCTCACCGCCAGCGACGCGGAGTGCGTGACGACGTTCCTGGCGCTCGCCGCCGGCGGATTGAGCGAGGACGAGCTCACCGCGTGGATCGCTGCGCACTCTTCACCAGGGCGCTAGCCCCTGCCGGACGGCCGGAGGCGCGACCAGTGATCGCGCGAGTTCCCGCCGCACCCGCGAGCGCTTAGGTCTCCGGTCCGGCCTTCCTCCGTCGACCGACCACCTCGCCGTCAATCACCGCCCCCGACGGCGGCCTGAACAGCGTCTTGGCGGTACGACCCACCATCCGGCACACCATGGCATCGAGCGATCCGCCGACGACGCCCCCGAGCACCGGAACGGCCCTTGGAAACCGGAGCACCACTTTCTGCCCCACCTTCGCGATGAGTTTCGCGCCAACTCGTTTGTTGATCTCGACCAGGGCCCGCCCCGGAATCTCGTCGACCGCACGCTGCGTGAGCTTGTTGTCGAGCTTCAGCCCCAGGTCCTTCATCGCGTCCTTCGCGACGTCTCCAGCGAGGCTCAGCAGGATCTTCGTCCGCACCCGTTCCGACGCGAGATCGTGACCGTAGATCCGCGCGATGGCACCCGTCATGCGCGCCTGGATCAACCAGGACGCCCCCAGCGCCGCGGGAATCGACACCGGAAACGTAACGAGGCCACCCAGCCCCGTGATGAAGCCGCTGGTGAAGTTCTTGGTCATCTCCCGCCGGATCAGCGCGTCGACCCGCCGGTCGTCGTTCCCATAGCTCGAGTCGATGAGGTACTCGCTGGCCAGGTCCTCGGCGCTCGACAACGGGCCCGCGCCCGCCAGCCCTTTCTCGAGCAGGAAGGTCGCGAGCTTGTTCGCCGAGGCGTCATTCGAGCTCGATTGCGTCATCCTGGTCCCATTTCCCCGCCGGCCGGCCCGTAGAAGAACACCCACACCGCGAAGTCGGCGGAGAAACCGACGAAGCGGTGCTCGCGTCCGGCCGCGACGAAGATGAATGCGCCAGGTTCCACGCGCCGGTTCCGGTCGCCGTCGAAAAAGTCGGCACTGCCGCGCGCGACGACGTAGACCTCGTCACGGTCATGCGGTGCCTGACGGTCCGCGCCGACAGGCGCATACCACTCGACCTCGAGCGTGCCGTGTCCGAACACGGGGACGGCGAGGTTCCCGGGTGGAGGCGGGCCGAGCCCTTCCGCATCGGCGACGCTTACCACCGCGACGGATGTCGATGCATCGCAGCTCATGTTCGACCTCGACTCGTACGCATGGTGACGGGTTGAAATGCAGTCGGTTCGCGACGGCCCGTGTTCAGTTCTTGTATGGCCGTCCGGCGCCCACGTAGCGCTCTCGGTACCACTCGTCGTCCAGACGCGCCATTCGCACCTTGCCGCCGGTCTGCGGCGCGTCCACGAACCGGTCGTCGCCGGCGTAAATGCCGACGTGACCCACGTCGCGGCCGTTCACGCGGAAGAACACGAGGTCCCCGGGGCGCAGGTCGCGCTTCGGCACCGGCGTGACCGCGGCGAACTGCTGGGCCGCCGTGCGCGGCAGCATGATTCCCGCCTGGGCGTACGAGTACGCGACGAGGCCGCTGCAGTCGAAGGCATCGGGGCCGCGACCGCCGTAACGGTAGGGCGCGCCGATGTGCGACTCGGCGGCGACGAGCGCGGCTGCACCCGGATTCGCGGCCGTGCCGCCTGGGGTTCCACGCTGAAAGGGCGCGCAGGCGGCCAGCAGCGCCGACAGCGCGACGACCAGGACGAGACGCGACGGGCCTGGCGATTCACGGAACGCGTTGGCGGTGACCGACATGCGCGCAGTCTAAAGGGGCGGGGCATCGGTAAACACCGGCAGCGCCCGGTCGCGACGTGCCGGGAACCCTGATTGCGCCCCCCGGGGGGAGATGCTGCAATGCCCTTCGGCCAGTAAATCAACGGAAACCTCGCGCATGAAGTGGCGTGCAGTGGCAGTGGTGGCCGGAGTTGCGGGTATCGCAGTCGCGGCCATGCTCTGGTTCGGCCGCCCCAAGCCGATCACGGTGGACACCGCCGAGGTCGCGCGCGGCAAGGTGGACCAGACCGTCACCAACACGCGCGCGGGCACGGTCAAGGCCTGCCAGCGAGCCAAGCTCGCGCCGCAGACCGGCGGCCAGATCGCGAGGCTGCCGGTCAAGAAGGGCGACCGGGTGGAAAAGGGCCAGGTGCTGCTCGAGCTCTGGAACGCCGACCTCCGTGCCGACCTCAACCTCGCCGAGCGCGACGCCGCGGCCACCCGCTCGCTCCGGGAAGAAGCCTGCATCTCCGCAAGGGTCGCGCGCCGCGAATCCAATCGGCTCGCGAGCCTCGTCGAGCGCAAGCTCGTGTCGAACGAGCTTGCCGAGCGCGCGGCCGGGGAAGCCGATGGTCGCGAAGCCGCGTGTCGCGCGGCGGGTGAGCAGATCCAGGTGAGCCAGGCACGCATCGATGCCGCCCGGGCGCGCCTCGAGCGGACGATGTTGCGCGCTCCGTTTGCCGGGACCGTGGCCGAGATCAACGGCGAGGTCGGCGAGTTCGTGACGCCCTCGCCCGTGGGCATCCCGACACCGCCCGCGGTCGACGTGGTGGACTCGAGCTGCATCTACATCACCGCGCCGATCGACGAGGTGGACGCCCCTCGCGTGCGCCAGGGCATGGCCGCCCGCGTGACGCTCGACGCGTTCAAGGACCGCAGCTTCAAGGCCCACGTGCGCCGCGTCGCGCCCTACGTGCTCGAGCTCGAGAAGCAGGCGCGCACGGTGGAAGTCGAGGCGGAGATCGACGAGCGTGACGCCGCCGTGCTGCTGCCGGGCTACAGCGCCGACCTCGAGGTCATCGTCGCCGAGCGCCCGGACGTGATCCGAGTACCCACGCGGGCGCTGGTCGAGGGCAACCGCGTCTACCTCCTCGAGGACGGCCGCATCCGCAGCCGCACGGTCGAGACGGGCATCGGCAACTGGGAGTTCACCGAGGTCACCAAGGGCCTCGAACCCGGCAACCGCGTCGTCGTCTCGATCGATCGCGAGGGTCTCAAGGACGGCGCAGCGGCCGTCTCGCCCTGAGCCGGGACTGCGCATGATCGAACTCAGGGACTCGAGCCGGCACTTCCAGGTCGGCGAGCAGCTCGTGAAGGCGCTCGACGCCGTGAACCTGGTCGTAGGCGACGGCGAGTACGTCTCCATCATGGGTCCGAGCGGGTCGGGCAAGTCGACGCTGCTCAACGTGATCGGGCTCCTGGACCGGCCGACGGGCGGTGAGTACCTGCTCGACGGGCGCGAGGTCACGTCGCTCGACGACGACGAGCTCGCTCATGTGCGCGCTCGAAAGATCGGCTTCATCTTCCAGTCCTTCCACCTCGTGCCGCGGCTCACGGCGTTCGAGAACGTCGAGCTGCCGATGGTGCTGGCGGCGATGCCGCCGGCGGAGCGGCGTAAGCGAGCCGAGGCAGTGCTCGCGAGCCTCAACCTGACGGACCGCGCACACCACCGCCCGGACCAGCTGTCCGGCGGGCAGCGCCAGCGCGTGGCGATCGCCCGTGCGATGGTGATGGAACCCACGGTCCTGCTGGCCGACGAGCCCACCGGCAATCTCGACCACGTGTCGGGTGCCGAGGTGCTGGTGGCGCTCGAGACCTTGAATGCGCGCGGAATCACCCTGCTGGTTGTGACGCACGACGACGAAGTGGCCGCACGTGCGCGCCGCCACGTGCGCATGCGCGACGGGCGCATCGTGGTGGACGAGACCACCGGACCGCCGGGATGAGGTTCGGCGACCTGCTGCACCTCGCGAGCGAGTCCCTGGTGCGGGCGAGGCTGCGCAGCATCATGATGCTGGTCGCAATGGCGATCGGTGTCGCGGCCGTCGTGGTGCTCACATCATTGGGCGAGGGCGCCCGACGCTACGTGACCGGGGAATTCCAGGCGCTGGGCGCGGATCTCCTGATCGTGCTGCCCGGGCGCTCGGAGACGACGGGCGTGCAGCCGGGAATGTTCGCCGGCGAGACGCCCCGGGATCTCACGCTCGACGACGCCGAATCGCTGCTCCGCATTCCCGGAGTGGAGCGCATCGCACCGCTCGTGGTCGGCTCGGTGCCGGTCTCAGCGGGCGAACTGTCGCGCGAGGTGCCGGTCATCGGCACGACCTCCGAGTTCCTGGTGGTGCGCAACCTGAAAATGGCGCAGGGCTCGTTCCTGCCCGCGGGCGAGATCGATCGCGACATGGCCGTCTGCGTGCTCGGCAGCAAGGTCCGATCGGAACTCTTCCCGCGCGGGCCGGCGGTCGGGGCCACGGTGCGCATCGGCGAGAGGCGTTTTCGCGTCATCGGCATCCTGGGGGACTCCGGCCGGTCCATCGGGTTCGACCTGCAGGAGATCGTGGTGATCCCGGTGAGCAGCGCGCTGCAGCTCTTCAACAGCGGTTCGCTGTTCCGCATCATGATTACGGCGCGCGACCGGGATGCGATGCCGCGCGTGCAGCGGGCCGTGCGGGCGCAGCTCGCGGAGCGTCACCAGGGCGAGGAGGACGTGACGGTCGTCACCCAGGACGCCGTGCTCGCGACCTTCAACCGGATCTTCACCGCGCTCACCTTGACGCTGGCCGGCATTGCCTCGATCAGCCTTGCGGTCGCGGGCATCCTGATCATGAACGTGATGCTGGTCGCGGTGAGCCAGCGCACTTCCGAGGTCGGCCTCATGAAGGCACTCGGCGCGCGCGGCAGCCAGATCACGGCGCTCTTCCTCACCGAGGCCGTGCTGCTGTCCATCGTCGGCGCGGGCTTCGGCCTCGTGGTCGGTTACGCGGCGGACTGGGTGATCGGGCGCATCTACCCGGCTCTGCCGCTGGGGCCGCCGGTCTGGGCCGTGGTACTGGCGGTGCTGATCGCCGTCGCGAGCGGCGTGGTTTTCGGCCTGCTGCCGGCGCGGCGCGCGGCCCGGCTCGACCCGGTGGTGGCGCTCGCGGGGAGGCGCTGAGCCGTGCGCGGAACGGACCTGGTGCGCTACACGACTCGCTCGGTGACGGCGCACCGCATGCGCGCGATCCTCACCGCGCTCGGCATCGCGGTCGGCGTTGCCGCGGTGGTGCTCCTCACCTCCATCGGCGAGGGCGTGCGCAAGTTTGTGATCTCGGAGTTCACGCAGTTCGGCACCAACATCATCAGCGTGACGCCGGGAACGACCAAGACCATGGGCGGGTCGATCGGGGTGTTCGGAACGGTGCGCCCCGTGACCATCGACGATGCGGAGGCGCTGCGCCACGTGCCCTACGTGCTCGCCGCGGACCCGATGGTGCAGGGCAACGCGGAAGTCGAGGCGAACGGCCGCAAGCGCCGCGTGACGGTGTACGGCACGGGACCTAAGTTCGCCGAGGCGCTGCGATTCTCAGTGAGCCAGGGGACGTTCCTGCCACCCGACGACCAGCGGGCGCCGCGCAGCCTCGCGGTGCTCGGTTCGAAGATGGCGCAGGAGCTCTTCGGCAAGGCGAATCCCCTCGGGACGACCGTGCGCGTCGGCAGCGAGCGCTATCGCATCGTCGGAGTCATGGCGCCGAAAGGCACCGTCATCGGCATGGACCTCGACGACACGGTCTTCATCCCGGCGGCGCGGGCGCTCGATCTCTTCGACCGCGAGAGCCTGTTCGAGATCCACGTGCTGTACGAGGAGACCGCGCCCCTGCCGGAGGTGGAGGAGGGCATACGTCGCGTGCTCGGCGCACGGCACGGGGACGAGGACTTCACCGTTACGCCGCAGCAGCAGATGCTGGACGCGCTCGGCTCGGTGCTCGACGTGCTCACGTTCGCGGTTGCGGCGCTCGGCAGCATCTCGCTGCTGGTCGGTGCGGTCGGTATCTTCACGATCATGACCATCTCAGTGCGTGAGCGCACCGGCGAGATCGGCCTGCTGCGGGCCCTCGGCGCCGAGCGCGGCCAGGTGCTGGCGCTGTTCCTGTCCGAGGCGGTCGTGCTGTCGTTCCTGGGCGGCGTGGCCGGGCTCGCGATCGGCGCGGGAATCGCGTGGCTGCTGGGCGAGACGGTGCGACAGCTGCCGGTCAGCTATTCGCCGCTCTTCGTCGGGCTCGCACTCGCGCTCTCTCTCGTGATCGGCCTCATTGCCGGGATCCTGCCCGCACTCAATGCCGCGAGGCTCGATCCGGTCGAGGCGCTGCGGGCCGAGTAGGCGGCCTCATTTTTCGTCGCGCGGCCGCACGCGCCGGGTCGCGACCGCATCGAGCGGGTCGTCCGGCCAGTAATGCTTCGGGTAGCGGCCCTTCAGTTCCTTCTTCACCTCGTGGTAGCCGCGCGACCAGAAGCTCGCGAGGTCGCGTGTCACCTGCACCGGCCGCCGGGCGGGCGAGAGCAGTTCGAGCGTGACCGGGACGCTGCCGCCGGCGACGCGGGGCGACTCCATGAGACCGAACACTTCCTGCAGGCGCACGGCGAGCGACGGCGAACCGCCCGAGTAATCGAGCGCGATCCGCGACCCGCTCGGAACGGCGAGGTGGGTCGGTGCGAGTTCGTCGAGGCGCCTTTGCGCGTTCCAGTCGAGCAGGGCGTGCAGCGCGCCGCGAAGGTCGAGCTTGCCGAGTTCCGCGCGACGCGTAATCCGCTCCAGCCAGGGCGCGAGCCAGGACTCGAGCGACTCGAGCAGCGCCGCGTCCGAGACGTCCGGCCAGCCGTCGCGGCCGCGCGGATCGTTCTCGCGCAGCAGCGTCACGCGGGCGCGCCAGGTTTCGAGATCGCGGGTCCAGGGCAGGCACCCGAGCCCGAGCGCGCGGATGCCCGCGAGCATGGCCGCGACGGTCGCGGATGCGTCGACGTTCCGGAGCGGCTCATCGCGCAACACGAGTGCGCCGAGCCTGCGGACCTTTCGCGCCGCGACCGCCTCCGTCTTCGGATCCCAGGCGACGCTCTCTGTCTCGGTGATGGACGAGGCGAAGTGCAGCGGGAGCAGCTCCGGATCGAGCGACGCCGCGAGCTGGATCCGCGCCTCGCGGTCCCCGGCATCGAGTGCTGCGACGACGATGAATTCCGATCTCGCGAGTGCGGTCGGGTCCCTGAATTCGGCGCCGCGACCGCCGCTCAGCACGTAGCGACCCTGGCCGCCCTCGCGTGCGCGCCCGATGCGGTCCGGGTAGGCGAACGCGAGCAGGAGACCGGTGGCTGCGTCCGTCGCGACCTCGAGTCCTGCGGGCGCCTGGGCGCGAGCCGCGCGGCCGAGTTGCCGCGCGACCTGCTCTGCGACGCGCTGGATGCGGCGGATCGCGCCCGCGTCCACGTCGAACTGCGCCGGCGCCGGGCGCCCTCTCAGGACCTCGATGCGGTGGAAGATATCGGGATCGCGGAAACCCGGCGCCGCGCGCAGCGGATCGCGTTCGGAGAGGAGTGCCGCAAGCTGGCATCCGAGTTGCCCCAGGCCCAGGGACCGAGCTCGCAGCACCATGTGCGCGAGGCGAGGGTGGATGCCGAGCGATGCCATGTCGCGGCCGAGCGGCGTCACGCGCCCGCCCGCATCGATGGCTTCGAGCCGTTCGAGCAGTTCTCCCGCCTGGGCGAGCGACGCTGGCGGCGGCGGATCGAGCCAGGAGAGCGCCGAGGGATCGGCGCAGCCCCAGCACGCGAGTTCGAGCGCCAGCGGCGCGAGGTCGGCCTCGAGGATCTCGGCGGGCGATTGCGGGAGCAGCGCGTCTTGTGCCGACTCGGTCCATAGGCGGTAGCACACGCCGGGTGCGGTGCGGCCCGCGCGGCCGCGGCGCTGCTCGGCCGACGCACGGGAAATGCGCGAGGTCTCGAGGCCGCTCATGCCGGTCGCCGGGTCGAAGCGCTGGCGTCGCTCGAGTCCGGCGTCCACCACGATTCGCACTCCGTCGATCGTCAGGCTGGTCTCGGCGATGTTGGTCGCGACGACGACCTTGCGCCGCCCGCGCGGGTCCGGCTGCAGCGCGGCGTCCTGCTCCGCGGCTCCGAGTTCTCCGTAGAGGGGCAGCACCGCGTATTCGACAGCGGGCAGGCTGCCTGCGAGCCCCTCGGCCACGCGGCGGATCTCCCCGGCACCCGGGAGGAACACCAGCGCGTCACCCCCGTGATCGCGCAGCGCACGCAGCGTCACCGAGGTCACCGGCCCTTCGATGCGCGGGGAGCGGCCGGGCGCAGGCGCGGGCGGCGCGACGTACTGCACGTCCACCGGGAACATGCGTCCCTGGGCGCGCACGACCGCGGCGTTGTCGAGGACGCGCAGCAGCGCTTCGGCTTCGAGTGTCGCCGACATGACGAGCAGCCGCAGGGAGTCGCGCAGGTGCCGCTGGCTCTCGACACAGAGCACGAGTCCGAGGTCACCGTGCAGGTTGCGCTCGTGGAATTCGTCGAAGATCACGAGCGCGACGCCTTCGAGCGCAGGGTCGTGCTGCAGCATGCGGGTGACGATGCCCTCGGTCACGACCTCGATGCGCGTGTGCGGGCCAACGCGCGTCTCGAGCCGAGTGCGGAACCCGACCGTCTGCCCGACCTCCTCGCCGAGCAGCGCGGCCATGCGCACCGCGACCGCACGCGCGGCGATGCGCCGCGGCTCGAGCATCAGGATGCGGCCGTCGCCACGCCACGGCGAGTCGAGCAGCGCGAGCGGCACGATCGTGCTCTTGCCCGCGCCCGGCGGAGCCTCGAGCACGACGCACCGGTGCGAGGCGAGCGCGGCCGCGAGTTCCGGCAGGACTTCGGTGATCGGCAGCGACGGAAATTTCCTCATCCCGCGCAGTGTAACGCTGCGATCGTGCGTGACGCGGGCGCCGGTGCCATGCAAGATTCGCCGGGTGCCGGGCGGCGCATCGCCGGGGAGAGGTAGATGGCAGGTTCCATTGGACCGTGGTTGCTTGCAGCATTGCTGGTGCTGCTCGGCGTGCTGGGATCCGTGCTCCCCGGACTGCCGGGCGTGCCACTGGTCTTTGCCGGTCTCGTCGCGGCCGCATGGGCCGACGATTTCCAGCGTGTCGGCTGGGTTGCGCTCACCCTGCTCGGGCTCATGACACTGGCTTCGTTCGCCATCGACTTCCTCGCCACCTCGCTCGGTGCGAAGCGCGTCGGCGCCACGCGGCTCGCCATCGTGGGTGCGCTCGTCGGCACGCTGGTCGGCGTGTTCCTGGGACTGCCGGGCCTGATCCTCGGGCCATTCCTGGGGGCGGTGGCAGGCGAGCTGATCTCGCACGGAAAGCTCGAGCAGGCGAGCCGCGCCGGCCTCGCGACCTGGGTGGGGCTACTGTTCGGGACGCTCGCAAAGATTGCGCTCGTCTTCACGATGCTCGGGGTATTCGCCGCGGCCTATTTCTTCTGAGCAGGGTGTTCCTTCATGGATTGAGCCTCTGCGAAACTGCTTCAGCGCGACCCGGCCACCACGGGGACTTCAATCTTGAAGTCGAGTGCCGCGACCTGCTCGTCCGACAGACCGACCCGCCGCAGCAACGGTTTCTAGCGGGGATCCTTTCGCAGCGGCTCGAACAATGGCCCGGCGCGCAGCTCGAGGATGCCCCCATCGCGTTCCCGCAGGGCCCGTCCAGCCACTCGAACGCCTCGTCGGCCTTGCCGAGCCGCGCGTAGCCGGCCGCCACCGGGCTGGCAAAGTCCGGATGCTCCTTGCCCACTTTCTTCGAGCAGTCGCTGTGCTTCCTCGCGTCGCCCCAGGGCGGCATAGACGAAAGACAACCCCAGGCGTCGCATGACGTCATGGGGCTCTCGCTGCATCTCGGCAAGCGCGCCGTCGAGGTCGCCGGCGAACATGAGCGCCTCGCCCAGATTCTCGTGCGTGAACACCGCATCGGGCTCCAGTTCGAGCGACTTCCGAAACGCCGCGATCGCGTCGGCGTGTCTGCCGAAAATAATGTACGCGAAGCCGAGATCAGTCCAGGCCTCGCCGTTCAGCGGGTCGACGCGCACCAGTTCCTCGTAGATTGCGATCGTGCGCGGTCCGTCTCCGATCGCCTGCGTCAGGGCTCCGGCCGCGGCCAGGACGGTCTCGTCGCGCGCCGAGATCGACAAGGCGCGCTTCAGCAGGCGCGCAGTCTCGGGCAGGTTCAAGTCGTAGGCCCGTGTCAGGGAAGCCAGGAGAGCGATCGCCGCTGCATCGGAGGGATCGATGTCGATCGCCCGCTGGATCGCCGCGCGAGCCTTGGCGAAACCCTCATGCAGGGGCACGAACCCGACCCAGGCCCGCGCGGAATATGTTTCTGCCAGCAGTCGCCACCCTGGGCCGTACTTGTCGTCGACCGCAACCACGCGCTCGAGCAATGCGCTCGCCTGCTCGAGGCTCTCCTTGGTGCTTGACCGGTACAGCTGCCGGGCACGCATGTAATCAGCGAAGGCTGCGGGATTGGTCGCCTGGCTCGCCGGCATCGCAGTTCCGAGCATCGTGATCCTGAGCTGCTCTACGACGGCTCCGGCAATCTCGTCCTGGATCTTGAAGACGTCCTCGAGATTGCGGTCATAGGTCTCTGACCAGAGTTGCGAGCTGTCCGAGGCCCGCACGAGCTTGGCGCTGATGCGCAGGCGATTCCCGGACTTCCTGACGCTGCCCTCCAGCAGATGCGAGACGCCCAGGGTGCGCGCGATGGTCGCGGCATCGACCTCCTTGCTCTTGAACGAAAACGACGAGGTCCGTGCGATGACGCGCAGTTGCGGCACCTTGGCCAGCAGGTCGAGCATCTGTTCGGACAATCCGTCCGAGAAGAACTCCTGGTCCTTGTCCGGACTCATGTTCGCGAAGGGCAGCACGGCGATGGACGGACGTGGGTCTGAAGCCACGACCGATGGGGCCTGGTCGCGCGCCGCGGGAACCGACTTGACCGTGGCTGGCTGGGGAGCGGTTCGATCCTTGTAGAGCCAGAGCACGCCACCGCCGAGAAACAGGAGCAACGTCAGGACGGCGAGTTCGACGCGCGTCACGCTCTGCTCGCCGCGGTCGCCGTGGTACCAGGCCAGCGTAATGGCGACAGGGAGACCGACGCCCAAAGTCAGCATCGAGAGCTGCTTGATGACGTCTGGCCAATGGAACGCATCGGCGGCGAAGCCGATGACCTGCAGCAAAGCCCAGGCGCCAGCGGCGTACGCGAGCCCCCACTGCACGACCTTGCGGCGGCGCAGCCTGGCCCAGGGGCCCTCCTCGTCACGCTCTGTCGGCGCGTCGGCCAATGTGTCCTCCCTCCGGCCGGGAGTGTAACGCGAGCCGAGCGGCCTTATCGCTTGTGCGGGGTGAACGCCTTCATCGTCAAGTCCCTGACCAGTTGCGTGGCCTTCGGGTTGGGCAGCCCGTAGCGCGCAAAAAGGGTCAGATGGCGGCGCATCTCGAGCGCGGCTCCCGACGGTGAATCGGCGCTCTTGCAGCATTGCTTCAGCCGCCCGTTCAGGTCCGTGGCGACCGCGGCGAGAGTGCGCTTGCGCTCGTCTTCACCGCGCTCCTTCAGCGGGGAGAGGCCCCAGTCGGCGGCCGTTGCCGTGACGTGCTCGAGTTCGTGGGTTGGATATGTCATGTGTTCAGTTGAGTCGCCCCGGGGAATTACCGTGTGAACTGGCGCAGCGAGCTGCTGACCGAAAGCAGTTGCTCGGCATCCATGCGCGCGATGATGTTGCGGATGACGGTCGCAGCGACCTGCTGCACGCCTGCCATGCCGATGCTCGCCGACTGTTCCAGGATGAAGCCAGCCCTGGCGACCTTCAGTGGCTTGATGAAGTAGTAGTGCAAGCCGCTGTTCGTCAACTCCACGGCGAGTTCGGCAAGAGCGTCGCGATGCGCGGTGGGATCGTGAGCGCTCTCGAGAGCGGTGAGCACGACGATCATCTTCTCGTGCAGCGCCTCGGAGTGATAGAAACGCAGGAACGGCCTGTCGGGCGTCCCGGAAGAATCTCGGGGCGTCGTCGTGGGCTTTATGCGCTTGGCGCGAGACCTGCGCTTCGGGCGAGTGGCCATGATGCGGATGATACGCCGCGGCGACGCGTCCCCGGCGCCGATCTACCAAGGGAACGCTCGGCGAGCCGTGCAGGAACTCGATCTCAATAGGCGGTCTGCAGCTCTTCGCCGATGAGGTTCAGCAACTGTTGCTCGCCGAAGCTCGGCATCGGGCGGCCGTTCACGAAGTACTCGGGGGTCGCGGTGACTTTCATGGTGACCGCGTCGTCGGCATCCTGTCGCACGCGCTCCGCGACCTCCGGCGAGTTCATGTCGGCCATGAGCTGCGTGACGTTGAGCCCCAGGCCCTCGATCACCACGCCGACCAGTTCCGGCCGGGCGACGTGATCCGGCGCCCATTGGGACTGGGAGTCGAGCAGGGTTTCCAGCGTCTGCCAGTACTTGTCCTGCTTGCGGCTCGCCTCCAGCAGCCGGACCACGTAGTCCGAGCCCTCGTGAAAGGCCACGTGTCGGACCGAGAGGCGGATCTTGCCTGGATTCTCCGCCATCACCTGCTTCACCAGCGGGAAGAACAGGGCGCAGGTTTCACACGCTGGATCGATGAACTCGACGACGTGCACCTTCGCGCTCGCCTCCCCAAGCGTCGGGGACTGTGTGCTGGCGAGCGCGGCCTGCTGTGCTCCGTCTCCCGATGACGACTTTCCGCGTGTGTACCAGAGTCCCGCGGCCACGAGCGCAATCACCAGGACCGCCAAGCCCGCGTACAGGAGTGCCATTCGGCGAGTATCACTCGCCTGGGGCGCCTGATGCTCAGGACTCGGTCTGTTTCTCTTTTTCTTTCGGCTCATCGGGAACTCCGCTTACCCGCTGTGAACGTGGGCGACATGATAGGCGAAAGCAGCGACCTATCCTGCCTTTCACCGCGTCACGGTCAGGCTGAATCGGAGTCCCGATCCCAGAGGGAAACAACGTAACCCACGTCGGGTGCAACGGATCCCGCATGAACCTCGCGCCACGTGTCCGCGGCGGACCCCGCGCCGAACGTATGTTTGACGGTGAGCCACTCCCGGCTCCAGGCGACGAATCCGTTGAGCGACGCGGCGACCCGCGCCTGGAAAGCGTCCGCCCCCCAGTCCTGCACGCGCTTCTTCACCTGCGCCGGTGCGAAGAAGAAAGCCGGTTTCGGGCCGGCGAGCGCGGCGCCGCGTGAGGGCGCTTCGTGGTGACTGCGGCCGACGGCCATCGAGTGCTTCAATTGGTCGCCGAAGCGGGAGTGCACGGCCGCGAGGACGGGGCCGTTGCCGGCCATGTCGATCGACACGATCGGCGTCGCGGCGGGGATGCTGTTGATATCGTCGTAGTTGACGACCTCGTCGTAACAGCCGAGGCGATGCGTGAACGCATGGTTTCGCGACGACGTGACGCCGATGACCTCGATCCCCGCACGAGCATCGGCGCAATGCGCAAAGCCGATGGCGGTCTTGCTCGAGGCCGACAGGACCACGACCCGCCGCGCACCGAACCAGTCGTTGTCGGCGAAATAGTCTTCCGCCAGCCAGCCGGTGACGAACAGCCCACGCAGCAAGGCCTGTCGATCCTCGGCTTCCACGCCCGCCTGGTAGAACGCGTCGCGGTCCGTGGCCACGTACGAGCGATACACGGGCGCGTGAGCCGCGCGGTGCTGGCCGCAGTCGCGCACGCCATCTGCGGCCGGCGTCACCGTCATGTCGACGTAACGCGCCATCGGGAACCAGCCGTAATAGCGTCCGCCGGTGGCGACCTCCGGATGCTGCGACTCGACGATCTCGGCCCAGCCCATGGCGGGCACGCAGCCCCAGTCTGGTTCGCCCGTGGGGAAGAAGTCCCAGTAGCCAAGCATGTCGCCGGTGGTTGCGTAGGTCACCGTATTCGCGGTCACCGCAAAGCGCTCGACGCGAAAGCGTACTTGGCCTGCTGCGAGGCCGGGCATCTTGGTCTCGTAGACCCTCGACTCGCCATGTCGAAGGCGATGGACCTGCAACGTGATGTTGTCTGTCGTCATGTCGTCAGCGTCGTCGATGAATCGACGTCACTATACCGAACCAGGTCGACGGCCGCCGGTCCGTCCCCGAAAGCGGACGCTCCAGGACCGAGATCGACCCTTAGCGGACTCTCGATGGCTCCGCACCAGCGCCGGTGCGGAGGTCACCTTGATTCAGTCGAAAACCAAAGCGCACTAGCGATTTCTGCGAATGGTCGAGGCGGACCAATGAGCGCAAAGTGGCCGCATCACCGGCGGTCTGCCGGTTGCCCTCCGCGTTTCGCCACGAAGGACGCCGTGGTTCGCGGATCACAAGCGCAGCCAGGATGGCTGCGAGGAGGGGACGATGCGAAAGCTGATCGTTGTATTGGCCGCTCTTGCCGCATTTGTGGCTGCGCCGGCCGCATTTCCGGCGGACGCCGGCGCGCCAGCACCGGCCCAGTTCAAGATCCTGCATTCGGACAGAACGGAGTTGGGTGACGACATCGCCCATTACCGCTACGACGTCGCCATGGGTCCAGGCAAATACGACGTCGTGCGGATTCACCGTATCGTCCGGGAGAAACGACCGAACAAGCCCGTCAGCACGCGGGACGCCGTGATGCTGCTGCCCGGGAACCCGACCTCGTTCGAGGGTATCTTCATGGCGCCCATGGTCACCGGGGTGTCTGAGCCGGATCACTCGATCGTCATCTTCCTGGCGAAGAACGACATCGATGTCTGGGGCATGGATTACGGCTGGGCGCTGGTTCCGATAGACGAAACCGATTTCACGTTCATGGGGCAGTGGGGTCTCGCAAAGGACGTGGCGCACGTCGAAGCGGCTCTCTCCTTCGTACGCTCGATCCGGGTGGGGACCGGTCAGGGCAACGGCAGGCTGCACCTCCTGGGCCTCAGCTATGGTGGGCAGGTTGCCTATCCGTTGGTCGGTGAGGAGGCCTTGCAGCCTCGGGGCCTGCGCAACGTCAAGGGAATGATCGTGCTCGACATCGGCGTCAAATTCGAAGATGAGGCCGACCGTGAAGTGTATTGCGCCCTGGCGGAGAGTAGTCAGGCGCTCCTGGAGTCGGACCCTCCGAATAACTACGCCAACACTATTGGATCTTCCTTTCAGTGGCTGGCCTATCTCGCCACGTTCGCGCCGAATGACGAGTCACCATTCTTAGACGGATTTACGAACTGGCAGGCAGCGCTGTTCGTCGGAGCAAGGACTGAACTCTTGACGGGGGAGTCATGGCACCTGGTCGGCGGCTATCTCGATGAGTCCGGCATACCGAGCAGCTTGCGATTCACCGACGATCAACTCTGGGTAGCCGCAATGGGCGCAGCCTACACTCCTTACTACCCCAGACGATTGGACGTCGACACTGCGCAGGTCATGTGCGGCACAATCGACACTCCGCTCGACGACCACTTCGCGCAGATCACCGTCCCGATTCTGCATGTTGGCGCCAAGGGCGGCTTCGGTCCGAGCGCATTTGCCTCGACAACGTTTACCGCCAGTCGTGATGTCACGACGATCACCGTGCAACGCCTGTCTGATGCCGATGAGGCGATGGACTTCGGGCACGTAGACACTGTTCTCGCGAAGGATGCTGAGTCACTCGTGTGGAGGCCGATACTGGACTGGATCATGGCCCACCGGGAGAACCGGCCGTAGGCGTCTATGGTCACTGGACACCTGAGTCGCCGACAAATAGCCCATTGAGCGGCACACTCAGGGAAGGCGGAACCCCGGCCCCGCGCCGGGGTTTCCTTTTGCGCCGAGCGTCTGCTCCTGGCCGAACCCGGCGGTTGCCGTCCGTCCGCTTCCCCACGGCACTGGGGGACGACCACCGGGCCGTGTCCGAAAGCAGCCCCTGCAGGTCCGAGACCGACCCAGAGCGGCCACCCGGTTGGCAATGAAGCGGACGGTCGAGTCGCCATCGTGTGAAATTGTTAGACCCATTGTCCGCATCTATTCCGACCTTGTCCCGCAATGTCTGCTGGAGCACCCGCCGCGGTGTTGACATGCCGACCCATGCGAGGCGCAGACTTACCGTATCCACTTTTCGCCCTGAAGGACGGGGGGGTTCAATCATGCCGATCACCGTCATCAACGGAAAGAAGCTCAGCACCGTGGAACTGAACTGGAAGGAGGTCTTCTACACCAACTGCGGCATGGTCTCGGCCAGCAACGTCGACCAGGAACTCACCTGGTGCAGGACCGACTTCGCCGCCATCGGTGTCGACTACGCCCACTTGCTCAGCCGGCGCGAGAACGACTGGTACCCGCACTACATCCACAACCTCGACAACCTGGTCCGCTTCGGCGGCCTGTACCCGACGATCCACGTCCAGGCCGACATCCGCCGCACCCGGCTGCTGGGCGCGACGCCCACCTACGAAGGTGGCTGCATGCTGGTGCGGGCCAAGGACCGCATCTACAAGATGAGCCACCTGAAGGGCAAGCGCATCGGCCTGTCCAAGAGCCTGAACACGCTGAAGGCCGACTGGTGGCGCATCACCGAGCACTACGGCATCTTGAACATGCTGATGCTCAACGACATGAGCATCGAGGATGTCGAGATCGTCGAGTTTCCGGATGCCGACGACTGGTACACCGACCCGAAGATGTGCGGGCCGGTGAACAGCGCGACCGAGTTCTACATGGGGAAGGTGGACCACAAGCGCACCCTGATCACCCGCCCGCTGGAGACGGCGCTGCTGGAAGGCAAGGTCGATGCGATCTACACCCACAGCAAGACCTGGCAGCACCTGCAGGAAGACACAGGCAAGATCGCCGCGATCGAGGACCTGTCGCGCTATCCGGACTGGCGGCTGCAGGCCAACAACGAGCCGGCGGTCATCACCTGCAGCGACGTGATGGCCGAGCAGCATCCCGAGCTGGTCGTCACCTTCCTGAAGGCCATGATCAAGGTCGGGCGCTGGGCCAACGAACACAAGCACGCCGCGGCCGTGATCCTGGACCGCCAGACCTACTACCGCGACGTCGAGGACACCTACCAGTACATCAAGCTCATCGACATGGTGCCCAGCCTGTCGCCGAAGAACCTCGCGCAGATCGAGATCGGCAAGGACTTCATGCTCGAGCATGGCTACATCAAGCGCGACTTCGACGTACACGAATGGGCTGCGCCCGAGTTCCTGGAAAAAGCAGGCAAGGAACTGATCGAGGAACGCTGGGAGAAGGCGACCTCGGCAAGCTTCCCGAAGCGACCGTGGTCAGGCTCGGATGAATCGAGGAAGCGTTCAGGCAGCGAAAGGCACGCCTGCTGGCGCCGGGAACGGCCGCAGCGCAATGAAGCGTACATTCACCTCGGCGAATCTCCTGAAGACAACCGTGAACTGCGCGATTGCGCTCCCGGTCATCGTCCGATCGACATTCCGGCCGAGAACGTCCAAGGCGCTCCGCGAAAAGGTGATGCTTGGCGTCACCGCGATCAACGACTGCCGTTATTGCGCCTGGGGACATGCTCACTGGGCGGTCTCGCACGGTGTCTCACTGGACGACGTCAACCAGATACTCAGCAGCCAGCTCGACTCATTGAAGGCGAATAGCCCCGCCGAGGCGGCCGCCATTCTGTTCGGCCAGCACTATGCCGAGCATCTCGGCGAGATCGATCCGGAATCGGTGAAGAATCTTGGCAACTACTTCACCCAGGCACAGGTGAGGGAAATCGTCGGGTACGTGTACTTCATTACATTCACGAACCTGAGCGGCAATACCGTGGATGCCGTCCTCGAGCGAGTTCGCGGCCACGGCCGCCCCATCACGGTCGTGGAAGGTGTCACAGGAGTCGTTCTCGCCCCGATCCTGCTGCTGCTGGTTGTGCTCGTGAAGGCAGGAAAACTCGTCGGAACGGACAAGCGACGGGCGAAGCGGCATCTCCCGGTCCAGGACTTGCCGCGTCAGGGGTCAGACCGGGCCGGTCTATCAGCAGAAGGAGTCAAATCGTGGTCGGAAAACTGAAGGCAAAGCACGACGAGCTGGCAAAGTCGAAGCTGCCAGCGGATGAGGTAGCGAAACTGCTCAAGGCAGGAGCATTCCTGGTCGACGTTCGACCGAAGATCCAGGCGAAGATGGGCATGGCTCCCGGCGCGACCAGCATTTCAATTTTCACGCTGAAGCGTCGCCTGAACGAACTGCCGCGTGACCGGAAGATCGTGCTCTATTGTCACTCGGGCGCTGCGGCCGGAAAGGCCAAGCAAGCACTGGATGCCCTGGGATACAAGGCGTTCAACGGCGGCGGCTACAAGGACATCCTGAAGATCGTCGAGAAATAGTCGCCGGCGCCGAAGATAGGTACCGAGAGCGCCCGCACGCGTCGCATCCACCCAGATCAGGTCCTTCTCGCCGTTGGCTTGCGCCGAAAGCCGGTTCCCGACGCAACGGCCAGTGAGCGAATTGCAGCCAGGAGGCGGATGTCGCCTGCTGGCCGTTAGCCGCCCCTTCCGGGCGGTCTGCTTCCGACCCGAAGCGGCAGTTCCCCAAGCCTGATCGACGATGTATGACGCCGCGTTGAGCGGCTGCGGGCCGAGAAGATGTCAGGAGCACCAGCGCCTGTCCCTGCGGCACGGTTGCTTCACCGGTCATATGACTCGTAACCATTTTGCGGCGCATGGTGATCACACGCGGACAGGGGAGTAAGTTACGAATGGCCATTCACAACGAAGGCCAAGGAGAAGACACATGGCTGCCGCAAAGAAATCAGGGGAATTTTCCTATACTTCGACGGGCACGACGTTCGAGCAGTTACCGGGCGGCCTCGGCGTCGCTCGCATCAACCTGGAGGGTACGGCGACCGGGTTCGGCACACTGCTTGCCACGCTGAGTATGTTCGGTGACGCACCGGGCGCCAAGACCGGACGAACCAGTTGGGTTGGAACCGCGTTCCTCGATAACGGCGATGAAGTGCAGGGAACGGCGGAGGGGTTCTACGAGGAGTGCGGCAAACACCAGTGGAAGTTGCGCGGGATCCTGCGCAATTCCGCCGGGGCGGTGTTCCGGACCGAGGGGGTCCTGAGTCTCGCCGGGCGCACCTACAAGGGAACCTTCTCCGAGTGGAGTTGAGCCCAGGATCGTTGCAAGGTGCGACACATAGAAGCGAGCGCCCTGTGTGGCCGCCCCTTGGATGCCGTATGCGCCGTGGCTTCCAGCACGGCCGTCGCGCAAGCGACGGGGGCGCGGCGCGGCCACGATTCGGAGACAACCATGGCCAAGTTCGACAAGCGGGGTAACCCGGTTTCATTTGGCGGGCAGCAGGCAATCGACGCACTCGATCATGCGTTCGACCTTTTGCACGCCTATCAGGCCGACCCACTGGCCGAGGTCGACAGGATCATTGCCGATCATCCCGATTTTGCCATGGCGCACGCCTTTCGCGCGGGCGCTCTGGCCACCGCGACCGACAAGGCGTTCGAGCCGGAATTCATCAAGAGCGTGGAAGCGGCCGAAGCGCTGGCGGCGCGAGCCAACGACCGCGAGCGGACACACATTGCCGCGGTGCGCGCGTGGCTCGACGGCGATTGGGAACGGGCAACCGAACTGTGGGGCCGCGCTTCGATTGCCTATCCGCGCGATCTGCTGGCGCTTCAGTATGCGCATCTCGGTGACTTCTTCCTGGGCTATTCGCACATGTTGCGCGATCGGGTTGCCCGTGTGCTGCCACACTGGAACCGCGACCTGCCGGGCTATGGCTTTATTAGAGGGATGTATGCGTTCGGACTCGAGGAAGCGGGCGATTACGAGCAGGCCGAGGCACACGGTCGAGAAGCGGTCGCCTTGAACAAACAGGACGGCTGGGCCGTTCATGCCGTCACGCATGTCATGGAGATGCAGGGCCGGGCCACCGAGGGTGCAGAGTTCCTCGAGGCCGGCGTCGATGGCTGGGCGCCGAACAGCATGTTCGCGTACCACTTGTGGTGGCACAAGGCGCTATTCCACCTTGATGCGGATGACCCGTCCACTGCATTGAAGCTTTTCGACGATAGGATCTCTGCCGGTGGTTTTGGTCAAGCGCTGGAACTCCTAGACGGCTCGGCGTTGTTGTGGCGACTTTGGCTGCTCGGCCACGACGTGGGCGACCGATGGAACGTACTGGCCGACAAATGGGCGACACGCGTTGACGACGGTTACTACGCTTTTAACGACGTGAACGCGATGATGGCATTTGTCGGCGCCGGCGACAGCGCGGCACAGAAGCGGCAGATCGAAGCCGTGCGGCGGGCGGGAACGGGGACCGGAACCAATGCGATGATGAGCCGCGAGATCGGCTTGCCTGCCTGCGAAGGTTTCGCCGCGTTCGGTCGCGGCGACTACGCGCAGACGATCGATTTTCTATTGCCGCTGCGCCCCAAGGCGAACCGCTTTGGCGGCAGCCACGCGCAGCGCGACATGCTTTCGTGGACGCTGACGGAATCCGCGACGCGCCTCGGCGACCGCGCGCTTGCCGATGCATTCGTGGCCGAACGGTTGTCGTGGAAGGCCGAAAGTCCGATTAATCGCTCCTGGGCGATGCGCGCGGACAGACTGAAAGTAATGCAACTGCCCTAGGACGACACACAATCCTTTCCGCCCGCGCCCTTCAGTTCGGATCTGGATTGAGGATGCAAACCCATTGACGATCCGGTCGGCACGCGCAGAGGTTCGCTGCGACGGCGGCGACCAATTGACAAGCCGCCAAGCCGCCGTTCGCCACCGGCCGCTCCTAACCGAACGCGGCGGTCGCCGTCCGTGCGCTTCCCCTCGCCACGCGAGGCGACCACGAATCCGTGCGCCATGGCAGCCCTTGCACGGTAAGGAGCGACCCGGAACAGCCTCTCGTCGTCTTGGGAAGCAGACACTCGGTGAGACCATCAAATACGCGAGCTAAGGCCGCATTGACTCAACGTTTGCCATCCTTAACGTGACACGCTGGTTCCACTCCGCACAAGTTCGAGCGCAGAATCCGTGAAAACAGCGAGGGCACAGGAACATGGATAACCGAGCGTTCCTGGCCGAGCTGCGACAAAGCTCCGTGCCAATGCGAGCGTTCAATCGGCATGCGACTCACCGATCAAGAGCTACGCCGGCCTGAATCCGCCAAGATGAGCGATTCAACTCGCCACGGCTCTTCCTGGCGATCTGGCGCTGTGCCCTGTTGCTCTGTTCCCTGATACTTGGCCAACTACTTGCCGATGGTGAAGCTGCTCGATCTGTCGCGCGCCGGTCTCGAGCTACAAGGCGAGTGGATCGGCGACCACTCCAAGCGGATCACCGCCGTGTCGCCGGGCGGCCCGCCGATCGTGTCGGCCTCAGGCGGGCGACCTCTCCAGTTTGATCCGGGCCGGGACGCCGACTGGGTGCTGGCGAGATATCGCAATATGCCGGCGGTTTCAGTGGCGACATTGCCGGTGCGGCATGGCGATGGCTCGCGATCGATCGTGAGCTCGTTCCCGGAGCGTGACCTACCTGCCCACCTTGAACGACCGCATGGCGCTGCTTGCACCCTGACGAGCCTGCTTGTCATGATGCTGATCGGAGTATTCATGATTGGGCACGTCCCGGCCTGATGACATGGTCCCTGCTGCTTGCGTCCTTTGGTGGATTGCCTGCTCATACGTCTTTGCTGATTACTACCTTGGTTTCGAGGCTCGACCCGGAGTCAATCTCCTGTACTTCCTGCCGCCCCTGACGGATGGCCTTAGGGGCGGCGTTCTCTGTCCGTTCGCACTAAGTTTCCCGCGCAATTCTGCGGTCGGCTGGCAATGGTGGCAGCACGCGGCAGGTCCGGTCATTGCTTTGGCGTGGACTGCGTTCGTATTGGCCAAAGTACACATGAGGGCATTCGAGGGTCCGGTCTTCGAGCAAGGCCCGTACCTCCTTTGGGTCTTCGGTGTCGTCCTGGCCTTGTTCGCGTCAATCGCGACACTCGCGCGGACCTACCGGCGATCAGACGGGCAACGCGGGCGCGGTTGAGGTGGGCGCTGTTGGGCCTGAGCATCGCCCTGGGCAACTACATCTTTTTCGTTACAGCCCTTTCCTTTTCCTTCGTGACGGCGGATACCAGTTACGGTAGTCAACTGACCCCTGGGAACTGGGTCTTCGCTGTGACCACCGGGATCCTGTTTCCATTGTCCTTCGGCTATACCGTGCTGCGCGAGCGCGTGGTCGATGTGCAGTTCGCGGTCAGCCGCACGCTGGTCTACGGAACGGTGACCACGGTAGCCTTGGTGTTCCTGACCGCGGTGCACTGGCTGCTGGGCCGCGCGATCGAGCATTCCGGGCTGGCCATCGGTCTCGAGGGTATCGCCGCCGTCGGCCTCGGCCTCGTTCTGCACCGAGCTTCCCACCACGTCAACCTGCTGGTGGATCGTGTGCTGTTTCGCAAGCACCATCGGGCCGAGGAGCAGTTGCGCCGCGTCACTGCGGCACTTCCCTTTGCCACGGACGAACGAAGCATTGCCGAAGCACTGGTGACGGAGCCGACACGTAACCTCGACTTGGCGTCGGCCGCACTGTTCTACAGCAATTCCTCCGATGCGCCGCTCAGTCGCGTGCTCGCTCACGGCTGGAGTGACGATAACGTCGCGAGCCTCGATGCGAATGGATTGCTCGTGCGTTACCTGCAGGCCGCGCACGAGTCGCTACGGCTCGACGACCCGCATTTGTTGCCTCGTGGTGTTCCCGAGGGCGCGGCAGTGCCCGTGCTGGCGATTCCGATCGTCAACCAGCATGTGCTCACGGCGGTGGTGCTGTATGGTGCACATACGAATTCCACTTTGCCTGACCCGGATGAGGTCGAACTCCTGCGCGCGCTGGCGAAGGCTGCAGCCACGGCTCACCAGCAGGTGAGGATTGCGACCTTGGCGCGGCAGAACGAAGAGAAGCGGACGCGGATCATTGAGCTGGAGGCGTCGCTTCGGGCGCTCGGCCACGAACGTCTCGTCTGTGCGCCGGAGGGCGGTGAAGGCAGGACGCCGGTCTAGTCCAATCCGCGCGTCGCGAGAAACGACGGGCTCGAGTCCATTGACCGCCTGCGGGATATATCGCCGACGAAGTTGAACGTCGAATTGTGGCCGATCTTCCCCATTCGCGGATGTCCGCTTCCCCGCGGCACTGGGGGACGACCGCCGGTCCGTGCCCGAAAGCAGCCCCTGTAGGTCCGAGATCGACCCTTTGCAGCCGGTCACGAGTGGCCGCTCTCAAGCAAACGACGATGTTGCTCAGTTCGTGCGCGTCAGCGTAAGTTGCACGCGCACGAGGTCGCGGTCGAGCCAGCCGTCGTTGTTACGCATGTAGTACAGGTACGGCGTTCGCCCCGCCCGCTCGAAATTGACCGTGGTGTCCGCGTGATCGACCAGCGACGGATACAACGTCGGCAACGTTTCGACCGCTCCGGGGCCGGGGGTAACCGCAGGGCAGTAGGTCAACTTCGCTTCAGCCAGCAACCGGGGCTCACTCCAGTGAATCAGATCGGTCGACAGCGAGAAAAAGTAGCCGCACACGAGCCCACCATCAACCCAGCCGGGTGTCGGAGCCACCAGGAGGTATCGGCTCAGGTAGGTGCTGTAGACAATGTGCCCGCCGCCCATGCCGTCGATCTGCCGGTTGAGAAATGTGCACATGGGCACTGCGCCGCCAGTCACATACGGACTCATCATTCGGAGGCCGAAGCCGCTGCCATCCCAGGCGCGCCAGCTGGCCGGTTCGTCGAGGCGGTCCGTGCGCATGACGCACAGTCCCCGGCCGTCAGAGAACTTGGACGGGAAGAGTTCGATCAGCGAGTAGTAATAGCCGTCGCCAGCCCGCACCAGGTTCGTTGGCGCCCTGTAGCCCTCAGCGAAGTAATAGCTGGGTGAGGGCACGCCGGGAGGCGGGGGTACCCAGGCCTCGGGTGGGGGTGCTACAACGTGCTGCGGCGGCGACGGCTTCACAAATGTTCCGCCAGCGTCATCGGACACCGCATACGTAATCGAGTTGTACCAGCACGGGTTGCCGGGCGACGGATCCCCCACGCGGCACGTGCTGGAAATCGCGTCGTGAAACTCGTTGTGAATCAGCGCATGCCAACGTGTGCCCACTCGATAGACGACCCACAACCATTCCCAGTTCTCGTATGACTCGGCCGTCCTGAGATCCGCCGAGACAAGCGCTGCCCGATTGCAGACACGCCTGAGTGAGTTGAAATCGGCGCCGCGACTCAGGTAGTGACGCGGTGCGTTGCCGTCGATCAGCACCAGGCTGCCGTCTTCGGCCCGAACGAAGCGAGCCGGTTGGTCCGGAAGATCGAGGTCCTCGCACCGGTCGGTCGTGTAGTCGAACACGACTTCCTTGGCGCCCACCGCCACGCTGATGAGGATCGGGGTGAGCCTGAGCGCGAGCTGGCCCTGCACGCCCTCCACCGTGGCGACGACGGTCACGTCCCCGGTGCCCCAGGCCTGCAGCACGCCGCTCGCGGAGACCGGGGCGATGTCGGGATTCGAGCTGTTCCAGGTCGCCACCATGCCCGGCAGCGCATTGCCGAACTGGTCGCGCGCGATTGCGGTGAGCTGCACCGTATCGCCCTCGTAGGGCGACAGCGTCGGACTCGTCACGATGACGCTGGCCGTCACGGCCGCCGTCGCCGTCGCATCAAATGCGACTGCGGGCAGCGTGCCCGAGGTTGCGATCACGCGGTTTGCACCGAGCTCTGCACCGAGCGTCCAGATCGTCGTGGCGAGACCCGCTCGGTCGGTCGAGCTGGCGGTCGGCGTCACCGACCCGCCGCCCGCAACGACGGCCCAACTGACCGACGCGCCCGGGACCGCTCGGCCCGAACTGTCCCTGACCGAAACGCTGAGAGCCGTGGGCAACGCCAATCCGGCGACGCCGGCCTGGCCGTTCCCCGACACGATCGTGATAGAGGCCGGCACAGACGGCTTCTTGTGGCCGCCTCCACCACCGCCACCACCACAGGCCATCAGGGCGAGCGATACAAGGCCAATTACGATGACGCGCGGGAGCTGGGACCACATGAGGACCCCTCCTTGGTGCGCTCCGATCCAACAGGCACGTTCAGACATCTCATCGGCCGGAGCCTGATCGTGGATCCAGCATCTGCTCACGCAGCGGAAATCGACATAGTGGATGTTGGCAGCAACCGGGCGGCGGCCGGTCGCAAATGACCGCTGTCCGGAACGCAAGACGAACCCATGACGGTCCGTATATGGACCCCACCCCACTTTGCCAGCACTCCGTTTTCCGGCGACGAGGTACGACTGCTCACGTATATCCGGCCTCTGTCTGACCTCGATCAGCCGAGGTCGGGCCACGATGGGCTATGCGCGCGCCGGTTCCTCATTGCTTCTTCGGGCTTCTCGCCCGTGGACATTCCCAGGTTATTCCGACGCCGGTTCGACCTGTTCGCCATTCTTCGGAGTACTCGCAACCGCGGTGATGTTCTCCTCTATCAGTCGGGACGCGCGGCCTCAGGCCGCCAGCTGCTCCGGTTCGTAGTTCGTGCCATGCCTCAACATCGCCCAGGCGATCCGAGCCAGTTTGTTCGCCAGTGCGACTGTCGCAACGTTCGGATGCGCACGTTCCGTCAGGGCCACGGCCCAGCGACTGATCCGATCGGTCTTGTTGGGTGCCACGCGCAGCGCGGACCTTGCCCCGTGGATCAGTAGCGTGCGGACATACTTGTCGCCGCGCTTGCTGATGCCCAGTAGCTTCTCCTTGCCGCCGGAGCTGTGTTGCCGCGGCGTCAGTCCGAGCGCAACAGCCAGTTCACGACCATTGCGGTACTGCCGCGCATCACCGACCAGCGCGTACAGCGCGCTGGCGGTCAGCGGCCCGATGCCCGTGAGTTGCTGGAGGCGACCGACCGGCTCGTGCTCGCGAACGATTGTGGCGATCTCCCGATCCAACTCGCGTACCCGCTCGTCAAGCTGCTGCAGATCGCGGTACAGGCCGGCCAGCAGCGCACGGAAGCGCGCCGTCAGGCCATTCTCCGCATCCTCCAACCACTCCGGCACCGCACGGCGCAGCGCGTGCAGTTCGCGAGGCGCCACCAGACCGTACTCATAGACGAGCCCGCGCAGCTGGTTCGCCTTCGCAATGCGTTCCCGGATCAGGCTCGAGCGCACCCGATGCACCGCCTGCAGATCTTGCTGCTCGACGGTCTTCACCGCCACGAACCGCATGCTCGGCCTGCCCATCGCTTCGCAGATCGCCTCGGCGTCGTTCGCATCGGTCTTGTTCGTCTTCACGTACGGCTTCACGAACTGTGGGGCGATCAGCTTCACCCTGTAGCCCTTGCCCTGCAGCACTCGCGCCCAGTGGTGCGCCCCGCCGCAAGCCTCCATGCCGATCTCACAGCCTGGCTCGACATCACGCTCGAGATCCGCGATCCAGCGGGAGCGCTTCAGCCGCTTGCACCAAGCGCACGCTCTGCGCGATCGACGCCGTGCACCTGGAAGACCTGCTTGGCCAAATCCACACCCACGCGAGTAAGCTTCATGACGACCCCTCCTCATTCCGTGACTGGTGATTTCACACCTCCAGTCTGGCACTCGATGCCGTAGGAGTGGGGAGGGGTCCATCCCATTGCTTCTGGCCGAACTCGGCGGTTGCCGTCCGTCCGCTTTCCCTCGCCACCTGGGACGAGCACAAATCCGTGCCCGAAAGCGGCCGCTGTACGGTGAAGAACGACCCATAGCGGGCGTAAGTTTCAGCCAACCGAATCAGACCGCGGCGCTAAGTCGCGCGTTTTCTACTTGCCCGCTTCGAGTGGCAGGAAAGCCTCCATCGCGATGCGCCAGACATCGTCCACCCCCCTGCGCCACACGAGAATCTGACGGACGCGGGTCGTCGATGTCGCCTCGGGTGTTCGCCCGCTGTTCCAGATCGCGGTGCCATACGAGTAGGCCACGTTTCCGCTTCCCTCGATGTGGTCGGAATTAATCGTTGCCGACGCAATCGGCTTCATTGAACGCGCAAGTTCGAGCAGCGCAACGCGGCCGGAGACCGGAGGTGCCGCTGGCTCCAAGAGCACGGCGTCCTCCGTATATTCATAGACCCAGGCTGTCACGTCCGGCGCGGCGAGAGCATCCGTTACTCGGCGTTCGGCGGCTCTGATCTGGTCGGTGTCGAAGGGGGCGGGCGTTCGAAGGCATTTCCCCCGACGTGCAGCCCACAAGGCCGGTCAACAGCAGCATGCCCAACAGTCTGACGGTCGTCATACGCCCCCGAATTCGGATGAGTGATATCGAAGATGCGTCCGAAGCAGGCGTATGCACCGACCCGGGACCTTCAGGCTTCGTCGCCTTCTACTGAAACCGATCGAGTATATGTTCGCCGGCGGAGGTCTGCTTGTGGCGGTTCTTCGCTGCTCAGTATGGTCCGCTTCTGCAGGCTCGATCGGCAGCCGCGGGTCGGGACCCTTCCGACCCTCCTGCCCCCGCCATTTGCCTGCCTGGAAAGTCGGCTAAGAGATTTCCCTGCG
>CAVSDW010000012.1:0-814477 GCA_963726665.1 uncultured Gammaproteobacteria bacterium | reverse complement strand
TCGAGCGGGTGCTGTACTTCGAGGCCTTCGTGGTCATCGACCCGGGCATGACCTCGATGCAGCGCGGACAGCTGCTGTCCGACGAGGCCTACCTCGAGGCGATCGAGGCGCACGGCGACGAGTTCGACGCCCGCATGGGCGCCGAGGCGGTGCACGAGCTCCTGAAGAGCCTCGACCTCAAGGCCGAGGTGGTCAAGGTCCGCGAGGACATCTCCGGCACGACCTCCGAGACCAAGATCAAGCGCCTTTCCAAGCGCCTGAAGCTGATCGAGTCGTTCCTCGATTCCGGCAACCACCCCGAGTGGATGGTGCTGACCGTCCTGCCCGTGCTGCCGCCGGACCTGCGTCCGCTGGTGCCGCTCGACGGCGGGCGGTTCGCGACCTCGGACCTGAACGACCTCTACCGTCGCGTCATCAACCGCAACAACCGACTGCGCCGGCTGCTCGAGCTCAACGCGCCGGACATCATCGTGCGCAACGAGAAGCGCATGCTGCAGGAGTCGGTGGACGCGCTGCTCGACAACGGCCGCCGCGGCCGTGCCATCACCGGCACCAACAAGCGCCCGCTCAAGTCGCTCGCCGACATGATCAAGGGCAAGCAGGGCCGCTTCCGTCAGAACCTGCTCGGCAAGCGCGTCGACTACTCCGGCCGCTCCGTGATCGTGGTCGGCCCGACGCTGCGCCTGCACCAGTGCGGCCTGCCGAAGAAGATGGCGCTGGAGCTCTTCAAGCCGTTCATCTTCCAGAAGCTGCAGCTGCGCGGCGAGGCCACCACCATCAAGGCCGCCAAGCGCATGGTCGAGCGCGAGGGCCCCGAGGTGTGGGACATCCTCGAGGAGGTCATCCGCGAGCACCCCGTGCTGCTGAACCGCGCGCCCACCCTGCACCGCCTCGGCATCCAGGCCTTCGAGCCGGTGCTGATCGAGGGCAAGGCGATCCAGCTGCACCCGCTGGTCTGCACGGCGTTCAACGCCGACTTCGACGGCGACCAGATGGCGGTGCACGTGCCGCTGTCGCTGGAGGCGCAGCTCGAGGCGCGCGCGCTCATGCTGTCGTCCAACAACATCCTGTCTCCGGCGAACGGCGACCCGATCATCGTGCCGTCGCAGGACGTGGTGCTGGGCCTGTACTTCATGACGCGCGAACGCGTCAACGCGCCCGGCGAGGGCACGATCTTCGCCGATGCCGCCGAGGTGCACCGCGCCTACGAATGCCGGGTCGCCGACCTGCAGGCGCGGGTCCGCGCGCGCATCGTCGAGCACGTGCGCGACGACGAGGGCAACCTCGTCCCGCGCCGCCGCCTGGTGAGCACGACGGTCGGTCGTGCGCTGCTGTTCGAGATCCTGCCGAAGGGACTGTCATTCGACCTGGTCAACCAGGACATGACCAAGAAGGCGATCTCGCGCGTGATCAACGAGTGCTACCGCGTGCTCGGCCTCAAGGAGACCGTGGTCTTCGCCGACCAGCTCATGTACATGGGCTTCCGCTACGCGACCCGCTCCGGCGTTTCGATCGGCGTGGACGACATGGTCGTGCCGGAGCAGAAGGAAAAGATCCTCGGTGCGGCAGAGCGTGAGGTGAAGGAGATCCAGGAGCAGTACGCCTCGGGTCTCGTCACCAACGGCGAGCGCTACAACAAGGTCGTGGACATCTGGTCGCGCACCAACGACCAGGTCGCCAAGGCCATGATGGACAAGCTCGGTGGCGACGACGTGAAGGACTCCACCGGCGTGAAGGTGCGCCAGAAGTCGTTCAACTCGATCTTCATGATGTCGGACTCCGGCGCGCGCGGCTCGCCCGCACAGATCCGCCAGCTCGCCGGCATGCGCGGCCTGATGGCCAAGCCGGACGGCTCGATCATCGAGACGCCGATCACCGCGAACTTCCGCGAGGGCCTGAACGTCCTCCAGTACTTCATCTCGACGCACGGCGCGCGCAAGGGCCTCGCCGACACCGCGCTCAAGACCGCGAACTCCGGGTATCTCACCCGCCGCCTGGTCGACGTGGCACAGGACCTGGTCGTCACGGAGCCGGACTGCGGCACCGAGAACGGCCTCGCGATGATGCCCATCGTCGAAGGCGGCGACGTGGTCGAGGGCCTGGGCGAGCGCGTGCTCGGCCGCGTCACGGCGGCGACCGTGTTCCGCCCGGGCTCCGACGAGATCCTGGTCGAGGCCGGCCAGCTGCTCGACGAGAAGCTCGTGCGTGTGCTCGAGCTGGCGAGCGTGGACCAGATCATGGTCCGTTCGCCGATCACCTGCGCGACCCGCTTCGGCGTCTGCGCGCAGTGCTACGGGCGCGATCTCGCGCGCGGCCACCGGATCAACATCGGCGAGGCGGTCGGCGTGATCGCGGCGCAGTCGATCGGCGAGCCGGGCACGCAGCTCACGATGCGTACCTTCCACATCGGCGGCGCGGCATCCCGTGCGGCGGCCGTCAACAACGTCGAGATCAAGGGCAAGGGCACGGTCCGCTGGCACAACCTCAAGGCCGTGCACCACGTGAAGGGCCACTGGGTCGCGGTGTCGCGTTCGGGCGAGCTCGGCGTGATCGACGACTTCGGCCGCGAGCGCGAGCGCTACCGCATTCCCTACGGCGCCGTGATCACGGCGAGCGAGGGCGGCAAGGTGGAGCCGGGCCAGGTGCTCGCGACCTGGGACCCGCACACCCACCCGGTCGTGACCGAGGTGGCGGGCTTCATCCGCTTCCAGGACTTCATCGACGGCATCACCGTGTCGAGCCAGGTGGACGAGATCACCGGCCTCTCGAGCACGGTGGTCATGGACCCGAAGCAGCGCGGCGCCGGCGGCAAGGACCTGCGCCCGGTGATCAAGCTGCTGAACTCCAAGGGCAAGGAAGTCTGCTTCGCCAACACCGACATCCCCGCGATCTACGCGCTGCCCCCGGGCGCGCTGGTGAGCCTCGAGGACGGCGTGCAGGTGTCGGTGGGCGACGTCATCGCCCGCATCCCGCAGGAGAGCTCGAAGACCCGCGACATCACGGGCGGCCTGCCGCGCGTGGCGGACCTGTTCGAGGCCCGCAAGCCCAAGGATTCGGCCATCCTGGCCGAGTACTCGGGCACGGTCAGCTTCGGCAAGGAAACCAAGGGCAAGCGCCGGCTCATCATCACCGACGAGCAGGGCGAGAAGCACGAGGAGCTGATCCCGAAGTGGCGCCACCTGACGGTGTTCGAGGGCGAGCACGTCGAGCGCGGCGAGACCATCGCGGACGGCGAGCCGAACCCGCACGACATCCTGCGCCTGCAGGGCGTCGAGCCCCTGGCGAACTACCTGGTTCGCGAGATCCAGGACGTCTACCGCCTGCAGGGCGTGAAGATCAACGACAAGCACATCGAGGTGATCATTCGCCAGATGCTGCGCAAGGTCGAGGTCGTCGAGCCGGGTGACGCGGCCTTCCTGCGCGGCGAGCAGATGGACCGGGCCCGGGTGCTCGAGGCCAACGACGTGCTCACGCCCGAGGGCAAGCTGCCGGCGATCGCCGACCCCGTGCTGCTCGGCATCACCAAGGCTTCGCTCGCGACCGAGTCCTTCATCTCGGCGGCCTCCTTCCAGGAGACCACGCGCGTGCTGACCGAGGCGTCGGTGCGCGGCATGCGGGACGACCTGCGCGGCCTCAAGGAGAACGTGATCGTCGGCCGGCTGATACCGGCCGGCACGGGCTCGTTCTACCACCTGAGCCGCCGCCAGCGGCCGGAGGAGGCCCTGGCAGCCGGGTTTACCGAGGTTCCGCCCACCCCGGTGGGCGGTGAATTCGGGGCGGAGCGGCCCGACGAGGCGGAAGCGCCGGCGGGCTGAGCCGGGCGGGAGACGGTTGCCGCGGTGCGTCAAGTTGACAGCCGGGGCCGCCCCTCCTAAAATTTTCGGCCTTTCCACGGGGCCGCCGGCGATCCACCCGCGCGGCCCCCACATATTGTCATCGGGCCGCCGCTTAGGCGGCCCGGTGTTTCTTGGGCGCGCCGAGCCTGTTCGGTGCGCCCGTTCGATCGGGAGTCGGTCTGGCATGTCAACCGTCAATCAGCTGATCCGTGGTCCGCGCCGCGAGGCGGCCGCCAAGAGCAAGGTGCCGGCCCTGGGCAATTCGCCCCAGCGGCGCGGTGTGTGCACGCGCGTGTACACGACCACGCCGAAGAAGCCGAACTCGGCCCTGCGCAAGGTCGCCAAGGTGCGCCTCACCAACGGGCACGAGGTCATCAGCTACATCGGCGGCGAAGGCCACAACCTCCAGGAGCACTCGGTGGTGCTGATCCGCGGCGGCCGCGTCAAGGACCTCCCGGGCGTGCGCTACCACACGGTGCGCGGCACGCTCGACTGCGCCGGCGTGAGCGATCGCAGGCAGAGCCGATCCAAGTACGGCGCAAAGCGCCCCAAGGGCTGAGCCCATTTCCTTTTCCGGTCACTAACACCTAGTCACTGATCATTAGTCGCTAGTTCAGAGCGGTAGCCAAACATGTCTCGTAGAGCCCAGGCCCCGGTCCGCAGCATCCTGCCGGACCCCAAGTTCAACAGCGTCCTGCTCGCCAAGTTCATGAACATGGTCATGGAACGCGGCAAGAAGTCGGTCGCCGAGCGCATCGTTTACGGCGCAATCGACCGCATGGCCGAGAAGACCGGCCGCCAGGCCGAGCAGACCATCGAGCTGCTGACCCAGGCGCTCGACAACGTGAAGCCCATGGTCGAGGTGAAGTCGCGTCGCGTCGGCGGCGCCACCTACCAGGTGCCGGTCGAGGTCCGTTCGACCCGTCGGCAGACGCTTGCCATGCGCTGGGTCATCGACGCCGCGGTGGCCCGCAGCGAAAAATCCATGTCGCAGCGACTCGCCGCGGAACTCCTCGAGGCCGCGGAGAACCGTGGCGCCGCCGTGCGCAAGCGCGAGGACACCCACCGCATGGCGGACGCCAACAAGGCCTTCGCGCACTACCGCTGGTAAGGCCCTCCGGGCCGCACCGACGACGACCGTCCGAGGATTTTCATCGTGCCACGCACTACACCGATCGAGCGTTACCGGAACATCGGTATCTCGGCGCACATTGACGCCGGGAAGACCACGACCACCGAGCGCATCCTTTTCTACACCGGCGTATCGCACAAGATCGGCGAAGTGCACGACGGCGCCGCCGTCATGGACTACATGGAACAGGAGCAGGAGCGCGGCATCACGATCACGGCCGCCGCAACGACCTGCTTCTGGAAGGGGATGGAGAACCAGTTCCCCGAGCACCGCATCAACATCATCGACACGCCCGGGCACGTGGACTTCACCATCGAGGTGGAGCGCTCGCTGCGCGTGCTCGATTCGGCCTGCGCGCTGTTCTGCGCGGTGAGCGGCGTGCAGCCCCAGTCCGAGACGGTCTGGCGGCAGATGAACAAGTACGGCGTGCCGCGAATCGCGTTCGTCAACAAGATGGACCGCGCCGGCGCGAACTTCCTGCGCTGCGTCGAGCAGATCCGCACCCGCCTGCGCGGCAACCCCGTCGTGCTGCAGCTGCCGATCGGCGCGGAAGACAAGTTCGAGGGCGTCGTCGACCTGATCCGCATGAAGTCGATCTACTGGGACGACTCGACCGAGGGCATGAAGTTCGAGTACCGCGGCATCCCGGCCGACATGGCGGAGCAGTGCGCGGAGTACCGTGAAAAGCTCGTCGAGGCTGCCGCCGAGGGGAACGAGGAGCTGCTCCACAAGTACCTCGAGCATGCCCAGCTCTCCGAGGAGGAGATCAAGGCGGGATTGCGCGCCCGCGCCATCCGCAACGAAATCGTCCTCACGCTCTGCGGCTCCGCGTTCAAGAACAAGGGCGTGCAGGCCATGCTCGATGCGGTCATCGACTACATGCCGGCGCCCACCGAGATGCCCGCGATCAACGGCATCGACGACCGCGACGCCGTGGCCACCCGGGCCGCCAGCGACGACGAGAAGTTCTCGGCGCTCGCGTTCAAGATCCTGAACGACCCGTTCGTCGGCAACCTGACGTTCTTCCGCGTGTACTCCGGCGTCCTCAACTCGGGCGACCAGGTGTTCGTGCCGGGCAAGAGCAAGAAGGAGCGCATCGGCCGCCTGCTGCAGATGCACGCCAACGAGCGCGAGGAAATCAAGGAAGTCCGCGCCGGCGACATCGCCGCGGCCGTGGGCCTCAAGGACGTCACGACGGGCGACACGCTGTGCGACCCCGACAACGTCATCATGCTCGAGAAGATGGAGTTCCCCGAGCCCGTGATCTCGGTCGCGGTGGAGCCCAAGACCAAGAGCGACCAGGAGAGGATGGGCCTCGCGCTGCAGCGCCTCGCGAAGGAAGACCCGTCGTTCCGCGTCAGCACCGACCAGGAGTCGGGCCAGACGATCATCTCCGGCATGGGCGAGCTGCACCTCGAGATCCTCGTGGACCGCATGAAGCGCGAGTTCAAGGTCGAGGCGAACGTCGGCAAGCCCCAGGTGGCCTACCGCGAGACGATCCGCGCCAAGGTCGAGCAGGAAGGCAAGTTCGTCCGCCAGTCGGGCGGGCGCGGCCAGTACGGCCACGTGTGGCTCAAGATCGAGCCGCAGGAAGAAGGCAAGGGCTACGAGTTCGTCAACGGCATCGTCGGCGGCGTGGTGCCGCGCGAGTACATCCCGGCCGTGGACAAGGGCGTCAAGGAAGCGCTCGAGGGCGGCGTGATCGCCGGCTACCCGGTGGTGGACGTGAAGGTCACCATCATCGACGGCTCGTACCACGACGTCGATTCGAACGAAATGGCGTTCAAGATCGCCGGTTCGATGGCGTTCAAGGAAGGCGTTCGCAAGGCGAAGCCCGTGCTGCTCGAGCCGATCATGAAGGTCGAGGTGGTCACCCCCGAGGACTACTCGGGCGACGTGATCGGCGACCTGAGTCGCCGCCGCGGCCACATCCAGGGCATGGACGACTCCGTGTCCGGCAAGGTCGTGACGGCCGAGGTCCCGCTGGCCGAGATGTTCGGCTACGCGACGTCGGTGCGCTCCATGAGCCAGGGTCGCGCGACCTTCACGATGGAGTTCTCGAAGTACCTTGAAGTGCCGAGCAACGTCGCCGAAGCGGTGATGAAGAAGGCGAGCTGATCACTGGTCACCAGTCACTAAGATTCAGAGGTAAGGGTCGTGGCGAAGGAAAAATTTGCGCGTACGAAGCCGCACGTGAACGTGGGCACGATTGGTCACGTTGACCATGGCAAGACGACGCTGACGGCGGCGCTGACGAAGGTGATGGCGGAGACGCACGGTGGCACCTTCATGGCCTACGACCAGATTGACAAGGCGCCGGAGGAGAAGGCTCGCGGCATCACGATTTCGACGGCGCACGTGGAGTACCAGTCGCCGGCGCGTCACTACGCGCACGTCGACTGCCCGGGGCACGCCGACTACATCAAGAACATGATCACGGGCGCGGCGCAGATGGACGGCGCGATCCTGGTGGTATCGGCGGCCGACGGCCCGATGCCGCAGACGCGCGAGCACATTCTGCTGGCGCGCCAGGTGGGCGTTCCCTACATCGTGGTGTACCTGAACAAGGCCGACATGGTGGACGACGCGGAGCTGCTGGAGCTGGTGGAGCTCGAGGTTCGCGAGCTGCTGTCGAAGTACGACTTCCCCGGGGACGTGACGCCGGTGGTGACCGGTTCGGCGCTGAAGGCGCTCGAGGGCGACAAGGGTCCGCTCGGGGTTCCCTCGGTGGTGAAGCTGGTCGAGGAGATGGACCGTTACATCCCGGTACCGGAGCGTGCGATTGACGGTGCGTTCCTGATGCCGGTGGAAGACGTGTTCTCGATTTCGGGTCGCGGCACGGTGGTGACGGGGCGCATCGAGCGCGGCATCGTCAAGGTGAACGACGAAGTGGAGATCATCGGGCTCAAGCCGACGGTGAAGACGATCTGCACGGGCGTGGAGATGTTCCGCAAGCTGCTGGACCAGGGTCAGGCGGGCGACAACGTGGGTGTGCTGCTGCGCGGCACCAAGCGTGAGGACGTCGAGCGTGGCCAGGTTCTGGCGAAGCCGGGTTCGATCACGCCGCACACCAAGTTCGAGAGCGAGGTGTACGTTCTGACGAAGGAGGAGGGTGGTCGTCACACTCCGTTCTTCAAGGGGTATCGCCCGCAGTTTTACTTCCGCACCACGGACGTGACGGGTGCGGTGGAGTTGCCGGAGGGCGTCGAGATGGTGATGCCTGGCGACAACATCAAGGTGACGATCGAGCTGATCAGCCCGATCGCGATGGAAGAGGGCCTGCGCTTTGCGATCCGCGAGGGCGGACGCACGGTGGGCGCGGGCGTGGTGTCGAAAATTCTGAAGTGAATGGTGAGCAGCGGATCGCGGACGGTGCCGTCGCGTCGCGATGCACCGTCCTCACTGTCCGCTGACCGCTGTCCGCTAATCGCTTTCCAGTAGGTACCTGCACATGGCTCGCCAGAACATCCGCATTCGCCTCAAGGCTTTCGACCACCGGCTGATCGACAGCTCGGCCCGTGAGATCGTCGAGACGGCCAAGCGCACGGGCGCCACGGTGCGTGGCCCGGTGCCGCTGCCGGTCAAGATGGAGCGCTTCACGCTGCTCGTGTCGCCGCACGTCGACAAGGACGCCCGCGACCAGTACGAGCTGCGCACCCACAAGCGCCTCATGGACATCCTGAACCCCACGGACAAGACCGTGGACGCCCTGATGAAGCTCGAGTTGCCGGCCGGCGTGGACGTGCAGATCAAGCTGAACTAGTGACCGCTGGTCCCGGACCAGCTTTCCGGGACTTGCAAAGCAGATTTCGGCCGCTACAATAGGCGGCTCTCTCGCCGAGGCCTGGCCGGTTCGACCGGTACCGCTCGAGCGGCGCGACCCCGAACCGCGGTGGCCGCACCTCTCAGCCCCTTGACGAGTACCTGCCCGCCGATCCGCCAAATGGGACGGTCGGGCGAGTTTTTTCGAGCCCCGGCCAATCGCAGTCGGGGCGGTGAATGAGGAAGAATCGATGACGATCGGTCTGATTGGCCGCAAGGCCGGCATGACGCGCGTCTTCACGGACGCGGGCGAATCGATCCCGGTCACGGTGATCGAGGCCCTGCCGAATCGCGTCACCCAGGTGAAGGGTGTGGACGGCGACGGTTACCGCGCGGTCCAGGTCGCCTTCGGTGACCGCAAGCCTTCGCGCCTGAGCCGCCCGCTCGCCGGGCACTACGCCAAGGCCAAGGTCGCCCCGGGCCAGTCGCTGGTGGAGTTCCGCCTCGCCGACGGCGAGGGCGACGACCTCGCACCGGGCGCCGAACTCAAGGTGGACATGTTCACCGCCGGGCAGGTCGTCGACGTGGCCGGAACCACGATCGGCAAGGGCTTCGCCGGCACCATCAAGCGCCACCATTTCGCGGGCGGCCCGGCCTCCCACGGTGCCTCGGTGTTCCACCGCGCCCCGGGTTCGATCGGCCAGCGCCAGACGCCGGGCCGCGTGTTCCCGGGCAAGCGCATGTCCGGACACATGGGCAACATCCGCCGCACCATCGAAAAACTGAAGATCGTCGAGGTCGACGCCGTGCGTAACCTCCTGCTGGTGCGCGGCGCCGTTCCGGGCGCGGCGGGCGGGCAGGTCATCGTGCGCCCGTCGATCAAGGCGGGGCGTCTTGCCGCCCGCAAGACCCTGGCCCCGAGGAAGTAAGCCATGGCCACGCAGATCAAGATCGTCAGCGGCGCCGCCGGGGCGAAGAGCCTCGAGGTGTCCGAGAAGGCTTTCGGCCGCGACTTCAACGAAGCGCTGGTGCACCAGGTGGTCACCGCCTACATGGCGGCCGGCCGCGCCGGCACCAAGCGCCAGAAGAGCCGCGCCGAAGTGCGTGGCGGCGGAATCAAGCCGTGGAACCAGAAGGGCAGCGGCCGCGCTCGCGCGGGCAGCATCCGCAGCCCGATCTGGGTCGGCGGCGGCCGTGCGTTCGCCGCGCGTCCGCGCGACTATTCGCAGAAGGTCAACCGCAAGATGTACCAGGGCGCGATGCGCGCGATGCTCTCCGAGCTCGCCCGACTCGAGCGGCTGGTCGTCGTCGAGTCGCTGAGCCTGGAGGCGCCGAAGACGCGACTGCTCGCGGCGAAACTCAAGGAGTTCGGCCTGACGAACACCTTGATCCTGGTCGAGGCCTACGACGAGAAGCTGCACCTGGCCGCGCGCAACCTGATGGGCGTGTCGGTGCTGCCGGTGTCGGCGCTGGATCCGCAGAGCCTGCTCGCCCACGAGCACGTGCTGGCGACGGTCGGCGCCGTCCGCATGCTCGAGGAGAAGCTGGCATGAGCGCCAAGGCGGTTGTGAAGCCAAGCAGCAAGGAACGGCTGATGACGGTGCTGGTTGCGCCGCACGTGTCGGAAAAGAGCGCGATCGTGGCCGAGAAGGCCAACCAGATCGTCTTCCGCGTGCGACGCGATTCCACCAAGCCTGAGATCAAGGCGGCCGTGGAGTTCATGTTCGAGGTCAAGGTGGACGCGGTGCGCGTCGTGAACGTCGCGGGCAAGGCGAAGCGCTTCGGCGGACGCCCTGGCCGTCGCTCGGACTTCAAGAAGGCCTACGTGAGCCTCGCCGAAGGCCAGAGCATCGATTTCGCCGGCGTCGAAAAGTGACGCCGAAGGCAACCTGACGGATTACCAAGATGGCTCTCATCAAGACCAAACCGACGTCGCCGGCGAGGCGCTTCGTCCTGAAGCCGGACCGCTCGCACCTGCACAAGGGCGCGCCGGTCCATGCTCTCACGGCGCCGCAGAAGCGCACCGGTGCGCGCAACAACATGGGTCGCATCACGACGCGACACAAGGGCGGCGGCCACCGGCAGCGCTATCGCATCGTCGACTTCCTGCGCAACAAGGACGGCATCCCGGCCAAGGTCGAGCGGCTCGAGTACGACCCGAATCGCACCGCGGACCTCGCGCTGGTTCTGTATGCCGACGGCGAGCGCCGTTACATCCTCGCGCCGAAAGGCCTGAAGCCCGGCGACGTGGTCTCCTCGGGCGCCGACGCGGCCATCAAGCCGGGCAACACGCTCGCGCTGCGCAACATCCCGATGGGCACCCAGGTGCACAACGTGGAGCTCAAGCCCGGTCGCGGCGGCCAGCTGGCGCGCAGCGCCGGTGCGTCCGTGCAGCTCGTGGCCCGTGAGGGCCTCTACGCCACCATTCGCCTGCGCTCGACCGAAATGCGCAAGGTGCACGTCGACTGCCGCGCCACGATCGGCGAAGTCGGCAACGACGAGCACAACCTGATCGTCTACGGCAAGGCCGGCGCCATGCGCCATCGCGGCATCCGCCCGACGGTCCGTGGCGTGGTCATGAACCCCGTCGACCACCCGCACGGCGGCGGCGAAGGCAAGTCCGGCCAGGGCAACCCGCACCCGGTTTCGCCGTGGGGCTGGAAGACCAAGGGCAAGAAGACCCGCACCAACAAGCGGACTGCCGGCCTGATCATCCGGCGTCGCAACTGAGCCTGAAGAGGAACTCGCAGTGCCCCGTTCAGTCAAGAAAGGCCCGTTCGTCGATCTGCACCTCGCAAAGAAAGTGCAGGTCGCGGCCGAGAAGAACGACCGTCGCCCCATCAAGACGTGGTCGCGCCGCTCGATGATCCTGCCAGACATGGTCGGGCTCACGATCGCGGTCCATAACGGCAGGCAGCACATTCCGGTGCTGGTGTCCGAGAACATGGTCGGCCACAAGCTCGGCGAGTTCTCGCCGACCCGCACGTTCCGCGGGCACTCTGGCAACAGAAAGGCGACCACGGAGTAAGCCATGCAGGTCGCAGCAAAACTGAAGTACGCGCGCATCTCGCCGCAGAAATGCCGCCTCGTGGCGGACATGGTCCGTGGCCAGCCCGTGGGCCGGGCAATCGCGACGCTGCGCTTCACCCCGAAGAAGGGCGCGGCCATCGTGCTCAAGGTTCTCGAGTCGGCCATTGCCAACGCCGAGAACAACCACAACGCGGACATCGACGCGCTGAAAGTCGCCTCCATCGAGGTCGGCGAGGCACCGAGTTTCAAGCGGTTCCATGCCCGCGCCAAGGGTCGCGGCAACCGCATCGTCAAGCGCAACAGCCACATCACGATCCTCGTCGGCGACGGCCGCAAGGACTGAGGAGAGCAGGCTCCATGGGTCAGAAGGTCAATCCGGTCGGCATCCGCCTCGGCATCACCCGCGACTGGACGTCGAGGTGGTATGCGAGCACGCGTGCGTTCCCGTCCTACCTCCTCCAGGACTGGCAGGTCCGCGGCTTCCTGAAGAAGAAGCTGGCCGAGGCTTCCGTCAGCCGCATCCACATCGAGCGTGCCGCCCGCAAGGCGAACATCACGATCAACACGGCCCGCCCGGGTGTGGTGATCGGCAAGAAGGGCGAGGACATCGAGCGGCTGCGTCTCGAGGTCGCCAAGATGATGGGCATGGCCGTCGGTGACGTGCGGCTCAACATCGCCGAGATCCGCAAGCCCGAGCTGGACGCCCAGCTGGTGGCGGAGGGCATCGCCCAGCAGATCGAGCGCCGCGTCATGTTCCGCCGCGCGATGAAGCGCGCGGTCATGAACACCATGCGCAGCGGTGCGCTGGGCGTGAAGGTCCGCGTGTCGGGCCGTTTGAACGGCTCCGAGATCGCGCGCACGGAGTCGTCCCGCGAGGGGCGCGTCCCGCTGCACACGTTCCGCGCCGACATCGACTACGGCCTCGCCGAGGCCCAGACGACCTACGGCGTGATCGGCGTCAAGGTGTGGATCTTCAAGGGCGAGGTGTTCGACCAGGTGGCGCATGTCGAGGCGCCCGAGGCCGTCGCCGCCCCCGTTCAGGAGCAGCCGGCCTGAGGCTTAGGCCTCCGCGCAAGCTGGAATTACTCCCATGATGCAACCCAAGCGAACCAAGTATCGCAAGCAGCACAAGGGCAAGAACGGTGGCCTCGCGCAGCGCGGCTCCTCCATTGCCTTCGGTGAATTCGGGCTCAAGGCCACGAGTCGCGCCCGCATGACGGCGCGCGAGATCGAGGCTGCCCGTCGCGCCATGACCCGTTACGTGAAGCGCGGCGGCCAGGTGTGGATCCGCGTGTTCCCGGACGTGCCGATCACGAAGAAGCCCCTCGAGGTCCGCATGGGCTCCGGCAAGGGCAACGTCGAGTACTACGTCGCGCGCGTGCAGCCCGGCAAGGTGCTCTTCGAGATGGAAGGCGTCACCGAGACCATCGCGCGCGAGGCGTTCCGCCTGGCCGCGAGCAAGCTCTCGGTCGACACGTTGTTCGTCAAGCGACAGGTGCGCTGATGGAAGCGAAGGAACTCAGGCAGAAGAGCGTCGGCGAGCTGCAGGAAGAGCTCCTGAAGCTGCGCAGGGAACAGTTCAACCTGCGCATGGCGCAGGCCGCTGGCCAGGGCGCGAAGCCCGACCAGGCGGGCAAGGTGCGCCGCAACATCGCGCGCGTTAAGACCGTCCAGGGCGAGAAGGCCCGTGCGGCAGCCAACGGGAGTGCCAAGTGATGACCGAACAGGCCGTCGCCGAGACGGGAGCCGAGGGCGCGCAGCGCACCCTGACCGGCCTCGTCGTCAGCAACAAGATGCAGAAGACGATCACCGTCGCCGTCGAGCGCCTGGTGAAGCACGAGAAGTACGGCAAGTACATCCGTCGCACGACCAAGCTGCTCGCGCACGACGAGAACGGCGAGGGTCGCAAGGGAGACCTCGTGGACATCGCCGAGTGCCGCCGCCTCTCCAGCCGCAAGGCCTGGCGCCTGGTCCGCGTCGTGAAGCGGGCCGACCAGGTCTGATCGGCGCACGAGGACAACGAACATGATCCAGATGACGACGATCCTGCAGGCCGCGGACAACAGCGGCGCCAAGAGCCTCATGTGCATCAAGGTGCTCGGAGGCTCCAAGCGTCGCTACGCGACCGTGGGCGACGTGATCAAGGTGAGCGTCAGGGACGCCATCCCGCGCGGCAAGGTCAAGAAGGGCGAGGTCTACGACGCCGTGGTCGTCCGCACCGCCTTCGGCGTGCGCCGCCCGGACGGTTCGCTGATCCGCTTCGACGGCAATGCCGCGGTGCTGCTCACGAACAAGCTCGAGCCGATCGGGACCCGCATCTTCGGGCCGGTCACCAGGGAGCTGCGCACGGCGCAGTTCATGAAGATCATCTCGCTCGCGCCGGAAGTGCTCTGAGCTGGCCAGTAGTTCGAGGAACGAGGCATGAACAAGATCCGCAAGGGCGACGAGGTGGTCGTGATCTCCGGCCGCGACAAGGGCCGGCGAGGCACCGTGATCAAGGTGCTCGCGAACGACCGCGTGCTCGTCGAGAACGTGAACATGGTGAAGCGCCACACGCGGCCGAATCCGCAGCGCGGAACCCAGGGCGGTGTCGTCGAGAAGGAGGCCTCCCTCCACCTCTCGAACGTCATGCTCTGGAACCCGCTCGCCAAGCAGGGCGACCGCGTGGGTATCCGCATGCTGGCCGACGGCCGCCGCGTGCGCTTTTTCAAGTCCAACGACGAAGTCGTGGACGCCTGACCGCGCGAGGATGACAGGCATGGCTAGGCTGCAGACGTATTACCGGGAAAAGGTCCTCCCAGAGCTCATGACGAGCCTGGAGCTCTCCAATCCCATGCGCGTGCCGAAGATCACGCGCATCACGGTCAACATGGGCGTCGGCGAGGCGGTGGCCGACAAGAAGGCGATGGACGGCGCGGTCAGCGACCTGACGGCGCTCACCGGCCAGAAGCCTCTGGTGACCAAGTCGCGCAAGGCGATGGCGTCATTCAAGCTGCGCGCCGGGGTTCCGGTCGGAGCGAAAGTGACGCTGCGCGGTGCGCGCATGTACGAGTTCCTCGACCGACTGATCAACGTGGCGATGCCGCGCATCCGCGACTTCCGCGGCGTGTCGGCCCGCTCGTTCGACGGCCGCGGCAACTACAGCTTCGGCGTCAAGGAACAGATCATCTTCCCGGAGATCGCGTACGACAAGATCGACGCGATCCGCGGCATGGACATCACGATCACCACGACGGCACGGGACGACCGTGAGGGACGAGCCCTGCTCGAAGCCTTCAGCTTCCCGTTCCGCAAGTAAGGACCGGAAAATGGCCAAGACCAGCATGATCGAGCGCGAGACACGCCGCGCCAAACTCGTGAAGCAGCACGCGGCGAAGCGCGCGCAGCTGAAGGAAACGATCCGCAGCCCGAAGTCCACGGACACGGAGCGCGAGGAGGCGACGCGCAAGCTGCAGAGCATGCCGCGCGACGCTTCCGCATCGCGGATGCGCAATCGCTGCGCGATCACGGGTCGTTCACGCGGCGTCTATCGCAAGTTCGGCCTCGGCCGCCACAAGCTGCGCGAGGCCACCATGCGCGGCGACGTCCCGGGTCTGCGCAAGGCCAGCTGGTAAGGCCGCGTAACGGAGCAAGACATGAGCATGACGGATCCCATCGCGGACTTCCTCACCCGCATCCGCAACGGCCAGAGCGCAGGCAAGCCGGCGGTCGGCATGCCGGCGTCGCGCATCAAGCTCGCGCTGGCGGAAGTGCTGAAGGAAGAGGGCTACATCGAGGACTTCGAGGTCGCCTCCGAAGGCGCCAAGTCGACGCTGACCGTGCGCCTGAAGTACTACCACGGCCGGCCGGTCATCGACCGTCTCGAGCGCGTCAGCCGCCCGGGACTCCGGGTCTACAAGGGCAAGGACGAGCTGCCGCGCATCCTCGGCGGCATGGGTGTCGCGATCGTCTCTACTTCGCGCGGCGTGATGACGGACCGCAAGGCGCGGGCCGGCGGCCACGGCGGCGAAATCCTCTGCATCGTGTCCTGAGCACGCTGCCGAAACCAGGATTCAAACCATGTCACGAGTCGCAAGAAAGCCTGTCACGCTGCCAAAGGGCGTGACCACCACCGTGGACGGCGGCACCGTCACCGTGAAGGGCGCCAAGGGCGCGCTCAGCATGCCGCTGCGCCCGGGCCTTCGCCTGGTGCAGGAAGGCCAGGAGGTCCGGGTCGAGGTCGCGGAGCCTGCGCACGACGCGCTGATGCACGCGGGCTCGCTGCGCTCGCACCTCGCGAACTTCGCGCAGGGCGTGTCGCAGGGTTACGAGAAGAAGCTCGAGCTGGTTGGCGTCGGCTACCGCGCGCAGGCGCAGGGCAAGAACCTCAACCTCACGCTCGGCTTCTCGCACCCGGTGGTCTACGTGGCGCCGGAGGGCATCACGATCGAGACCCCGTCGCAGACCGAGATTCTCGTCAAGGGCACGGACAAGCAGCGCGTCGGCCAGGTGGCCGCCGAGCTCCGCGCCTTCCGTGCTCCGGAGCCCTACAAGGGCAAGGGCGTTCGTTATTCCGGTGAGCGCATCGAGCTCAAGGAAACGAAGAAGAAGTAAGGGTGAGCGCCATGGAAAAGAGAGAAAGTCGCCAGAAGCGCGCCCGCCGCGGCCGCGCCAAGATCCAGGAGCTGAAGGTCATGCGCCTGTCGGTGCACCGGACGCCCAGGCACATTTATGCGCAGGTGTTCGATCCGCAGTCGCGAGTCGTCGCGGTTGCCTCGACGCTGCAGGACGACGTCGCCGAGGGCCTCAAGGGCACCGGCAACGTCGAGGCCGCGAAGGCGGTGGGCAAAGCGATCGCCGAGCGTGCCAAGGCGAAAGGCATCACCCGCGTGGCATTCGACCGGTCGGGCTTCAGGTACCACGGGCGCGTGAAGGCGCTCGCGGAGTCCGCGCGCGAGCACGGGCTCGAGTTCTGATCCCGTCTCCGTACTGATTCGCAGGAGCAGCAATGGCGAGAGTTGATAAAGCCGCGTCCGCCGACGAGCTCATCGAGAAGCTGGTGGCGGTCAATCGCGTCGCGAAGGTCGTCAAGGGCGGCCGTCAGTTCGGCTTCACCGCGCTCACGGTCGTGGGCGACGGCAACGGCCGCGTGGGCTTCGGGTACGGCAAGGCGCGCGAAGTGCCGGTCGCCATCCAGAAAGCCATGCAGGCGGCACGCAAGAACCTGGTGAACGTCAGCCTCCGCAACTCGACCCTGCACTTCGCGGCAACCGGCCGGCACGGCACCTCCAAGGTGTACATGCAGCCCGCCGCGGACGGCACCGGGGTCATCGCGGGCGGCAGCATGCGCGCCGTGTTCGAGTGCGCCGGGGTGAGGAACGTCCTCGCCAAGAGCTACGGGTCGCGCAACCCCATCAACGTGGTTCGCGCGACGATGAACGCGCTCGCGCTGGCGCCGTCGCCCGAGCAGATCGCGGCCAAGCGCGGCAAGAGCCTCGCCGAAATCACGGGTTGACGCACATGGTCAAGAACAGTGCTTCGGACAAGACCGTCAAGGTGACGCTGGTGAAGAGCGTCTGCGGCCAGTTGCATCGGCATCGCGCCACCGCGAGCGGACTGGGACTGCGTCGCATAAACCAGACCGTGGTCGTCGCGGACACGCGGGAGAACCGCGGCATGATCAACGCCTCGCGGCACCTGTTCCGCGTGGAAGAGGCCTGAGGACATCATGAAATTCAACAGCATTTCCCCGGCGCCAGGGGCCAAGAAGCCCGCGCGGCGCGTGGGTCGCGGCGCCTCCGCCGGCCAGGGCAAGACCTGCGGCCGTGGCGTCAAGGGCCAGCGCGCGCGCAAGGGCGGCTACCACAAGGTCGGCTTCGAAGGCGGCCAGATGCCGCTGCAGCGCCGGTTGCCGAAGATCGGCTTCCGCTCGAAGATTTCCCCGCTGGTGGCCGAGGTGCGCCTGAACGAGCTCGCGCTCGTCAAGGGCGGCGTCGTCGACCTCGACGCGCTCAAGAAGGCGGGCGTCGTCCCGTCCAATGCCGCGCGGGCGCGCGTCATGCTGTCCGGCGAGATCAAGACTGCCGTGACCGTGAAGGGCGTCGGTGTCACCAAGGGTGCGCGCGCGGCGATCGAAGCCGCGGGCGGCACGGTCGAGGCGGCCTGAGCGGCCCGCCGGGAACCCTAAGGAACACGCGTGGCCAACCCGTCTTCAAAGAGCCCCGTCGCCGCACTCGGTGAGGCAAGCCGGCTCACCGAGCTCAGGGGGAGGTTCCTCTTCCTGATCGGCGGTCTGCTCGTATACCGCGTCGGGACCTTCATCCCGGTGCCGGGTATCGACCCGGCCGCGTTGGCGCGCTTCTTCCAGGACCAGCAGGGCACCATCCTGAGCATGTTCAACATGTTCTCGGGAGGAGCGCTCATGCGGCTGTCGATCCTCGCGCTCGGCGTCATGCCTTACATCTCCGCGTCGATCATCGTGCAGATGATGGCGGTCGTGGTGCCGCAGCTGCAGGCGCTGCGCAAGGAAGGCGAAGCCGGCCGGCGCAAGCTCACGCAGTACACCCGCTGGGGCACCGTGGGCCTCGCCGCATTCCAGGGCGCCGGTGCCGCGGTTGCATTCCAGAACCAGGGCGTGGTGCTGAATCCGGGGCCGCAGTTCGTATTCCTCGCGACGGCCACGCTGGTGGCGGGCACGATGTTCCTGATGTGGCTCGGCGAGCAGATCACCGAGCGTGGCCTCGGCAACGGCATCTCGATGATCATCCTCTCGGGCATCGTGGCGGGCCTGCCCGCGGCCATCGGCGGCACGCTCGAACTCGTGCGCAACGGGGAGATCAATCCGGCGCTCGCCCTCATCATCGTGCTGATGGTGGCTGCCGTGACCGCGTTCGTGGTGTTCGTCGAGCGCGCGCAGCGCCGCATCCCCGTGAACTACGCGAAGCGCCAGCAGGGCCGCCGCATGTTCGCGGGCACCACCACGCACCTGCCGTTCAAGCTCAACATGTCGGGCGTGATCCCGCCGATCTTCGCCTCGAGCCTGCTGCTGTTCCCGGCGACCATCGCCAGCTGGTTCGGCACCTCCGACAACTTCGCCTGGCTGCAGGGCGTGGCGGCCAGCCTCGGTATCGGCCAGCCGGTGCACATGGTGCTCTACTCGGCGCTGATCATCTTTTTCTGCTTCTTCTACACCGCCCTCGTGTTCAATTCGCGCGAGACGGCCGAGAACCTCAAGAAGTCGGGCGCCTTCATCCCGGGAATCCGCCCCGGCCAGCACACGGCCGAGTACATCGACAAGGTGCTGACCCGCCTCACCGTCTGGGGCGCGATCTACGTCACCCTCGTGTGCCTGCTGCCCGAGATCCTGATTTCCAAGTTCCGCGTGCCGTTCTACTTCGGCGGCACCTCGCTCATGATCATCGTGGTGGTGATCATGGACTTCATGTCCCAGCTGCAGGCGCACCTGATGTCGCACCAGTACGAGGGGCTCATGAAGAAGGCCAATCTGCGCGGCTACGGCCGCGCCGGACAGCTGCGCTGAGCGCCGCGGTCCACGTCGGAGAGAGACCCATGAAAGTTCGACCCTCGGTTAAACGGATCTGCAAGAACTGCAAGGTGGTGCGCCGACGCGGCGTCGTCTACGTCATCTGCAGTGACAAGCGGCACAAGCAGCGGCAAGGCTGAGCCTGAGGCCGACTGCATTGAGTAACCAGCGTAATTCAGTTATTATTGCGGGCTTTTCGCGCCCCGGAGTGAGCCTCAAATGGCCCGTATCGCCGGCATAAACATTCCGATGAACAAGCACGTGTGGGTGGGCCTCACGTCCATCTACGGCATCGGCCGTTCGCAGGCGCAGCGCGCGTGCGAGGCGGCGGGTGTCAAGCCTGACACCAAGGTCAAGGACCTGACCGAGCCCGAGGTCGCGGCGCTGCGCTCGGCGATCGCGCGACTGCCGGTCGAGGGCGATCTTCGGCGCGAAGTGTCGATGAACATCAAGCGACTGATGGACCTCGGTACCTACCGCGGCATCCGTCACCGCAAGGGACTGCCGATGCACGGACAGCGCACGCGCACCAACGCGCGCACGCGAAAGGGCCCGCGCAAGGCGGCCGTGAAGCTGAACGCACCTGTCGGCAAGGCCTGATCGGCCGCGCCACTGAACGAGGACTGACCTCTCATGTCGGATGACAAGAAGCAGACTGCCGGTGCCTCCAAGCCGCGCAAGAAGGTGAAGCGGATGGTGACCGACGCCATCGCGCACGTGCACGCGTCGTTCAACAACACCGTGATCACGATCACCGACCGGCAGGGCAACACGCTCTCCTGGGCCACTTCCGGCGGCTGCGGCTTCCGTGGTTCGCGCAAGAGCACGCCGTTCGCCGCCCAGGTTGCGGCGGAGAAGGCCGGTGTTGCTGCCCAGGAATATGGCGTCCGGACGGTCGAGGTGCGGGTCCGCGGGCCTGGCCCGGGACGCGAGTCGGCCGTGCGCGCGCTCAATGCCGCAGGGCTCAAGGTTACGAGTATCGAGGACGTGACGCCGATCCCGCACAACGGGTGCCGTCCGCCCAAGAAGCGCCGCGTCTGACCCGACGCCGCCGAGGAACACAGCGATGGCCAGGTATCTTGGACCGAAGTGCAAGCTCTCCCGCCGTGAGGGCACCGACCTCTTCCTCAAGAGCGGCGTAAAGTCGCTCGAGTCGAAGTGCAAGCTCGAAGTGCCGCCGGGCGGCATCAAGGGCGAGCGCCGCTCACGCGTCTCGGGCTACGGCCTGCAGCTGCGCGAGAAGCAGAAGCTGCGCCGCATGTACGGCGTGCTCGAGCGCCAGTTCCGCGGCTACTACCAGAAGGCCGCTGGCCGTCCGGGCGCCACGGGCGAGTCGCTGCTGCAGCTCCTCGAGGGCCGGCTCGACAACGTCGTCTACCGCATGGGCTTCGCCGCCACGCGCAGCGAGGCGCGCCAGCTGGTGAGCCACCGCTCGGTGACGGTCAACGGCGAGGTCGTCAGCATCCCGTCTTTCCAGTGCAAGGGTGGCGAGGTCGTCGCGCTGCGCGAGAAGGCGCAGAAGCAGGCCCGCGTGCAGCAGGCACTGCAGATCCGTGCCCAGACCGGCTTCCCGGACTGGGTCGAAGTCGACGAGAAGAAGTTCTCTGGCGTCCTGAAGTCGTTGCCCGAGCGCGGCGACATCCTTCCGGACATCAACGAGAGCCTCGTCGTCGAGTTGTACTCCAAGTAATACCGCAGGGTGACTTCAATGCAGTCAGCCATTGCTGAATTCCTCCGCCCGCGCGTCGTCAAGGTGACGCCGACCGCGCCCCGCCACGCCCGCGTGGTGATCGAGCCGTTCGAGCGCGGCTTCGGCCACACGCTCGGCAACGCGCTGCGTCGCGTGCTGCTCTCGTCCATGCCGGGCAGCGCGATCACCGAGGCCGAGATCGAGGGCGTGCTCCACGAGTACACCAGCATCGAGGGCGTGCAGGAGGACGTGGTCGAGATCCTGCTGAACCTGAAGCAGGTCGCCATCCGCCTGAACGCGCGCGAGGCCTCCGAGCTCCGGCTGTCGAAGAAGGGCCCCGGCCCGGTTCGCGCCGGCGACATCCAGGGCGACCACGACGTCGAGATCCTGAATCCGGAACTCGTCATCGCCAACCTGACCAAGGCGGGCGAGCTCGTGATGACGCTGAAGGTCGAGCGCGGCCGCGGCTATCGCCCGGCCATGCAGCGCCTCGCGTTCGAGGAGGTCAGCCGCCCGATCGGCCGCCTGCTGCTCGATGCGTCGTTCAGCCCGATCCGCAAGGTGACCTACAACGTCGAAGCCGCGCGCGTCGAACAGCGCACCGACCTCGACAAGCTGATCATCGACATCGAGACCAACGGCACGATCGACCCGGAAGAGGCGATCCGCCGCGCCGGTTCGATCCTGAAGGACCAGCTGTCCGTTTTCGTGGACCTGCAGGGGCAGGACGAAGACAAGTCGAAGCCGAGCGAGCACCACGTCGACCCGCTGCTGCTGCGCCCGGTGGACGAGCTCGAGCTCACGGTCCGCAGCGCGAACTGCCTCAAGGCCGAGAACATCCACTACATCGGCGACCTCGTGCAGAAGACCGAGGTGGAGCTGCTGCGCACGCCGAACCTCGGCAAGAAGTCGCTCACCGAGATCAAGGAAGTCCTCGAGAGCCACGGCCTCACGCTCGGCATGCGCCTCGACAGCTGGCCGCCGGCCGGGCTGAAGCGCGAAGAGGACCGGGACGTCGTTTGAAGTGACCCATGACCAGTGACCGCGGTGCCGTGAAGAGCGGCCCCGGGTCGAGGCGGATACAGAGATGAGACACGGACTGACCGGGCGGCAGCTGAGCCGCAACTCCACGCATCGCTGGGCGATGCTGCGCAACATGGCGGCCTCGCTGCTGCGCCACGAGACCATCCGCACGACCGTGCCGAAGGCGAAGGAACTGCGCCGTTTCGTCGAGCCGCTGATCACGCTCGGCAAGACGGACAGCCAGGCCAACCGCCGCCGCGCCTTTTCGAAGCTGCGCGACACCGAAATCGTGACGAAGCTGTTTGACGACCTCGGCCCGCGCTTCAAGGCGCGTCCGGGCGGTTATACGCGGATCCTGCACATGGCGACGCGCGCCGGCGACAACGCCGACATGGCGCTCATGGCGCTCGTCGACCAGGCCGCGCCTGCCGCCGAGGAGCAGCCCGCGGACGAGGCGAAGAAAAAGCCTCGCGCCAGCAAGAAGAAGGCCGCGGCCCCCGAGGCCGAGGCTGCCGCCGAGCCGGCTGCGAAGAAGCCGCGCGCACCCCGCAAGAAGAAGACCGCTTCCGCCTGACGCAGTCCGGCCGGAGGTTGGAGAAGAGAAGCCGGGCGAACCCCGGCTTCGTTTTTCTGGGCCGGAGGCCTATCGTTCGCCGAGGTCCGCGCGCATCCGCACGGTCGTTCCGGGGACAGATTCGAGGAGCAGGCAAATGGGCATGATTCAGGAATTCAAGGAATTCGCCATGAAGGGCAACGTGCTCGACATGGCGGTTGGCGTCGTGATCGGCGGCGCGTTCGGCAAGATCGTCTCGTCGTTCGTGGGCGACGTGGTCATGCCGCTGCTCGGCACCGTGGTGGGCGGTGTGGACTTCAGCAAGCTGGCCGCGACCATCGGCACCAACGCGGCCGGCGAGCCTCTGCTGCTCAAGTACGGCGCCTTCCTGCAGTCGGTATTCGATTTCCTGATCATCGCGGCGGCGATCTTCCTGGCGGTCAAGGCCATCAACAAGCTCAAGACGCCCCCACCGGCAGCCGCGCCCGCCGCACCGCCTGCCGACGTGGTGCTGCTGACCGAGATCCGCGACCTTTTGAAGAAATAGGGAAAATCGGGGCAAAAAAGGGGACATTCTCCTTTTTCGCCGAAATCAGGAAATAGGGGACATTCCCCTGTTTCCGCCACGGGAGCAACGCGCTCAGCCGCAAATAGGGGAATGTCCCCTATTTCCTGAAAAGGAGAATGTCCCCTTTTTATGCGAAGGCGTCGCGGGTGAGGTTCTCCGGCGCGCCGCCCGTGCAGGCGACGTCGTCCTCGATGCGGATGCCACCGAAGGGCCGCAGGCGCTCCACTGCGTCCCAACGGATCCTTCGGCCGTGCTTGCCGGCCCGCGCCGCATCCAGCAGCAGGTCGATGAAGTACAGGCCCGGTTCGATCGTGACGACGAACCCGGGCTCGAGCCGGCGCGTCAGGCGCAGGAACGGGTGACCGTCCGGCCGCGGGATTTCGGCGCCCGAGGCGTCCCGGGCCAGCCCGGCGATATCGTGCACCTGCAGCCCCAGCAGGTGCCCGATGCCGTGCGGGAAGAACACCGAGGAGAGCCCGCTCGCCACCGCCTCGTCCGGGCCGCAGTCGATGATGCCGGCATCGCCGAGCAGTCCCGCAATCCTGCGATGGGCGAGGAGGTGGATGTCGCGGTAGTCGGTTCCGCCGGTCACGGCGGCGCACAAGTCGAGCTCCAGCGAATCCATGCCGCGGACGAGGTCCGCGAACTCGCCGTCGCCCGCCGCGTAGGTCCGGGTGATGTCCGCGGCGTAGCCCCGGAACTGGGCACCGGCGTCGATGAGAAACGACCGGCGCGTCCCGTCGTGGCGCTGATCGAGCCGCTGGTAGTGCAGCACCGCGGCACCCTCGTTGTACGCGATGATGTTGCCGTAGGGCAGTTCCTCGTCGCGCTGTCCAACGGCCGCGCAGTAGGCCAGATGCGTCTCGAACTCCGAGGCGCCCGCCGCCCAGGCATCGCGCGCGGCCACGTGCCCTCGCACGGCCATGCGGGAAGCGCGGCGCATGCATTCCAGCTCGTACGCCGTCTTCACCGCGCGCTCGTAGTGGAGCTGGTTCAGCAGCGATGACGGGTTCACGGCGGCAAAGCCCCAGTCCGAGAACATGTCCTGCCATTCGCCCACGAACGCGACGCGCCGACCGGCGAGCCCGAGCAGCTCGCGCGCCTGGCCGGGCTCACGCAGGACCTCGAGGCGGAACTCGCGCAACCAGTCACCGGTGGGCAGGGCGGGCGGCAGGTGCCAGTAGTCCGCCGGCTGGTGGAAGCACAGGAGCGGCTTCGTTCCCGGCGAGTACGCGACGAAGCTCTGCTGCAGGTCGGTCACCGGCGCCCACTGCGCGAAGTGTGGGTTCACCCTGAACGGGTAGCTGCGGTCGTCCAGGAAGGAATACCCTGCGGCCCCGGAGTAGATCGCGATGCCGTCGAACCCGTGGGCAGACAGGGCCCGGTCCACCCGCAGCCGCAGCTCGGCCAGGTGAGCGGGAAACAGGCTGTCGATGTCTGCTTGCATGGTGAATCATCCCTTGAGGGTGGGTCCCAGCCGACATCTTGCCGAAGACGCCCGATTGTCGCCATTCGGAGACAGATTGGCGCGTTCGCGGGCGACCCGCCGGTCCTAGAATCCAATCCACGCAGTCGTCGGCGCGCTGGCCCAAGGGCCGCGATCGCTCGACTGCTGAGTCAAGTCCCGTTCCATCATCAAACCCAAAGGGGTATTTCGCATGAACTCCAAGATCGCCCTCGCCGCTGCCCTCGCTGCCCTGGCCCTCGCTGGCTGCGCCAAGAAGGCTGACGACGCCGCTGCCACCGCCGCTGACGCCGCCGCTGTTGCGACGGATGCCGCTGGCGACGCCGCTGCTGCCGCCACCGACGCCGCCGCCGCTGCTGGCGACGCCGCCGCCGCTGCTGCCACCGACGCCGCTGCTGGCGCCGCTGGTGCCGCGACCGACGCCGCTGCCGTTGCGACCGACGCCGCTGGTGACGCCGCTGTCGCCGCTGGCGACGCCGCCGCTGCCGCTGCCGACGCCGCTGCCCCGGCTGCCCCGCCCCAGCAGTAAGCAAGGTCTCAGCGTAAGCTGATCGGGAAGGGCGGGTCCGAAGCTTCGGACCCGCCCGACCCACTGACCAGGACGTCCCGCCCCCGGGCTTCCGGCCCGACACCCGCCAGTCACCGGCTGGCCCGAGAACAGTGCCCGTCACACTACGAGACGCGCGCGACTCACCTGCCGACCGCGAGTGGATACGAGCGGTCTACCGGGACTATCTGTCCGAGCTTTCCGCCAGCAAGACGGGACTCTTCCCCGTCCTCGGCGAGTGGAACGAGCGCGAGGGCGAGTTCCTCGCAGGCTGGTTCGGCGACTCAACGTCGCATCCCTTCGTGATTCTCCAGAACGACCAGCGAGTCGGCTTCGCCCTCGTTGCGCGCGTTGCGTCCTTCCCGCGTCGCGACGCGGACTACCGCATGGCCGAGTTCTTCGTGGCCGGAACGGCACGCCGTCGGGGCGTCGGCGCGGGCGCGGCGGCCCTGCTGTTCAGCCGGTTCTCCGGCGAGTGGGAGGTCATCGAGGACGAGTACAACCGCCCGGCACTCGGTTTCTGGCGCCGGGTGATTTCGAGCCATACACAAGGGCGCTACACCGAGACCCGCACTGCCGGCGAGGTCTGCCACCGCTTCCGCACTACGGTACGGGCGTCAGCCGCGCCGGCCTGATTTCCGTGCAGCCGTCGCCGCGGGCCGGCCATCGCCGGTCCCGGCAACCGTGCCGCCCGCCAGTGTCCGCGCCAGGTACCGCCCCGTGTGCGACGCCGCGACCCGCGCCACGTCTTCGGGAGTGCCGGTGGCGACCAGTCGTCCGCCGCCGTCCCCGCCCTCGGGCCCGAGGTCGATCACCCAGTCCGCGGTCTTGATGACGTCGAGGTTGTGCTCGATGACGACGATCGTGTTGCCCTCGTCCCGCAACCGGTGCAGCACGCCGAGCAACTGCTCGATGTCGTGGAAATGCAGCCCCGTCGTGGGCTCGTCGAGTATGTAGAGCGTGCGGCCCGTCGAGCGCTTCGCGAGTTCGCGCGACAGCTTCACGCGCTGCGCCTCGCCGCCGGAAAGCGTCGTGGCGTTCTGTCCGAGGCGAATGTACGAGAGTCCGGTCTGGAGCAGCGTCTGCAGGCGGGACTGCAGCACCGGGACGTTGCGGAAGAACTGCGCGGCATCCTCGACGGTCATTTCGAGCACGTCGCTGATGTTGCGGCCCTTGTAGCGGATCTCGAGGGTCTCGCGGTTGTAGCGCATGCCGCGGCAGGCGTCGCAGGTGACGTAGGCGTCCGGCAGGAAGTGCATCTCGACCTTGATGACGCCGTCGCCCTCGCAGGCCTCGCAGCGGCCTCCGCGCACGTTGAAGCTGAACCGGCCGGGGTCGTAGCCGCGTGCGCGCGCCTCGGGAACTTCCGCGAACAGTTCCCGGATCGGCCCGAAGAGCCCGGTGTAGGTCGCCGGGTTCGAGCGCGGCGTCCGGCCGATCGGGCTCTGGTCGATGTCGATCACGCGATCGATCTGCTCGAGTCCCTCGACCGCGCGGCAGCCCGCGCCGCCTTCGCCATCATCCTGCAGCGCAGCTGCGACGTGGCGGTAGAGCGTATCCACGACGAGCGTCGACTTGCCGGACCCGGAAACACCCGTCACGCAGGTCATGAGCCCGAGCGGCACGTCGACGGTGACTGCGCGGAGATTGTTGCCGCTGGCCTCGACGATGCGCAGGACCCGGCCGGGCTGCGCGGGCGTGCGCACCGCGGGGACTGCGATGCGCCGGCGGCCGCTCAGGAACTGGCCGGTGAGCGACTCCGCGGAGGCCTCGATCTCGGCCGGCGTGCCCTGGGCGACGACGTGCCCGCCATGCACTCCCGCACCGGGGCCGAGGTCGACGACGTGATCGGCCTGGCGGATCGCATCCTCGTCGTGTTCCACGACGAGGACGGTGTTGCCGAGGTCGCGCAGCCTCGTGAGCGTGTCGAGCAGTCGCTGGTTGTCGCGCTGGTGCAGTCCGATCGACGGTTCGTCGAGGATGTACATGACGCCGACGAGACCGGACCCGATCTGGCTCGCCAGCCGGATGCGCTGTGCCTCGCCGCCGGAGAGCGTCTGCGCGCTGCGGTCAAGGGACAGGTAATCGAGCCCGACGTCGCTCAGGAACCTCAGCCGGTCCGAGACCTCGCGCACCAGGCGGCTCGCGATCTCCCCGCGCCAGCCCTCGAGCTTGAGGTCCGCAAAGAAGCGCAGCGAGTCGGCGATCGGCATTGCGGCTATCTCGGGCAGCGCGCGACCGGCGACGAACACGTTGCGGGCCGCGAGGCAGAGCCGGCTGCCGTTGCAGTCCACGCAGGCGCGCGTGCCACGATACTTCGCCAGTTCTTCGCGGACCGTTGCCGACTCGGTCTCGCGGTAGCGCCGCTCGAGGTTGGGCAGGATGCCCTCCCAGGCGTGGCTGCGACGCGAGCTCCCGCCGCGTGCGTCGAAATAACGGAACTCGACCCGCTCCTCGCCGCTGCCCCAGAGCAGCACGTGGCGGACGGCCTCGGGCAGGTCGCTCCACTGCGCCTCGATGTCGAAGCGGTAGTGGCGGGCCAGCGACTGGATCAGCTGGAAATAGTAGGCGTTGCGCCGGTCCCAGCCGCGCACCGCGCCGCCGGCGAGCGACAGCGCGGGATTGGCGACCACGCGCGCCGGGTCGAAGAACTCCTGCACGCCGAGCCCGCCGCAGGTGCCGCAGGCGCCGCTCGGGTTGTTGAACGAGAAGACCCGCGGCTCGAGTTCCGCAAGGCTGTAGCCGCAGGCCGTGCACGCGTAGCGGTTCGAGAAGACGACCGGGTCTCGCTCCGGCTCGTCCTGGAACGCGAGCCTGGCGACGCCCTGGGAGAGCGAGAGGGCGGTCTCGAACGACTCGGCGAGGCGCTGGCCGGCGTCGGGCCGCACGCGCAGGCGGTCCACGACGGCATCCACAGAGTGCCGGCGCCGCGGATCGAGCGTCGGCGCCGCATCGAGCTCGACGAGGTGACCGTCCACGAACGCCCGGACGAACCCCTGTCCACGCAGGTGCTCGAGCGGTTCCGCATGCTCGCCCTTGCGGTCCTGCACGACGGGCGCGAGCAGCAGGACGGCCGTGCCTTCCGGCAGCGCCAGGACCTGGTCCACCATCTGGCTCACGGTCTGCGCGGCGAGTTCCTGGCCGTGCTCCGGGCAGCGCGGCACCCCGGCCCGCGCGAACAGCACGCGCAGGTAGTCGTAGACCTCGGTGACCGTGCCGACCGTCGACCGAGGGTTGTGCGAGGCGGCCTTCTGCTCGATCGCGATCGCCGGCGAAAGCCCCTCGATGTGGTCGACGTCCGGCTTCTCCATGACCGACAGGAACTGCCGCGCGTACGCGGACAGGGACTCGACGTAGCGCCGCTGGCCCTCGGCATAGATCGTGTCGAAGGCGAGCGAGGACTTGCCGGAGCCGGAGAGCCCCGTGAACACGATGAGCCGGTTGCGGGGCAGATCGAGGTCGATCCCCTGCAGGTTGTGGGTTCGCGCACCGCGAATGCGAATGACGTCCATGGCTGGCGCAGGGTTCCGACGGGTGGCGGGCAGCCTGCTAATATATGCCGAGCCTCAGAGGCAACGCCAATCAGTACCCTGGACGAAACATCCAAGCCGGCGCTCACGCCGCTCGAGCGCCGGTCGGTCGGTGCGCTTGCGGCCATCTATGCCACCCGGATGCTGGGGCTGTTCCTGCTGCTGCCGGTGCTGGCGCTCTATGCGCGCCAGCTTCCCGACTATTCCCCCGAAATGCTCGGCCTGACCATGGGCGCCTATGGCCTCACGCAGGCGCTGCTGCAGATCCAGTTCGGGCGCTGGTCGGACCGCTACGGCCGCAAGCCGCTGATCACGATCGGCCTGCTGCTCTTCGCGGCCGGCTCGCTGATCGGGGTGTTCGCACACACCGTCACCATGCTGTTCGTGGCCCGCTGCGTGCAGGGGGCGGGCGCGGTGTCGGCCGCGGTGACGGCGCTGCTCGCCGACCTCACGCGCCCCGAGGTCCGCACGCGCGCGATGGCGTTCGTCGGCATCAGCATCGGCCTGTCGTTCGTGCTGGCGCTGGTGCTGGCGCCGGTGCTGGACGCCGCGATCGGCGTGCCGGGCATCTTCGTCATCATGCTGGCCATGGCGCTCGCGGGCCTCGTGCTGCTGCACATTGCAGTGCCCGTCGAGCCAGCGGCCACCGGTGGCGCCGAGTCGCGCGAACTGTCGGCGCTGGCGGACATGCTGGTGCGACCCGCGCTCAGGCCCCTGTACGCGGGTGTATTCGCGCTGCACTTCATCATGACCGCGACCTTCCTGTCCGTCCCGCAGGTCCTGGTCGGCGACCTGGGGATCGCAGCCGCCGGGCACTGGAAGGTCTATCTCGGTGTCTTCCTGGTGTCGCTTGCAGGCACGATCCCGCTGATCCTGGTCACCGAGCGAGGCAGTCGCAGCCTCCCGTTGTTCGTCTTCGCGGTCGTGCTGGTCGCCGTGGCCCAGGCCCTGCTCGGCCTCGACCACGCGCACCTCTGGCGGGTGCTCGCGGCGCTGACGCTCTTTTTCGCGGTCTTCAATTACCTCGAGGCGCGGCTGCCGGCACTGCTCACGCTGGCCGCGCCGGGAACCGACCGCGGCGCGGCGCTGGGCATCTTCGCCACGGCGCAGTTCCTCGGCGCCTTCGGCGGCGGCGCGCTGGGTGGCGTGCTGCTCGGCCGGTTCGGGCTGACCGGCGTCTTCTGGGGCAGCGCGACGATCGCCGCGGCCTGGGCCCTGGTGGCCGCGAGCGGGGGTGCGGCCCCGGCATTTCAGCGCGGATCCGACTGATTCGCCGTTTCCGCCGCGGTGGCCCCGTGGCGTAAGATTTCACTCCAATTCACGCAGGTGGGCGCCATGGCACGCGGAATCAACAAGGTCATCATCGTCGGCAATCTCGGGCAGGACCCGGAGACGCGCTACATGCCGAGCGGCAAGGCGGTCACGAACCTGCGCGTCGCCACTTCGGAGAGCTGGAAGGACAAGCAGACCGGCGAGCAGCGCGAGCAGACGGAGTGGCACAGCGTAGTCATGTACGACCGCCTCGCCGAGATCGCCGCCGAGTACCTGCGCAAGGGCTCGCAGGTCTATCTCGAGGGCAAGCTGCGCACCCGCAAGTGGCAGGACAAGGAAGGCCGCGACCGCTACTCGACCGAGGTGATCGCCAACGAGATGCAGATGCTCGGCGGACGCGGCGGCGGCGGCGCGGGCACCGAGTCGAGGGCCGAGCCGCGTGCAGCAGGCGGCAGCGAGCGGCCCGCGCCCGCGCCGGTCACCGAGCGCGACGAAACCTTCGACGACGACATCCCGTTCTGAGGCCCGTTGCGCCGGCCCATGCCGCGAGTACACGTCAGGACCTTTGGCTGCCAGATGAACGAGTACGACTCCGCCCGCATGGCGGACGTGCTGCGTGAATCCGGCGCCTACGAGCCGACCGAGGATCCCGCCGAGGCGGACCTGCTGCTGCTGAACACCTGCTCGGTGCGGGAGAAGGCGCAGGAGAAGGTGTTCTCGCTGCTCGGCCAGTGGCGGCTCCTGAAGCAGCAGCGCCCGGACGTGATCATCGGCGTCGGCGGCTGCGTCGCGAGCCAGGAAGGCGAGGGCATCACGCGGCGCGCGCCGTTCGTCGACATGGTCTTCGGGCCGCAGACGCTGCACCGGCTGCCGGAGATGATCGCCTCGGTAAAGAGCCGGGGACGCTCCGTCGTGGACGTGAGCTTCCCGGAGATCGAGAAGTTCGACCGCCTGCCGGAGCCACGCGCCGCGGGCGCGACCGCCTTCGTGTCGGTCATGGAAGGCTGCAGCAAGTACTGCACGTTCTGCGTCGTGCCCTACACGCGCGGCGAGGAAGTGAGCCGTCCGCTGGAGCAGGTGATGACCGAGGTTCGCGGCCTCGCGCGCCAGGGAGTGCGCGAGGTGACGCTGCTCGGGCAGAACGTGAACGCCTACCGGGGCCGGCTGGCCGGTGGCGGGCAGGCGGACCTCGCCGCACTCATCTACTTCGTGGCCGAGGTTCCCGGCATCGAGCGCATCCGCTTCATGACCTCGCACCCGGTCGAGTTCCGCGACAGCCTGATCGAGGCCTACCGCGACGTGCCGCAGCTCGCGAGCTACCTGCACCTGCCGGTGCAGAGCGGCTCGGATCGCGTGCTCGCGCTCATGAAACGCGGGCACACCACGCTCGAGTACCGGCAGAAGATCCGGCGGCTGCGCGAGGCGCGGCCCGGCATCAGCGTCACGTCGGACTTCATCGTCGGGTTTCCAGGCGAGACCGAACGCGACTTCGAGGCGACGATGGATCTCATTGCGGATGTCGGCTTCGACCAGAGCTTCAGCTTCATCTACAGCCGGCGCCCGGGCACGCCGGCCGCCTCGCTGCCCGACGACGTGACCCACGAGGAAAAGCACCGGCGACTCGTCCGGCTGCAGGAGCGGTTGGACGCGCAGTCGCTCGCCATCAGCCGCACCATGGTGGGGTCCGTGCAGCGCGTGCTGGTGGAACGCCACTCGCGCCGCGACGCGCGCCAGCTCGCGGGGCGCACCGAGAACAACCGGTGGGTCAACTTCGACGGCCCGCCGTCGCTCGTCGACGGATTCGTGGACGTCGTGGTCACCGAGGCGATGCCGAACTCGCTGCGTGGACGCCTCGCCTCGCCTGAGCGGTGCATCGCTTGAGCGCCCAGGTCTCGATGCGCGAGATCTCGCTCGAGGACGCGGACAATGCGCGGCTCGTGAACTTCAGCGGCCCGATGGAGCAGAACCTGCGGCACGTCGAGGAGCGCCTCGGAGTCGAGGTGCGCCGGCGCGGGCACCAGTTGCAGGTCTTCGGCGCGGCGGCGTCCGTGGACAACGCCGCAGCCGTGCTGCAACGCATGTTCGAGCTGTCGGCCGGCGAGGCCATGTCGCCGGAGCGCGTCCACCTCTGCGTTCAGGAACTCGGCTTTCCCGCGGCGGACGAGACGCGCGGCCCCGCCGGGGACATCGTGGTGCAGACCCAGCGGGGCGGCATCCGCGCGCGCGGGGCGAACCAGCGGCAGTACCTCGACAACATCCACCAGAACGACCTCACCTTCGGCATCGGCCCGGCCGGCACCGGCAAGACCTACCTCGCGGTCGCGAGCGCGGTCGAGGCGCTGCAGTCGGGTTCGGTCCGGCGCATCGTGCTGGTGCGTCCCGCGGTCGAGGCCGGCGAGCGGCTCGGGTTCCTGCCGGGCGACCTCGCGCAGAAGGTCGACCCTTACCTCCGGCCCATGTACGACGCGCTCTACGAGATGATGGGTTTCGACCGCACGGCGCGCCACGTCGAGCGGCAGGTGATCGAAGTGGCGCCGCTCGCATTCATGCGCGGCCGCTCGCTCAACGACTCGTTCATCATCCTCGACGAGGCGCAGAACACGACGGTCGAGCAGATGAAGATGTTCCTGACCCGCATGGGCTTCGGGTCGCGGGCCGTGGTCACCGGCGACATCACGCAGGTCGACCTGCCGCGACAGCAGCGCTCGGGGCTCAGGCACGCGATCGAGGTGCTGCGCGGCGTCGAGGGCGTCGCATTCACGTTCTTCAACGCACGCGACGTCGTGCGCCACCCGCTGGTGCAGCGGATCGTGCAGGCCTACGAGCGGGCCTCGGACGAGCCGGGGCACGACGCTTGAGCTCCCACCGGCCGGCGCTCGCGGTCGACGCGCAGTTCGCGGCCGTGCGGCCGTGGGTTCCGGCGAGGACGGCGCTCGGGCGCTGGGCCCGCGCCGCACACCGTGCCGCCATGGCAAGCGCGCCCGCCCGCCGGCGCAGCCGGCGAATCGTCGCGCCGGCTCGGGGTGCGCGTCGTGGGTCCCGCGGAGAGCCGGCGGCTCAATCGCGCCTACCGCGGCAAGGACAAGCCGACCAACGTGCTCTCGTTCCCGGCATCCAGGGAGGAGCGTGAGCTCTGCGGGTCGCTCGGCGACCTCGTGGTCTGCGCGGCGGTGGTTGCCGCGGAGGCGCGCGACCAGGGCAAGGAGCGGGCCGCACACTGGGCGCACATGGTGGTGCACGGCGTCCTGCACCTGCACGGCTACGACCACGAGCGGCCACGCGCCGCGCGCGCGATGGAGCGGCTCGAAGTGGAAATCCTCGGCGGATTCGGGTATCAGAATCCGTACCTTTCCGTCATCGACCCGGGCACATGACCCAAGACCGACCAAGGCTGGCAGGAAGCTGGCTGCGCCGACTCGTCGAATCACTCTCCGGTGAACCGAGGGACGTCGAGCAGCTCGCGGACATCCTTGCCGACGCCCGCGATCGCGGGCTGATCGAGGCCGACGTGCTCGCGATGCTGGAGGGCGTCCTGCAGGTCTCGGAGACGCAGGTTCGCGACGTCATGGTGCCGCGCTCGCAGATGGTCGTGATCCAGCGCGACGAGACGCCCGAGCGCATCCTGCCGATCGTCATCGAGTCCGGGCACTCGCGCTTCCCGGTCGTGGGCGAGGACCGTGACGAGATCGCCGGCATCCTGCTCGCCAAGGACCTGCTGCGCTACTTCGCACAGGGCGGGGAAGGGCAGTTCGACATCCGTGAGTGCCTGCGGCCCGCGGTGCTCATCCCGGAAAGCAAGCGCCTCAACGTACTGCTGAAGGAGTTCCGCGTCAGCCACAACCACATGGCCATCGTGGTGGACGAATACGGCGGCGTCTCGGGGCTGCTCACGATCGAGGACGTGCTCGAGGAAATCGTGGGTGAGATCGGCGACGAGTACGACGTGGACGAGGGCGAGGGCATCCGCAAGGACGCCGAGCGCACGTTCACGGTCCCGGCGCTGACCCGGATCGAGGAATTCAACCGCGTGTTCGGCACGCGCTTCGCGGACGAGGAATTCGACACCATTGGCGGCCTCGTGCTGCACGAGCTCGGTCGCCTGCCGAGGCGTGGCGAGTCGATCGAGATCGGCGGGCTCGAACTCGAGGTCCAGCGTGCGGACCGTCGCAGGATCGAGACGCTGCGGGTGCGCACACCGCGCGACCTCGACCTCAAGCCCGCCCCCCTGTAGCGGTGAGCGAGTCTCCACGCAGCGGCACGCACCGGCCGCGCCCGATGGCCGCGGCCCGGGATTTCATTTCGCGACGCGGGCACTGGCTCGCGTTGCCGGCGGGCGCGCTACTCGCGCTGGCCTTCGCCCCGGCGGGCGTGTGGTCACTCGCCTTCCTGTGTCCGGCGACGCTCATGCTGCTGTGGGACGATGCGCCGCCGCGCGCGGCGGCGTGGCGCGGCCTGCTCTTCACCGGCGGGACCTTCCTCGCCGGCACCTACTGGCTCTACCACAGCATCCACCTCATCGGCCAGGCGCCGGTGTGGATCGCGCTCGTACTGATGCTCGGGCTCGTCGCCATCATGGGCAGCTACACGGCGCTGCTCGGCTACGCGGTCGCGCGCTGGGGGGCGGCCGCCGGGGCGATTCGCTACCTCGTGCTGCTGCCGGCGGGCTGGGTCGCGACCGAGTGGCTGCGCGGCTGGTTCCTGAGCGGATTCCCGTGGCTCGCGATCGGGTATTCGCAACTGGACACGCCGCTCGCCGCGTATGCGCCGCTCGGCGGCATTTACGCCGTGAGTCTCGCCGCGGCCGTGACCGCCGGCGCCCTGGTGATGCTGCTGCTCGAAACCCCGAAGGCGCGCGTGACCGGCGCCGTGGTACTGCTGCTCACCTGGGGCTCGGCGCTTGCGCTCGGCCGGGTGGAGTGGACGCGGCCGCGCGGCACCGAAGTCACTGTGGCGCTGGTGCAGGGTGCGGTGCCGCAGTCCATGAAGTGGGTGCCCGGCCAGCTCGAGCAAACCATGAATCTCTACCTCGATCTCACGAGGCCGCACCTCGGTGCAGGCATCATCGTGTGGCCGGAGTCCGCGATTCCTTCGCTCGAAAGCAGCGTTCGCGGCTACCTCGATTACGTTTCCGCGCTGGCGCAGTCGCGGGGTTCCTCGCTGGTCACCGGTCTCGTGCGCCGCGACCCGCAGTCGGGTGCGTACTACAACGCCATGGCCGCGTGGTCGCCTGGGGAGCAGTGGTACTACAAGCGGCACCTCGTGCCATTCGGCGAGTACTTCCCGGTGCCTGCGGCGGTGCGCGACTGGATGCGGCTCATGAATCTTCCGTATTCGGACTTCGCCGCGGGCGCGGAAACGCAGGCGCCGCTCGCCGCCGGTGGCGAGGCGCTCGCACCCACGATCTGTTACGAGGACGCCTACGGCGCGGAGCAGCGCTCGCTCGCTCGCGAGTCGACGCTGCTCGTCAACGTGACCAACGACGCGTGGTTCGGCGATTCCTCCGCGCCGCACCAGCACCTCGACATCAGCCGCATGCGCTCGCTCGAGACGGGCCGCCCGATGCTGCGCGCCACCAACGACGGTGTGACCGCGCTGATCGCCCACGACGGCTCGGTGCTGGGTCGCCTGCCGCAGTTCCACCCCGCCGTACTCACCGGCACCGTCCGGCCGAGGACCGGGCTGACACCGTACCTGCGTGCCGGAAACTGGCCGGTCCTTGCGCTCCTCTGGATCGGGCTCTACGCCGGCCTCCGGCGGCCGCGCGTGCGCGGCGCGGCAGGCCCGTGAGCGAGCGGCACGGAGCAATCACGCACGAGGGCGAACGTTACCCGTCGCCGCCCCGGGAACTCGAGTACCTTCCCGTCGAACCGCCGCAGCCCGGGCACGCGGTCGCGATCGCGGAGGGACTGCTGTGGGCGCGCATCCCGCTGCCGATGGAACTCGCCCACATCAATGTGTGGCTGATGGAGGACGATGCGGGCTGGACGCTGGTGGACACGGGAATGTCGGCCGATCCCTGTCGCGAGGCGTGGCACTCGCTGGAGGCTTCGGTCGTCGGCAGAGGCGGCCTCGCGCGGATCTTCGTCACGCACGATCATCCCGATCACATGGGGCTCGCGCGCTGGCTCCAGGAGCGGCACGGCTGCGAAGTCTGGATGTCGGCGGTCGCCCACGAGTCGGTCGCCAGGTATCCTGGCCACCGAGCCCGCGCAGATCCACGCCCGGATGCACGGGTTCATGGTCCTGCACGGGCTCCAGTCCGACAGGGAGCCGACGAGGCCCCCCATGTCCCGCCACGACAGCTGGTTCGACGGAGTCCCGGTACTCGCGGCCACGCCCCAGGACGGCGGTGTGCTCGAGGTCCGCGGCCGGGAGTGGCGCATCGTCGAGACCGGCGGGCACTGCCGGGGGCATCTTTGCCTGCACGATGCGCCGGGTGGCATGCTGGTGAGCGGCGACCAGGTCCTCCCAGGCATTTCTCCGAACGTGAGCGTGCTGTCGAGCCGCCCGGATGCGGACCCGCTGCGGGAGTTCCTTGCCTCGCTCGCGAGGCTCGAGCAATGCGCCGAGGACACGGTGGTGCTGCCGTCGCATGGCCGGCCGTTCCGGGGGCTGCATCACCGCGTCTCGGTCCTGCGGGCGCACCACCTGCAGCAGCTCGGTTCGCTCCGGGAAGCCTGTGCCGAGCCACGAACGGCCTTCGACCTGCTGCCGGTGATGTTCGGCCGGCCGCTGCGTGGCTTTCACCGGATGCTCGCGATGGGGGAGGCGGTCGCTCACCTGAATTACCTCCACGCCGGTGGCCTCCTCGAGCGCTCTGTCGGCGACGACGGCGTCGCGAGGTTCGTGGCCGCCTGATCCGTGGCCGCCCGGGTGCGCCGGCGGGTCCGTGCCGGGACACGCTCTGGTATCCTTCGTGATCCGGTTTCGCCCCTTTTTTCCCGCTTCGCCGTCATGCAAGAACGCTACGAGCCCGCCGCCGTCGAATCCCTGGCCCAGGCCTGGTGGGACGATCAGGGCACGTTCGCCATGGTCGAGGACCCCGGCCGGCCGAAGTACTACTGCCTGTGCATGTTCCCGTACCCGAGCGGTCGGCTGCACATGGGGCACGTGCGCAACTACACGATCGGCGACGTGCTGACGCGCTACATGCGCATGCAGGGATACAACGTCCTGCAGCCCATGGGCTGGGACGCCTTCGGACTGCCGGCCGAAAACGCCGCAATGGCCAACGGCGTGCCGCCCGCAAAGTGGACCTACGACAACATCGCCTACATGAAGCGGCAGTTGAAGTCGCTCGGCTTCGGCATCGACTGGGACCGCGAGGTTGCGACCTGCCGTCCGGACTACTACCGCTGGAACCAGTGGCTGTTCCTCAGGATGCTCGAGAAGGGCATCGCCTACCGCAAGACCGGGACGGTGAACTGGGATCCGGTGGACAAGACGGTACTCGCGAACGAGCAGGTGATCGACGGGCGCGGCTGGCGAACGGGCGCGCTGGTCGAGAAGCGCGAGATCCCGATGTACTACCTGCGCATCACCGAGTACGCCGAGGAACTGCTCGGCGCGCTCGATTCGCTGCCCGGCTGGCCCGAACGCGTGAAGCTGATGCAGTCGAACTGGATCGGCCGCTCCGAGGGCCTGGAACTCGAGTTCGAAGTGGAAGGCAGCGCCGAGCCCCTCAGGATCTACACGACGCGCCCCGATACGCTGTATGGCGTCACCTACATGGCGGTGGCCGCCGAGCATCCGCTCGCGCAGCGCGCCGCCGCGGGCAACCCCGAGCTGCAGGCGTTCCTCGCGGAGTGCCAGCGCACGGGCGTCACCGAGGCCGTGCTCGAGACCATGGAGAAGCGCGGCATGCCGACGGGCGTCCACGCGATCCACCCGCTCACGGGCGAGTCCATCCCGGTCTGGGTCGCGAACTTCGTGCTCATGGGTTATGGCACGGGCGCGGTCATGGCCGTGCCCGCGCACGACCAGCGCGACTGGGAATTCGCTCGCCGCTACGGCCTGCGCATCCACCAGGTGATCCAGCCGGCCGACGGCAGCCTCGTCGACATGGATGCGGGCGCCTATGTCGAGCACGGCCGGCTCATCAACTCCGGCCGATTCGACGGGCTCGATTTCGACGAGGCCTTCGACGCCCTGTCGAAGCATTTCGAGGCGACCGGCCGCGGCCAGCGGCGCGTGAACTGGCGGCTCCGGGACTGGGGCATTTCGCGCCAGCGCTACTGGGGCTGCCCGATCCCGCTCATCCACTGCGAGGCCTGCGGCGACGTGCCGGTGCCGGACGAGCAGTTGCCGGTGGTGCTGCCCGAGGACTGCGTGCCGGACGGCAGCGGCAATCCGCTCAATCGTAACGAGGCCTTTCTCGCCTGCAGCTGCCCGAAGTGCGGCCGGCCGGCGCGGCGCGAGACGGACACGATGGACACCTTCGTGGACTCGTCCTGGTACTACTTCCGCTACGCCAGCGCCGGGAACGGCGCGGCGATGGTGGACGGGCGCGCGGCGTACTGGATGCCCGTGGACCAGTACATCGGCGGCATCGAGCACGCGATCCTGCACCTGCTGTACTCGCGCTTCTGGACGCGGGTGATGCGCGACCTCGGTCTCACCACGATCGAGGAACCGTTCACCAACCTGCTCACGCAGGGCATGGTGCTGAACGAGATCTACTTCCGAAAGCCCGCGTCCGGTCGCGTCGTTTACTACAATCCGGCCGACGTGGACGTGCGGGTGGACGACAAGGGCGCGCGCATCGGTGCCGTGCTCCGCGAGGACGGCCAGCCCGTCGAGTCAGGCGGCATCGGCACGATGTCGAAGTCCAAGGGCAATGGCGTGGACCCGCAGGCACTGGTCGCGAAGTACGGCGCCGACACGGCGCGCCTGTTCATGATGTTCGCGGCACCGCCGGAGCAGACGCTCGAGTGGTCGGACGAGGGCGTAGAAGGCGCGTTCCGCTTCATGAAGCGCCTGTGGAAGGCCGTGCACCAGCACGTTTCCGCCGGCGAGACGCCGGTGCTCGACGCCGCAGCGCTCTCGGGCGCCGGGCGCGACCTGCGGCGCCAGGTCCACGAGATGCTCGCCAAGGTCACGACGGACATCGGCCGCCGCCGCACGTTCAACACCGCGATTGCTGCTGTCATGGAACTCATGAACGCGGTCGCGCGCTTCGAGGACCGCTCGCCGCAGGGTCGAGCGGTGGTCCAGGAGGCGCTCGAGATCGCCGTGCTCGCGCTCTCACCCGTGGTGCCGCATGCATGCCACACGCTCTGGCGCGAGCTCGGGCACTCGACCGCAATCGTCGACGAGCGCTGGCCCCGGGTGGACGAGGGCGCGCTCGCTCGCGAGACGATCGAAGTCGTGGTGCAGGTGAACGGCAAGCTGCGCGGCCGTGTCACCGTCGCGTCCGACGCCGGCGAGGGCGCCGTGCGCGAGGCAGCGCTCGCCGACGCGAACGTGCAGCGCTTCATGGAAGGCAAGCCGGTGCGCAAGTTCGTCTACGTTCCCGGCAAGCTCGCGAACGTCGTGGTGTGACCTTGAGGCGATATCAACTCACTGCCCTGCTCCTCGCGACCCAGCTCGCCGGCTGCGGCTTTCAGCTCAAGGGCGCGGTGGAACTGCCGGCGGACGTGAAGTCCGTGTTCGTCGCCACCAACGACCAGCTGTCCCCGTTCTCGGTGGAACTCGGCCGCGCGCTCAAGGCCTCGGGTGCGACGCAGGCTGCATCGGCGGAGGTCGCGGACGCCATCGTTCGGGTCGCGCAGGACCGGACCGGCCGGCGCGTGCTCTCCGTGAGCGCGCGCAACATTCCCCAGGAGTACCAGGTCTACTACGTCCTCGGGTACTCGATCGACCACGGCGGCAAGCAGGCCGTGGCCCCGCAGGAAGTCGAGTTGAGCCGTTCCTACAGCTTCAGCGAGTCCGACCTGCTCGCGAAGGACCGCGAGGAGGCGATCCTGCGCGAGGCGCTCGCGCGCGACCTCGCCGACCTCGTGGTGCGGCGGCTGGCGTCGCTCTAGCACGCGCGAAGCGATCGGTGGCACTCACCAGTTCGTGCGTGTTGCCCGGCTCGAGCGCCGAGTGGCCGGCGTCGGGGACGATGCGGAAATCCGCCTCCGGCCAGCGCTGGTGCAGGTCCCAGGCCGTGCGGATCGGGCAGACGACGTCGTAGCGTCCCTGCACGATGACCGCGGGAATGTGCCGGATGCGGTCGACGCCACGCAGAAGCTGGTCCTCGCGGCGCATGAATCCCTTGTTGACGAAGTAGTGGCACTCGATTCGCGCCACGGCGACCGCGAATTTCTCCTGGCCCCACTGCGCGATCTGCGACTCGTCGGGCTTGAGGAAGCTGGTGGCGGCTTCCCACACCGACCAGGCGCGCGCGGCCCGGACCCGGGTCGCGCGATTGGGACTGGTGAGGCGCCGGTAGTAGGCGCTCACGAGGTCGCCGCGTTCGCGCGGCGGGATCGCGGCGAGGTAGTCCTCCCAGCGGTCCGGGAACAGCGCTCCGGCGCCGTCCTGGTAGAACCAGTCGATCTCCCACTTGCGGAGCATGAAGATCCCGCGCAGCACGAGCTCGCTCACGCGCGTCGGGTGGGTCTGCGAGTACGCGAGCGCGAGAGTCGAGCCCCACGAGCCGCCGAATACGAGCCAGCGCTCGATGCCGAGGAACTCGCGCAGCCGTTCCATGTCGGCGACGAGGTGCCAGGTCGTGTTGTCCTCGAGGCTCGCATGCGGCCTGCTGCGGCCACTGCCGCGCTGGTCGAAGAGCACGATGCGGTACTTGCGTGGGTCGAAGAAGCACCTGGAACTCGCGCCGGCGCCGGCGCCCGGGCCGCCGTGCACGAACACCGCAGGCTTGCCACGCGGATTGCCGCACTCTTCCCAGTAGATTTCGTGGACGGGCGACACTCGCAGCCATCCGCTCCGGTGGGGTTCGATGGCCGGGTAGGCGGTACGGCGCGCCGTGGTCTCGTGCTTCTTGCTCATGGCGGGATTCTAGCCGCGCCGCGGTGGCCTGTGGGTACCGACCGCCGCCCGTCGCCGGCCGTTGGCACGCCACGGTCGACCCTGCATAATCAGCGTCGCATGCCCAACCATTTTCCAGGCCGCACCTCCGCCGTGGCGTGCGCATGAGTCGCCCCGGGCAGTGAGGACGAGTCCTGACGCCCTGCAGGCGGTACTCGGCCGGGGGGTGCAGAGCGCATACCTCGTCACGGGGGCCGAGCCGCTCCTGATCGCCGAGTGCGCGGCGCTCATCCGCCAGGCGGCGCGCGCGGCGGGCTATGCCGACCGCGAGGTCCACTTCATCGAGCGCAGCTTCGACTGGGACGAGCTGCTGCGCGATTCCGCCAACCTGTCCCTCTTCGCCACCCGACGGCTGATCGAGCTCAAGTTCAACTCGACGCTGGACGCGGAGGCACAGCGTGTCCTGGCCTCGCTCGCGGCGCAGCCGCCGGCGGACACGATCCTCCTCGTCGCGGGCGAGCTGGACCGCAAGCCCCTCGGGGCTGCCTGGGTGAAGGCCTTCGAGCAGGACGGCGTGGTCGTGGTGACGCAGCCCGTCGAGCGCAACGCCCTGCCCGGATGGATCCGCGAGCGGCTCGGCCGGCACGGGGTGGGCATCGACCCCGTGGCGGCCCAGGTCCTGGCCGACCGGGTCGAGGGCAACCTGCTCGCGGCCCAGCAGGAGGTCGAGCGCATCGCGCTGCTGATGCCGGGTACCACGCTGGGGCCCGAGGATGTGGCGAGACTCGTGGCCGACAGCGCGCGCTACGACGTGTTCGAGTTGTCCGCCGCTGCATTTGCCGGCCAGCCGGAGCGGGCGCTGCGCGTCCTTGCGGGATTGCGAGCGGAAGGGCGCGAACCGCCGCTGGTACTCTGGGCGCTCGTGAACGACCTGCGTGCTCTTTCGCGCGTGACGCAGCGCCTCGCCCGGGAGCGCTCGCTGGACGAGGCCTTCCGCGCGGAGCAGGTCTGGTCGAACCGCCAGGCCCCGCTGCGTGCGGCGCTCGGGCGCCTCGACCGGAAGGCCATCGACTCGCTGCTGCTCGCTGCGGCACGTGCAGACCGCGTCGCGAAGGGCAGCCTGCGCGGCGATGCATGGGTCGAGATCGAGAGGCTCGCCGCCAGGATCGCCGGCCTCGCGCTTGCCGCATGAAGCCGATCGGAATCTTCGGCGGCGCGTTCGACCCGATCCACTTCGGCCACCTGCGCACCGCATTCGAGTTGCAGCAGGCACTCGCACTCGAGGAACTGCGCTTCGTGCCCGCGGGCAACCCGCCGCACCGCGACGTACCCCTCGCGGACGCCGCAGTGCGCCTCGCGATGGTCCGCGCGGCGATCGAAGGTCAGCCCGGGTTCGCCGTGGACGACCGCGAGGTCCGGCGCGACGGTCCCTCGTACACCGTGACGACGCTCGCGGAGCTTCGCGCGGAGGCGCCGCAGCGGCCGGTCTGCCTGGTCGTCGGGATGGATGCATTCCTCGGCCTGCACCGCTGGCACCGGTGGCGCGAGATCCTGCAGCTCGCCCATGTCGCGGTCGCGCACCGGCCGGGCTGGCGCGCACCGACGGACGGCACGCTCGGCGAACTCATCTCGGAGCGCGGCACGGGCCGCGTCGCCGACCTGCATGAGGCCCAGGCCGGATGCATCTTCGTGCACCCGGTCACGCAGCTCGAGATTTCATCCACGGACCTGCGCAACATCATCGTGAACGGGCGCGATCCCAGGTACCTGGTGCCCGATGCAGTGCGCGACATCATCCGCGAGACCGGTTGTTACACCCACAAGCCCACGAGGTGAGCATGGCAGCAAAGCGAGCGAAAACGCGATCCACGACCAAAGCCCCCCCGACCACCCCGCGTCCGATGAAACGGGCGAGGAAGAAGGCGGTGCGGCCGGCTGCGAAGCCCACGCTGCAGCAGGTCGTGCTCGACGCGCTCGCGGACATGAAGGCCGTCGACGTCAAGGCGCTCGACGTGCGAGGACTCACCGACATCACCGACACCATGGTCGTCGCGAGTGGCACCTCCGACCGGCACGTAAAATCGATCGCGGACCGGGTGGTTCAGCGCTGCAAGGAGGCGGGCTTCCGCCCCTTTGGCATGGAGGGCGAGCGCGACGGGGAGTGGGTGCTCCTCGACCTGCAGGACGTCGTGCTGCACGTGATGCTGCCGCGCGCGCGGCAGTTCTATCTGCTCGAGAAGCTCTGGGAGACCGGCCGCGCGAAAGCCTGACGGGGTGTCGGCATGCTCATGCGGATAATTGCCGCCGGTACGCGCATGCCGGCCTGGGTGGACGCGGCCTTCGCCGACTATTCCGGCCGCCTGCGTGGAGACTATCGCCTCGAGCTCGTCGAGATCCCACTGGGACAGCGTGGACGTGGCGACGTCGCGAAGGCCGTGTCGGCCGAGGGGTCGAGGATGCTTGCGGCGGCCGGCGAACGCTCCCATGTCGTTGCCCTGCAGGTGGGCGGACGTTCACTCGACACCGCGACGCTCGCCCGCTGGCTCGAGGAGCGCTCGCGCGACGGGCAATCGCTCGCCTTCTGCATCGGCGGCCCGGACGGGCTCGCCCCGGAGGTTGACGCCAGGGCCGGCCTGCGCTGGTCCCTGTCGGCGCTTACGCTGCCCCACGGTCTGGCGAGGGTCGTCGCCGCCGAGGCGCTGTACCGCGCCGTCAGCGTCATCAAGGGCCTGCCATACCATCGCGCCTGAAGCCATGGTCCCGGCGGGGATCGCCGGCCGCACCGGTTTGTGGAATGCCCGGTGGACAGGCCCGGGCCCGGCGCGGTTGAATCCACTGTTCACCCTTGGGCTCGAGCATCAAGATGCACCCGTATCCACACCATTACGCCGTCCAGGCCGCCGCAACTCCCGACGGCGACGTGCCCGTGTCGTCCCGCGGGCTTGCGGACCTGGCGACCTCGCCCCCCGCCGAGTTCGACGGACCGGGGGACCGCTGGTCGCCCGAGACGCTGCTGTGCGCGGCCGTGGCCGACTGCTTCACGCTCAGCTTCCGTTCCGTCGCGCGTGCCGCCAAGCTTCCGTGGACGTCGCTGCGATGCGAGGTGCGCGGAACGCTGGACCGGGTCGACGGCAAGACCCGCTTCACCGAGTTCGTGGTCGAGGCCGCGCTCGCCGTCCCCGAGGGTACGGATCACGACAAGGCGGCCAAGGCGATGGAGCGGGCCGAACACGTCTGCCTGATCAGCAATTCGCTCGTGGCCGAACGGCGGCTCGTGGCAACGGTCTCGGTCGGCTGAACGGATGACTCGACCGTTCATATTCCTGGCCTCTGCATCGCCGCGCCGCAGCGAACTGCTGCGGCAGGTCGGCGTGGAGCACGAGGTGCGCGCGGTCGACGTGGACGAGTCGCTGCAGCCTGGCGAGGGCCCGGCGGACTACGTGACGCGGCTGGCCGAGGCCAAGGCCCGGCTGCTGTGGTCGCGCCTCGCGGCCGCAGAGCGTCGCCCGGTGCTCGCGGCCGACACCACGGTAGCACTCGACGGCGTGGTCTTCGGCAAGCCATCCTGCCGCGACGAGTCCCTCGGCATGCTTTCGCGGCTGTCGGGCCGCACCCACGCGGTGCACACGGCGGTCGCGGTGATTCACGAGTCCGGCAGCGCGGCGCGCATGAGCACCAGCCACGTGAGCATGCGCGAGATCTCGCCGGCCGAGATGGACTGGTACTGGGACACCGGCGAGGCCTCAGACAAGGCGGGCGGCTACGCGATCCAGGGCCACGCGGCGATCTTCATCCGCCACCTCGCCGGCAGCTACTCGGGCGTCATGGGACTGCCGCTCTGCGAGACCTGGGAACTGCTCCGCACGGTGCCCGGTCTGATACGGGGAGGTGCCGCCGCATGAGCACGGAAATGGTCGTCAACGTGAGTCCGCGCGAGACGCGGGCCGCGCTGCTCGAGAACGGAGTGCTGCAGGAACTCTTCGTGGAGCGCGCCAGCAAGCGCGGGCTCGCGGGCAATCTCTACAAAGGGCGGGTGTCGCGCGTGCTGCCCGGCATGCAGGCCGCCTTCATCGACATCGGGCTCGAGCGCACGGCGTTCCTGCACGTCTCCGACATCGTGCAGCCGGCCGATGCCGAGGGGTCGAGCGAGGCGCCGCGCACCGACAACATCCGTGAGCTGGTCGGGGAGGGCGCCGACATCCTGGTGCAGGTCCTGAAGGACCCGCTCGGCACCAAGGGAGCGCGCCTCACCACCTTCATCACCATCCCGTCGCGATACCTGGTCTACATGCCCTTCGGCCACGGCGTGGGCGTGTCGGCCCGCATCGAGAACGAAGCCGAGCGGCAGCGGCTGCGCGAAGCCGTGCAGTCCGCGGTGATCGGCGGCGAACCGGGCGGCTACATCGTGCGCACGGCGGCCGAAGGCGCCGCTGGCGAGGCGCTGCGTGCGGACATGCTGTTCCTGCGCAAGCTGTGGGAGGTGCTCAACGCCAAGGCGCGGGCGGCGGGACAGGCGGCGCTGGTGCACGAGGACCTGCCGCTGCCACTGCGCCTCATGCGTGATCTCGTCGGCGAGGGCGTGGACCGCGTGCTGGTGGACAACGAGATCACCTGCGAGCGAATGCGGGAGTTCGCGGCCACCTTCATGCCCGGGCTCGACGCACGCGTCGAGCGCTACACCAGCGGCCGCCCGATCTTCGACCTGCACGGCGTCGAGGAAGAGATACAGCGCTCGCTCGATCGCAAGGTCGCGCTCAAGTCGGGCGGCTACCTGGTCATCGACCAGACAGAGGCGCTCACGACCATCGACATCAATACGGGTGCGTACGTCGGTCACCGCAACCTCGAGGAGACCATCTACCGCACCAACCTCGAGGCGGCCGTGGCGATCGCGCGGCAGCTGCGGCTGCGCAACCTCGGCGGCATCATCATCATCGACTTCATCGACATGGAGGAGGAGGAGCACCGTCGCCAGGTCCTGCAGGCTCTCGAGAAGGCGCTGGCCAAGGACCATGCGAAGACCCACTTCTCGGCCGTCTCCTCGCTGGGCCTGGTCGAGATGACGCGCAAGCGGACGCGCGAGAGCCTCGTGCACCAGCTGTGCATGGCCTGCCCGGCCTGCGAGGGGCGCAGCTTCGTCAAGACGCCCGAGACGGTCTGCTACGAGATCTTCCGCGAGATCCTGCGCCAGGCGGCGCAGTTCGACCTGCAGCAGTTGCTCGTGCTCGCACACCAGGACGTCATCGAGCGCCTGCTGGACGAGGAGTCCGCGGCGCTCGGCGAGCTCGAGGTTCAGCTCGGCAAGCCGATCCGGCTGCAGACCGAGGCGCTGTACATGCTCGACCAGTACGACGTGGTGCTCATGTGAACGCACCGGCCGGGCGCGGGCTGGCCGCCCGGACCTGGCGCGTGGGCGCGGCGGTCCTCGCCGGGCTGCTGATCGCCGCCGCGCTGGTGCTGGGAGCGCTGCGGCTCGCGATCGCGAAGGTTCCCGAGAACGCGGCGCGCATCCAGGCGTGGGTCGAGCAGCAGACCGACCTGCGCATCGAGTACGACGCGCTCGACGCGCGGCTGCGCTGGTTCGGCCCCGAGGTCGTACTGCGCGGGGTGCGCGTTCTCGAGCGCGACGGTTCGCAGGCGCTCATCCAGGCGCGCGAAGGCAGCGTCGGACTCGATCTCTGGAACCTCTTCCGGACCGGCGAACTCGTCGCGGGTCGCGTGCGGTTCGAGGGCCCCGCGCTCACGGTGGTCCGCGAGCCCGACGGGCGCATCCGCCTGCTCGGTCAGAACGAGCGGCCGATGGACCGCCCGCCCTTCGACCTCGATCGCCTCCCGGCCGGTCGCCTGGTCGTCGAGGACGCGACGGTCACCTACCGTGACCTGATGAGCGGGGCTGCGCCGGTGACGATCCGGCAGATCAGTGTCGAGCTGCGCCGCCAGCACCGGAGCACGGCCGTCGCAGGCTCCGCCAGGCTGCCTGATTCGCTCGGGGGCGGAATCGATTTCCGCGGCGACCTGCGGGGCTCGCTCGAGCACTTCGACGCGCTCGACGCCGAGATCGAGCTCAATGCAGGCCACCTGGTCCTGCCCGGACTCGTTCCATTCCTGCCGGCCTGGATGGCCCGGCCGACCGGCGGTTCGGGCCAGGTCGCGGGCCTCGTCAAGTTCAGGAAGGGCACGCTCACGCACGCGCGGCTCGAACTCGGACTCGACGACGTCGATCTACTGCTTCCGGTGCGCAACGTGCCGACGGTCGCGACACTGAAGCTGTCGCTTCCCGAGCGACCGGCGGGCGCCCCGGCGATGAGCCTGCCGCTCGTGACCTCGACGATCGAGCAGCGTCCCGCTGCGGCGGGTCCGAAGACGGTGCATTACCCGACCCTGCGCGGGACCGTCCGCCTGGGACACGAGGACGGCGAGTGGGTGCTGCGCGCGCAGCGCCTGCAGTTCGCCATCGCGGGCGGGCGGGGCGCTGAACCGATAAACCTGCGACTGCGCTGGCGCGGCAACGCGAAGACCACGTTCAAGACCTCGATGTACGCGCAGCGGGTGCATCTGGAGGATGCCTGGCCACTGGTACTCGCGTTCGCGCCGCCGGCATTCGACGCGTGGGCGGGTCTCGCGCCGAGGGGTGAAGTACGCTCGCTCCAGGCCGAGGCGTCGCGTGACCGTGCCGGCGCGTGGCCGAGCTTCTCGTTAAGCGCGGAGTTCGCCGGGATCGGTTTCGCGGCCACCGGCCCGCGACCGGGCATCGACGGCCTGACCGGTGTCGTTTCCGGCACCGACCAGCGCGGACGCATCGCACTGCGATCGAGCGCGCTCGCGTTCGACCTGCCGCGCATGTTCCGCGAGCCCATCGCCGGCGCCGCGGTCACGACGGACGTCGACTGGCGCCGCGAAGGCGCGCAGTGGGTGTTCGCTTCGGGTCCCACCACGGTGCAGCATCCGCACGCACGCGCCACGGGCACTTTCGAGTACAGGTACGAGCGACCGGGCCTCTCGCCCCTGCTCACCATGGACGCGGATGTCCAGGGAGCGGACGTGGCCTATGCGGGCAACGTGCTGCCCTACGGCAGCTTCGGGCCGGGCGCGGTCTCATGGCTCGCACCCGCATTCCTCGGCGGCCGCGTCGAGGGCGCGCACGTGAGCTACCGAGGCCCGACCCGGAGCTTTCCGTTCCGCAACGGCGAGGGCGATTTCACCGCGACCGCCGCAGTGAACGGCGTCGCGCTGGATTATTTCGCCGGATTCGCGCCGCTTCGGGACGGCAAGGGCAACGTCGAGTTCCACAACCAGGGCCTCGTCGCGCGGCTGAACGGCGGAGAGGTCGGCGGCATTCGATTCGATCACGCGGAGGTCGGGATTGCCGACATGCACCAGACCGTCGTCGAGGTCGATGCCACGGTATCCGGCGACCTCGGCACGGCGCTCAAGTTCGCGCAGGCGAGCCCGGTCGGCGCCGTGCTCGGCAGCCAGTTCATGGGGCTCACCGGACGCGGGCCCGCAAGATTCGAAGTGAAGCTCCACCTGCCCACCCACGAGATGGAAGAGCACGATTTCCTGATCCGCGCGCACCTCGACTCGGCGACGGTCAACGTCCCTGCGCTGCGCGCGCCTGCCGAGCGCGTAACCGGCGTATTCGAGATCCACAATCTGGACATGCGCGCTCACTCGCTGCGCGGCACGATGCTCGACGGCCCGTTCGAACTCGACGTGGAGCCCGGGCCGCAGACGCGCGAAACGGACGCGTCGGTGCTGCTGCATGGCCGCGGACGCGCGGCTGGCGCTGGTCTGCCGGCATTCATCGATCTGCCGGGCGCCATCCGCATGGCTGGCCAGGCGGACTGGACGCTCGAAGGGCGCATCGAGCGTCACCGGGGCACGCAGCAGTGGTCGTCACGCTACGACATCGCGAGCGACCTTGCCGGGCTCGGCATCGTTGCGCCCGCGCCGTTCGCAAAGGTGCCGGAAGTGTCGCGCCCCACGCGCGTCGGACTGGGCTTTGCCCCGGAAGGACTGAGCGAGATCGCCGTGGATTCGGGGCCGGCGCGCGTGCGCCTGGCGCTCCGCGCAGGCGACGACGGGCGCATGCGCCTCGATCGCGGCATTGCCCGGTTCGACGGCCGGCCTGCCGTGCTGCCGGCCCGCAGTGGCCTGCGTTTCGAGGGCGACTGGCCGGAGTTCGACCTGGGCGAGTGGCTCGCGCTCGGTTCGGGCGGCGGGTCGGTAGCGCTGTCGGAGTGGCTGGGTCCAACCGAGGTGCTCGTGGAGAAGGCGCGCATCTTCGGCTTCGAGTTCATGCAGGTGGACGCGACGCTCAAGCCGCAACCCGAGGCGCTCGAAGTCAGCGTGAGCGGCCCGATGGCCGTGGGCACGGTCGTCGTTCCCGCTGACCTCGAGCACGGCGCCCCGATCCGCTTCGACATGGAGCGCATGGTCCTCCAGCCGGTGCCCGCATCGGGCGGAGAAGAGGCGCGGAAGATCGATCCCCGCAGCCTGCCCGCGCTTGAATTCAACGTCGGCGACTTCGAGTGGGAGCAACGCCGCTTCGGGCGGCTCACCGCGACGATCGCCAAGGATCCCCTGGGCCTGCGCCTCGCCGGGCTCACGACAAAATCACCGGACTGCACGATCGACGTGCACGGCGACTGGCTTGCCGAGGGCGCGGGCTCGCGCACCCGGCTCGCGATCGAGTTCGTGAGCAGCGACCTCGACGCGACCTCGCGCGCGCTCGACATACCCGGCGCCATCGAGGCGAAGCACGCGAGCGCGACGGCGAGCCTCACCTGGCCGGACGGGCCCACGGGCGACATCGTCGCGAGGATGAATGGCACGATCGAAATCGCGATGGACCACGGCCAGCTCAGGAACGTGAAGCCGGGCGCGGGCCGCATGCTGGGCCTCACGAGCCTCGCAGAGCTGCCGCGCCGCCTCGCCCTCGACTTCCACGACGTGACCGACACCGGGCTCGCATTCGACAAGGTGCACGGCGACTTCGAGATCCGCGACGGCAACGCCTATACGCAGAACCTGCTGCTCAAGGGCGCCGCCCTCGACATCGGCATCGTCGGGCGCACCGGGCTCGCGGCGGAGGACTACGACCAGACGATCGTGGTGAGCGGCAACCCGACGGGCGCGGTCACCGTCGCGGGCGCCCTCGCCGCAGGGCCGATCGGCGCCGCAGGTGGCCTCCTGCTTTCGCAGATCTTCAAAGGACAACTCAAGGGCCTCGCGCGCGTCTACTATCGTGTGACCGGGCCGTGGGCGAATCCGGTCGTCGAGCGCGTCTCGGCACAGGTGGGCGAGGCGCCTGCCGCCTCGCCACAGGAGCAGGGTGCGAAGCAATGACCATCGTCGCCGCGATACAGATGACGTCGTCGGCCGACCTCGCGCGCAACCTCGCCGACGCGGGCCGGCTGCTCGATGAGGCCCGGTCGCGCGGGGCACGGGTCGCCGCGCTGCCGGAGAACTTCGCCTTCATGGGCATGAGCGAACCCGACAAGTTCGCGATCGCGGAGGAGGAGGGGAGCGGGCGGATCCAGGATTTCATCGCCGGCAAGGCGCGCGAGCTCGGGCTCTGGATCGTCGCCGGGACGATCCCGATCCGGGTCGCGGGGCAGCCGCGCGTCGCCGCGGCGTCGCTGGTCTTCGACGCCGAGGGCCGACTGGCCGCACGCTACGACAAGATCCATCTCTTCGACGTCGAGGTGCCGGGGCGGGATGAGCGTTACCAGGAGTCGTCGTCGGTGCGGCCCGGCGAGACGCCCGTCTGTGTCGACACGCCGGCCGGGCGGCTCGGCCTCGCAGTCTGCTATGACGTGCGGTTTCCGGAGCTCTTCCGTCGACTGCTCGACCTGGGCGCCGAGTGGCTGTGCCTGCCGTCCGCGTTCACCGCGCCGACCGGCCGGGCGCACTGGGAGACACTGCTGCGAGCCCGTGCCATCGAAAATCTCTGCTACGTGGTGGCTCCGGCACAGTCCGGGTTCCACGAGAACGGGCGCGAGACCTACGGTGATTCCCTGATCGTGGACTGCTGGGGGCGGATCCTGGTGCGACTGCCGCGCGGCACGGGCGTGGTGGTCGGCGATATCGACCTCGTGCGGCAGCGCGAGGTCAGGCAGAATTTCCCATCCGTCGCCAACCGGCGACTGCAGGCGTGAATCCCATGAGACCCAGCATCCCTCCCGCACTGTTCGCGCCCCGGCAGTTCCCGGTCATCGCGGCCGCGCCGCGCGATTCCATGGCGCTTGCGCGGAGCGCGCTGCTGGCGCCGGCGGGCCTCGACGAAGATGCGATCGCCCGCGTGCTCGGCGACGTCATGGGCCACGCGGTGGACTACGCCGACGCTTATTTCCAGCTGATTCGCGAGGAGTCCTGGGCGCTCGAGGACGGCATCGTGAAGGACGGGGCGCACAGCATCGACCAGGGCGTCGGCGTGCGCGCACTGTCGGGCGAGAAGACCGGGTTCGCCTACTCCGACGAGGTCGTGCTGCCCGCGATGCTGGAGGCCGCCCATGCCGCGCGAGCCATCGCGCGCTCGGGCTCCGGTGGTTCGGTGCAGGCGTGGCGTGCGCAGGGTGGCCGCAGCCTCTACCTGCCGATCGACCCGGTGGAGTCGATGGACGACGGGGCGAAGGTGAGCCTGCTCGAGGCCATCGACCGCGAGGCCCGCGCGCTCGACTCGCGCATCGTGCAGGTCATGGCGAGCCTCGCCGCCTCGCACGACACGATCCTCGTGCTCGGCAGCGATGGCACACTGGCCGCGGACGTGCGTCCGCTCGTGCGCCTCAACGTCTCGGTGATCATCGAGCACCAGGGCCGGCGCGAGCAGGGCTACGCGGGCGGCGGCGGGCGCTTTGCATACACGGAATTCGTCGCGGGCGACCGCTGGCGTGAACTGGTGTGCGAGGCCGTGCGCACGGCACAGGTCAATCTCGAGGCCGTGCCCGCGCCGGCCGGGACGATGACCGTGGTGCTCGGGCCGGGTTGGCCCGGCGTGCTGCTGCACGAGGCCGTGGGACACGGGCTCGAGGGCGACTTCAACCGCAAGGGCACCTCGGCCTTCAGCGGGCGCATCGGGCAACAGGTGGCCTCGCGCGGCGTCACGGTGGTCGACGATGGCACGCTCGCCACGCGCCGCGGTTCGCTCAACGTGGACGACGAGGGCACGCCGACCGGCTGCACCACGCTCATCGAGGACGGCGTGCTCAAGGGTTACCTGCAGGACAAGCTGAACGCGCGACTGATGGGCGTGGCGCCCACGGGCAACGGCCGGCGGGAGTCGTTCGCGCACCTCACCCTGCCGCGCATGACCAACACCTACATGCTGCCCGGCCCGTACGCGCCGGAGGAGATCATCGCCTCGGTCGACAAGGGTCTCTACTGCCGGCACTTCGGCGGCGGGCAGGTGGACATCACCTCGGGCAAGTTCGTGTTTTCCGCGAGCGAGGCCTACCTGATCGAGAACGGCAGGCTCGGGGCGGCGGTGAAGGGCGCGACACTGATCGGCAACGGGCCGGACGCCATGACCCGCATCGCGATGGTCGGCAACGACCTCAAGCTCGACGACGGCGTCGGGACCTGCGGCAAGGACGGGCAGGACGTGCCGGTCGGCGTCGGCCAGCCGACCCTGCGCGTGGATGGGCTCACGGTCGGCGGCACGGCCTGAGCGGCCAGCAGCAAGGCGACGCACGATGTGGGTTCCACGCAGGCTGTACGAATCGCTTCCCTACGCGTACATGGCGGCGGGCGCGGCGGCCCTCGCATTCGCGTTCCTGGGCGGGCGCGGTCCGCACGGCTTGCTGATGCTTTTCGGGGGCCTCGGCCTCACGGCCGGCCTCGTGCTCTGGATGCGGCGTCGCGAATACCGCGAGAACCAGGCCGAATACGACGCGAGCTCACTCGACGACTGACCGCTCAGCCCTGCGGGCCGTCATCCAGCTCCGCGGCTTCCTCTTCCTCGTTCACGTCGTCGTCGCCGGCGGGAAGCACCATGGTCGCGGCGCCGGGCGGCTCGGAGCGGTGGTACGTGATCTCGTGCATGCCGATCTTCACGACGTCGCTTTCCTGGAGCTTGTGGCGCCGCACGCGCCGGCCACGCACGAACACGCCGTTGGTGCTGTTCAGGTCCTCGAGCCAGCTGCCCTCGGCGGTCGTGACGATCTGCGCGTGGTGACGGCTGACGTACTTGCTCTCGACCTGGAGGTCGTTGTCGGCGGTGCGCCCGATGAAGAGTCGTCCCGGCACCAGGTAGGACTCCTGCACCCTTGATCCCTTGAGCGTCAGCACCAGCCGGCCGACCGGAGGTTGTTCCTCCGAGGCGGTGTCGTCCTGCGCGTGCTGCAGCTGCGAGGACGTCCGCGCCGCATACTCGACCCACTGCAGCTCGCTGACCGCCGACTGCACGTCGTCGGCCGAGACCGTGTGCCGGTCCTGGGCGAACGCCGCGATCAGCGCCGTGTCGCAGAGCGTGTTCACGAGCCGCGGAATGCCGCCCGCGTAGCGGAACAGGATCGGGAACGTCTCGGCCTCGAATATGTCGCGGTCCCCGGCGCCTGCGACGCGCAGCCGGTGACGCACGTATTCCTCGGTGTCGGGCTCGCTCAACGCGGTCAGGTGGAAGCGCAGCCGCACGCGCTGCCGGAGCTGCACGAGTTCGGACGAGTCGAGCTTGTCGTTGAGCTCGGGCTGGCCCGCGAGGATGATGCGCAGCACCTTCTCCTTGGTCGTCTCGACCCCGGAGAGGAGTCGCACCTCCTCGAGCACCTTGTTGCTGAGATTCTGCGCCTCGTCGATGATCAGCAGCACCTTGCGGCCGTTCGCGTACTGCTCGATCAGGAAGTTGTTCAAGGTCGCGAGCAGTTCCGCCTTGCGCATGCGGAAGGGACTGAAGCCGAACTGCGCGAGCGCGGTCTGCAGGAACTCGATCGGAGTCACCTGCGTCTGGTTGATCTGAGCGACGACGACGTCCTGCTCGATTTCCTTCAGGAACGTCTCGATCAGCGTGGTCTTTCCAGCCCCGATCTCGCCGGTGATCACGACGAAACCGTCCGTGAACCAGATCGTCGACTCCATGTACGCCTTGGCGCGGGAGTGGATGTGGCTCAGGTACATGAAGGCCGGGTCCGGACTCAGCCGGAACGGCAACTCTGTGAGCTGGAAATGTTCGACGTACATGCTGGGCTCCGTCCCGTACTATAAAAGAACGGCCCCCACTCGCAATAAAGGGGTCCGTCACACTCTGGCGGCTCCGGCGGCCCCTAGCGCGGGACCTGGCGCAGCAGTCGCTTCAGGAGGCGGTCGCGGACGGCCATGCTGCCTGCGACGACGGTGCCGTGGCCGAGCTTGCGCCCGGGCCTCGGCGCCTTGCCGTAGTCGTGGTGGTGCACGCCGGGGATCGCGAGTACGCGTTCCCGGTCCGGCATCGTGCCGATGTAATTGACCATCGCCGCGTGGCCTGTGGCGCTCGTGTCGCCGAGCGGCAGCCCGAGGATGGCGCGCAGGTGGTTCTCGAACTGCGAGGTGACCGCGCCCTCGATGGTCCAGTGCCCGGAGTTGTGCACGCGCGGCGCCATCTCGTTGGCCACCAGGCGCCCGCCCTGCACGAAGAATTCGATGGTGAGCACGCCGGCATAGTCGAAGTGGTCGAGCAGGCGGCGAAAGCTGCGCTCCGCCGCGCGCTGCAGGCGCGTGTTCCGGTGCGGCGCGCGCGTGACACGCAGAATGCCGCCGCGATGCTGGTTGTCGGCGAGCGGATAGCAGCGTGTCTCCCCTGTCGTGCTGCGCGCGCCGATGATCGAGACTTCGCGGTCGAATTCCACGAAACCCTCCAGGATCAGTGGCACGCCGCCGAGCGCAGCCCAGGCCTGCTCGACGTCGCCCGCCCGGCGCAGGTAGTGCTGGCCGCGCCCGTCATAGCCGAGCCTGCGCGTCTTGAGCACGCTGGGCAGCCCGATCGCGGCGACCGCGGAGTGCAGCTCCGCGAGGCTGTCGACGGCCCGGAAGGGCGGCGTCGGGATGCCGAGGCGCAGGAAAAGCTCCTTCTCGAGCAGCCGGTCCTGCGATACGCGCAGTGCCTCGACCGGCGGCAGGCAGGGTCGCGTCTTCGAGACCTTCTGGAGCGCGGACACCGGGACGTTCTCGAACTCGTACGTGACGAGGTCGGTCGCGGCCGCGAGCCTGCGCAGGCTGGCAGGGTCGTCGAACGGGCCGGTGACGATGGGACTCACCCGCGCGCCCGGAGAGTCCGCGCTCGAATCGAGGAACAGGAACTCGAGCGCGAGGGGATGGCCCGCCAGCGCGAGCATCTGCCCGAGCTGGCCCGCGCCGATGACGCCTATTTTCATGCGCCGGTGGGCGGCTCGCGCGGGTCGGGCTGCGCGAGCACCTTTCGCGTCTGCTCGGCGCGGAAGGCGTCCAGCGATTCGCGGATCGCCGCGTGGGACAGGCTGAGTATGGACGCGGCGAGCAGCGCTGCATTGGTCGCCCCGGCGACGCCGATCGACAGCGTGCCCACGGGTACGCCCGCGGGCATCTGCACGATGGAGAGCAGCGAGTCGACGCCGTTCAGCGTCTTCGACTGCACCGGCACGCCGAGCACGGGCAGCGAGGTCTTTGCAGCCGCCATGCCGGGCAGGTGGGCGGCGCCGCCGGCACCCGCGATCAGGACCTGCAGGCCACGGTCACGCGCCGAGGCCGCGTACTCGAAGAGCAGGTCGGGCGTGCGGTGTGCCGAGACCACGCGCGTCTCGTGCGGAACGCCGAGACGGTCGAGCATCTGCGGCGGCGGACTTGAGGGTCTCCCAGTCGGAGGTCGACCCCATGATGATTCCAACGAGCGGTTTCACCGCGGCATTGTAGCATCGGCCCCGAATTTCCCCTGCGATCGCACGCAACGACGGGGGGCGGCCGGCCGCGGTGCGTCCTCAGGGGGTGCCGGACGGGGCCGGGCGGTCCGCGGGCACCATGGCTTCGCGCAGGCGCCGGAAGAGCTGTCGTGCCGCCGCCGGGGGGCGCGAGCCCGACTGCTCGGCGCGCGCCTGGCGAGCCAGCGCGCGCAGCTGTTGAATCACGGCCGGATCGATGAGGCCGGCGATCTCGGTCCATGCGGCGGCCTCGTCCGCGAGCAGGCGGTCGCGCCAGCGCTCGATGGCCTTTTCGCGCAGGATACGCTGGCGGTCCACCTCGCCGCGGCGGTCGAGTGCGGCCCGGATGGGCTCGGTGTCGATGTGCCGAAGCAGCTTGCCGATGTAGAGGCGCTGCCTGGCCTTCGCGCCGTTGCTCGTGATGCGGCGCGCGACCTCGACCGCATCGCGCACGTCGTCCGGCAGCGGCATGGCGGCGAGGTCCGTCTCGGTCAGCTCCACGAGTTCCCAGCCGAGGTCCTGGAGGCCGCGACTCTGCCGCTTCTTCTCGCTGCGGCTCGGAATTTCCTCGTCTTCGTCGTGCGTGTCGCCCATCCTGCCTCCGCGCGGAATGCTAGCACGGCAGGCCGCGGCCCCGGCCGCTGCTAGAATGCCGCCTTCCAGTCACCCGGCGGAACCATGTCCACCGAAGCTTCACTCACGTCCCTGGCCGATGGCGCCGACCTGCTCGCACAAGTCGAGATCGCCCTCGAGGAGGCGCGCGCGCTCGGCGCCTCGCAGGCGGAGGCCGCGGTCAGCGTGGACGTCGGCCTCTCGGTCTCCGTGCGGCTCGGCGAGGTCGATACGGTCGAGTACCAGCGTGACCGGGGCATGGGCGTCACCGTGTACTTCGGCACACGCAAGGGATCGGCCAGCACTGCGGACCTGAGCGCGAAGGCGCTGCGCGAGACGGTCGGCAAGGCCTGCAGCATCGCGCGGTTCACGGCGGAGGATCCCTGCGCGGGCCTCGCGGACCCGGCCGACCTCGCGACCGACGTTCCCGAACTCGACCTCTCGCATCCGTGGGACCTGACGCCGGAACGCGCCTGCGAACTCGCGCTCGAATGCGAGGCCGCCGCGATGGCGGTGGACCCGCGCATCACCAACTCCGAGGGCGCGGGCGTCAGCAGTCACCGCGGGCTGCGCGCCTACGGCAATACGCACGGGTTCCTGCGCGCCTATCCCGGGACGGTGCACAGCGTGAGCTGTGCCGTGCTGGGGTCGGAAGGCGAATCGATGGAGCGCGACTACTGGTACTCGACGGCCCGCGACTGGCGTGAACTCGACGAGGTCGCGAGCGTGGGCCGCATGAGCGGAGAGCGTGCGGTGAGCCGCCTCGGCGCGCGGAAGCTCGGCACCACGCGCGCGCCGGTGCTCTTCAGCCCGGAGGTTGCGCGCGGGCTCATCGGTCACTTCATCGGTGCGATTCGCGGCGGCAGCCAGTACCGGCGCGCCTCGTTCCTGCTGGACGCCGCGGGCCAGCAGGTGTTTCCGGACTGGTTCAGCCTCTCCGAGCGGCCGCACCTGCCGGGCGCGCTCGCGAGCGCGCCCTTCGACCAGGAGGGCGTCGCCACGCGTGATCGGGAACTGGTCGCCGGCGGCGTGCTGCTCGGCTACGTGCTCGGCACGTACTCGGCGCGCAAGCTCGGCCTGCGCACCACGGGCAACGCGGGCGGCACCTACAATCTCATCGTGCCCGGGCGCGGCGGCGATTTCGAAGCCATGCTGCGGGTCATGGACCGCGGCCTGCTCGTCACGGAGCTCATGGGGCAGGGCGTGAACGGGGTGACCGGCGACTACTCGCGCGGCGCAACCGGCTTCTGGGTCGAAGGTGGCCGGATCCAGTATCCGGTGCACGAGGTGACGGTGGCCGGCAACCTCAAGGACATCTACCGCGGCATCGTGGAGGTCGGCACGGACGTGGACATGCGCGGCGGCGTGCGGACGGGATCGATCCTGGTCGGCGAGATGACCATCGCCGGCGACTGAGCGCGGCCGCCGTCAGGCGTTGCCGCGCACGAGGTCGAGCAGCGTCCGGTCGCCGAGGCTCGAACGCAGCGCGGCGTCGGCAGTACGCGCAACCTCGTCGGCCGCCCCGATCGGTCGGGGTTCGGGCCGCCTCGGGTCCGGCGTCTCGTGACGAATCGCGTCGAGGATTCCCGAGAGAGTGATGGCGCCGAGGTCGCGGGCCGGGACCAGCGTGTCGTCCTCGGCGGTGAGCACGAGCCCGTGCGACTCCAGCGCCGAGATGACGCTGCTGAGTACGGTGGCCGGCACGTCGAGCCGCTCCGCGAGGTCGTTGGTGGTCCAGCGTTGCGCTCCCTGCACGAACCGCTGGCCGAGCAGGTACATCACCGACATTGCGAGCCGTTCGCGCAGCGCCCCCGTCGTCGGTATGTCGGAGTGCCCGGTGCGCAGGTGCTCGGGGTGCTGCACGTAGAACGAAAGCTGCGCGCCGAGCAGCAGGATGAGCCAGCTCAGGTAGAGCCAGAACAGGAACAGCAGCACGACCGCGAATCCGGCGTAGATGGCCGCCGCCTTCGCGGAGTAGACGACGATGCGCGCAAAAAGCGCGCCCACCGACGCCCACAGCAGGCCGCCGAAGAGCGTACCGACCACCGCGGGCCAGAACCTCACGCGCGTGTTCGGCATGTACACGTACAGGAAGCCGAAGAGCGCGAGGATGAGCGCGTAGGGTGCGAAGTGCGTCCGGGTGGATCCCGCTGCGTGATGTGCGACCGCTCCGGAGACCTTGGCGGCGACGGCACTCGCCTCCAGGGAGCCGAGCAGCACCATGGCGACCACCGTGAGTGCCGGGACGACCAGCAGCACCACGAGGTACTCCGTGGCGCGACGCGCGAAGCTGCGCGGCCGCTCCACGTGCCAGGTGAAATTGAGTGCTTCCTCGACCTTCTGCACGGTCGCAACCGCGGTGTAGAGCAGGAACACGAACCCGACCGTGCCGAGCAGCGTGGCCTGAACGTTCGCGACGAAACTCATGATGCGTTCGGCGAGGCGATAGCCCTGTTCACCCAGGGGGCGCAGGAACTCGTAGAGCACGGGCTCGAGTTCGCGGTCGTAGCCGAAGGCCTTCAGCACCGAGAAGGCCACCGCCACCACCGGCACCAGCGCGAAGAGCGTGTTGTACACGAGGCTCATGGCGCGCAGCCCGAGGTCGCCGCGGGCAATGTCGCGCAGCAGCGCATAGAGGTAACGGAGCGGCGTCGCGACCAGGCGCAGCGGCCTGCCTCCGAGTTCCTCCGGCAGGTCGAACAGCCAGTGCTCGACCCGCAGGTGGAACGCGTGGAACGTCGCAGCCATGCGCTAAGCGGTGAGCCTTCGCAGCGCTTCCTGGTACTTCTCGCTCGTGCCGGCGATCACCTCCGGGGGCAGGTGCGGGCCGGGCGGCGTCTTGTTCCAGTCGAGCGTCTCGAGGTAGTCGCGCACGAACTGCTTGTCGAACGAGGGCGGGCTGGTGCCTGGCGAGTAGGTGTCCACCGGCCAGAAGCGCGAGGAGTCCGGCGTGAGCGCCTCGTCGATCAGCGTGAGCGTTCCGGCCTCGTCCACGCCGAACTCGAACTTGGTGTCGGCGATGATGATCCCGCGCGCGAGCGCGTGGGCGGCGGCGAACTCGTAGAGCGCAATGGCGGTGTCGCGGACCTTTGCCGCGAGCGCGGGCCCGATCGCGGCCTCGATCTCGGCGAAGCCCACGTTCTCGTCGTGGTGGCCGCGCTCCGCCTTGGTCGAAGGCGTGAAGATCGGTTGCGGCAGGCGGTCGGCCATGCGCAGCCCCGGCGGCAGCTTGATGCCGCAGACCTCGCCCGTCGCCTGGTAGTCCTTCCAGCCCGAGCCGATGAGGTAGCCGCGCACGACGGCCTCCACGGGCAGCGCCTTCAGGCGCCGCACGACCATGCAGCGGTCGGCGATGGTCGCGCGCTCCGCGGCATCCGGCACGGCGCGCTCGAGCGGGTAGTCCGAGAGGTGGTTCGGCACGATGTGGCCGGTGCGGGCAAACCAGTAGTTCGAGATGCTGGTGAGCACCCGGCCCTTGCCCGGGATCGGATCCGGCAGCACGACGTCGAACGCGCTCAGGCGGTCGGTGGTGACGATCAGCATGTGCCGCTCGTCGATCGCGTAGATGTCGCGCACCTTGCCCTGGTGCAGGCGAGTGAGCCCGCGCAGGTTCGATTCGTGCATGGGGGGCGAGGCGGCTGGGCTCTTCGGCATTGCGGGAATTCCGGTGTCGGGGCGCGGGCGCGGCGCTGCTAACATACCGCGCTGCCGCGTGCCGGCAGTGTTGCAGCAGCGTTCCCCGGCGGTCAAGGAATCCATGAGCTGGTACGGAAAACTCATCGGCGCGGTGCTCGGAGCCATCATCGGGCGGGGGCTGTTCGGCGCGATCGTGGGCCTGCTGATCGGGCACCAGTTCGATCGCCGTTCGCAGGGCGGGCCGGCCCGGGGTGGAGATCGCCTCGCGCTCAGCCGCGTGTTCTTCCGCGCGACCTTCCAGGTCATGGGTCATGTCGCGAAGGCCGACGGGCGCGTGACCGCGCAGGAGATCGACGCCGCGCGCGCGGTGATGCGCCGCTTCTCGCTCGGCGACGCCGACGTCCGGCTCGCCATCGACTATTTCACCGAGGGCAAGCGCGCGGACTTTCCGCTCGAGTCGGTGCTTGGGGAACTGCGTGCCTCCGCGATGGGGCGCAACGACCTCCGCCGCCTGTTCGTGCAGATCCAGCTCGAGGCCGCGATGCAGGGCGGGGGACTGAATCCGCCCTCGCGTGCGGTGTTCGCGCGCATGTGCAGCGTGCTCGGCATTTCCGCGGCCGAATTCGCTGCGCTGGAGGCGATGCTGCGCATGCAGGCCCGCGGCCGCGGGCCCGGGCCGGAACCGTCGCGGGACGCGCCGTCCCGCCTCGCCGACGCCTACCAGGTGCTCGGGGTGCGCAAGGACGCGAGCGACCGGGAGGTCAAGCTCGCCTACCGCCGCCTCATGAGCCAGAACCACCCCGACAAGCTGGTCGCCAACGGCCTGCCCGAGTCGATGATCGAGGCCGCGCACGAGCGAACGCGAAGCATCCTCGAGGCCTATGAAGCCATACGCGACAGCCGGGGGATGAAATAGCCGGCGGGCCTGCTACAGTCCGGCCAGCGCCGGAGGAGCCATGAAATGACCGAGCACTGGATCGCCCCGTCGATACTTTCCGCCGATTTCTCGCGACTCGGCGAGGAGGTACGCGCCGTGCTCGAGGCGGGCGCCGACCTCGTCCACTTCGACGTGATGGACAACCACTACGTGCCGAACCTGACCATCGGCCCGCTGGTCTGCGAGGCGCTGCGGAAGGCCGGCGTCACCGCGCCGATCGACGTGCACCTGATGGTGAAGCCGGTGGACCGGATCGTGCCGGACTTCGCGAAGGCAGGTGCCACCTGGATCACCTTCCATCCCGAGGCGAGCGAGCACGTCGATCGCACCATCGGGCTCATCCGCGAGTGCGGCTGCCGGCCCGGCATCGTGCTGAACCCGGCCTCGCCGCTCAACTGGCTGGACCACGTGCTCGACAAGATCGACATGGTGCTGCTCATGTCGGTGAACCCGGGCTTCGGCGGACAGTCGTTCATCCCCTCGGCGCTGCCCAAGATCAGGCGCGTGCGGGAGTTGATCGACCGCAGCGGCCGGGAAATCCGGCTCGAGGTGGACGGCGGCGTGAAGGTCGACAACATCGCGGCAGTCGCCGCGGCGGGCGCCGACACGTTCGTCGCGGGGTCCGCGATCTTCGGCGCGAAGGACTACCGGGCCACGATCGCCGCGATGCGCGCGGAAATCAGGGAAGTGAACAGGGGATAGCGGTTAGCGGATAGGCAGAGGCAGAAAGGCCGGCAGAGCCGGCCTTTCTTTGATGCGCTGATCACGAGGCACAAGTCGCGTTCTTATTCCTCGTCGTCATCGTCGTCATCGTCCTCATCGGCCGTTGCGGCCTTCGAGGACCGCAGCGACAAGGGCGAGGGCGGGCTCGGCTGGGTCGACATCTGCGCGGCCTTGCCCTTGAGCTTCGGCCGCACGCCGAAGACCACCATGGTCTTGCCGCGCGCCGTGAGCAGGCCCTGTTCTTCCAGCACCTTGAGCACGCGGCCCGCCATCTCGCGCGAGCAACCGACCAGCCGGGAGAGTTCCTGCCGGCTCACCTTGATCTGCGTGCCCTCCGGATGCGTCATCGCGTCCGGCTCGTTGCAGAGATCCATGATCGCGTGCGCGACGCGGCCGGTGACGTCCACGAAGGCGAGGTCGCCGAGCTTCTTGTTGGTGCGGTCGAGGCGGCTCGCGAGCTGGGTGGCGAGTTCGAACAGCAGCGTCGGGCTTTCGGCCGCGATCTGGCGGAAGCGCGGGTAGGTCATTTCCGCGAGCTCGCACTGGTTGCGGGTGCGCACCCAGGCGCTTCTCTGCGGCTGCTCGTTGAAGAGTCCCATCTCGCCGAAGAACTGGCCCTTGTTCAGGTAGGCCAGCACCATCTCGTTGCCTTCCTCGTCCTCGATCAGGACTTCGACGGAGCCCTTGATGACGTAGTAGAGGACGTCCGGCACGTCGCCCGCGTGGATCAGTACGGTCTTCGAAGGCACCGTGCGGATGCGGCAATAGCTCAGGAACCGGTTGATCGCCGGAATGTCACTGAGCGGTCTTCCACCGGTCTCCATGCGTACTGCCCCGCGGTTTATGTCAAACGATCCGTGGATTTAATAGCAAGTACGCGTCGCACCGCAAGTTTTCACAGGTGATAGGCGGTGCGGGTCATGACGCGCGCGGCGCGGCGCATGAGTTCGCGGATGGGCCGGGGCAGTTCACGGCCGCCGGCGTTGCGCGCATCGGAGCCATGGCGGGCCTCGTCGTCCTGCATCTGGCTCACGATCCGGCGCGAGCGCTCGTCGCCCTCGGGCAGCTCGTGCATGTGCGATTCGAGGTGCTCCACGACCTGTCGCTCCGTCTCCGCGACGAAGCCGAGACTGGTGCGGTCGCCGGCGAGGCCGGTGACCGCCCCGATCGCGAACGCGCCCGCATACCAGACCGGCGCGAGCAGGCTGGTGTGGCTGTCGAGCTCGCGCACGCGCGCCTCGCACCATGCGAGGTGGTCGGTCTCGTCGCGGGCCGCGTCGAGCAGGGTCGCGCGGATCCCGGGATCGCGGGCCGTGAGCGCCTGGCCGTGGTAAAGGGCCTGGGCGGCAATTTCCCCGGCGTGGTTCACCCGCATGAGGCCGGCGGCGTGGCGCCGGGCAGCGGTCTCGGTCACCGACTCCGGGGCAGGCCCGGCCGGGTTCGGGCGGGCGGCCACGTTGGCGGCGGCCACGGTGCGCAAACCCCGGTCGAACTCCCGGATCAGGGCGTCGACCAGGCTGCGCGGCCGGTGTCTGGTGCTCATGGCTCATTATAGATAGGTGTGCGGGGCGCAAGCCCTGGATCCGGGGGCCGGGGGAGGGGTCGGGGAGAGGGGTCGGGGGCAGCGCGTGGAGGCGGGCGGATCGGCCCAGCGGCGGCCCTCGGAGCGGCTTTCCGCGGCTGGCATGGGCGTGGCCAGTCGGGGCCCTGCCCGCCGGCCCGTTTCCGGCTTTGCAAAGAGGTCCCGCCTACAGTAAGATTCGCGGCTCTTTGCAGGATAGACAGGTTCCCTGGGGCCTCCCTATGAGCACTTTTTTTGCACGCTCCGAGACGGTGCGGCGTGACTGGTACGTGGTGGATGCGAGCGGCAAGACGCTCGGCCGCCTCGCCACCCAGCTTGCCATGCACCTGCGCGGAAAGCACAAGCCCGAGTACACGCCCCACGTGGACACCGGCGACCACATCATCGTTCTCAATGCCGAGAAGGTCCACGTCACGGGCAACAAGCTGCGCGACAAGATCTACTACTGGCACACGGGCGCCATCGGCGGCATCAAGAGCAAGTCGCTCGAAAAGATGATGGCCGAGCACCCGGAGCGGGCCATTGAAATCGCGGTGAAGGGCATGCTGCCCAAGAATCCGCTCGGCCGCGCCATGTTCAAGAAGCTGCACGTGTTCCAGGGTGCCGCGCACCCGCACACCGCGCAGCAGCCCAAGCCGCTCGACCTCTGACACCAGGCAAGGTTTCGACGATGCCCGCTAGCACCAATTACGGCACCGGCCGCCGCAAGACCTCCACGGCCCGCGTTCACCTGCGTCCCGGCACCGGCACCATCCGCATCAACGGCCGCTCCATCGAGGAGTTCTTCGGCCGGCAGACCTCCCGCATGATCGTGCGCCAGCCGCTCGAGACCGTGCAGATGGCCGACCGGTTCGACGTGGACGTGAACGTGGACGGCGGCGGCATGACCGGCCAGGCCGGCGCGATCCGCCACGGCATCACGCGCGCGCTCATGGATTACGACGAGTCGCTGCGCAAGTCGCTGCGCACTGCGGGCTTCGTCACGCGCGACGCGCGCGAGGTCGAGCGCAAGAAGGTCGGCTTCCGCAAGGCCCGCCGCGGCACCCAGTTCTCGAAGCGTTAATTCGCTTGGGGGATCGTCTAGCGGTAGGACTACGGACTCTGACTCCGTCAACCTAGGTTCGAATCCTAGTCCCCCAGCCACAAACCTGAAGGCCCGCGCAAGCGGGCCTTTTCGTTTTCGGTGGCGATCGAGTGGGGACGATGCGCCCGCCTCGCAGACGGCGCACACCCGCATCACGCATCGAGCGGGCTCTGCACGGCGTTCGCGCCCTTGCGCATCACGTGGGTGTAGATCTGCGTCGTCTTCACGTCGGCGTGGCCGAGCAGTTCCTGCACGGTGCGGATGTCGTAGCCGCGCTCGAGCAGGGGAATTGCCCGAGCGCACGGCATCTCGACCCCCGCGTAGCCGTTGCGCAGGGCGTGCTCGTGCCTCACACGCACGCCGACCAAGTGCTTCTGCAGTGGCTCGACGAGCGAGTCCGGCATGATCGTGACGCGATCCTTGCGGCCCTTGCCGCCGCGCACGACGATCTGGCGGTAGTCGAACTGGAGGTCCTTCACTCGCAGTTGCAGCGCCTCCATCACCCGGAGGCCGCCGCCATAGAGCACGTTGGCGATCAGGCGGTACTGGCCCTCCATCGCAGCGAGAATCGCGCGGACCTCCGCGGACGTGAGCACGACCGGCAGGTAGGTCGAGGGCTTCGCGCGGACGACACCGTTCAACCATGGGAAGCTCGATCTCGAGCACCTGCTTGTAGAGAAAAAGGATCGCCGACATCGCCTGGTTCTGCGTCGACGCGGATACCCTACGATCGACCGCGAGGTGCGTGAGGAATTCCTCGACCTCCGGGCCGCCGAGTTCCGTCGGATGCCGCTTCCCGTGGAAGACAATGTAGCGCCGGATCCAGAACAGGTATTGCTGCTCGGTGCGGTAGCTGTAGTGCAGGGTCCGCAGCTTGTCGCGAACCTGGTCGAGCAGGCGCGGCTTCGCGTCCATGCGGCATCCGCTCCAGCGGGAATTGACGACCCCGGGAATTGGTGGTCTATTTGGACCACGCTCTGCCGTGGCGGAAAGTTGCAAATGCGACGCATGCGTGTCGATTTGGAGCGAGACGAAGTCGGGGTCGCAGGACCGACACCTTGCGGCACCAATTCCTGTCGGCCTATTTCTTCCCGGCCTACTTTCTGTAGGCCTAATAAGAGTTAGGCGGCAAATCTAGCGATTCACGATGTATTCAAACGTTTCCGGAGAAGCCCGCCAACTCTAGCGTTGGCGGATGAAAGTCAGTGATCTGCTCCGCCTGCTGCACGACGACGGCTGGTTCCTGGTTGCGACTCGGGGCAGTCATCGTCAATTCAAGCATTCTACGAGGACGTGGCGCGTGACTGTTCCAGGGAAGCCGAGGGACAATTTGGCACCCGGTACCCTCAACAGTATCGTCAAGCAGGCCGGCCTGAGACGAAATTGAGGTAACTGCAATGCGCTACGCCGTCGTCATTGAAAACGCAGGCTCGAACTTCTCGGCGTATGTCCCGGACCTGCCGGGTTGCGTCGCAACGGGCGCCACCCTGGCAGAGACCGAGGCCGCAATCCGCGAGGCAATCGCTTTTCATCTCGATGGACTGCGGGAGGACGGTTCGCCCGTCCCGCCGCCATCCAGCAGAGTTGAATATGTCGAGGTTGCCGCGTAACAAGTCGCTGGAGCGCACGCGTGACAGACAAAGTGCCAATGCCAAACCGCCGCAGCTGCGGCGCTCAGTTCACCCGTTAGGCGTCACAGGACGACGTCTTCCGCGACTCGCACCTCCTGAAACACCATGCCAAAGCTTCGCGTAGAGAGTTTCACCATCTCGCTCGACGGCTTCGGTGCTGGCCCGGACCAAAGCATCAACAACCCACTTGGCACTGGCGGCGCCTCCCTTCATGGCTGGGCCATTCCAACCCGAACGTTTCAGAAGCACTTGTTCGGCAAGGATGACGGAGAAACGGGCGTTGACGAAGACTTTGCCGCTAGAGGCTTTCAGAACATCGGGGCTTGGATTCTCGGCAGGAACATGTTTGGGCCGGTTCGCGGCCCCTGGCTGGATGGGAGTTGGCGGGGTTGGTGGGGAGAGAATCCTGTCTATCACGTCCCAGTGTTCGTCCTGACCAACTACGCGCGTGCGCCGCTGGTCATGGAGGGAGGAACGACCTTCCACTTCGTTACTGAAGGCACTGCCGCCGCCCTGGCGCAAGCGCGTGACGCGGCTGAAGGCAAGGATGTTCGCGTAGGCGGCGGCGTCAATGTCATTCGACAATTCCTACGCCAACGCCTGATCGACGAAATGCACATTGCGATTTCGCCGGTCCTACTGGGCTCTGGTGAACGACTCTTCGAAGGCGTAAACCTTCCTGCATTGGGCTACGCCTGCGCCAAGCGTCAAAGCACTTCACTTGCAACTCACGTGGTCCTTACCCGGCGGTAACCGCGGTGACGCCTAACCCCTCGCTCAAGCGGAGTGCCAACGGCAGGCCACCAGGCCCGCGCGGTGCCTGGTGGCCTGCCGTCGTCACCCGCTTAGCTCGAACGTTAGGCCTCATCGCCATCGTGCCCCGCCCTTGAAGCCTGAACTCACGCACGTGCCCCAACGCCGCCATCGCGTGGCTCACGGTATCTGGGCCGCGCTTTGCGTGATCGCCTGCTTACTCCTCGTCTTCACAGGGGGCAGAGGCCATCCGCCAGCGGCAATCCTCTTGCCACTCGTGTTGATAGCCTGGGCTGTTGGACACGGCTTCCTCTGGGGAGCACTGCGATTAGCCGCAGCGGGCCGACGTACCCCCGCTGGTCCCGATGCTGGGCAACATTGGCCTCTCAGCCTAAGAGTGGCCGTAGTCTGCACGGCTGCCGCGGCACTTCTCGGACTGGCCCAGGTCATCGGTACTCTCGTCACAGGCAAGTGGTATCCGTTCGGTCAAGCTGGTTTGTGGGCGTCGATGCTGCTGGTGTGGTTGGCCCACGCAGCTTGCTTTGCGGCTTTGCTGCTGCGTCGACGCTCGTCTCGGCTTTTAAGCGCGGCGCTGGCATTCGGGTGGGCGGCACTGCTGGGCGTACAAATCGTGGAGCACTTCCGGCGCGGGTCTTCGGATACTTCGGGGTTGCTCATCGCCGTGGCGATCATGGTGTCGCTCTTGCTGTTTGGGGCCAACCTTGTCATGTCATCCAAGGTGAAATCGTTCCTAGGCGGTTGAGAATGCGGCCTAACCCCTCGCTCGAGAAAACCCGCTACGGCAGGCGCCGGCTGGCCGCTCCAGGACGTCGCCGTCATTGTGCTTCCGCGGCCAGTCAGCGCCTGCCTCCGCGGGCGGCTCAGCTCAACCGTTAGGCCGTCCCGCTCCCCAAGCAGTTGCATTACCGTATATACGTATATACGATAGGTCGTGCCCATTAGCTTCGATCCCGCGAAGAACGAACGAAATATCGCCGAGCGCGGAATTGCGTTCGACCTCGCGGAAGAATTCGAATGGGACACTGCGCTTGTAGTCGAAGATCTCCGCAAGGACTACGGAGAACGCCGATTTCAAGCGCTCGGCCTGATCGCCGGACGTCTGCACGCCCTCGTGTTTACGCCACGTGCGGGCACAGTCCACGTAATCAGCCTGCGGAAAGCTAATCGCCGTGAGACAAAGCACTATGAAGCGCAAAGTTAGTACCAAGAGAAAGACGGTCGAGAACCCTGAATGGACCAAGGCGACTTTCTCCAGGGCTCGACCGGCGGTCGAGGCCTTGCCGGAAATCTTCGGAGCGAGTGTTGCTAAGAGGATGCTGAAGCCCCGCGGCCGACCGAAAACGGGGAAAGCGCGGACGGCGATCTCAATCCGGTTGCCTCCGGAGACTTTGGCTCGCTGGAAGGCAACTGGCGCCGGCTGGCAGACCCGCATGGCAAAGGTTCTGGACAAAGCGATATGAGGCACGCCGGCCTAACACCGCGATGCAACCAGCAACGCGTGTTGTCACGCCGCTCGCGTTCGCAACCGGCGCGCCAACGGCGCGTTGTGGCTGATCGCCATCGTTCGGCCTCATGAAGCCCACTTTTCTCAAAAGTGTTCTTGCGGCGGCTATCGCCCCGCTGATTATTCCGTTCACGAGCGGATGGGTGTTCTTCGTGCTGCATGAGTGGCTGGAACCCTCCGTGTGGGGCCTGCCGCCGTTCCAGTCGCTCATCGGCGTCTCGATCAACAGTACCCTTGTGGGTTACTTGTTCACTTGGTTCTACGGTTTGCCGCTGTCACTCGTTCTTCAGCGGGTGAACCGCTACCGTATCAGCTATCTATTGGCGGCAAGTATGCTGCCCGCGCTAAGTCTTCCCTTCTGGCAGACGGGTTGGAAGATCTCAGTTCTACCCGTATTCCTCGCCGGAACATCTACTGCGTACGTCTTCTGGCGATTGACGCAAAGGAGAGCCCAGCTCACCCCTGAAGAGGGACGCTGCGCCGGCTGGCCGGCTTCACGCCCTGAGCTCAAACGTTAGACTTCACGGGGATGCTCACCGCAATGGCCAACGCGAGTTCTTTTCCCGCGGAAGGCGGTTGTGACTGCAGGGCGATTCGCTACCGCATGGAGAGCGCACCACTGTTCGTGCACTGCTGCCACTGCCGCTGGTGTCAGCGGGAGTCCGGAGCTTCCTTCGCGCTTAACGCGATGATCGAGGGCGACCGAGTGGTGAACCTCGGATTGGAGCCTGAGTTGGTCGACACACCCTCGGAAAGTGGCCTCGGCCAGAAGGTCGGTCGCTGCCCAATATGCAGAGTGGCCGTCTGGAGCAACTACGCGGGCTCGGGACCGGTGGTCAAGTTCGTGCGGGTGGGAACCCTGGACAACCCGGATCTCCTTCCTCCGGACATCCACATCTTTGCTGCGTCGAAACAACCGTGGGTGCAGCTCGCGCCGGGCGCACCCGCTGTGCCTGAGTACTACGAGCGCGAGAAGTACTGGCCGCCCGAGAGCCTTGCTCGCAGGGAGAAGATCCTCCCTGCCATAGCGGCATACCGGGCCACGCTGGCGGCGTCCGCTCAGATTAAACGTTAGGCGTCGCAGGACGCACCACTCCAGTTCGGAAGCGTGGAGTGCAGACAACAAATGCCGTCTCCTCAGCCAGTGAAGATCGACATGAACGAAAGCACTCTTCTGGATGGTTCTTGCCACTGTGGAGCGGTGAAGCTTCGTCTTCCCGCCGCGCCCGAGACGGCAACACGATGCAACTGTTCACTCTGCAGGCGCCTTGGTTCCGTCTGGGCGTACTACGAGTTCGGAACGGTACGTATCGATGGCCACCCCCAGAACACTCAGGAATACATCCAGGGGGATCGCACTCTCCGGACGGTTCGCTGCAAGACCTGCGGGTGCGTGACTCACTGGGAACCAGTTGATCCAGTGCGCACTCCACGACACGGAGTAAACCTCAACAACTTTCCGCCCGGTCTGCTGCAGCAGGTTGTCGTACGACGATTCGATGGAGCGGACACATGGACGTTCATCGAATGAGCGGCTCGCATCACCTGCATTCGTCGGGCATCGGCTTTCCGTCCAGCGATTCGCGCCGAGCGCGACGCACGCTCCAGGGAGACATCATGCGCAGGCGCTTCCCACCACAGACGAAGGGAACCGTGACCCAATGCCTCTGCAATGGACAAGAATGCACTGTGCCGGATCGGGCATCTGGAGGAAGGCGATCCGCAGGAACTCGGCATGCTCATGGGCGAGCGTGGGCGGCGCTACTCGCTGCCGCTGCACGTGAGCGTTAGACCGCAGTCAGCCAAAGCCTGCGGGACCCGACGAATGAATTGAAGGAGCTCTCGATGACTGGTCTGCAAGCACACTACTCGGCGAACGACATCGAGGCGAGAATCCTGGCTGCCATACGAGCAGCCGGACTGGACCCCGAGCAACGTCTTTCGCCGGTGGAACTTGCGGCGCTTGATCACTTCCACACAGGCGGATTTCGCGCTTCGCTCGTACTGAGGGATCTGGCGAAAATCCGGGCCGAAGATCGTATTCTCGATATCGGCGCCGGGCTGGCGGGCCCTGCCAGGATGCTGGCCGCGTCTCCGGGGTGCCAGGTCGAGTGCATCGACCTGTCGCCCGACTATTGCGTCGCGGCGTCACTGCTGAATCGAATCACCGGCCTCGAGGAACGAATCGGAGTACATGTCGGCAGCGCTCTCGACATCCCGTTTGCCGGCAGATCATTTGATGTGGCGTGGATGCAGAATGTCGGCATGAACATCGCGGACAAGCGGAAGCTCTACGAGGAAACCTACCGCGTCCTCAAGCCGGGCGGTCGATTCGCTTTCCAGGAGATGGTCGCCGGGGAAACCGCCGCCAGCTACTTTCCACTGCCCTGGGCCACGGATCCCGCCGATAATGCCCTCGTGACTGCCGGGGACATGAGCGCCATGCTTGCCCGGATCGGCTTCGAGGCGGTTTATTTCGCGGATGTAAGCGAGGATCCTCTGCCGCCACCGGCAGATGGAACCCTGGAAGGTGTCGCGCAGGCACCGCTGAGCTTGTCGGTGTACGTGGACGATCTCGCGCAAAAGGCTGATAACGCGGCCCGGAGCCTTCGAGAACGCCAGATCCGTCTTTATCGAGGCGTGTTCAGGGTCAAATAGGCTCTGCCCGGCCACAATGCCGGCAGGGCCGCAACAGCACCGACCGTCGCTGGATGCCTGCAGGGGTTGAAGCCACTGCGACAGTCTGGAAACGAAGAGGGAAATCGGATGGCCACCGGGCAATGCAATTGCGGCGCGGTTCGATTCGAGATCGACGCGGATCTCTCGGGTGTCTATGTGTGCCATTGCTCGATCTGTCGCGGGTCCACGGGGAGCAACGGCAAGGCGGTGGTCGTCATTCCGAACGAGCAGTTCCGGTGGCTTGGAGGCCGGGAGCACATCTCGACGTGGAAGAAGCCGAACACAGACTGGCAAACGTGGTTCTGCAGCGTGTGCGGCTCACCCGTGCCAGGTGAGAACGACCCGACGAGGATGTTCGTGCCTGCAGGTTGCATTACCCACGGAGGTGACGCGCTCAAGGTCATCCACCACATCTGGGTCGGCTCCAAGGCCGTCTGGGACGAAATCGGGGACGCCGGGAAGCAACACACGGAGAAGTTTCGTGGTTAACATTCTGGACATGCGGACCACCTGATCGCCATGGACGAAAATCAAGCACATGCGGTTCGACAGTTGCTGCTTGGCGGCGAGGTCGCCGCGCTCGGCACCCTGCACAACGGAGAACCGGCCGTGTCCATGGTTCCCTATGCGCTTATGCCCGGCACCGGCCAGTTCGTAATCCACGTCAGTCGGCTCGCCACCCACACACGGGACATGCAGAGCCACGCAGGCGTCAGCATCATGGTCGTTGCCGAGCGCAGTCAGGATTCTTCAGCCCAGGCCCTCGCCAGGGTGTCCTTTGCTGCAACGGCGGCCCCTTGCACGCCGGAGTCGCCGGAGTACCCAAGCGCCAGGGCCGTGTACCTCGCCAGGTTCCCGACCGCAGAGCCCATGTTCGGCTTCGGCGACTTCACGTTGTACCTTGTGTCGCCGCGTGCGGTGCGCTTCGTGGGCGGATTCGCCCAGGCATGGTCTGCCACCGGAGCTCAGTACCAGCAAGCCATGGCTCTCACCCAATGAATGCGCCGCCTGCCCGCACGGTCAACGCGAGTGGCCGACTGCTGCCACCGGGCTGACTGCAGGAGCCATGCCCATGCGCCATCTCGTATCGACGATGCTCGTTGCAGTGGCAGTCATTCACTTGCTGCCGCTGTCCGGCGTACTTGGAGGCGAGCGGCTCAACGTGCTTTATGGACTCTCGTTCGACGAGCCCAACCTGTCGATCCTCATGCGGCATCGAGCAGGGTCGCTGCTCTCGGCGCCTCAACTGCGCCGCATCATGTGGTATCGGTCGCAGAGCAGGCGCTAGGCCCCTGGTCATCCTGAGCGCAGCGCTCATCGTGCCGGACGAAACGCCGGGCACCTGACCGACAAAGAGGATCATCATGCTCCAGATCAAACCACTTGACTCGGAAGTCCCGATTTTTGAGCAGCTCAGTTCGGACCTCTCGCCGGTGGTCCTGGTGAACCTGTTCCAGGTCGCGAAGGAAGACATTCCGGCCCTGCTCAAGGCGTGGGAAGCAGACGCCAACTGGATGAAGCGGCAACCGGGATACATCTCGACCCAGCTGCATCAGGGAATCGCTGGCAGCACGGTGTTCATGAACTATGCGCTGTGGGAGTCGGTCGCGCACTTCCGGGCGGCATTCACACACCCTGAGTTCAAGCAGGCCCTGGCGCACTATCCGTCCTCTGCCGTCGCATCACCACATCTCTTCAGTCGTCTCGCGGTGCCAAACCTTTGTATTGGCCCGTAGCCAGATCCGTCACAAGATCAGGATTCGACGTGAACGACCAACTCGCAACCGAACCTTCGACAATCGCTCGCAGGAGGGTCGATGTCTGATCAGAGCCTTCTCGGCAAACGCGTGCTGGTCACCCAGGCGGACATCTTCATGGGTCCTGTCCTGTGCGAGGTGTTTGCAAGCCACGGCGCCACGGTGATCGCGAGTACCGACCCACTGGTGGCTGCCGGTGCTCCGGCCTCCGTGGTCGCAGAGGCGGGCCGTGTCGATATTCTCATTGCCAGCCTGGCAGTACCGGCGCCGACCACCGCGGCTGCGGAGGTCTCCGACGACGAATGGAGCGATACGTTCGCGGCGCTTGTCGACCCGCTGCCGCGGTTATTCCGAGCCGTCTTGCCGGCCATGATCGAGCGCCGGTCGGGCAAGATTCTCGTCATGGGGAGCGCGTCGGCACTGCGCGGCATGAAGCGCGCGTCGACCTACAGTGCGGCGCGGGGCGCGCAGCTCGCCTATGTGCAGGCCGTTGGCGTGGAGGTCGCCCCTCACAATGTCCAGGTGAACGCCATCGCCCAGAACTTCGTGGACAACCCGACCTACTTCCCGGCTGAGGTGCAAGCCAACCCGCGGTTCCAGGAGCGCCTGAAGCGGGAGGTTCCGCTGGGTCGCCTCGTTGGAGCGCGGGAGGATGCTGAATTCGCAGCCTATCTTTGCAGTGAGTCCGCAAATTGCTTCGTCGGGCAGGTCTTTCCGGTCTGCGGTGGATGGGTGCCCCGCTAGTGAAGGTCGATCACATCACATTGCTGGTCTCTTCGCTGGAGCGAAGCATGCCGTACTACGAGCGGCTCCTCCCTCTCGTCGGCTTCAGCAGGAAGAGTCATCACGTGTGGACGGATGGGGAGGGATTCCACTTTCAGTTTCTCGAGGCCAAGCCCGGGACCTCGCCATATGAGCGCCATGGTGCCGGCATGAACCACCTGGGATTTGTGGCGCACTCACCTGACGAAGTCGACGAGATCCGCCGCTCGATGCAGGAGGCCGGTTTCGAGGTGCCCGAAATCCAGGACCTGGGTGGGGCGTCGGCACTGTTCATGAAGGACCCGGACGGAATCCGGTTCGAGATAACGTACTACCCGCCAGGGGCCTCCGTCGTTGACTGAGTGGCCGTGCATCCTGAGTTCGCGCGGCCGAACGGGGCCGCGGGGCCACATCGGCGAGTGGCGCCTTCTCATTCGGTTTGGCCAGGAGCAGCTATGACGATCTCGCGAAGAGTGCTTTGTGTCGTGTACGGCCTGGTGGGACTGCTTGCCCTCGTCGGCTGCTGGGGAAACAACCTTCAGTACCTGAATCTCAATCTTGGCATCCTGGGCGTCAACGCCCACTTCTGGGGGGAGACGCTGGCAAACCCTGCCAGCCGCTCCATCACGATCGACATTCTCTTCCTCAGCCTCGCCGTGATCATCTGGATGCTCCTCGAGGCGCGGCGCCTTTCCATGCGCGGAGTCTGGATCTACGTCCTGCTCGGCGCGTTCGTGGCAATCAGCGCCGCCTTTCCGGCATTCATGATTCATCGCGAACGCACGCTGGCCAGGCGCGATGGATCGGCCAGCGCGGGGACACTGTCCGCCGGTGACGTGCTTGGTGTCGCAGTCCTCGGTGTCTGCATTTTCATGTACGCGTTCGTCGCCCTGGGTAGATAGGGATCATCGGAGGCAGGCCATGAACTGGGATGCCATCGGGGCGATCGGGTCGATACTCGGGGCATTGGCCGTCCTGGCGACGCTGGTGTATCTCTCGGTTCAGGTCGCGCAGACGCAGCGCATTGCGAAGCTGCAGGCGAGCCAGAATCTGAATGACATGTTCAACCAGTCCTTCGCGCTGGTCGCAATGTCGCCGGAGCTGGCCCGTCAGGTTCACCGGCTGGAGCGCGGGGATGAACTCTCCGACGAGGAATTCGTCCAGGTCAGGGCTTACCTGCAGACGCAGCTCACCGCGTGGGAAAACGCTCACATCCACGCAAGAGAAAGACTCTATCTCGACCCCGGGGAGTTCGAGCGCGGCCTGATGGCATTCCTGCGAATGCCCGGGGTAGCGAGAGCCTGGGAGTATCACAAGTTCACGGCGACCGACGATTTCGTGAAGCTCGTCGAGAAGATCGGTTCGGCGCAGGAATGAACACCAAGGCGCCCGGCGGCCCCGCCGCCGACCTGGTGGTACAGACTGCCAGCCCGGCTGATGCGGAGGGAGTGGCGGACGTGATCGCCAGTGCCTTCAGCAACGACCCGACCTGGTCATGGGCGTTTCCTGACCGGGTAATGAGAAGGCGGTTCTGGCAGTTCGCCGTCGCTGGTGCATTGCGATATCCATGGGTATTCAGGACGCGTCGCTTCGAGGCGGTGTCCGTGTGGATACCGCCCGGTGGGACTGAGTTTTCACATGAACAGGAAGCGAGGCTTCCAGCGCTGCTGGCGGAACTCGTGAGCTCCAGGGCAGCGGAGGTCGCCGAACTGATGCGTCGATTCGACGCGGCGCATCCTCGCGCGGAGCCGCATTTCTACCTAAGCCTGCTCGGCGTTGGCGCCGGGCAGCACGGGCGCGGCCTTGGGATGGCGCTTCTCAAGGAAAACCTGGCCAGGGTCGATGCCCGTCGGATGCCGGCCTACCTCGAGTCGAGCAATCCGGCCAACAACCACCGGTACGAGTCTGTCGGGTTCGTGCGGGTAGCTTCATTTCAGGCACCGGGTGGGGGCCCGACAGTGACTGGCATGTGGCGGGAGAGAAGCATTGACGCGGCGGGGGAGCAGCAAGGGACGGATCACCGCCCGGGCTGCTAACCTGCTGCCGTACACACTCTAGAAGAACCAGGGGGAAGTCATGAATCCGACGCCGAAGTGGTATCTGCCCGTGGGGATAGTGGCCTTGTTGTGGAACCTGCTGGGCTGCGCGGCCTACCTGAGCGACGTAATGCTGACCGCGGACGATCTCGCGCAGATGAGCGCCGCCGAGCGCGCGCTCTACGAGACCAGGCCTGCGTGGGCCGTGGCTGCCACGGCGATCGCCGTCTGGGGTGGGGCCGCCGGTTGCGTGGGGCTCATCTGGCGCAAGCGCTGGGCCATGCCGCTGCTCGCCGCCTCGCTCGCCGGAGTGGTGGTGCAGGACTTCGGGCTGTTCGTGCTGAGCGCACCGGTGGTGAAATTCGCGCCGATCGTGATCGGGCTGCAGGGCCTCGTGCTTCTGGTCGCCATCGCGCTCTTGATACTGGCGCGCAAGGCGACGGCACGCGGCTGGATCGCCTAGGCCAGCACCAGCGCAGGCCGGACCACGGACCGCAATGACCATCCGCGACGCGCGACAGTCGGACTTCCCGCAGGTCCTCGCCTTGAACGAGGAGTCGGTGCAATTCCTGAGCCCGCTGACGGCAGAGGACCTGGTGCGTCTCGACGCCGAGACGGCCTACCATCGTGTCTACGAGGCGGAAGGGCGAGTCAGCGCTTTCCTGATGGCGTTTCGGGAGGGAGCGACCTACGACAGCCCCAACTACCGCTGGTTCGCGGCGCGCTATACGAATTTCCTGTACATCGATCGGGTCGTCGTGTCGACCGCCATGCAGGGTCGGGGCATCGGCCGGCTCCTCTACGAAGACCTCTTCGCGTACGCGAAAGGCAGCGGCGCAGGCCTCGTCACCTGCGAATTCGACGTCGATCCGCCAAACCTGTCGTCGCGGCGATTCCACGAGGCTTTCGGCTTCAAGGAAGTCGGCTCGCAGACTGTCGGGGCCGCGAACAAGCGGGTTTCGCTGCAGGCGGTGTCCGTCACGGCCACCAGCACGTCCTGATCAACCCGCATCAACGAGGCCGTCATGAATCGATCACCGCAAATCATCGCAGCCATGGCGCTGATCTCTGCGTCCGCCCTGGCGGGGTCCCCGGCGCCGGCCGGGACGCAGTCTGGCGAGGAATCGGCGGTGCTCGTGGTGATGGACCGCTATCTGACGGCCATCTCGGCGGACGACGTCCGGGGGATTGCCGCGCTTCAAACACCCGAAGGAATGACCTACCGAGCGCGGGCGGCCGAAGGCGGCGGCTGGGACGTCGTCGCACACCCGAGTTCCTATTGGGCGGATCCCTCCAGGGTCGACGGGCACAAGCGCCGGGAGCGCTACTGGTCCCCAACCGTACTGGTCCGCGGCGCCGTCGCGGTCGTGTGGGCACCCTACGAATTCTGGATCGACGGCAAGACGAGTCACTGCGGAATCGACGTGTTCGACATGGTGAAGATCGACGGTGCCTGGCGCGTGTCCAACGCGATGTGGACCGTGGAGACTAGCGCCTGCGAAGAGTTGCGCCCGAAGGATGCCTCATCGATCCGTCCCGAGGGCGGGTGATCCGAGCTCTAGGCCCGGACTGATGCCGGGACACCGCGACGATATCCCGGGAGGTATGACCATGATTCTTGGACTTCGGACTGCCATCTATCCCGTGTCTGACCTCGCCAGCGCAAAGGCCTGGTATGCATCCGTCCTCGAAAGGGATCCGTACTTCGACCAACCGTTCTACGTGGGGTTTGCCGTCGGGGGCTTCGAACTCGGGCTCGTTCCCGACGGGCGTGCAAGTGTCGACGGGCCCCAGCCCCTGTGGGGTGTGGCGGATGCGAGCCTCGCGTACACCAGGCTCATCGAACTGGGAGCCGCGGCTTTGGAACCGGTCACGGACGTGGGTGGCGGCATCAGGGTGGCTGCAGTCACGGATCCGTTCGGCAACAGGTTCGGAATCATCGAGAATCCGAACTTCAAACCGAGCGACGTCGAGTAATGCCGCCCGGGCGATGAGGGGTCGAGCCGCTCGGCCAAGACAGCGAGCGCAGTGGAGCCTTGCACGCACCATGAGCAACCCATACCTGCAGCCGGTCGTATCGATATGGACACGCATCGTCGGGGTCGTGCTGCTGCTGGCGGCGTCGGGACTCGCCGCGATGCTGGCCAGGGGCCTCATCGGACTCCTTGCGCATGAATCGGCTCGTCGCCACCTGACGAGCTCGTCGGTCATCTTCGCCCTGATACTGCTGGCGCTTGGCGGAATCTGCGGGCAAGCGGGCTTTCGCCTGGCGTTCGACCGGCCGGATCGCAACGGGACACTCTTCTCCCGCGTCGGCTGGCTGGCGATCGGCACGGGCTTGCTTTCGATGGCCGGCCTGATGACGTTCGCGATCGTATCGGTACGGCGGCTGACCGGGAACGATGTGCAGATGATCATCGTCTTGTCCGCGTTCGGCGCCTGGTGCATCGTGCTGGCATTGCGCGACCGGGCCGGATCGCAATGATCTGCCTTCGGTGCATTCAGCCTGGCTTGTGACGATGATGAGGGAACCCGCATGAGACGGTGGCTGGCAGTGATACTCCTCGGCGCGTCGGCAAGCGCGTGGGCCGGTGGACCCGATGCATCGGAGCCGCAGGCCGCGCCGCCCTGCAGCGATGCCTGGTACCGTGCGATCGAGGCTAAGGTGCCGACCGGCGACGGGCAGGGGCATGGCCCGGACTGGGGCTCCGAGGAATGGAAGTCGGTGGTCGAATTCAAGCTCGGCATCCGGGGTAAGCCCGGGGTTCCAGCTCGCGACAGCGCCGCATGGTGCACCTACATCGACCACATCGTGTCGGGGGGCGGTGCGACGTCTGCGCACGCTGCGCAGCCAGGCGATTCGGCTCCTGCGCGGGGGCCGTCGTTCGATTGCGCCAGGGTCGCCGCCGGCAGTATCGAGGCGATGGTCTGCTCCGACGGTGAGTTGTCCGCGCTCGACCGGAAGCTGGCCTCCGTCTACGCGGCCGCCGCCAGGAAAGCGGCCAATGAGCACCCGCCTGTACTCAAGGCGGAGCAGCGAGGCTGGATCAAGGGTCGCGACGACTGCTGGAAGAGCGACGACAAGCGCACCTGCGTCCGCGACGAATACCGCCTTCGGATCGCGGAACTGCAGGCCCGGTATCGACTGGTGACCAGCCGTGGCCCGTTCCGCTTCGTCTGCGACGGCAATCCCGTGAACGAGGTCATCACGACGTTCTTCGAGACCGATCCCGGCACGTTGATCGCCGAGCGTGGGGACAGCGTGTCGCTGATGTACCAGCAGCCGAGTGCGAGCGGCACCCGATACCAGGGCCGCAACGAGACGTTCTGGGAGCACCAGGGTGTTGCGACGATCACCTGGGGCTACGGTGCGCCGGAGATGCATTGCACGAGACCCGCGCAGTGAAGCAGGTGCCCGGGCGCGATGGACCCGGCACGGCATGAGAATCGAGGTCGACGATCTCTCCCGCCCGGCCGTTCATGCGCTGCTGAATGAGCACCTGCGGAACATGTACGAGATCACGCCGGCCGAGAGCGTCCACGCGCTGGATCTCGACAGTCTCCGCCGCCCCGACATCACGTTCTGGACCGCATGGGAGGGCGAGTTGCTGCTCGGCTGTGGCGCGCTCAAGGAGCTCGACCCCGGCCACGGCGAGATCAAGTCGATGCGCACGCCCGAGGCGCATCGCAGGCGAGGGGCCGGGCGCGCGATCCTCGAGCACATCGTCGGCGTCGCGAGGGCGCGGTCGTACGGGCGCCTGAGTCTCGAGACCGGAGCGATGGAGCCCTTCAGTCCAGCCCGGGAGCTTTACCGGAGCTTCGGATTCGACTACTGCGGACCTTTCGGCGACTACGTGGAGGACCCGAACAGCGTGTTCATGACCCTGCGGCTCGAGGCCGGCCGGGCACGGTGATCGCGCATCGGAATCGATATACAGTCCAACCCTGAGTCGCTGGGTCGGAGTCCTGATGAACATTCCTCCTGGGTTCAACACGGTCACCCCGTATTTCTTCGTCGACGGCGCGGCCGAGTTCATCGACTTCCTGGTCGCCGGGCTGGGTGGCACGGAGATCCTTCGCCACATGGACGGGAAGCGGATCGCAAACGCCCAGGTCCAGCTCGGCACGTCGGCGGTCATGGTCAGCGAAGCGTCGGCCGCGTTCCCCGCCATGCCGGCGTCGTACTACCTGTATGTCGAGAACGCCGACGAATCCGTGACCCGGGCTCGCAAGGCGGGCGCCACCGAGGTCATGGCCGTTGCCGACATGCCCTACGGTGATCGGCAGGGTGGTGTCCGCGACAGGCATGGCAACCTGTGGTGGATCTCACAGCGACTGGTCGCCGGGCCGTACTGATACCGTCGCGTCCGCAGTCCGTTGACTCTCGAACCTCGTGCCCGGAGCCGAGGCGAGTCCTGGCGAGATCAGGCCGGCGGGAGCGCCGCGTCCACGAGTTCGATCCAGTGCCGGACCGGCGCGGGGCTCGTCTCCCGCAGGTGTGTGAGGCAGCCGACGTTGGCCGTGGCGATCACGTCCGGCCGACCGGCCATGAGTGCCTCGAGCTTTCGCTTCCGTAGCTCGTGCGAAAGGTCGGGCTGCGTCAGGGAGTAGGTCCCGGCCGAGCCGCAGCAGAGCCCCGCGTCGTTTACGGGGACGAGGCGGTATCCGGCAGCGACCAGCAGCGCCTCGACGCGACCGACGTTGCGTTGCCCGTGCTGGAGCGTGCAGGGCGACTGCCACGCCACCCGAGGCCCAGCGCCCGGCACGAGGCCCGCGCCTTCGAGGTCGGCGGGCGCGATGATCTCGCTCAGGTCGCGCGTCGCCTCGCTCACCCGGCGCGCCCGCGCGGCGTACGACGGATCTTCCTCGAGCAGCCGTCCATAGTCCTTGACCATGAGTCCGCACGCGCTTGCGGTGCTCACCACGCATTCGGCACCGGCATCGAGCAGGCCCTCGCAGGCCTCGACGTTGCGCCTCGCCTGGCCGAGCGCGGTGTCCGTCCTGCCGAGGTGATGGGCAAGGGCGCCGCAGCAAGCCTCCCCGCGCGCGTGGACGATCGAGATGCCCAGTCGGTCGAGGACCCGGGCGGCCGCTGCATTGATTCCGGGAACGAGTCCCGGCTGCACGCAGCCTTCGAGCATGACCACGCGGCGCTCGTGCCGCGTGACGCCCGACGTCGTCACCGTCCGGTTCGATGCCGAAGTCGAGGTCCGGCGCGACGCTGCCGCGACCGGCGCAGCCGCAGGCAGCTTCGCGCGCAAGGCAGGCGGCACGAGCGGGCGCAGCCAATCGCCGATACGCAGCAGCGCCTCGAACACACGCCGCCGTCCGAGTACCTCGGTCATGGCGACGCGCGCCGCACGGTCTGCGAGCGGCCGGCCGATCCGCTCCGCGGCCAGTTCGCGGCCAAGGTCGACGATGCGCCCGTACTGCACGCCGGACGGGCAGGCTGTCTCGCAGGCGCGACAGGTGAGGCAGCGATCGAGGTGCGTGAGCGTCTCCGCACCGGTCGGTCCGCCCTCGACCAGCTGCTTCACGAGGTAGATGCGTCCACGCGGGCTGTCGAGCTCGTTGCCGAGGACGCGGTAGGTGGGGCAGGCGGGCAGGCAGAACCCGCAGTGCACGCAGGCGCGCAGCAGCTCCTGGGCCTCGCGGCCGCGCGCGGTGTTCTCGAGGGCGCTCGAAGGTCTTGCGTACATCGCCCTAGAAGTCCGGATACATGCGACCGGGATTCAGGATGCCGGCGGGGTCGAAGATCTTTTTCAGCGACGCGTGCAGGCGCACCAGCGGTTCTGCCGGACGCGTGAAGACCCTGTCGCCCTGGCCGACCTGGCGGAAGAGCGTCGCGTGCCCGCCTGTGGCGGCTGCAATTTCGAAAACCGAGGCTGAGTCGAGCGCATACCAGCGCTGCTGCCCGTTCCACTCGAGCACGGGCTCTGCTGCTGGTGACAACGCGCGCGCAGCCGCGGGCACGTGGAGACGCCACAGCGGCACGCGTGAGGCGAAGCCCGGGTGCGTCTGCTCGCGAATGGAACGCCAGAAGCCCGCGCCGTCTTCGACCGGCGCGCCGCCGACGCGACGCTGCACTTCGTCGAGCGTGCGCTCCGTGCCTTCGAAGCGCAGGGCCAGCGAGCCGCCGGTCCAGCAGCTCGCGGTGAGCGGCAAGGCCGTGCCGCCGATGCGCCCGAGCTCTGCCAGCGCCTCCGACTGGTCGCGTTCGAGCGACAGCGTGCGGGCGGAGGGCGGGCAGGGCAGCAACTTGAGCGAGACGTCGAGCAGCACGCCGAGCGTTCCGAACGCGCCGGCCATCATTCGAGACAGGTCGTAGCCGGCCACGTTCTTCATCACCTCGCCGCCGAAGCGCAGCACCCTGCCATCGCCGGTGAGGACCCGCACCCCGAGCACGTGGTCGCGCAGTGGCCCGAAGGCTGAACGGGCCGGGCCGGCAAGGCCGCATGCAACGGTGCCGCCGATCGTGGCGGACTCGCCGAACGATGGCGGCTCGAACGGCAGGCGCTGGCCCTGGGCAGCGAGTGCAGCCTCGATCTCCCGCAGCGGCGTGCCGGCCCTTGCGGTGATCACGAGTTCGGCCGGATCGTACGTGACGATGCCCGCGTGGCCGGCCGTGCCGAGCACCTCGCCCTCCGCCTCGCGCCCGAGGAAGCGCTTCGTGTCGCCACCGACGATCCTGAGCGCGGTGCCGCGGGCCGCCGCCTCGCGCACGCGATCGGTGAGCTCCGCTGTGGCGTCGCCTGCGGTCATGGGTCAGAAGCGCGGCAGGTGCGAGTGGGGCAGCTTTCCACCGTGCACCCGCATCGCGCCGTAGTCCGCGCAGCGCGCGAGCGTGGGAACGGCCTTGCCCGGGTTCAGGCGCCCCTGGGGATCGAACACGCGCTTCACGGCATGGAAGACCTCGAGCTCGGACGATCCGAACTGCGTGCACATCGGCCCGAGCTTCTCGACGCCCACACCGTGCTCGCCGGTCACCGTGCCGCCCACGGCGACGCACAGTTCGAGGATGTCGGCGCCGAGCCGCTCGGCGCGCTCGAGCTCGCCGGGTTGGCCGGCGTCGAACAGGATGAGCGGGTGCAGGTTGCCATCGCCCGCGTGGAAGACGTTGGCGACGGGCAGGCCCGCCTCGCGCGACATCGCCTCGATGCGCCCGAGCACCGTCGCGAGGTGACGGCGCGGGATCGTCCCGTCCATGCAGTAGTAGTCCGGCGCAAGCCTGCCCACGGCCGGAAAGGCCGACTTGCGGCCCGACCACATGCGCGCGCGTTCGGCGGCGTCCGCGGCGACTCGAACGCTCGTGGCGCCGCAGTGTTCGAGGAGGGCCGTGACGTCGGCGAGCTGGGCCTCAACGTCATGGTCGAGGCCGTCCAGCTCGCAGAGGAGCAGGGCACGGGCGTCCTGCGGGTAACCGCAATGCGCGAACGCCTCGGCCGCCCGCAGGGCGGGCCCGTCCATCATCTCGAGCCCGGCCGGCACGATTCCCGAAGCGACGATGCGCCCGACTGCGTCCGCGCATTTCCCGACGGCGTCGAACGAGGCCATGAGGAGTTCGACCCGCTCGGGCAGCGGCACCAGCCGGACCGTCGCCTCGACGACGACGCCCAGCATTCCTTCGGATCCAGTGAGGAGCGGCAGCAGCGAGAGTCCGGGCGCCTCGCCGAGCGGCGACCCGATCGTGAGGAGTTCGCCGTCCCAGGTCGCGACCTCGAGCTGGAGCAGGTTGTGGACCGTGAGGCCGTACTTCAGGCAATGGACGCCGCCGGAATTCTCCGCGACGTTGCCGCCGATGGTGCAGGCGACCTGGGAGGAGGGATCGGGCGCGTAGAAGAGCCCGTGCGGGGCCGCGGCCTCCGAGATCGACAGGTTCGTGACGCCGGGCTGGACCCGCGCGAGGCGTCGCTGCGGATCGACCTCCAGGATGCGGTTCAGTCGCGAGGCCACCAGCAGGATGCCGCCCGCCACGGGAAGCGCGCCGCCGGAGAGCCCGGTGCCGGCGCCGCGTGCGACCACCGGCGACCCATGCGCAGCCGCGATGCGCAGCACCGCCTGGACCTCGGCGGTGCTGCCGGGCAGAGCCACGAGATCGGGAGTACGGCGATGGGCGGTGAGGGCATCGCACTCGAACGCGACGCAGGATTCGGGCGACGAGAGAACTGCGTCCGGGCCGAGCGCCGCCCGGAGTTCGCGAAGTAGCGTCGTGTCAGGCCCCACGCGCCAACGTTACGACACCGGCAGCCGTGCCGACCAGCAGTACATCTGCGGGCCGGCGTGCAAACAGGCCGACCGTCACCACGCCCGTGATCTGGTTGATGGCGGTCTCGAGTGCCGCCGGGTCCGCGATGTCGAGCCCCCGGACGTCGAGGATCTGGTTGCCGTTGTCGGTGACGAAGCCTTCCCGGAGCACCGGCTCGCCTCCCAGGCGGGCGAGTTCCCTCGCCACCAGGGAGCGCGCCATCGGGATGACCTCGACCGGCAGCGGGAAGCGGCCGAGCCGCTCGACCACCTTCTGATCGTCCACGATGCAGACGAACCGGCGGGAGGCTGCCGCGATGATCTTCTCCCGGGTCAGTGCCCCGCCGCCGCCCTTGATGAGCTCGAGCGCGCGCGTCGCCTCGTCCGCCCCGTCGACGTACACCCCGAGTTCGCCGGTGGCGTTGAGGTCGAGTACCTCGATGCCGTGGGTTCGCAGGCGCCGGGTGCTGGCCTCGGAGCTGGAAACCGCGCCGGCGATCCGGCCTTTCAGCGGCGCCAGCGCGTCGATGAAGAAGTTGACCGTGGAGCCCGTGCCGACGCCGATCACCTCGCCGTCGCCGACGAATTCGAGCGCCGCTTCGGCCGCACGCTGCTTCTTGAGATCCTGGTTCACGGTTCAGCTATCCCTGAAACAACTGTGCCCGCTTTCGCGGGCACAGTCGTCAAGCTTCAGACCGAAGCTTACTTCTTCTTGGCCGGGGCCTTCTTCGCCTTAGCCTTGGTCTTTGCCTTCGCCTTTTTCTTAGCAGCCATTGTCTTAGTCTCCATGTCGGGTTAGTCCGGGCGAAGTATTTACCCAAATCAAAACTCAATTGCAATAGGTGCGTGACGAATTTTTCTTGCGCCCGTGACGCACTCGTGATCCATGCGAGCCGTCGCGCGAGAGCGTCAGGACGCTCTCGCACTGTGAATGAAGGCATTCGCTCACGCGAGAGAGAGGATGAATCGCCACTCATCACGCGTCACCGGCGTGATCGAGAGGCGGTTGCCACGACGCAGGATAAGCAGCTCCGAGAGCGCTCCGTGCGCATGTTTGCGCAACTCTTCGAGGCCTATCACGGGCTCGATGCGCCGCTCGAGACGCACGTCGACGCTGTACCAGCGGGGCGACTCGCGGTCGCTCGCGGGATCGTAGTAGCGGTGTCTTGGATCGAGCGCGGCAGCCTCCGGATAGCCCGCGCGCACCACGCGCAGGATGCCGGCGATGCCGGGCAGCGCGCAGCTCGAGTGATAGAAGAAGCCCTGGTCGCCCTTGCGGATCGAGTCGCGGAGGTAATTCCGCACCTGGTAGTTGCGCACGCCATCCCAGGCCGTCGTCGAGTCCCTGGCGCGCGCGAGGTCGTCGACGCTGAAGGCGTCGGGCTCGGACTTGAAGAGCCAGTAGTTCACGAGGGGTTCTCCTGTCGCGCTCCCGGCGCCGGGCGGCGCGGGATGACGACTTCGCGTTCCGTCACGACGCAGTCGAGCGCCACGTCCCATGGCGACGGCTCGATCCTCGCCACTTCCTGGCAGGCGAATGCGATGCCGATCAGCCGCGGCCGCCGCCAGGCGCGGGAGCGGTCCCGCCGCTGGCGCAGCGCGCGGTCGTAGTAGCCGGCGCCCATGCCGAGGCGATTGCCCTCGCGGTCGAAGCCGACCATGGGCACGAGGATCACGTCGAGACGCTGCGGTGGCAACCACTCGCCGGTGTCGGGGGCGGGTTCCATGATTCCGAATGCGGATGCATTGGGACGGAGCGTGCAATCGCGCCGCAGCGGCACGAACTGCATCCTGCCGAGCCGCCGGCTGGTCACCCGCGGCACGAAGAGTTCTGCGCCGGAGGGGAGAGCCGTCGCGAGCGCAGCTGCGAGACTCGCTTCGCCAGGCATGGCGAGGTAGACGGCGACACGCCGGCCGCGGCGGAAGACGTGGAGGCGGCGCAGGGTGGCGACGATCGCGCGCTCGGCGGCGAGGCGCTCGGCACGCGACAGCGAGAGCCGGAGCGCGCGGAGCCGGCGGCGCTCGGCGCGGATCTCTGCGGTCGGCTGCGCCATGCGTCGGGATCGTCCGCCGGGGGAAAGGGGATGGCGCCACCCGCCTGTGCCGTCACGGACCATTGCTCTCGACATTGAGCAATAGGCGGGGAAGGCCACGGCACCTCAGGCTTTCCGCTCTGGGCGGACATGCACAACGGTGCCGGCTGGCCGGCTCCCCAGGGTATTTGACTTACGGTCGAGAGGTAACCCGGAACCGTGTCGAACACCGCAGGCGGCGCCAAATCGTCGAAGGGCGAAGCCGCTCGCCCCCCTATAGTTCCAGTTGCTGCCCTCGCTCGAGAGCTGATTCGACCCGCTCCCGCAGCGTGCGCAGGCGCGCCCCGACGTCGCCGTCGAGCGTCGAGCCCTGCCGACGCAGCTTGATCAATTCGTTCGCGATGTTGAGCGCCGAGATCACGGCGATGCGCTCGATACCCGCAACCTTCCCCGAGTCGCGCACCTCGCGCATCTTGCCGTCGAGGTATTCGGCTGAATCGAGCAGGTCGGCGCGCTCCTCGGCCGGGCAGGCCACCTGGAACTCGCGGTCCAGCAGCCTCACGCTCACTCGCGATACGCGTTCTTCGCTCATGCACCGTGCTCCATCGCCTTCAGGCGGCCGATCATCGCTTCGACCCGCGCCCGGACCTGCTCATTCTTCTGCAGGAGGTTGGCGCGCTCGGTCATGAGCGTGTCCTGGCGCTGCCGGAGCGCCCGGTTCTCTTCCTTCAGGTGGCCGACGGTGGCCACGAGCTCGTCCACGCGGCGCTCGAGGCGGCGCAACTCGGCATCGATGGGGGATCTTGCAGCGGTCTCGGTCATGCGGGGAACTATAGGGCTGCACCCTTGCGGAATCAATTGACGCGGCGGCAGGATGGCGCGCGATGTTACGATAATCATGATGAGCGAGCCCGCCAATTTCGACGACGTCGCTCGAGCGCTCGCCGCCGCGGGTTCGGCTCTGCAGGCCGCCGAGGCGCACGGTTGCCTCTGCGGGGGCGCCTGCGTCCGGCGCGACTACCGGCTCGCCGAGTGGCTCGACGAGATCTTCCCCGACGGTGGCGCAGGTGCCGACGACGTCCTCCAGACGCTGCGAGCGAACACCATTGCGGCGCTGGTCGGCGGCCAGATGGAATTCCAGCCGCTGCTGCCCGACGACGAGCAGCCGCTCGAGGCCAGGGTCGAGGCGCTCGGCGCCTGGTGCCATGGCTTTCTATACGGATTCGGTGCCGGCGGGACGGCCGGCCAGGCACTGCTGCCGGACGACGTCGCCGAGGTGCTCGGCGACCTCGCGCAGTTCTCGCGGGCCGGAGCGGTCGGTTCCGAGAGCCCTGAAGTCGAGGAAGATGCGTATATGGAACTCGTCGAGTTCGTGCGCGCCGCTGTCCAGCTCGTTTACGACGAACTCGCTGCCCTGCGCGCGAGCCAGCCACCCCCACGCACCGACCACTGACCCCGAAGATGACACTACGCAAGGATGAATTCGCGCGGCGCCGACGCGAGCTGATGCGCATGATCGGCAAGGGGGGCATCGCCATCCTGCCTGCCGCCACCGAGAAGCAGCGCAACAGCGACGTCCACTACCATTATCGCCCCGACAGCGACTTCCATTACCTGACGGGCTTCGACGAACCCGAGTCCGTCGCCGTCCTGGTGCCGGGGCGGGCCCAGGCCGAGTACATCCTGTTCGTGCGCGACCGCGACCCGCTGCGCGAGACCTGGGACGGCAAGCGGGCGGGTACCGAGGGCGCCGTGCGCGACCATGGCGCGGACGACGCCTTCCCGATCGGCGACATCGACGACATCCTGCCGGGCCTCATCGAGCAGTGCCATCGCGTCTACCACACCATGGGCATCCACCCGGAGTTCGACCAGCACGTGATCGGCTGGGTGAATACCCTGCGCGGCCAGGCCAAGCAGGGCATGCACACGCCGCAGGAGTTCGTCGCGCTCGACCACCTGCTGCACGACATGCGCCTCTACAAGAGCCGGACCGAGCTCGGCGTCATGCGCCGCGCGGCCCAGATCTCGGTCGGAGCGCACATGCGCGCCATGAAGGCGACGCGCCCGGGCATGCGCGAGTACGAGGTGATGGCGGAAATCCTCCACGAGTTCCATCGCCACGACGCCGACATCGCCTACCACCCGATCGTGGGCGGTGGGGAGAACGCGTGCACGCTGCACTACCACGCGAACAACGCGGAACTCCAGGACGGCGACCTGCTGCTGATCGATGCCGGCTGCGAGTACCGCTACTACGCCTCGGACATCACGCGGACCTTCCCGGTCAACGGCCGGTTCACGCCGGCGCAACGCGCGGTCTACGAGGTGGTCCTCGAGGCCCAGGAGGCGGCGATCGCGAGCACCCGGCCGGGCAATCACTGGAACGCGCCGCACGACGCGGCTGTCCGCGCCATCACGCAGGGACTGGTGCGTATCGGGCTCCTGAAGGGCCGCGTCCCGACCCTCATCAAGGACGAGGCCTACAAGAAATTCTACGTGCACCGCACCGGCCACTGGCTCGGCATGGACGTGCACGACGTCGGTGACTACAAGGTCGGGGACGAGTGGCGCGTGCTGGAACCCGGCATGTGCCTCACCGTGGAACCCGGCATCTACATCCCGGCGGGCACGCGCGGCGTGCCGAAGCGCTGGTGGAACATCGGCGTGCGGATCGAGGACGACGTCGCCGTCACGGCGGACGGCTGCGAGATCCTGACGGCCGGGCTGCCACGCACGCCGGCCGAGATCGAACGGGTGATGAGCGCCCGATGACGACATGACTGAACCGGTGCAACGGCTCGACTGCGACCTCGCCATTGCCGGGGGCGGCCTGGTCGGCGCGTCGCTGGCTCTCGCGCTGGCGCCACTCGGTCTGCGCATCGCGGTCGTCGAGGCGGTCGTCCCCGGCGGCGACGGCGGGCACCCGAGCTACGACGAGCGCACCACGGCGCTCGCGAACGGCACGGTGCGGACGTTCCAGGGACTCGGCGTCTGGCGCCACATGCAGCGCGAGGCGACGCCGATCCGTCGCATCCACGTTTCCGAACGAGGCCGCTTCGGCGTCGCGCGCATCGACGCCGCCGAGCAGGGTCTCGAATCACTGGGCTCGGTCCTGCCGAACCGCGTGATCGGTGCGGCACTGTGGGAAGGACTGCGGTCGGCGCCCGGCGTCGAAGTCGTGGCTCCGGCGAGCGTCGTGTCGACCACCCTCGAGGACGACGTCCGGGTGCTGAACGTCGAGCGTGGCGGCCAGCCGCTGGAGATCCGCGCGCGACTGGTGGTTGCCGCCGACGGCGCGCGTTCGGCCATTCGCGAGGGGGCCGGGATCGCGTCCGAGCGCTGGGACTACGGCCAGACCGCGATCACGACGACGATGACCGCGCAACGCTTCCATGACCACGTGGCCTACGAGCGCTTTACGCCGGACGGCCCGATCGCCGTGCTGCCGCTTTCAGACGGTCGTTGCGGCGTGGTGTGGACGTGCAGGCCGGAGGAGGCTGCGCGCCTGCTCGCGCTGCCCGACGAGGAATTCCTGGCCGAGTTCCAGTCGGCATTCGGATTCCGCCTGGGCCGGTTCATCAAGGCCGGGGTCCGGCAGTCGTATGAGCTTTCGCTTTCCCGCTCCGAGCGCCACGTCGGCCCGCGGATCGCGATCGTGGGCGCGGCCGCGCAGGGACTGCACCCGATCGCGGGGCAGGGATTCAACATCGGGCTCCGCGACGCCGCCTGCCTCGCGGAGGTCATCGCCGACGCCCGGGCCGCGGGCCACATGGATGCGGGCGATTCGACGCTGCTCGATGCCTATGCCGCCTGGCGCGAGCAGGACCGACGGCGCATCGTCGCGTTCACGGACGGGCTGGTGCGCCTCTTCGGTACGCCGCTCGGCGTGATGCGGGGGCTGCGCAGTGTCGGCTTGCTCGCATTCGACTCATTCCCACCGGCGAAGGCCGCGATGTCGCGACTGAGCGTGGGTGCGGCCGGTCGCGTGCCGCGGCTGGCGCGCGGCGTACCGCTCACGGGTCCGGCCCCATGAATCGCGCCCGGCGACTGGATTTCGATGCCGTCATCGTGGGCGGGGGCATGGTCGGGCTGTGTGCCGCAGCACTCCTCGCACAGGACGAGCGGCTGGACGGCTGGCGCATTGCGCTCGTCGAGCCGTCCGCGCCACGGCCGCCGGCCGACGGTGCCGTGGACCTGCGCGTGTCGGCGCTGTCGCGAGCGTCGCAGCGGATTCTCGGCGCGGCGGGGGCCTGGGAGGCGATCGGTCCGCACGCCTGCCCGTACGAGCGCATGGTGGTGTGGGACGCCGCAAGCACGCACGACGCGCGCGATGCGCTCCGATTCGACGCGGCCGAGACCGGCGAGCCGGACCTCGGCCACATCGCTGAGAACCTGCGCGTGCAGTGGGCGCTGGCCGAAGCCCCGGCGCTGCGGGGCGTCACCCAGTTGCGGGCTGGGCTCGAGGCGCTCGAGTTCGATCACGAGTCGGCACGGGTCGTACTGGCCGACGGGCGCAGCGTATCGACCGCGCTCGTGATCGGCGCGGACGGCGGCCAGTCGCGCACCCGCGAGCTCTGCGGCATCGGCCGCGCCGGCTGGTCCTACGGCCAGACCGCCGTGGTTGCGCACCTGCGCACCGAGCGGCCGCACGCCCACACGGCGTGGCAGCGATTCCTGCCGGACGGCCCGATCGCCTGCCTGCCGCTCCGCGACGGGCGCGTCTCGCTGGTGTGGACGACGACGCCGGTCGCCGCCGAGGGCCTGATCGCGGCCGAGCCCGCCGAATTCAATCGCCAGGTGACGGAGGCGAGCGGTCGGGTGCTCGGCGAGGCGGTCCTGGACAGCGGCCGCGCCGGATTTCCGCTCGCGCTCTGGCACGCACGGGAATACGTGAAGCCGCGTCTCGCGCTGGTGGGCGATGCCGCGCACACGATTCATCCGCTCGCGGGGCAGGGCGTGAACCTCGGCTTCCTCGACGCCGCATCGCTGGCCGAGGTGCTGGGCGACGCCGTCGAATCCGGCGACGATCCCGCGGGGCCACGTGCGCTGCGCCGCTACGCTCGCTGGCGCCGCGCGGAAAACGCGCTGCTGCTCGGCACGACCGACACGATCAATCGGCTCTTCGGCGAGCGCAGCGTGGGGGTTGCCGCCGCGCGCCGCCTGGGTCTCGCACTCGTCTCCGCGCAGCCGGGTGTGCGTCGCGTGCTGGTACGGCGGGCGCTCGGCCTTGCCGGCGACCTGCCCGCCATCGTTTCGCGCCCGGGATGACCGCAATGAACGAAGACGATTCGCAGCCGACGCTCTTCACGCAGGCCCCGCCCGAACTCGGCAACCAGTATCGCGACGACCCGCTGCTCGGGCCGTGGCTGCGCCGCGTGCTCCCGGCCGAAGTGCACCGCGCCCTCGAGCCGGAACTCGACGAACTCGGATCGGCCGCCGGCGGCCGGATGTACGCGATGCAGCTCGCCGACCGCTTGAACGAGCCCCGCCTGGTGCAGTGGGATGCCTGGGGCAATCGCGTAGACACGGTCGAGGTGACGCCGCTGTGGCGAGAGGCGGAGCGGCTCGCGACCCGGCACGGACTGGTCGCGACGGCCTACCAGGGCGAGCACGGGCGCCACGCCCGTATCGCCCAGTTCGCAAAGGTGTACCTCTTCCACCCGTCGTCGGACGTGTACACCTGCCCGCTCGCGATGACCGACGGCGCCGCGCGAACGCTGCTGGAGTCGGGCAACCGGGCGCTGATCGACCGCGCGCTGCCGCGTCTCACCTCGCGCGACCCGGCGACCGCCTGGACCAGCGGCCAGTGGATGACCGAGACAACCGGCGGATCGGACGTCGGCCGCTCGCAGACGCGGGCCGTGCATGACGGCGAGGGGTGGCGGCTGTACGGGCGCAAGTGGTTCACTTCGTCGGTCGCCTCGCAGATGGCGCTGACGCTCGCGCGGCCCGAGGGCAACGCGCCCGGCGGCAAGGGCCTCGCGATGTTCTACGTGGAGGTCCGGGACGGCGCAGGGCGCCTGAACGACCTGCGCGTGGACCGTTTGAAGGACAAGCTCGGCACGCGCAAGGTGCCGACTGCCGAGCTGATGCTGGAAGGCACGCGTGCGGAACTGGTCGGCGAGGCATTCAACGGCACGCGCGCCATCGAGCCCATGCTCGGCGTCACGCGCATGTGGAACAGCGTCTGCGCGATCGCGGCCATGCGTCGCGGCCTCGCGCTCGCGCGATCCTACGCGGCGCGCCGGGAGGTCTTCGGGCAGCCGCTGTCGAAACAGCCGCTGCACCTCGACACGCTGGCGGCCATGGAGGCCGAGACCTGGGGTGCGTTCCTCATGACGTTCCTGCTGGTCGAGCTCGCGGGCCGGCAGGAGTGCGGCGAGATCGACGACGGCCAGCGCGCGCTCTTGAGACTCGTGACGCCGCTCACCAAGCTCGTCACCGGCAAGCAGGCGGTCGCCGTCGTGAGCGAGGCCATCGAGAGTTTCGGCGGCGCGGGCTACGTCGAGGACACGGGCCTGCCGGGACTGCTGCGAGACACGCATGTGCTGCCGATCTGGGAAGGGACGACCAACGTGCTGTCTCTGGACGCATTGCTCCGGTCCGACCTGAATGCCGGGCTCGCAGCGCTCATGGGACGGGCGTCGAGCTGCCTGCGGTCGCTCAAGGAGCCGCGGCTCGAGGCCGCCGGGCGCGGTGCGGTCGGCGCGCTCGAGCGCGCCGCGCTGTGGCTCGAGTCGGGACAGGATCGCGAGGTGCTGCAGTCCGGGGCGCGCAGGCTTGCCATGACGCTCGCCCGCTCACTGCAGCTCGTGCTGCTCTGCGAGCACGCGCAGTGGATGATCGACCACGGAGATCGTCGAGGGTACGCGGCGGCGATGCGCTACTCGCGGCTCCCCGTGGACCTGATGCACGAGGTGGATCCGGCGCTTGACCGGGAACTGCTGAAGTAGGCGGAGTGGGACACCGCCCGCGTGCGTCATTGGCCGCGCTCGACCCGTTCGCAACGGCGGTCGCGTTCGTCGTGGGCATGCCGCGCAGCACCCGGGAGGCCCGGCTGACGGAGAAATGCGAGGCTTGTACAATCCAGGCCGGTCTACCCCGGCTGCCATCCCCGACGTTTGGGTTCATCTGCAGCACCTCAATCGCTGCCGGGGTCGGTGTTTCCACTTGGTCGCTCAACCAGCAGGAGCCGGAAATCCATGAAATCCCGATGGCAGGGCGTCTTCCCGGCGGTGACGACCCAATTGAACAAGGACCAATCGCTCGACCTCGCAGCCACCGAGCGGCACGTCGACACGTTGATTGCCTCCGGCGTCAGCGGCCTGGTCATGCTCGGTTCGCTCGGCGAGAACACCGCGCTTGAACCCGATGAGAAGCGTCGTGTCATCGACGCCACTGTGAAGGTAGCCGCCGGTCGCGTGCCGGTGTTGAGCGGCGTTGCGGAATGCTCCACTGCCGCCGCGTGCCGGTATGTCCGCGACTGCGAGAGGCTCGGTGCGGATGGCTTCATGCTGATGCCGGCCATGATCTACAAGGGCGACGTGCGCGAGAACATGACGCACTTCCGCAAGGTCGCGAAAGCGACCGGCCTGCCGATCATGATCTATAACAACCCCATCAGTTACGCGAACGACATCACCCCTGCGCTGTTCGCCGAACTGGCCGATGTGAAGAACTTCGTTGCACTGAAGGAAAGTTCCGGCGACGTGCGCCGCATCACCGATCTGCACAACGCCGTGGGTGACCGGTACGCAATCTTTACCGGCGTGGACGACCTGGTGCTGGAGGCGTCGATTCTTGGAATCGATGGCTGGGTTGCGGGCGCAGGCATCGCCTTGCCGGCGGAGAATCAGTATCTCTGGGACCTGACGCGCGCAGGTCGGTGGGACGAGGCACGCACGCTGTACCGGTGGTTCACGCCGTTGATGCATCTCGACACGCACGTGAAGTTCGTCCAGTACATCAAGCTCGCCGTCCAGGAATGCGGCCTCGGTTCAGAGTGGGTGCGCGCGCCGCGCCTGCCACTCGTCGGCGACGAACGCCGGCGCGTCCTGGGCATCATTCATGGCGCTCTTGCCACGCGCCCCAGGTTACCCAAGCGCAAGACGTGAAACGCATTCACGTCATCGACAGCCATACCGGCGGCGAACCGACCCGCGTCGTCATTGATGGCGGTCCGGCTCTCGGCGACGGCTCGATGGCGGAGCGCCTCGCGCTACTGCGCGCCCAACATGACACCTTCCGCAGCGCCGTGGTGAACGAGCCGCGCGGATCGGATGTGCTGGTGGGCGCGCTGCTGTGCGAGCCGACTGATCCTGCATGCGCTGCCGGAGTGATCTTCTTCAACAACGTCGGCTACCTCGGCATGTGCGGCCATGGAACCATCGGCCTGGTGGCCACGCTGGCGCATCTCGGGCGAATCAAGCCCGGCAGTCACCGGATCGAAACCCCGGTCGGCGTCGTCACGGCCACACTGAACGCCGATGGGAGCGTCTCGGTCGCCAATGTGCCGAGTTACCGCAAGGCACGAGCCGTCACCGTGCAGGTTGCGGGGATCGGGGCGGTTACGGGCGATGTGGCGTGGGGCGGCAACTGGTTCTTCCTCGTGGAGAAACACGGTCACGCGCTTGCGCTCGCGAATGTCGAGCAGCTCACCGACTTTGCCTGGCGTGTCCGGCAGGCGGTGAACACGCAGGGATTCCCGGAAGTGGACCACGTCGAATTGTTCGGGCCGCCGATCAATCCGCAGGCACAGTCGCGAAACTTCGTGCTGTGCCCTGGCAAGGCCTATGACCGGTCGCCGTGTGGCACCGGCACCAGCGCGAAACTGGCTTGCCTGGCAGCGGATGGGAAACTCGCGCCGGGCAAGCCGTGGGTGCAGGAGAGCATCATCGGCAGTACGTTCACGGCGAGTTACCGGCTCGAGGGCGACGGGATCGTGCCAAGCATCACGGGCACGGCGTTCGTAAATGCCGAGGCGAGCCTGTTATCCGACGAACGCGATCCGTACGCCAGCGGCATTCGCGCATGAGCAAGTCCGTCATCGTGATTGGCGGTGGCGTCATCGGGCTGGCAACCGCTTACTACGCGCAACAGAAAGGGCATCGCGTCACCGTGATCGAACGCGGCGCGCCCGACCATGACTGCTGTTCGCGCAACAATGCCGGCATGATCGTGCCGAGCCATTTCGTGCCGCTGGCGGCGCCGGGCGCGGTGGCGCTCGGACTGAAATGGATGTGGAATCCCGAGAGTCCCTTCTACATCAAGCCGCGGCTGGATGCGGAGTTGTTGAGCTGGGGCTGGAAGTTCTGGCGGGCCGCGACGGCGGAACATGTCGCGCGGTCGGCGCCATTGATTCGCGATCTGAGCCTGGCGAGCCGGCAGCTCTTCGAGGAACTGGCGGCGGTGCCGGGAAATGATTTCGAGCTGGTGAGAAAAGGCTTGCTCATGCTCTGCAGGACGGAGCACGGGCTGGCGGAGGAAACCAGGACGGGAGCGGCGGCCCGGCAACTCGGGATACCGGCGGAGGTTCTTACGCCGGAGGCGACCGCGAAACTCGAACCGGGGATCCGCATGGAGATTGCAGGGGCGGTTCATTACCCGCTGGACTGCCATCTGACGCCGCATCGGTTCATCGACGCACTTGCGCGCGGGCAGAATGTCTCCTGGAACACGGACGTGACCGGCTGGCGCGTCGAGGGTGGCCGCATTGCCGGTGTGCAGACGAATCGTGGCGAGCTGGCCGGCGATGAGTACGTCATCGCCGGCGGAATCTGGTCGACGCAACTGGCGCGTAGCCTGGGCGTGAAACTGCCGATGCAGGCCGGCAAGGGTTACAGTGTGACGGTTCCCAGGGCGAAACGACTGCCGGCAATCTGTTCGATATTGACAGAGGCGCGCATCGCGGTGACACCCATGGGCGATTCGCTGCGACTGGGCGGAACGATGGAGATTGCCGGGCTGGACGAGCGCGTCAATCCATCGCGGGTGAGCGGGATCCTGAAGGCGATCCCCGACTACTTCCCGGAATACACGACCAGGGAGTTGAGCGGTCTGCCGGTCTGGCATGGCTTTCGCCCGTTCGCGCCCGACGGCATGCCGTACATGGGCCGGGTGAGCCGGTATGCCAATCTCTGCGTGGCGACGGGCCATTCCATGATGGGGCTCAGTCTCGGACCGATTACCGGCAAGTTGATGGCGCAAGTGTTGTCGGACGAGAAACCGGCAATCGACCTGACGTTGCTCAGTCCGGACCGGTACCAGTAGTCAGGATTCACGGTTGGCAGCCGGCAGTGGTCACTTCACGCCGTGCATCAAGCGCTGGATCAATGGCGCAATCAGGAACAGCACGACGCCGGAGCCGACCAGGGCCCAGAAGCCGAAGGTGTAGCCCGCCAGCGCCGAGGTCGTGGTCATGCCGGTCTCTCCGCTGACCACGCTGGCGAAGATGCCAGACAGATTGTTGCCGATGCCGGTGGAGAGGAACCAGCCGCCCATGCCAAGGCCGACCAGGCGCACCGGGGCCAGCTTGGTCACCATCGACAGGCCGATCGGCGACAGACACAGCTCGCCGACCACTTGAATGAAGTAGGTGGCGATCAGGGTCCAGAACGGAATCTTGCCCGTCGTCGCTCACCAGGTTCGACAGCGCGAACATCAGCAACAGGAAAGCCAGGCCATTGAACATCAGGCCGAGGCCGAACTTGCGCGGAATCGAGGGGTTCAGGTTGCGCTTCGCCAGCCACACCCAGACCCAGGCGACGACGGGCGCGAGCATGATGACTGCAAGCGCTGATACCGACTGAAACCAGGCGGTCGGGAAGACGAAGCCGCCGAGGACCCGGTCGACAATCTGGTCTGCGAGGAACGTGAACGAGTTGCCGGCCTGCTCGTAGAACATCCAGAACAGGATGTTGAAGGCGAAGATGATCAGCATCGCGATGGTCCTGTCGCGGGCCACTGCGCCGCCGCGAATACCCTCGATCATCAGCATCGAGGCCAGACCGACGAACAGCGCGGTCAGCACGTACTGGAGCGTCCCGGCGCCGAGCGCAAGCAGCGAGTAGACCAGCGGGATCACGCACAGCGCGCCGATCGCCACGTAGACGGCCCGTTCGCGGCCCGGCGCTTCCGCCGGCGGCCTGCCGATGTCATGCAGCTGGCGCCGGCCGAAGTAGAACCACGCCATGCTGATCAACATGCCGACGCCGGACGCGCCGAATACGTACTTGTAGGCGGGCGCGGCGTCGGTGCCAAACAGCGAACTCGCCATCCAGCCCGTGATGATCGGCGCGATGAACGCGCCCATGTTGATGCCCATGTAGAAGATCGTGAAGCCCGAGTCGCGGCGCTCATCGGTGATCGAGTAGAGCTTGCCGACCATGGTCGAGATGTTCGGCTTGAACATGCCGTTGCCGACGATGATCGTGGCGAGACCGAGCTTGAACAGCATCGGGTCCGGCAACATGATCATGAACAGGCCGGCTGCCATGAACACGGCCCCGATCAGAATCGAGCGCTGGTAGCCGATGATCTTGTCGGCGATGTAGCCACCGAAGATCGCGCCGGCGTATACCAGCGCGAGATACGAGCCGTAGGTGAGGTTGGCATCGGCCTGGCCGGACTGATTGCCACCGTAGAACTGCGCCACGATGTAGAGCACCAGGGCCCAGCGGATGCCGTAGAACGCGAAGCGTTCCCAGAATTCCGACATGAACAGCATCCAGAGCGGGCCGGGGTGGCCCATGACCTGCTTGAACTCGGGGATCGGGCCCCGGTCTGGCGCATTCGTGGCTCCGCTCATGCGGTGTCTCCCGGCGGCGTTGGAAAGAGCCTCGCGTGGTGTAACTGCCGGGCGCGCCTGTGTCAAAGCCAATTGCGCGGCAGTGTCAGATGTCCGCTTCGGGGTCGATTCCGCCGGCCGGGTCAGCCAGCAGCTACCGGCCGCGGCGGGAGAGACTGGCCAGTCCGTCGTCCCGCGTGGCCGGGCTCGAAGCGGTCGTCGTCGCAAAACCGCTGAACCACTCGAGCTTCGAAGGCCGCGCGAGCGCCTTCAGCCGCGCCTCCATGGATGCGGCGGCACTTCGACTCTCGAACCAGACGACCGCTGAAAGAGCCTCTGGACGATTGGCCCGCGTGAAGGCCGCTCCCTTGCCGGCCCGGTGTGCCTCGAAGCGCTGCTGCGGGCACGGACTGATGCCGATGTAGCTCCTGCCGCCGTGGCAATCGAGCAGGTAGACGGCCCACGGCCTGGAGTCGGCCGCGGCGTCCAGCGCATTGCTGTCGACCGCGTCCTCAGCGGCCTCGGGCACGACGGTTCCTCGAGCTGGCTCCACCGAGCACCTGGTCGATCGTCACCAGGTCGACCATCCCGAGCGCGCCGTAAAGCGCGGGAATGACCTTTTCCGGTGGATGTCGCCTGCGCAGGGCCGCGACCTTGACCGTACCGGCGCGGTAGACAGGCAGGTACATGCGGCCCAGCAGCGGATGACGTCCCCAGGCACCCGACAGCTTGTCGGCGCGTTCGTCGGAGCACAGGTACTCGTTGCGCAGCACGCTCCGCACCTTTTCCGTCTGCCAGCCCCGTCCCCAGGTGAGAAACGAAGACTGGTTCTTCGCGTCGTCCTGGAGCAGCGCCAGCAGCGTGCCGATCTGCAGGTCGACGTCGGGCAACTCGTCGATCTCGGTGACGCCGAACGCCATGAGTATCGCGTTGTTCGCGATGCCTTCCGACAGGGCCGCGCCGCGCGTGTTCATCGTCAGCACCGTGGCCTCGAAGCCGAGCATACGGCGCGCGTACAGCGCCTGGATCCAGGCGAAGTTGGTCACGTGGCCTGGCACGACTTCGTGCGACACGAGCTGCATGAACTCGGGCACGGAGATCTCGAGCGATGCGTTGATCTCGTAGGTCGCCTCGTACTGCGGCGAGCCGTCACGGTTGCGCGCGCGGCCGAGGTAGTTCATCGACCCCGAAAACCACGCATCCTGGATGGCGAGGAACCGGATGTTTGCCCGAGGAACACCGTGCAGGGACCGCGGCAGGTGAGGCGCGATGTGCTTCGCGGCGCCTGCGTCGAACTGCGCGATGCAGGCGTCCGCCAGCAAGGCGATCGACTTCTTCGGCACCGTGCGCTCGTGTCGCCATGCGTCAACCGCGGACAGCAACTTCGCCCGGGAACCCGACCGGTATCCCTGTCCTGCGAGCAGTTCCGCGACCCGTTCGCGCTTCGACAGCGGATCGGAGGCGGTCGGGGCCGCGCCGGTTGAGGCGACGATGCAGCGCTCGTACGTCACTGCGGGCCCACGTCCAAGCCGTTCCTGCACGAGGTCCCACATCACGCCGAGGCACTCGCACATGCCCTGCAGGTACGCCCCACGCAGCTTGTCGACGTTGCCCGCATAATCGTTCATCTCGCCGATTGCTGCTGGAATGTCCACGGCCTCCAGGTATGCATCGACGGCCGATACGTCGACCTGCTGGCCCGAAACGCCACCGTTCCTGCGCAGCCTCGCAGCCGCGGGATGCTTGTACGCCCTGGGCAGCGGTTCGTCGGAGAACCAGGAATCCGCAATGAATCGCCCGGTGCCCGACGGGTTCATGACGTCCCCGCCCCAAAGCGTGTCGATCCCGAGGATTGCCGTGGCCGCTGCCTGCGCCAGCCTCCGTTCCGCTGGCTTCATGACCGCACTCCTGCCGTGGTTTTTCATCTACTCAATCTCACCGCGATTTTCGTCATTCAGTGGCCAGGCGCTTGCGTCCACGGTCTCCCGGTACGCATGCCACGTGGCGTGGCCGATGAGCGGCAGCGTGAGGCCGAGCCCCACCATGATCCACGCGAGTCCGCCGCCGCGCGCGTGGCCCATGAAGAGCAGCGCGAACCCTGGCGCTACTGCGAGCACGATGCAGGCGGCCCATACGGCCATGGCGGGCTTGTTACGCAATACGGCATTGATGCTGGTCACGACGGCCGTGACGCTGTCCACCCGCCGGTCCACCAGCATCGGCAGCGAAAATGCGGCCGCCGAGAACACGATGGCGGCGAAGATCGAGCCGATCGCGCTGCCGATGCCGAAGAACGTCAGGTAGTCGCGCCAGTCCGGGGCTTCGCCGATGGGGAAGAAGACGTGAACGGCGGAGCCGGCGCGGGCCCACACGAGGAATACCACCATCAGCATCAGCGCGAACACCATCAGGTTGCCGAGCGCGCGCTGCTCCTCGCGCAGGCAACGGCGCAGGGAAGGCTTCTCGCCACGCTCCAGCTGGCTGCTGATCACGTAGGTACCGACGGCGAGCACCGGGGCGATGAGGACAAAGCCGGACACGAGGGCCAGCAGCTCGAAATAGCCGCCGTAGCGGACGGCGATCGTCGCCAGCGCGAGGCTGAGTACGACCACGATCGCGCCGTAGGTCAGGCTCTGCCGCGGCGCGGCCCACATGTCGTGCCAGCCGAGTCGCACCCACTGGATCGGCGCGAACGTCGCAAGCGCAATGCACGGCGCGACGAACGGCAGCGCCGTCCCGTCGCCGGTTTCCCGGGTGTCGTTGTCCATTGTTCCCCCCGCTCGAATCGACTGGAATTCCTCGTCGTTGCTCCGCAGTTCCGGGCGTCCGGTGCCAGCTCACGCGCCCAACGCGTCGGTCTTCGCCGCGCAGATGAAGTCGTTCCGCGAGAGACCGCCGATCGAATGCGTCGCGAACGTGATGCGGCAATAGTCGTAGCCGACCTCGAGGTCGGGATGGTGGTCTTCGGTGTTGGCGATCCACGCCAGGGCGTTTACGAAGCCCATGGTCTCGTGGAAGTTCGCGAACCGGTAGCCGCGGCGCAGGGACTTGCCGTCGTCGGCGATGCGCCAGCCGTGCTGCAGTTCGGCCAGCAGCTTTGCTGCGTCGGCGGAGGCCAGTGGAGGCGTCCCGGCAGGGCAGGGAGCGCAGGTCAGGTCTTTCAGCTTGCTCATGGGTCGATCCTCGTGCCGTAGGTGCGCTCGACGTACTGCTCGACCAGCGCCTGGAATTCCTCGGCGATGCGCTCGCCCTTGAGCGTAGGCCCTTTCTCGCCGTCCACGTACACCGGTGCAACCGGGCGCTCGCCGGTGCCAGGCAGGCTGATGCCGATGCTCGCGTGCTTGCTCTCGCCAGGCCCGTTCACCACGCAGCCCATGACGGCGACCGTCATTTCCTCGACGCCCGCATAGCGCCGCCGCCACTCCGGCATGCGTTCGCGCAGGTGCGCCTGGATCTTCTGCGCGAGTTCCTGGAAATACGTCGATGTCGTGCGTCCGCATCCGGGGCAGGCCACGACCATGGGCGCGAACGAGCGCAGCCCCATCGTCTGCAGCATTTCCTGGGCGACCACGACCTCCTTCGTCCGGTCGCCGCCCGGGTCCGGCGTAAGCGAGACGCGGATCGTGTCGCCGATGCCTTCCTGCAGCAGTACCGCCATCGCGGCCGTGGAGGCGACGATGCCCTTCGATCCCATGCCGGCCTCGGTGAGGCCGAGGTGCAGCGGATAGTCGCAGCGCGTGGCGAGATTGCGGTACACGCCGATCAGGTCCTGCACGCCGCTCACCTTGCAGGAGATGACGATGTGGTCGTGGGGCAGGCCGAGTTCCTCGGCCCGCTCGGCGCTGGCGAGTGCCGATACGACGAGTGCCTCGCGGACGACGTCCACGGCGTCGAGCGGCTCCGCGCTATTCGAGTTCTCGTCCATGAGCCGCGTGAGCAGGTCCTGGTCGAGGCTGCCCCAGTTCACGCCGATGCGCACGGGCTTGCCGTGGCGGCAGGCGATCTCGATCATTTCGGCGAACTGCGGGTCGCGCTTGCTGCCGCGGCCGACGTTGCCCGGGTTGATGCGGTACTTGGCCAGTGTTTCCGCGCAGGCCGGGTGCTCGCGCAGCAGTTTGTGCCCGTTGAAGTGGAAATCGCCCACCAGCGGCACCTCCACGCCGAGTGCGCGCACGCGCTCGGCGATGACCGGCACGGCGGCTGCGGCCTCCTCGGTGTTGACGGTGATCCGCACCAGTTCGGAGCCTGCCAGTGCGAGCGCGCGTACCTGCAGCGCCGTGGCCTCGACGTCCGCCGTGTCCGTGTTGGTCATGGACTGCACGACGACAGGATGGTCGCCGCCGATCGTCACGCGACCGACACGGACCGGGACGCTTCGCCGGCGGGGCAGGCGGGTCATGGGCGGGGCTGGGCCGCGGCGGAACGTTCGGCAATCCAGCGCTGCACGTTGCCTTCGAGCACGTCGAGCGGTATCGCGCCGCTGCCGAGCACCACGTCGTGGAACGCGCGCAGGTCGAAGTCCGGCCCGAGCGCGGCGGTGGCACGTGCTCGAAGTTCCTTGATCTTCAGCTCGCCGATCTTGTAGGCCAGCGCCTGGCCGGGCCATGCGATGTAGCGGTCCACCTCGTTCACGATGTCGAGCTCGGTCTTCGCGGCGTTGTCCTTGAAGAACTGGATCGCCTGCTCGCGTGTCCAGTGCTTGTGGTGGATGCCCGTGTCGACGACGAGCCGCACGGCACGCCACATCTCGTAGGTGAGCTGGCCGAACTTGTCGTAGGGATCGGCGTAGAAGCCCATTTCCTGTCCGAGGCTCTCGCTGTAGAGCGCCCAGCCCTCGACGAACGCGGTTGCCTCGAAGTCGCGGCGGAACATCGGCACCGATCCCAGCTCCTGGGCGAGCGCGATCTGCAGGTGATGGCCGGGCACCGACTCGTGGATGGTGAGCACCGGGATCTCGTAGATCGGGCGCTCCTCGGGCTTGTAGAGGTTCACGTAGTAGTAGCCCGCGCGGCGGCCGTCCAGCGCCCCGCCCTGGTAATAGGCGGCGGTCGTGTCGGGCGCCGACTCGTCCGGGATCGGGCGCACGCCGTACGTCAGGCGCGGCAGCTTGCCGAAGTACTGCGGCAGCAGCGGGTCGATGCGCTTCGCCATGACCATGTACGCCGTGAGCAGGCGTTGCGGGTCGGTGTAGCGGAACTTCGGGTCCGTGCGCAGGTACTGCAGGAACTCGGGGAAGGTCCCCTTGAACCCGACCTGCTGGATGACCTTCTGCATCTCGCCGCGGATGCGCGCGACTTCCTTCAGGCCGATCTCGTGGACCTGGTCCGCGGTCAGGTTCGTGGTCGTGAACCAGGCGATGCGGTTCTGGTACCAGGCGTCGCCGCCGGGCAGGGCCCAGACGCCCACGGAGTCGGAGCAGGCGGGCAGGTAGTCCTTGACGAAGTAATCCTGCAGGCGGCGGTACGCGGGGACGACTGAGCGCGTGATGGCGGCGCGTCCGGCCGCTCGGAACTTCTCCTGCTCTGCCGCGGGCATGGCGGCCGGCATGGTGCGGAATGGGGCGTAGAACGGGCTCGCCTCGGGCTCCGAGACCACCTGCTTCGCAATCTGGCCCGGGATGCGCTGCATGATGACCTTGGGCTGCACGAGCCCGCGGCGCACGCCTTCGCGCATGAGCGCGATGTTCTGGTCCACGTAGGTCCCGATCCCCTCGAGGCGCGAGATCCAGTTCTCATAGTCGCGGGCGGTGGTGAAGTCGATCAGGCCGGCGAGCTCGCTCACCGACTGCACGCCACCGCGCTGGTTGATGGGCATGTCCTGGACGCCCCACTCATAGGAGTCCACCGAGTCCTGGTACATGCGGCGGAAGAGCTCGCGGTTGAGCCGGTCGGCGTCGGTGAGCGTGGCGGGATCCATCGCGGCCAGCGTGGCGAGCACTGCGCGGTCCTCGGCGTCGCTCTTCGCCATGGCGTCGGGGGACAGGTCGGGCCAGCGATCGTCGTAGCGGTGGTCGCCGACGTAGGTCGCCGAGAGGGGATTTTCCCGCATCCCGCGTTCCCACTCGGACTGGAAGAGCGCGTTCAGCCGCGCACCGGGGTCGTCTGCGGCCTGCGAGGCGGGCGCGGCGGCGGCCGCGGCCAGCAGGACGATCGGGGCCAGGGTCCGGATGATGGCTCGCATTGGCTGGACGCTCCAGGAATTCGCCGGGGTCCGCGATGTTCCGGCTCCGGCGGCCAATTGACAAGCGGCGACGCCGGTTCGCTGGCCGCGGCCCCCGGGCTCGGGTAACATCCCTCCACCCATCGCAAGGCCCGTCCGGAGAGAGGGAAGGCAGCTTCCCCGCCGAAGGCGCAACCCGCCCGGAAACGCTCAGGCAAAGGAACGGCGGTGCTTGATGGGCTCTGGAGAGCGGCCCCGTGAGGGGCCCACCGAAGGGGTGCGGCGCCGGTTTTCCGGCACCCGATCTCTCAGGTCACAGGACAGAGGGGCGGCGGGCCTAGGCGGCCCGCCGCCTTTTTTCTTTTCTGGCTGCGGGAAATGGAACATGGGACTGCGCACACCACTCTACGAAACACACGCCGCTGCCGGCGCACGGATGGTCGACTTCGGCGGCTGGGACATGCCGGTCAACTACGGCTCGCAGATCGAGGAGCACCACGGGGTGCGCCGCGACGCGGGCATGTTCGATGTCTCCCACATGTGCGTGGTGGACCTGCGCGGCCCCCGGGTCCGTGATTTCCTGCGCAGGCTGCTCGCGAACGACGTCGCGAAGCTCACCCAGTCGGGCAAGGCGCTCTATTCCTGCATGTTGCGCGAGCACGGCGGGATCATCGACGACCTGATCGTCTATTACCTCGACGATCGCTGGTACCGCATGGTCGTGAACGCCGGCACGCGCGACAAGGATATCGAATGGCTGCGCACGCATGCCGGGGCCTTCGAGGTGTCGGTCGAGCCGCGCCTGGACCTTGCCATGATCGCCGTGCAGGGGCCGAACGCGCGGGCGAAGGCCGCTACGCTGCTGGATCCCGGCCTCGCGTCGCGAGCGATGGATCTCAGCCCGTTCTTCGGCGCGCCCGCCGGCGACTGGTTCGTCGCGCGCACCGGCTACACGGGCGAGGACGGCTGGGAGATCATGCTGCCGACCGGTGAGGCGGCGGGTTTCTGGGAGCGGTTGCGGCACGCGGGCGTGATGCCCTGCGGGCTCGGCGCACGCGACACGCTGCGACTCGAGGCCGGCATGAATCTCTACGGCAGCGACATGGACGAGACGGTGTCCCCGCTCGAGTGCGGGCTTGCCTGGACCATCGGCTGGGATTCCCAGGATCGCGACTTCATCGGCCGTGCCGCACTCGTAGAGCAGAAAGCGCGCGGGGTTCCGCGCAAGCAGGTCGGCCTGGTGCTCGGCGACCGGGCCGTGCTGCGCTCTCACCAGAAGGTGATCGTCCCGGCCGTCGGCGAAGGGGAGGTCACGAGCGGCACCTTCTCCCCGACGCTCGAACGGTCCATCGGCCTCGCCCGGGTCCCCTCCCAGACGACCGATCTTTGTGAAGTCGAGATTCGTGGCCGGCTGCTCGCCGCGACGGTGGTACGCCCGCCGTTCGTCCGCCATGGGCGGATCGCCATCGCACTTTGAATCATTCTTCCTGGAGTACGCCATGAGCAACGTTCCCTCCGACCTGCGTTACATGAAGTCGCACGAGTGGGCCCGCCTGGAGGCCGACGGCACGATCACCATCGGCATTTCCGACCACGCCCAGCAGGCGCTCGGCGACCTGGTCTTCGCCGAGGTGCCGGAGGCGGGCCGCCGCATCTCCGCGGGCGAGGCATGCGCGGTCGTCGAGTCGGTCAAGGCGGCCTCCGATGTCTACAGCCCGGTGAGCGGGGAGGTCGTGGCGGCGAACGCCGACCTCGGTGGCCAGCCGGAACTCATCAACCAGGATCCCTATGGCGCGGGCTGGCTCATGCGCGTCCGGCCGGACGACAAGTCGCAGTTCGCGGCGCTGCTCGATGCCGCGGCTTACGAGGCGGCCCTGGCGGCGGAAACCCACTGAAGCACGAGTGAGACCATGCCCTTCATCCCGCACACCGCGGACGACATCCGCGACATGCTGGCCGCGATCGGCGCGCCAGGCACCGAGGCGCTGTTCGACGAGATTCCCGCAGCCCTGCGCTGCGGCGAGTTGAAAGGCGTCCCGCCGGCGGCTTCCGAAATGCAGATCGGGCGGTTGATGACCGAGCGTGCAGCGCGCGACGGCCGACCGCTCAACTTCATCGGCGCCGGCGCCTATGAGCACCACGTGCCGGCGGCGGTGTGGGCCATCGTCTCGCGCGGCGAGTTCTACAGCGCGTACACGCCATACCAGGCCGAGGCGAGCCAGGGCACGCTGCAGCTCCTGTACGAATACCAGTCGATGATGACGAGCCTCACGGGCATGGATGCGTCGAACGCCTCGCTCTACGACGGCGCGACGGCGCTCGGCGAGGCCTGTCTCATGGCCGTGCGGGCGCACCGCAAGTCGAAGTCGGCGCGCATCCTCCTGCCGGTCGCGCTCAATCCCAGGTATCGGGACGTCGTGAAGGCGGTCGCGGGCAACCAGCGGCTCGCTTTCGAGCTCCTGTCCTACGACGACCGCGGCGGCCACACGCCGGCGGAGGGCCTCGAGCGCTATCGCGGCCAGGACGTCACGGCGCTCGTCATCCAGCAGCCGAATTTCTTCGGCACGCTCGAGGACGTGGACGCGCTCACCGACCGTGCCCACGAGATGGGCATGCTGGTGATCGCGGTGGTGAACCCGACCTCGCTCGCGGTGCTGAAGCCGCCGGGCGAATGGGGTGCGCGCGGCGCGGACATCGTCTGCGGCGAAGGCCAGCCGCTCGGCGTGCCGCTGTCGTCCGGCGGACCGTACTTCGGCTTCATGACGACGCGCATGGAGCACATCCGGCAGATGCCGGGACGGATCATCGGCCGGACCGTGGACCTCGAAGGGAAGACCGGCTACACGCTCACGCTCCAGGCGCGCGAGCAGCACATCCGTCGCAGCAAGGCGACCTCGAACATCTGCACCAACCAGGGCCTGCTGGTCACGGCCGCGACGATCTACATGTCGCTGGTCGGGCCCCACGGCCTCGCGCAGGTGGCCTCGTCGTGCATGGAGCGCAGCGCAGCGCTGGTCGAGGCTCTGACCCGGGTGCCCGGCGTGCGCCTTGCCTTCGACAGGCCGCGCTTCCACGAGGCCTTGCTGGTCCTCGACCGGCCGGTGCGCGGCGTGCTCGACGCGCTGGCGAAACGCGGCATCGTCGGCGGCTTCGATGCGAGTGCCGACTACCCGGCGCTCGGCAACGCGCTGCTGGTGTGCGCCACCGAGACGCGCACCGCGGAGGACATCGAAACCTACTCGCGGGCGCTCCGCGAAATCATGACCGGCGCCGGCGCCGCAACCGCCGCGTGAGAACCGACATGCTCGAGAAACTCATATTCGAACTCTCCGTCCCCGGCCGCAGCGCCGAGGCACAGTATCCGCTCGAGGACTCGTCGCCCGCGATCCCGGAGGCGCTGCGCCGCCGCCGGCCGCCCGTGCTGCCCGAGGTCTCGGAGCTGCAGGCGGTGCGTCACTTCACGCGGCTGTCCAAGCTCAACTTTTCGATCGACACGCACTTCTACCCGCTCGGGTCGTGCACGATGAAATACAACCCGCGCGCGTGCAACCAGTACGCGATGCTGCCGGAATTCCTGTCCCGGCACCCCCTCGCACCCGAGGCGACGGGGCAGGGCATCCTGCAGTGCCTGTACGAACTGCAGGAGATGCTGAAGGAAGTCACCGGCATGCGCGGCGTGTCGCTCACGCCCATGGCGGGCGCGCAGGGCGAGTTCGCGGGCGTGGCGATGATCCGCGCCTATCACCTGTCGAGGAACGACCTCGAGCGCACCGAGATCATCGTGCCCGATGCTGCGCACGGCACGAATCCCGCGACCGCGACCATGTGCGGCTGCACGGTCAAGGAGATCGCCTCGCTGCCGAACGGCGACATCGACCTCGCGGCGCTGCGCGCGGTGGTGGGCCCGCGCACTGCAGGCATCATGCTCACGAACCCGTCGACGCTCGGCGTCTTCGAGAGGCGAATCACCGAAGTCGCCGGCATCGTGCACGAGGCGGGCGGGCTCCTGTACTACGACGGCGCAAACCTGAACGCGATCCTGGGCAAGGTCCGGCCGGGTGACATGGATTTCGACGTCATCCACATGAACCTGCACAAGACGTTCTCGACCCCGCACGGCGGCGGCGGCCCGGGTTCGGGTGCGGTGGGCGTGGGCGAGCGACTGCTGCCGTTCATGCCGGTGCCGCTGGTCGGCCGCGAGGGCGAACGCTACCGCTGGCTGGACGAACGCGACCTGCCCCAGACCATCGGCCGCCTGTCGGCGTTCATGGGCAACACGGGCGTGCTGCTGCGGGCGTACGTCTACATGCGCATGCTCGGCCGCGACGGCATGAGCCGGGTCTCCGAGTTCGCCACGCTCAACTCGAACTACCTCATGAGACGCCTCGCTGCCGCGGGCTTCGAGCTCGCCTACCCCGAGCGGCGCGCCGGTCACGAGTTCATCGTCACGCTCAGGCACGAGGCTCGCGAGTACGGCACGACGGCGATGGACTTCGCGAAGCGGCTGCTCGACTACGGATTCCACGCGCCGACGACCTATTTCCCGCTGCTGGTGCCGGAGTGCCTGCTCATCGAGCCCACCGAGACCGAGTCGAAGCAGGAACTCGATGCGTTCGTCGCTGCGATGACCGCAATCCGCGAGGAGGCAAAGACCGATCCTGAAAAGCTGAAGGGCGCACCGTATACGCTGCCGGTCCGCCGGCTCGACGACGTGCGCGCCGCCAAGCAGCTCGACCTCGCGTGGAAGGCGGCGTGACGGCGCTCATCTGCGGGTCGGTCGCGTTCGACACGGTGATGGTGTTTCCCGGCAGGTTCCGGGACCACATCCTTCCCGACCGCATCCACCTGCTGAACGTCTCGTTCCTCGTGCCCAGCATGCGGCGCAACTTCGGCGGCTGCGCGGGAAACATCGCCTACAACCTCGGACTGCTCGGCGGCTCGGGCGTGCCGATGGCGACCGTCGGGCACGACTTCGGTCCGTACGAACGGTGGCTGCGCGAGCGCTCGGTGGACGTGTCGCAGATCCGGGTGGTCGAGGGCGAGTTCACCGCGCAGGCGTTCATCACCACCGACCTCGATGACAACCAGATCACGGCATTCCACCCGGGTGCGATGAACCAATCGCACCTGAACCATGTCTCACAGGTCACCAGCTGCACGCTCGGTCTCGTCGCCCCGGACGGGCGCGAGGGAATGGTTCGGCACGCCGCGCAGTTTGCGGAGGCCGGGATCCCGATGCTTTTCGACCCGGGCCAGGGGTTGCCGATGTTCGACGGCGCGGAACTGCTTGATTTCATCGGCAAGTCGACGTGGGTTGCAGTGAACGACTACGAGGGACAGCTCCTGTCGGAGCGCACCGGGCTTTCCCATCGCGAGATCGCGAGCCGCGTCCGCGCGCTCGTCGTCACCAGGGGCGCGGACGGCAGCGTCATCCACGCCGGCGGGCGCGAGCACCACATCCCGACGGTGGCGCCGGAGGCCCTCGTCGATCCCACGGGCTGCGGCGACGCGTACCGCGCGGGTCTCATCTTCGGCCTCATGAACGGCCTCGACTGGGAGACCACCGGCAGGATCGCCTCGCTCATGGGCGCGATCAAGATCGCGCACTCCGGCACCCAATCGCACTCATTCACGATGGACGAGTTCCGCAACCGGTTCCGTACCGCCTTCGGTCGCGCGCTGTGAACACGGTCCGCTCGCGGGCGATTGCGCTGCTGGCGCTCGCCTGCGTGGCGTTCGTGCAGGCTGCGGCGGGCGCGGAGACGCCGGCCTGGGACAAGACGCTGTCGCGCGTGGCGCCCTCGGTGGTCACCATCGAGATCGACCAGGCGCGAGCGTTCGACACCGAGTGGAACGAGTCGAGCCAGGCCACCGGTTTCGTCGTGGACGCCGAGCGCGGCATCATCCTGACCAATCGCCACGTCGTGACCCCGGGGCCCGTGGTCGCGACGGCCGTGTTCCAGAATCGCGAGGAAGTGGAGCTCAAGCCGGTGTACCGCGATCCGGTGCACGACTTCGGCTTCTACCGCTACGACCCGTCGAAGCTGCGCTATGCGAAGCCTGCGGCACTGCCGCTCGATCCTGCGGGCGCGCGCGTGGGTGTCGAGATCCGCGTCCTCGGCAACGACGCGGGCGAGCAGCTGTCCATCCTCGCCGGGACGCATTGCGCGACTCGATCGCGCGGCCCCCGACTACGGCGTCGGGAAATACAACGATTTCGACACCTTCTACATCCAGGCCGCCTCGGGGACCTCGGGCGGATCCTCCGGCTCGCCCGTGATCGACATCCAGGGGCACGTGGTCGCGCTGAATGCGGGCGGCAGCAACAATGCCCAGGCGAGCTTCTTCCTGCCGCTTGACCGCGTACAGCGTGCTCTCGACCTCATCCGTGCCGGCAAGCCGGTCACCCGCGGGACGCTGCAGACGATCTTCAACTACATGCCCTACGACGAACTCGTGCGGCTGGGACTCCGGACGAAGACCGAGGCCGAGGCGCGCAAGGCGGCGCCTGGGCTCACCGGCATGCTGGTCGTCTCCGAGGTGCAGGCGGGGTCGCCGGCGGAGTCTGAACTGCAGCCTGGCGACATCCTGGTTCGCGTCAACGGAAAGCTCATTGCGACCTTCGACCCGTTGGCCGAGGTGCTCGATTCCTCGGTCGGAGAGACGATTCGCGTCGAGGTCGAGCGTGGTGGCGCCGTGCTCGAGCGCAAACTCAGGGTGCAGGACCTGTATTCGATCACGCCGTCGCGGTACCTGGAGTTCGGCGACGCGGTGGTGCACGGGCTGTCGTACCAGATGGCACGGCACATGAATGCCCCGGTGCGCGGGGTATTCGTCGCGAACCCGGGGTACTCGCTCGGTGCGGCTGGAGTGCCGCGCGGTGCCGTCGTGAGCAGCGTCGCAGGCACGCCGGTCGATACGCTCGACGACTTCGAGCGGGAGATCGCCGGCCTCCCGGACGGCGCGCGGGTTGCGCTGCGTTACACGACCATCGATGACCCGAAGGGCAGCACGACCCGTGTCATGCGCATGGACCGGCGATGGTTCCCGGCGCTCGACTGCACTCGCGACGACGTCGCGGGTTACTGGACATGCAGCGCGCTCGCGCCACCGCCGCCCGCGCCGACGCCCGCTGCGGCGAGCACCTCGTTCGCGAAGACGTCGGACGCGCTCGCCGACCGTCTCGCGCCGTCGCTGGTGCTGGTCAATTTCGACATGCCGTTCTCGGTCGCGGGAGTGACGGAGCGCAGCTACCACGGCACGGGCCTCCTCGTGGACGCCGAGCGCGGCCTCGTGGCCGTGGACCGCAACACCGTGCCGGTCGCCGTCGGCGACGTACGGCTGACTTTCGGCGGGTCTGTCGAGGTCCCGGGCCGGGTCGAGTACGTGCACCCGCTGCACAACGTGGCCATCGTGTCCTTCGATCCGAAGCTGCTCGATGGGACCCCGATCCGCGCCACCAGCTTGGATCCACGCCCGCTGGAGGCAGGGGAAGCCGTGACCGTCGTCGGTCTCACCGGGGATTCGAGGGTCAAGTCGCTCGCGACGACAGTGGCCTCGGTGGACGACGTGGCATTTCCGCTGTCGCGAACGCTGCAATTCCGCGAGGCAAACCTCGAGGTCGCAACGCTCGTGAACGGCCCGGTTGATTTCGACGGCGTGATCGTCGGCCACGACGGGCGCGTTCAGGCGCTCTGGTCGAGCTTCGCCTACGAGGGTGGCCATGACCTGACGCAGGTGAGCCGAGGCATGCCGGCCGGCATCGTCCAGGAGGCGGTCGAGGCCGCGAAGGGTGGTCGGCCCCTGTATTCGCTCGAGGCGGAGTTCGACACGGTGACGATCGTCGAGGCGCGCAAGCTCGGCTTATCCGTGGCCTGGGTGACGAAGCTGGAGGACGAGGGCGGCGCACATCGCCAGGTCCTGCGCGTTACCCGCCTGGTCGCGGGATCGCCGGCCGCCGTCAGCCTGCGCGCCGGCGACCTGCTGCTCGCGGTGAACGGCCGGCCGGTCAGTCGCTTCCGCGAGGTCGAGCTCGCCACGCAGTCGCCGTCCGTTTCGCTCACGGTGCTGCGCGACGGGAAGGAGGCACGTTTCGACGTCGCGACGGTCGCGCTTGGCGGCCTCGACATCGATCGCCTGCTGCTCTGGGCCGGAACCGTGCTGCACGCGCCTCACCGGGCCATGTCCGCGCAGCGGGGCATTCCTCCCGAGGGCGTGTTCGTCGCCTATTTCAACTACGGATCGCCCGCGACCCGCTACGGGCTCGTCGCGGGACGCCGTATCGTCGAGGTGGATGGCCGCCCGACGCCTGATCTCGACTCGTTCATCGCGGCGATCCGCGGGCGACCCGACCGCTCGCCCGTGCGGCTCAAGACCGTGTCCTACAACGGCACGGTCGAGGTCGTCACGCTCAAGCTCGACCTGCGTTACTGGCCGACCAGCGAGCTGAAGCGAACCGCGGACGGCTGGCAGCGCGTCGCGCTCGACTGACGGCCGGACCTGATGCGCGCGGCGCCAGGGTCGCGCGCCGCCACGAAAGCCTGCCGCTCTGGCTGGCCTCTGCGGGAGGCCCGGGGTCCCGATCTTGATAGCTCCTGGCAAGTCACGGGCTTGTCGCCCAAGGTCGCGACCTGCCTCACAGTGGCGGGATGACCTGGCCCTGCGGCGGGGTAAACCGCTATTCGGGGGATCCGTTATCATTCCCCGATGGTCATGTCACGCCTGCCGCAGGAAGAGATCGACCGCGCCGTGGACGCGTTGCGCGAGGGCGAGGTCATCGCCTTTCCGACCGAGACGGTCTACGGCCTGGGCGCGGACGCCCAGAATCCGGACGCCGTCCGCCGTGTCTTTGAACTCAAGGGTCGCCCCGCAACCCATCCCCTGATCGTGCACCTCGATCATCCAAGGTTGCTCGAGCGCTGGGCCCTGACCGTCCCGCCCGCGGCACACGCGCTCGCCGGCAAGTTCTGGCCGGGTCCACTCACCCTGGTCCTGAGGCGGGCGCCTGCCGTGGACCTTGCAATCACCGGGGGCCAGGACACGGTGGCAATCCGCGTCCCCGGGCACCCGGTCGCCCAGCAACTGCTCCGGGCGTTTGGCAGTGGCATCGCCGCGCCCTCGGCGAACAGGTATGGCTACGTCAGCCCGACCCGGGCAGAGCATGTGCGCGAGGAATTCGGCGACGCGCTGCGCGTGATCCTCGACGGCGGTGACTGCAAGATCGGGCTCGAGTCCACCATCGTCTCCTGCGTGGACACGGTGCCGCGGGTGTTGCGTCCGGGCTCCATCACCCTCACGCAGCTGCGTGCGGTCGTGCCGGAGGTCGAAGGGAAAATCGAGGCGGAGTCGCCGCGCGTGCCCGGGTCGGACGTAAAGCACTACGCGCCGTCGACGCCGCTCAGCATCGTGACGAGTGCGACGCTCGGGGAGGTCGTTGCACAGTTCACCGCCGAGCGTGGCCGGGTGGCGGTGCTCGCGATGCAGCCGCCGAACGTGGCCAACAAGTACATGACATGGGTGAACGCCGGCCGACGCGCCGAGGTTTACGCGCGGGAGCTCTACGTCAATCTGCGCACGCTCGACAGGTCCGGCGCCCGGGAAATCCTGGTCGAGCAGGTACCGGAGGGCGAGGCGTGGGACGCCGTCCGGGACCGGCTGCATCGGGCCGCCTCGGCGGAGAACGTCGTGGCCGTCGACCCGGACATCGCTGCGCTGCGCGCCGAGTTCGGCGACGGCATCGGACAGCCATGACCCCGCGCCGCGGCATCCCTGCCGCGATCGAGTCGTGACGCGCAAGGCGAAATCCGGGTCGCGCCTCAGCCCGTCGTCCCGCGTGACGGCGCAGGTCCTGCGCGGGCTTGCAAAGCGACACGGGACGCCGCTGCTCGTCATCGACTGCAATGCGATCCGCTCGCAGTACCGGGCGCTGTCCGCGGCTCTTCCCGGTGTCGGCCTCCACTATGCGCTGAAGCCACTGCCGTTTGCGCCGGTCGTCGCGACGCTGCGCGACCTCGGCGCGAATTTCGACGTCGCCACGACCGGCGAGATCGAGCTGGTACGTTCCGAGCGCGTGCCCGCGGAACGGTGCATCCACACGCACCCGATCAAGGGTGACGCCGACATCGCCGCGGCCCTGCGCTTCGGCATCCGCACGTTCGTCGTCGACAATCCGGACGAGATCCGCAAGTTCGCCAAGTACCGCCGGCGTGCGCAAGTGCTGCTGCGGGTGTCCTTCCGGAACCCGGCGGCAGTCGTGGACCTGTCCCGGAAGTTCGGTTGTGAGCCGGCCGCGGCGCGCCAGATGCTCGAAGTTGCGCGCGGGCTCGGCGTGCGCGTGCGGGGGCTCTCGTTTCACGTCGGGTCGCAGGTCGCGGATCCGACGAAGTACGTCGAGGCGATCGACGCCTGCCGCGAAATCATGATCGAAGCACGGCGCGACGGGCACGCCCTCGACGTGCTCGACATCGGCGGCGGATTCCCGGTCGCGTACGCGGGCGCGCCGCCGAAGATCCGCGAGTTCTGCCGCCCGATCCGGCGCGAACTCAAGTCGCTGCCGCCGGGCACGCAGGTGATCGCCGAGCCCGGACGCTACATCGCGGCGTCGGCCGGCACCTGCGTCACGGCCGTGGTCGGGCGGGCACAGCGCGAGGGGCGCTGGTGGTACTACCTCGACGACGGCATATACGGCTCGTTCAGCGGCCAGCACTACGACCACGCGCTCTATCCCGTGGACTGTCTCGACCGCCAGGGTCCGCGCCACCCCTGCGTTCTCGCGGGCCCGACCTGCGACAGCATCGACGTGATCCACGAGGACATCCCGCTGCCGGAGCTGCAGATCGGCGACCTGCTCGTCGGCCGCATGATGGGCGCCTACACGCAGGCAACGGCGACGGACTTCAACTTCATACCCCGGGCCAGGATCGTGGCGGTGAACCAGCGTGGAGGGCGCCGACGTGCGAATTGATGTGCTCGACCACGTCGCCGGCGCGCGCGAGGCCCGCGGCATCGCCGTGGTCATCGACGTATTCCGTGCATTCTCGGTCGCGCCGCATGCCTTCGATGTGGGCGCCCTGCGCGTGTTCCCGGTCGGCGAGGTGGACGAGGCCTTCGAACTCGGGCGCCGCTTTCCCGGCGCGGTACTGGCGGGGGAGCGGCATGCGCGCAGGCTGCCCGGCTTCGACGCCGGCAACTCGCCGACGGAGATGCGTGCGCTGGACCTGCGCGGGAAGGTGCTGGTGCACACGACCCACGCCGGTACGCAGGGTCTGGTGAATGCCTGCCAGGCCGATGAGGTGCTTACCGGCGCTTTCGTGAACATCTCGGCCGTGTGCCGCTACCTGAAGGCGCGAGGTGCCGCCCGGGTGTCGCTGGTGCGCATGGGGCACGAGGCACGCGAGCGCTGCGCCGAGGACGATCTCTACGCCGAGTGCCTGGGGAAGCTTCTCCGGGACCAGCCCGCGCCGCTGGCCGAGGTCCGCGACCGGCTGAAAAAGGCGCCCGCGGCGCGCAAGTTCTTCGATCCGGCCTGCGACTGGGCTCCGCGCGATGACTTCGACTACTGCACGGAAGTAGACCGCTTCGACTTCGTGCTGCGGCTCAAGAGAGTGCCCGGCGAGCCGCTCGAACTCGAGCGGCTGTCGGTCCCTGCGGCCTGACAGTGCCCATCCCCGTCGAGTTCATCCTGTTTGGAGTGACCCTCGCCGGCGTGGCGCTCTTTCACGATCGCACGCTCGAGGTTGCGGCGATCGGGCTCGCGGCGATCCTCACCTGGAAGCTGGCACGCGCCGGGTTCCACGAGGTACCCGGCCTCGAGGGACTCGCCCTGCACCTCGCAGCCGAGTGGGTGATCCTCGCGAACCTGTTCCTGCTGCTGATGGGCTTTGCGCTGCTGTCGCGCCACTTCGAGATGAGTGGCGCGCCCGATCGCCTGCCCGACCTGCTGCCCGACGACTGGCGCGGCGGACTGGTCCTGCTCGTGCTGGTGTTCGTCCTCTCGAGCTTCCTCGACAACATCGCGGCAGCACTGATCGGCGGAACGGTGGCGGCATCGGTCTACCGGCACAAGGTCCACATCGGCTACGTCGCCGCGATCGTCGCGGCCTCCAATGCCGGCGGCTCCGGCAGCGTCATCGGCGACACGACCACCACCATGATGTGGATCGACGGGGTGAGCCCGCGCGACGTCGCGCACGCCTACGTGGCGGCGGCGACCGCGCTGCTGGTGTTCGGCATCCCGGCGTCGCTGCAGCAGCAGCGCTACTCGCCGATCGTGAAGCGTGCCGCGGCACGGATGCATACGGACTGGCTGCGTGTAGGCGTGGTCGCCTTCATCCTCGCGGTCGCCGTCGCGGTCAACCTCACCGTCAACGTGCAGTTCCCGGACGTCACGGCGCGATTTCCGTTCATCGGAGCTTCGGTCTGGGCGGCACTGCTCGTTGCCGCGCCGCTGCGCGCGCCGGACTGGAAGGCGCTGCCGGCCGCGCTCAAGGGCACGCTGTTCCTGCTGTGCCTGGTATTCGCGGCCTCGCTGATGCCGGTCGAGGAACTTCCCGCCGCGTCATGGCCGGCGGCGTTCGGGCTCGGGTTCGTCTCGGCCGTGTTCGACAACATCCCGCTGACCAAGCTCGCGCTGGAGCAGGGCGGCTACGATTGGGGCATGCTGGCCTACGCGGTCGGATTCGGCGGCTCCATGATCTGGTTCGGCTCGTCGGCGGGCGTGGCGATCACCACCGTGTTCCCGGAGGCGCGGTCGGTGGGGCGCTGGCTCAAGTCGGGCTGGCACGTCGCACTGGGCTACGTGATCGGGTTCCTGGTGCTCCTGTTCACTCTCGGATGGCAGCCACCTACATGATTCGCAACGTGGTATTCGACGTGGGCGGTGTACTGGTGCGGCTGAGGTACCAGCCGTTCGTCCGATACCTGCAGGATGCGGGTGTGGACATGGCGGACCTGCCGGCCTGGCTCGAGACCATCGACCTCAACGCGCACGAGCGCGGCGAGATCACGGGTGAGGAACTGCTCGAGAGGGTGGCGGCATCGGCCCTGCAACCCCTTGATCGCGACGACCTGGGACGCCGGTGGCTCGACATGTTCGAGCGCACCGGCGAGATGTTCGAACTCGCGGCCGGACTCATGGACGAATACCGCGTCTACCTGCTGTCGAACGTCGGCGACCTGCACTGGCGCCACCTCGACGAGACGTATGGGATCGCAGGCGTGGGCCACGGTGCCATCGCGTCGTTCCGTGTCGGCGCGGTGAAGCCGTCGGCCGCCATCTATCGCGAAGCCGAGCGCCGCTTCGGCCTGGCCCCCGAGGCGACCGTATTCATCGACGACCTGAGTCGCAACGTAGCAGGCGCGCGTGCCTGTGGCTGGCAGGCGATCCACCACGTAAACCCGGCCGGGACCCGACGCGAGTTGAAGGCGCTGGGCGTGAGGCTGCCGCCGCCGTTCCATACGGAGTGAGCCGTGACAGTGATGGTCTGCCGATGAGCACCGCCATCCACCGCAGGGTCGAAGCGTGCCGTGCGGGGAGCGATCCCACGTGCATCGCGCGGCTCGCGTCGGGCTGGGCGGTGATGGGCGACCGCCAGGTTCTGCCCGGCTACTGCCTGCTGCTGCCCGACCCGGTCGTGCCGCACCTGAACGCGATGCCCGCGGACGCACAGGCTGCGTTCCTCGCCGACATGGCTCGTCTCGGGCAGGCCGTGCTCGAACTGACCGGGGCCCTGCGGATCAACTACGCGATGTTCGGCAACCTCGAGCCTGCGCTGCACGCGCACGTTTTTCCGCGCTTCGATTCGGAGCCGGAAGGGCTCCGGCCCGCGCACCCCTGGAGCTACGACTGGTCGAAGGCGAGGCCGTTCGATGCGGTCGCCGACGGCGCACTGCTCGAGGCGCTGCGCAGGCGGATGGGCGGATGACGCCACCGGACGCCAGCCGGCGGCGCGGCAATTGATGCTAACCTGCGGTCGTGAAACACGCTGACGTCATCATCGTCGGTGCCGGGCTTTCGGGTGTCGGCACGGCCGTGCACCTGCATCGGGAGTGCCCGGGCCGGAGCTACATCGTGCTCGAAGGCCGCGCGGCCATGGGCGGCACCTGGGACCTGTTCCGCTACCCGGGCATCCGCTCCGACAGCGACATGTACACCCTGGGCTACGACTTCAAGCCCTGGCTCGGGCGCAAGGCCATTGCGGACGGTGCCTCGATACTCGCGTACATCCGCGAGGCGGCGGCGGAATACGGCGTGGACCAACGCATCCGCTACCGGCAGCGGGTCGCTCGCGCCACATGGTCGAGCGCCGACGCGCTGTGGACCCTGGAGGCTGCCGACGACGACACGGGTGAGACGACACGCTACACCTGCAACGTGCTCCTCATGTGCTCGGGCTACTACAGCTACCGGGCCGGCCACGAGCCCGTGTTCGAGGGGCGCGAGACTTTCCGTGGCACGGTCATTCACCCGCAACGCTGGCCCGCCGACCTCGACTGGCGCGGCAAGCGCGTGGTCGTGATCGGCTCGGGCGCTACGGCCGTCACGCTCGTGCCGGTGCTCGCGCGGGAGGCCGCGCACGTCGTGATGCTGCAACGTTCGCCCACCTACGTCATCTCGCGGCCCGCGGCGGACCGGGTCGCGCGGGCGCTGAACCGGGTGCTGCCGGGGCGGTGGGCTTACGCGCTCGTGCGCTGGAAGAATGTGCGCCTGCACGACTACATCTACCGCCGCGCGCGCTCGGAGCCCGGCAGGGTCAAGCGGTTCCTCCTGGGCCAGGTGCGCCGCGCGCTCGGCCCGGACTACGACGTCGCCACTCATTTCACGCCGAGTTACGCGCCCTGGGACCAGCGCCTGTGCCTCGTGCCCGACGGCGACCTCTTCGACGCGATCCGCAGTGGCGCGGCCTCGGTGGTGACGGACCGGATCGACCGCTTCGACGAAGGCGGCATCCGGCTGGTGTCGGGTGGGCGCGTGGACGCCGACATCGTCGTCACTGCCACCGGCTTCGAACTCGTGACGCCGGGCGAGACCGAATTCGTCGTGGACGGCGTGCCCGTGGATTTCGCAAAGACGTGGGCATACCGCGGCCGCATGTTCTCGGACGTGCCGAACCTCGTCTACACCATGGGCTACTTCAATGCGTCGTGGACGCTGCGGGCAGACCTCATGGCACGATGGACCTGCCGCCTGCTGAACCACATGTCGGCCGTGGGCGCGCGGCAGGCGACTCCGCGGCTGCGCGAGGCGGACCGTGGCATGACGCCGAGGCCGTGGACGGGCTCGCTCAAGTCCAGCTACATCCAGCGCCAGATCGCGAACCTGCCGAGGCAGGGTGATCGCGAGCCCTGGATCGTGCCGGAGCGCTATCTCACGGAGCGGGCGACCATCCTGCGCGAGCCCGTGGACGACGGCGTCCTGGTGTTCGAGCGCGGTCCCGCGAGTCGAGACTCAGCCGCTGCCTGAGCGGGCGGACGGGCCTCAGCCCGCGGCGCGCGCGTCCCGCAGTTCCCGGACCAGTTCGCCCAGCGTCCCGAGCGGCGCCGAGCAGGCCGTTCCGCGGCACACATAGGCAACGGTGCGATCCCGCGCCTTCTTGGCCTCGAGTGCGCCGGGCAGACCGACCGAGTCCGCGGGGATCGCCACGACGTAGCGTCGCGGGTCAAAAGCCCTGTCGAGCTCGGCGCGCCACGTGTCCAGGTCTTCGCGCGATCCGCGCAGGACGACGATGTCCGGCGGCGCGGTGAACTCGTCGAGCGCCATGAGCAGGCTCACGTGCGCCTGCGGGTATTTCTCGAGCGCTGGCCAGGCGGCGCGCAGCGTGCGCTCGGCGGCATCGAGATAGCGTGGTTCAGACAGCAGGAACCCGAGCCGCACCAGCACCCGCGCCGCCACGCCGTTGCCGCAGGGCGTGGCGTCGTCGGCGAACGTCTTCGGCCTCAGGATCAGCTGCTCGTGGTCGTCGGCGGTGAAGAAGAATCCGCCTGCATCGCGGTCCTCGAAGCGCGCGAGCATGGTCTCCGCGAGTTCCACGGCCCACGCGAGCCACGGACCGTGCCAGCGTGCCTGCAGCAGCTCGAGCAGGCCCCAGGCGAGTGATGCGTGGTCGTCGAGGTACGCCGGGAAGCGCGAGCGACCGTCGGTGTGCACGGCGAGCAGGCGGCCTTCGCGCCAGCATTGTCCGCGCAGGAAATCGACGGCTCGGGCGGCGGAATCGGCGAGGTCCGGGCGCTCGAGCGCGCGCGAAGCTGCGGCGAGCCCGGCGATTGCAAGCCCGTTCCAGCTCGTGAGGATCTTCTCGTCGCGGCCGGGCCAGATGCGCCGGTTTCGAACCGCCAGCAGCTTCGCCCGCGCGGAGTCGAGCACGGCCGCGGCGCCTTCCTCGTCGAGCTTCGCTTCCCCGGCGACCTGTGCCATGGATTCGAATGCGTGCAGGTGCCAGTGCCCCTCGAAATTCGCCTCGCGATCGAGTCCGTAGCGGCGCGCGAGGACCTGGTACTCGACCGGATCGAGGAGGGCGCGGGCCTCATCGGGTGTCCACACGTAGAACTTCCCCTCGTGGCCCTCCGAATCGGCGTCCAGCGTCGAGTAGTAGCCGCCCGCCGCGTGTTCCATGTCGCGACGCATCCAGTCCGCGGTCTCGGCGGCAACGCGCCGGAACAGAGGCTCGCCCGTCGCGACCGCCGCCTGCGCAGTCACCGCGAGCAATTGCCCGTTGTCATAGAGCATCTTCTCGAAGTGCGGGATCATCCAGTACGGGTCCACCGAGTAGCGGCAGAAGCCGCCGCCCAGCTGGTCGTACAGGCCGCCCTCGGCCATGCGGGTAAGCGTGAGCGTCGCCATGTACAGCGACTGGAGATCCGGTTCTCCCTGGTCGGCGGTCGCCCGCCACGCACGCAGCAGGAACTCGATGTTCATGGGATGCGGGAACTTGGGCGCGCTCCCGAATCCACCGAATCGACCGTCGAAGTCCCGCTGCAGCGCCGCCCGCGCCGTCTCGAGCGGCGTGCGCGACAGCGCCACCTCGGCGGCCGCCGCCGGAGGCAGCAGCTCGCCGAGCGCCTGCGCAAGGTTCGCGCCCAGTTGGTCCACGTCGGCGCGGTGTTCCCCGTAGTAGGCAACCACGCGCTGCAGGACGTCGCGGAAGGCGGGCATTCCGTACTTCGGCTCCGGCGGAAAATAGGTCCCGCCGAAGAACGGCCGCTGGTCCCGCGGCGACAGGAACATCGTGAGCGGCCAGCCGCCGCCGCGCTGGGTCAGCATCTGGTGCGCGGTCTGGTAGATCCGGTCGAGGTCGGGCCGCTCCTCGCGGTCCACCTTCACGTTGACGAAGCCCGCGTTCATGACGGCGGCGGTCTGCTCGTCCTCGAACGACTCGTGCGCCATCACGTGGCACCAGTGGCACGCCGAGTAGCCTATGGACAGCAGGATCGGCTTGTCCTCGTGCCCGCGCGCGCTCGAGCGCCTCGGGACCCCAGGGATACCAGTCCACGGGGTTCGATGCGTGCTGCAGGAGATAGGGACTCGTCTCGTCCGCGAGGCGGTTCCGATGCCGGTCTTGAGCAGATCGATGCATGGTGCGAGTAAGCGCTCGGATAGAATGGCGGCACTATATCGGAACGGACGATTCACCGATGACGCACGCTCCGGACACGGCGCGCGAGGGCCTGGATTTCCCCGAACTGCGGCTCAAGGCCCGCGAGGACCGACGCATCGCGGCCGGCCATCTATGGATCTTCAGTAACGAGGTGGACACGGCGCGTACGCCACTCGGAGGCTTCGAGCCCGGGGCGATCTGCCGGGTGGTCGGTGACCGCGAGCGCTTCCTCGGCTATGCCTACGTCAATCCCCACGCGCTCATCTGCGCGCGGATCCTCGGGCGCGACGGCCGCTTTCCGCCCGGGAAACCGCTGTTCGTGCACCGCCTGCAGGTGGCCCTGGCGCTCCGCGAGCGGCTGTACGATACGCCGTACTACCGGCTCGTATACGGGGAGTCGGACGGGCTGCCGGGACTCGTGCTCGACCGCTACGGCGACGTGATCGTCGGACAGATCGGCACGGTGGGCATGGAGGCCCGCAAGAGCGAGATCGTCGAGGCGGTTGCCAAGGTCATCGACCCGCGCACCTTCATCTGGAAGAACGATTCCGGCGCGCGCGAACTGGAGGGGCTGCCGTCCTGCGTCGAGACCGCGCTCGGTGATCCTGCGGAGCACGCCTGGGTCGAGGAAAACGGCGTGCGCTTCAAGGTTCCGCTCGGCACCGGGCAGAAGACCGGCTGGTTCTACGACCAGGCCGCGAATCGCCGATCGATGCGGAAGTACGTCGGCGGCCGACGAGTGCTCGACGTGTTCAGCTACCTCGGCGCCTGGGGACTCGCCGCTGCCCGGGCCGGCGCAAGCGAGGTGCTGTGCGTCGATTCGTCGGCGCCGGCGCTCGCGCTCCTCGCCGAGTCGGCCGCTGCGAACGGACTCGCCGTGCGTACCCTGCGCGACGATGCCTTCGATGCGCTTGCCGCGCTGCGCGACGCCGGCGAGAAATTCGACGTCGTGATCGTGGACCCGCCGGCGTTCATCAAGCGCCGGCGAGAGATTCCCAAGGGGCAGGCTGCCTATCGCAAGCTGAACCAGCTCGCCATGCAGCTCCTGCCGAGGGACGGCATATTGGTCTCGTGTTCCTGCTCGCACCACCTGGCCCAGGACGACCTGATCGGCGCGATCCAGCAGGCGTCGCGGCACGTGAACCGGTTCGCGCAGATCATCGAGGTCGGCGGGCACTCGCCTGACCACCCGATCCACCCGGCGATTCCGGAGACACGCTATCTCAAGGCGCTGGTCTGCCGCGTCGTGCAGGAGTGAGCCGGACCGTGATCGTGCGCATCAAGTCGGGCGCATGTTCCCGCCAGCCGGTAAGATAATCGCCCCATGTTCGTCTATCCGAATCCAGACCCGGTCGCGCTGTCGATCGGGCCGCTCCACGTGCGATGGTACGGCCTCATGTACCTCGTCGGTTTCCTGGGAGCCTGGTGGCTTGCGCGCCGCCGCGCCGCGCGCCCCGGCTCGACCTGGGCACCGGTCGATGTGGACGATCTCATCTACTACTGCGCGCTGGGCGTGATCCTCGGCGGTCGCCTGGGATGGATGGTCTTCTACGGCACGGAGCGGATCGTCGCCGACCCGCTGAGCGTGGTGCGGATCTGGGAAGGCGGCATGTCCTTCCACGGTGGTTTGATCGGCGTCATCGTCGCGCTCGCGATGTTCGCGAGCCGCCGGGGCCGGTCGATCGTGGACGTATTCGACTTCGCCGCGCCGCTGCCCGCGATCGGCTTCGGCGCAGGACGCATCGGCAACTTCATCAACGGCGAGCTGTGGGGCAAGCCGACCGACGTGCCCTGGGCGGTGGTCGTGGATGGCGTACCGCTGCACGCCTCGCAGCTCTACGAGGCCTTCCTCGAGGGGCTGGTGCTGTTCGTGATCGTCTGGTGGTTCACGCGGAAGCCGCGGCCGAGGTTGGCTCCTTCGGGGCTCTTCCTGCTCTGCTATGGGTTGTTCCGCTTCGCGGTCGAGTTCGTCCGGGTGCCGGACGAAAACCGCGGCTACCTGTTCCTCGGCTGGGTGACGATGGGCCAGGTCCTGTCCCTGCCGATGATCGTCGCGGGCCTGTGGATGCTGGGCGTCGCCTACACGCGCCGGCAGCCGTCAGGGAACTACGCCTGAGCCATGCGCCAGTACCTCGACCTCATGCGCCACGTGCTCGAGCGCGGCGCCCGCAAGACGGACCGCACCGGCACCGGAACGCTCGCCACCTTCGGCTGGCAGATGCGCTTCGACCTCGCGACGGGGTTCCCGCTGGTCACGACCAAGAAGCTGCATCTCAAGTCCATCGTGCACGAGCTGCTGTGGTTCCTGCGCGGCGAGACCAACGTCCGCTACCTGCGCGAAAACGGCGTCACGATCTGGGACGAATGGGCCGACGCCGACGGAGAGCTGGGGCCCGTGTACGGCGTACAGTGGCGCTCGTGGCGCGGGGCTGACGGCCGGACGATCGACCAGATCCAGGCCGCCGTGGACCTCATCAAGCGCGATCCGCACTCACGCAGGATCATCGTCAACGCGTGGAACGTGGCCGAGCTCGACCGCATGGCGCTCACACCCTGCCACGCGCTCTTCCAGTTCTACGTCGCCGACGGCCGGCTGTCCTGCCAGCTCTACCAGCGCAGTGCCGACATCTTCCTCGGCGTGCCGTTCAACATCGCCTCCTATGCGCTGCTGACGCACATGCTGGCGCAGCAGTGCGACCTCGCGCCGGGCGAGTTCATCTGGACCGGCGGCGACTGCCACCTCTACGTCAATCACCTCGAGCAGGCCCGGCTGCAGCTCGCACGCGAGCCGATGCCGCTGCCGAGGCTCCAGATCGCCCGCAGGCCCGAGTCCGTCTTCGACTACCGGTTCGAGGATTTCGAGGTCGTCGGATATCAATCGCATCCAGCCATCAAGGCCCCCATCGCAGTATGAAAAAGTCCGACAAGTCACCCGCCCCACGCGCAAGAGCCGGGTCGAGCCACCATCCGCACATGCGCCACGCGGCCCGGGAGAAAGGACAGGTCGAGGCGCCGATGTTCGAGGTCCGTCGCTCCGGCATCCACGGCAGGGGCGTGTACGCGACCCGCCACATTCCGAAGGGTATTCGCGTGGTCGAATACCTCGGCGATCGCATCACGCACAAGCAGGCCGATGCGCGCTACGAGGAGAAGGGGCAGGACGACGGACACACGTTCCTCTTCGTCGTGAGCTCGCGGGTCGTGATCGATGCCGGAGTGAACGGCAACGACGCGCGCTTCATCAACCACTGCTGCGATCCCAACTGCGACACGGTCATCGAGAACGAACGCGTCTTCATCGAGTCGGTGCGCGACATCAATCCCGGCGAGGAACTCGGCTACGAGTACGGCCTCACCTGGGAGAGCACCGACGATCCGGAGGAGCTCGAAAATTACGCCTGCCGCTGCGGCGCCGCGAATTGCCGAGGCACGATGCTGGCCGAGGAGCCGCTGGACGTGAAGAAGCCCCGGAAGCGCAAGGCGGGTAACGAGTCGAAAGGTAGAGGAAGAGCCAGGGCTAAGGCCAGAGCCAACGCCAAAGCCAAGGCCAAAGCCAAGGCCAAGAGCCAAAGCCGGGAATAGCGCGAAGCGCCGGCCTGCAAGGCGCGGGGCCGCGGGTGCGAAGAAGAAACCGGGGACGAGCCGCCGCCGGTGACCGCCGTCTCGATCGTCGTCGCCACCGATGATCACGGAGGCATTGGCCTCGGCGGCACGCTGCCCTGGCACCTGCCCGACGACCTCAGGCGATTCAAGGCGCTGACGATGGGCAAGCCGATCGTCATGGGCCGCCGGACCCACGACTCCATCGGCCGTGCATTGCCCGGACGGCAGAACATCGTCATCAGTCGGCAGCCGGGGCTGCGGATCGAGGGGTGCACCGTCGTGGATTCGCTCGACGCCGCGCTCGACGCGGCGGGGCCGGTGCCGGAAGTCGTGGTCATCGGCGGGGCGGACGTGTATCGACTCGCGCTTCCCGGTGCTCAAACCCTGCACCTGACGCGCGTCCACGCGGACACAGGCGCCGACACGTTCTTTCCGTCGCTCGATGCAGCGGACTGGGAGGAGGTCGCACGCGAGGACCGCCCGGCGGACGAGCGGCACGCGTACGCGGTGAGTTACCTCACCCTCAGGCGTCGGACGTGAAGAGCCGGATCGCCCGGTCCTCGCCGGGCGGCGTGATCATGCGCTCGTAGCGCAGCCCGGACTTCTCGAGCACGCGGATCGAGCGTTCGTTGTCCGGCGAGACGATTGCGAGCACGCGCGGCAGGCCAAGTGCACCGCGCGCGTGGGCGAGCACCGCGGCAGCGGATTCGGCCGCGTAGCCCAGTCCCGTGAACCTCGGCAGAAACGCGTAGCCGATGTCCGGGTCGTCGAGGTAGTCTCGCCGGACGAGTCCGCATAGGCCCGCAGCCTCGCCCGTGGACCTGAGCTCGACGAGGTCCATGCCATATCCGTGCTTTTCGTGGCTTGCGACCGCGCCGTCCAGCAGATACCGGCGCGCACCCTCGAGGTCCCTCACGCCCCGGTCGCCGATGTTGCGGACGAAGGACGGGTCGTTCAGCAGTTCGAGCACGAATGGCGCGTCGTCGGGCGAGAGGCGCCTGAGCCTCAATCTCGGCGTCTCGAGCACCAGCATGGTCAGGCGGGCGCCTTGAGGCGCTGGCGCATCACGATCCGCAGCAGCAGCAGGCTGGTCAGCGCCTGCAGCGCCACGCTCGCGACGGAGAGGTACCAGAAATGTCGTAACTCGACGCCCGGGCGATGTGCGAGCCAGATCGCGGGCAGCACGAATGTGACCAGCCGGCTCGCGCTGCTCACGAGCGACGGCACGGTGTTGCCGAGCGCCTGGAACATCCCCGAGCAGCAGAAATTGATGCCGGATGCGACGAAGTTCCACGAGACCGTGCTCAGGTAGAGCGCGCCCACGGCGATCACGCCGGGGTCCTGGGCAAATCCCGCGATCATCCACTCGGGTCGCCACTGGCAGGCGATGGTGAGCACGAGCATCAGGATCGAGCTCATCACGACCGCGGAGCGGAACGTCTCGCGCACCCGGTCGTGGTGCTGGGCGCCGAAGTTCTGGCCGGCGACCGGGGCGACCGCGAAGGCGAGCGCCATGGCGGGCAGGAAGATCGCCTGCATCAGCCGCGAGCCCACCCCGAATCCGGCCTGGGCGTCGGGCCCGAAGTCCCGGATGGTTCCGTAGATGACTGCCACGATCACGAACATCAGCAGGAACTCGCCGCCCGAGGGCAGCCCGATGGCGAGCAGCCGACGCCAGGTGTCCAGGCGCGGACGCAGCTGGTCGCGGCGCACCGCCACGTACTTCTCGAGCCTGTGGAAATACAGGTAAAGAATGACGACTCCGAACGTGACCGAGAGCGTGCTCGCGAGCCCGGCGCCCGCCACTCCCATCGGCCGCCCGGTGCCCCAGCCGGCGATGAGCACCGGCGCGAGCACGACATTGAGCAGCACCGTGACCATCTGCACGATCATGGTCGGTTTGACGATACCCGTGCCCCGCAGCGCGGATCCCATGGCCACCAGGGCGAATTGCAGCGCCATGCCGGGCAGGAACCAGTACAGGTAAATCGATCCCGCCGCGGCGGTCGCCGCGTCCGCGCCCAACGTGCCCATGTACGGCCCGCTGAGCGCATACCCGCCGACGATCGTGAATACGGCGCAACCCGCGGCCATCAGGAGCGACTGGTTGAAGACCAGGTTCGCGTCCGGCTGGTCCTTGCGGCCGACCGCCTGCGCGATCAGCGCGACGGTGCCGACGCCGAGCACCTGGGTCATGGCGATCACCACCATCATCACCGTTCCGGCGGCGCCGACGCCTGCGAGCGCGGCATCGCCGAGCCGGCCCACGAAGTACAGGTCCACGAGGTAATAGAGCGTCTGCATCAGCATGCCGATCGCCGTTGGGCACGGCCATGGCGATCAGATGCCGGCGAACCGGGCCCTGGGTCAGGTCTTGCAAGAAAGGCTCCTCGTGCCAGCACGTCGAACTTCGGCGGCCCCGCTGCGGTCGAACGGACAGGCGCAGGGCAGGTCGCCGGGTTGGAGTCTGTGCCGGATATCCTGACTGCGCGCGCGTGGCAGTATATACAGGCAGCCCCTATGCCGGACCGGAGGGTGTCATGAAGGTCTCTACTTTCCCTGGCCCTTTCGACGCTTTCAGCGCTGGCGCCGTCGGCGGTCGTCGCCGAGTCGCCGGAGGCCGGGAGCGCGGCCGATGCTCCGGCGCCGATCATGGCCGTCTGGGTCGAGCAGAAGATCCACTTCCAATACTCCGCCGTCACGGCCTATTACTCGTGCGATGGGCTGCAGTCGAAAGTCAGCGCCATCCTGAAGGCGATCGGCGCCAGACCGGGATTCAAGGTTACGCCGCGGGGCTGCTTCAGCCCGCGGCGCGGAGCGGAGTGGACGCCCAGCCTCGACATCGTCGCGGCGATGCCGCGCGCCGCAACGCCCGAGGTCCTTGCGGAACTGGCGAAAGACACGTCCAGGCGCGAACTCGCGGCCAAGGCTGGCGGCAAGCCTCCACCCGCCGCCGAGGCGACTGCCGAGTTTCCAGCCCGCGTGCGCCGCGTCGATTTCCGCGACAGCCCGACGGGCCTCGTACAGCCCGGCGACTGCGAACTGATCGATCAGATGCGCAAAGGGGTGTTCGTGCCGCTCGGCGCGACGATCGTGGTGGATCGAATGGGCTGCGTCACTCACACCCTCAACAACGGCATCATCGTGCTGTCGATCGACGTGCTGCAGCCCGTGCCGCAGGGCTGAGACCGTGATGCGGCGTGTCGGCACGCGTGCCCGCAGTCGCTGGCCGATATCCAGGGATTCAGCCGTCGCCGAAATCCACGGCAGGCTGAGTGCTCGGGACACGTACGGGCGGTGAAGGGATATCGAGGCGCTGCGCCGTGAGCGCGCCGCCCCAGACGCAGCCGGTGTCGAGCGCGAGCACGCCCGCTTCGTCGCGGTAGCCCAGTGCCGACCAGTGCCCGCAGACGATGCGCGAGCCTTCGGTGCGTCGTCCGGCAGCGCGGAACCAGGGCACGGCGCCCGCCGGCAGCCGGGCCAGCGGTCCCTTGAAGCGAAGCAGCATGCGCCCCTCGGCATCGCAGGCGCGCAGGCGCGTGAGAGCATTCGTGATGAAGCGCAGGCGGTCGACGCCCTCGAGGTCGTCGCGCCACAGGTCGGGCTGGTTGCCGTACATGCGCTCGAAGAGAGCGCCGCTGCGATCGCCGCGAAGCGCCTGCTCGAGTTCCCCGGCACAGCGGCGCGCCGTCGCGATGTCCCACTGCGGCGGAAGACCCGCGTGCAGCATCGTCATCCCGAGCGACTCGTCGTGGTGCAGCATGGACCGTGACTGCAGCCAGCCGAGCAGCGGCCCGCGGTCGCGCGCCTCGAGGATCGGCCGCAGGAACCTGTCGTGGTCATGCAGTTCGGCGTGGCCGTGCGCTGCGGCGAGCAGGTGCAGGTCGTGGTTGCCGAGCACGACGATCGCCGCGTCGCCGAGTCCGGCGACCATGCGCAGCACGTCGAGCGAGCGCGGGCCGCGGTTGACGAGGTCGCCGACGAACCAGAGGCGGTCGCGCGCCGGAGAAAAATCGATGCGTTCGAGCAGTGTCTCGAGCTCGGCGGCGCAGCCCTGCACGTCGCCGACGGCATACGTCGCCATCAGGGAATCAGTGCAGCAGGCCCGGGATCGCCAGCCTGAAAGGTGCGATCGGCGCGTCGAAATGTTCTCCGTCGTCGGCGAGCATGCGGTACTTGCCCTGCATGGCTCCGACCGGTGTCTCGAGGATCGCGCCGCTCGAGTAGCGGAAGCCTTCGCCCGGCTGGAGATGGGGCTGCTCGCCGACCACGCCGTCGCCGACGACCTCCTGCACCTTGCCGTTCGCGTCGGTGATGATCCAGTGGCGCGTCAGCAGCCGGGCGGGCACCGACCCTTCGTTGCGTATGGTGATCGTGTACGAAAACACGAACCGGCCGTCGCCCGGACTCGACTGGTCCTCGACGTAGCTCGTGGTCACGTCGACGCGGATGGAGTGGGGTTGCATTTCCGTCACGTCGGCGCTCCCGGCGGGCTCAGGCCTTGTGGAGACGGACGGCCAGCACGTCGCAGGGCGCCGAGTGCAGCACGGTGTCCTCCGTGAAGTTGAACAGGATCGACACGCCGTGTCGTTCACGGCTGCCGATCACGATCAGGTCGATCCCGCGCTCCTGGGCGATGCGAACCACCTCGGACTTGATGTTTCCGGTCAGCACCAGTCGGTCGGATCGGTCGAGGCCGAGCTTCGCCGTCAGTTCGGCCAGGCGGGTGGTCGCGCGTGCGACGAGTTCTCCTTCGATCTGCACTGCAGGCAGCAGCGCCTCGCCCATGGGCTCGACGGGAACGTATTCGACGACGTGAAGCAGCGTCAGGCTGGCGCCGGAGCCCGCCGCGAGTGCCCTGGCGCGCTCCACGATCTTCTCGCTGTCTTCGGTCAGGTCGAGGCAAATCAGGATCTTCGAGTAATCGCGCATTTCGGTCTCCGGCGGGCCCGCGTCGAGGTGGCTGGTCGATTATAGGTCTGAGGACCCGCGCCACCAATTGCGGTTCGCAACCGGCCGGCGGGGGATCGCGAACGGCTTCAGGTTCGCAGGCGAGCGGCGAGCGCCGCAAACCGTTCCGGGGCGAGGGTCTCGGGTCGGGCGCCGGGATCGACCCCGGCCGCCGAGATTTCCCCGGCGTCGAGCAGGCTCGAGAGCGAGTTCCTGAGCGTCTTGCGACGCTGCGAGAACGCCGCCGACACGACCCTGGCGAAGGCGGCGTGGTCGGGAATCGGGAAGGGTGGCGCGGGGTGGGGATGCAGCGCGAAGAATGTCGAGACGACCTTGGGAGGAGGGGTGAATGCGCCCGTCCCGATGTCGAACAGCGACTCGACTCGCACCCAGGGCGCGAGCATCACGGTCAACCTGCCGTACTCCTTGCCGCCGGGTGAAGCCGCCATCCGCGCGACCACCTCCTTCTGCAGCATGAAGTGCATGCTCGCGATCGCGTCGATCTGCGATATGAAGTGGAACAGGAGCGGGGTCGAGACGTTGTAGGGCAGGTTGCCGACCAGTCGCAGCGGCGGCCCGTCGCCTCGCAACGCGCGGAAGTCGAACTCGAGCGCGTCGGCGACGTGCACGCGCAGTTCGCCGAGGCCGGCGCAGCGCTCGGTGAGGCGCGGCACGACATCCGGGTCGATCTCGATCGCGTCCAGGCTGCCGGCGGCGGAGAGCAGCGATGCGGTGATCGCGCCGCGACCCGGGCCCACCTCGACGATGCGCTCGCCGGGCGCGGGGCCGATGGCGCGGACGATGCGCTCGATGGTGCCGCGATCGTGCAGGAAGTGCTGCCCGTAGCGTTTCTTTGCGCGGGTCACCGGCGCGCCGACCTGCAGATCCTTTCGGCCAGCGCGAGCGCGGCGAGCATGCTGCCGGGATCGGCGCGGCCGGTTCCGGCGAGGTCCAGCGCCGTGCCGTGATCCACCGACGTGCGCACGATCGGCAGCCCGAGCGTCACGTTGACCGCGTCCCCGAATGCAGCGCGCTTCAGCACCGGCAGGCCCTGGTCGTGGTACATCGCGAGCACGGCGTCGCAGTCCGCGAGTTGTGCGGGCAGGAACGCGGTATCTGCGGGCACGGGGCCCCTGAGGTGGAGCCCGGAGCGCCGCAGCCGCGAGAGCACGGGTTCGATCACCTCGATTTCCTCGCGGCCGAGGTGCCCGCCCTCTCCGGCGTGCGGATTCAATCCGCACACGACGATGCGGGGCCGGCGGATCGCGAACAGTTTCCGCAGGTCGGCATCCAGGATCCTCAGCACCGACTCGAGCATTTCCGCCGTGATTGCCGCGGGGACTTTCGCAAGCGGCAGGTGCGTGGTGGCCAGCGCCACGCGCAGGCCGCCTCCCGCGAGCATCATCACGGGCCGGCGGGCTCCGCAGCGTGCCGCCAGGTACTCAGTGTGGCCCGAAAACGAAAACCCGGCGTCGTTGACGATGCCCTTGTGCACGGGCGCGGTGACCATGGCGCCGAATTCGCCCGACATGCAGCCGTCGGACGCCCGGTCGAGCAGGTCGAGGACGTAGCGCGCGTTGGCGCGTTTCAGTCGCCCGGGCTCGGCCGGTGCGACGAGGGGCAGGTGCAGGACCTCGACCCCGCGGCGTGCGCGAGCATTCGCGTCGTAGTCAGGCAGGGCGCCCATCAGCCGCTTCGTGCCGCGGACCCGTCCGAGCAGCCGCCGGTCGCCGAGCAGGACGATGCGGCAATTCCAGCGTCGTGCCGCAATCGCGGCGCAGAGGTCGGGCCCGATCCCGGCCGGCTCGCCGGTCGTGACCGCCAGCGTCGGGACCGTGCCGGGACGGCTCACTTGCGGTATTCGACGTACGCCTCGTCGCGGAGGCGACGCAGCCACAGTTCCGTTTCCTCGTCCGCTCGCGACTCGCGCATCTGCTGCACGCACTTGTTGCGCATCGTGTCCTCGGAGGCGTCGTAGGTCCGCCGCCCGAGGAGCTGCACGATGTGCCAGCCGAACTGGGACTTGAACGGCTCGCTGATCTCGTTGATGTCGAGTTCGTCGAGTTTCTTCTCGTACTCGGGAACGAACGTGCCAGGGTTCGTCCAGCCCAGGTCCCCGCCGCGCGTCGCCGAGCCCGGATCGGCCGAGGACACGGACGCGATGGCCGCGAAGTCCTCGCCACTGAGTATGCGGTCCCGGATCTTCTGCAGCTTCTGGCGCACCGTCTCGTCGTCCTCGATGGCGTTCGTCTGCATGAGGATGTGGCGCGTGTGGACCTGCGAGACGAGCGCCGCCGCCTGCGTGCTGCGCGTGTCCACGAGCTTGAAGATGTTGAGTCCGCTCGGCGTACGGATGACCTCGCTCACGTCGCCAGGCTTCATGCCAGGCACGATTTCCGCCACCACCGTCGGAAGCTGGTTCAGCTTCCGCCAGCCGAGCTTGCCGCCGTCGAGCGCGGTGCCCGCGTCGGAGTACGAGACCGCGAGGTCGGAGAAGTCCTCGCCGCGCTTCGCGCGCTCGTATACGCCCTGGGCGCGCGCCGTGCGCTCCTCTATCTGCTGCGGCGTCGACGCGGCCGGAACGGCAACCAGGATGTGCGCGACATCGTACTCGAGCCGGTCCTCGGGTGCGGCGAGCGCCTTCGCGACGCACTGATCGACTTCGCGGGGCGAGACGTACATGCGCGAGTAGACGTCGCGCTGGCGCAGCTGGCCCATGGTGATTTCGCGTCGCACCTCCTCGCGGTAGGTGCGGTAGTTGATGCCCTGGGCCTCGAGCGCCGCAGGCAGGTCGCTGAACTTGACGTTGTTGCGGGCTGCAACGTCCGCGAGCGCCTGGTTGAGCTGTTCGTCGGACACCTTGATGCCAGCGCGATCCGCGCGCTGCATCTGGATTTCCTGGAGCACCAGCCGCTCGAGGACCTGCTGGCGCAGGAGGTCGGCGGGAGGCATCTGCTGGTTGGCCTGCTGGAGGCGCTGCGTCACCACCTGCACCTGCTGGTCGAGCGAGCTCTGCAGCACGATGCCGTCGTTCACCACGGCCACGACACGGTTCAGCGAGACGCCACGCTGAGCGGGAGGCGTCGCGGGCCCGGGGCCCTGCGGTGTCGAGGTGCCGGGGGTGCCCATCGTGGGCATGGCGCCCGGTGCGGCCGCCGGCGGCGGAACGCCGAGGACGGGCTCGGGCGCTTCCGACTGGGCGCCCGCGGACACGCCCGCTGCGAGGAGCAGGACGGTGAGAAAACTCTTGTAAATCAATGGAATCTCAGGGGTTTGGCTCGGTCGGGAGCGCGGAGTATCCACGAATCGCGTCCCGCAGGAAAGCTTCGTTGTCCACTCCGACACTCGACAGGCCCTTGAGTTCAAGCTGCAGGCCAATCGAGGTGTCCGAGCTGCCCGTGCGGCTGCTCACGAAGCGCCGGGTGATGACGCGCACCGCCCAGCAGCACGACGAATATTCGACGCCCACGAACTGGTCGAGGGTCTTGTTCTCGGACAGCGAATACACCCAGCGCGCGAATCCGTGCCACTTCGTCCCGATGGGCCAGGCCGCCGACACGTCGAACTGCTCCAGCAGGTCGCGCTGGTAGCGGTAGGCGGCGTTCACGACGCTGTCACTGGCCGGCCGGTACTGCACGCCCGACGACCGCGCGCTCCGTCTGGTTGGCGTCCGGGTCCCACTGGTAGCCGAAGCGCCCGTTCCAGTGCTTGAACGCATTGAGTTCAAGTTCCGCGATCACGTCGGAGCTCGAGCGATTGGTCGGGGTCTCGCCCGGGAGCGTGACGCGCGGGTCCGTGAAGTAGATACGCCTGGCCGATGGTCGCGCTCAGGTACTGCTGGCCGGTCGCCGCGTCGAGCAGGCGGGTGGTCACTCCCGTGCTGACGAGGTTCGCGTCCCCGACGCGGTCCGCACCCACGAAGCGATTGGTGCGGAAGAGTTCCACCATGTTGAGGTCGGGCGTGTCGGTGTCGAACACCGGTATCGAGTTCTGGTTCCGGTACGGTATGTACACGTACTGCACGCGCGGCTCGAGCGTCTGCAGGCGCTGCTGCTTTGCTCCGGACGGGCGCTCGAGCACGAAACCGGAGTCCACGCTCAGTACCGGCAGGGACCTGCTCAAGGTGTCGTCGGTGCCGGGCACCGTGTCGTGCAGGGCGTACGCCGTGTAGCGCCATGCGGCGGTTGCGTCCACGTAGGCGCCGCGCTGGCCGGCACCCCAGCTGAGTGCGGGTTCCGCGTCCAGGCGGACTCCCTGCGGACCGGTCGTGCGGTAGAAATTGACCGCCTCGCCGTTGAAGGAGGCGCCGAGGCCGTGCGCGAGGTCGTCCCAGTTACCCGCGACCACCAGCTGCGGCAGCATCGTGTACGGTCGCTCGTCGTCCGCGAGCTGGTTGTCGAGGACCTGGAAGTTCTGGGTGCGCCCGATGAGCGACCAGTGCTCGGTGTCGCTGCGGATCTCGGCGAGCTGGTTCAGGAAGATGACGCTCGTGCCTTCGAAACCGACGCCGAAGTCCTCGAAGTACGAGTTGTCGGTGACATAGGAGGCGTTGGCGAGCGCTCGCGTTCGGGGTTCGAGCAGCGTGACGTCCTTGAACTGGAACAGCCCGCGTGCATCGCCGCGCTCGGTGTCGTGCGGCAGGTACTGCGCCTCGAACGTCCCGCGGCTGCGCTCCGTCAGGTAGCGAAACTCCGGGTCGAAGCGGTATCCGCGCGCCGAGAACCATCGCTGGGTGAGGGTAGCGTCGTAGTTCGGCGCGATGTTCCAGTACCAGGGCACCATGATCTGGGTGCCCGTCTTGCCGCCACTGCCGAATGCCGGGAACAACAGGCCGGACTTGCGCTGGTCACCGATCGGAAACGACATCCACGGCGTGTACAGCACCGGCACGCCCAGGAAGTCGAGCCGCACGTCGCGCGCCGTCCCGGTGTTCGCCTCCTTGTCGAGCGAGATCTTCTGCGCCTTGATCTGCCAGTCTTCGTTGCCCGGCGGGCAGACCGTGTAGCGCACGCCCTCGAGATCGAGCGCGGTCTGGTCGTGCAGCCTGGGCGCTCTTGGCCGCGCCGCGGCCCGATCCGTCAACGAGATCGAACTTGGCGCCCTCGAAGCTGCCGGCCCCGGCCTCGAACTCCGCGCCACGGCCCGTCACGTGGATCTGCGGATCGAGGTACTCGACCTTTCCCTTGACCGAGACGCTGCGCTGCCTGGAGTCGACCGTCGCCTGGTCCGCGGTGAGCAGGCGCTGGCCCATCCGGATGGTCACGTTGCCCGTGAGTTCGGCGTCGCCCGGCGCGCGAGAGATCGCCGTGGTCGCTGGTGATGTCGATGTGCGGATCGTCGGGGTCGGCCTTTCGCAGCAGGTCGAGTCGCGGGTCCTCGAGCACCGGCACGCGGCATGACTGGTCCACGGCGCTTGCGGCCCAGGCGGCCGCCGGGCACAGCGCGAGCGCGGCGAGTAGCCGTCGCCGGTGGGACGCGATGCGGGCGGACGGCTTCATCGTTGCGATTATAATTGCCGCGCCCGAACCCATCCGACTTTCCGAGGCCTCACTTGACCGAACCCCGCCGAGACGACCCGCGGATCGCGCTGCTGCGCCACTGGCTCGAGGACGGCCTCGGCTGGAGGGACGCCGATCTCGCCCCGGCATCGGCCGATGCGAGCTTTCGACGGTATTTCCGCGTTTCGCGGCCGCAGGGCACCTGCATCGCCATGGACGCGCCTCCTGACAAGGAAAACGTGGTGCCATACCTCGAGGTGGCGGGCATGCTGTCCGGGATCGGGGTCAACGCGCCCCGGGTGCTGGCCCGGAACGCCGAGGAGGGCTTCCTGCTGCTCACGGACCTGGGATCCGTCACCTACCTCGCCGAACTTGCCGACCGCGGGCGGGCCGGGCCACTGTATGCCGATGCGATCGATGCGCTGGTCAGGATCGAGGCCCGCGGAGGCGATCACGCCGCGCGCCTGCCTCCCTACGACGAGAAACTCCTGCGCTTCGAGATGAGTCTGTTCACCGACTGGCTCCTTGGCCGGCATCTCGGCCTCGTGCCGGGCGAGGACGAGACGCGTGGCATCGCGGCGGCGTTCGATCTGCTGGTCGAGAATGCCCTGGCCCAGCCGCGCGTGTTCGTGCACCGCGACTACCACTCGCGGAACCTCATGGTCTGCGAGCGCGACAACCCGGGCATCCTCGACTTCCAGGACGCCGTCCGCGGGCCGCTCACCTACGATCTCGTGTCGCTGCTCCGGGACTGCTACATCGAATGGCCGCAGGAGCGCGTCGTCGACTGGGCGCTCGAATTCCGGCGGCAGGCGGCGGCTGCCGGCCTCGACGTCGGCGCCGACGAGCGGCAGTTCCTGCGCTGGTTCGACCTGATGGGCGTGCAGCGGCATCTCAAGGCAAGCGGGATCTTCGCGCGCCTGTGGCACCGCGACGGCAAGCCCGGGTACCTGCCGGACGTGCCGCGCACGCTAGGCTATGTCGAGCAGGCCTGTGCGCGGCACGCTGATCTCGCGAGCCTCGGCACGCTGGTCCGCGACCGCGTGCTGCCCGCGATGCAGGAGAGCCTCGTGGCGCGATCCGCATGAAGGCCATGGTGCTTGCGGCGGGGCGCGGCGAGCGCATGCGGCCGCTCACGCTCGATCGCCCGAAGCCCCTGCTGGAGGTGGCGGGCATGCCGCTGATCGGGCACCACCTGCACGCCCTCGCAATGGCTGGCTTCCGCGACGTGGTGGTGAACCTGTCATGGCTCGGCGACCAGATTCGCGCCGTGCTGGGCGACGGCTCGCGTTACAACGTCCGCATCCGATACAGCGACGAGGGGCCCGAGCCGCTCGAGACGGGCGGCGGCATCTTCCGGGCGCTGCCGCTGCTCGGGCCCGCGCCGTTCCTGGTGCTGAACGGCGACGTGTGGACCGACTTCCCGTACGCAAAACTGAGCGAGTCGCTGCGCTCCGGCGACGTCGCCCACCTCGTGCTGGTAGAGAATCCCGCGCACAACGCGGGCGGCGACTTCGTGCTTCGCTCGGGGCGCATCGTCGAGGATGGGGACGGCTCGACAGGCGAGGGCAAGCGGCTCACGTTTTCCGGCGTCGGCATCTACCGCCCGGAACTCTTTCACGGATGCGAGGACGGCGCCTTCAAACTGGCGCCGCTTCTCCGCGCCGCCGCGCGGGAGGGTCGAGTGGGCGGCGAATTGCACGACGGCGAGTGGATGGACATCGGCACGCCGCAGCGACTGGAAGAACTGGACCAGCGGCTCCGCGCCGCTGCGGTTCGGTGAGGGACCGCCCGGCGCGGTGTACCATGCGCGCCTGGCCACGAAGGACAACATGAGCGAAATCAAGGGCATCCCCGTCGTCACGGCACCCGCGCGCAGCGGGCAGAAATACGTGACCGGGCAGGGAACGACGGCGATCAAGGACGGCATCAAGGCGGGAGGCGCGCAGGCGCCGCTGCCGGCCGGCCGCAAGCCGTCGTGGCTGCGAGCACCCATGCCCGGCGGCGACGGCTTCGACGAGGTGCGCCGCACGGTGCGCGAGCACCGGCTCGCGACGGTATGCGAGGAAGCGAAGTGCCCGAACATCGGCGAGTGCTGGAATGCAGGCACGGCCACGCTGATGCTCATGGGCGAGGTCTGCACGCGCGCCTGCCGGTTCTGTGCGGTGGACACGGGCAACCCGCGGGGCTGGCTGGACGAACAGGAACCCGCGAATGCCGCGCGCAGCGTCGAGCTCATGGGCCTGCGCTATGTCGTGCTCACCTCCGTCAATCGCGACGACCTCGAGGACGGCGGGGCCGGTCACTTTGCGGCCTGCGTGCGCGCGATCAAGCGCGTGAATCCCGAGACTGCCGTCGAGGCCCTCACGCCCGACTTCCAGGGGCGTCCTCGGGGACGTGGAGACCGTCGTCGACAGTGGCGTCGATGTCTTCGCGCAGAACGTGGAGACGGTGCGGCGGCTCACGCATCCGGTGCGCGACGCGCGCGCCTCCTACGAGCAGACGCTCTCGGTGCTGGCGCACGCCAAGAAGCATCGCCCGTCGGTGCTCGTGAAGACGAGCCTCATGCTCGGGCTCGGTGAAACGGATGCCGAAGTGCAGGAAACGATGGACGACCTGCGCCGCGCGGGCGTAGACATCCTGACGCTGGGCCAGTACCTGCGCCCGACGGTGAATCACCTGGCCGTCGAGCGCTTCGTCGCGCCCGCGGAGTTCGAGGCCTACCGTGCCGCTGCGCTCGCGCGCGGCTTCGTCGAGTGCGTCGCGGGACCGCTGGTGCGCTCGAGCTACCGGGCCGAGCAGGCGCTGGCGAGGAACAACGCGGGGCTGGGCGCTGGAGGCATCGCGAGCCGGGGGAAAGCGGTATAGTGAATAGCGGATAGCGGATAGCGGATAGAGAATGCTGCTGCCCCGGGCGGCGCCACTTCTTACTATCCGCTATCCGCTGCTCACTATCCGCTCTGTCAATAGATGCCCGTCAATTCCACCGCACCTCCGCCCGTTCTCCGCTGGCTCGGCCTCGTCGAGTACGAGCCCACGTGGCGCGCGATGCAGCGGCAGGTCGAGTCACGGGGACCGGACTCGCCGGACGAGTTCTGGTTCCTGGAGCACCCGCCCGTCTTCACGCTGGGCATGAATTCGCGGCCCGAGCACTTGCTTGCGACCGGCGACATACCGGTGGTGCAGATCGATCGGGGCGGGCAGGTGACCTATCACGGCCCCGGGCAGCTCGTGGTCTACCCGCTGGTGGACCTCGAGCGCGCCGGACTGGGCGTGCGTGCGCTGGTCGAAGGCATCGAGCGAGCGATCATCGCGACGCTGGCGGACTGGGACATCGAGGCCATCGGGCGCCGTGACGCGCCGGGGGTCTACGTGGCTGGCCGCAAGATCGCCAGCGTAGGGCTGCGCATCCGGCACGCGAGTTCCTACCACGGGCTCGCACTCAACGTCGCAATGGACCTCGAGCCGTTTCGCCGCATCAATCCCTGCGGCTACGCGGGCCTCGAGATGACGCAGGTGAGTGCGCTGGGCGGTCCCGCGGACCTGCGCGTGGTCGCCGACGCGCTCGCGCCGCGGCTGCTCGCTTCGCTCGGCCTGCCCGCAACGGGTCAGAGCGCGACCAGCACCTGGCGGCAGGACGTCAGTTCGACGTAGGCCGCGTCGAGCTGTGCCTTGCTCTCGGCGCGCACGGTGATGGTGATGCCGAGGTATTTCCCGCCGCTGCTCGGGCGTTCCTCGATGCTGCCCTCGCGCGGCGGGCCGAAGTGCCGGGTGATGATCCCGAGCGCGAGGCTGCGGAACTCTTCCGTAGCGGCTCCCATGATCTTGATCGGGAACTCGCAGGGAAATTCGAGCAGCGTGTCCTCGGCCATGTTTCAGAGCGCCGGCGTCGATGCGATGTCGTCGAGGTGGCGCTGAAGGCGCGCGTACATTTCCGACCAGAGCGGGCCGGGACGACCGCTGCCCACCGGCTCGCCGTCCACCATGGTCACGGGCAGCACGCCGCGACCCGCGGAGGCGATCCAGATCTCGTCGCAGCCGGCGATGTCGCGCACCTGGACCTCGCAGATCTCGCAGGGCAGCCAGCCCTCCGCCAGTTCGAGCACCGCGTCGCGCGAGGTGCCGGGCAGGATACGGTGGCTGTTGGGCGGAGTGACGAGCGTGCCGCCGACGCACAGGAACACGCTGCTCGACGAACCCTCGAGCAGCAGTCCGTCGCGCGTGAGCAGCGCCTCGTCGGCCCCGCGGTCGGCGGCTTCCTGGCGCAGCAATACGTTGCCGAGCAGTGCGATCGACTTGATGTCGCAGCGGTCCCAGCGAATGTCCTCGAGCGTCACGGCGCGCAACCCCTGCTCGAGGGTCGCGGCGGACGGCTGGGGGTAGGGGCTCGCGAAGGCGAACGTCGTCGGCTTCGCATCCTTCGGGAACAGGTGGTTGCGACCGTACTCGGCGCCGCGCGTCACCTGCAGGTAGACGAGAAGTTCCGGCTCCCCGGCCTCCGCAGCGAGCCGCTGGAGCACGGCGGTCCACCCGGCCTCGTCGAGCGGGTTCGCCACGCGGATGCCGCGCAGGCTGTCATCGAGGCGCGTCAGGTGATGGCGCAGGCGGAACAGGCGGCCACGATGTACCGGAACCACTTCGTAGACGCCGTCCGCGAACAGGAATCCGCGGTCGAGCGGCGAGACGCGAGCCTCCGCCAGCGGCAGGTAAGCGCCGTCGAGGTAGCAGGTCGGATAGGGGGCCGCCACGTCAGTTGAACCACAGGCGCACGGTGTCGATCGCGCGGCGGAAGATGCCGCCGGCCGGCACATTCTGTGCGGGGTAGAGGTCGTAGGTGGCGACCGGCTGTCCGTCGATGACGACCTTGACCTTGCCCACGGCGGTACCGGTGGTGAGTGGCGCCTTCAGGTGCGCGGGCAGTTCGAACTCGGCCTGCACGTTGCCGGCGTGGCCCCGCTGGCCCGTGACGAAGAGGTCGCTGTGGAGCGCGAGTCCCACCTCGGGCGCGGCACCCTTCCAGACGCGCACCGTCGTGAGCGGCTGGCCGGCACCGTAGACGCGCTTCGTCTCGTAGAAGTTGAAGCCGTAGGCGAGGAGCGCCGCGCTCGCGTCCTCGCGAGCCTTCATGGAGTCGGTGCCGAGCACCACCGATACGAGCCGCATGCCGTCGCGCTTCGCAGAGGCGATCAGGCAGTAGCCCGCGGTGTCGGTGTGACCGGTCTTGACGCCATCCACGGTCGGGTCGCGCCACAGCAGGCCGTTGCGGTTCTGCTGCGTGATGCCGTTCCAGGTGAACTCCTTCTGCGAGTCCCACTTGTAGTACTCGGGGAATTCATTGATCACCGCGCGCGCGAGCGTGGCCGCGTCGCGCGCCGTCATGTAGTGGTTCGGGTCGGGCATGCCCGCCGCGTTCATGAAGTGCGAGCCGGTCATGCCGAGCTGCTTGGCGTACGCGTTCATCATCTGCACGAAGGTGGGCTCGGTGCCCGCGACGTGCTCGGCGAGGGCCACCGTGGCGTCGTTGCCCGACTGCACGACCATGCCCTGGATGAGGTTCTCCACCGACACCTGCTTGCCGACTTCGACGAACATCCGTGAGCCTTCCTGCCGCCACGCGTGCTCGCTGATCGTCACCATGTCGGTGAGCTTGATGCGGCCTTCCTTGAGCGCGTGGAACACGCCATAGGCCGTCATGAGCTTGGTGAGGCTCGCCGGCTCCTGTCGCGAATCCGGGTCGAGGCCCGCGAGCACGCGGCCGCTCGATCCGTCCACGAGGATGAAGCTCCGCGCCTTGAGTTCCGGCGGGGGTGGCAGGGGAGTGGCAGCGCCTGCGGCCGATGCGGGTCCGGCTGTCGCAGGTGCCGCGGCTGGGGCGGTGCCCGTGGCCGCAGCAGTCGGGGCCGTGGTGGCGCCGGCCGGTGTTGCGGCGTCCTGCTTCGAGCCGGAGCAGCCGGCAAGCAGGGCGGCGAGGGACAGGGCGAGTGCGGCGATGGTCGGGTGTGAGCGTCTCATTTCGGGGTACTGGATATGGATTCAAAGGAGAACTGTGGTGCCGGCCTGGGGGCGGCATTGACGGATCCGGCTTGATCAACCGCCGGGGCAGCAGTGGCGGCATCGGTCGCCGGGGCAGCAGTCGCAGCGTCGGCAGCGTCGTAGCATCGGTCGCAGGTGCGGCAGTCGCAGCATCGACTTGCGGGGCAGCGGCGGCCGCAGCGAGCGCCTCGGCAAGGTCGTTCACGGCGCTCGCGTAGAGTTCGCTGCGATTGTAGCGCGTGATGGCGTAGTAGTTGCTGAAGCCGACGCGATACTCGACGCCATCGGCGACGGTGAGCGGGATCAGGACCGCCGGCGCCCCTGGCGGAAGCGTCGTCTCGAAACGCACGCCGCGATCGCGGAGCGACTGCACGGTCTCGGAGAGCGCGAGCTTGTCGGCCGGCAATCCCTCGAGTCGGGCGCCGGTCACGTCGGCGCGTGTCATGACCGGCTCACCCGGATGCCAGCCGTTCTTCAGCAGGTAGTTCGACACGCTGGCGAACACGTCGCTCCAGTCGTTCCACAGGTTGCGGCGGCCGTCGCCGTCGCCGTCGACGGCGAAGTTCCGATAGCTCCCCGGCATGAACTGCGGGATGCCCATGGCGCCGGCATAGGAGCCGAGCGGCACCAGCGCATCCAGCGATTCCTCCCGGATCATGAGCAGGTATTGCTCGAGCTGCTCGCGGAAGAACTTGCTGCGCGGCGGGTAGTCGAAGCCGAGCGTCGAGAGCGCATCGATCACCCGGTACTTGCCGGTGATCTCGCCGTAGAAGGTCTCGACGCCCGTGATCGCGAGCAGGTATTCGGCCGGCACGCCGCCGGCGGACGCGAGCTCGAGGGCCGCGGCCTGCGTGCCTGCCATTTCGACGCCCCTCGCCACGCGCCGCTCCGTGATGAAGCGTGCCCGGTATTCCTGCCACGTCAGGGACTTCTCGGCCGGCCGCGCGATCGCCGCGAGGATGGTCGGACTGGACTGCGCCTGCGAAAGGAGCCCGCTGAGCGCGTCCGCGTCGAAGCCGTGGTTCGTGCTCATCGCGGCGACGAAGCCGGCGACGTCCTCGCGCGTCGCGTCGAGGGCGCGAGCCGGACCGGTTGCCAATGCGGCCAGGGCCGCAAACGCGACCAGGTGCGGGCGGCACGGCAGTGGTTGCCGCGGGCAGCGTGTGCTCACGTGGAGACCAGTTTTCGTCGGGAGTGGATGGACATCAGGATACCGAAGCCCGCCATGAGGGTCACCATCGACGTGCCGCCGTAGCTCACGAGCGGCAGCGGCACTCCGACCACGGGCAGCAGCCCCGCGACCATGCCGCTGTTGACGAACACGTAGACGGCGAAGGTGAGAGTGAGCGCGCCGGCCATGAGCCGCGAGAACGTGTCCTGTGCCTGGACCGCGATATAGAGCCCGCGCGCGATGACGAGCATGTAGAGCGCCATCAGCACCCCGAGCCCGACCAGCCCCCACTCCTCGCCGATGACCGCGAATATGAAATCCGTCGAGCGCTCCGGCAGGAACTCGAGCTGCGCCTGGCTGCCGTTCATGTAGCCCTTGCCGAAGAGCCCGCCCGATCCGATCGCGATCTGCGACTGGATCGTGTGGTAGCCAGCCCCCAGTGGATCGTCCTGCGGGTTCAAGAACATGAGCACGCGGTTGCGCTGGTAGTCGTGCATGAAGTGCCAGGCCACCGGCACGGCGGCGAGGAGCGCCGTGCCGAGGCCCAGGATGTAGCGCACCTGCAGGCCTGCGAGGAGCACGACCAGCGCGCCGCCGGCCGCCACGAGGAGCGCCGTGCCGAGGTCCGGCTGCTTGGCAATCAGCAGCGCGGGCACGAGCACCGCCACGCCGAGCACCACGAGGGAGCGCAGGCTCGGCGGCAGCGGCCGGTCGTGCAGGTACCAGGCGCAGGCGAGCGGCACTGCGAGCTTCATGACTTCGGAGGGCTGGAAGCGCACGAAGCCGAGATTGAGCCAGCGCTGCGCACCCATGGACACGTCGCCCTTGATCTCGACCGCCACGAGCAGCAGCACGCCAGCCGCGAAGAGCCAGGGCGCGCCGATGCGCATCAGGCGGGGAGGTACCTGGGCCACGCCGACCAGCACGGCGAGCGCGAGTCCGACGCGGGCGGCCTGCGCCAGGAAAACGTCGAGTTCTTCGCCTGCCGCGCTGTAGAGCACGACGAGTCCGGCCGCGCACACGCCGAGCACCGCCACGAGCAGCGGGCCATCGAGGTGCAGTCCGTCGAGCAGCCGTCCCGTGAGCGTCAGCGTCCGGCGTGCGCGGCTCGAGTGGCCCGGCCCGGCGATCTCGGTCCTCATTCTTCGACTCCTGCGGGCGGCGCGGCGGGCTCGGGTGGCGGCTGGGGTGCTGTGGTGCCTGCCTGGTTCGGCGGCACGCCCGTGGGCTGTGACGCCACCGCGCCGGTGGCTCCGTTCGGCGGCGCGCCCGTGGGCTGTGATGCCACCGCGCCTGTAGCAGGGGCCTGCGACAGATTCTGGCTGAAGATAAGCGTCCATCACCTTGCGCGCGATCGGGCCTGCGGTGCCGCTGCCACTGCGCCCGTTCTCGACCACGACCGCGACCGCGATCCTGGGGTCGTCGGCGGGAGCGAAGGCGATGAAGAGGCCGTGGTCGCGCAGGCGCTCCGCCACCTCGGACTCCTTGTATTTCTGGTTCTGCCCGAGGCCGAATACCTGGGCGGTGCCGGACTTGCCCGCCATCGTGTACGGCGCACCCACCTGAATGCGCCGCGCCGTGCCGTTCCAGTCGTTGGTCACGCCGACCATGCCGCCGATGATCACGTCCCAGTATGTGGGGTCGCTCACCTTGACCGCCGGCAGCTCGCGCGGCGGCAGGTCCCTGATCTCTCCGGTTGTGGCGTCGCGTATGCGCGTCACGAGCCGCGGTGCGTAGCGCTTGCCGCGCATGGAAATCGTCGCCGCAGCCTGGGCGAGCTGCAATGGCGTCGCCAGCATGAATCCCTGGCCGATGCCGACGATGACCGTCTCGCCCGGAAACCAGACCTGCATGTCCTTGCGCTTGAACGCCTTCTTTTTCCACTCGCGCGAGGGCAGCAGGGCCGGGCGCTCGCCGGCGATGTCGATGCCGGTTTCCTTGCCGAGGCCGAACTGCGCGAGGAAATCGTGCATGCGATCGATGCCGAGTCGCTCGGCGAGCCCGTAGAAATACACGTCGCAGGACTGCGCGATCGCGGAGTGCATGTTGACCGTGCCGTGACCGCCCTTCTTCCAGTCGCGGTAGCGGTGGCTGTCGCCTGGCAGCTGGAAGTAGCCCTGGCAGAAGCGGGTCTCGTCGGGCTGGACGATTCCGTACTCGAGTGCCGCGAGCGCCACGAGCGGCTTCACCGTCGAACCGGGCGGGTAGACGCCTCGCAGTGCGCGATCGTACAGCGGCACGTCGATGTCGCCCGAGAGCGCGGCGTATTCCGCATACGAGAGCCCGCGCGCGAAGGCGTTCGGATCGAAGGTCGGCGTGCTGACGAACGCGAGCACGTCGCCGTTGCGGGGGTCGATGGCCACGACGGCGGCGCGCTGGCCTGCGAGCGCGTCCTCGGCCGCCTTCTGTACGCGGGCGTCCACCGACAGGTAGAGGTCGTTGCCGGCCACCGGGTCGTGCCGCCCGAGTTCCGCGACCTGGGTCCCCATGCGCTCCACGTGCCGGCCCTGCGCATTCACCAGCAGCTGCTGGTAGCCCGTGTGGCCGTGCAGTTCTTCCTCGTAGGCCCGCTCGACGCCCAGCTTTCCGATCAGCGTCGTGCCCGCGTAGTTGGCGAGGTCGATGCGCTTCTCGTCCTGCTCGCTGATCGCACCCACGTAGCCGAGCGCGTGCACGCCGGTGCCACCGAGCGGGTAGTAGCGCGTGAGCCGAGGCCGGACCTCGACGCCCGGGAAATCCTGTCGATTCACGGCGAATTTCGCCAGTTCCTCCTCGGAGAGCTGCAGGCGCACGGGTACCGAGTCGAAACTGCGGCGGGCCTTGATCGTCCGCAACGTGCGCTCGTAATCCTCTGCGGGCAGCAGGTCGAGCGCGACCAGGCGATGCAGGGTGTCCTCGAGATCGGGCGTCTGCTCGCGCGTGACCTCGAGCTGGTAAGCGGGGCGATTCAGTGCGAGCGGCACGCCGTGGCGATCGAGGATCAGGCCCCGGCTCGGGGGCGCCGGGTCGATGCGGATGCGGTTGCCCTGCGAGAGATCGCTGAAGTAGTCGTGCCTGAGGACCTGCAGGTACACGAGCCGCGCGGCCAGCGCCGAAAGGCAGACCAGGATCACCATCGTCGCGGCGATCACGCGCCGTCCGAACATGCGCTGCTCGGCCCAGTGATCCTTGAGGCGGACGGCGCGCGGCATCGTTCGGTTCGCGCTCAGCGCGAGCGTCGTACGAGCGTGTCGCCAGCCGCGACGATCAGCGGCCAGAGCAGCGCCCCGGACAGCACCGGAAGCCACCGGTTCCAGCCGGTGTAGCCGTGCCCGGTGAGCCCGTCGGTCCAGAAGATGATGAAGTGGTAAAGCCCGAGCAGCAGCAGCACCGCCGCGGCCTGGTGCGGGATCGGGAACATGCGCATGCGCAGCTGCAGACGGTGCGTCAGGAACGCGACCACCAGGAAACCGAGTGCGTGCTGGCCGAGGACCATGCCGCGCAGCACGTCGAGAAAGAGACCCGCGAGCCACGCGTAGCCGAGTCCGGCGACGCGCGGACTGGTCAGGATCCAGTAGATGACCGCGAGCAGCGCGAAGTCGGGTCGCATGACGTCGAGCCAGCCCGGCAGCGGCACGATCGCGAGCACGAGGCCCAGGGCGACGCTGAACCAGTAGAGGATCCTTCGGCCGAACATGCCCCGTCTCATCGTCCGCCTCCGGTCGCCGGAGTTGTCTCCGGTGTCGACGTGGCAGGTGCGGCAGTCGTTCCGGCCGGCTCCGGCGTCGAAGTCGTGGGAGCGGGCGTCTCCAAGGCGGGCGCGCTGGCTGGCCGGATGCTTTCGGTCGTCGCCTGGGCTGGCGCGCTGGCCGACGGAGCGGATTCGGTCCCCGCCTGGGCGGGCGAGCTGGCCGGTCGGGTGGTTTCGCGCGGCGGCTGCGCAGGCGAGATTGCCGCTGGAGCCGTCCCAGGCGTCGCCTGGTCCGTCGCAGGCCCCGATTGCGAAGGTCGAGAGACCGTCCCGGCAGGTGCAGTTGCCGACGGCGCGGATCCGGGCGCCGTCACGGCAGGTGCAGCGGTGGATTTCGGCGCCTGCGCAGCTTCGGGTCCGGGCGCCTCGACGGGCGCCGGAGCGTCGAACCACACGAGCAGTACCTCGCGATCGCGGTCCAGCGCCGCCGTCGGCCGCGCCTCGACAATTGCGAACGTGGCCTTGGCCGAGCGCTCGACCTTCGTGACGCGCGCCACCGGGTAGCCTGGCGGAAACACGCCACCCATGCCGGTGGACAGCAGCAGGTCGCCCTTGCGGATGTCGGACTCGCCGGTGACGAACGGCAGCGACAGCCGGTTCGGGTCGCCGGTACCGACCGCGATCGTGCGCACGCCGCTGCGGTTGGATTGCACCGGGATTGCGTGCTCCGCGTCGCTGATCAGGATCGCCTCGGACGTGCGCGCATTGACGCGCCAGACCTGGCCGAAGATGCCCTGCGCGTCGAGCACCGCCTGTCCCTTGAAGACGCCGTCGGCGGATCCGCGGTCGAGGAGTACGCGATGCCGGAACGGATCGAGGTCCACGTTGAGGATCGAGGCCACGATCGCGCGCTTGGCGACGCCCGCGGAACTGCCGCGCATCTCGCGCAGCCGCCGGTTCTCCTCCTGCAGCACCGCGAACTTCTGCAACTGCAGGTCGGCGAGGCGCAGGCGCGCGGTGAGCGCGAGGTTTTCCTTCTGCAACTCTTCCCGGTCGGCGAACGAGCCGGTGATCCAGCTCCAGGCGCGGAACGGAAAGTCGATGGCGACCTGCAGTGGATAGGCGGCCGAATTCAGCCAGCCCCTGACCTGCTCGAGCTGGCCGTATCGGACGTCGGCCACCATGAGTGCAATCGAAACGGTGGCGAGCGCCACGAACGTGGCGCCGAGCGGCGGGCCGCGTCCGATGATCGGACGCGAGTCGTGGCTCAGTTCGACCAAATGCGTCGCGGACCCATCAGTCGAGCCCGAAGAGGCCCGGGCCGTGTTCGTCGATCAGTTCCAGCATCTTGCCGCCGCCGCGCGCGACGCAGGTGAGCGGGTCCTCGGCCACCACGACCGGCAGGCCCGTCTCCTCCATCAGCAGCTTGTCGATGTCGCGCAGCAGGGCGCCGCCGCCCGTGAGCACGATGCCGCGATCGGCCACGTCCGAGCCGAGTTCCGGCGGGGTCTGCTCGAGCGCGGCCTTGACCGCGCCCACGATGCCTTGCAGCGGCTCCTGCAGCGCCTCGAGGATCTCGTTCGAGTTCAGCGTGAAGCTGCGTGGCACGCCCTCGGAGAGGTTGCGCCCCCTGACCGAAATCTCGCGGACCTGCTGGCCCGGGTAGGCCGAGCCGATCTCGATCTTGATGCGCTCGGCGGTCGCCTCGCCGATCAGGATGCCGTAGTTGCGGCGCACGTAATTGATGATCGCCTCGTCGAAGCGGTCGCCGCCGATGCGCACCGACGCCGCGTACACGATGCCGTTCAGTGAAATGACCGCCACTTCCGAGGTGCCGCCGCCGACATCGAGCACCATGGAGCCGCGCGCCTCGTGCACGGGCATTCCCGCGCCGACCGCCGCGGCCATCGGTTCCTCGATCAGGCGCACCCAGCGCGCGCCGGCGCCTTCCGCCGACTCCTGGATCGCGCGGCGCTCGACCTGGGTGGAGCCGTAGGGCACGCACACCAGTACCCGCGGGCTGGGGCGAATGAGGCGGTTGCCGTGCACTTTCTCGATGAAGTACTGCAGCATCTTCTCGGTGACGGTGAAGTCCGCGATCACGCCGTCCTTGAGCGGGCGGATGGCGGTGATGTTGCCGGGCGTCCGGCCCAGCATGTTCTTCGCCTCCGTCCCGACGGCCTCGATCTTCTTCCCGCCGCGCGAGGGTTCCTCGCGGATCGCGACCACGGAGGGCTCATTCAGCACGATGCCCTTGCCGCGCACGTAGATCAGCGTGTTGGCGGTGCCAAGGTCGATCGAGAGGTCGTTGGAGAAATAGCCTCGAAGTTTCTTGAACATCTGGGGGGAAGTGGGGGCAGTGGAGGAGGGCCGCACGGGCTCGCACGGGATCCGGACAATTTAACCATTGTCAGGACTTTCGGCAAGGCGACGTGTATGATTTATCAACTGTTTTTTCCGGTTCTGCGAGCGTTTCCATGAGTTTGACGCGCGCCCAGGTCGAGGGCATTGCCCACCTCGCCCGCCTCGAGATCAGCGAGGCGCAGTTGCCCGTTTACGTCCAGAGCCTCTCCAGCATCATCGATTTCGTCGAGCAGCTCTCGGCGGCCGACACCAGCGGCGTCGTGCCCATGGCTCACCCTCTCGCCGACCAGGTCCAGCGCCTGCGGCCTGATGTGGCCACCGAGGCCGACCAGCACGAGAAATACCAGCGCAACGCCGCCGCGGTGGCGGCCGGCCTGTACCTCGTTCCCAAAGTCATCGATTGAGGCCCGGCCATGTCGCTGCACACGCTGACCGTCGCCGAGCTGGCGGCCGGCCTCAGGGCCCGGCGATTCTCCAGCCTCGACCTGACCCTGCACTTCCTCGGCCGCATCGAGCGCATGGCGCCGGCGCTGAACGCGTTCGTGACGGTCACCGCGGACCGGGCGCTCGCCGACGCCCGTGCCGCGGACGAGGTGCTGGCCAGGGGCGAGGGCGGTCCGCTCACCGGCGTGCCGATCGCCCACAAGGACATCTTCTGCACTGACGGCGTCCTGACGACCTGCTCGTCCCGGATGCTCTCGAACTTCGTCGCGCCCTACGACGCCACGGTGGTCGCACGCTGGAAGGCGGCCGGCACGGTGATGCTCGGCAAGACCAACATGGACGAGTTCGCGATGGGCTCCTCCAACGAGACGAGCTTCTATCGGCCCGGTGCGCAACCCCTGGGATCCCACGCGGGTGCCGGGTGGCTCCTCCGGCGGTTCGGCCGCGGCGGTTGCCGCCTGCCTCGCCCCGGCGGCCAGCGGCACGGACACCGGCGGCTCGATCCGCCAGCCCGCCGCGCTCACCAACCTCACCGGCCTCAAGCCGACCTACGGCCGTGTCTCGCGCTACGGAATGATCGCGTTCGCCTCGAGCCTCGACCAGGCCGGGGTGCTCACGCGGTCGGCGGAGGACGCAGCGCTGTTCCTCACGGCGATGGCGGGCTTCGACCCGCGCGATTCCACCAGCGTGGATGCACCCGTGCCCGACTACCTCGCCGAGCTCTCGCGGCCCCTCAAGGGCCTGCGGGTCGGCGTGATCAAGGAATTCTTCGACAAGGGCCTCGAGCCGCGCGTCGGCAAGCTCGTGCAGGACGCCATCGAGGCGCTCAGGGCCGAAGGCGCCACGATTCGCGAGGTGAGCCTGCCCGCGCTGCCGCTCTCGGTGCCGACCTACTACGTCGTGGCCCCGGCGGAATGCTCCTCGAACCTGTCGCGGTTCGACGGCGTGCGCTTCGGTCACCGCTGCGAGGCGCCGCGCGACCTGCTCGACCTCTACAAGCGCTCGCGCGGTGAAGGCTTCGGCGACGAGGTGAAGCGCCGCATCATGACCGGCACCTACGTGCTTTCGGCCGGCTACTACGACGCCTACTACCTCAAGGCGCAGCAGGTGCGGCAGGTGATCACGGCGGATTTCGCCCGCGCCTTCGAGGACGTGGACGTGGTGATCGGACCCACCTCGCCCACGCCGGCGTTCGAGCTCGGCGCCAAGACCAGCGACCCGATCACGATGTACCTGAACGACATCTACACCATCGGCGCCAACCTCGCGGGCCTGCCGGCGATCTCGATTCCGTGCGGCTTCGTCCAGGAGGGCGGGCGCGACCTTCCCGTCGGCCTGCAGCTGATCGGCCCGCATTTTGCCGAGTCGCTGCTGCTGTCGGTCTCGCACCAGTACCAGGCGCTCACGGACTGGCACAGGCGCCTGCCGGCGGAGTACGCGTGATGGAGTGGGAAACCGTCATCGGCCTCGAGATCCACGCCCAGCTTGCGACGAAGAGCAAGATCTTCTCGGGCTCGTCCACGGCATTCGGCGCGGCGCCGAACACGCAGGCAAACCTCGTCGACCTCGGCTACCCCGGCGTGCTGCCGGTGCTCAACTTCGAGGCCGTGCGCATGGCCGTGCGCTTCGGGCTCGCCACCGGTTCGACGGTAGCGCGCCGCTCGGTCTTCGCGCGCAAGAACTACTTCTACCCCGACCTGCCGAAGGGCTACCAGATCAGCCAGTACGAGCTGCCGGTCGTGCAGTCGGGCTGGCTCGACGTCGTGCTCGAGGACGGCACCACGAAGCGCATCGGCATCACGCGCGCCCACCTCGAGGAGGACGCCGGCAAGTCGTTGCACGAGGATTTCCACGGGCTCTCGGGCATCGACCTCAACCGCGCCGGCACGCCGCTGCTCGAGATCGTGTCGGAACCGGACATGCGCTCGGCAAAGGAAGCCGTGGCGTACATGAAGAAGATCCACACGCTCGTCCGCTACCTCGAGATCTGCGACGGCAACATGCAGGAAGGCTCGTTCCGCTGCGACGCGAACGTCTCCGTGCGGCCGAAGGGCGAGACGAAGTTCGGCACGCGCGCGGAGATCAAGAACCTGAACTCGTTCCGCTTCGTCGAGCGCGCCATCAACTACGAGGTCGAGCGCCAGGTCGACCTGATCGAGGGCGGCGGAAAGGTGGTGCAGGAAACACGCCTGTACGACCCTGACCGCGGCGAGACGCGCTCCATGCGCTCGAAGGAAGAGGCGAACGACTACCGGTACTTCCCCGATCCGGACCTCCTGCCGCTCGCGATCGACGACGCGCTGATCGAGTCCGTGCGCGCCACGCTGCCGGAACTCCCGGACGAGAAGGCGGCGCGCTTCGTCGCGGAGCACGGCCTCTCGGCCTACGACGCGGGCGTGCTCACCGCGAGCCGCGAACTCGCCGGCTTCTACGAGGCCGTGGTCCAGGGCCTCGGCGGCCAGCCGAAGCTCGCCGCGAACTGGGTCATGGGCGAACTCTCCGGTGCGCTCAACAAGGACGGACTCGAGGTCGGGCAGAGCCGCGTGGCCGCGCCCGCACTGGCGCAGCTTCTCGCGCGCATCGGCGACGACACGATTTCCGGCAAGATCGCCAAGGAAGTGTTCGAGGCGATGTGGGCCGAAGGCAAGGGCGCCGACGAGATCATCGACGCCCGGGGCTTGAGGCAGATCACCGACACCTCGGCAATCGAATCGGCCATCGAGGAAGTGATGGCGAAGAATCCGCAGCAGCTCGCCGACTACCGCTCGGGCAAGGACAAGCTGTTCGGCTTCTTCGTCGGGCAGGTGATGAAGGCCACCCAGGGCAAGGCCAACCCGGCACAGTTGAACGAGCTGCTGAAGCGCAAGCTCAGCGGCTGAGGAGCCGCACCATGACCGTGATCCGCGATGACGATTTCGTCCAGAGCGTCGCCGACGCGCTGCAGTTCATCTCGTACTACCACCCGGTCGACTACATCGAGCATCTCGGTCGCGCCTACGAGCGCGAGCAGTCCGCGGCGGCGAAGGATGCGATTGCGCAGATCCTGACGAATTCCCGGATGTGCGCGGAGGGGCGCCGCCCGATCTGCCAGGACACGGGCATCGTCAACATGTTCCTCAAGGTCGGCATGGACGTGCGCTGGGACACCCGGCGCAGCCTCGCCGAGATGGTGAACGAGGGCGTGCACCGTGCGTACGAATTCCCCGACAACCGGCTGCGCGCCTCGGTCGTGGAAGACCCGGCCTTCGCCCGCAGGAACACGCGCGACAACACGCCCGCGGTGTTCCACGTCGAGCTGGTGCCCGGCGACACCGTCGAAGTGACGGTGGCTGCGAAGGGCGGCGGCTCGGAGAACAAGTCGAAGTTCGTGATGCTGAACCCCAGCGACTCGATCGAGGAATGGGTGCTGAAGACCGTGCCGACCATGGGCGCGGGCTGGTGCCCGCCCGGCATGCTCGGGATCGGCATCGGCGGCACGGCCGAGAAGGCCATGCTGCTCGCGAAGGAAGCGCTCATGGATCCGCTCGACATGCACGAGCTCCTCGAGCGCGGTCCGTCGAGCAAGCTCGAGGAGCTGCGCATCTCCCTGTACGAGAAGGTCAACGCGCTCGGCATCGGCGCGCAGGGCCTCGGCGGCCTCACGACCGTGCTCGACGTCAAGATCCGCACCTACCCGACGCACGCGGCGTCGAAGCCGGTCGCGATGATCCCGAACTGCGCGGCGACCCGGCACGCGCACTTCGTGCTCGACGGCTCGGGTCCCGCCGTGCTCGAGCCGCCGTCGCTCGAGCACTGGCCGAAAGTCACCTGGACCGCCGGCGCGGGCTCGCGCCGCGTGAACCTCGATACGCTGACCCGCGCCGAGGTTGCGAGCTGGAAGCCGGGCGAGACGCTGCTCCTGAACGGCCGCATGCTCACGGGGCGCGACGCGGCGCACAAGCGCATCGCCGACCTCTACGCGAGCGGCCAGGGACTGCCCGAGGGCGTGGATTTCACGAACCGCGCGATCTACTACGTCGGCCCGGTCGACCCGGTCCGTGACGAGGTCGTGGGCCCGGCGGGTCCGACGACCGCGACGCGCATGGACAAGTTCACCGACATGATGCTCGAGAAGACGGGCCTGATCGTGATGATCGGCAAGTCCGAGCGCGGCCCGGTCGCGATCGAGGCGATCAGGAAGCACAAGGCCGCCTATCTCATGGCCGTCGGTGGCGCCGCCTACCTCGTCTCGAAGGCGATCCGTTCGGCGCGCGTGGTGGCCTTCGGCGACCTCGGCATGGAGGCGATCTACGAGTTCGACGTGAAGGACATGCCGGTCACCGTCGCCGTGGACTCCAACGGCACGTCGGTGCACAACACCGCGCCCGCGGAGTGGTCCGAGAAGATCCGTACGCTCGGCATTCCCGTGCGCGTCGCCTGACGATGCGGCAGTCGGACTCGCTGCGTCGCTTCGTCTTCGAGCGCTATCCATTCCGCGGCCAGCTCGTGCACCTCGGGCCCGCGTGGCGCGCCATGATGGAGCACCACGACTATCCGGCGGAGGTGCGCGACAGCCTGGGCGAGGCGGTTGCGGCGGCGACGCTGCTCGCCTCGACGCTCAAGTTCGAGGGTCGGCTGTCGCTGCAGCTGCGGGGCACCGGACCCATGCGCCTGATGCTGGTCGAGTGCAGCGACGGCCTCGCCGTGCGCGCCGTCGCGCGGTTCAGCGGCACGCCGTCGACGCTCGACCTGCGGGAACTCTCGGGTCACGGCACGCTCACCGTCACGGTGGAGGGCGACGACATCGCCAGCCGCTACCAGGGCGTGGTGCCGCTCACGGGCGAGCGCATGAGCGACTGCCTCCGCGAGTACTTCGAGAGCTCGGAGCAGCTGCCGACGAGGCTGTGGTTGCGGGCCGACGCCGAGCAGACGGCCGGGCTGCTGCTGCAACGGCTGCCTGTCACCTCGCGCCCGACCTCGGCGACCGAGTCGGGCACCGGCGGCGTGTCGGAGGAGGAGATCGAGGACGCCTGGAACCGCGTGCAGCTCGTCGCGGGCACGGTCACCGGAGCGGAGCTCGCCGAGCTCACCGACCGCGAGCTGCTGAAAAGGCTGTTCGCCGAGGATGACGTGCGGATGTTCGAGACCGCGCCGGTCTTCTTCCGCTGCAGCTGCTCGCGCGAGCGGGTTGCGACGATGCTGCGTTCGCTCGGTCGCGAGGAAGTGGACTCGATCCTCGCCGAGCGCGGCTCGGTCGAGGTGCGTTGCGAATTCTGCAGCCGCAGCTATCGTTTCGACGCGGTGGACGCCGTCGCGATCTTCACTCCCGCCCCCGACGCGTCTCGCAGCGGCGTGCACTGACGACGCGTCAGGCGGCTCCGTAGCGGGCGCGCAGGTACACGGCGAGCCAGAACGCCAGCGTGCCGACCAGGTTTGCGGTGCCGTGATTCTGTGCGAGCAGCTTCCAGTCCCAGAAGGCGATGGGATTTCCGGGTCAGGGGAGCGCCGGGCATGAAGCGGTTCACCGTGAGCAGGTAGCGCTCGTAGGGCGCGCCGAGCGCACCGCGCAGGTACTCCTCTTCGCGCTTCACGCGGTTCACCATGTAGAAGTAGTACACGACGGTGAAGAGCGCGACGAGCCACCAGCGCCCGAGCAGCATCACCGCGCCGACGACGATGAAGTAACGCCCGAGGTACATCGGGTTCCGCACCATCGCGTAGGGCCCGTTGCACGCGAGCGTGCGGCCCTTGTCCAGCGAGGCGAAGCACCAGAGCTGGATGGCTTCGCCCAGCATCGAGACCAGGAACCCCGGCAGCAGCCAGGCCGGGTCCATGTACCAGACGACGCACGCGACGACCGCGAGTGCGAGCAGCACGCGGCTCCTGACCAGGACCTTGCGCAGCGAGCGGTTGTTGAACAGTCGGTGGATGGCGTCGAGCACGTCTTGCTCCCGGGCGTGTATTGCGGTCGTTCCTGCGCGTCAGTCCCGGCTCCCGCCGGTCCGGCGCGCGCCAATATACCCGCGGAGCACCCACAGCGGGCGCAATCGATTCATGCGAGCGAGCGCCGCGGTGCGCTCCGGTCCCATCGTGCCGGGACTGCGCCTGGCCCAGTGCTTGTAGATGGCCGCGAGGTCGATGCGCTCGGCGAAGCGGCGCAGCGGCGGAGGAAGCCAGCGCGTGCCGAGGCAGGACTGGAAATCGAGCAGCGAAGGCTCGCCCGTGTCCGTCACCAGGATGTTGTGCGCGTTGCGCAGGTCGAGGTGCGCCATCCGCGCCCGCGCGTGCACCTGCCGGAGGCTGTCCTCCAGCGCCGGAAAGAAACCGGGCGCGAGCGTTGCCGGGTCGGTCAGTCGCAGGCTGATTCCAGGCACGAAGCGGTAGGCGAGGGCGTATGCGTCCACGCGGAACGCGTCCTGCGGCGCAGCCGGAATGCCGTCCACGCGCCGGAGCCACCCGAACTCTCGACGGATCAGGAGCCGGCCAATCAGGTTGCGGACCAGGAAGGATCTCGACGAGAAGTCCTTGACCACCCAGGAAGCCCCGTCCCGCTCATAGCGGTAGAGGACGGCATTGGCCCACCGGCCGGCGCTCAGGCGGTGGCGCGGCCCCCGTTCGAGGTCGGCGCGCGTGAATTGGACTCGCTCCCCGGGCGACTCGCCCGGAATCTCGGGATGGTTCAGCGGGCTCGGCATCGGGCTGGCCGGCAGGTCGTCATGGCGTCCGGAGTCCTAGGATTTCCAGACATGATAACAACTTGCGCGATCAAGCTCGAAGCTTGGGTCGCGCCAGGGCGTTCCCGGCGGCCCGTTGGAGCACCGCCAGAAGCGGGGACGGTGGTAAAAGAATAAAGAGTTGTTTATATTTGCATTCGATGACTCAGTCCCATCAGCGCATGCTCCGGGGGCTCAAGGCTTCCGCCGAGCCCAGCCGTCTCCGGCTGCTGGCGGTATTGGCGCTGGGTGAGTTCACCGTGTCCGATCTGACCGCGATCCTGGGCCAGAGCCAGCCGCGGGTGTCACGGCACCTCAAGCTGCTGAGCGATGGCGGATTGCTCGAGCGCTTCCGGGAGCAGCACTGGGTCTTCCACCGGGTGCCGGCGGACGGCGAGGGCGCGGAACTGGTTCGCGCGCTGCTCGAGCTGCTCGATCGCGACGATGCACTCGTCGCGCTGGACCGGGAGCGAGCCACTGCGGTCCTGGCCGAGCGGGCACGCTCCGGCGGCGCGAATCCCGACGCGGCGGAGGACCTTGCCGCTGCGTCGACGGCGAGCAGGGAACTCGCGCGGGTCGTCGTCTCCGAGCAGGGCGATCGCGGTTTCGACGCGGTGCTTTATGCCGGCCCGGCGCCGGCCGAGATGCTGGGCGCCATGGCTTCCCGGGCGCGTCGAATCGTGGGTGTCAGCGAGTCGCGGCACGAGGTCCAGAAGGCGCGTGCGAGCCTGCACGGCAACGGATACCCGCACTGCGAACTGCAGCACGGCGGATTGCCCGGGGCAGCACTCGCGGCCGCGAGCTTCGACGCGATCGTCCTCGACCGTGTGCTCGGCACGGAAGCGCGCAGGGGCGAGTGGCTGCGGGAATCGGCTCGCGTGCTCCGCGCGGGCGGACGGCTGACGATCATCGAGGAATACGAGGCCATGGCGGCGCGTGCCGGGGGCGGAAACCCGCTCGCGACGCTGCGCGGATGGATCGCGGAGGCGGGGCTCTTCTGCGAGCGGCTGCGGCCCGCGGATGCCGGGGGATTGCACGTGCTCGTGGCCACGGTCTCGCCCGAGCGGGCGGAGCGGGCTGCGTGAAGGCCGCGACCAGCGAGGAATCGAGGATGGAATCGAACGCCCTGCATGAAAAATCCGAGTCGGCCGCGTCCGGGCTGCGACGGCCGCCGCTGGTGTCGTTCGAATTCTTTCCGCCCAACGACGCGGAGATGGAGCGGACCCTGTGGGCCTCGATCGAGCGTCTCGCGCCGCTCGGGCCGCGATTCGTGTCCGTGACCTACGGCGCGGATGGATCGACGCGCGAACGCACGCACAACGTCGTCACGCGCATCCTCCAGGAAACCACGCTGACGCCGGCTCCGCACCTGACCTGCATCGGGGCGCCGCGCGAGGAAATCCTGGACGTCGCCCGCAAGTACTGGGACGCCGGCGTGCGGCACATCGTGGCGTTGCGTGGCGACGCGCCGGCCGGCCAGGGCCAGTACCGTCCCGAGCCCGGCGGCTTCGCCTACGCCGAGGACCTGGTGCGCGGCCTGCGCACCGTGGGCGATTTCGAGATCTCGGTGGCGGCCTATCCCGAGACGCACCCGGAGGCGCCTACGCCTGAGTTCGACCTCGATCGGCTCAAGGCCAAGATCGATGCGGGCGCGCACCGCGCGATCACGCAGTTCTTCTTCGACACCGACGCTTTCCTGCGCTTCCGCGACCGCTGCGCCGCACGTGGCATCGAGGCGGAGCTGGTGCCGGGCATCCTTCCCATCACCCGATTCCCGCAGATGCTCCGGTTCGCGAAGCGCTGCGGCGCCAGCGTGCCAGACTGGCTCGCGCACCGCTTCGACGGCCTCGACGACGATCCGGAGACGCGCCGGATGATCGCGGCCAGCGTGGCGATCGACCAGGTGCGCCGCCTGCAGGAGCAGGGCGTGCAGGAATTCCACTTCTATACGCTGAACCGTGCCGAGCTCGCGTACGCGATCTGCCACGCGCTCGGCGTGCGACCTGCCGCGACACGCGCGGCGACAGGAGCCTGAAGATGCTGCGCCCCGACCGTATCCGCGAATTCCGTCGCCTGCTCGGCGAGCGCATCCTGGTGCTCGACGGCGCCATGGGCACCGTCATCCAGTCCTACAAGCTCGGCGAAGCGGACTACCGCGGCGAGCGGTTTCGCGATTCCGCCCGCGACCTCAAGGGCAACAACGACCTGCTGACGCTGACGCGCCCCGAGGTGATCGGCGAGATCCACCGGCGCTATCTCGAGTCGGGCGCGGATATCATCGAGACCAACACTTTCAATTCGAACGCGACCTCGCAGGCCGATTACGGCCTGGAATCGCTGGTGCGCGAGCTGAACCTCGCGGCTGCGCAGATCGCGCGGCGCGCGGCCGACGATGTGGCCGCACGCACCGGTCGGGCGAGATTCGTCGCCGGGGCGCTCGGGCCCACCAACCGCACCGCATCGCTCTCGCCCGACGTCAACGACCCGGGTTACCGCGCCGTCACGTTCGACCAGCTGGTCGAGACCTATGCCGAGGCCACGCGTGCCCTCGTCGAGGGCGGCGTGGACCTGATCATGGTCGAGACCATCTTCGATACGCTGAACGCGAAGGCCGCGCTCTTCGCCGTGAGGCAGGTGCTCGACGAGCAGGGGCTCGACCTGCCGATCATGGTGTCCGGCACGATCACGGATGCCTCGGGACGGACGCTCTCCGGGCAGACCGTCGAGGCGTTCTGGAACTCGGTGCGCCACGCGCGACCGGCCGTGATCGGCCTGAACTGCGCGCTCGGTGCGAAGCAGCTGCGTCCGTACGTGGAGGAGCTCGCGCGGCTCGCGGACGCGTACGTCTGCGCGTACCCCAACGCCGGCCTGCCGAACGCCTTCGGCGAATACGACGAGACCGCCTGCGAGACCGCGGACCTGATCCGCGACTACGCGGCGAGCGGCTTCGTGAACATCGTCGGCGGCTGCTGCGGCACGACGCCCGAGCACATCTCGCACATCGCCGAGGCCGTGGCCGGACTGCCGCCGCGCCGCCCTGCGGTGCTCGAGCCGCGCTGCCGCCTGAGCGGCCTCGAGCCGCTGAACATCGGCCCGGACAGCCTGTTCGTGAATGTCGGGGAGCGCACCAACGTCACGGGCTCGGCAAAGTTCCGCCGGCTGATCGAGGCGGAGGACTATGCGGGCGCCCTCGACGTCGCGCGCCAGCAGGTCGCGAGCGGCGCCCAGGTCATCGACATCAACATGGACGAGGGCATGCTCGATTCGGAAGGTGCGATGGTGCGCTTCCTGAACCTGCTCGCCGCCGAGCCCGACGTTTCGCGCGTACCGGTGATGATCGACTCGTCGAAGTGGTCCGTGATCGAGTCGGGCCTCAAGTGCCTGCAGGGCAAGGGCATCGTCAACTCGATCAGCCTGAAGGAAGGCGAGCGCGCGTTCCTCGAGCAGGCGCGGCGCGTCCGCGCCTACGGCGCCGCCGTGGTGGTCATGGCCTTCGACGAGCAGGGGCAGGCCGATACCATCGAGCGCAAGGTCTCGATCTGCAGTCGCTCGTACCGGATCCTGACCGAGCAGGCCGGCTTTCCCGCCGAAGACATCATCTTCGACCCGAACATATTCGCGGTCGCGACCGGCATCGAGGCCCACGACCGCTACGCGCTCGATTTCATCGAGGCGACGGCGCAGATCCGCGCTGCCTGCCCGCACGCGCTGGTGAGCGGCGGCGTGAGCAACGTTTCGTTCTCGTTCCGCGGCAACGAACCGGTGCGCGAGGCGATGCACTCCGTGTTCCTCTACCACGCGATCCGCGCGGGAATGACGATGGGCATCGTCAACGCCGGGCAGCTCGCGATCTACGAGGAGATCGAGCCGGAACTGCGCGAGCGGGTCGAGGACGTGATCCTCGCGAGGCGGGCGGATGCGACCGAGCGGCTGCTCGAGATCGCCGGACGCTTCAAGGGCGAGGCCGGCCAGAAGCGTGCCGAGGACAACGCCTGGAGGTCATGGCCCGTAACGAAGCGACTGGAGCACGCCCTGGTGCGGGGCATCGACGAATTCATCACCGAGGACACCGATGCGGCCCGCATCGAGCTCGGGCGGCCGCTCTCCGTGATCGAAGGCCCGCTCATGGACGGGATGAACGTCGTCGGCGACCTGTTCGGCGCCGGCAAGATGTTCCTGCCGCAGGTGGTGAAGTCGGCGCGCGTGATGAAAAAGGCGGTCGCGCACCTGGTGCCGTACCTCGATCGCGAGCCGGGCGAGGCCGCACGCTCCAACGGCAAGATCGTGCTCGCCACGGTGAAGGGCGACGTGCACGACATCGGCAAGAACATCGTGGGCGTCGTGCTCCAGTGCAACAACTTCGAGGTGATCGACCTCGGCGTGATGGTGCCGACGGCGAGGATCCTGGAGACCGCCGAGCGCGAGGGCGCGGACATGGTCGGCCTGTCCGGCCTGATCACGCCTTCGCTCGACGAGATGGTGCACGTTGCGCGCGAAATGAAGCGCCTCGGGTTCGTAATGCCGCTGCTGATCGGCGGAGCGACCACTTCGCCGGCTCACACGGCCGTGAAGATCGACCCCGAATACGACGGCGCGGTCGCCTACGTGAAGGACGCTTCGCGGGCCGTCGGCGTCTGCCAGTCGCTGGTGACGGAAGGGCAACGCGAGGAGTTCACGGCAGAAGCTCAAGAGCCGACCACGCGGTGCGGCGCGAGCAGCACAAGGGCCGCAAGGTGAAGGCGCCGGCGTTCACGCTCGCGGCGGCGCGAGCGAACCGCTTCCGCTGCGACTGGTCGGCGTACCGCCCGCCGGTGCCGAAGCTCGCGGGCGTGAGGTGCTTCGAGAACGTCGCGCTCGAGGAACTGGTGCGCTACATCGACTGGATGCCGTTCTTCAACGCATGGGAGTTCGCGGGCAGGTTCCCCGACATCCTCACCGACCCGGTCGTGGGCGAGGCGGCGAGCAACCTGTACGCCGATGCGCGCCGCGTGCTGAAGCAGATGGTCTCCGAACGCTGGGTCCGGGCAAGCGCCGTGATCGGCTTCTTCCCGGCGAACTCGGTGGACGAGGACATCGAGGTCTATCGCGACGAATCGCGCAGCGACGTCGCGTGGCGGCTGCATCACCTGCGGCAGCAGAAGCCGAAGCCTGCCGGCCAGCCTCATTACGCGCTGTCGGATTTCGTCGCGCCGCGTGACTCGGGCGTGAAGGACTGGATCGGCGCATTCGCCGTCACCACCGGCATCGGACTCGACGAGAAGGTCCGCGAGTTCGAAGCGCGCCACGACGACTACGGCAGCATCATGCTGAAGGCGCTGGCGGATCGGCTGGCGGAGGCGCTCGCCGAGCGCATGCACGAGCGCGTGCGGCGCGAGTTCTGGGGCTACGCGCCCGAGGAGCGATTCACGAACGACGACCTCGTGCGCGAGAAGTACCGCGGTATCCGACCGGCGCCAGGCTATCCGGCCTGCCCGGACCACACCGAGAAGGCGACGCTGTTCCAGATGCTGGACGTCGAGCGCAATGCGGGCATCACGCTCACCGAGAGCTTCGCGATGCATCCGACGGCGGCGGTCAGCGGCTGGTATTTCTCGCACCCCGAGGCGGCATACTTCGGGGTCGGCAAGATAGACGCGGACCAGGTTGCGGACTACGCCCGGCGCAAGGGCATGACGTTGCAGGAAGCAGAGCGCTGGCTTGCGCCCGTGATCGGCTACGAGCCGGCCGCCGACGCCGCCTGAAGCGGCGCCGGCGGGTTCCTGACGATCAGTTGCCGGCGATCTGGACGGCGCCGTCCAGCGGCGCGCTGATGACGGTGCCCGCGGCGAGACTCACCTCGCCGCCGGTCGTCTGCGCGATCGCGAGCCCGCCCGCACCACCGATGATGCCGCCGACCACCGCGCCGTTCTTGTGACTGACCTGGTGGCCGATGATCGCTCCGGCCGCGGTCGTGCCGAGCACCTTGGCCGTGTCCTTGCCCGTGTCGCTCTCGCCCTGCTGGAGCAGGCGCGCGCTGATCGCGATCGGGGCACCCCTGTTCGGCGCGAGGCTGTTGAAGGTGATGCCGAGCGTCGGCGTCCCTCCGATCTTCTTGCTGCCGGACACCACGGTGGTCACGGTGCCACTCACCGCAGAACCGGCGGCGGCGGCAAATCGACCGCCCACGACGAGGTCGGAGGCGAGACGGCCCTGCACCGCGTTGCCCACCACGGCGGTCTTCGTGCTCACGGGCGAGACGATTTCGATCGCGAGCGGTGTGCCGGCGGGCACGACGATCGGCGGGGGAGGCGGTGGCGGCGGGGCCTTCGGCTGCGGCTGTGTGGACGCGACCGCTGCCGGCGGGGCCTTCTTCGCTGCCTGCTTCTTCGCCGCTGCGGCCCTGGCCGCCGCTGCCTGCTGCTCGGACTCGGCGGTCCGACGCGCGAGTTCCGCCTCGATTTCCTGCTGCTTTACCGCTGCCTCGCGGTCGGCGACCTCCTTTTCCCTGGCCGCAAGCTCTGCGGCGCGCGCCGCATCCGCGGCCGCGGCGTCTGCGGCCGCGGTGTCGGCCGGCTGCGCGGTGGCTGCAGTATCCGTGGCCACTTCACTGGCGGCGGGAGCCGGTGCCTTGCCGCAGCCGGCGATCGTCAGGACGGCGAGGGTGGCCACCATGGCCGGGGTCAGCGAGCGAATCGATGGCCTGTGCAAGTCGGTATCTCCACTGAGGATGGTAATGAGTTCGAACCGGCCGGGGCGCGGAAGTTCCGCGCCTTCAGACGACTTCGTAGTCGCCGAGGTCGACCGTCCTGAGCAGCCGGCGGTATCGGATCGTGCCGTGCGGCCAGTTGTTGGTGATCTTGCCGTCCGCGAGCTTGTACCAGCTTCCCTTCGCATCGGCCCAGACCGACTTCTCAAGATCGAGCGCCAGTTCGCGGTTGTACGCGTCCATCACCTCGCGACGGACGTCGAGGCGCCTCGAGCCTTTCGCGCGCAGGCGCTCGATCGCCTCGACGACGTAACCGGCCTGTGCCTCGATCATGACCAGGATGCTGTTGTGCCCCAGGTTCGTGTTCGGGCCGTAGAGCATGAAGAAATTCGGGAAGCCGCTGACCGTCACCCCGAGATATGCGTGCGCCCCACGGCTCCACTCGTCCGAGAGCGCCCGCCCGCCGAGGCCGCTCACCTGCATGGGCGCCAGGAACTCGGTGGCCTTGAAGCCGGTTGCGTAGATGATCACGTCTGCGTCGTGCAGTTCGCCATTCGCCGTGCGCACGCCGCCTGCCTCGATGCGATCGATCGGCTCGGTCACCAGCCGCACGTTCTGGCGGCCGAGCGCCGGGTAGTAGTCGTCGTTGAAGAGCACGCGTCGCGCGCCGATCGGATAATCGGGCACGAGCTTCGAGCGCAGCGTGCTGTCCGCGACCTGCCGGCGCAGGTGCAGGAGGGCTCGCTGCCGCGCGGCCCACTGCGCGATTCGCACCCGCTTCATCAGCGGCGTCAGCATCATTTCGCCGAAGAAGAACCACTGCCAGTCGTGTCGCAGCTTCGCGAGCCACGGCCAGCGCTTCATCATTCGATGCAGGCGCGGCGAGTAGAGGCGGTCCTTGCGCGGCAGGAGCCAGTTTGCCGAGCGCTGGAAGACGGTGAGCCGTTCGGCGAGCGGCGCGATCTGCGGCACGAACTGCACGGCGCTGGCCGCGTTCCCGATCACGGCGACGCGCTTGCCCGTGAGGTCGACCGAGTGGTCCCAGTGTGCCGAGTGGAATTGCGGCCCCGCGAACTCGCCCCGGCCCGCGAGGTCGGGGGTCGCCGGGCGATGCAGCTGGCCCATGCCGGTCACCAGGAAGTCCGCTTCGATCGACGACCCGTCGGCGAGGTCGACCTGCCACCGGTCTGTCGATTCGTCGAAGCGCGCCGCCCTCACCTCGGAACCAAAGCGGCAGTGCGGCAGGAGTCCGGCCTTGACCGCGCACTCTGCGGCATACCCGAGCAACTCGGGCTGGCACGCGAAGCGCCGGCTCCAGTCCGTCTTCTGCGCGAAGGAGAAGCTGTACAGGAAAGACGGCGCATCGCAGGAGGCGCCCGGGTAGGTGTTGTCGCGCCAGGTGCCGCCGAGCGACGCCGCCTTTTCCACGATCACGAAGTCGTCGATGCCGGCTCGCTTGAGCCGCATGCCCATGCAGATGCCGGAGTGGCCGGCGCCGACGATCAGGATGCGAGTATGCGTCATCGATATCCCCGGCCTAGTCCAGTCCCTGCACGTAGGCCGCGCCGCCGAGCGAGGCCATCTGTCGTTCGATCCACGCCTGCCGGTGCCGCACGTAGCGCGAGGGTGCGTCGACCCGGAAACGCTTGGGCGCGGGCAGCACCGCGGCGAGCAGTGCCGCGTCGGAGCGCGTGAGGCGCGCCGCGTCCTTGTGGAGGAACCGGCGGCTCGCTGCCTGCACCCCGAAGGTGCCGCGGCCGAATTCGGCGACGTTGAGATAGACCTCGAGGATGCGCTGCTTGCTCCACACGAGCTCGATCAATACGGTGATCCCGGCTTCGAGGCCCTTCCTGAACCAGCTCTGTCCGGGCCAGAGAAAAAGGTTCTTCGCCACCTGCTGCGAGATCGTGCTCGCACCGCGTACGCGCCGCCCGCGCTCGCGGTCCGCGAGCGCCTTGTCGATCTGCTTGAAGTCGAAGCCGTGATGCTCCGGAAACTGCTGGTCTTCGGCGGCGACGACCGCGAGTGCTGCGTTCCTGGAGATCGCGTTCCAGTCCCGCCAGTCGTAACGGAACTCATAGCCGGGCTGGCTCCCGAAAAGAGCGCCCACGCGGCTTTGCAGCATGAATGAAGTGAACGGCGGGTCGATCCAGCGCAGCGCCACCACGATCGCCACGGTGACCGCCGCCCAGGCCGCCAGCGCAAGCGCGAGGCCGCGCAGCAGCCGCGACAACCGGGCGCGTCGCCTGGCCACGTGCAAAGCCTGCGCGCGGACGCTGCGGCTCAGCCGGCTGCGGCGATCCGCCTGGCGCTCGTCACCTCGACAGGCGTGAGCGGGACATCCTGGTGGCCGCCCTTGTTGCCGGTCTTGACGGCCGCGATCTTGTCCACGACGTCCATGCCCTCGGTCACGTGGCCGAACACGGCATAACCTGCGCCGCCGCGGCCCGGGTCGAGGAAGGCGTTGTCCACGAGGTTGACGAAGAACTGCGACGTGGCGCTGTGCGGGTCGTTGGTGCGAGCCATGGACAGCGTGCCGCGGCGGTTCTTGAGTCCGTTGTCGGCCTCGTTGCGGATCGGAGCGCGCGTGGACTTCTGCTTCATGTCGGCGGTGAGGCCGCCGCCCTGGATCACGAATCCCGGGATCACCCGGTGGAACACGGTGCCGTCGAAGTGGCCGGCCTCGGCGTAGTCCTGGAAGTTCTTCGCGGAGATCGGCGCCTCCTTCTCGAAGAGTTCGACGGTGAAGCTGCCCAGCGTGGTCTCGAAGCGAATCATGGCGGGAATCCGTGAAGAGTGTGTGACGGGGGCGGAATAGTGAATGGCCGCGGCCCCGATGTCACGCCCCGGGACCCGGCTTGCGGAGGCCCCGTACTGCGCCCGGGGCCGCAACAGGTAAAGTGTCCGCCGTGACCAATCCGCCCATCAAGCTGCGATCCGAGCCCTGCGAGCCGGTCGACCCGCTCCAGGTATTTGCGGCGGCGGGCGCAGCGCCACGCTTCTACTGGGAGCAGCCCTCGGAAGGGCGGTACCGGGTCGGCGTGGGGTCGGCGGCCTGCGTGACGGCCTCGGGTCCGGAGCGCTTCCGCGAGGCCGAGGCGGGCGCGCGGGAGATCTTCTCGAGAATCGCCTGGGAGGGACCGGGGCCCCGGATCGCGCAGCTCGTCGGCGGGTTCGCCTTTGCGCCCGCGAAGGACGCCGGCGGCCTGTGGCAGGGCTTTCCGGACGGAGAGCTCAGGCTGCCGGAGCTCGTGTACTGGCAGGAGAACGGCGCGAGCGTGCGGGACGTCTGTGTCGGCAGCCGGTGGGCGGCGTTGAGCCCGCGTGCGCTTGCCCTGGGCCACCCGGTTCGCGGAGTGGTCGAGATCGGAAACGGTGGATCCGAGCCCTACATGGAGCGCGTGCAGCGGATCCTGGAGGGCATCCGCGCCGGTCGCCTGCGCAAGGTCGTGCTCGTGCGCGAGGTGCACGTCACGACGGGCGCCCCGATCGACCCCGTCGCCTGGCTGATCGCACTGCGCGAGCGGTTTCCGACCTGCACGCTGTTCGCCGTCGGCGCGGGCGATGCGGTTTTCCTCGGTGCGAGCCCCGAACGCCTGGTCCGCGTGCAGGGAGACCGCGTGTCGACTGCGGCGCTGGCGGGCACCGCGCCGCGCGGCGCATCGCGGGCCGCCGACACCGCGCTCGGCGAGGCCCTGTGCGACAGCAGCAAGAATGCGGCCGAGCACGACATCGTCGTGCGCTACCTGCAGCAGGCGCTGGCCGATTGCTGCGACGACGTCGAGGTCGCGCGCGAACCGGTCCTGCTCCGCACACGGACGGTGCAGCACCTCTGCACCGAACTTGCGGCCCGTCGCCGCAAGGCCGAACCCGTGAGCATCCTGGAACTCGTGCGGCGCCTTCATCCGACCCCGGCGGTCGGCGGCGCCCCCGGCGAGGCGGCGCTGCGCTGGCTTGAAGAGAACGAGTCCATTGAGCGTGGCTGGTTTGCAGGACCCGTGGGGTTCGTGCAGTCGGACGGCGACGGCGAGTTTGCGGTAGCCTTGCGCTCGGCCCTGGCGCGCGGACGCAGCGCCACCGCGTGGGCGGGGGCGGGTATCGTGGCCCGTTCACAGCCCCTGGCCGAATTCACCGAGACCGAGCTCAAGCTGCGCACCGTGCTGGGCCCGTTGCTCTGGGGAGCACCCTGATGAGCGATCGCACTGACGCCGGCAACGCAGGCACCGCGAACCTCCGGTTCGCGCGAGCGCTCGTCGAGGCGCTGCATTCCGCGGGCGTTGCCGCCGCCTTCGTGTGCCCCGGCTCGCGCTCGACGCCCCTGGCCCTGGCCATCTCGGAACGGCCGGGGCTGTTGCACGGCGTTCACGTCGATGAGCGCAGCGCTTCGTTCCATGCGCTCGGATATGCGAAGGCAACGGGCCGGCCCGCGCTGCTGCTCTGCACGTCGGGCACGGCCGGCGCGCATTTCCTGCCCGCGGTCGCCGAGGCCTGCCATTCGCGCGTGCCGTTGATCGTGCTGACGGCGGATCGCCCGCCGGAACTGCGAGCCTGGGGGGCTGCGCAGACCATGGAGCAGCGCACTCTCTACGCAGGTTTCACGCGCTGGAGCGAGGAAGCTCCCTGCCCGGGCGAGCGCGGCAATGAACTCGACGTACGCCCGCGCGCTCGCACGCCGCGCAGTCGCCGAGGCGACCGGTCCCGTGCCGGGCCCCGTGCATCTCAACCTGCCGTTCCGTGAACCGCTGCTGCCGTCGCAGATCGAGCCGGTCGAGATCGGGCCGCCGGCGGTCGAGTCACCGATTCCCGTGCGGACTCCTGCGCCGGTCGACGGCGCGGATCTCGCGGGCGAGATCGGCCGCGCAGCACGCGGCGTACTGGTTCTCGGTCCCGACCAGTGGGATCCGTCGCTGGGCGCTGCCGTTGCCGGGCTCGTCGATGCGCTCGGCTGGCCGGTCATCGCCGATCCCGCGTCCGGGCTGCGTGCGAGCGACATGCCGCGCGGGGCAGTGATCCACGGCGCGGATCTCCTGTTGCGACACGCGGCTGCGTCATCGTCGCTGCGCCCCGACCTCGTCGTGCGCTTTGGCGGGCCGCCGACCAGCAGGGCGATCAACGAATGGCTGGCGCGGCACGCCTCCGCGGACCTGTGGCTGGTGGATCCGGCGGGCGGATACCGGGACCCGCAGCATCGCGCGAACCGTTCCTGCCGCGCGGTGCCGAGTCAATTCTGCTCGATCGTATCGTCACTGGGCGGGACGCCCGGCGCGGAAGCCCGGTCGTGGAGGTCGCAATGGGACCGCGCGGACCGCGCCGCACGCGCCGCCGCTGGAGCGGCCATTGCTGCCGAGCCGCGGTTCCTGACGCCCCATCTCGCGGCTGCGCTCTGGGCGCAACTTCCGGCCGGCGCCACGCTCTACGCCGGGAACAGCATGGCCATCCGCGACGTCGACGCGTTTGCGGGATCGCGCCGGGCGCCGCTGCGGGTGCTCGCGAATCGCGGCGTGAACGGGATCGACGGACTCGTGTCCTCGGCGCTCGGTGCTGCCGCTGCACTGGGCGTTCCGACGGTGCTGTGGTGCGGCGATCTCGCCCTGCTGCATGACGTCGCCGGCCTGCTCGCCGGCCGCATGCAGGATGCAGACCTCACGATCGTCGTGAGCAACGACGATGGTGGCGGGATCTTCGAGTACCTGCCTGCGGCGAAGGCGCTGCACCGGCCGGTGTTCGAGCGCATGTTCGCGGTGCCGCACGGCCTCGACCTCAGCGACCTGGCGCGCGGCCTCGGCTGGGAAGCCGTGCGGGTGGACTCCGCGCCATCGTTCGCCGCTGCGCTCGCGCGCGCCCTCGAGGGTGGTCGGCACGTGATCGAGGTTCCGGTGGATCGCGCCGTCAACACGGCGTTCCATCGGTCGCTGGACGCGGCGGTCGGGACTGCACTCGACCGGGAGTTCGCAAGATGAATGGCCAGCCACTGCATTTCGAGCGTCGTGGGGCCGGCCCCGCGCTCATGATCCTGCACGGCTACACGGGCAGCGCTCGCAGCATGCAGGGCGTGTCGGAGGCGCTCGCGAACGAGTACGAGACGATCGTGCCCGACCTGCCGGGGCACGGTCGCTCGATCGGTACGGCGGTCGCAGCCAGCTACGACTTCGAGCAGTGCGTGCGCGACCTCGTAGCGACCCTCGAGGCCGCCGGGCACGAACGCGCCCACTGGATCGGCTACTCCATGGGTGCGCGGCTCGCACTCGCCTGTGCGGTACGATACCCGCGCAGCGTCGCTTCCCTGGTGCTCATCGGCGCGCGAGCAGGCATCGCCGATGAAGGCGAGCGCGAGTCTCGCCGGCGCGCGGACGAGTCGCTTGCACGGCGCATCGAGACGCTGGGCGTGGAAGCCTTCGTGGACGAGTGGATGGCGATGCCGCTCTTCGCCACGCAGCAGCGACTCGGTGCCGCCTTCGTGGACGGGCAGCGCCGTGCGCGGCTCGCCAATGACGCGCAGGGGCTCGCCGCAGGCCTGCGCGGCCTCGGCCCCGCCGCGCAGCCGGCGCTGTTCGGGGAGCTCGATCGAGTCGAGATGCCGGTGCTGCTGGCCGTGGGCGAACTCGACGCGCCTTTCATCGCCTCGGCCCGCGACCTCGCACGGCGCCTGCCTGAGGCGGAGGTCTGCGAAATCGCGGGCGCGGGCCACGCCGTGCACCTCGAACGGCCGGACGAATTCGTCCGGGTCACCAGGGATTTCCTGCGCCGGGTTTCGGGCCGGGCGCCGTCGGTTCAATAGCATTCGTTCCAGGAGACCGCGTCATGACTGATACGACCAATGTGGAGGGTGGGCCGCCGGCATGGCAGCCGGTCCGCGCCTACGAGGACATCCGCTTCGAGCGGGACGGGGGCCTCGCGAAGATCACCATCTGCCGGCCCGAGGTGCGCAACGCCTTCCGGCCGAAGACGCTGTTCGAACTCATCGACGCGTTCTCCCGCGCGCGCGAGGACGGCACGATCGGCGTGATCATCTTCACCGGCGAAGGAGATCTCGCCTTCTGCTCCGGTGGCGACCAGCGCATCCGCGGCAACGAAGGCTACCTCGGTGACGACGGCGTGCCGCGGTTGAACGTGCTCGACCTGCAGCGCCTGATCCGCTCGCTGCCGAAAGTCGTCATCGCGGCGGTGGCGGGTTATGCCATCGGCGGCGGCCACGTCCTGCACGTCGTCTGTGACCTCACCATTGCGGCGGATAACGCACGCTTCGGGCAGACGGGGCCCCGGGTCGGTTCATTCGACGGCGGATTCGGTTCGTCGTACCTCGCGCGGATCGTCGGCCAGAAGAAAGCACGCGAGATCTGGTACCTCTGCGAGCAGTACGACGCCGAGGAGGCGCTCGCGATGGGTCTCGTGAACAAGGTCGTGCCGCTCGCGGACCTCGAGGCCACCGCCGTGGCCTGGGGACGCCGCATCCTGCAGCACAGCCCGTTCGCGATCCGCTGCCTCAAGGCAGCGTTCAACGCCGAACTCGACGGGCAGGCCGGCATCCAGGAGCTTGCGGGACACGCGACCCAGCTTTTCTACATGTCCGAGGAAGCCCAGGAAGGGCGCAACGCCTACAACGAGAAGCGCCCGCCGGACTTCTCGCGCTTCCCATGGCGACCGTAAGCGCGCGCTCGGCTTGGTGGCTGGCGGTCCGGCCGGCGACGCTCACCGCGTCAGCTGCGCCGGTCCTGGTCGGCACGGGTGCGGCCTGGGCCGAACACGGCTTCGCGGCGGGCCCGGCGCTTGCCGCGCTCATCGGCGCCTCGCTGCTGCAGGTGGGCGCCAACTTCGCGAACGACGTGTTCGATTTCGAACGCGGCGCGGACAACGCCGACCGTCTCGGACCGCAGCGCGCCACACAGCAGGGCTGGATCAGTCCAGCGCAGATGAAGCGCGCAATGTGGACGGCGTTCGCGGGCGCGCTCGTGACCGGCATCTACCTCACCGTCCGTGGCCGGCTGGCCGGTGATGGCGCTCGGGCTGCTTTCGATCGCCGCGGCCTATCTCTACACGGGCGGGCCGAAACCCTACGGCTACCTCGGGCTCGGCGACCTGAGCGTGTTCCTGTTCTTCGGCTTTGGCGCCGTCACGGGCACGTATTTCGTGCAGGCGCATGGCGTGTCGCCGCTGGTGCTCTGGGCGTCCGTGCCCATCGGTGCACTCGCCACGGCAATCCTGGTCGTGAACAACCTCCGCGACATCGAGACCGATGCGCGTGCGGGCAAGCTCACGCTGGCCGTGAGGCTCGGCGAGCGCGCGACGAGAATCTATTACCAGATGCTGCTCGCGATGTCCTACGCGGTGCCGCCCATCCTCTGGGTCCGCGGCCTTGCGGACGCCTGGGTGATGCTGCCCTGGCTGTCGCTGCCGCTCGCGCTGCGGCTCGCAAGTCGCATGCGACATGAGCGCGGCCTCGCGCTCAACGGATGCCTGGTGCAGACGGCGCGGCTCGAGGTCGTATTCGGGCTGCTGCTGGCGGTCGGCCTCGCCTTGTGAGGCTGGCTGCCGCCCGGGCGAGACTGGCGCGACTCACGTTCGTGCGTCCGGTACGGACGTCGCGCGGCGAATTCGCAGCGAGGAGCAGCGTGATTTTCGTGCTCGACGACGAGCACGGCTGCAGCGGGTACGGGGAGGCAGCGCCCTGGCCGGGATTCGGCATGGAAAGCGAGTCGGAGTCGCTGGCTGCGCTCGAGGCCGCGGCGCGCATGGTGGGCGGCGCCGATCTCGAGCCCGGCGACTGGCCGGGCGATGTGGCTGCGCGGCTGCGCGATGCGCCGGCAGCGCGGGCGGCGCTGCAAGGGGCGCTGTGGGACCTGGCGGCACGTCGAGATGGCCAGCCGCTCGCCGCGCTTCTCGCGTCGCGTGCCGGTGTCGCACGCGGAGTTGCGCTGCGCGATGTCGGTGTGAGCGCGTTGCTCATCGAGCGCTCGCCGGAGGCACTGTGCCGTGAGGCTGCGCGCGCGCGGGCCGAGGGACACCTTGCCGCCAAGATCAAGCTCGGCGCCGCGAGCCTGGACGAGGACCGCTCGCGTGCACGCGCGGCCCGCGAGGGCCTCGGCCCCGGGATCAAGCTGCGTGGCGACGCGAACGGCGCGTGGAGCGAGAGCGACGCGGGCGCTGCGCTGCAGGCCCTCGCGGAATTCGACTTCGACTACGTCGAGCAGCCGGTTTCGGCGGGCGACATTGCAGCCCTCGGCAGGCTGCGCGTCTCCTCCGGCGTTCGCATCGCGGCCGACGAGTCGGTTGCGACGGAGGAGGGCGCCCGTCGCGTGATCGAGTGCGACGCTGCCGACGTGCTGGTGTTGAAGCCGGCCATGCTCGGAGGCCCGGCGCGGGCGCTCGAAATTGCGGAGCGGGCGCGACAGGCCGGATGCGAGGTGGTCTTCTCCCACGCCTTCGAAAGTGCGGTCGGCGCGCGCCACGCCCTGCACTGCGCCGCGGCCTGGGGCGACGCGCTCGCCATCCACGGGCTTGGCACTGAGGGACTCTTCGTCGATGACGTGGCCGCGCCGGTCGTGTCTCGCCAAGGGCGGGCCGTCATCGAAGGCGCGCCCGGCCTCGGGATCGCGCCGTGAACCTGAGTCTCGCGCTCGAGTCCCGCGTCGAGCGGACTCCCGACGCGATCGCCATCGAGGACGGCGATGCATGCCTGACCTTTGCGGCGCTCGCCGGAAGGGCGCGGCGCGGCGCCGCGTGCCTGCTGGCAGCCGCACCGCCGGGCGACGGTGCGATCGCGCTGCTCATGCCGGGAGATGCGCGCTTCGTCGAGTGGTTCCTCGCCATCGCGCACACCGGTCGACCCGTCCTGCCTGTGAATGCGCGGCTCACTGCGCGCGAAATTGCGAGCCAGCTTGCGGATGCGGACATCCGTTTCCTGCTCGGCGACGCAGGTGACGTTCGACTCGAGTCGATCCGGTCGCAGGCGCCTGGTCTCGTGGCAATGCCTGCGCCGGAACTCGACGGGTTGCCGCTGCCCGCGAGCCGGCTGCCGGGCGGGAATGCTGCAAGCGAAGCGACGCTCGCAGTGCTCATGACCTCCGGCACCTCGGGGCGTTCGAAAGGAGCGTGCCTGAGCTGGGGAAACTTCGAGGCGAGCGCCGTCGCCGCACTGGAGCGGCTCGGGCCCGCGGTTCGCGAGCGCTGGCTCGCGTGCATGCCGCTCTTCCACGTGGGAGGGCTCTCGATTCTCGTGCGCAGCGTGCTGTACGGCGGCCCGATCCGGCTGCTGTCGAAGTTCGACGTTGCAGCCGTGAGCGAAGCGCTCGACGCGGGTGACATCGCGGGCGTCTCGCTGGTGCCGACGATGCTGTCGCGGCTGCTCGCGCATCGTGCCGGCCGGCCGGCACCCGCCGGACTCCAGGTGCTCCTGCTCGGCGGCGCGGCCGCATCGCCCGAACTGCTGGCGCGCGCGCACGACGCGGGATATCCGGTCTGCGCGACGTATGGACTCACCGAGGCCACGTCACAGGTTGCGACCGCACGGCCCTGGACGACCGGCATGGATTCGCCGCCGCCGATGCTTGCGATGCCCGGCACCGAAGTTCGCATCCTCGTGGACCAGCGTGATGCCCCGGCGGGAGTGCCGGGCGAGATCGTCGTGCGGGGACCGACCGTGATGAGCGGCTACCACGATGACACCGCGGCGACTGCGCGCGCGATCCGCGGCGGTTGGCTCTACACCGGCGACATCGGATTCCTCGACGCGGCCGGCGGGCTCCATGTCCTCGACCGGCGCGACGACCTCATCGTCTCGGGCGGCGAAAACGTCTACCCCGCGGAGATCGAGTCGGTCCTGCTCGAGCACCCGTCGGTCGCGGAGGCAGGAGTCGCCGGGCTGCCCGACGTCGATCTCGGTGCAAGGGTGGTTGCGTGGATCGTGCTTCGCGAGACCGCGGCGGCCGATGCGCGCGCGTTGTCCGAGCACTGCTCCGCGCGGCTGGCCGGCTACAAGCGGCCGCGCGAATTCCGGTTCGTGAACGCCTTGCCCCGGACGGCCTCGGGCAAGCTGCAGCGGCGGCGACTCACGGAGCCGGCCGGAAACCCCTGACGCCTTCGGTGCAGCGTTCGAGGCCTGCGAGGTCGCGGTAGGTCCGCACGGCTTCGAAGCCGGCGCCTGCGAGCAGGCCGCGGACGGCAGCGCCCTGAGTGTCGCCGTGCTCGAGGAGCATCCAGCCGCCGGGCCTGAGGTGGCGTTCGGCGCCTGCGATGATTTCCGCGAACGCTTCGAGGCCCGTCGGGCCCGCGTACAGCGCCGCGTGCGGCTCGAATCGCTGCACGGACTTCTCGACGCGAGGGTCGCCCTCTGCGATGTAGGGCGGGTTGCTCGCAATCAGGTCGAAGCTCATGCCCTGCACGGGCGTGTACCAGTGGCCGATGCGGAACTCGACGCGATCGAGGCCCAGCCTTCGGGCATTGCCCGATGCGACGGCAATCGCGTCCTTCGACACGTCGGTCGCAGTCACGCGACAGCCGGGGCGCTCGCTCGCCACGGCGAGTGCGATCGCGCCGCTGCCGGTCGCGAGATCGAGCACATCGGCTTCCGCTCCTTCCGGCAGGTGTGCAAGCGCACGCTCGACGACGAGTTCCGTTTCCGGCCTGGGTATCAGCACGCCCGGTGCGACCGCGAGGGGCAGGGACCAGAACTCCTTCTCACCGAGCACGTAAGCGACGGGCTCGCCGAGCGCGCGTCGCGTGACGTACGCCTCGTAGCGATCGGTAGCGTCGCAGTCCAGGATCCGTTCTGCGGGAAACGCCGCGAGGTGCGAGCGCGACACCCCCAGCGCGGCCGCGAGCAGGATGGCCGCCTCGTGGCGCGGATCGTCCGCGACGCGAGCGAGCCGTGCGGCGCCTTCGCCGATCAGCGCGTGGATTTCAGTCGCCATGGCCCGCGCGCCCGCCGGCTCACTGCAGGCTCGCGAGCTGCTCGGCCTGCCACTCCTGCTGCAGCGGCCCGATCACCTCGTCGAGCGCGCCGTCCATCACCGCGGGCAGCTGGTAGATGGTCAGGTTGATGCGGTGGTCGGTGACGCGGCCCTGCGGGAAGTTGTAGGTGCGGATGCGCTCGGAGCGGTCGCCGCTGCCGACCTGGAGCTTGCGTTCCTGTGCCTGCTGCGACGCCTGTTTCTGCTGCTCGGCCTCGAGCAGGCGGGAGCGCAGCAGCGACAGCGCACGCGAGCGGTTCTTGTGCTGCGAACGCTCGTCCTGGCACTCGACCACGATACCCGTCGGCAGGTGCGTGATGCGGATGGCGGAATCGGTCTTGTTGACGTGCTGGCCGCCCGCGCCCGAGGCGCGGTAGGTGTCGATGCGAAGCTCCGCGGGGTTCAACGCAACCTCGTCGACTTCCTCGAGTTCCGGGAGGATCGCCACCGTGCAGGCCGAGGTGTGGATGCGGCCCTGGGCCTCGGTGGCCGGCACGCGCTGCACGCGGTGCGTGCCGGACTCGAACTTGAGCCGCGAGTACACGCCCTTGCCGGCCACGCGGCTGATCACCTCGCGATAGCCGCCGTGCTCGCCAGGGTTCTCGCTCAGGATCTCGACGCGCCAGCCCTGCCGCTCGGCGTAGCGCGCGTACATGCGGAAGAGATCGCCCGCAAAGATTGCGGCCTCGTCGCCACCGGTGCCGGCGCGGACCTCGAGGAAGATGTTGCTCTCGTCGCGCGGGTCCTTCGGCAGCAGGAGCTTCGCGAGTTCGGCCGACTCCGATTCGAGGCGCGAGTCGAGATCCCGGATTTCCTCCTCCGCAAGCTCGCGCATCTCGGCATCCGCGCCGCCCGCCATGTCGGCCGCCGTGCGTCGCTCGGCCTCGAGGCGCACGAACTCGCGAAACCGCTCGGCGACCGGCTCGAGGCGCGCGTACTCGACCGAGAGGTCGCGGAAGCGACCGGGCTTGCTCGCGGAATCGGGTTCGGCCAGCAGGGCGCCCAGCTCCTCGAAGCGCTCGACCGTCGTCTCCAGCCTGCGTCGGATGGAGTCCTTCATCAGTCGCGGTCGAGATGGTAGATGTCGGCGATCGTGTCGATGATCGCGCCGTCACCCGTCTCCGCTGCGTCGCGCAGCCGCTGGCTGGGCGCGTGGATCAGCCGATTCGTGAGCGTCGCGGAGAGGAACTCCAGCACCTCGTCCGAACTGCGCCCGGCCGCGACCATGTGGCGCGCCTGGTCCAGCGTGTGCCGTCGCGCCTGCTCAGCCTGCTCGCGCAGGCGGCGGATCGTGGGCGCTGCCTGCCGCGAACGGATCTGCATCTCGAAGCGATCGACTTCCGACTCGATCATCCGGCCGGCTTCGTGCGCCGCCTGGCGCCGGGTCTCCATGTTCTCGTTCACGACCGTCTGCAGGTCGTCGATCGTGAACAGGTAGACGTCCTCGAGTTCCGCCACCTCGGGCTCGATGTCGCGGGGAACCGCGATGTCCACCATGAACATCGGCCTGCGCTTGCGCGCGCGTAGCGCGTCCTGGGCCATGGCGCGGGTGATGATGGGGTTGGGACTCGCGGTGGAGGCGATGACGATGTCCGCCTCGCGCAGGTGCGCCGGGATTTCGTTGAGGCCGATGGCGAAACCCTGGAACTCCGCCGCCAGTTCGCGCGCGCGGTCCACGCTGCGGTTGGCGACGATCATGCGGCGCAGGCCGTCGGCGTGCAGGTGGCGCGCGGCGAGCGCGATGGTCTCGCCCGCGCCGACCAGGAGTGCGGTGCGGTTCTCGAAGGTCGCGAACACGTTGCGGGCCATTCGCACGGCCGCGTAGGCGACCGACACCGCGTTCGCGCCGATCTCGGTCTCGGTCCGTACTCGCTTGGCCACCGAGAAGGCCGACTGGAACAGGCGGTTCAGCATCGGGCCGGTGGTGCCGGCTTCCTGCGCCACGCGGTATGCGTCCTTGAGCTGTCCGAGGATCTGCGGCTCACCGAGCACCAGCGAGTCGAGCCCTGAGGCGACGGAGAACACGTGCGACACGGCACGCATGTCCTCGTGACGATAGAGGCAGTGGTGGATGCTGGCCCCCAGCTGGTGGTAGCGCTGCAGCCAGTCGCCGATCTCGGCGTCGCCGGACTCGGTCGCGCAGTAGATCTCGGTACGGTTGCAGGTCGAGACGATCAGCGACTCGCGGACTGCCGGCAGCGTCGCAAGCTCGCGCAGCGCCTCGGGCATGCGCGCCGGCTCGAATACCACGCGCTCGCGCACCTCCACGGGTGCGGTGCGGTGATTGACGCCGACGACGACAAGGGACATCTGGTTTCCGGTGACGGAAATCGCGAAATTCTGGGTGATGGCCAGTGGCAACACAAGCACGGCGGCGCTTCCGCTATAGTGGGCGGACCATGCGGAAACCCCTGATTCTCGCCCGGCACCTGATCGTGCCGGCACTCGTCCTGTTGTCCGGCTCCTTCGGGGCCCCGTCCGGCGTGCTTGCCGCCGACGTCGACGCCCGGACCGGGCCCGAATCGCTCGTGGCCGAGGGCAAGGCTGCGCTCGGGCGCGGGGACCTGCCCGCGGCGGCCAGGGCCTACCGCCTCGCGGCCGAGGCTTCCGACGACGAGGCGGTGGCCGAGGAGGCGAGCCAGGTCGCCTTCGAAAACTTCCAGTACTCCGATGCACTCGGCTCGGCCCAGCGCTGGCTCAAGATCAACCCGTCGAGTGAGCAGGCGGAGCGGTTTGCCGGAGTGTCCGCGCTCGCCCTGCACCGCATCGACGTGGCCGAATCCCACTTCCAGACACTGGTCGACACGGCCTACGTGAGCCCGGCCGCCGGCTACATGGCGCTACTGCCGGTCATCATGGGCGAGGCGACCGCGCCCGACGTCACCGAACTCTTCCGTCGCCTGTCGGCGCTGCACCCGAAGGTCGCCGAGGGGCAGGACGCGCTCGGCAACGCGGCGCTGCAGTCCAGCAACTACGCGCTGGCGCTGCAGAGCGCACAGGAGGCCGTGCGGCTTGCGCCTTACTGGATCCCTGCGAAGCTGCTGCTCGCCCGGGCCACCATCGCGTCGGGGCGCGAAGACGAGGGCCTCGCCATGGCGCGAGACCTCGCGCTGGCCCCGGATGCCGAGGTTGCAACCCACATGGAATATGCGCTGGTGCTCGCGAGCACCGGGCACGACGAGGAGGCGCGCGCCATCCTCACGCCCTACGCCACGGGGAACACGGTCGTTCCGGCGGCAGTTCGTACGCTCGGCATGCTCGACCTCCAGAGCGACGACCTCAAGGGTGCGAATGCACGCTTCGAGGAGCTGCTCTCGATGGGCTCGCAATCCTACGAGGCGCTCTATTACATGGGCGTGATCGCCGAGCGGCGCGACGACGAGGCGGGCGCGATCCGCTACTACTCCCGGGTCACGGGGGGCGACCAGGCAATCTCCGCGCAGCAGCGCGTGGCGTACTTGAAGGCGAAAAAAGACGGAGTGGATGCCGGGCTCGCGTACCTCGAGCAGTTCGGCCGTAACCAGCCCTCCCTGGGGCCGCAGGTCGTGATGGCGCGGGCGGGGCTGCTCGCGTCGATGGGCGACGACAAGCGCGCGCTTGCCGTGCTCGACGCGGGTCTCGCGCAGTACCCCGAGGTGCTGGACCTGCGCCTTGCCCGGGTCTTTGCTTACGAGCGCATGGGCAAGACCGAGGCCTCGGTGCGCGACCTGCGAAAGATCCTCGACGATCGTCCGGGCGACCCGCTGGTGCAGAACGCGCTCGGCTACACGCTGGCCGACCAGGATCGGGATCTCGTCGAAGCCCGGGCCCTCGTGACCGCCGCACTCGCGCAGACGCCGGACAGCGCCGCCGTGCTGGACAGCATGGGGTGGGTGCTCTATCGCGAGAAGAATTACGCGCAGGCGCTCGAATACCTGGAGCGCGCGCACGAACGGGACGACGACGCGGAAATCAGCCTGCACCTCGGCGAAGTGCAATGGGCCCAGGGCGATGAAGCCGCGGCGCGCAAGACCTGGGCCGAGGCGCTGGAGCGGCACCCGGGCAACAAGCCGCTCGAAAAGCGAATCGCCCGCGCCGGGAAGTGATGCGCCGGTCCGTTGCGCTCCTGGTCCTGGCGGCGCTCGGTGGCTGCGCCGTGGCGCCGGTGCCGCATTCGCCGTACGTGCCCGCGGATCCGTCCGCGTACGCGTCCTGGACTGCGACCGGCCGTCTCGCGCTTGCCGCCAACGGAGAGGGAGGCAGCGGGTCGTTCACCTGGGAACAGCACGCGGATGCGACCACGCTGTCGCTGCGCGGTCCGCTGGGCGCGGGAGCGCTGCGGGTGACCGCGCTCGGCGATGAACTCAGCATCACCGACGACGACGGGCGCCGCCTCGACACCGAACAGACGAGGGCGCTGCTTCGCGAGCGACTGGGCGCCGACCTGCCATGGTCTGACCTGCGCTACTGGATGCTGGGCGTGCCTGCGCCCGTGGGCTCCGCACGGGTCGAGGATGCGGCAACGACGCCGTTGCGCGTGATCGAGCAGGCCGACTGGCGCATCGGCTATGACGCCTTCACGCCGACCATGGGCGTATCGTTGCCGGCGCGGTTTACGGCGACCCGCGAGGGCGTGAGGCTCAAGGTCACGGTGGACGCATGGCAGGTCTCGCCGGCGGCCGGACGCGGTCCATGAGCGACGCGGGAATCGCGCTCGGCAGGCCGGATGCCTGGCCGGCGCCCGGCAAGCTGAACCTGTTCCTGCACGTCGTCGGCCGGCGCGCCGATGGCTACCACCTGCTGCAGACCGCGTTCCAGTTCATCGACCTCTGCGACCAGATCCGCTTCTGGCAGCGGCCGGTGGGGGTGATCGAGCGCATCGGCGACGTGCCGGGGGTCCCTCCGGAGCAGGACCTCACCATTCGTGCCGCCCGGCGATTGCAGGCTGCCAGCGGCGCGAACGGGGCCGGGGTGGCAATAGAAGTCGTGAAGCGGCTGCCGATGCAAGGTGGAGTGGGTGGCGGCAGCTCCGATGCGGCCACGACACTGGTGGCTTTGAACCGGTTGTGGGGGGTTGGCCTCTCCCTCGACGGACTCGCCGCGATTGGACTCGAGCTCGGGGCCGACGTCCCGGTGTTCGTCCGCGGCCGGGCCGCCTGGGCCGAGGGTGTTGGTGAAATTCTCACGCCGGTGGACTTCCCGGAGCCCTGGTACCTGCTGGTCCGCCCGGACGTGGCCGTCAGCACCGCCGAGGTGTTTAAAGCCCCTGAATTGACAAGGGATTCCCCGGTAATCACAATTCGCGGTTTCCTGACGGCTGGTGGGCGGAACGACTGCGAGCCGGTCGTCAGGCGGCGCTTTCCGGCGGTGGCGGAGGCGCTGGACTGGCTTGCACGGTTTGGTTCAGCACGGCTCACTGGTACGGGCTCCTGCGTGTACGCGGCGATGCCGGGCGAGGCCGAGGCCCGCGAGGCGCTCGCCCGTCTGCCGGCGCGCTGGACCGGTCACGTGGTGCGCGGGCTCAACCGCTCGCCGCTGGCCGCGAGATGCGAACTCGAGCAGGACGGATCGGAGTCCGGCCGCTGACGAATGCGATGGGGTGTCGCCAAGCGGTAAGGCAGCGGGTTTTGATCCCGCCATTCGGAGGTTCGAATCCTTCCACCCCAGCCACCGAAATAGGGGACATTCCCCTATTTCCAGAGGAAATAGGGGAATGTCCCCTATTTCGGGAGTGAAGTGATGGACGGCGCGACGATGGCGGTGTTCACCGGCAATGCCAACCCGCAGTTGGCCCAGGACATCGCGCGCCACCTGCAGGCGCCGTTGGGGCGGGCGCACGTCGGCCGCTTCAGCGACGGCGAGGTGACGGTCGAGCTGATGGAGAACGTGCGCGGGCGCGACGTGTTCGTCGTGCAGTCCACGTGCCCGCCGGCCAACGACCACCTGATGGAACTGCTGGTGATGGTGGACGCCTGCCGGCGTGCGTCGGCCGGCCGCATCACCGCGGTCATGCCGTACTTCGGCTACGCCCGCCAGGATCGCCGTCCGCGCGCCACGCGCGTCGCGATCACGGCGAAGGTCGTGGCCAACATGCTCGCCGGCGTGGGCGTGCACAGGGTACTGACGGTCGACCTGCACGCCGACCAGATCCAGGGGTTCTTCGACATCCCCGTGGACAACGTTTATTCCTCGCCGGTACTGCTCGGCGAAGTGTGGAAGCAGAAGTACAACGACCTCGTGGTCGTCTCGCCGGACGTGGGCGGCGTAGTGCGCGCACGCGCGATTGCCAAGCGCCTCGACGACGCGGACCTCGCGATCATCGACAAGCGCCGGCCACGCGCCAACGTGTCCGAGGTGATGAACATCATCGGCGAGGTCGAGGGCAAGAACTGCGTCCTCGTGGACGACATGGTGGACACCGCCGGCACGCTCTGCCAGGCGGCGAAGGCATTGAAGGACCACGGCGCGAAGACCGTCGCGGCCTACATCACCCACCCGGTGCTCTCGGGCCCGGCGGTGGACAGGATCGAGGCCTCGGCGCTCGACGAGCTGGTGGTGACGGACACGATTCCGCTGCGCGAGAACGCGCGCGCGTGCCGCAAGATCCGCCAGCTCACGGTGGCGGGCCTGCTCGCGGAGACGATGCGTCGCATACGCGACGAGGAGAGCGTGAGCTCGCTGTACATAGACTAGCGGATAGGGGATCTAGCGGATAGCGGATAGTGTAAAAGACGCCGAGGCGTGCGACTCCCTTCTTACCATCCGCTATCCACTAGTCACTATTCACTTTCCCGGAGTCGTCCAGCCTGGTCGCGAGCGGACGGCATTTACTGTTGTTGAACGGAGCTACTCATGAAGACCTCATTCGAACTCAACGCCGAGTTCCGTGACGCGCAGGGCAAAGGTGCGAGCCGCCGCCTGCGTCACGAGAACAAGGTGCCCGCCATCCTCTACGGTGGCCATCGCGAGCCGCGCGCGCTTGCGATCGACCACACGAAACTGCTGCTGATGCTCGACAACGAGCGCTTCTATTCCACGATCATCAACCTGCGCGTCGGCGACGTCACGCAGACCGCGATCCTGAAGGACGTGCAGCGTCACCCGGCGAAGAACGCCGTGCTGCACGTGGACCTGCAGCGCGTGATCGAGAACGAGAAGATCCGCATTTCCATCCCGCTGCACTTCAAGGGCGAGAGCGTCGCCCCGGGCGTGAAGAAGGGCGGCGTCGTGTCGCACCTCCGCAACGACGTCGAGGTCACCTGCCTGCCGAAGGACCTTCCGGAGTTCGTGGACGTCGACCTGTCGGGGCTCGACATCAACCAGATGCTCTACCTGGCGGACCTCAAGGTGCCGGAAGGCGTGGAGGTCGTCGAACTGGCCCACGGCCGGAATTCGCCGGTGGTGTCCGTGCACCACGCGCGTGCCGAGGAAGTCGAGGCGCCGACCGCCGAGGCGGCCGTGGCCGCGGTGCCTGGAGCCGCGCCTGCGGCTGCTGCTGGCGCTGCGCCTGCGGCGGCCGATGCCAAGGCTGCTGCCAAGCCGGCGGCCGAGGCCAAGGGCAAGGACGCGAAGAAGTAACCGGCGTCCGCGCCGATCGATTCGGGCCGCCCTCCGGGGCGGCCCGGTCTTTTTCCGGACTCACCCATGGCTGGCACAGCGCTCTCGATCATCGTCGGGCTCGGGAACCCCGGGCCCGAGCACCGGCTCACGCGCCACAACGCGGGCTTCTGGTTCGTGGATGCGCTCGCGCGCGCCCACGGCGTGGAGTTCCGTTCGCACTCGCGCTACCAGGGCGAGGTGGCGCGCGTCGAGGTCGCGGGGCGTGAGCTCACGCTCCTCAAGCCGCAGACCTACATGAACCGCAGCGGCATTTCGGTCCGCTCGCTGGTGGACTACACCAAGGCGCCGCTCGCCGAGGTGCTGGTGGTGCACGACGAACTCGATCTCGAGCCAGGCACGGCGCGACTCAAGTTCGGCGGTGGCCACGGCGGTCACAACGGGCTGCGCGACACGATCACGCACTGTGGCGCGGATTTCTGGCGCCTGCGCATCGGCATCGGCCACCCGGGCGACCGCGACCAGGTGATCGACTACGTGCTGCAGCGAGCCGCGCCGGCCGAAGAGGAGGCGATCGTCGGGAGCGTCGCCGCGTCGCTCGAGGCACTGCCGGTGTTCATTGGCGACGGGGCCGAGAAGGCCATGAAGATTCTCCATACCAAGGGAAGTGATCAGTGATCACGGTCCGCACTCCCACCAACCGCTAACCGCTGGTCACGAGTCACTTCCACCATGGGCATCAAGTGCGGCATCGTCGGGCTTCCGAACGTCGGCAAGTCCACGCTCTTCAACGCGGTGACGCAGGCGCAGAACGCCGCGGCCGCGAACTATCCTTTCTGCACCATCGACCCGAACGTGGGCGTGGTGCCGGTGCCGGACCTGCGGCTGGCAAAGCTCGCCGCGATCGCGAAATCCGAGAAGCTCATTCCGACCACCGTCGAGTTCGTGGACATCGCGGGACTCGTCGCCGGTGCCTCGAAGGGCGAGGGCCTCGGCAACAAGTTCCTGGCGCACATCCGCGAGACCGACGCGATCGCCCAGGTCGTCCGCTGTTTCGTCAACGACGACATCGTGCACGTCGCGGGGCGGATCGATCCGATCGCTGACATCGACGTGATCAACACCGAGCTCGGGCTCGCCGACCTCGACACCGTGGAGCGCGGCCTGCGGCGCGCCGAGAAAGCGGCGAAGGCGGGCGACAAGGATGCGATGCGGCAGTTCGAGCTGCTGAAGCGCATGCGTGCCCACCTCGACGCGGGCAATCCGGCGCGCACGCTGCCGATGGACCCGATGGAGCGCCCGCTGCTCCGCGAGTACTGCCTGATCACGCTGAAGCCGCTCATGTACGTGGCGAACGTCGCGGAGGGCGGCTTCAAGGACAACCCGTACCTGGATGCCGTCCAGAAGCGCGCCGACGCGGAGGGCGCCGACGTGGTGCCGGTGTGCGCGGCGATCGAGTCCGAGATCGCGCAGCTGGAGGCCGGCGATCGCATGGCGTTCCTCGAGGAACTCGGCCTGCACGAGCCCGGCCTCGACCGCGTGATCCGTGCCGCCTACCACCTGCTCGGCCTGCTGACCTTCTTCACGGTCGGCCCCAAGGAAGCCCGGGCCTGGACCAGCCACATCGGCGCCTTCGCGCCGCAGGCGGCCGGCGAGATTCATACGGATTTCGAAAAGGGCTTCATCCGCGCCGAGGTCATTGCCTACGACGACTTCATCGCCTGCAAGGGCGAGCAGGGCGCCAAGGAGGCCGGCAAGATGCGGCTCGAAGGCAAGGAGTACGTCGTCCGCGAGGGCGACGTCATGCATTTCCGGTTCAACGTGTGAGGGGGTGAAGGGGACATTCCCCGTTTTCGGGAAATAGGAGAATGTCCCCTCCCCTGTTTCTTGACTCGATCCCCCGGGGTCCGGACAATTCCGGCCCCTCGTGGTGAGGTAGCTCAGACGGTTAGAGCGAGGGATTCATAACCCCTAGGTCGGGAGTTCGATTCTCCCCCTCACCACCAAATCCTCTTCTTGGCCTCCATCACCCATCGTGTCCCGACCGGGACCGCATGTCCGATGGTCATCCCGCCGGTCTCCTATCGCAGCAGTTTGTGCCCGGTCAGGGAATCCCATTCCCAGATTGCGGTGAAGGCCAGCGCGCCGGTTGTTGCGATGCCAATGGTCAGCGGCTGCCAGCCGAACCACCAGGCCGCGCCGCCAATCGCCAGCAACAGCAGCATGCCGATCCAGTGCGACAGCGGCGGATACTTCATCTCCGAGGTGCTCCACTTGAACGCCTGGTTGCCGACGAGGAACAGCCACGGCCCGCCGATGCTCACCAGGACCAGGGTCAGGCTGCTGGCTCCCGTCGGATGCGCCAGGATCATCTCGTCGGCAACGGCGCTGACGATGACGCCTGCCACGATCGGCATGTGCAGATAGGTATAGGCATTGCGGGCGATGAACCCGGCATTGTCGGCCGCGCTGATCATCGTGGAGGCGCGCTTCGCTCCGATGTCGAAATAGATCCACCACATCGTCGCGCTGCCGAGGAAGCTGGCGACAAAGGCGATGGTGGTCGGCGTGTCGGACGGCAATTCGGCAAAGGTCGCGCCGGTGACCAGCACCGCCTCGCCCAGCGCGATGATGATGAACAGCGCGCAGCGCTCGGCCATGTGGCCGCCCGACATTCCCAATCAGCGAAGGTGGACGCTGCCGAGGACGGGTGTGCGGAACAGCGCAACGGGCCCGCGATATTCGATGGCGATGCGCGATGGCCCAGAGCAGCAGCCGCGCCTCAGGCGGGCTGATCGCACCCGCCAGCCATCAGCGGCGCAGACAGCAGGAACCAGAAACTGATGCGCAGGAAATTACGCCTGCGCCCCTCGTTCACGCCGCGCGACGCCCAGACCATGTAAAGACTGCGAAACGACCTGCATCGCGACATATGCCCCGGCAAACAGCAGGCCGGCCTGGCCAAAGGCATCGGGAATGCCGCTCGACAGCGCCAGCCCGCCCAGCATCATGACGATCAGCATCAGCCGGACATTGGCCCGCTCCGGATCGAGCCAGTTGGTCACCCAGCTGGTGTAGATCCACACCCACCAGACCGCGAGGAACAGCGTCAGCGTCTGCAGCGCGCCGACCAGCGTCAAATTGTCGAGCAGCCGGGTCGACAGCTGCGTGATCGCAAAGACGAACACCAGGTCGAAGAACAGCTCGATATAGGTGACGATGCTGTGGCTGTGCGCCGATCGGTCACGGAACAGTCGGTGGCGGCTGGTGGTCATCGGCGTACGCACGATGGTGCCGGCGATTCGCTCGCGCGCCGCGCGGACCTCTTCGAGCGTGATGGCGCGAACGGGTTCGAGCGTTGTGCCGGGCTGCTGGAGCGACATGACGCGGCGTCCGCGGGCCTGAGTCGAGGGGAGGCGACTATTACATGAGAGCGGCGACCTCGGCCAACGCGGGCTGGTCGACCGGGGGCGCCAGGCATGACACGACTTCGATCGTATGACCGGCCCCGCATTGCTGTCGATCGACCGGGCTGAGTGGCTATCTGATCGGCTGGCTGTTGCGTCGGAATTTATTACATATTGCAACGCGGTAAGACCGAATGTGGTTCAGCTTGCCCGGATAAAGCGTTGATCACAAAAGAGTCAGCTAGCGCTGGCTCGAAATTTGCTTCTTCCTATGTAAAACACGAAGTGCGAGTCGGGAAGCAACGAACAGGGGAGCGACATGAAAACGAAGATTCTGGGAATGCTGGCCGTGGGCTTGCTCGCTGGGCCGATTACCGCGGCCAATGCGGTGGTGATCCTCGTCCAGACGAGCGATGCCGGTTACTACAACTCGAGCATCGGGACGGTACTGAACAGTACCAACGGCGGAGAAACCGGTCCCTTCCCGGTAAGCAATGACAGTACGTATACGTTTGCGACGGCGCCCGACCTATCCGCTGCCAATTCCGCCCTTGGCAACTGGCTGTCAGATCCGCTGAATCTCAACGGCAATTGGAGCTACATGGCCTCCATTCCGAATAACTGGGCCATAGGTACGGAAGTCGCGGTGATGTACCAGTTCAATACACTGGGCGCTACCAATGTCGTTGCCAGGTTTGGCGTGGACAATGGGATCTTTGTCTGGCTCGACGGGGTCTATGTGGGCGGCGCCCGTGCTGGAGGCCCCGCTTCACTTGGCGAATATACCTACAATCTAGGCGATCTAGGCGCTGGCACGCATTTCCTGCAACTCCTGCTGGAAGACCACGGTAGCGCAAATGGCTACGCCGTAGAGATCAAAGCCGACGAATTCGTCCCCGGGCCAGGTCCCGGCGGTCAAGTCCCTGAACCAGCCACGCTCGCGCTGCTCGGCCTCGGCCTCGCCGGCCTGGGTATGACCCGCCGTCGCAAGATGCAGTGAACTGAATTGGCCCGCGCGGTACGCCACGACAACTGAGAACCGGATACTCTCCCGTTCCAGTGTGGCGAACCGAGCGGTGCCACCAGATCGATGAGCCCGGCCCGGTGCCGGGCTCTTTTGTCAGGGCGTTGAGTTTTCTAAAGCCTGAGCGAGCGCTTGCCGCGCCGCCGTGCCCGGCCGGGCCTGAAGGGCCGTTATGCTAAGGTTCCAGACTCAGCCGACCCTGGGGACCGCTTCTTGGCCGACATCTTCGTCTCTTACGCGCGAAACGACAAAACTCTGGTTGCACCGCTCGTGGCTGCGCTCGAGGCCGAGGGCTGGTCGATCTGGTGGGATCCCGAGATCACGCCCGGCGAGGAGTTCGACTCGCTCATCTCGCGTGAACTCGAAGGCGCGCGCACGGTCATCGTCGTCTGGACGGCGGGCTCGGTCGATTCCCGCTGGGTGAGGGGCGAGGCGCGCGACGCCGCCGACCGCGGCGCGCTGGTGCCGGTCCGCTTCGGCGTCGCCAAGCTCCCCATAGATTTCCGCGCGGTGCATACGACGGACCTCGACAACTGGGGCGAGGACCGCAGCGGCGCCGCGTTCCGCGGCCTGTGCAAGGCGCTCGAGGCCAAGCTCGGCGCGCCGAAGAAGCCCGCCTCGGCGAAGCCTGTTGCGGACCGTCCGGCCCAGGTCACCGTATGTGTCCTGCCGTTCGCCAACATGAGCGGCGATCCGGAGCAGGAATATTTTTCCGACGGCATCACCGAGGACATCATCACCGACCTCGGCAAGATCTCGGCGCTCTCGATCGTCTCGCGCAACATGGCGTTCAGTTTCAAGGGCGCCAAGGGCGGCGTGGGCGACATCGGCAAACAGACCGGCGCCGCCTACGTTCTGGTCGGCAGCGTCCGCAAGGCGGGCGAGCGCGTGCGCATCACGGCGCAGCTCGTCAACGCCGCGAACGAGGCCCAGGTCTGGGGCGAGCGTTACGACCGCAACCTGAGCGACATCTTCGCGCTGCAGGACGAGATCTCGAAAGCGATCGTCTCGGCGCTCAAGCTCACGCTGCTGCCGGAGGAGAAGCGCGCCCTCGGCCAGCGCGCGACCACCAACGTCAAGGCCTACAAGTTCTACCTCATGGCGCGGCAGTTCAGCGTCATGGGCAACGAGCGTCACCAGGAAATCATCGTCCGACTCTGCAGGCGCGCGGTCGAGCTCGACCCGACTTACGCCGCACCCTGGGCGACGATGGCGATCGCGCAGTGGGACATGCACCGGCGCAGCGCCTGCGAAGAGGACGGCCAGGAGGCGGCGAATCGCGCCATCACGTTGGACCCGAACCTCGCCGACGCGCATGCGGCGCTCGGCGCCGCGCACCAGGGCCAGGGGCGTTACGACGTGGGCCTCGAGGCATGTGAGGCAGCGCTGAGGCTCGACCCGGACTCATACGATGGCAACCGGGTCGCGGGCATGTGCTGCATCGCGCTGCGCAGGTACGACGACGCGGTCCGGTACCTTGAAAAGGCCGCAACGGTCGTAGAAACGGAATTCACCGCGGCCAGCTTCGTAACCCAGTGCTACGAGGCCAAGGGCGACAAGGACGGCTTGCGGGTGGCGGCGCAGCGCGCGCTCGCCCGCGTCGAGAAGGTGATTGCCGTGGAGCCGGATCACGGCCGGGCGCTGGGCTACGGCGCGGGCCTCCTTGCCACGCTCGGCGAAGCTGAGCGCGCCAAGGAATGGATCGAGCGCGGCACGCTGCTCGACCCCGACAACACGATCCTGCACTTCAACTTCGTCTGCGCGCTCGCGCGCCTGCGCGAGATCGACGCCGCGCTCGAGCTGCTCGCGAGCGTGATCGACAAGGCCTCGCAGGGCTGGCTCATGTGGCTCGATGCCGACACCGACCTCGACCCGCTGCGCGGCGATCCGCGCTTCGCCGAGATCGTGCAGCAGGCGAAGGCGCGCTTCGCCGCGGCGTAGGACCGAGCTGCTCGAAAGGCGCCCGTCGAGGGCGTCGCGCAGGCCTCCCGGCACGCAATCCCGCCGGGCGAGCCCATAAACGGGTACCATTGGGGGCGCTACGGCGCCATACCCTGCGTGATCGGCGGGGCCTCATTCTTACCGACGGGGTGAGCCGCCGCATGCAAGCTGCCAACTGGAACCGCAAGACCCTTCTGAGAGCCTTCGAGGGGTCACCGTCGCTGTTGCGACCCTTTGCGGTGCTCGGTCTCGACCTCGCGCTGTTCTGCGCCGGTTCCGCGCTCACCCTGCTCGCCACCAGTCCTGCGCTCAAGCTGGTTGGCACACTTCTCGTCACGGCCGGCATCGTCAGGCTGTTCATGATCGGTCATGACGCCTGTCATGGAAGTTTCTTCCGCAAGAAGTCGCTCAATGCCATTTTCGGGCGCATTGCCTTCCTGCCGTCGATGACCGCGTTCAGCCTGTGGGAAATGGGCCACAACACGGCACACCACGGGTTCAACAACCTCAAGGGCCGCGACCAGGTCTGGGCGCCACTGTCGAAGGCGGAGTTCGATGCGTCTCCCTGGCATCGACAGGTGCTCGAGCGCCTGTATCGCAGTGGCCTGGGGTGGGGCGCGTACTACCTGCTCGAGATGTGGTGGAAGAAGCTCTACTTCGCCAGCCGCAAGGAGATCGGCTCGAGCCGTCGCAAGTACAAGCTCGACAGCCTGCTGGTCACGGCAGGCGCGGTGCTGTGGCTGGGCGTGGTCGCGCTCGTCGCTCGTGCGACGGGGCAATCGCTTGCCCTGCTGGTCACGCTGGCGATGGTCGTCCCGTTCCTGTTGTGGAACGCAACCATCGGCTTCGTCGTCTACCTGCACCACACGAACCCCAGGATCGCGTGGTTCCGAAACCGGCCGGAGTGGCAGCGCAACCGGGCCTACCTCACGTCCACCGCGTGTGTGCGCCTTCCGCTCGGCATCGATCGCCTGATGCACAACATCATGGAGCACAACGCGCACCACCTGAACCCGGGAATCCCGATGTTCACGTTGCGCGCCGCGCAGCAGGTGCTGCATGAGCGCTTCCCAGGGCTCTGTGAATATCGCCTGAGCTGGCGGACGTACATGGACAGCGTGCGCCGCTGCAAGCTCTACGACTTCGCCGAACACGCCTGGCTCGATTTCGGCGGCCGCATCACGGCACGCGTCGAACTGGCCGCACCGGCCGGCTGAAACCAACGCTTGATCTTTCCGCGCTGCGCTGCAGCCTTTGACACGCATGCGAGGTCCCATGCTGAACGCCCGTACGATCCAGTCCCTGCACGCCGACGCCTGCACCTACCTGTGGGGCGATCTCGATGCCGCAGCCGTCGACTGTCGCAGCCCTGACGATTCCACGCCGGACAGCCTCGTATTCGTGACCAACCTCGCGCAGCTCGAGGCTGCGAGGCAGCGCGGCGCAGCGGTGCTCGTCGCCCAGCGCGACATCGCGAGTGGCGTCGCCGAGAACGAGGCTGCGTTTGGCTGCTGCTTTTCGGTGCCGTCCGTGCCGATGGGCATGGCGGTGCTGCTCACGCACTTCGATCACAAGCGGGAGCGCTTCGCGCAATGGGGCGAGCGCCATCCCACGGCCGTCGTGCACCCGACCGCCACGCTCGGGTCCGGCGTGCTGCTCGGTCCTTACTGCGTCATCGGCGCCGGGGCTGCGATCGGCGACGGCTGCTGCATCGGTTCCCATGTCGTCGTGGAGAACGACGCGCGCATTGGCGCGGGAACGATACTGCATCCGCACGTCTTCGTCGGCGCAGGCTGCGAGCTGGGGCGTGACTGCGAGGTGCATCCGCACACCAGCATCGGCAGCGACGGGTTCGGGTATGCCGTGGGCGCAAGTCGGCGGCCGCGCAAGATTCCGCACCTCGGCAACGTCAGCATCGGCGACGAAGTGGAGATCGGCAGCAATTGCGCGATCGACCGCGCGAAGCTGTCATCAACCTACATTCGCTCCGGCGCCAAGCTCGACAACATCTGCCACATCGCCCACAACTGCGACCTGGGGGAGGACGGCTTCTACACGGCCGGCTTCATGATGGCGGGGTCGACGACGATCGGACGCCGGTTCATGACCGGAGGCAATTCCGTGGTCTCGGCGCACCTCACGCTGGCCGACGACGTGGTGCTGGCCGGTCGTTCGACCGTGACCAGCGACGTGCCCAAGGCGGGTCATTACGCCGGATACCCGCTGCAGCCGATCAAGGAAGCGATGCGCACGCTGGCCGCGCTCGGGCAGGTGAGCGGAATGCGCAGGAACCTCAACCGGGTCCTGAAGCACCTGCATCTGCCCGAGCCGTCGTAGGCTTCGGTCCGCGGCCGTCTCTACCTGGGCGTGGCCGCGCCGCCCGGCACCGTGCCGGCCTCGACCAGCACCATGCGGTCCGGGTCGATGTGCCGCTTGATCGCGCCGTTGACCTGGTCGAGCGTCAGGGCGTCGATGCGCTTCGGATACTCGTCGACGAACTCGAGCGGCATGCCTGAGTTGAGCGCGGTGAGGATGGTGCCCGCGAGTCCCGACGTGGTGGCCAGGCCCACCTTGTACGAGCCCGCGGTGCGGGTCTTGGCGCGCGCGAGTTCCTCGGCGGTCACGCCCTGGTCGCGCCAGAGCGCGAGCTGCCGCTTCGTCGAGGCCACGCCCTTGTCGAGCAGCGCCGGCGCGAAGGTCGCGTCGATGCTCCAGTCGCCGTCGCTGAACGTGTCGTTGGCGACCGAGGCGCCGATCCCGTAGGTGAGCCCTTCCTTGTCGCGCACGTTGCTCATGAGGCGGCCCGTGAAGCCGCTGCCGAAGATCCGCGTGGCGATTCGCAGCGCCAGGGAGTCGGGATCGCTGTATCGGAGCTGTGTGGGCTGCCCCATGATCACGCTCACGCTCGTCTTGTCGGGCATGAAAACGACGTCCTTCCTGTCTCCCGCGAGGGCCGGCGCCAAGGGGACGGCCGGCGGTACGGATCCACCGGTCCAGCCGGCGAAGGCCCGGCGCAGCTCCGCCTGCACGGAGGCGGGATCCACGTCGCCCACGATCACGATGCGCATGCCCGTGGGGCCGTAGTACTGCGAGTGGAACTGGCGAACGTCCCCGACGGTGGTCTTGCCGACGGCGGCCATGAACTCGTCGGGCGTCGGCTGCCAGTTCGGATGCCCTGCCGGGAACACGGCGCGCGAGAAGGCGTCCTCGGCCCGGAAGTCCGTGTCCTCGAGCTGCGAGCGCATGGCGCCTTCGAGCTGCTTCTTGAGCTTCGCGAGCTCGGCCTCGGGGAACGCCGGCTCGCGCAGTTGCTCGGCCAGCAGGGTGGCGAGGAGCGGGAAGTCCTTGCGCAGGCACTTGCCGCTCAACTGCAGGGTGCTCGCGCCCACAGAGAACGCCAGCGACGCGCCGACGTTGCCGAGCTGCTGGGCGATCGCGAACTTGTCCTGCCTTGCGGTGCCCTTGTCGAGCATCGCGCCCGTGACCGTGGCGAGCGCCACGTTGTCGGCGGGGCTCCTGTCGTCGCCGGCCCTGAGCGAGCCCGTGACGGTGACGACATCCTTGACGTCGGTCCTGACGATGATGACGTCCATGCCGCCGATGTCGGCGCGCACGGCATCGCTGGCGACACCCGCCCGGGCGCCCGCGCCGGCGAGCAGGCCGAGCGCGAGCACGGCGAGAAACGGAAGCTGCTTCATCTGTTGGAGTCTCATGGATGTTCGGGCCTCTACTTGGCCGAAGGCGCGGACTGCGCGTCCACGGCCGTCGGGGGCAGGGGGATGAACCAGCCGGTGGTGCCGCGGTTCGCATCGAGGTACTTGTTCGCGACGCGCTTGACGTCCTCGGTCGTGACTTTCTTCGTCGCGTCGTCCAGCGTGTAGTAGAGGGTCCAGTCGCCGGCGGCAATGGTCTCGTTCAGGTTCGAGGCGATGGCGAAGGATCCGTCACGGCCGTAGGCCGTTGACGCCTCGTACTTCGCGAGCGCGGTCGCGAGCTCCTGGTCGGTCACGCCTTCCTTCTTCACGCGCTCCATCTCCTCGAGCAGAACGCGCTCCACCTCGGCGTGCTCCACGCCCGGTGCCACGAACGCGTACACCTGGAACAGCGACGGGTCGTGGTAGAAGCCTGCGCCCGCGTCGACGTTGAGTGCCAGGTTCTTGTCGGTCAGCGTCTTGTAGAAGCGGCTGGTCTTGCCGCTGCCGAGGATCGTGCCGAGCACGCTGAGCGCGGGGTAGTCCGGGTCGCGGCCCGACACGCTCTTGTAGGCGATGCCGACCACTCCGATTTCGCCGGCGCGCTCGAGCTTGACCCGGCGCGCGCCCTGTTGCTCGGGCTCGACCGTGTAGAGCTGCGGGATCGGTTGTGGCGAGCGTGGGTAGACGCCGTAATATTTCTTGATGAGCGCGAGCGCAGCGGCGGGCTCGAAGTCGCCGATCACCGATACGGTCGCGTTGTCCGGCCAGTAGAACGTGTCGTAGAAGGCCCGCAGCTTTTCGATCGGCACGTTCTCGATGTCGCTCAGCCACCCGATGGTGGAGTGGTGGTAGGGGTGGGCGACGAAGGCGGCGGCGATGATTTCCTTGTCCAGGGCAGACTGCGGGTCGTTTTCGTTGCGCTCGTACTCGTTGCGGACCACCGTCATCTCGCGCTGGCGGTCGGACTCGTGCAGCCAGAGGTTCCGCATCCGGTCGGCCTCGATGGCCACGTAGCCCTCGAGCGCTTCGCGCTCGACCTGGGCGTAGTAATTGGTGCGGTCGAGCCACGTCGTGGCGTTGTAAGGGCCGCCGACAGTCTCCAGGTACTGCTTGACGCTGTTGCCCTTGGCGTCGTTGTACTTGGGGGAGCCCTTGAACATCAGGTGCTCGAGCAGGTGCGTGGCGCCGGTGGTGCCGGTGACCTCATTCCGCGACCCCACGCGATAGGTGACCATGAAGGTCACCACCGGCGCGGAATGCTCCGGCATCAGCAGCACGGTGAGGCCGTTGGACTCGAGCGTGTACTCGGAGATCGTGCCGACGGTGCGCACGTACTTGAAACCGGGCACGGCGGCCGGTGCCGCGGCCGCGGAGGCCTCGGCGTGGGTGCCCGGCAAAAAGGTGGCGCAGGCGAGGGCCGCGTAAAGCGCTGCAACGGTGTATTTCATGGGGGTGGAGCTCGTTTCCGGAGCCGCGAGCTTAGCAAGGACCCGTCGGGCTAGGTAGAACTCGCGGCGGGCCGGTGACCCGCGAGAGCCCCCGCCGCCGTATGCTCTCACCGACACGGGCCGGAACCGGCCCGCCCGACCCCGGGAGGCGCGTATGAACCCGCTCCGGAACATCCTTACCCTGATGGACCCCTCGGGTGAGGAGCAGCCGGCATTCGATGCCGCCATGGTGCTCGCCAAGCGCTTTGGCAGCCGGCTCGAGCTCCTGCTCAGCGAATTCCAGGACCTGCACGCCGCGTACTTCGATCCGATGACGGCGACGCTGCAGGAATTCCACGACGCCGTCATGGCGGGCCATCGCGCGGCGCTCGAGCGCAGCGTGCAGGCCGCGGCTGCCGAGGGCGTCAGTGCGCTCGGCGAGGCGCTGTGGGGCACGCCTTTCCACGAGGTCGTGCTCGCGCGCGTGGCTGCGACCCGGCCCGACCTCGTGGTGAAGCACAGCGCTTTCCACAACCGGATCGAGCGGACGCTGTTCACCGGATCCGACTGGCACCTGATCCGTGACTGCCCCGTGCCGCTGCTCCTCGTGAAGGAGCCGAAACGACTGGCCGGCGCCCGCATCCTGGTGTGCGTGGACCCGCTGCACGCCCACGACAAGCCCGCATCGCTGGACCACCAGTTGCTTCGGCAAGGTGCCGTTCTGGCGGAGAAGCTGGGTGGCGAACTGCACGCGCTCAACGTGTGCGCGATACCGACACCGATCGGCGTCGTCGGCGACGCGTACGTGGCGGCGCTCGCAATGCCTCCCGATGAGGAGTGGATCGGGCGCGCCCGCGAGTCCTACCGGCAACTGATGGCCGCCTACGACCTGCCGAAGGAGCGTGTGCACTTCCGCGTGGGCGTCGCTGCGCGCGACATCGTCGCGGCTGCACGCGAAGTCGACGCCGGGCTCGTGCTGATGGGCGCCGTGTCGCGCCGCAGGCTCGAGCGGTGGTTCGTCGGCAGCACTGCGGAGTCGGTGCTCGATCGGCTGCCGTGCAACGTCTGGGTCGAGAAGCCGGTGTCGGCAGCGTAGCGGGACGGGCACGCTGTCGCGACGCGATCGCGGCCGCCGTCAGCCGATCGCGAGGCGTTGCAGCGCTTCACGGCACAACGCGATCGCGTCGTGCGCGTTCGTTTTCACCGTGACGGTTCGTGCCGACTCGCGCCCGCCGAGTGGCTCCCAGTAGCCGGGCTGGCGTTCCAACGTAGCAACGCCAGCCTCGGACGCGTCGGTGCCGGTTCTGGAACGGCCCGAAACGCGCTCGCGCAACACGTCCATCGGCGCGGTGCAATGCAGGATTGCGGCGGGCACCTCGAGCCGGTCCGCAAGGTCGAGCATGCGCTCGCGCTCGTCGCGCTTCAGGAACGCCGCGTCGACGATCACCTTCTCTCCGCCGTCGAGGACGTCCGCGGCACTTTCGTGCAGGCGCTCGTACGTCCGCCTCGTGTACTCGGGGGTGTAGATGCCACCGTCCGGCGGCGATCGCGAATCTTCCAGCGAGCCGAGTCCCGCCAGACGCTTGCGCTCGACGTCCGAGCGCAGGTGCAGCGCGCGAAGTTCGCTCGAAAGCGCGCGCGCCAGCCAGGTCTTGCCCGATCCCGAGTACCCGCAGGTCAGGAGCAGTGCCGGCCGTGCGCGAGACGTTCGGGCGGACGCCCAGTCGAGATAGCGGAACGCAGCGTCGCAGTCGCGCGCCCGCTCCGAGCTGCCGACCGTATGCTGCAAGGCGCGGAGCGCGGCGACTTTCGCCCGCACCAGCGCGCGGTAGGTCTCGAAATAGGGCAGGAGCCGAAGGGCCGCGAAATCGCCGAGCGTTTCGGCCCACGCCTGCAGGGCCGCGTGGCGCAGGTCGTCGCGACCGCGCACAGACAGGTCCATGGTCAGGAACGCGAGGTCGCTCGCCACGTCCAGGTAGCGCAGCGCGGGATCGAACTCGATGCCGTCGAAGGGCGTCAATTCGCCGGCCCAGCGCACCACGTTGCCGCAGTGCAGGTCGCCGTGGCATTCGCGGACCCGGCCCGAGTCGCGGCGGGTCTGCATCAGGGCACGCGCCCGCGCGAATTCTCCAACGATCCACCGTTCCAGGTCCGAAATGGCTCCCGCGTGTGCCGCCGCCTCCGGCAATCGACGCAATTCCTCGAAGTTGGCAAGCGTCACGCGCTGGACGGTGTCCGGCCTGCCGAACGGACTCGCGGGGTCCACGCACCCGGCCGCGGCGTGGAATCGTGCGAGTCGCACGCCGAACGCGGACAGGTCCGCGGCAGCGACGCCGCCGGCGCCCACGAGGACGTCGAGTTCCTCCCGCTGGTCGAACTGCCGCATCTTCACGGCGTACTCGATCGGGTCGCCTGCGCCATCCACGCGGGGCGACGTCGCGGGTCCGGCGATGGCGGAGACGCCGAGGTAGAGGTCGGGAGCGTAGCGCCGGTTGAGGCGGACTTCGTCCTGGCAGAAAGTGCGGCGCCGTTCGAGCGTCGAGTAATCGAGGAAGGCGAGGCGGACGGGTTTCTTGAGCTTGTAGGCGAAGTTACCGGTCAGGAACACCCGGGAGATGTGAGTTTCCGCGAGGCGAACCGGGGTGGCGACGGCATGCGGATACGCCTCGGGCGCTAGGAGCTTCTCGATGGGGATGCCGCCGTGGCCGGGTGCGGGCTGCGTCATGGCTTGTCGCCTGGACCGGGGCTGGACATCGGTCCCAATTCGCGCGATCGCAATGTATTCGGGCTTGACCTACGGGCTTCCGACAAGTGTAACCTTGTTCCCGTGGGGCCGAGTCCCTGTGTGCAATACTTATATTGTCTCGGGCTGGCCCGACAAGAAAATGAGATCGAAATTTCGGGAAACATCAGAAGGGCAACTATCGTGACCATTCCCGTCCAAATCACTTTTCGGCACATGGAAACTTCGGAAGCCGTCGAGGTCAGGGTGCGCGATCTCGCGAACCATCTCGGCGTGTTCAGCGACAAGATCACCTCCTGTCGCGTCGTTCTCGATTCGCCACATCGCCATCAGCACCAGGGCAAGGTTTTCAACGTCAAGGTCCAGCTCGCGCTGCCGGGCGAGGATGTGGTCGTGGACATGGAGCGCCCGGACCGCGACGGCCACGAGGACGTCTACGTCGTGATCCGCGATGCCTTCGACGCCGCCAAGCGGCAGCTTCAGGCACGCATGTCCACGCTCCGCAACGAGGAGAAGCGGCGCGAGAAGCTTTCCTGAGTCCGCACACGGGCCCGCCCCAGGGCGGGCCCGCCGCCGCCGCCCATGACCGAACCCCTGATATTCGCGCCTGCGGCCTCGCGAACGTTCGGCGAGCGCGTGGCCGCGAGGCTCGGACTGCCACTCTCGCCGATGGAAGAGCGCGAGTTCGAGGGCGGCGAGCACAAGACTCGTCCTCTGGTGAGCGTGCGCGGGCGAAACGTGTTCGTTCTGCAGTCGCTCTCGGGCGATGCTGCGGGCAGTGCCAATGACCGGCTGTGCCGGCTGCTCTTCTTCATCGCGGGGGTCAAGGACAGCGGCGCTGCGAGCGTGACCGCCTGCGTCCCCTACCTGGCATACGCGCGCAAGGACCGGCGCACCAAGGACCGCGACCCCGTGACGCTGCGCTACGTGGCGCAGCTGATCGAGGCCGTGGGCACCGACCACGTCATCGGCCTCGACGCGCACAACCTCGCAGCCTTCGAGAGTGCCTTCCGCTGCCCGGTGGATCACCTCGAGGCGGCGCCACTGCTCGCGACGTATCTCGCGGCGCAGGCCGGCGGCAAGCCGGTGTGCATCGTGTCGCCCGACATCGGCGGCGCGAAGCGCGCACAGCGCGTCCAGGAGATACTCGAGTCACGCACCGGCCGCGAGGTCGGCTTCGCGCTCATCGAGAAGCGCCGCAGCAGCGGCGTGGTGAGCGGCGGCGAGCAGGTGATCGGGCCCGTGGCTGGCACGCATGCCGTCATCGTCGATGACCTGATCAGCGCCGGCACGACCCTGATGCGCGGGGTCCGCGCCTGCCGCGCCGCGGGCGCGGTCGAGGTCTCCGCCTTTGCGACCCACGGCGTGCTTGTGCCCGAGTCGCGGCAGCTGCTCGGTCCCGACGGCCCGGACCGTCTCATCGTGACGGATTCGATCCTGCCCACCCGCATCGGCGACGAGATCCGGGCGCCGATCGTGCTCGAGGTGTCGAGTCTCTACGCGGAGGCGATACGGCGAATCTCGAGCGGCGAGTCGGTCGTGGCGCTCAGGGAACTCCAGCCGAAGCGTCGCTAGCCTGCGGTCCTCGAGGCTGAGATCAAGCGCCATGTCGAGGTACAGCGCAGCACGCGCGCACCATTCTGCGGGCGTGCCGCCATCCGGTTCCGTGGATCGCCAGACATAGAGCTTCGCACGGTGCGCGGCGCGGTGGCTGCGATAGAACTCCAGCAACGCGGCGGGCGGGTGGTCGGCGAGCCGCGCCAGGCAGGCGTCGAGCAGCCAGCGGCCCGTGGCCGCGTGACCGATGCGCCTGCACTCGAGCTCCAGCACGCAGAGTTCCTCCGCCCGGTCGAGAACCCTCAGGTCGCGGTCGAATTCAAGGCAGTCGATGACGGCGGGCGGATCCGTGAGCAGGATGTGCTCCGGCCGCAGATCGCCGTGGCCCTCGACTACACAGCCGGCGCTGGCCCTCGCGTCGAGCGCTGGCCCGAGCGTGCCGAGCGCCGCGAGCTGCAGCCGGGCGAGCCGGGCGGCGCGAGCCGTGTCGAGGGTCTCGAGCACGCGCACATTGGCGATGGCCTGTGCCGCGAGCCGCGGGCCGAGCTCGCCTGCACGCGAAATCGCCGGTTCGGCCGAGGCGTAGAAAACGGCGAGCGTGTCGGCCACGCGCTCGAGCATCGGCCCGTGCGCTTCGCCGCGTTCGAGTGCGGCGTCGAGGAACCACCGCCGGTCGAGGCGCCGCATCTCGACCAGCCAGTCCACGATCTCGCCGGCGCCGCCGGGCGTCATGCTCCCGTCCTGGCGGCGCGTGAGCGGCAAGGTGCCCAGATACACGTCGGGCGCGAGGCGGCGATTGAGCCTCACGTCGTCCTCGGAATCCGCGCGTCGCGCCTCGATCGTGCCGTAGTCCATCGTGTCGCGGCGCACGGGCTTTCGGAGCTTGAGCGCCCGATCGCCGACGAGAAAGATCCATGCGAAGTGAGTCTCGATCGCCTCGTCGCCCGGGCCGCAAAGTGCCCGGAGCTGCGCGACCTTCGCGGCGAGGATTGCCGCACCGTCGGACGACGGATCGGGCGGGGGCGTCTGGGCTAGGCTGCACATTGGGGCCACGCTCGGCACCGCCAGAATAGCACCTAGGTACTTGCGCGAATGGCAGGCCACCGGGTGCGGCGGAACATGTGAATGGGTCACCGGAGCAGGCACGTGCCCCGCATATTCGAGGATCGTGTGGACGCCGGCTGCGCGCTTGCGCGTTCGCTCGCCTCGTTCGACGGTGCGCGCGACGCGATCGTCATCGGACTGCCGCGGGGAGGCGTGCCGGTCGCTGCCGAGATCGCCCGCTCGCTCGACCTGCCGCTCGACGTGCTCGTGGTGCGTAAGCTCGGCCTTCCCTGGCAGCCCGAACTCGCCATGGGTGCGATCGCGAGTGGCGGGGCGATGGTGCTGAACGAGGACGTGCTGCGGCACGCGGCCTTCGGCGACGAGGTTCTCGGCCAGGTGAAGCGCCGGGAACTCTCGGAACTCGAGCGCCGCGAGCGGACATTCCGCGGAGCGAGGCCGCCGCTCGACGTCTCGGGGCGGACCGTGATCGTCGTGGACGATGGCCTGGCCACCGGTGCGACCATGGAAGCGGCGGTGCGCGCGCTCAGGGTCCTCGGCGCCGCGCGTGTGGTGGCGGCCGTCCCCGTGGGCTCGGTCGAGGCGCGGCGAGCGGATCGCCGCACTGGTCGACGAGATCCACGTCCTCGAGACGCCTCGTTATTTCAGTTCCGTGGGCCAGTGGTACCGGGACTTCGACCAGACTTCGGACCGCGAAGTGAGCGAGTTGCTCGCGGCGTCGCAACAGCGGACCTCGGACGGGAAGTGACCCGGTCGCGTGTTACGCTCGAAAACCGCAGGCGAGGCGAGGAGGCTGCAATGAGCGATCTGGGACCCGAGGTGATCAAGGTCGACGATTTCAGCGGCCGCGAGGAAGCGCTCGACCTGGACCCGGCGCGACTCGTCGCCGGGAGCCCCATGCCGGGCCAGCACGTGCGGAATCTCTACACCGACGACACGGGCCGCTTCTTCGGCGGGATCTGGCGCAGTGGCAAGGGCGCCTGGCACGTCTCGTACACGGAGAACGAGTTGTGCGTGCTGACGGAAGGGCGCGTGCGCATCTCGGACGACCATGGGCGCTCGTGGACCTTTGGCCCGGGCGACTGCTTCGTCATGCCGGCGGGCTTTCGCGGCGTCTGGGAAGTACTCGAGCCGGCCCGTAAGTTCTACGCGATCTACGAGCCTCCCCAGGCGGGCTGAGCGGCGCCCACCGTCCGGTGCCGGCGCCAAGTATCCGTCCATTGCGGTGCGCGGGTCCTTGCCGGCGCGCTGCTTCGGTGCGCCGGCGGACGAAAACCCGCCGTTTCCGGCCGTTTTCAGGTTGGCATGAATCCTGCTATGTCAGTTCCCAGCGACGGGTCGGCGGGCGGGTAGGTGCTTTCCGTATTTATCCTGCTACTATTTCGACACTTGTCGAATCTTATTAGTTGTTTTCTTGCAACGTTTTCGGGGGTGCAGCATGAAATTGACTCAGGGCTTGATGGCGACCGCGCTGCTGGCGGCAGCCGCTGCGGCGAATGCGGGAGAGTTCTCCGCGACCGTCACGGCGACCACTGACTATGACTTCCGCGGCGTCACCCAGTCGGCGCAGAACCCGGCGCTGCAGGGCAGCGTCGACTTTGCGGCCGACACCGGTTTCTACGCGGGCATCTGGGCCAGCAACGTCGATTTCGGTAACGGCGGCCCCAGCGCGGAGGTGGACTGGTATGCGGGTTGGGGCGGCGGCGAGGACCTCACCTGGGACCTCGGCATCACGTACTACACCTACATCAGCCCGGGTTCGAGCAATTACCCGGAGGCGCACTTCGGGCTCGGCTACAAGTGGATCGACGTCAAGGCCTGGTACGGCTGGGACTACGCCGGCTACGAGGGCAAGAGCGAGCACTACTACGAGGGTAACGTGGCCTACCCGCTTCCGGCCGGCTTCGGGCTGACGGGGCACGTGGGCTACTCGAATGGCAGCGGCATCGAGGCGGGGTCGGTGAATTACTCGCCTAAGAAAGACGAATTCGTGAGTCAGGGCAGCTACATGGACTGGTCCGTCGGCGTGACCTACACCTGGAGCCACTTCGACATGTCGCTCAAGTGGGTGGACGGCAGCGATTACCAGACGCTGGACCACGGCTACTACAAGGAGACTTCGTCGGGCGATTTCAAGCAGACGGACGTCTTCAGCAGCGAGGCGCGCGCAATCTTCCAGATTTCCACGACGTTCCCGTGGAAGAAGGAAGGCGAGGAGTGATGGCGGCGCCGACCGTCTGAATCCCGGGTCGATATCAGACGCCCGGTCTCCGCAAGGAGGCCGGGCGTCTGTCTTTGGCGGCGCCCTCTTATCTATCCGCTAACCCCTAGTCACTGACCGCTCTCGTCAGGCCGCTTCCCTGATCGCCTCGGCCAGCTTCCCGACGAGCTCGTCGACGTGCTTGCGCTCGATGATGAGCGGCGGCGAGAGCGCGATGATGTCGCCCGTCACGCGAGCGAGCAGTCCCTTCTCGAACGCGCGCACGAACACGTCGAAGCCTCGCGCGCCCGGCTTGCCCGGGATGGGCTCGAGTTCCACCGCGCCGATGAGGCCGAGGTTGCGCAGGTCGATGACGTTCGGCAGCCCCTTCAGTGAGTGCACGGCGTCTGCCCAGTAGCCGCCGATTTCAGCCGCTCGCGTGAGCAGCCCCTCGTTGCGGTACACCTGCTGTGTCGCGAGGCCGGCCGCGCAGGCGATCGGGTGCGCGGAGTACGTGTAGCCGTGGAAGAGCTCGATGGCATTGTCCGGCCCGTGCATGAAGGCGTCGTAGATCTCCTTCTTCGCGGCGACCGCGCCCATCGGGATCGCGCCGTTGGTGAGACCCTTCGCCATCGTGATCATGTCGGGCACGACGCCGAAATGCTGGGCGCCGAACGGCGCGCCGAGCCGGCCGAAGCCCGTGATCACCTCGTCGAAGATCAGCAGGATGCCGTGCTTCGTGCAGATCTCGCGGAGCCGCTCGAGGTAACCCGCGGGCGGGATCAGCACGCCGGTCGAGCCCGCGACGGGCTCGACGATCACGGCGGCGATGTTGCTCGCATCGTGCAGGGCGACGATGCGCTCGAGTTCGTCGGCGAGGTGCGCGCCGTGCGCCGGCACCCCGCGCGTGTAGGCGTTTCGAGCGAGGTCGTGCGTATGCGGCAGGTGGTCGACGCCCGGCAGCTGGGCGCCGAAGAACTTGCGGTTGTTGACCATGCCGCCGACCGAAATTCCACCGAATCCGACGCCGTGATAGCCGCGTTCGCGGCCGATGAGCCGGGTGCGCGTCCCCTCACCCCGGACCCGGTGATAGGCGAGCGCGATCTTGAGCGCGGTGTCCACGGACTCCGAGCCCGAGTTCGTGAAGAACACGTGATCGAGCCCGGTCGGCAGCCAGCGCACGACTTCGTTCGCGAGTTCGAAGGCGCCCGGGTGACCCATCTGGAACACCGGGGCGAAGTCCATCTCCGCGATCTGCCGGCTGACGGCCTCCGTGATCTCGCGGCGGCCATGGCCGGCGTTGACGCACCACAGGCCCGCGGCGCCGTCGAGGACCTGGCGGCCGTCCGGCGTCCAGTAGTACATGCCCGACGCCTTGGCGAGCAGCCGCGGCTTGTCCTTGAACTGGCGGTTGGCGGTGAACGGCATCCAGAACGCTTCGAGTTCTGCGCGGTCGAGGGAGTGCTGTGTGGGCATGGGAGCCGTCCGGTGGATCATTGAGCGACGGATGATAAGAAAAATTGACACCACCCTCAAATGACGCTGAAACTTCCGGCACTTAGGCGTGGCCTGTGCAGGATATTGAACACTCCGTGGCAGACCTGACCATCGATGTCGGCGCCCACCTGCGCGCCGTCCGCACGATCTACGGACTCTCGCAGCGCGAGCTCGCCAAGCGCGCGGGGGTGACGAACGGACTCATCTCGCTGATCGAGCAGAACAGGGTGAGCCCGTCGGTCAGCTCGCTCAAGAAGGTCCTCGACGGCATACCGATGTCCATCGCGGAGTTCTTCACGCTCGACCTGTCGGCCATCCCGCAGGTCTTCTACCGCAGCGATGAACTCACGGACCTCGGTGACCGCAGCGTGTCGCTCAGGCTCGTCGCGGCCCGGCGTGCGAATCGCGCCATGTCGGTCATCCACGAGCGCTATGCACCGGGCGCCGACACCGGTGCCGACATGCTGCGCCACGAAGGCGAGGAGGGCGGTGTCGTGGTGCGTGGCCGGATCGAGCTCACCGTGGGTGGCGAGACGCGGGTACTCGGCCCCGGGGACGCCTACTATTTCACATCGGCCATCCCGCACCGATTCCGCAACAACGGCAGCGAACCCTGCGAGATCGTCTCCGCGAGCACGCCGCCGACCTTCTGAGGCCCGATTGATGGACTACACCCACGTGAACTGGCACGAGCGCGCCCGGACGCTCACCCCCGAGAGCCGCGCATTCATCGACGGGCGCTACGTCGACGCGGCGTCCGGCGCGACCTTCGACTGCGTGAGCCCGATCGACGGGCGTGTCCTCGCGAAGGTCGCCTCGACCGACGCGGCGGACGTCGACCTCGCGGTGGCGGCCGCGCGGCGTGCGTTCGAGCGCGGCACCTGGTCGCATCAGCCGCCGCGGGAGCGCAAGCGCGTGCTGCTTCGCTTCGCGGAACTGCTGCTCGAGCACCGCGACGAGCTTGCGCTCCTCGAGACGCTCGACATGGGCAAGCCGATCTCCGACAGCCTCGCGGTGGATATCCCGTCGAGCGCTCGCTGCATCGCCTGGTACGCCGAGGCGGTCGACAAGATCTACGACGAGGTCGCGCCCACCGGGCGCGACGCTCTCGCGCTCATCACGCGCGAGCCGATCGGCGTCGTGGCTGCGATCGTGCCCTGGAACTTCCCGCTCATCATGGCGGCGTGGAAGATCGGCCCGGCGCTCGCAGCGGGCAATTCGTTCATTCTCAAGCCCTCGGAGAAGTCGCCGCTGACTGCCATCCGCATCGCGGAGCTCGCCACGCGGGCCGGAATTCCCGACGGCGTGTTCAACGTCCTGCCGGGATTCGGCCACACGGCCGGCCAGGCGCTCGCGCTGCACATGGACGTGGACTGCGTCGGCTTCACCGGCTCGACTCGCACCGGAAAGCTGATGCTGCAGTATTCGGGGCAGTCGAACATGAAGCGGGTGTGGCTCGAGTGCGGCGGCAAGTCGCCCAACATCATCCTGGCGGACTGCCCGGACCTCGACCGGGCGGCCGCGGCAGCCGCCTCAGCGATCTTCTTCAACCAGGGCGAGATGTGCTCGGCCGGCTCACGGCTCATCGTCGAGGCGCCTGTGCGGGACGCGGTGCTCGAGAAAGTCGTTGCGGCGGCGCGCGCGCTCGTGCCCGGGCATCCGCTCGACCCGACGACGCGGCTCGGCGCGATCGTGGACGCAGTGCAGCTCGAGTCCGTCATGGGCTACATCGGCGCCGGGCGCGACGAGGGCGCCCGGCTGGTCACCGGCGGCAACCGGGCGCGCCCCGAGACCGGCGGCTGCTACGTGGAGCCGACCGTGTTCTCCGACGTTGCTCCGGCGATGAAGATCGCGCGCGAGGAGATCTTCGGGCCGGTGCTGGCCACGATCTCGGTGCGCGACGCCGAGGAGGCCGTACAGGTTGGAAACTCGGTGATCTACGGACTCGCGGCCGCGGTGTGGACGCGCGACCTGACGCGCGCGCACCGCATGGCGCGGGCACTGCGCTCCGGCATGGTCTACGTGAACTGCTACGACGCCGACGACATCACCGTGCCGTTCGGCGGCTTCAAGCAGTCCGGCACCGGGCGCGACAAGTCGCTGCACGCTTTCGACAAGTACACCGAACTCAAGACCACATGGATCGACCTCGCGTGAGCAATTATCGCAACGTCACTTTCGACGAACTCGAACCGGGCGCGACCGCGAGCGCGCAGCGTCCCCTCACGCAGACCGAGGTGGAGGCGCTCGTGCTGGTCACGGGCGACCTCGAGCCGTTTCACCTCGAGGAGGTCGTGGGCGCCGACGCAGAGGAAATGTGCGTCGACGCGGTCGGCGCGAGCGCCGTGATCTCGGGGCTCCTCGAGCGCAAGCTGCCCGGGCCGGGCACCCGCATCGTGTCGCAGCAGTTCGAGTACGACGGCCGCATCTGCGTCGGCGAGGAGCTTTCGGCGCGCGTCACGGTGCGGGAGAAGCGGCCCGAGGGCAGGCTCGTGGTGTTCGATGCCGAGGCCCACGTGGCCGGGCGGCGCGTGCTGTGGGGCACGGTGACGGTGGAGGCGCCGAAATCCCGGCTCTCCTACTCCGACGTCGCCACGCCCGAGATCGTGCTCAGGCGCAACGACATATTCGCGCACCTGCTGCGGCAGTGCGAGCCGCTCGAAGCCGTGAGCTGCGCCGTCGTGCATCCATGCGATCCGGACTCGCTCATGGGAGCCATGGAGGCCGCCAGGCGGCGACTCATCGTCCCGATCCTGGTCGGCCCGGCCGCGCGAATTCGCGCCGTGGCCGAGGCTAACGGGGTAGATCTCGCGGGGGTTCGCATCGTTCCGACCGAGCACAGCCACGCCTCTGCAGAAGCGGGCGTGGCGCTCGCGCGCAGCGGGGAGGTCGAGACCCTGATGAAGGGCAGCCTGCACACGGACGAGATCATGGTCGCCATCCTCTCGTCGCAGACGGGACTGCGCACCGACCGGCGCGTGAGCCACGTATTCGTGATGGACGTGCCCGCCTACGAACGCATGCTGCTGGTGACCGACGCGGCGATCAACATCGAGCCCACGCTGGCCGAGAAGGCCGACATCCTCAGGAACGCGATCGAGCTCGCGCACGCGCTCGGCATCGCGGAGCCCAGGGTCGCGATACTCTCGGCCGTCGAGACCGTGAACCCGGGGATTCGCTCCACGGTCGAGGCCGCGGCGCTCTGCAAGATGGCTGATCGCGGCCAGATCACGGGCGCGCTGCTCGACGGCCCGCTCGCGTTCGACAACGCGGTGAGCGTGCGCGCGGCGCGCACCAAGAGCATCCGTTCGCCCGTGGCGGGACGCGCCGACATCCTGCTCGTGCCGAACCTCGAGGCCGGCAACATGCTGGCGAAGCAGTTGCTTTACTTCGCCGGGGCCGACAGCGCAGGCATCGTGCTCGGCGCTCGCGTGCCCGTGGTGCTGACGAGCCGCGCGGACAACGTGCGCATGCGCATCGGTTCCGCGGCGGTTGCGAAACTGCTGGCGCACGGCAAGCGAGTGGCGGCGCAGGCAAAGGCCGGCGTGTGATCGCGTCGCACGGGGCCGTGCTGGTCCTGAACGCAGGCTCCTCGAGCATCAAGTTCTCGACGTTCGCGCTGCGCGGGACCGTGCCCGAATTGATGCTGCGCGGGCAGGTGGCGGAATCCCGCGACGGGACGCGGCTCGTCGCGCGCCGCGGGGCGGTGGTGGTCGCCGACCGGCCGCTCTCGGACGGGCCGCTGCGTCACGCGGATGCACTGGCCTCGCTGCTCGACCACCTGCAGGCGGAGGTCGGAAAGTCGGGGATCACCGGCGTCGGACATCGCGTGGTCCACGGCGGCCTCGAGTTCATGGCGCCGACCGTGGTGGATGCGGAAATCCTCGGGCGGCTCGAGCGCTACGTGCCGCTCGCGCCGCTGCACCAGCCGCACAACCTCGCGGCCATCCGCCTGCTGGCGGAGGCGATGCCCGGCATTCCGCAGGTCGCCTGTTTCGACACGGCGTTCCACCGGACGATCCCGGAGGTTGCCCAGGTCTACGCATTGCCGCCGCGCTACGCCGCCGAGGGCGTGCGCCGCTACGGTTTCCACGGGCTGTCCTACGAGTACGTGGCCTCAGTGCTGCCCACGCTCGACGCTCGCGCCGCGACGGGCCGCACGGTCGTGCTGCACCTCGGCAACGGCGCCAGCATGTGCGCGATGCGGGAGTGCAGGAGTGTCGCCACGACCATGGGGTTCACGGCCGTCGAAGGCCTGCCGATGGGAACGCGCAGCGGAACGCTCGACCCCGGAGTACCGATCTATCTCATGGACCGGTACGGTCTCACGACGCGCGACGTCGAGCGGCTCCTGTACCAGGAGTCGGGGCTGCTCGGGATGTCGGGAATTTCGGCCGACATGCGTGAATTGCTTGCCAGCGATGCCGAGTCGGCTCGCCTGGCCGTCGACGTCTTCGTCTACCGCGCCGGACGCGAACTCGGATCCCTGGCCGCGGCCCTGGGCGGACTCGACGCGATCGTGTTCACCGCCGGAATCGGCGAGAACCAGCCCGAGGTGCGCGCGCGAATCTGCGCGGACGCGGCCTGGCTCGGCGTGGAACTGGACCCGGCGGCCAACCTGCACCACGGTCCCCGGATCGACGCGCCCGCCAGCCGGGTGGCGGCCTGGGTGGTGCCCACGAACGAGGAACTCGTGATCGCGCGGCACGTGGAGCGCCTGCTCAGCCGTTGACCTGTAGCATGCGATCCTTGAGCCTGCAGTCCCACCGGTGATCGACATGAACAGAGGCAGATCATGCAGTCTTGCAGCGCGCGCGAAGTTCCGGTTTCGATGGATCCTGTGCCTCGGGGCACTGTTCGTGAGTCCGCAGGTCCTGGCCGCCCAGGGTTCGTACGCAGGACTCCTCTCGCTTTTCGACGAATGGCGAGCCTTCGAGCGCCCGTCCCTGCGCGACGGTGCGCCGGACTACACGGCTGCCGCGAACGAGCTCAGGGGTGAGGAGCTGAAGCGCTACCAGGCGCGCCTCGCGGCCATCGACCCGGCGGCGTGGCCGATCGAGCAGAAGATCGACTACGACCTCGTTCGCGCCCAGATGAACGGGATGGAGTTCGACCTGCGCTGGCTGCGACCCTGGGAGCGGGACCCGGCCTTCTACCAGTCGGTCCGCACCGAGCAGAGCGACACGCCGGAGCACGAAGGACCGGTCAATCACGCGCTGGTGGAGTTGTGGCAGTACTCGTTCCCGCTGTCCGCCGACGACGAGGCGAAGCTCGCGGGCCAGTTGCGTACGATTCCGCCGCTGCTCGCACAGGCGCGGCTGAACCTCACGGGCAACGCCCGCGACCTGTGGCTCACCGGCACCGGCAGCATGCAGATGCAGGCAGCCGACCTCACGGGGCTGGCGACAAGGACGGCGAAGTCGGGTCCCGAGCTGCGCGATGCGATCGCGGCGGCGTCGAAGGCGACGGATGAATTCGTCGCCTGGCTGCAGGCCCAGGCGCCGTCGAAGAACGGCCCGTCGGGCGTCGGCAAGGAGGCCTACAACTGGAGCCTGCGCAACGTGCACCTCGTGCCGCTCACCTGGGACGACGAGGTGATGCTGCTGAAGAGCGAGCTGGCGCGTGCGCAGACCATGCTGCGGCTCGAGGAGCAGCGAAATCGCGGCCTGCCGCAGCTCGTGCCGTCGGCGAATGCCGAAGACCACGCGAAGCGGGCGAACGCCGCGATCACGAAGTACATGGCGTTCCTGCGCGAGCGGGAAATCCTCGAGGTGCAGGATTACCTCGATCCCGCGCTCCGCCGGCACATCGACCCGTTCGTGCCCGTCGAGCGGCGGAACTTCTTCTCGATTGCCAGCCACTACGAGCCCATCACGCTCTACGCCCACTTCTACCACTGGTTCGACCACGAGTGGCTGGTCCACCGGCCGAACCCGAGCCCGATCCGCCGCGAGTCCTGGCTCTACAACTCGTGGGACTCCCGGGCCGAGGGCATGGCCACGGCCATGGAGGAGATCATCCTGCACGCGGGCTACTACGACGACAATCCGCGCGCGCGGGAGATCGTCTGGATCATGCTGGCCCAGCGTTGCGCCCGGGGACTCGCCTCGCTGTACGCGCAGGCCAACGAGTTCGACCTGAAGCAGGCCAAGGCGTTCCAGGTCGAATGGACGCCCCGCGGGTGGATGCATCCCGACCTCGACCTGCTCGGATTCGAGCAGCAGCTCTACCTGCGCCAGCCCGGCTATGGCACCAGCTACGTCACGGGCAAGTACCTCATCGAGGAGACGATCATGGAGCGTTCGCACCAGCAGGGCGACGCGTTCTCCCTGCGTCGCTTCTTCGACGAATTCAACGCCGCCGGCATGATGCCCGTGTCGCTCATCTACTGGCAGCTGACGGGACACCAGATGCGGTGATCGCGGTCGGTCAGCCGGGCAACGGCCTGCGCGGTTTCGCTACAATCCCGTATCACTCGAGTGCCTGGAATCGCCATGAAAGTAACCTTTGCCGCAACGCAGTTCGCCTGTACCCCGGATGCGGCCGAGAACCTCGACCGCGCCGAACGAGCCGTGCGCGAGGCCGCAGGCCGGGGCGCGCAGGTGGTGCTGCTGCAGGAACTCTTCGAGACGCCGTACTTCTGCAAGGACCACCTCGCAAGCCACTTCCAGCTGGCGCGTCCGATCGCGGACAGCCCCGTGGTGGCGCGCTTCCAGGCGCTCGCGCGTGAGCTCGAGGTCGCACTGCCGCTCAGCGTGTTCGAGCGCGCGAACAACGCCTATTTCAACTCCCTGGCCATGATCGACGCCGACGGCAGCGTGCTCGGCGTGTACCGCAAGTCGCACATCCCCGAAGGTCCCGGTTACCACGAGAAGTTCTATTTCTCGCCCGGCGACACCGGGTTCCGCGTCTGGAATACGCGCTACGGCGCGCTCGGCGTCGGCATCTGCTGGGACCAGTGGTTTCCCGAGGCGGCCCGCTGCATGGCGCTCCTCGGCGCGGACGTGCTGCTCTATCCCACCGCCATCGGTTCGGAGCCGCAGGATGCCGGCATCGACTCCCGCGACCACTGGCAGCGCTGCATGCAGGGCCACGCGGCGGCCAACGTCATGCCGCTGGTCGCCTCGAACCGCATCGGCGTCGAGCGCGGCGAGAAGTACGAGATGACCTTCTACGGCTCGTCGTTCATCGCCGGGACCACGGGCGAGAAGCTCGTCGAGGCGGATCGTTCCTCGGCGGCCGTCATCACGGCCACCGTCGATCTCGAGGCGGCCAGGGCGCAGCGCCATGCCTGGGGCGTGTTCCGAGACCGGCGCCCGGAGCTCTACGGCCCGATCATGACCCTGGACGGCGACGCGACGCTCTAGATGGTGCCAGGCGCCATTTCCCCGTCAGGCAGCACGGCTCCATCCCGTCCGGTGTCGCTCGCGGCGCCGGTGCTGCGAGGCCGTGTCGCGTGCGTGGACCTCGAAACCACGGGTGGCACCGCGGCCCAGCATCGGATCACCGAGGTCGGCATCGTGCTGCTCGAGGACGGCGCGGTGGTGGAGGAGTGGAGCAGCCTGGTGAACCCGTGCCAGCGGATCCCGCCCGTGATCCAGAGTTTCACGGGCATCACCAACGAAATGGTTGCCGATGCGCCGACCTTCGCGGACCTGCGCTCCGAGGTTCGCGCGCGCCTCGAGGGGCGGCTCTTCGTCGCCCACAACGTGCGATTCGACTACGGGTTCGTGCGCAGCGAGTTCCGCCGCGCGGGCGAGAAATTCTCCGCGCCGGTGCTCTGTACGGTGCGGCTGTCGCGGGCGCTCTTCGCCTCGCACAATCGCCACAACCTCGACGTGCTGATCGACCGCTGGGGCCTCGAGTGCGGGCAGCGGCACCGCGCACTCGGGGATGCCGCCGTGCTGCCTCGTCTGCTGGCCGCATTCGAGGGCGCGGTGGGTGCGGACCGGGTCCAGGAGGCGGTCGAGGCCACGCGCTTCGAGTCGCGCCTGCCGCCGCACCTGCCCGCGGATCTCGCCGACGACCTGCCCGAGGGGCCTGGCGTCTATCTCTTCCGCGGCGAGGGCGGGGCGCTGCTCTACGTCGGCAAGAGCCGCAACCTGCGCAGCCGCGTGCTCGACCACTTCGCCGCCAGCCATCGTTCCAGCAAGGACGCGAAGCTCGCGCAGCAGGTCCGCGACGTCGAATGGATCGAGACCGGCGGCGAACTCGGCGCGCTGCTCGTCGAGTCGCGCCTCGTCAAGGACCTCGCGCCGGCGGCCAATCGCCGCCTGCGCAAGCCCATGGGCGTGCATTGCATCCGCCTGCGCCCGTCGGAAGGCGCGTTGCGGCCTCGCGTGGAGCCGTTCGACGTCGACGACCTCGAGTCGGATGCCGAGAGCTACGGGCCGTTCCGCACGGAGCGCGACGCGCGTCGCGCGCTGGAGGGCAAGGCGCGGGAGGCCGGCCTGTGTCTCAAGCTCATGGGTCTCGAAACGGGTCCCGGGTCGTGCTTCGCCATGCAACTCGGGCGCTGCCGCGGCGCGTGCGTCGGCAAGGAGGCGCCTGCGCTGCACGATGCGCGTCTTCGCCTCGCGCTGGCGTCACTGCGCTTGCGCTCGTGGCCGTTTCCGGGTCCCGTGGGCATCCGCGAGCCGGCTGCGGGTGGGCCGGGAACCCTGCTGCACGTCGTCGACCGCTGGCAGCACCTCGGTACGGCCCGCGACGATTCGGAAGTGGCGGACCTGCTGCGTGCCACGCCGGGGCGGGCGTTCGACCCCGATGCCTACCGCATCGTTGCGCGTTGCCTCGACCGGCTCCCGCCCCGCGACCTCGTGATGCTCGGAACAGGGAAGCGCTGAGTCGTGCCGGACGAACCAGTCGGCGGCAGCAGCGAGTTTTTCGCGGCCTGTCCGCGTGGCGTGGCGGACCTGCTCGCGTCGGAACTGCGCGGATTCGGCATCGCGGTGGCGCGGGAGCATCCCGCTGGCGTGAGCTTCAACGGCCCGCTCGCGCATGCCTACTTGGCATGCCTGCAATCGCGGACGGCCAGCCGCGTACTGCAGACCATCGCCACGGTCCCGCTCGACACGGTCGAGGCGATGTACGAGGCGCTGATCCAGATTCCCTGGGAGGAGCACCTCGCGCCGCAGGGAACCCTCGCGATCCATGTCGTGGGAGAGAGTCCGGAATGGCTGCGCCACAGCCAGTTCGCAGCCCAGAAGGCCAAGGACGCGATCGTGGACCGGTTCCGTGCGCGCACCGGCGAGCGGCCGTCGGTGGACCTGGCCTCCCCGGACCTGCGAGTGAGCCTGCGGCTCGCACGCACTCACGCGACGGTCGGTATCGACCTCGGCGGCGAACCGCTGCACCGTCGGGGCTACCGGGTCTCCGGCGTCGAGGCGCCGCTCAAGGAAACCCTTGCGGCGGCGTTGCTGCTGCGCTGCGGCTGGCCGGAGATGGCCGCGCAGGGCGGCGGTTTCGCCGACCCGATGTGTGGCTCGGGTACCTTCGTGATCGAGGCCGCGTTGATCGCCGCCGACATCGCTCCCGGCCTGCTGCGCCGCCGCTTCGGCTTCGAACGCTGGCTGCAGCACGACGCGAACGCGTGGGCCACGCTGCGCGAGGCGGCACTGGAGCGTCGCAACCCGGCGGCGCTCGGTCGCGGCCGGTTCCGCGGATTCGATCGCGACCAGTCCGCGGTGCGCGCCTCGATTGCAAACGCGAATCGCGCCGGGCTCGGCGACCACCTGTCGTTCGAGCGCCGCGACATCACGGGCCTGCCCCAGGCGGCGGAACCCGGCGGGCTGGTCCTCGTGAATCCGCCGTACGGCGCACGGCTCGAAGACGAGCATACGCTGGGCGCAACCTATGCGGACCTCGGCCGCGCGCTCATCGAGCGCTTTCCGGGCTGGGAAGCGGGTGTCTTCACGGGCAATCCACCGCTCGGCCGGGCACTGCGCCTGCGCGCCTACCGCGCGCACACGTTCTTCAACGGGCCGATCGAGTGCCGCCTGCTGCGCTTCGAATTGAAGCCGGAGACGATCGAGCCAGACGATGAGACCGCGCGTCGGGATCGGCTGGACGCGGCGAAGACCCGGCCGGGCGCGGCCATGTTCGCCAACCGGCTGCGCAAGAATTTCTCGCGGCTCGAGTCCTGGGCTCGGCGCGAGGACGTCGCCTGCTACCGGGTGTACGACGCGGACATGCCGGAGTACTCCTTCGCCATCGACATCTACGGCAACGACCAGCGATGGGCCTGCGTGCAGGAATACGCGGCGCCGCCGACGGTGTCCCGCGATGCGGCCCGCGGCCGCCGCGACGAAGTCCTCTCGGTACTGCCCGAGGTGCTCGGCCTGCCGCCGGAGCGGATCGCGCTGCGCGTTCGCCAGCGCCAGCGGCACGGCGAGCAGTACGAGAAGGTGGACAGCGAGCAGGTCTTTCACGTCGTGCGCGAGGGGCGGTACAGGTTCTACGTCAATTTCACCGACTACCTGGACACGGGACTCTTCCTCGACCACCGCATCACGCGGCGGCGCATCGGGGAACTCGCGGCGGGGCGGCGATTCCTCAACCTGTTCGCCTACACGGGCACGGCAACGGTCCACGCCGTCGGTGGCGGGGCGACCGGTTCGACGACCGTGGACATGTCTCACACCTATCTCGACTGGGCCAAACGAAACCTCGCGCTCAACGGGCTCGCCGGGCCGAATCACGACTTCGTCCACGCCGACTGCCTGGCGTGGCTGGACGAGCAGGCGCAACCGGGCCGGCCGCGCTATGGGCTCGTCTTCGTCGATCCGCCGACGCTCTCGAGATCGAAACGAATGGAGCGGGAGTTCGACGTGCAACGCGACCACGTGCAGCTCCTGCAACGGATAGGCGCGCTGCTCGAGCCCGGCGGCCTCGTGCTCTTCTCGAACAACTACCAGCGTTTCCGGCTCGACACCGAGGGGCTCTCCGACTTCGCGATTGAAGACATGACCCGCTCGACTATCCCGGAGGATTTTCGGCGCAATCCGAAGATCCACGTGGCCTATCTGCTGAAGCGCAACGACGGCGGCGTCCTGTCGGAACCACGGCCGGAGCGGGCCGCGACCGGAAAATAGACGTTCGTGCGGACGCCGCGGACAGCGCGGGCACTCGACATCGGCGGTCCGGCCTTGCATCCTTGCGGCCCCTGACCTGGCGTGACGAGTGTACCGGTGGATATCTTCAAGGCCTTCACCCTCGAGAGCGCCCACCGGCTGCCGAACGTTCCCCCGGGCCACAAGTGCGCGCGGGTCCATGGTCACTCGTTCCGCGTGGAGATCCACGTGAGCGGCCCGGTCGACGATCGGCTCGGCTGGGTGATGGATTTTGCCGAGCTTAAGGCGGCCTTCGAGCCACTGTTCCAGCAGCTCGATCACCGCTATCTCAACGACGTGGCGGGGCTCGAAAACCCGACCAGCGAGAACCTCGCGCGATGGATCTGGCGGGAACTCGAGCCACGCCTGCCGCTGCTCTCGCGCGTCGTCGTGCACGAGACCTGCACCAGCGGGGCGAGCTACGAGGGCGACGACGGGTCGGCGAATCCCTGGCGAGCTCCCGGGTGATATCGGAGGCGATGCATATGGACCAGATTCCGACGCCCGATCTCCTGAACGCCCTCATGACGCAGCGTGCGTCCATCGACCTGCAGTTTCAATTCTGGCTTACGATTACTTTCGCCGTCATCGTCGCCGGGTTCGTCGCGGGGGAACGCTTGAACAAAGGGCTCAGGCTGTTGATCGCGGCGCTCTACATGCTCGCGACCGTTCATCTCGGCATCCGCTGGATGTACGACGGCGCGGTCGGTGAACGCTGGGTCGCCCTGCTCGTGAGCCGGGGCGTCGACATCGGCATTCCATGGACGGCCGCCTATCTGCGCATGGCCGTGATGCTGCTCGGGTCTGTCAGCGCACTCGTGTTCCTGCTGCGCGACGTTCGCCGCGGTTGACCGGCGCGGCCTGGCGTCGCGTTCTCACCGCCAGACAGAATTTCACGGCCAGCAGCCTGACCTACAAGAGGTCCTTCAACCTGAACCACAGCATCGCGAGCACCAGCGCCGGTGTGCGCAGCGCCGGCCCGCCGGGAAAGTCCCGGTGCTGGAGCTTCGTGAACATGTCGAAGCGCTCGGCCTGGCCCGCGATCGCCTCGGCGAGCAGCTGGCCTGCCATGCCGGTGAGCGCGATGCCGTGGCCCGAGAATCCCTGCAGGTAATAGACGTTCGGCGCGATCCGTCCGAAATCCGGCGCGCGGCTCATGGTGATGTCGACGTAGCCGCCCCAGGCGTAGGCGACGCCGACGTCGGCAAGCTGCGGGAATACGTTCAGCATCCGCGCCCGGGTGGCGCGCTCGGTGTAGGCCCGCTGAAGGCCGGAGTAGCTCACTCGCCCGCCGAAGAGCAGGCGGTGATCCGCCGAGCGCCGGAAGTAGTCCAGCACCCAGTTGATGTCCGTGACGGCGACGTTGTCGCGCATCAGGGCCTTCATGCGCGCCTCGCCAAGCGGCTCCGTTGCGACGATGTAGGTGCCGACGGGCATGATCCGCGCCCTGAGCTTCGCCGACACACTGTCGTCGATATACGCGTTGCAGCAGAGCGCGACGTGCCTGGCGCGCACCAGCCCCTGATCCGTCCTTACTACTGCCACGTCGCCGTGGTCGATCCGTGTGACCTGGCTGCCCTCGAAGATTTGTACGCCCGCGGCCTCGGCCGCGCGCGCGAGCCCGAGCGTGTAGTTGAGCGGATGCAGATGCCCGCTGCGTGAATCGCGCAGGCCGCCGATGTAGCGTGTGGTCGCCAGGAGTTCCCCGATCTCGCGCCGGTCGAGCCACGTGAGCGACGAGTAGCCGTAGTCCCGCTCGAGTTCCTCGCGCCAGGCCTTGAGTTCGGTCTCGTGCCGCGGCTTGATGGCGGCGTGGACCTGGCCGAAATTCAGGTCGCAGTCGATCGCGTGACGCGCGACGCGATCCTTCAATACGTCCAGCGCCTCGACCGATACGTCGAACATGCGTCGCGCGGTTTCGCGGCCGACCTGGGCGACGAGCTTGTCCTGGCCGGCCGCGAATCCGAAGATGGCCTGTCCGCCGCTGCGGCCGGACGCTCCCCAGCCGACGCGCTTGCCCTCGAGCAGGATGACCTTGTATCCGCGCTCGGCGAGGTTGAGCGCGGTCGAGCAGCCGGCGATGCCGCCACCCACGACGCAGACGTCTGCCGTCGCCTCGCCACGCAGCGGTTCGCGCAGCGGCGCGGCGTTCGCGGATGCCGCGTAATACGAACGAACGTGTTCCATGGCTCAGCTCGTGGTCAGGTACCAGGAGTATTCGAGCGGCGACACGTAGGAGCTGAAGTCCTGCATCTCGCCGCGGCGTGTCTGCGCGTACAGGTTCGCGAAGCGTTCGCCCAGGTAATCGCGGGCGAAGGCGCTGCGCTCGAAGGCGGCGAGCGCCTCCGGCCAGCTGAGTGGAATCGAGGGGACCGTGTCGCGGTAGGCGTTGCCGGCGAGTACCGGGCCGGGGTCGAGCTTGGTCGTCATGCCGAGGTGCATGCCGGCCAGCACCATCGCCGCGAGCAGGTAGGGATTCGCGTCCGCGCCGGCAACGCGATGTTCGACCCGGCGGCTCGCCGGCGGGCCGTGAGGCACGCGGAATGCGACACCGCGATTGTTGATCGACCAGCTCGGGTTGAGCGGTACGTAGGCTTCGGGCTGGAACCGCCTGTATGAATTCGCGGTCGGCGCGCAGACCGCCATCGTGTCGTTGATGGTGGCCGCCAGCCCGCCGATGGCGTGCCGGAGTGCCGGGCTGCCAGCGGGATCCTCGGCGGCGAAGACGTTGCGGCCTGCGGCGTCGAGCATGCTCACGTGCAGGTGCGCGCCGCTGCCCGCGTGGTCGCGATAGGGCTTCGGCATGAACGTCGCCTCGAAGCCATGCTGCAGGGCGACGCCCTTCACGAGACGCTTGAGGCGGATCGCGTGGTCGCAGGCGAGCACGGCGTCGTCCACGTGGTGGAGGTTGACCTCGAACTGGCCCGGGCCGTACTCCGCGAGCACAGTGCCGGTCGGCAAGTCCTGCTCGCGGGCCGCCGCATCGATCGCGGAGAGCACCGCCGAGTACTCCTCGAGTTCCTGCATCGAGTTGATCTGCGTCTTGTGCTCGCGGCGGCCGGTGAGCGGCTGGCGCGGCGGCTGCACGCATCCGTCCGGCGTGCGCTCCCGGTCCACGAGGTAGAACTCGAGCTCGACGGCCATGACCGGGCGCAGACCTGCTTCGAGCAGGCGACCCACCACACGTTCGAGCGCGTGGCGGGGGTCGCCGAAGAACGGCGTTCGATCGTGGTCGTACATCGCGACCTGCATCTGCGCGACCTCGCCCCCGAGCCACGGCACGATTGCGAGCGAGCCGGGCACCGGGAGGCAAACCCGGTCGGCATCACCCTCGTCGAACCCGAGCCCCGTCGCCTGCACCGTTCCACCGAGCACGTCGAGCGCGAACATGGATGCGGGCAGGAGCAGTCCGTTGTGATGCACGCCTTCGAGTTCGGCGACCGTCACGCGCTTGCCGCGGGGAATGCCCATCTGGTCGGGGAGCAGCAGGTCGACCGCGCGCACCTGCGGGTGCCTGGAGAGCCAGGCGCGCGCCTGCTCGTATTCCGCGAACTGCGGCATGTGACCCCCATTGTTTAGGATTTAGCGACGGTCTGCCCGTGCCGTGCGGCCGAGCATAACGTCAGGGAGGCGGGCCGGGCAAGCTCGGCGCGACCTTGCAAGAGGCGCGTAACTGGCTGTTTGGACTTATTTTTAGCACTTTTTTTGCGGTGCTTGGCGACGGCCACCCCGGGCCTGTGGTTTAATCCAAACCGCACTCGTCCGGCGGCCTGTCATGGGCTGTCTAGGATTTTAAACGTGGCAGAGCGCAAACCACTGATCGGCATTCCCGCGGATCGCCGTGTCCTCGGGCCGCACCCCTTCCATTGCGTTGGGGAGAAGTACATTCGTGCGGTCCTCGATGCGGCGGACGCCGTTCCCGTGCTCATTCCGTCGCTCGGCGACGAAATGGACTTCGATGCCGTCCTCGCGGGGGTGGATGGAATCCTGCTCACCGGCAGCCCGTCGAACGTCGAGCCGCAGCGCTACGCCGGCACGGCGAGCGAAGCGGGCACGATGCACGATCCGCACCGCGACGCGACCACGCTGCCGATGATTCCGCGCGTGGTCGGATCCGGAATGCCGCTGTTCGCGGTATGCCGCGGATTCCAGGAGATGAACGTCGCTTACGGCGGCACGCTCTGGCAGAAGGTGCAGGAGCAGCCCGGGATGCGCGACCACCGCGAAGACAAGAGTGAGCCGCTCGAAGTGCAGTACGGGCCGGCGCACGAGGTGGAACTCGTGCCGGGCGGGATGCTGCGCGGCATCGCCGGCGCCGACCGCGTCGTGGTCAATTCACTGCACTCGCAGGGAGTCGACCGCCTCGGCGACGGCCTCGAAATCGAAGCGCGCGCCCCGGACGGCCTCGTCGAGGGGTTCAGGGTCGGCGCAGCGCCAGGATTCGCGCTCGCGGTGCAGTGGCACCCCGAGTGGCAGGTAATGAAAAACCCGTTCTCGCGGGCCTTGTTTGCCGCCTTCGGTCAGGCGGCAAGGGCGCACGCAAAAGGAAGTCGATCATGAGTACGCCCATCCAGCAATTCTTCAAGGAACACGGTATCTCGGAGGTCGAGGCCATCGTCCCGGACATGGCGGGCATCGCCCGCGGCAAGGTCATGCCGGCGGTGAAGTTCGCCGAGGACGAGGGCATGCGCATGCCCGAGAGCATTTTCCTGCAGACCGTCACGGGCGAGTACCCGGAGGACGACCGTGCGATCAGCCCGTCCGAGATCGACATCGTCTTGAAGGCCGACCCGGCCACGACCCGCGTCGTGCCCTGGGCGGCCGAGCCGACGGCGCAGGTGATCCACGACAGCTTCTATCACGACGGCCGGCCGGTCACGATGGCGCCGCGCTACGTGCTCAGGCACATCCTCGACCTCTACGCCCAGAAGGGCTGGAAGCCGATCGTCGCGCCGGAGCTCGAGTTCTACCTGGTCGAGCCGAACATCGACTCCGACTATCCGCTGAAGCCGCCGGTCGGCCGCTCGGGCCGCCCGGAGATCGGCCGCCAGTCCTACAGCATCGCGGCCGTGAACGAGTTCGACCCGCTTTTCGACGATGTCTATGCTTTCTGCGAGGCGCAGGAAATCGAGATCGACACGCTGATCCACGAGGATGGCGCGGCGCAGATGGAGATCAACCTGATCCACGGCGACGCGATGTCGCTCGCGGACCAGGTTTTCATGTTCAAGCGCACGGCGCGCGAGGCCGCGTTCCGGCACAAGATGTACGCGACGTTCATGTCGAAGCCGATGGCGCGCGAGCCCGGCAGCGCCATGCACATCCACCAGAGCGTGGTGGATGCGACGACCGGCAAGAACGTGTTCAGCGACAAGGAAGGAAACCCGAGCCAGCTCTTCTTCTCGCACATCGCCGGGCTGCAGAAGTACCTGCCCTCGGCGATGGCGCTGTTCGCGCCGAACGTGAACGCGTTCCGCCGCGTCATCCTGGGGCACCTGGCGCCCATCAATACGCAGTGGGGTTACGACAACCGCACCGCGGGGCTGCGCGTGCCGATCTCCAACGCCGAGAACCGGCGCGTCGAGAATCGGCTCGCCGGCGCCGACGCGAATCCCTACCTTGCGCTCGCGGCCTCGCTCGCCTGCGGCTATCTCGGCATGATCGAGGGGCTGAAGCCGTCGGAGCCGGTGTCCGGCAGCGCTTACGACCTGCCGTTCGGCCTGCCGCGCAGTCTCGAGGAGTCGGTCCGCCTGCTGCGCGACTGCCGGCAGCTCATCGACCTCCTGGGCGAGCGTTTCGTGCTGGCCTACACGGCCGTCAAGGAGAGCGAGCTCGATACGTTCCTGCAGGTCATCAGCTCGTGGGAACGCGAGCACCTGCTGCTGAACGTCTAGTCCAACCGCTGGTCACCAACCGCTTCCCCGTCATCCCATGCCCACCTCCATCCCCTACGTCGCCGATCGCACCACCGCCGCGTGGCAGGAGCTGGACCGCCAGCACTACCTGCACCCGTTCACGGACTACAAGTTCCTGCACGCCAAGGGCGCGCGCGTGATCGTGAGGGCGGATGGCGTGTACCTCTACGATTCGGAGGGCAACCGCATCCTCGACGGGATGGCGGGCCTGTGGTGCGTCAACGTGGGTTACGGGCGGCGCGAGCTCGCGGAGGCGGCCTATCGGCAGATGCTGGAACTGCCGTACTACAACAGCTTCTTCCAGACCGCGCACCCGCCGGCAATCGAGCTTGCGAAGCAGCTCGTGGACCTGACACCGCCCCAGTTCAACCGGGTGTTCTTCACGGGCTCGGGTTCCGAGGGCAACGATACCGTCGTGCGCCTGGTGCGCCGCTACTGGGACCTGCTGGGGCAGCCCGAGCGCAAGGTCATCATCAGCCGGCAGAACGCCTACCACGGCAGCACCATGGCGGGCGCGAGCCTGGGCGGCATGGCGTTCATGCACGAGCAGGGCGGCCTGCCGATCCCGGACATCGTCCACATTGCCCAGCCTTACTGGTACGGGGAGGGCGGGGACCTGTCGCCGGCCGAGTTCGGATTGAAGACGGCGCGTGAGCTCGAGCGCAAGATCGAGGAACTCGGCGCGCACCGCGTGGCGGCCTTCATCGGCGAGCCGATCCAGGGCGCCGGCGGCGTGATCATCCCGCCGGACACCTACTGGCCGGAGATCCAGCGCATCTGCGACCGCCACGGGATCCTGCTCGTCGCCGACGAGGTGATCTGCGGGTTCGGCCGCACCGGCCACTGGTTCGGCAGCAACCTGTATGGAATCCGGCCCGACCTGATGACCATCGCCAAGGGCTTGTCCTCGGGCTACCTGCCGATCGGGGGCGTGATGGTCGCCGACCGCGTCGCCGACGTCCTGATCGACAAGGGCGGCGAGTTCGCCCACGGCTACACCTACTCCGGGCACCCGGCGGCCTGCGCCGTGGCGAGCGTGAACCTCACCATCATCCAGCAGGAGAATCTCGTGCCGCGGACGCGCGACGAGACCGGGCCGTACCTCGCCAGCAAGTGGCGGGAGATCGCGGAGCACCCGCTGGTGGGCGAGGCGCGCTCGATCGGCCTGATCGGGGCGCTCGAGCTCGTCCGTGACAAGCACGCCCGGCGCTTTTTCGACAAGCGGGGCGAAGTGGGGGGGATCTGCCGGGACTTCTGCTTCCAGAACGGCCTGATCATGCGGGCCGTCCGGGACACCATGATCATCGCGCCGCCGCTCGTGATCAGCCGCGAGCAGATCGACGAGCTCGCCGAGAAGGCCTGGCGCTGCCTCGACCTGACGCTCGAACGGTGCCGGGCCGAGGGCCGTATCTAGAGCGTGTCCACCGGGCGCCGGGCGGCGTTCGATTCCTTGTCCTGACCCGGTCCGGTGCGCTATACATGGCTGAATGGAATCCGGCCTGCGGGCCGTGCCGATACGGATCGACAAAGCGGGGTATTGCCACCATGAAACTCACCATTCGCGCCGGGCTCGTCGGCCTGGCTGCAACGATTGCGCTCGCCGGTTGCGGCAAGAAGGAGGAGCAGGCTCCGGCCGCCGCCGCGCCGGCTCCGGCCGCCGCGCCAGCCGAGGAGAAGGTCGTCAACGTCTACAACTGGTCGGACTACATCGACCCGAAGATGCTCGAGGCCTTCACCAAGGAAACCGGCATCAAGGTCAACTACGACGTGTTCGACAACAACGAGGTGCTGCAGACCAAGCTCCTCGCAGGCAACACGGGCTACGACGTCGTGGTGCCTTCCGCCTCGTTCCTCGAGGTGCAGATCAAGGCCGGCGTGTTCCGCAAGCTCGACCGGTCGAAGCTGCCCAACTGGAAGAATCTCGACCCGAACATCCTGCAGCGCCTGGACCGCCACGATCCGGGCAACCTCTATGCCGTGAACCACATGTGGGGCACGGACGGCATCGGCTACAACGTCAAGAAGTTGCAGGCCATCGACCCGAAGGCCCCGGTGACGAGCTGGAAGCTGCTGTTCGATCCGGCGCTGGCCTCGAAGTACAAGGACTGCGGCATCTCGGTCCTGGACGCTCCGGACGAGGTCGTGGGCGTGGTGCTCGCCTACCTGGGCAAGGACCCGAACAGCGAGAATCTCGACGACCTCAAGGCGGCTGAAGCCGTGCTGATGAAGATCCGTCCCTACATCCGCACCATCAACAGCTCGGAGTACATCAACGGGCTCGCGAACGGCGAACTGTGCCTGGTGCTGGGCTGGAGCGGCGACATCCTGCAGGCGAAGACCCGGGCGGAGGAGGCCAAGCAGGGCGTGGAAATCGGGCTGGCTGTCCCCTCGGACGGCACCATCATCTGGTTCGACAACTATGCGATCCCGGCGGACGCCCCGCATCCCGACAACGCGCACGCCTTCATCAATTTCATGATGAAGCCCGACGTGGCGGCGGCGAACTCGAACTTCGTGCACTACGCGAACGGCAATGCGGCCTCGGTGCCGTTGCTCGATCCTTCGGTGCGCGACGATCCGGGCGTGTATCCGCCGCCCGAGACGATGGCAAAGCTGTTCCCGAACCTCGCCCGCTCGCCGGCGTTCACGCGCGAGTTGAACCGCAGCTGGACGCGGTTCATGACCGGCAAGTAGGCCTCCAGCGGCATGGACCTGGAGCGGGGCGGTCGGAGCGAATGCCTCCGGCCGCCCCGCTTCGTTTCCGGCCTACCCACCGCGCCGTCACTGAGCTATAAACCTGCCTGACGGCCCCCGCAGCAAATCGCCCGAGATTCCATGGCAACCTCACCGCGCGCAACACAGCAGAAGTTCGAACCCTGGACCGACCCGGACGCGAAGCCCTACGTCAGGATCGAGAAGGTCACCAAGAAGTTCGGCGATTTCGTGGCCGTCGACGACGTGACGCTCGACATCTACAAGAAAGAGATCTTCTGCCTGCTCGGCGCGTCCGGTTGCGGGAAGACGACGCTGCTGCGCATGCTGGCAGGCTTCGAGCGACCGACGGCGGGCCGCATCTACATCGACGGCGTGGACATGACCGCGATCCCGCCGTACGAGCGACCGGTCAACATGATGTTCCAGTCCTACGCGATCTTCCCGCACATGTCGGTGGAGCAGAACGTGGCGTTCGGGCTGCGGCAGGAGGGCGTGGCCAAGGCCGAGACCGCGCGCCGCGTCGGCGAGATGCTGGAGCTCGTGAAGCTCGGGCAATTCGCCAAGCGCAAGCCCCACCAGCTGTCGGGCGGGCAGCGCCAGCGCGTGGCGCTCGCGCGCTCGCTGGTCAAGAAGCCGAAGCTGCTGCTGCTCGACGAGCCGCTGGCGGCGCTCGACAAGAAACTGCGCGAGCACACGCAGTTCGAGCTCATCAACATCCAGGAGACGCTCGGCGTCACCTTCATCGTGGTGACGCACGACCAGGAAGAGGCGATGACGCTCTCGACCCGCATCGGGCTCATGAACCACGGCGAGATCGTGCAGGTCGGCACGCCGAGCGAGATCTACGAGTACCCGAGCTCGCGATTCGTCGCCGAATTCATCGGCTCGGTCAATACCTTCGAGGGGCGCCTGATCGAGGACGAGCCGTCCTACGTGCGTATCGAGAGCGACGACCTCGAGAACCCGATCTACGTGGACCACGGCGTCAGTTCCGCCCCGGGCGCGACGGTGTGGGCGGCCATCCGGCCGGAAAAGATCCATGTCACGCGCGAAAAGCCGCAAGGGGCCGACAACTGGGCCGCGGCCGTGGTGCGCGACATCGCCTACATGGGCGACATGTCCATCTACCTGCTCAAGCTCGATTCGGGCAAGGTCGTGCGGGTCACTCAGCCGAACGTGCATCGCCACTCGGATGATCGCATCACCTGGGACGAGCGCGTCTACCTGCACTGGTACGCCGAGAGCCCGGTGGTGGTGACGAAGTGAGCCGCGTCCTGAAGCGCCTCGGGCTGACGGGGCAGGGCCTCGTCACGTCCGTGCCCTACCTCTGGCTGGTGCTGTTCTTCCTCGTGCCGTTCGTGATCGTCCTCAAGATCAGTTTCTCGACGGCCGAGATCGCGATGCCACCCTATGCGCCGCTGCTGCACTGGGTGTCGGAGAAGGCAGTCCAGGTCCAGCTCGACTTCGGCAACTTCATGTTCCTGGTCGAGGACAACCTCTACTGGAAGGCCTACCTGAACTCCATCATGGTCGCGGCGATCTCGACGATGCTGTGCCTGCTGATCGGCTACCCGATCGCTTACTCGATCGCGCGCAGTTCGCCCTCCAGCCGCAACATCCTGATGCTGATGATCGTGCTGCCGTTCTGGACCTCGTTCCTGCTGCGCGTGTATGCGTGGATCGGCATCCTGAAGCAGAACGGACTGCTGAATAACCTGCTCATGTGGCTCGGGGTAATCCACGAGCCAATTCAGATCCTGCAGACCTACACGGCCGTCTACATCGGCATCGTTTACTCCTACCTGCCGTTCATGATCCTGCCGCTGTACGCCAACCTCGAGAAGATGGATCTCACGCTGCTCGAGGCCGCGTCCGACCTCGGCTGCAAGCCGTGGCAGGCGTTCTACAAGATCACGCTGCCCCTGTCCCGGCCCGGGATCGTGGCCGGCTGCCTGCTGGTGTTCATTCCGGCGGTCGGCGAGTTCGTGATCCCGTCGCTGCTAGGCTCGCCCGGCATGCTCATGATCGGCAAGGTGCTCTGGACGGAGTTCTTCAACAACCGTGACTGGCCGGTCGCGAGCGCGGTCGCGATCGCGCTGCTCATGTTCCTGGTGATCCCGATCATGTACTACCAGCGCGCGCAGGATGCAGAGGCGGGCGGAGGGCTGCACCGATGATGCAGGGCCGCTCGTGGTTCCGCCTCTCGGCGCTCGTGCTCGGGTTCGCGTTCCTGTACATCCCGATCATTTCTCTTGTCGTGTATTCGTTCAACGAGTCCAAGCTCGTCACGGTGTGGGCGGGCTTCTCGACCAAGTGGTACGGGGAACTGCTGCACAACCAGCAGATCCTGGGGGCGGCCTGGCTCAGCCTGAAGATTGCCGCGGTGTCGGCGACGATCGCAGTCGTGCTCGGGACGCTCGCGGGCCTGGTGCTCGCGCGCTTCGGCCCGTTCCGGGGCAGGACGCTGCTCTCCGGCCTCACCACCGCGCCGCTGGTCATGCCCGAGGTCATCACCGGTCTCTCGATGCTGCTGCTGTTCGTGACCATGGAGCAGCTGATCGGCTGGCCCGCCGGGCGCGGCATGACGACCATCGTCATCGCCCACGTCACCTTCACCATGGCCTACGTGACGGTCGTCGTGCAGTCCCGCCTCTCGCAGATGGACGATTCGCTGGAGGAGGCCGCGATGGACCTGGGCGCGCGGCCCTCGCGCGTGTTCTTCCTCATCACCCTGCCCATCATCACCCCGGCGCTGCTCTCCGGATGGCTGCTCGCGTTCACCCTCTCGGTCGACGACCTCGTGACCACGAGCTTCGTGGCCGGGCCGGGCTCGAGCACGCTGCCGATGGTGATCTTCTCCAAGGTGCGCCTCGGTGTGAGCCCCGACATCAATGCGCTCGCCACCATCGTCGTCGCGATCGTCGCGGTCGGAGTCGTGATCGCGGGCGTCCTGATGAGCCGCCAGCAGAAGGCCAGGGACCGGGACGCGCAGATGGCGCTTGCCGCAAACCAGCATATGATCGACAGCCTCAAGAAAGGCTGAGGCGTCATGCAGGAGACGCCGGTCCTCGCCTTCGACGTCGGCGGCTCCTTCGTGAAGGCAGGGCGGGTCAACCCGACCTCGGGTGCAGTGGTCGGCAGCGTCCTGCGACGGCCCACGCCGGCGGACTCGGCCCCGATCGACGTGATCGACATGCTGGCCTCACTGGCGCGCGAGCTTCCCACCGTGGGGCCGGTCGGCCTCGCGTTCCCGGCGGTCACCCGGCAGGGCCGGGCATGGACGGCGGCCAACGTGGATCCGCGCTGGATCGGCACCGACGCGCAGGGCCTGTTGTCCGAGCGGATCGGACGCCCGGTGGCGTTCCTGAATGACGCCGATGCTGCGGGAGTCGCCGAGATGACCCTTGGCGCAGGTCGTGGCCGTGACGGCACGGTGATGGTGCTCACGCTCGGCACGGGAATAGGGACTGCGATCTTCGTCGACGGCCGCCTGCTGCCGAACACCGAGCTTGGCCACCTCGAAGTCAGGGGCGAGGAGGCGGAGCACCGGGCCTCGGCGAAGGTCAAGGCCGATCGCGGGCTCGGCTGGAGGGAATGGGCTGCCGCGGTGAACGAGGTACTCGCGGCCTACCACAGGCTGCTCTGGCCCGATCTCTACATCATCGGCGGTGGCGTGACCGAGAACTGGGAACACTTCGGTCCGCTGCTCGAGAGTCGCGCCGAAATCGTGCCGGCGCACTTCCGTAACGAGGCGGGCATCATCGGCGCGGCGATGGCGGCGGCTGCGCTGCCGGATGGAAAGTTGAAGTGAAGCGGCTCGACCAGTCCCGGGACTGCCGCTCTGGGTTGGTGGATCCCTTGACCGCTGCCTTCGACTCGAAGCTGCCGCACGTCGGCACCACGATCTTCACGGTGATGTCGAGGCTCGCAGCCGAATGCGGCGCGATCAACCTCTCGCAGGGGTTCCCCGACTTCGACCCGCCGGCGCGTCTCGTGGACCTCGTGGCGGGGCACATGCGCGCGGGTCGCAACCAGTACGCGCCGATGGCCGGCTGGCCGGCGCTCTGCGCGGCCATCGCGGGCAAGGTGCGCGACCTGTACGGCCGCACGGTGTCGGTGGCTGACGAGGTGACGGTGACCTCGGGCGGTACGGAGGCGCTCTTCTGCGCGGTCCAGGCGGTGGTCCGGCCCGGCGACGAAGTGATCCTGCTCGAGCCCGCCTACGACTCCTACGAGCCGGCGGTCCAGCTCGCCGGCGGCCACGTCGTCCGTGTGCCGCTCGAGCCCCGCGCGTTTGCCGTCGACTGGGACCGTGTCGCCTCCGCCGTCTCGCCCCGAACGCGTCTCGTGATCGTGAACTCGCCGCACAATCCAACCGGTGCCGTCTGGTCGCCGGCGGATCTCGACGCGCTCGCCGCGATCCTGCGCCCCACCGCGGCATTCGTGCTCTCGGACGAGGTCTACGAGCACATGGTGTTCGACGGGCGCCCGCACGCGAGCGTGCTCGGCCACGACGAACTTGCGGCGCGCAGCTTCGTCGTGTCGTCCTTCGGCAAGACCTACCACGCGACCGGCTGGAAGGTCGGCTACTGCATCGCCCCGTCAGCGCTCACCGCGGAATTCCGCAAGGTGCACCAGTTCGTGCAGTTCGCGGTCGCGACACCGATCCAGGCCGGTCTCGCGGATTTCCTGGCCGAGTGCCCGGCGCACCACCTCGAGTTGCCCGCCTTCTACCAGGCGAAGCGCGACCATTTCTGCCGCCTGCTCGCCGGAACGCCGCTGCGGTTCACGCCCTCGGCAGGAACCTACTTCCAGCTCGCCGACTATTCCGCGGTGAGCGAACTGCCCGACGTCGAGTTCGCGCGCTGGCTGACGCGCGAGGTCGGCGTCGCGGCGATCCCCGTTTCAGTATTTTCCACGCGTTCCGAACCCGTGCGTGTCGTGCGATTCTGTTTCGCCAAGAGCGAGGCGACGCTCGATGCCGCGGGCGATCGGCTCCGGAGACTAGATTCATGAGTACACACCTGCGCGTTACCCTGGTCCAGTCGGAAATCGCCTGGGAGGCCCCGGCTGCGAATCGCCACCGGCTCGCGGAACACTTCCGCGGCCTGGCGGGGCACACGGACCTGATCGTTCTCCCGGAGATGTTCTCGACGGGATTCAGCATGGACGCGGGGACCCTCGCCGAGTCCATGAACGGGCCGACGGTCGGGTGGATGCGCGAGGAAGCGGCGGCGATGGGGTGCGTGATCACCGGCAGCCTGATCGTCCGCGACCAGGGCCGTCATTTCAACCGCCTGGTGTGGGCCCGCCCGGACGGGTCGCTTGCACACTACGACAAGCGGCACCTGTTCCGCATGGCCGGCGAACACACTCACTACGCACCGGGCGGATCGCGCCTCACGGTCGAGCTCAAGGGCTGGCGCATCTGTCCTCTCGTCTGTTACGACCTGCGCTTTCCGGTCTGGAGCCGAAACCGCGGCGACTACGACCTGCTGCTCTACGTCGCGAACTGGCCGGCACGCCGTGCGCACGCGTGGGCGGCGCTGCTCAGGGCCCGCGCGATCGAGAACCTCTGCTACGTCGCGGGCGTGAACCGCATCGGCCGGGACGGCAACGCAGTGAGCTATGCCGGCGACAGCGTCGCGCTGGATTTCCTCGGGCAGCCGCTCTCGAGCGAGGGCGGCGGCGACCGGGTCGAGACGGCCGTGCTGGACATGGAATCGCTGCGGGCCCATCGCGTGGGCTTCCCTGCAGACCTCGACGCAGACGCGTTCGAGATCAAGTGAAGAAGCGCACACGCGTCACCCACCTGCCGGAGGTACGGCTTCCGCCGGACAACCGGCCGCTGGTCGCGCCGATCTACCAGTCGGTCAAGTTCACCTTCGACGACGTGGCCGAGACGCAGAAGTACTTCGCGCGCGAGCGGGACGGTTTTTTCTATTCGCGCGTCTCGAACCCGACGCTGAGGCAGCTCGAGATGGCGCTCGCGGAGCTGCAGGGGCGCGACGGCTGCCTGCTCACGGCGTCGGGCATCGCCGCGATCTCGACGACGATGCTGGCGCTCCTCAAGGCCGGGGACCACGTGGTGTATTTCGCGGAGTCCTACCAGCCGACGCGTGCGTTCATCCGCCGCACGCTCGGACGCTACGGCGTCTCGGCCACTCAGCTCTCGATCACCGACCTGGCCGCGCTCGAGCGGACGCTCGCCCGCGTCCCGACGCGCCTCGTCGTGTTCGAGAGCCCGACCAACCCGGTGCTGAAGATCGCGGACATCGAGCGCATCACCTCGCTCGCGCGGACGCACGGGGCCTTGACGCTGCTCGACAACACGCTCGCGGGACTGCACAACCACGGGCAGTACGACGTGGACCTCTACGCGCACAGTCTCACCAAGTACGCCTCGGGTCACGGCGACGTGATGGGAGGCGCGGTCATCGGCAGGCGCGAGCTCGTCGAATCGATCCGTGACGACTTCATCCACCTCGGGCCGACGCTCGATCCGCACGCGGCGTATCTGGTCCTCAGGGGTCTCAAGACCTACTTCGTGCGCTGGGATTGCCAGTGCCGGAATGCCGCGCGGGTGGCGGAGTTCCTCGCATCCCATCCGGCGGTCTCCAGGGTCAGGTATCCGGGATTGCCGTCGGATCCCGGGCACGCGCTCGCCGGTCGGCAGATGGACAGCTTCGGCACGATGGTCACCTTCGATCTTGCCGCGGGCCTCGAGGCCGGCACGCGCTTTGCCGAGGCGCTCGAGCTCTTCGATCTCACCTCGAGCCTGGGCTCGACGGAGTCGCTGGTTGTGCCACCCGCCATGCAGCAGCCGCGCGGCTTCACGCCGGAGCAGGCCGCGTGGTCCGACATCGGGCCCGGCACGGTCCGGCTGTCCATCGGCATCGAGGATCCGGACGACCTGCTGGACGACCTGCGGCAGGCGCTGGCTCTGCTATGATCTGCAGCCATAGCAGGGGATCGCCACGGTCGAATGGTCATGGAAGCCCGCGACCTCGAGGGTGGTTTTCGACTGGGTGACTGGGTCGTCGAGCCGCGACTCGGTCGCATCACCGGTCACGGTCGCTCTCATGCCCTCGCTTTGCACCACGTCCGGATCCTGCAGGTCCTTGCCGCGCGGCACGGCGAGGTCGTCGACCGGCAGGTCCTGCTCGACGAGGCATGGCCCTGCCAGCAGACCACCGACGACATGCTCCGCGTGGCCATGCGCGAACTTCGCGTGCTGCTCGGCGACACGCGCGAGGACCCGCGTTACATCCTCAGGGTGGCCCGTCGCGGGTTCGCGCTGATCGCGCATTTCGAACCGCTCGAGCAGCCCGCCCTTGCAATCAAGGCGATCGACCCGGCCTTGATCCTGGCCGGCAGCCCTTGGGTTGCACGGGCCCAGAAGTTCGTCTCCGAGCTGCGGCGCCGCAGCGTCTTCAAGGTGCTCTCGGCTTACCTCGTCGGCATTTTCATCGTGCTGCAGGTCGCGCAGACCACGTTCCAGCCGTTGCATTTCCCGGACTGGTGGATGACCGCGCTCACGATCCTCGCCGTGACCGGCATACCGATCATCGGAATGCTCGCGTGGTCCTACGAGATCACGCCAGCGGGCATCGTGCTCGACTCCGGGGACACCGCGCGCATGCCCTTGCCGAAGGCGCGCAGGGCCATCGCGCCGTGGCTCGTGGCGGGCGTGGCGCTGATGGCGGGCGTCACCGGGTTTGCCTGGTGGCGGTCGATCGGACAGCCGGTGGAGCCAACGGCCGTCGCGGCAGCGGCACCCGAGCAGCGTTCGGTGGCCGTGCTGCCACTGGTCGACATGACCTCCGGAGGCAACAGCGGCTACCTCGGCGACGGGTTCGCCGAGGAAATCTCGGCGCAGCTTGCGCAGGTTCCGGGCTTGCGCGTTGCGGCCCGGACCTCGGCGTTCGAATTCAAGGGCAAGAGCATCGACGTGAGGAAGATCGGCGCCGCGCTCGGCGTGCGAAACGTGCTCGAGGGCAGCGTTCGACGCGAGAACGACAAGCTGCGGGTGACGGTGCAGCTCATCGACACCATGACCGGCTATCACGTCTGGGCCGGGACCTATGACAGCGACTGGGCCGACGTCATCGCCATCCAGGACAACATCTCGCGCTCCATCACGAACGCGCTCGAGATCGTGCTGACGCCCGAGGCCGAGCGCGGGCTCAAGCGCCCTGGAGTGCCCAATCTGGCCGCTTACGACATCTACCTGGCCGGCGTCTCGGCTTTGCGGGCGGCGGGCACCGTCAGCGAATTCGACAAGGCCGGTGGCCTCTTCCACCAGGCGCTGGCGCTCGATTCCGGGATGGCGCGTGCGTACGCTGGCCTCTGCGAGGTAAACCTGCTTCGCTACAACCGTACGCAGGCGACCGCCGACGTGACGGCGGCCGAGGAGGCCTGCCGCAAGGCGCTGGAGCTCGAGCCCGCGCGTGCCGAGACGGAGATGGCTCTCGGGAGGCTCTACCTCGCGAGCGGTCGGCACGAGCAGGCGGAGGCGGTCTTTGCCCGGCTTGCCGTCAGTCGTCCGATGGATGCGGGTGTCCATATGGGGCTCGCGGAGGCCTATGAAGACGAGGGCCGGAAGGATGAGGCCGAGCGCAGCTATCGCCGGGCCGTCGAGGTCGATCCCGGTTACTGGCGCGCCCACAATGTCCTGGGAAACTTCCTGTTCCGCTCGGGTCGCGCCGGGGAGGCCGTTACCGAGCAACGGAGGTCGGTGGCGCTCGTCCCCGGCAATGCCTCTGCGCTGAACAATCTCGGCGCAGCGCTGCTGCTGAACGAGCAACTTGAGGAGGCGGCGCGAACCTTCGAGAAGTCGCTGGCCATCGAGCCGACGCGCAGTGCGCATGCGAACCTGGGCACCCTGTACTACTATCAGGGACGATTTCCAGAGGCCGTCAGGGAGTATGAAAGCGCACAGTCGATCGCCTCGGACGACCACGGGGTGGTCAGTGCGCTCGCGGATGCACTGTGGCAGGTCCCGGGCCGGCGGCCGGATGCCGTCCGTCTCTACCAGCGGGCCTGCGGCCTCGCGGAGAGCAGCATTGAAGGTCGACCCGACGGACGCGGCGGTGTGGGCGCAGCTCGCCTATTACGAAGGGCGGGCGGGTAATCGGGACGCAGCGGCCCGCGCCCTGGTACGCGCGGAGATGCTCGGCGAAAAGAACATGTACGCGCAGATCTACATCGCACTCACCCATGCGGACCGCGCTGATCGCAGCGCAGCCGTCGAGGCCATCGCTCGCGCCGAGCAGCTCGGCTACTCGAGGAAGCTGCTGCTGGCGGATCCGCAGCTCGGTCCGCTCACGCCCAAGAAATCCTGATGCTTACCAAGCGCTCGGGACTCAGTCCCTTCGAACGCCTGCTCACGCTTTTCACGCGCATGCGCCCGGGAGAGGGCCGAAGTGCGCTCATGTTCATGCTGCACGCGTTCCTGCTGCTCTTCTCCTACCAGGTCGTGAAGGCGCTGCGCGAGGCCTTCATGCTGGCGAAGTTCTCGGCCGAGGTTCGTTCCTACGCCGTCGCGGTCACCGCCGTGATCCTGATGCTGCTGGTCCCGCTGTACGGCATCGTGCGCCGCAGGCTCGACGGGGCCCGGCTCCTGCGGGCCGTGACCGTGTTCTTTGCCGCCAACATGCTGGTGTTCGCGGCGGTCGCGTGGTCGGGCACCTCCATCGCGTTCGCGTTCTTCGTCTGGGCCAGCATCTACGGTGTCATGGTCGTGTCTCAGCTGTGGGCATTCGCAGCCGACACGTTCAACCTGAAGAGCGGGCAGCGGTTGTTCCCCGTGATCATGGTGGGGGCCAACGTCGGCGCGCTCGCGGGCGCCAAGACCGCGCAGCTGGCGGTGGCTGCACTGACTCCGGTCGGGCTGATGCTGCTCGCGACCCTGGTGCTGCTCGCGACCATGCTGCTGATGGGGCCCGAGCATCGCGCGGTGCCGGAAGGCTCACGCGCGGTCGCAGCCGAGCACGGCAAGCCGGTGCCGAAGCTGCTCGGCGGCATCGGGCTGGTGCTGCGCGATCGCTACCTGAGGCTGATCGCGGTGCTCATGGTGCTGCTCAACTGGATCAACACGACGGGCGAATTCATCCTCGCCGACTTCGTGCAGCGCGATGCGGCGCGGCAGGCCGCGGCGAGCGGCGGAGCGCTCGACCCCGGCGTGCTGATCGCTTCGTTCTACGGCAGTTTCCAGTTCTGGGTGACGGCGGTCGGGCTTGCGATCCAGCTGTTCCTGGTGGCGCGGATCTACCGCACCGTGGGCATTCGCGGGGCATTGCTCATCCACCCGGCGGTCGTGGCGGTCGGCTACGGATTGCTCGCGGTGTCGCCGCTGTTGGGCGGGTTCGTGCCGATCTTCACGATCGTGCGGCTGGTGAAGATCGCCGAGAACGCGACCGATTACTCGCTCATGAACACGACCCGGCAGGCGCTGTTCCTGCCCGTGGATCGCGATGCGAAGTACGAGGGCAAGACCGCGATCGACACGTTCTTCTGGCGCTTCGGCGACCTCATCCAGGCCGGCGTGGTGTACCTGGGCCTCAACTGGTTCGGCTGGGCGGCGCCGACCTTCGCCGCGCTCAACCTGGCGCTCGCGCTCGTCTGGATCGGGCTCGCGGTCGCGATCGGCCGCGAGTTCGGCCGCAAGGCGCTCGAGAACGTCACCAACGTCGCGCCCCAGGCTGTGAACCCGATCGCGGACCTTGCCTATGCCCCGGGCCAGCCGCTCGAGCACGTGATCGCCGAGGACGCCTTCTTCGACGCCGACCCGGGTGACGTATTACACCTGTCCGCGCGGCTGGCCGATGGCCGCCAGCTTCCGCCGTGGCTCAGGTTCGACGCGCAGCAGCGTCGGTTCACGGGCCAGCCACCCCACGGCTACTGCGAGGAGCTCACGGTCATGGTCGTGGCGAGCGACGTGGACGGGCTCGAGGCCACGAGCACGTTCCAGGTCCGCTCGGTGGTCCTTCGCGGCTGAGGCGGTCGCCTCAGCGTCCGGCGGATGAGCGCGAGAGTTCCAGGATCCGGTCGCGGCGCGCGAGCAGCGCCTTGATCTCGCTGTCACCGACCCACTGGCCGATCGCGCCTTTCACGCTGGCCGCGTCGAGTTGACGCAGGCGCGACTGCATTTCCGGGCCGGTCTTCGCAAGTGCGGTCTCGAGCTGCGCCGGCAGCTGCGTTGCGGCGCCGAACGCCGATCCGTGGCCGCTCAGCACCAGCGACAGTCCGCGCGCCTGCATGGAGGGGTCGAGGTCGTAGAGGTATCGGTCGAGCGTGCGACCCTGGTTGCCGACCAGCGCGTCGAACGCGTAGGCGAGCTGGTACTGCGCGTTGACGTCGCAGTAGCCCCCCGTAGGCAGGCGCGGCGGCACGGCTCCGGTGGCCAAGGGGCGGCGCAGCGGGGCGACCTTCGGTTCCAGAGAAATTGCCTGGCAGGCGAGACCGGCTCGCGTGCCGGCGGCAGCGTTCTGGCGATCCTGTTCGCTCGCCCAGCTGGCGGGCCGGCCCTGCAGCACGCCGCTGGCGCCGTCGTAGCTGCGGGCCACGGTGGCCGGCACGAGTCCGAGTCGCAGCAGCCGGTCGAGGGCGTAGGCCGCCAGTTCACGGGCAACGGTTTCCTTGGGCGCAGCCTCGAAGATCGCGTCGACACCGCGGCCATCACGCGTCACACGCACCCGAAGCACGGACGGTCCGCAGGTTTCGGTCGGCTGGATCTCGCCGTCGCGCAGCAACGAGGCGACGGTGTCCTCGTCGAATTCAACCGAGCTCACGTACAGCGGCTCCGCGGGTACCTCGGCCGGGGCCACGGTCGGGTTGGCGTAGGCGACGCGGGAGCCCGAGGCGTCGGAGACCAGGGCGGCTGGGCGACCGTGATAGATGGCTGCGTTCATGCCGGCGTCCAGCTTGACGAGTGCGCCGTCGTAGCGCGAGGCCACGGTTCCATTCCTCGCCACGGTGTGACCGACCACGACACGCCTTACGCCCGCCTGCCGCAGGAACGGCCTGAGCACGTCCGCCTCGGCGCATTCGTTGCAGAGCGAGGCGCCGCGATACCAGTTGGGCCCGCTCGGGCCGAGCAGCGGCTCGTCGTCCGCTGCGACGAACTTCGCGACCTGCGGCGCGAGCGCGGTCTTCGCGTCACCCGCCGGCATCGCGTCCAGCCGCGCCTGCGCGAGCTCGGCACGCTTCGCGTACGGGTCCTCGAACTGGATGAGACCCGCGTCCCGCAGCGCGGTCTCGGCCGCGAGGTAGCCGGCAATCGAGGCCGAGTAATCGCGGTCGAGCTGGGCAACGCTGCGGTTGCCCAGCGCGGTGGACGGCCCGCCGTGCATGTAGACGGTGTCGTTCACGACGATGAGGGCGGGTTGCGCCAGTATCCACTTGCCGTACACACCGTCGGGCCCGAGCAGCTTGCGCTGTCCGAAAAATCCCGGCGGGAACATCCGGTCGAAATCCGCCTCGGTACGGCCCGGCTGTCGCGCGAGGAACTCCTTGCGGCGCGCGTCGCGGGTCGCGGCATCCTCGTCGCCCATGTACGACGCGTATTCTCCCCGGCTGACGTACCTGAGATCGCCGAGCACGTTCATCGCCTCGTGATTGCCGACCACGACATGCACCTGGCCGCCCACCGCAGCCGCCTCCGACTGCAGGCGGATCAGCAGGTCCATCACCTTGCGAGAGTCGTCGCCGCGATCGAGCAGGTCGCCGAGGCTGACGAGGTGCGTCCTGCCCGCCTTCCAGTGCAGGTCCGCGTCGACCACCCCCTGTGACTGGAGCAGGGCGGTGAGTTCGGAGTACGCGCCGTGAACGTCGGCGAAGGCGACCACACGCTCGATGCTCTTCCACTCGACCTGCCGCGCATCGACAGCCCCATGGGCGCAGGGCGCGAGGATCGTGACGGACGCAACCAGCGCCTGGACGAAACGCGCCGCGACACGGCGCCGGGAATGGATGCCGGGCCGGGCATGGCTGCCGGAAGGAGTCATGTCCCGTCCCATCAGAAGGTCTTCACGCGGCCGTCGTCGACCATCTCAAGCACTCGCTGCACTCTGCGCCAGACCCGCTCGATCTCGGGCTTCGTGAGGCCCATCTGCAGAACCGCGCCCTCCCGTCCGGACGCCACGGGTCGTCGAAAGGCTCGCTTCCTGTCGGCACGGGGACGAACTTGCCGCCCTCGAGCTTCCATTGCGCGACGGCGCCCAGGCGCTCCTGCGAGTACGGCGAGCGTCAGTTTGCGCAGGCTCGCGACCGTGTCCGCCGGCAGGCGATCGACGCGCATGTCGGCCCACAGCCGCCCGCGGTCGCTCTCGGCCGCGGCGAACGCAACGCCGTTGTCCACGGCGAAGACCCTCGGCCCTGTTTCAGAGCGCGAAATGAGGAAGTTGCCGACGTTGGAGTCGCCGTGCTCGATGAGGAACGTGAGGATGTTCATCTGCCCGACGTGTCGCGCGTAGACCGGGTCCGTGGCGAAGAGCGCCGGGTCGTAGACGTCGGCGACGACCTTGACGTCCTGCAGCCAGTACTGGAGCACCGCGAGCACTTCGTCGGACCCGGTGAAGGTGCGCTTCACCTGCGGCGAATACTTCGCGAACTCCTCGAGCGGCACGAAGCGCAATGCGGTCGGCGGCACGACGTACTCCGGCAGGATCGAGGAACAGCTTCTGCAACTCGTAGGCAGCGAGGTCGTAGCGCGGCACGTTGTTGAACGTGTCGGCGCCGGGTTCCGCCTTGCGCAGCTTGATGCGGATCGGGGCCGGTCAGTCGAAGGAGACCTCGGCCTTGAGCGTGATGTCGCCCTTGGCCTTTGGGCGGCTGATCTCCGCGCTCACGATCGTGAACGGGTCGTTCGCCAGCATGCGCTCGAGCTCGGGGACCGGGAGCGTGATGTTGGCGTCCTGGGCGGACGCTCGAATACCCCACACCGCCGCGAGGCCGGAGAGAAGGAGAATCAGTGTTCGCCGCATGCTGGTCACCGTCCCGGTTTGTCAGGGGCACAGCCTAGCCGGATACGCCTGCCGTGGGCAAAGCATCCTGCGTCCGGGCGCCGATTCGAAACGGTCTGGCGCGGCCGGAACCGCCTCAGCGCGGAACCGCCATCAGCAGGATGCGGTTGCCGTCCGCCTTGAAGTGCCCGGCCTCGGTGGGACTCGCTGCACCGCAGCGCACCACGCCGTCACGGAAGCGCTGGGCACGGTTTTCCTTGAGCGCGAACAGCGTTCGTCGTTTCCGCGCCAGCTCCGAGCAGAGATCCTCGCCGGGTGCGAACGCCGACGACTTGCCCTTGCCGCTTTCCAGGGGCACGCCCTTCACCGGGCGGCCGAGGTAGAAGTTGAGCCCGTAGAACGGGCGCATGTCGACGAACGTGATGCCGTCGATGGATTCCGGATCCACGACCCGCCGGATCGCGGAGGCCATCGCGCGGGAATCGCGATCCGTGTGGAAGTTGGCGACGTAGCCCTTGAGCGCGACGAGGGCGACGGCGGTCACGACCACCAGCACTCGCAGCCGCCGGTCGTTCAGCCAGGCCCAGTTCGCGAGCGGACGCGCGATCATCAGCGCCAGCGGCGCGAACAATGGCAGCACGTACAGAGGCAGGCGCGAGCGGGCGAGCATGAAGATCGCAAGCGGCAACAGGAACCAGTAGAGGAGAAGAAGCCACTGCGGATCGCGGTGGCGCACTCTCTCCATCAGCTTCGCGCCGGCAGCTCGCGGCCCGCCCGCCGCGACCAGCCCGAAGATCCACCACGGCAGGGCGCCCGCAATCAGGGCCGGCAGGTAGACCGTGAGGCCGCCGTACCAGGCGGAATTGCGGTTGTGCGTCGCGGTGAATACCCGGTCATAGACCTCGTATCCGAGGAAGTACTGCAATCGCCCGGGGTCCTGCAGGATCACCACGGCGAACCACGCGAATCCGACGGTCGCGAAGATGAGCAGGCCCACGGGGTCGAAGAGTTCCTTCAGGCGGGCGCGCTGGTGCACGCCCAGGAACGCGGCCATGGCCAGCAGCGGCAGCATTCCCGGCGGGCCCTTGGTCATGAACGCCAGTGCCCAGGCGAGCCACATCAGTCGCATCCAGGTCCGGCGTCGCGCGGGCGGTCCCGCCCAGGCCTCGACGAACGCGAACATCGCGGCGGTCTCGAACAGCATGAGCAGCGCATCGGTCGAGACGATGTTCGCGCCCATGAGCGTCGCGAACGACAGTCCCCAGGCCAGGGCCGGCAGCCAGGGCTTCGCCGCGCAGAATCGGCGCCCCAGCCCGAACATGAGCAGCCCCGTGCCGACATACGCCAGTGCCGCCGGCAGCCTGGCAGCCCACTCGTTCTCTCCCAGCAGCGTGAAGCTCGAGGCCAGCGCCCAGTACACGACCGGCGGCTTGGTGAGGTGCGGGTGCTCGGCGTCGATGGACGGCACCAGCCAGTCGCCGCTGCGCTCCATGTTGACCCCGGCCGACGCATAGCGCCCCTCGTCCGGCTCCCAGAGTCCGCGCGTTCCCTGGAACGCGAACGCGAGCACCACGCAGCAGCAGCACCAGCCAGCGCGGGCGGACGGTTGCTCATGTTCATACCATGCTGCTGAACACGCGGACGCGGTGCTTGTGGTAGGGCAGCACCTCGAGCAGGTCCCCTTCGCGCAGTCGCTGCTGGATGCCGCGCCACCACTCGGCGGTGAGTATCTCGCGGTGCGCGTCCAGGAAGACCCTCTTCAGCTCGGGATCGAAGCCGAGGAAGTTGATGAACGTCTCTGGAAAGACGTCGCTGTCGCCGACGTAGTACCAGGTCTCGCTCAGCATTTCGTCTTCCTCGTGCCGCGCCTCCGGAATCTCGCGGAAGCGGCAGTCGGTGACGAGGCACAGCTCGTCGTAGTCGTAGAAGATCACGCGCCCGTGGCGGGTCACGCCGAAGTTCTTGAGCAGCAGGTCGCCGGGAAAAATATTGTGCCCGCCAGGTCGCGGATCGCCTGCCCGTAGTCGAGCACCGCCTTCTCCGCCTGCTCGCGCGTCGCCGTGCGCACATAGAGGTTGAGCGGCGTCATGCGGCGCTCGACGTACATGTGGTCGATCACGAGCTCCTCGCCCTCGTCGTGGACGGTGTCCGCCGTCTCGGTGAGCAGTTCCTCGAGCAGCTCGGGCGCGAACCGTGCCTTCGGCAGCTTGACCAGCTTGAATTCCTGGGCGTCCACCAGCCGCCCGGCGCGGTCGTGCTTGAACACGAGGTCGTACTTCTCGAGCACGTCCTGGCGCTGGATGTTCTTCTGGTAGGGGAACTTGTCGCGGATCAGCTTGAAGACCACGTCGTAGGAGGGCAGGGTGAAGCACACCATCACCAGCCCTTTCTCGCCCGGCGCCAGCGCGAACTGGTCGTCGGAGTGCTGCAGGTGCCGGAAGAGTTCGCGGAAGCGCTCCGTCTTGCCCTGCTTGGCGCGCCCGAGCACGGTGTAGAGCTCGCTCACCGGCTTGAGGGGCAGGATGTCCTTCAGGAACTTGACGACCTCGCCGACGTGGGCGAGGTCGACGTGGAAGTACGAGCGCGTGAAGCTGAAGAGCACGCTTACCGTGCCTTCCTCGAGCATGATGGCGTCCACCAGCACGCCGCTGTCCTGGTTGCGGAGCGCGACCACGAACGGCAGCGCCCAGCCCCGGCCGCTGATGCGACCGACGAGGTACGCGCGCGTCATCTGGTAGAAGACTTCCTTGATGACCTCGAGCCGCTCGATGGTGCGGCGCTCGCCGCCCGAGTCGAGGGCAGCCTTGATCTCGTCGGACACGCGCTTCACGCTCAGGTCGAAGTCGCGGTACGGGGTGCGGAACCGGAAGTCGGCGAGCAGTTCCTCGACCAGCAGGTCCACCGAACCGCGGTTCGCGTAGACCTTGGTCTCCACGTGGGTGGTGACGCTGCCGAGCGGGTCCATGTCGAGTGCCACGAATTCGACGGCAGGGTCCACGCCCGCGGTGTCGAAGGTCGTGCGCGTGACGGACGAGAAGAAGGTCTTTGGGAACTCGCTGTCCGGCAGCGGGTCGATCAATTCGGCGAATCGCCGCTTGATGCTCGACCAGATGGCCCGTTCGTGCACGTCCTCGCCGAGTTCCCGGCGCATGTGCTCGACCGCGCCGGTGACGTACTTGCGGTAGAGGTCGATGCGCTCGACCGCGTCGCGCTGGCTGCCCCGCCAGTCACGGTCCTCGAAGCGCTGCCTCGCGCGCTGCGTGACGGCACGGAACTCCGCGTTGTATTCCGCGAAGGAATCGACCAGCGCCTGCGCGCACCCGCGGATCAGTTCGTCGCGCGCGCGCACGCCGGGGGCCGTGGGATTCAAGGCTTCCGTCTGCACCGTACGCGCCGACGGGAGCGCTACAGGTTGCCGATCATCGCGTCCGCGAACTCGCTGCACTTGACCTCGGTCGCGCCTTCCATGAGCCGCGCGAAGTCATAGGTGACGGTTTTCTGCGCAATGGTGCGGTCCATGGCTGCAATGACGGCATCGGCGGCCTCAAACCAGCCCATGTAGCGCAGCATCATCTCGCCGGAGAGGATGACCGAGCCCGGGTTCACCTTGTCGAGGTTCGCGTACTTGGGCGCCGTGCCGTGCGTGGCCTCGAACACCGCGTGACCGGTCATGTAGTTGATGTTGCCGCCCGGAGCGATGCCGATGCCACCGACCTGCGCTGCGAGCGCGTCGGAGAGGTAGTCGCCATTGAGGTTCATCGTCGCGATGACGTCGAATTCCTCCGGGCGCGTGAGCACCTGCTGCAGCGTGATGTCGGCGATCGCGTCCTTGACGATGATCTTGCCGGCTGTCTTCGCTGCGTCCTGCTCCGCGTTGGCGGCTTTCTCGCCCTTCTCGGCGCGCGTGCGTTCCCACTGGTCCCAGGTGTAGGTCTGCGCGGCGAACTCGCGCTCGGCCAGCGCATAGGCCCAGTTGCGGAAGGCGCCCTCCGTGAACTTCATGATGTTGCCCTTGTGCACGATCGTGAGGCTCTTGCGCTTGTTGTCGATCGCGTACTGGATGGCGGACCTCACGAGGCGCTCCGTTCCCTCTCGAGACACCGCCTTGATGCCGATGCCGGAGCTGTCGGGGAAGCGGATCTTGGCGTAGAGCTTCGGGAACGACTGCTTGAACAGTTCCTTGAACTTCTCGTTCTCGGCGCTGCCCGCCTCGAACTCGATGCCCGCGTAGATGTCCTCGGTGTTCTCGCGGAAGATCACCATGTCCACCTTCTCGGGCGCCTTCACGGGGGAGGGCACCCCCTTGAACCAGCGCACGGGGCGCAGGCAGACGTAGAGGTCCAGCATCTGCCTCAACGCCACGTTCAGCGAACGGATGCCGCCACCGATCGGCGTCGTGAGGGGCCCCTTGATGGAGACGAGATAATCGCGGCAGGCCTGTACGGTCTCTTCCGGCAGCCAGGTGTTGTAGAGGTCGTTCGACTTCTGCCCGGCATAGACCTCCATCCAGTGGATCTTGCGCTTGCCGCCGTAGGTCTTTGCCACCGCGGCGTCGAGCACGCGCACCGAGGCGCGCCAGATATCGGGCCCGGTGCCGTCGCCTTCGATGAACGGGACGATGGGCTGGTCGGGGACCTGAAGGCGGCCATTGGAAATCGTGATTCTCTGGCCGTCTGCGGGCACGTTGAGCTTGAGGCTGCTGGACATCTGTCGAGCTCCGGAGGTTCGGTTAGACCGGGAAAATAAGGGGTGAATCGTAGCACATGCCCGTCCCGGGAGCGGGGCATGCGCAAGGTTCAACGCAGGCGCGCGTAGGCCACGTGGACCCGTGGTGGTTCGCCTGCCCGGGTCCACGCGATGAGCAGGCCGTTGCCGGCCACGGCCATTCTCGGGAAGCCTGACGAGCGGTCGACGCCCGTATCTGCGATCACCACGGACCTGCCGGCGGGACCGGCCCGGGTGAACGGCTGGGCGCGAATTGCCTCGGCGCCGCTGATGTCGGTGAGCCAGCTCACGACGGCTCGTCCGTCGGGCAGCAGGAGCACGTCCACGCGGCCTGCAATGCGCCCGCTCGCGACGTCGATTGGAGGCGCGAAGCTGCGCCCGCCGTCCCCGGAAAACGCGATTCGCACGCGTGGCACGTCCGGCGCCGTGAACCAGGCGACGACCACGGTGTCCCCTCGCGCATCCACCGCCGGCCCGTTCACGGGGCAGGCATCGATCTTCCACCCGTCGCTTGCCACGCGAACCGGCTGCGACCAGCCGCTACCCGTGCTCCGCACCAGGGCGATGTCGCGTGTCTCGTCGCCGCTTCGATCCCTGTAGACGACAACCGCACCTTCGCGGGTTACCGCCGCATCCGTCTGGCAACAGTCGCAGACGCGCGAGTCGATCTCGAGATCCGGTCCGAGCAACCGGCCGGCAGGGCCGACCGTTGCGCCGCGCAACGTCATCGCGCCTGACGGTACGCCCGCGTGCTCGTGCTCGCCCGAGGTGTGGCGGCCGTCGAGCCACGCGGCCTGCGCCGATTGCCCGAGGCCGAACAGAGAAACGAACCCGTGCTGGGTGGGCGTGCCGTCGTCATGGGGCGAGAGCGGCGCCGACCACGACTCGCCCCCGTCGGTGCTGACCGCGATTCGCACGTCGTACGCGTAGGCGTCTCCCGGCTTCTGCTGCAGCCAGTGCGCGGCCCAGAGACTCCGGCTCACCGGCACGACGGACGGAAAGTCGGCCCAGTTGACGAACCAGTCGCGACCGGACGTCACGGTCCGGGTGCCGGTCCACGACGAACCCGTCCAGGTCGAGTATCGAAGTGCGAATCCGCCGTCCGTCGCCGGTTCCAGCCAGCTCATCACCGGCATGCCACCCGGCGTCGAGGCCAGGTCCGGGTAGCGACTGCCCGGTGCAGTCGGCGCGACGATCTCTGCGGCTGGCCCGAGCCAGGCCGCCTCGGGGTCGCGATCCTGGCATGCGGCCAGGCCCATCAGCACGATGGCTGCTGTGTAACTGCGAGTCACCCGGGCAATTGTGACTGATTTCTACGGATTTCCCGCAAATCTCGGCCGCGCGCACCGGCTTTTCTTGCCCCTGTCGCCCGATCGCGGTACGGTCGCGTCGCGATACGAGGTGACAGGGCCAGTGGATTCGATCCTGCATACGGTCAGACGACGTCAGCGCTCCCTGGCAAGGGTGGTGCTGGCGTTGTTCTGCCTGGCGTGGCTGCAGGCGGCCGTGGTGCCTTGCGCGATGGCCACTGCCGCGTCTGCGGCGATGCCGGCCGGAGCGCAGCACTGCCCATACTGCCCGCAGGGCGGTGACTCGTCTCCGGCTGCCAACCACGACGGCACCTGCGCCTACCCGCACCAGGCCCAGGTCGATGCGCGAGCGGCGGCGATTCTCTTCGTGGCGGTCCCCGTTTCGTCGTTCACACCCATGACCGACGTCGCGGCTCAGGGTCTCCTCTTGCCGGCCGCGGTCAACCCGGACCCCGTTCCACGCATACCCATCCCGCTGCGCTTCTGCCGCTACCTCGAGTAGCGCTCCTCCCGGCCCACGTCCGCCAAGGACGCGTTCGAATGCCCACAGCCCGGGAGGCTCTCGCATGGCACAGGAATGTCCGGTACCTGAAAAAGGCCGGTTGAATCACACACGACTTTCCGCGGTCGTCACGCTCGCATCGCTCGCGGTCGCCAGCCTGGCGGCGGCGCCGGCCTCGCGGGCGGACCCGTCGCTGTCCCTCGCGACAGCAGAGCGGCTCGCAATCGAGCGCGACGCCGTGCTGCAGCAGCTTGCGGCCGAGTCCGCGGGCATGCGCGAACGCGCCATCGCGGAAGGGCAGCTCATGGATCCACGGCTGCGCTTCGGCGCGGTCAACGTCCCGACCGACGGCTTCAGCTTCACCGCGGAGGACATGACCATGGTGGAGGTCGGCGTGAGCCAGGAGTTCCCGGCCGGCCGCACCCGGGAGCTGGCGCGCCGCCGCATGGAGCAGATCGCGACGGCTTCGCAGGCTGCCGCGGGCGACAGGAAGCGCGTCGTGCAGCGCGAGGTCCGCCGGGTGTGGGTGGAACTCGCCTACATCGAGGCCGCGAAGCTGCAGCTCACGAGCCAGTCGTCCTGGGTGGACCAGATGCGCGCCGCTGCGCGCGCCCGGTATGCGTCGGGCGACGGCAAGCAGCTCGACGTGCTCCAGGCGGGGCTCGACGTCGCGATGCTCAAGGAGCAGCAGCTGGACCTCGACCGCGAAGCGGCGATGCGGCGGGCGCAGCTCGTGCGCTGGCTCGGCGTCGAGGACGCGGCGCGGGCGGGTCCGTTCACTCTGCCGGCGCGCACGGACATGCCGCCGCTCGCGGAACTGGAGGCGAGGCTCATGATGCACCCGGCACAACAGGACTACGAGCGGCGCATCGAGGCCGCGCAGACCGCCGTGGAGCTGGCCGAGCAGTCGACGCGTCCGGGCTGGATGCTGGACCTGAGCTACGGGTTCAGGAGCGGGGAGATGACCGACGGCGAGCCTCGATCCGACATGGTGACGGCGATGGTGAGCGTGGACCTGCCGTTCTTCCGCGCCAATCGCCAGGACCGGGAGATCGCCGCCGCACGCGCGGAGGCGCAGGGCCTGCGTGATATGCACACAGATCACCAGCGCGAGATGCTGGGGATGCTCGAGGAGGCCTGGGCGGTCGCGGACCGCACGGGTCAGCTGGAGAAATTCTACGAGAGCGACCTTTTGCCGCTGGCCGACCAGTCGGTGCAGGCGGCGCTGCTCGCGTATCGCAACAACCGCGCGATGATCGACGACGTCGTCACCGCGCGTCGCGTTGCGCTCGAGACCAACCTGAAGCGCCTGCGCATGTCGGCGGATCGTGCGCAGGCCCAGTACCAGGTCGATTACCTGGTGGGAGAAGAGCCATGAACAGGACAGTGGATATTGATCGGCGGATGACGGACAGCGACAGGACGCGTGCCCAGGTCGCTGCGGTGGCCGCGACGCTCGTGCTGCTGCTCGCTGGCGGCTGCGGCGGGCGCCATGAGACGCCCGCCGCATCGGAGCCGGTGAGCTCGGCGAAGGACGACACCGCCGCGGCACCGCGCCGCGAAGCCGCTTTTTTACCGCAATCCGATGGACCCGAACCGGACCTCGCCGGTCCCGATGAAGGACGAGATGGGCATGGACTACATACCGGTGTTCCCGGATGCCGCGGGACCCGGGGTCCTCATATCCCCCGAAGTCGTGAACAACCTTGGCGTGCGTACGGAGCCGGCCGTCGAGGGTTCATTGCCGCGGCGCGTCGATACCGTCGGCTACGTGGGGTTCGACGAGCGGCACGTACGGCAGGTGCGGCCGCGGGCCGAGGGCTGGGTGGAAAGCCTGTCGGTCCGGACCATGGGCGAGACGGTGCGCGCGGGACAGGTCCTGTTCACGCTCTACTCGCCAATGCTGGAGTCCGCGCAGCAGGAATACCAGGACGCGCTCAAGGTCGGCAATCGCGATCTCATCGATGCTTCGAAGGATCGGCTCGCCGCGCTGGGCCTCGATCCCGGCGCGGCCGGGCGTCTCGAAAAGACGGGCCGGGCCTCCGGTCGCGTGACCTACACGGCGCCGATCTCGGGCGTCGTGACCGGGATCGAACTCGAACAGGGCTCGATGCTGACGCCCGAGATGGTCGCCATGACCATCACCGAAACCGGCAGCCTGTGGGTGATTGCGGAGGTGCCCGAGGCACAGTCCGCATGGGTGGCGGCGGGAACCGCCGCGGAAATGCGCTTCCCCTCGCTGCCAGGTCAGCCTGTCGCCGGTCACGTCGATTACGTGTATCCGGAACTGAACATGGAGACCAGGACCGTCAAGGCGCGGATCACGCTCGACTCGCCGCCCGCAGGCATCCGGCCCAACATGCTTGCGTCCGTGAGTCTCGTCGGTGCCGGGGGCGCGCCGGTCGTCAGCGTCCCACGCAGTGCGCTCATCCGCACAGGCAGCGAGGATCGCGTGGTGATCGCGCTCGGCGACGGGCGCTTTGCGCCGCGTCGGGTCGTGGCCGGCGCGGAAAGCGGGCAGCGGGTCGCGATCACCGAGGGCCTGGCCGCCGGCGAAAACGTGGTGGTCGCCGGGCAATTCCTGCTCGACTCGGAAGCGAACCTGCGCGCAGGACTCGGCCGCCTGAGTGAGGAATCGCCCCCGGCGCCTGCGCCGGAAGCCCACGAGCCGCATGACTGACCGGAGGCGATTCAAATGATCAACGCGATCATCCGAGCCTCGCTGGAAAACCGCGCGCTCGTGATCCTGCTGTCCATCCTGCTCCTGGCGGTCGGCGCGTACTCGTTCGTGAATACCCCGGTGGACGCACTGCCCGACCTGTCGGACGTGCAGGTGATCGTTCGCACGCCCTACCCGGGGCAGGCGCCGCGCGTGGTCGAGGACCAGGTGACCTATCCGCTCACGACGGCACTGCTGTCGGTGCCGGGTGCCACGACGGTTCGCGGCTACTCGTTCTACGGCGACTCGTTCGTCAACGTGCTCTTCGCGGACGGTACGGATCCCTACTGGGCGCGCTCGCGCGTGCTCGAGTACCTGAGCCAGGCCGACCGCAAGGCTTCCGGAGGGCGTGCGACCGGCGCTCGGCCCGGACGCAACCGGTGTCGGCTGGATCTACCAGTACGCGCTGGTGGATCGCACCGGCAAGCACGACCTCGCGCAACTGCGCTCGATCCAGGACTGGTTTCTGAAGTTCGAGCTCCAGGCGCTCGACGGCGTGGCGGAGGCCGCGACCATCGGCGGCATGGTCAAGCAGTACCAGGTGGTCGTGGACCCGCTGCGGCTTCGCGGCTACGGCCTCCAGCTGATGATGGTCGAGCAGGCCATCAGGGCGGGGAACCAGGAGATCGGCGGTTCGGTGGTCGAGATGGCCGAGGCCGAGTACATGGTCCGCGTGACGGGCTACGTGAAGAGCATAGAGGACCTCGAGCGCATCCCCGTGATGACGACGAAGGGCGGCACGCCCGTGCTGCTGCGCGACGTCGCGGAGGTGCGGATCGGTCCCGAAATGCGGCGAGGCATCGGCGAACTCGACGGTGAGGGCGAGGCCGTGGGCGGGGTCATCGTCATGCGCAATGGCGACAACGCGCGCGCGACGATCGAGCGCGTCAAGGCCAAGCTCGAGGAGCTCCGTGGCAGCCTGCCGGCAGGCGTGGAGATCGTCACGACCTACGACCGCTCCGCGCTCATCCAGCGCGCGGTCGACAATCTCCGGCGCAAGCTGGTCGACGAGTTCATCGTCGTGGCTCTGGTGTGCCTCGTATTCCTGTATCACGCCCGCTCGGGCCTGATCGTGGTGATCGTCACGCCGATCGCGGTGCTCTCGGCTTTCATCGTCATGCACCTGCAGGGCATCAACGCCAACATCATGTCGCTCGGCGGCATCGCCATCGCCATCGGGACGCTGGTGGACGCGGCGATAGTGATGATCGAGAACGTGCACAAGAAGCTCGAGCGCGGCGTCGTTGAGGGCGCGGAGCGCATGAAGGCGATCTACGACGGGTGCCGCGAGGTCGGGCCGTCGCTGTTCTTCTCGCTCATGATCGTGGCGCTCTCGTTCCTGCCCGTGTTCACGCTGGAGGCGCAGGAGGGCAGGCTCTTCGCGCCGCTTGCCTACACCAAGACCTACGCCATGCTCTGGGCGTCGCTGCTCTCGATCACGCTGGTGCCGGTGCTGATCTACTGGCTGGTCCGCGGCAACATCCGGCCCGAACGCGCCAACCCGGTCAATCGCGCAACGATGGCCGTCTACCGGCCGTTTCTCGAGTTCGCGCTGCGGGCGCCCTGGACCGTGATCCTGGCCGCGACCGTGCTCGTGTTCGCGACGCTGTGGCCCGCGTCGCGGCTGGGCACCGAGTTCATGCCGGAGCTCGACGAAGGCGACCTGCTCTACATGCCGACCACCCTGCCCGGATTGTCGACGGACGCGGCACGCTCGCTGCTGCAGCAGACGGACAAGCTGATCAGGACGGTGCCCGAAGTCGAACGCGTGTTCGGCAAGGCCGGTCGCGCGGAGACGGCCACCGATCCCGCGCCGATCGAGATGTTCGAGACCACGATCAAGTTGAAGCCGCGCGACCAGTGGCGGCCCGGGATGACGCCGGACAAGCTCAAGGCGGAGCTCGATGCGCTGGTGAAGTTCCCGGGCGTCTCCAATGCCTGGGTCTATCCGATCAAGACGCGCATCGACATGCTCGCTACGGGGATCAGGACTCCGGTGGGCATCAAGATCATGGGGCCGGACCTCGGCACGATCCAGACGATCGGGCGGCAGATCGAGGACATCCTTCGCAAGGTGCCCGGTACCACCTCCGTTTACGCGGAGAGGACGGCGACCGGCCGCTACATCGACGTCGACATCGACCGCATCGCGGCCGGCCGCTACGGCCTGAACGTGAAGGACGTCCAGGACATCGTCGGCAGCGCCGTGGGCGGGATGACCGTCAGCTACACCGTGGAAGGGCTCGAGCGCTACCCGATCAACCTGCGCTATCCGCAGGATTTCCGCGATTCGCTGCAGAGCCTGCGCGACCTTCCGCTCGTGACGCCGACCGGCGCCAACGTGACGCTCGCCGACGTGGCGAGGGTCGACGTCGCGGATGGGCCGGGGATGATCCGGAGCGAGAACGCGAGGCCCTCGGGCTGGGTGTTCGTGGACCTGGCGGGCCGCGACCTCGGCGGGTACGTGACCGATGCCCGGCGCCAGATCGCGCAGGAGCTGAAGCTGCCGGCCGGTTACAGCCTTGGCTGGTCCGGGCAGTACGAATACCTGCAACGCGCCGTGGAGCGCCTCAAGGTCGTGGTGCCGTTGACGCTCGCGATCATCGTGCTGCTGCTGTATCTGAATTTCCGCAATGCCCGCGACGTGCTGCTGATCCTGGGGGCCCTGCCGTTCGCGCTGGTGGGCGGGGTCTGGCTCCTCTACCTGCTCGGCTACGACCTCTCGATCGCGGCAGCCGTGGGCTTCATCGCGCTCGCCGGAGTCGCGACGGAAACTGGCGTGGTGATGGTCATGTACCTCGAGCACGCGTGGGCGGATCGGCGGCGCCAGGCAAGCGAAGCGGGGCGCGAGCCGACGCGCCAGGAACTGCGGGATGCGATCGTGGAAGGAGCGCTCCTCAGGTTGCGGCCGAAGCTCATGACGGTGATCACCATCATCGTCGGCCTGTTGCCGATCATGTGGGGGTCGGGCACCGGCTCCGAGGTCATGCGGCGCATCGCGGCCCCGATGGTCGGCGGCATGGTCTCGGCGACCCTCCTGACGCTGGTCATCATTCCGGCGATGTACCTCATCGTGAACGGCTGGAGGTTGCGGCCGGCGTTAAACTAGCCGCATGGACGACCCGACCCGAGACGACGGCATGCCCGACCAACCGCAACATGGGGACTGCTGCCACGCCGGGCAGAAAGTGGAACCCGAGCGGACGCGCGATGCCTGCCACGCGCCGGAAAAGCCTGCGGACAAGATCGCGGGCGGCCACGACTGCTGCAAGGTGGAGCCGGAGCCGGTCTCGCCGCCGCACGACTGCTGCCATGCAGGAGGAGCGGCGCAGGGGATTGCGCCGGCCGCCAGAGCGCTGCGAGTCGGCGAGTCCCTTTACGTATGCCCGATGTGTCCGGGCGTCGAGAGCCCGGTGCCCGCGGCCTGTCCGCGCTGCGGCATGGCCCTCGAGCCGGCGATGCCCGTGGCGGGCGACGGCCAGGATGCCGAGTTGCAGGACATGCGACGGCGATTCCTGGTTTCGCTGGCGCTGACGGCGCCGCTTTTCGTGCTTGCGATGCTGGAAATGGCTGGCTGGCTGCCCGCGAGCCTTGCCGCAGCGGCCGGTCCCTGGACGCAGTTCGCGCTCGCCACACCCGTGGTCCTGTGGTGTGGCTGGCCGCTGCTCGTGCGCGGTGCCCGTTCACTCGCGACGCGGCAGCTGAACATGTTCACGTTGATCGGCCTCGGTGTGGTCGCGGCCTACGCATACAGCGCCTTCGCGACACTCGTGCCCGCGGCCGTCCCGCATGCGTTCCGTCACGGCGGGAAGGCGGCCCTTTATTTCGAGTCCGCCGCGATGATCGTCACGCTCGTGCTGCTCGGTCAGGTGCTCGAACTGCGTGCTCGCAGCCGGACCGGGGCCGCGCTGCGCGCGCTGATGGACCTCGCGCCGAAGACTGCGCGTCGCGTCGAGCCGGGCGGACGGGAAATCGAGATTCCCCTGGCCGAGGTCAGGGTCGGGGACCAGTTGCGCGTGCGACCCGGCGAGCGGATGCCGGTGGACGGTGAGGTCATGGAGGGCCGCGGTGCGGTGGACGAGTCCATGGTCACCGGCGAGTCGCTGCCGGTCGACAAGGCACCGGGAGACGCGGTCATCGGGGGCACCCTGAACGGCCAGGGATCGCTGGTGCTCCGCGCCGCGCATGTCGGCTCGGAGACGGTGCTCGCGCGCATCGTCCAGACGGTCGCCGAGGCGCAGCGCAGCCGGGCACCCGTGCAGGGGCTCGCTGACAGGGTGTCGGCATGGTTCGTTCCCGCCGTCATCACGGTCGCGGTCGTCGCCGCGATCGTGTGGGCGTTCGTCGGGCCGGAGCCGCGGCTCGCGAACGCGCTGCTGGTCGCCGTCAGCACGCTGATCATCGCCTGCCCCTGCGCCCTCGGGCTCGCCACGCCGATGTCCATGACCGTGGCGATGGGGCGTGGAGCACAGGCGGGCGTGCTGTTCCGCGACGCGGGCGCGCTGCAGGCGCTGGACGACGTCGATACCGTGGTGCTCGACAAGACCGGCACGCTCACCGCAGGGCGTCCGGAGGTCGTGAGCATCCTTCCGGTGGATGACATCGCCGAGTCGGAACTTCTGCGCTATGCGGCCAGCCTCGAGCAGGCGAGCGAGCATCCGCTTGCGGCCGCGATCGTGCGCGCCGCGCAGTCGAGGGGGCTGCGGCTCGGCCGCACGTACGGATTCGAGTCGAAGCCCGGCGCCGGGGCGACGGGTGTCGTGCAGATGCGCCGGGTCGCGGTGGGCAATTCCCGGCTGATGGCCGACGCGGGCGTGGACGTCGGGGCGCTCGAGCCCGAGGCGGATCGCCTGCGGGAACTCGGTCAGACCACGGTGTTCGTCGCGGTGGACCAGGTTGCGATCGGCGTCGTCGGCATCGCGGACCCCCTCAAGCCCGAGGCCTGGGAGGCCGTGCAGGACTTCAAGCGCCGGGGACTGCGCGTGGTGCTGCTGTCGGGCGACCACGAGGGATCGGTGCGCGCCGTCGCGCAGTTGCTCGGCATCGACGAGGTGCATGCCGGCGTGATGCCCGATGGCAAGGCAGAAGTCGTGCGGCACCTGCGCGGAGACGGACGCAGGGTCGCGATGGTGGGCGACGGGGTCAACGACGCTCCGGCGCTCGCCGAGGCCGACGTCGGCATCGCGATGGGAACGGGCACGGACATCGCGAAGCAGACGGCCGGGGTGACCCTTATGAACGGCGACCTCCGGTCGATCGGGCGTGCGCTCCAGCTCGCCGAGGCCACGATGTCCAACGTGCGCCAGAACCTGCTGTTCGCGTTTGGCTACAATTCGATCGGCGTACCGCTCGCCGCCGGCGCACTCTATCCGCTGGCCGGCATGCTCCTTGCGCCGGCCGCGGCCGCGGCAGCGATGTCGCTGAGTTCGGTGAGCGTGATCGCCAACGCGCTCCGCCTGGGCCGGGCCCGGCTCTGACGGGGGCGACTGCTTGGCAACTGCCGGCCTGCGGCGTTGCAGTGGCACATGGAGACCAGGAAAGTGACCCGTACTCTCTCGAGCGACCCGCGACGCGACGGGTATCGGATGCCCGGCGAATTCGAGCCGCACGCCGGCTGCTGGATGCTTTGGCCCGAGCGCCCGGACAACTGGCGCCTCGGCGCCAAGCCGGCGCAGCAGGCATTCGCCGCAGTGGCCGCCGCGATCGCCGGCAGTGAGCCCGTCTCCGTGGGCGTCTCCGCCGCGCAGTACGACAATGCGCGCCGCAGGCTGCCGGCCGGCGTGCGCGTCGTCGAGCTTTCGAGCGATGACGCGTGGATGCGCGACGTCGGTCCCACGTTCGTGGTGAACGGGCGCGGCGGGCTGCGCGGCGTGGACTGGATGTTCAACGCCTGGGGCGGTCTCGACGGCGGCATCTATTTTCCCTGGGACAGGGACGAAGCCGTCGCGCAGAAAGTGATCGAGATCGAGCGTTGCGACCGGTACCGTGCGCCGTTCGTGCTCGAGGGCGGAGCCATCCACGTGGACGGGCAGGGCACGCTGATCACCACCGAGGAATGCCTCCTCAACCGCAACCGTAACCCGCACCTCTCGCGCGGCGAGATCGAGCGCCTGCTCATGCGCTACCTGGGCGTCGACACCATCGTCTGGCTCGGCCAGGGCGTGCACCTCGACGAGACCGACGGGCACGTGGACAACCTGTGCGCGTTCGTGCGGCCCGGCGAGGTCGTGCTCACCTGGACCGACGACAAGCGCGATCCGCAGTACCCGATTTCCCGGGATGCCCTGGAGCGACTGATGCAGGCACGCGATGCCCGCGGTCGGCGATTCAAGGTGCACAAGCTCGTCCAGCCGGGTCCGCTGCACATGACGAAGGCCGAAGCCGAAGGAATCGACGCGGCGGAGGGTTCGCAGCCGCGCGAGGCTGGATCGAGGCTCGCGGGCTCGTACGTCAATTTCTACCTGGGCAATCGTCGAGTGGTGGTGCCGCTGCTCGACCCGAAGCGCGACGCAGCGGCGCTTCGCAAGCTTAAGGCCCTGTTTCCGAAGCGCGAGGTCGTCGGCGTCCCCGGGCGCGAGGTGCTGCTCGGCGGCGGCAACGTCCACTGCATCACGCAGCAGGTGCCGCGGCGGAAAGCGGGTAGTGACTAGCGGATAGCGGATAGTCAGAAGCAAGACGTAAGAGTGAAGCGAGAAACCGGAACGCACGTGAGGGAGTATCGACGCCGATGTTGCACGAAGTCCTGAGCGGGCGGCGGTTGACCAAGCTCGAATACGAGCACGAGCTTCCCAGGTTGCAGGACCGGCTGCTCGACGCACAGTTCGAGTTGCGCAAGGGTCGTGCGCGGGCGGTGGCCTTCATCATCACCGGCATCCCGGGCGCGGGCCGCAGCGAGGTCGTCAACGAGCTGCTCGGATGGCTCGATCCCAAGTTCGTCGCGGCCTACGGCTTTCGTGAACCGAACGAGGTCGAGCGCCAGAGGCCAGCCCTCTGGCGGTACTGGCGGGTCATGCCGCCGCGGGGCCGCATCGCGATCCTGCACGCCGGCTGGTACGCGGACTTCCTGCGCGAGTCGGTCCTTTATCCCAGGCGTCCGGCGGCCGCCGTGCGTCGCGAGGTGGAACGCATCCAGGGACTCGAGCGCATGCTGGTGGCCGACGGTGTCGCCGTCGTCAAGGTTCACCTGCACGTGGGGCCGAAGCTGCAGCTTCAACGCCTGCGCAAATTGCGCGCCGACCGGTTGACTCGCTGGCGCGTGACGCCGGAGGACCTCTGGCAGGCCCGGCACTTCCGGCGCGTGGAGCGGGCCGTCGAGCACTGCCTCGAGGCGACCGAGTCGCCTGCGGCGCCCTGGCACCTGGTCGACGGTACGGACCGCCAGCACCGGGCGCTGCAGGTCGGGCGGGTGCTCCTCGATGGAATCGAGGGCCGCAGCGTGCGGCCGCCCGCGAGGGTGCCGGCACCCGGGGCGAGGCCGCCCGGGCCGAAGACCGGGCGCGCGGCCCTCACGACCACGCACCGCGGCGCGCGCGTGGCGGAGGAAAACTACGACCGTGAGCTCGAGGCCCTGCAGGGCCGGCTGGCGCTGCTCTCGAGGCGCGGCAGGTTCGCGAAGCGGGCCGTGGTCGTCGCCTTCGAGGGCATGGACGCCTCGGGCAAGGGTGGGGCGATCCGGCGCATCACGGCGGCACTGGACGCACGGCAATACCGTGTCGTTCCGATCTCGGCGCCTTCGGCCGAGGAGATCGCGCGTCCCTACCTGTGGCGCTTCTGGTTCCACCTGCCGCCACTCGGCAACTACACGCTCTTCGATCGCACGTGGTACGGGCGCGTGCTCGTCGAGCGGGTCCGCGGGTTCGCGGCGCGCCCCGACTGGCAGCGTGCCTACGCCGAAATCAACGAGTTCGAGCGGCAGCTGACCGAGCACCACGTCGTCGTGGCAAAGTTCTGGATGTCGGTGAGCCGCGCCGAGCAGCTGGCGCGCTTCGAGGAGCGCGATCGCAATCCGCTGAAGCGCTTCAAGGTGGATCCCGAGGACTGGACCAATCGTGCGCACTGGGCGGCCTACCAGCGCGCGGCGGGCGACATGCTTGCGCTCACGAATACCCGTTACGCACCCTGGCACGTCATCCCGGCGGACGACAAGCGATACGCGCGGCTGCTCGTGCTGCGTCGCCTGTGCGAGCGGATCGAGTCGGCGCTCGACTAGAACTGGGTTTGAGCCGCTTTCCCATCTGACCCCTCCGAGATCATCATCGCACCTAATCCTGGTGTCAGGAAAATGCGGGCAAACCCAGTCCGACAGGCTGCTAGGCCTTGGAATATTTCAGGGATAGATCGGCTGCGTGTCGCAGGGCTTGCGCCGGGTCCTTGAAGCGTCGGGGAAACTCTCGGGCCAGCCTGGCCGCGATTTCAGCCAATGACTCGCCCTTCGCCATCGCATCGAGGGCCTGCAGGTCGACGCGTGCAGCCTCGCCAAGCGACGGCCGGTAGTCGGGTCGCGTTCGATCCAGGTCTTCCTTGAGTACAGGCCGGCTGGCGAAGGTCGACTGTGCGAAGGTCGCCTTGGGCCGGCCTTGTGCGTCTGCGACCCGGGTATTCCAGCGCAGAATGTATTTTCCGGCGACCAGGTTGGCGGCGAATTCGCCGCGCATGCTGTCTCCCTCAGCGATCGCCAGCGGGCGCTCCAGCGGGAAGAAAGCCCGTCCGTAGACGCGTTCAGGCAGCGTCGGCGCGTTGGAGCAGCTGATTCCCTCCGCGGTCTCGCTGTCGAACCAGACGTAGTATCCGTGCAGGATGCCCGCTCGCTCGGCCGTCCAGGCGCAGTCGCCGGACGCATTCGGTGACTCACAGAGGCGGTAGTCGACTTCCGCCCAGGCCATCGGCGCAGCCAGGTAACGTTCCATCAGGATCGGCGCACTCGCGGCCCGCCACCATTGATTTGTCACGAATCGTCGGCCGGCCGTCAAATCGACGCCGGCTGCGGTGCTCTCCCAGGGGTTGGCCACATCCGCGTACTCGTCGGCAGCCTCGGCAGGAGCGGCAAAAACCGTGTCGCGGCGCGGAATCATCACGCCGCCTGACTTCAGGTGGCGACGGCGGGCATCGATCAGGGAACTGATATTGCCGGTATAGAAAGGCAGCGTGCCGTGCAGATCGCCGATCACGACGTCGACGCGTTCCGGCAATTCGATCTCCGTCGAGAGACCTCGAAGCCAGACAATCCGCTCGCCGTCGGCTTGAAGGCGAGCGCTCTCGCGACCGATTTCGATCGCTTCATCCGGCTCGATGGCGTACACGCGCGTCGCACCCAGCTGGCAGGCCAGCAAGGCGAAAAAGCCCGGCCCCGAGCCGATGTCGAGCACGATGCTGCCGGGCCGGATCGTGCGGCGCATGGCATCGACGAAGGACGCAGTGCGCGCCGTGTCGGCGATCATCCGGCCATAGTCACGCACGGAATAGTTGTCTTGAATGGACATGCGATCGTTACGTCGAACTCAAGCGGCCGACGAATCGCCGGCGACGCCTGCAAAGTGTCGCTCGATCCCGGCCACCAACTCCGCAGCGCGGCCGAAATCCCTGGGGTAATCGAGCGTGAACGTCGGCACCCGCGCGACGACCTCGCCGGCCAGCCCCAGAAGACGTTTGACGGCGTCGCGGTCCAGGATATCCAGCTGGAAGCACTGTTCCATCAGCCGGATACAGGCAGTCGCGCGTGCCATCGGCGCGATCCTGACATCGGCGCGCCCTGCGTCAGCGTCGCCGAGGAAATACACGGCTGCCACGCGGCCGGCGGCGGCCTGGCGGGAGACGTCCGGTATGGAGAACCGCGGCTTGTCAGAATACGAAGGCAGGGGTGCGAGCGCTGCGTCGCCGGGGAAGAGCGCATCGACGCTGTCAGGCCGCAGCCGCAGACTGGGATACGTTGGTACCGCGCGCACCGCCTCGGGTGTCGGGCGCAGCATCAGGCAGTCATCCGACAATAGCGTCCGACCGGCACGGAAGAACAGTCCAGCCAACGTGGACTTGCCGCGGCCGCTCTCGCCCACGAACAGGGCGATGTCGGGCCCTAGCGCAATGCCGGCCGCGTGCACCACCAGTTCACCCCTCTGCGCGAGGCAGCGCGGCAAGACCTGATCTGCCAGCAGGTGTTCCAGGAGCTCGGGAGCCACGCGACGATGAGGTCGGGCGTCGATACGTCCTGCGTCGGCGGAAATAGCGAAGTCGCATTGGCGAGGAAAACGCAACAGGTACCCGGATCGGGTCAGCGTCAAACTGATCACGGTGCGTTTCGCATCGTCCTGCCACTGGTGGCGCCACGCGCGAACGGCTCGCGGTCGCATCGGCCTGGGAACGCGCGTCACGGTCAGGATCGGCGCAATCGGGCCCGCCCGGCGCAGACGCAATAGCGACAACGGAGGCGCCGAAGTGATCGGCATGTCGCCCAACAGGTAGGTGGCCATCAGAGGACAGCATCGGCGCGGGCGACCCGCCGCGTCAAACGGAAGTCGCGCCGAGACCGCGGCAAAGCAGTGGGAACTGCCTTCAAACCCGGGTCAAGCCCCGGGTTTCAGTGGAACAGCCGGCCGTAATCCACCATGAGGTAACCGTCCTCATGTCGAGAGACGGCGTCCGGGTATCTTTCGGCCACTTCGTCGGCCATCACGCCGATCTGGCGGCCAGTGCCATACACGCTCGGAATATGGCGCCTTGTAGCGGAACAGATAGATGCCCAGCCCCAGCGGATGCTGGCCGACCTTGACGATATCTTCCTTCACCCTGCGATCCGACATCGTCGCCATCATGCTGCTGGCCGCCATCCGCTCCATTCCCGCCGGTACCCCGGGTGGCGCTGCGCAGACTGCCAAGAATCTCGAGCTTGGGAGCACGATAAGGCGCCTTCGCATGCAGTGCGCTGAGGCGATTCCTTTGCGGATTCAGGCTTGGGGTACGTCATGGGTCGCTCTCTGGAGGAGTTGCGTCGGATTGTTGCAGGTTGAGACCACTGAGGGAAGGTCGGACATTCGATTCCGCTAATCTGCGACCGGGAGCAATTGGATCCCCGATACCGTGCACCCAGGCATCAGCGGAAGAGCCGGCCGTAATCCACCCTGAGGTAACCGTCCGCATGGCGACAGACTGCGTCCGGATATTTCTCGGCCACCTCGTCGGCCATCACCCCGACCCGGCGGCCAGCGCCATACAACTCGGCGTACGGTGCCTTGTAGCGGAACCGGTAGATGCCGAGGCCCAGCGGATGCCGGCCGATCTCGAGGATTTCTTCCTTCGTCCTGCGATCCGACATCATCGTCATGCCGGCGCCCCATCGGATCCCATGCCGGCGGTGCCACGGGTCGCGGTGCGCAGACTGCCGAGAACTTCGAGCCGGGGCGTCCGATACGGTGCCTTTACCGCCGGCGCATGGTCCGACGTCCTTGCGGCCTTATGCTTGGGGTCGGTCATGAGTTGCTCTGGCAGGGAGTGCCGCTGTTTCTCGCAAAGCGTGACAACCGTACAACGTCCAGACCCGCCAATCCGGCCAACCCGTGAGAAGTGGATTCTCGTAGTCCTGCAGTACCTTCAGGAGGCCTTCCGGCGATACCCAGTCGGAAAGAGCCGCCAACGCTTCGGTCAAGCTATCGCGAAGCTCCGCGGAACTCCAACGAAACGCGACCATGAAATCGGCCTTGGACGTCCGCCCAAGCACCGATTCGGGCAGCAGGGCGGTCATGGCAAGACGGTGCAGAGCCTTGCTCGTGGTGCCGCTGCATCGCAGGCGCTCCGGCGTCGCAATTGCGAATTCGACGAGCCGCCTGTCCCAGAACGGTCGCCGGATCTCGAGACCTGCCCACGCGCAAAGACGCTCCTCCGATTCCCTGGCCAGCAACCCGAACGCGCCGTTCAGAGTCAGCAGCTGCGAGCGCTGCCCGGTCCGCGCCACGTTTGTGTCATCCGCGGACTGAATGGCGCGCCGTTGCAGAAGACGTTGACGCATCGGCGCAGCCAGCCAGCCGTCATGCCCTGACCACCCGCGCCGAACCGTATGAATCGCGCGTCGCAGTCGGGCGGGCAGCAGTGGACCAACGCCGTAGCGAAACAGCGACCAGTATGCTTGCGGGATGCCGACCTCCCGGCTGTCCAGTTGCAGCCTCTGCCGCAGTTCCCCCCATTGCCTGCTGGCGATGGCTTCGGCGTAGTAGGTACGGTAGCCGTCCAGCCATTCGTCGCCACCGGTACCCACGATCAGGCAGTTGGACCCGCGGCGCCGAGCTTCCTGCCGGATGCCCAGGCCCATCACGCCGTTGGGATATCCCGCCGGATAACCGTGGCGCCTGGCCCAGTCCTCATACCAGGCCAAGGCTTGCCGAGTCGGCGCGACTTCGGTGACCTCCTTGCCGACGTGACGCGCGACGGCTTGCGCGTAGTCCATCTCGTCGGCATCGCCGGCGCCGCGAAAATCCAGGGTGTAACCGTGAATGTCGGGCGCCGGCCATTCGCCTCGTCGCTGCAACTCGGCCGCGACCGCGAACAAGGCCGATGAGTCCAGGCCGCCGCTCACTTCGCATGCGACCGGGCCGGATGAGTTCCCCATCCTGCGTACGACGTCGAACAGCAGGGATCGGTAATACTCGGCGTACTCGGCCGTGCTGCGGCAGGGCAAGGTCATCGCGACATCGGGTCGCCAGTACTGCGACTTGCGGCAACCGCCGGCAGACACCACGAGCCGATGTGCCGGCGGCAGCCGCTGGATTCCCGTCCAGAAGGTGTCTTCGAGACTCATCCACTCCGACGCCAGCTGCTCGGCGACGAAGTCGAGATTCAGCTGCTTCTGGACCCAGGGCAGCGCCAACAGGGCGCTCACTTCGGACGCGAAGGCGAACGTGGTGCCGTTCCAGTAGTAGTGGAGGGGCTTGTTGCCGAGCCGGTCGCGGGCGCAGAACAGTTGCCTCTCGCGCGGGTCCCAGACGGTGAAGGCGAAGTCGCCCTCGATGCGGTCGAGCAGGGCGGGCCCCCACTGCTCATAAGCGCGCAGCACCAGTTCGCTGTCGGCGCGGCTGTGCAGGATCGCGCCGCTGACGCGCAATTCGCGCGCCAGTTCCGCCGCATTGTCGATACGGCCGTCGAGCACCAGCACCAGGCCGCGCTGCGCGTCGACGAACGGCTGGCGCTCTTCGGCGGACTCCCTGGTGGTTCGCAGCAGGCAGTGCCCGAATGCCGTCGACCCCTCCTGCCAGTGCGATATTCCGTCTCGGCCACGATAGGCCATGCGAGCTGTCATGCACTCGATCAGGCCGGCTTGCACGGGCATCTGGTCGAAGTGGATGATGCCGGCGATGCCGCTCATGGCTTGGATTCACGCTTTCACGACGGAGAACGCGCCGAGCATAACGTCCCCCCAGGTTACACAACAGCGACTCGATGACCCTCCACACTGCATGATCGACACTTTCTCAGGCATCGAAGCCGAGTTGCTTCAACTGTTTCGCGATCCAGCCGGGTTCGCCGCCGGCAACCTGAGCGTCAGCGGACAGCGACGAGCTGCTGGCAGCGGCGGAGCGGCACGGGGTCGCAGCGCTGCTGGCAGCGCGACTCGCCGATGCGCCGCCATCGCCGTTCCTTGATCGGTTGCGCGATTCCGCGCGCGGGGACGCAGTGTGGGAGTTGGGCCACCGCAGGGCCTTGCTGGACGCGCTGTCATCGCTTGCGGCAGCCGGCGTCGAGCCCGTGCTTTTCAAAGGCACGGCCCTGGCCTATTCGTTGTACCCAAATCCCGTGCTGCGCTCGAGGGGCGATACGGACCTGATCGTGCCGCAGCATGAGCGTGAGCGAGTCACTGCCGTGTTGCAGAGTTGCGGTTTTTCGCCTGCAGACGCGACAGCCAGTTACCAGACCAGCTTTGCGCGTCGGGGCCCGGAGGGCGCGCAAGAGCTCGACGTGCATTGGCAAATCAACAACTCCGAAGTTCTGTCACGGCTGTTCACGTACCAGGAGTTGCGTGCGGAAGCCGTGTCCCTGCCTGCCCTTGCGCCCGACGCCCTGGCGGTCTCGCCCGTGCACGCGCTCCTGCTCGCGTGCATGCATCGTGGCACCCATCGCCACAATCCGTACTACGTATCCGGCGAGCCGCACACCGGCGGCGATCGGCTGATCTGGCTGTACGACCTGCACTTGCTGGCCGAATCTTTCGGTGAGCACGACTGGCTGTCGTTCATTGCCCGGGCCGATGCCAAGGGTCTGCGCGGAATCTGCGCGGATGGCCTGGCGACGGCGCACCAATGCTTTGCGACGAACGTCCCCGCATACGCATTCGCGGCGCTTGAACGCGATGATGTCCAGGAACCGGCCTCGGACTACCTCGGTGCGAGTCCGGCGCGCCAGTTATGGATGGACTATCGGGCGTTGCCCGGAATCCGACGCAAGGCGCGCTACCTGCGCGACCTGGTGTTCCCGCCCGCCGAGTTCATGCGGAGCAAGTTTGCCGGCGAGCGTGGACAATGGCTTCCTTGGCTGTATGCACGTCGAGCCGTCGCCGGTGCCTGGCGCCGGCTGCATGGCCGGGTGATCTGAGGGCGGCGCAAAGCGTGCTAACGCAGGGCGGCCGAGCTTCGCGGCCGCGACTGCAAAGGCAGATGTTGCAAGGGCGCCTGCGCGAGCGTGTGACCGTCCAACTCGACCCAGGCGTGAGCGTCGAACTGACCGGCATCCTTGCGGACGCCGACCTGTAGCACTGCATCCAGGCCGCGTCGCCGCAGCAAGGCCCTCACCAGCATCGCCTGTGACAGGCAGCGCGCCTCGAGGATGCCGCGTCGGCCGGCGATGGCCGCGAGATGAGCCAGCCGATCGGCCTGCTGCAGTTCGGCGGCAGCAGGCGGGTGAATCGCCCTGGGCTTGATCGCGCGTGATAGCCAGGCTGCCGTCCGCTGCGCACCCATGCACCGCAGCGATAGCTCGACCGCCGGCAAACCGCAGGCCAGCCCCAGCAACCTTCGCTGATCGGTGCCGTTCAACGCGCGCCATGCCGCAAGGCGTCCGGGCATCTCAGCGCACCACCACGAGTCCCGCGTCCGCCATGCGTTCGACCAGGGAGAGCAGGTCGCGCTCGAGCACCTCGGCCTCAACTTCGTATTCGTCGCTGAGGATGTCGAAGGCCCGCTTCAAGCCGGGGTCCTCGTTCAGCAGGATCCAGATCCGTGTACCGACCGCATCGAGTCCGAAGTAATTTTCGCTGGCGAGCTTCAGAAGCACGGCTTCGCCGCCCACTTCCTGGAACAGGACATCGTCGGAGGGCCTGGCCTGGTGTGATAGCGTTAGGTCCATGCGATCGAAAGCGACTGTGTTGCGTGGGCCGCGCGATTGCGCGGTGCTGCGCGGGCATCTTAGCCGAAGTCATTGCGAGAGGCGCCGTCCCGGCCAATCGGGACCGGCGCACGCGGGTTTATCCGGATGAGCCGCTCGCCGATCCCGGCTGGCACGGAGATGCCTTTCCTCTGGCGGATGCTGGCGCCATACCGTGGCGCCTTGCTGCTGGCCGTGGCTCTGCTTTTATGTGAAAGCGTGGTCATGCTCAGCATGCCCTGGTTCGCGGGCCGGGTGGCGCAGGCATTGCTCGGAGGCGCGGTGCCGGGCGAACTGCTGCTGGCCTGGCTGGGCGTGCTGACAGTTCAGGCGGGATTGTCGTTCGGGAACGGTGTGGTGCTCGGCAGCACCGGCTCGCGAGTGGTGGCCGACCTGGGCTCCCGGGTCTACGACCATCTGCAGTCCCTGCCCTTGAGCTGGCACCAGGAACGCAAGCGTGGCGAGATTCTCGCGTTGCTGGTCAACGATGTCTGGCGGATCAACAGCTTCCTGACCGGGGTGCTGACGCCCTTGCTGCCCTTGCTGGTGACCTGCGTCGGTGCCCTGATCCTGCTGGTGCGGATCGACCTCCGGGTCGGGTTGGTCGTGGCGGTCGCGGTGCCGCTCCTCACCGTCCTCGTGAAGCTGCTGACCAGGGGCGTGCGGCCGCTGGCGCAGGCTCACCTGCACGAGGATGCGGTCAAGTACGGCATGGCCGAGCAGAATCTGGCGACCTTGCCGTTGATCAAGGCCTACACACGCGAAGGCGACGAGTCGGCACGCTATTCGGCCCAGGGCGACAAGGTGCGGATGCTCGAGGTCCGGCAGCAGCGGATCGTGTCGCTGCTGACCCCGGCCGTGCGCTGGCTGGCCGCGACGGCGGTGCTCGGCCTGCTGTGGGTCGGTGGCCAGGGCGTCGCATCGGGGATCATTACCGCCCCTGAACTGGTCAGCCTGTTGCTCTACGGCATGCTGTTGACGCAGCCCGTCAGTCAGTTGGCCGGCGTCTACGGCCAGGTCCAGCATGCCCGGGGTGCGGTGCAACGCCTGATGGCCGCGATGGCCGAGGCGCCCGAGCCCGACGACGGTGATCTCGAGCCCGCGACGGTCAGTGGCAGGATCGCCTTCGAATCAGTGGCGTTTGCTTATCCCGGCAGGGCCGCGGTGTTTGCGGATCTCAACCTGGAGATCCGTGCGGGCGAGACCGTCGCCATCACCGGTCCGAACGGCGCGGGCAAGAGCACGCTGGCTCACCTGCTGATGCGCTTCGCCGATCCTTCCGCGGGCCGGATTACGCTCGACGGCATCGATGTGCGCGAGTTTTCGCTGCGCAGCCTGCGCGCCCACATCGGGCTGGTCAGCCAGCACGTGCTGCTGCTCAATGCCACGGTGGCCGAGAACATCGGTTACGGCCGCTACGGAGCCGACCGGCAACAGATCGAACGTGCTGCGCGCGCGGCGCATGCGCACGAGTTCATCGACCAGCTGCCGCAAGGCTACGAAACGTTGATCGGCGACGAGGGCCTGCGGTTGTCCGGCGGTCAGCGCCAGCGAATCAGCCTTGCCCGGGCGCTGCTGAAGGACCCTGCCATCCTCATCCTGGACGAGGCCACGTCCATGTTCGATCCCGCGGGCGAACGCGGCTTCATCGCCGAATGCCACGAGCTGCTGCGTTCGCGTACCGTGTTGCTGATCACGCATCGAGCGGCGAGCCTGGCGCTGGCCGATCGCGTGCTGCAGCTCGATCAGGGCGAACTGCGTGAAGAGGGCGTTCCCCGTTAAGGCCGCGCCAGGTCATGAGCGCACGCATTGCATTGGTCGCCGTGCTGCGCAGGGTCACAAGAAAGCCGTCAAGCTGATCGTGAACTCCAGGTTCTGAGTCACCTGGCTATTTCCGATCAGGTCGGTCTTGAACATGCGGTCCCGCGCGTCGACGTGCACCGCCAGCCATTCATTTACCACCAGGCGCAGACCGGTTCCGAAGGTCGCCGTAAAGCGATCGTCACCGGCAAAGCGGGTGCTGCCGGCACCCATCGTCACGTACACGGCGCTCGGCATTGCGCGTTTGGGGCTGAGGAACAACTCACCTTGCAGCACGTTCCAGCCAACGGAAATGTCGTAGTACGTGAGATCGCGCTGGTCGTCGGTAAGCAGCTGCGTCGCCCCGGTCGGGAGCTCGTAACTGGTCTTTCCGGCCTGGGTTGCCCCGACGACGGCCTCGGCGAAAATGTCTTCGGTGACGTGGTAGGCAATGCGGGAGCCATAGACCATGTTCGAGCCGAAATCCTCGATGCTGGTCACGCCGATAAAGGTGCCGATCTCGAAATTCTCGGTGGGGACGGCGACGCGGTTTGACAACTCGTCGCTCGACTTCCGGCTCGACGACCTGCGGCGCCTGCGCGGATCCGCCAATGGCTTCGGCCTGACTCTGGGCGTGCGCGCCGGGTGCGGCCAGTGCGCCGCTGGCAACGGCGACGCTCAGAAGAAATAGCTGAAGCCTGCGATCCATTCGTCCTTCTCCTCGTGGTCGCCGCCGCTTGTGAACACGACGAAATAGCGATAGTCGGCCTGCATCAGGATGCGGTCGGTGAGGTAGCTGCGAAAACCGAGGCTGCCGTAGGCCGTGGCGTCCGTGCTGTCCTTCATATTGGGTGCTTTCGGTGTGACGCTCAACACACCGGCGCCAATGCCGATGACCGGCGAGACGGGCCATCGCGGCATGAATACCCCGGCGATACCTGCCGTGCCGAGCCAGCCGTTCGAATTGTCGCCTAACAGCTGCGAAACGTCGGCGCGTACCAGCAGGGTGTGCGTGAGCGCGTAGGCGCCGTTGACCGATACCACGTTTGCGCCGCTGAACTCGCCGACCGCGAGACCCGCTTCCCACTGGTGTTCGGTGCGAGCGTCCTGCCCCGGTCCGGCCATGTGAACTTCGCTCCCCGCCGTAGTCAGTGTGTTCTCCAGCTGCGAGCGGTGAACCCAGCCGCGCTGGCCACGGGCGGTTCGCACCTCGATCCAGTCCGTCCGTTGCCGCAACAACTCGATCGTCACGCCGCGCTCCACCGAGAAAGTGACCGGGAAGTCACGGCCAGGACCGGTGTGGAGGTCGATGTAAGCGTCTTTGACCACGACTTCAATCGGTGCCCGCGCGTCTGCCGGCGCGAAGGCCAGCATTCCCAACAGGAGGCAACATGCGGTCAGGGTTCGAAGCATGGGCTCAATTTACGGGCGCCAGGGACGGATCAGTGAAATATTGTGCACTAGAATCAACCCATAATGAGACCAGCTGCAACTCCGCCGGGGTCAGGCGCCCGTCGTGGGGCTCGCCCCGGGCACGGGATCCGACCCCCAGTTTCCACCCGCACGGGCCTCTCCCGGGCTCGAGCGGCCTTCAGCGGAAAAGGCGCAGCCATGGGAGCTTTTCTGGCGCACCGCCAGCTGGACGCCGTCGAATGAGGCGTTCGTTGACAGTCTGGTGTCATAAAGACAAGGATCCGAATCTCGGATATGGGCAAATCCGCCGAAAGGAGGGGACGCAAAGCCACCGGTCTTCGGGATTCCCATGACAGCGGGGTTGCCAACGTGCAACGCAACGATCGATCAAAGCGTGCCCGGCGCAGGGCGCGAGTGCAGACCCTCACGATGTTCGCGGCCGCGCTGGCCGGGGCACTGCTGTATCCCTTGATTTCACGCTCTGCCCCCGCCACGGGTGCCCTGGCCCCGGATTTTGTCCTCAACGACATCAGCGGTCATAATCTCAGGCTGTCGGAGTATCGTGGCGGCACCGTGGTGATCTCATTCTGGGCGAGCGGGTGTGGCCATTGCCGCGAGTCGCTATTACAATTAAATGTTATTGCGTCCCCGCCAGGCGTCGATGCGCCTGTCCTGCTGGCCGTCAATCTCGACGGTGATGCCGGTCGCGCGGCTGCGGTCGCCGAGTCGCTGCACCTGTCGTCTCCCATGCTCGTCGACGCCAAGCAGTCGGTGGGTCGTCTTTACCGCGTCGATGACCCGCTGCTCACGTTGCTGGTCGATCGCGACGGCCGGTTGCGCGGCGCCCGGGCGGGGAACACGAACCCGATGCCTGAGCTGTCACGGCAGATCTAAGGAGCTGCAAAGCCAATGACTTCGAATATGCAGGTGACTGGGCGTCGGTGGCTGCTGGCGGCGACCGCGTTCGCTGCCATAGGAGCGGCATTCACCGCCGGGCACGCGCACGCGGAGGCACCTTCGGCGGCCGAGCAGGCACGCGTTGTGGACCACGACGTTCAGGTCCTCAAGAAGCAACTGGTCGACCTCAATCGGGACCTGTTCAAGCTGGAAGAGGAATTGCTCTACCCGGCCAGCACGCAGGTCGCCGTGTTCCTCTCGGTGGATGTCGGTACGTTCTTTGCTCTCGATTCGGTGACGCTGAAGGTCGACGACAAGGAAGTAGCGCACTACCTCTACACCGATCGCGAAGTGCAGGCGCTGCATCGCGGCGGTGTTCAGAAGCTGTATCTCGGCAACCTGAAGGCCGGCCCGCACGAGATCGTCGCGTTTTTTACCGGCAAGGGCCCGCACGACCGCGACTACCGTCGTGGCGCCTCTCTCACGTTCGACAAGGCGGTCGGCGCGAAGTACATCGAGTTGCGTATCAGCGACCGCGTGGCAGCGCTCGAGCCCGAGTTCGTTGTGCGGCAATGGGAGTGAGGCACGCGTCCTCGTCCGTCCACCCATCGGTACCTATTTCCTAATGACCGTTGCCCGTTTCCACCACTGGCTCTCGTTCGTCGCGGCTGCGTCGCTGGCCGTGATTGCGAGTCCCGCGCGCGCGGACGACGTGATCCGCGACCTGCCTCCCCCGATGCAGCTGCGCGACCTGGACTACGGCGACGTCCTGTTCTACTTTTTCCAGGATGATTACTTCGAAGCGCTAGTGCGACTCGAAGTTTCGCGCGATTTCGGCCGCATCCCGCATCACGAGGCCGAGGCCGAGCTGCTGTCGGGCGGCCTGTACCTGTCGCTCGGCCTGTACGACGAAGCCGAGAAGATCTTCAATCGGCTGCTGGCGGGACCGGTGCCGCAGTCCGTGAGCGACCGCGCCTTTTTCTACCTGGCCCGCAGCGAGTACCAGCGTGGCTTCGTCGACGACGCATGGCGCAACCTGGAGCGGATCCGGGGCCCGTTGCCGGGCAATCTCGAACCTGAACGTCGGCTGCTTGCATCCAATGTGCTCATGGCACAAGGCCGATATGGCGAAGCGGTGGTACAGCTGACAGGCTGGACCGACCAGGAAGGCTGGTCGGACTATGCGCGCTTCAATCTGGGGGTCGCGCTCATCCGTTCCGGGCAGACCGAACTTGGCCGTGATTTCCTCGGCCAGGTCGGCGGCATGCCGGCCGCGACGGAAGAACAGCTTGCGCTGCGTGATCGAGCCAACCTGGCCCTCGGTTTCGCTTCGCTGCAGCAGCATGATGCCGAAGGTGCGGTGGCGGCGCTGAGCCGTGTGCGCCTCGACGGCCCGTTCACCAACCGTGCGCTGCTCGGGCTCGGTTGGGCGGAATTGGACGCCAAACGACCCGAGCGCGCACTGGCGCCGTGGCTCGCGCTGCGAGACAGCAAGGTGATCGATTCGGCCGTGCAGGAATCGTTCCTCGCGGTTCCCTACGCGTACACGCAACTCGCTGCGAATGGCCAGGCCGCGCAGCAGTACCAGCTGGCGGTGCAGGCGTATGCCGCGGAGGGCAAGCGCATCGACGAGTCCATTGCCGCGATTCGCAAGGGCGGCTTCCTGGATTCGATTCTCGAGGCCGTGCCGCGCACGAACGACGTGGGTTGGTTCTGGCAGCTGCAGAAGGTGCCGGATGCGCCGCATACGCGCTATCTCTACCAGCTGCTGGCTTCGCACGAGTTCCAGGAAGGCCTGAAGAACTATCGCGACCTGCGCATCATGCAACGCGGTCTCGACCGCTGGCGCGACTCGCTCGAGGCCTTCGACGGCATGATCTCGGCGCGCGAGCAGGCAATGATCGATCGCGAACCGCGCAAGCAGGCGTTGCTGGCCAGGACGGACATTTCCGCGCTCGCACAGCGACAGGCCGAACTCGTCGCGCGAGCCTCGGCCATCGAGACCAGCCGCGATGCCGCGGCGCTCGACGGGGTTCGGATGCGCTCGGTGCGGACGGGCCTGCTTGAGACGGCGGATGCGCTGGCGGAAGCCAGGCTGCGGCTCGGCCTGTTGCAGGAAGGCGGCGCAACGGCTGCGGGTGACCCGGCGGGCTTCGGTCAGCGCGTCGCGGGCCTTGAGGCGCGCATCGACGAAATCACGCCGCGCATCGACGCGACGGCTGCCGCGCAGGAGCGCGTTCTCGCGGACATCGCCGTCAACGTGCTCGAGGCGCAGAAACGCCGGCTCGCGAATTACGCGAGCCAGGCTCAATTCGCACTGGCTTCCCTGAATGACGGCGCGGCCGCCGGCGGCACCCGGTGAAGTGGCGTATCGCGTTGCTGGTGATCGCGCTGCTGTCGCCCTGGTCGCAGCAGGTCGAGGCTGCTCGCAAGCCGGCGGAACCGTCACCGCCGACCGTGCAGGACCTTGCAACCCGCGCGGTGCCTGTCGATCGCGCGCAGCCGGTGACGGCCGATCCGGACCAGGCGGTGCGCAGCTACGAGGATTTCCTGAAGATCGAGGGTTCCGATCCGGCGCTGCGGGCCCAGGCGCTGCGTCGTGTCGGCGATCTGCGGCTGGCGGAGGCTGAGTCGCTGCGCGGTGAAGAAGGCGCGTCGAGCGCGGACGCCGTGGCGGCGGCCAGGCAGGCGATCGCCGCTTACCAGCGCTTGCTCAAGGATTATCCCGAGTATCCGTCGACGGATGCCGTGCTCTACCAGCTGGCTCGAGCCTGCGAAACTGCGGGGGATTCGGCGCAGGCATTGAGCACGCTCGATGAACTCGTCACGCGTTACCCGAAGACGTCCCACTATGACGAGGCTCAGTTCCGTCGCGGTGAAACGTCCTTCAGCTTGCAGCGGTACGCCGATGCGGAGCGGGCGTACGCCGCCGTCCTCGCGCTGGAGCCGAAGTCTGAATTCGACGAACAGGCGCTCTACAAGCGCGGCTGGGCGCTCTTCAAGCTGTCGCGGGACGAGGAGAGCAGCGAGTCGTTCCTGACGCTGCTCGATCGAGTGCTCGTGGTCGACGGCGAGGTTCGGCCGCTGTCGCAGCTCTCGCGTCCTGAGCGCGAGCTGACCGAAGACACGTTGCGAGCGTTGAGCCTGATGTTCGTCGCGTCGGACGGCCCGGTTTCACTGCAGGCTGCGCTGGCCGCGCATGGCACCGTGCCATACGAATCGCAGTTGTACGGCGCGCTCGGCGAGCTGTACGTCGAGAAGGAGCGCTACCAGGACGGGGCCGAGGCCTATCGCGCCTTCTCGCGGCGCCAGCCGATGAGTCCGGACGCCCCGCTGTTGCTCGGCCGTGCCACCGACGCCTATGCCAAGGGTGGTTTCACCTCGCTGGTGCTTGAATCGAAGGCGGAGTTGGTCGAGCAGTACGGCCCGCAGAGCGCCTACTGGCGGGCGCACCCAACCGACCTCGATCCGCAGGTCAGCACGGCCGTGCAGGCGAATCTGCTCGACCTCGCGCATCACTACCACGCGCTGGCGCAGAAGAGCGGCTCGGCGGCCGATCGCGACGCCGCGGTGCGTTGGTATCGCGAGTACCTCGACGCCTTCAATTCGGCACCGCAGGCACCGGCGACGCGCCTGATGCTTGCCGACGTGCTCTTCGACGGCGGGCGTTTCGGCGAAGCGGCGGCCGAGTACGAGCTGGCTGCCTATTCCTACGCCCAGGCTCCCGAAGCGGCTCGCGCCGGGTACGCGGCGCTCGTCGCCTACGACAAGGCCGAGGCGCTCCTGCCCGAGGCGGAGCGTCCTGCGCTGCGTTTGCGCGCCATCGATTCGTCGCTGCGCTTCGCCAGTACGTTCCCGAACGACGCCGAGACTCCAGCCGTCCTGGCGCGTACTACCAAGGCCCTGTTCGACGCCGGCGACCGGGACCGCGCCGAGGCAGTCGCGCACCAGGTGCTCGCGCTCGGTCCTCGTGCGGACGTGGGGCAGCAGCGCGTCGCCTGGACGGTACTCGCGCACACGTATTTCGATGCCGGTCGTTTTGCAGAAGCCGAGCAGGCTTATGCGGAAGTCGTGTCACGCCTGCCCGCAAACGACCCGCAGATGGCCGAAATCACCGAACGCCGCGCCGCGTCGGTCTACCGGCAAGCCGAGGCCAGGCAGGCTGCCGGCGACACCGCCGGTGCTGTGCGGGAGTACCTTCGCGTTGCATCGGTGGCGCCCGGCTCGCCGGCTAGCGCCAAGGCGGAGTTCGATGCGGCGACCTTGCTGCTCTCGGCGAAGCAGTGGGAGCAGGCCGCGACCGTGCTGGAGAATTTCCGCCGCGATCACCCGCAGGACGAGTTGCAGCCGGAGGTGACCCGCAAGCTGGCGGTCGCGTATCTAGAAAGCGGCCAGCAACGTAAAGCCGCCATCGAGTTGGAACGCGTCGCCGCGCGTGATGCCGAGGAGCCGGAGGTTCGCCGCGCTGCGCTGTGGCAGGCTGCCGAGCTCTATAACGCCAGTGGCGACGCCACGTCCGCCGCGCGCGTGTATGCCGAGTACGTCAAGCGCTTCCCGGCTCCCGTCGATGTGGCCCTCGAGGCCCGGCACGAACTCGCCGACCTTGCGACCAGGACGGGCAACCCGGCGGCTCGCCAGCAATGGTTGCAGGAGATCGTGAGCGCGGATGCGGCCGCAGGCGCGGCCCGCACGGATCGAAGCCGATTCCTGGCGGCGAACGCCGCCCTGGAACTCGCCAGGCCGCTGGACAGCGAGGCGCGCGCCATCCGCCTGGCGATCCCGCTCGACAAGTCGCTCCGAGCCAAGCGCAACGCCATGGAAGCGGCGCTTGGGGCGTACGGCAAGGCCGAGGAGTACGGCGTTGCACAGGTATCGACAGCGGCCACCTACGCGATGGCCGATCTCTACCGTGACCTCGGCAAGTCATTGCTCGATTCCGAGCGGCCGCGCAAACTTTCGGCTGAGGAACTCGAGCAGTACAACATCCTGCTGGAGGAGCAGGCCTTCCCGTTCGAGGAGAAGGCGATCGGCATCCACGCACGAAATACGCGGCGCGCGTCTGAGGGGATCTGGGACTCATGGATCGAGAAGAGCTATGCGGACCTCGCAGTGATGCAACCGGGCCGCTATGCACGCCCTGAGATCACCGGGGGTCCGGACGCGCCTGCCACGACGGCGCCCGCAGTTGCCGGGCAATTCGCGGTGGCGCGAGTCTCGCTCGACGCGGGGCGCTACGACGACGCGCGGCAGCTCTTCGAGGCGGCACTGGCGGCCTATCCGGCCAATGCCCCGGCGTTGAACCGGCTGGGATTTGCAAATCGCAAGCTCGGCCGCCTTGGCGTGGCGCGCGGGGCCTACGAAAGCGCAATCCTCACCGACCCGGCCTTCGCCGATGCGGAGCGAAATCTCGCTATCCTCCTCGACCTGTACCTCGCGGACCCGGCCGGCGCCTTGCCGCATTACGAGCGCTACCAGACTCTGACGAGCGGCGCGGACGCGCAGGTCGCGGGCTGGTTGACCGAACTCAGGACGCGCCTCGGCCAGGCGCCGCGTAAAGTGGAGTCCCAGCCATGACGGTAAAAACCGCGTTGATGGTCATCGCAGGCCTGTTGGCACAGGGCCCGGCATTCGCCGCGGACCCCCGCCCCGGCCGCCGCGAAGCCGTCGGTCCAGCAGCCGGCTGCCACGCCCGCCCCGTCCAGGGCGAAGGGAGCCGTGGACCGATTGCAACTCGATCCGACCGCCATCACGGGCAACCGGGAGCTGCCGAAGGTGATGAGTATCGTCCCCTGGAAGGCGGCAGAGCCGCCAGGCGGGCCGGATCGGCCTCTCAACAGCCTCGTCGAAGAGGTGCTTTCTCCCCTCGATCGTAACGAATTTCGACGGGAGATCACATACTACCGCGACCTGACGGGGCAAAGTGCACCCGTCGTTGCCCCTGGAGCCACCAAGCCATGAACTCACTCGACCTGGTCATCAACTTCTTCAAGCAAGGCGGGGTCTTCCTGTACCCCATCGCTGCCGTGTTCGCGATCGGCCTCGCCATTGCGGTCGAACGCTTCATCTTTCTGAGTCGTGTCACGCGCGGCAACAAGCGCCTGTGGGCGGAACTTGCCCCGCTGCTGCAGTCCGGCAACATCAGCAAGGCAATGCAGGTGGCCGAGGGCACCGACTCGGCGCTCTCCACGATCATGCGCTACGGTTTGTCGCGCATGGCGACGGCCCGCCGTCGCGACGACATCGAGAAGGCCATGGAAGAGAGCCTGATCGAAGTCATCCCGCGGCTCGAGAAGCGCACCCACTACCTCGCGACGCTCGCCAACATCGGCATGCTGATGGGCCTGCTCGGCACGGTCATCGGCCTGATCCGCGCATTCGCCGCGGTGGCCAGCGTCAATCCGGCGGAGAAGGCCAGCATGCTCTCGGCCAGCATCTCGGTCGCCATGAACAACACGGCCCTCGGCCTGGCGCTCGCGATCACGCTGCTGCTCTGCCACATGTACCTCGAGACCAAGACCACGGAACTCGTGGACAGCCTCGAGGTGGCGACGGTCAAGTTCCTCAACACAGTGGACGAAATCCGCCCGGCGACCGAGACCGGTACCTATCGCGTGCCTGAAGGCGTCCGCGGGGCCGCGCGCACATGAAAAAGGGTTCCAGGCTCGCACGCCGCCAGACGCGCCACCACGCGCGCTACCGCGGCCGCAATGACCTGAACATCGTGCCGATGCTGGACGTGATGGTGATCCTCACGTTCTTCCTGATCTTCACGGCCGTGTTCTCGAAGACCAGCGTGGTCGAAGTGAACCTGCCCGGCCCGGAAGTGCAGGCGCCGCCGACCGTGCCCACGCTGGAACTCGAAGTGATCCTGCGCCGTAACGGTATCGAGGTGGCAGATCGGAATATCGGCGTGCTGCAGACGATTCCGCTGACCGCGACGGGTTACCAGGATGCCCTGCGCCTGTCGGAGCACCTCGTCGATATCAAGAACCGTTTTCCAGACAAGGTGAACGCGACCCTCCTGGTTGCGGATGACGTGGACTACGACACGATCGTGCAGGTGATGGACGCCATGCGCGTTAAGCAGAAGGTCGAGGGCACCAAGGTGTCGAGCACGACGCTCTTCCCGCAGATCTCCCTGGGAGACGCGCCGGTAGCGGACGCACCGGCAGGAGATGCACCGCAATGATCGGCAAGGGACTGCGGCGCAACGCGCGCCATGGCAAGAGCGGCGGGGGTCACGGGCCGCTGGCGCTGATACCGATGATCGACATGATGACGATCCTCGTGGTGTACCTGCTGGTGCACACGGCCGACATGGAGATCCTGCCGAATTCCAAGAACATCACGATTCCCCTGTCGAATTCCGAGCAGAAGCCGCGCGAAACGACCGTCGTGATGGTGACGCGCGACATGCTGTACTTGAACGGCGAGCCAGTGCTGTCGGTGGCCGAGCTCGGTGCCGCTCCTGATCCGGTGGTCGAGCCGCTGCGTGCAGCGCTCGGACGTCAGGCCGCGGGTGTGATTGCGGGCTCGGACGCGCGCCGCGAGGTCACCGTGATGGCGGAGAAGAGCCTGCCTTATTCGGTCCTGCGCAAGATCATCGCGAGCAGTTCGGCGGCCGAGTACACCAAGGTTTCCCTCGCGGTGGTCGAGCGCGAATTGAGTTACACGGGTCACTCCGGGGCCTGAGGGACGAGCCGATGACCAGCATCGCCGCCAATTACCGTTCTTTCCGGCTGCCGTGGACGCCGTCCGAGGCCGAGGAGCGGACGTTCCGACGGGTCGTCGGTGCGACCATCGGCTTGTTCATCGCCTTCGGGATCGTGATCCCGTTGCTGCCCCAGCCTCCGGTTACCCAGGCGCTCGAGCCCGAGGAATCGCAGCGCATCGTCGAATTCATCCTGACGCAGCCCAAGCCGCCCCCAGTCGTGGCACCGAAGCCGATCGAGGTGCCGAAGGCGCAGACGAAGGTGGTGACGCCCGTGCCGGTGGCCAGGGTCGTGCCCAAGCCTGATCCGCGCAAGAAGGCCGCAGAAAGCGGGTTGCTGGCGCTCGCCGACCAATTGGCCGACCTGCGCGACATGGATGTGGATCGCGACGTCAAGGACACGCCGCTCAACGCTGGCGTGGGCGACAAGACGCGCGTCGACCGGAATATCCTGACCGCCAGCGTGGGGACGAACAGCGGTGGAATCGCCGTGTCCAGGGTCTCCAGTGGCTTCGGCGGCGGGTCCACCGGGTTGAAGGGCAACTCGACGGCTCGCGTGGCCTCCACCGTCGCGGGCTCGAACGCGCCCGAGGCGACTCGCAGCGGCAAGAGCGGCAAGGCATCGCGTACCCGCGAAGAGATCGAACTGGTCTTTGACAAGAACAAATCCGCGATTTACGCCCTGTACAGCCGCGCGCTCCGTGACAATCCGGCCCTGCAGGGCAAGGTCGTCCTCGAAGTGACCATCGCCCCGTCCGGCGAAGTCACGCAATGCCGCGTAATTTCCAGCGAGCTGGGCGACCCGGAACTCGAGCGCAAGCTGGTGGCCCGCGTGAAGATGTTCCGCTTCGAGAGCCGGGACGTCGCCACGATGACGACCACCAAGCCGATCGAGTTCTTCCCCGCCTGAGCGTTGTGAGCCGATCCGGCTGGAAAGCCGGCCTCGAACCGGTTTGACAACCCCTCGTATTGTCTTGATTCTAAAAGGTCTTTCGCGCACTCTTGTGTCCCGCTGCATAGAGTAGCCCGGAGGCGTAGCCTTCAGGGATGAGTACCTGGTTCGTTGTTCATACCAAGCCGAGACAGGAGGCCGTCGCCCAGGCCCAGCTTGAGCGGCAGGGTTACCCGGTCTATTTCCCGCGCCTGTGCCTGCCGCGCCTGCGCCGGTCGCGCTGGTCGGACGTCATTGAGCCCCTGTTTCCCCGATACCTGTTTGTCGGTCTGGAGGTGGGTGAGCAGGCGCTGGCCCCGATCCGCTCGACCCGGGGTGTGAGCACCGTCCTGCGGTTCGGCGACCGCTACGCCGAGGTGCCGATGGCGCTGATCGATGCCCTGCGGGACCGGGCTGATGAGTCCGGCCTGCACGTGCTGGCGGATTCGGGCTTCCAAAAGGGCGATCGGCTCCATATCATCGCCGGCCCGTTCCAGGGGTTCGAGGCAGTCTTTGAATCGCCAGCCGGTGCCGATCGGGTGCGAGTCCTGCTCGAGGTGCTTGGTGCCGCGGCGTCGGTCACCTTGCCCAAGGCTTGCATGGTTCCGGCCTTGAAGCGGGCCGGCGCCGGGCGGTGATGAGGTGCCCGAGGCAGGGCCTGGCGATGCGGTTGCCGGCAGCACGTTGCTGGTCTGCACGGCGAACATCTGCCGCAGCCCGATGGCCGAGGCCCTGTGGCGTGTCGCGGCGGCCAGGCTGCGTCGCACACTGCCGGTCTTTTCGGCTGGGCTCGATGCGCTACCGGGCCGGCCGGCAGACCCGGCCTGCGTGGAACTTCTCGCCGAACGCGGCATCGATCTGGCGGAGCACCGGGCGACGAGATTCACGCCGGCGGACGCCACTCGCCACGAACTGGTGTTGGTCATGGAGCCGGACCACCACCGGCGCATCATGGCGGCGGCGCCGATGCTGGCAGGCCGTGTGCACCTGCTCGGGCGCTGGGGTGCGGGACCGATCGAAGACCCCTACGGAGCGGGCCGATCGGAATATGAGGACTGCCTCGCGCGACTGGATCAATCGATCATCGCTTGGCTCAACAGGATAGTCATCAGGCAAGATGCGACAAGGACTGGATAAAGTGGGTTTACGGTGGCGGCCGGTCGCAACGGCTTGCCTGCTGGTGGCGGTCGCGCTGCTGAGTGGCTGCCGTAGTGCGCGCATCGATGAGTCCACAGTGGAGCAGGCCAACGCGAATCCCCCGACGCAGCCGGTCAGCGGCGGTTTGCCGGCGGTCCCGGTGATGGGCTCGACGGACTATCGCGTTGGGCCGCTCGACGTGCTGGAGGTCGAAGTGTTCGGGGTGCCTGACCTCACCAAGTCCGTGCGTGTCACCGTCGGCGGTGAAATCACCATGCCGCTGGTCGGTACGGTCCCGGCAGCTGGCAAGACCGTCGGTGAACTTCAAACGGACATCGCCGCGCGCCTCGCGGCTGGCTACCTCGAGAACCCGCAGGTCACCGTATTCGTAAAGGAATACAAGAGCCAACGCGTCACGGTCGAAGGGGCCGTCAAGGAACCGGGCATCATATCGCTCACGGACCGCACCTCGCTGTTGCAAATCATTGCCATGTCGAAAGGTCTCGATGAACTCGCGAACCCGAGCGGCATCGTGATTTATCGCAACATTGACGGCAAACGTTATGCCGCCAAGTTCGACATTCGCGAAATTCGTGCAGGGCGCCTCGTCGATCCCGAGGTGCTCGGCAACGACATCGTGGTCGTGGATTTCTCAGGCCCGCGGTCGAACCTGAGGGATTTCCTCTTCACCGTGCCGTTCCTCGCGCTGTTCATGGTGCTGTGACGATGGCTGTCGAACCCACCGAACCCCGCGACGAAGACAGCGATCGCCTGCCATACAGGGCGCCGCGCCGTCGTGCCCTTGCCGAGCAGGCCTCCAGTGAACTCGGGCTGCCCTTGCCGCCGGATGCGCGCGATGACGAGGAGCAGGAATTCACCCTGCGCGACGCCTGGCACGTCCTGCTCAAGCGCCGCTGGACAGTGCTCGGCTGCACCGCTCTCGTGGCGGCGATCGCGCTCATCTGGGCACTGCTCCAGACGCCGCTGTACCGCTCAACCGCGACGCTGCAGATCGAGAGTTCGTCGCTCCGCATCGTGAAGATGGAAGGCGTGGAGGCCATCGATGCCAGCGGGGACTTCATGGGCACGCAGATCGAGTTGCTCAAGAGTCGCGCCCTGGCAGTGCGGGCCGTGCGCCAGCTGGGGCTGGTCTCCGACGAGGCCTTCCAGAACGCGGTGCTGCGGCCGGGCGGAATTGCCGGGATCGTGAGCCTCTTCCGCGGCAAGGATGCCAGGCCTGCAGCCTCACCCCGGACACTCGAGAGCCGCGAAGCCGATGCCGTCGCGAATGTCATGGCGAATCGCCAGGTCGAGGCCGTCGGATATTCGCAACTCGCCCGCGTCAGTTTCGTGAGCCCGGACCCGCGCGTTGCCGAGCGGGTCACCAACGGCCTGGCCCAGGCGTTCATGGAGGCCAACCTGAGCCGCCGCGAGGAGAACTCGCAGTACGCTCGCACCTTCCTCGAGGATCGGCTCTCGCAGCTCAAGCTCAAGCTCGAGGACAGTGAGCGCGCGCTCATCAAGTTCGCGCAGGAGCAGCGACTCGCGAGCGTGGACCAGAACACGTCGCTGGCCAGTGCCAACCTGGAGCAACTGAACAACGCGCTGGGCACCGCGACGGCGGACCGCATCCGCGCCGAGTCGATCTGGCGGCAGGCGCAGGTGGCGGGCGGGCTCTCGCCCGACGCGCTGAAGAGCCCCATGCTCGACAAGCTGCGCGAGAACCGGAACGACCTCAAGGCCGAGTACGAGGCGAAGCGCGCGACGTTCAAGGCGGACTATCCGGAGATGCAGCAGCTTGCGCGCCGAATCGCCGAGGTGGAGGCGCGCATCAAGGAGGAGGCCGGGGCATATGGGGCTGCAGCGCATGCCGAGTACGAGGCTGCACGCGCCAACGAAACGCTGCTGCGCGAGCAGGTGGCGTCATTGCAGTCCGAACTGCTCGACCTGCAGGGCCGCAGCGTGCAGTTCAATATCCTGAAGCGCGAGTCCGACACCAACCGCCAGCTCTATGACGCCCTGCTGCAGCGCTATAAGGAGATCGGCGTCGCTGGCGGCGGCGCCTCCAATAACGTTTCCGTGGTCGACCCGGCGCTTCCCGGTTACCGCTTCAAGCCCGATATCCGCCGCAGCGCGCTGATCGGCTTGCTGCTGGGCCTGATGCTCAGCTTCGCGCTCGCCTTCCTGCTCGAGCGCCTCGACGAGACGATCAAGACGCCGGAGGACATCGAGCGGCACCTGCGGCTGCCGGTGATCGGGATCGTGCCCAAGGTGGGCGAGGGGTTGCTCGACGCGATGGTCGGAAGACACCCGCTCTCCGTTCTCCGAGGCCTACCGGTCGTTGCGCACCGGCCTGCAGTACGCAACCGAAGCGGGCGCCCCGAAAATCCTGCTCGTGACGAGCGCCGTGGCCGGCGAGGGCAAGAGCACGACCGCGCTGATGCTGGCGCGCAAGTTCGCGCAACTGGGCGTGAAGGTGCTGCTGATCGACGCGGACCTGCGCAAGCCATCGCTGCACAAGCGCCTCAACGTGGACAACCCGACGGGCCTCAGCGAGTACCTCGCGGGAGAAGCCGACGGGCCCGAAATGTTCAAGCCGACGACGCAGGCGAACCTGACCGTGGTGACATCCGGAGCGACACCCTCCAATCCGGCGGAACTTCTCTCTGCGGCGCGCTTCCGCTCCTTGCTCACAGTCGCGACTCACACCTTCGACCAGGTCATCATCGACGGCCCGCCGCTGCTCGGCCTCGCAGACGTGCCGATCATCGCCAACGCGGCCGACGGCACGCTGATCGTGATCGAGGCCGGCCACGCCCGGATCGGCGTCCTGCGCGGGGCCATGAAGCGCTTGTTTGCGGTTCGCGCGCGGATCACCGGCGCGCTGCTGGTGAAGTACGACGCGAAGGCCGCCGGCTACGGTTACGGACGCGGCTATGGTTACGGCTACTCGGACTATTACTACCACTACTCGGACGGGTCGGAAGGGTCGGGCGGCCGGCGGCTGAAGCGGTTCTGACGCATGCTGCCCGCGCTGTGACCACTCGCGCGAGATCCAGGCAACCCGCGCTGCTACTGGCGATACTGGTGGGGGTTGCGGGCGTCGCCGGATGGCGCATCGTCAGTCTTGCGATGGCCGACTTCCATGCTGACTCGGATCCCGCGCGCGCGCTCAGTTGGCGGCCGGATCATCCCGCTGCGCTGTTGCGGCTCGCCGAGAAGCAAGTCGCGAGTCGCACATTTCGACGCGGCAGCCGCACTTGCCAGACGCGCCCTGGCGGCCGACCCGCTCGATGGCCGCGCCTATCGTGTGCTGGCCGACGTGGCCCGGGAGCAAGGCGATCGGGATCGGCAACGCACACTCATTGCGCTGGCGGTCCAGCACGCACCGCGCGACATCGCGGCGCGTACATGGGCGGCACAGATCGCCCTCGAGCGAGGCGATGCCGCAGCGGCGTTCTCGCACTACGACCGCATATTGCGAGTCGCACCTGCGGCACAGGCCACGATATTCCCGGTGCTTGCCGGTCTTGCGGCGATGCCCGGCGCGCGCGATGCCCTGGTGTCCCGGCTTGCCGAGCAACCACCGTGGCGCGCATCGCTGCTCGGGTATTTCGCGGGCACCACGCCGAGTGCGGACGACCTGCCGCCGGTGTTCGAGGCGCTTCGGGCCAGGGGCGGTCTCAGTCCGGACGAGAACGCCGCTTTGGTCGGCAGGTTCGTGCGCGACCGGCGCTGGGACCAGGCATTCGTGGCGTGGGCGGGCGGTTTGTCGGCGCGCAATTGGCCGCGCTCGGAACGCCCGTCAATCGCGGTTTCGAGGATGCAGGCGCCGCCGAGCGGCCCCTTCGAGTGGAATATCGGTCGTGTCGCGGGCGTGGACGCCGGCATCCGCCCGTTGCCGGACGCGGCAGGGCATGCCCTGCGGATCGAGTTCCAGGGGCAGCGCAGTCCGTTCCGTGACGTGCGTCAACTTCTGCTGCTGCCGCCGGGTACCGGCTACCAGCTACAGTGGCGCAGCCGGCTGGACGGGTTGCAGGTGGCGCGCGGCTTGCGCTGGACGCTGACGTGCGCGGACGGCCCCGCTGGGACGATTCTCGCGACCGAGCCGTCAGCAGGGTCCTCGCCTTGGCGTCAGCACGCGGCAGCGTTTGATGTGCCGCCCGATTGCCCGGCCCAATGGCTCGTACTGGAGCTCGATGCCCGCATCGCGGCCGAGACCCAGGCGATGGGCACCGCCTGGTTCGACGACGTGGAAGTGGTAAACGGGGGAGGCAGGTGAGGCCAATTCGCCCCAGCCGTGATACATTTGGGCCCCAGTCCTTGTCGGATTTGGAGCACAGGCATGACCGGTATGGTTCGCATTGCAACGATCGTGGCGGTGGCATTGCTGACCGCGGCCAGTGCGTCGGCCCAGCAGCCGGCCACCACGGCTGCCCCGGAGCCGTGCCGCAGGCATCGGCCACGGCACCCGCCGCGGGCACGCCGGAAGTGGCCTCCGTCAAGTCGACGAACGGCAAAGTCCTGCTCAATCGCGCCGCAGCGTACGATCCGGCGATCAAGGATCAGCGTTTGTTGCCGGGAGACCGCCTGGTCGTGCTCGAGGGCGGCGCAGTCACCGTGCGTTTCGACGGCGGTTGCGAAAAGACCGTCGACACGGCGTCGGTATATACCGTGCCCGCCTTGCCGCCCTGCGGATCCGCCGCGAGCGACCGGGGCACGCGCGCGCCGGTCGCGACCACCGCCGCCACCGGAGCTGGGAGCACCGAGTACCTGAAGTGGGGCGTGATCGCCTTGGGTGTCGCCACTCCGCTCATCCTGTTGGGCAGCAGCGATTCGGGCAAACCGATCAGTCCCTGACCCGGATGCGGCACGGCCCGCACGCTGACGCGAGCGGCGCCACTCGTGCACTTTTCGCCCTGAGTTCGATCACCCTCGTGCTCGCCCTGTTCCTGGGCGGCGGGCAGGGTACCGTCGGCGAGCAACTGCTGGCGTTGCCGGGTCTCGCCTTGATTCTCATCGCTGGTTTTCGCATCGGCACTTCGGCGTGCGGCCGGACCGCGCCCGATGGTTCTGGCTGTTGCCGGTCGGGCTCGTGGTGTTGCCGCTGCTGCAGCTGGTGCCTTTGCCGTTTTCCGTCTGGACGATGTTGCCCGGGCGGGGCGCCGTGGCTGCGGGGCTGGCTACGGCGGGCGTCGCCCCGGCCGCGGGCGCCTGGACGCTCGCGCCGTTCGCAACGGAGCGGATCCTGTGGTCCGCGCTCGTTCCAGCCGGCGTGTTCATGTCGGCGGTGGCGCTGCACGGCTCCCAGCGGCGGACGATGGTCGCGATCGTGCTTGCCTTTGCGGCCATCAGCGCGCTGGTCGGGCTCTGGCAGATCGATGGAAGGGCCGGAGAGCGGCTCTACCTGTACCGCATCACGAACGAAGGCGAGGCGGTCGGGTTTTTCGCTAATCGCAATCACCTCGCCGGGCTGCTCGCCGCCGCGCTTCCTGTCGCCGCAGGCATGCTGGCGGATCGCCTGCGACAACACCCGCACGGAATGCGTGACTTGCGGGTGTGGCTGCTTACGGCCTTGATCGTGCTGCTCGCCGTGAGCGCGACCGCGACGCACTCGCGCGCGGGATTCGGGCTGCTGATGGTAAGTGTCATTGCGAGTGTGGCGGTGCTGTTGCGCGCGCGGCCGCAGGGACCGTGGGCCGGCGCCCGGACGTGGCTGCGGGTCAGCGCGCTCATCGCCGGCGTGCTGATCGTGCAGTTCACGTTGTACGGTCTGCTGGTGCGGCTGGAGTCTGATCCGCTCGATCGATACCGCTGGACGCTGGCAGCCAACACGCTGCAGGCTGCCGAGCCCGCTCGCGGCACAGGGCTCGGACTCGGCTCGTTCGTGCATGCCTATGACGAGATCGGCGACGAGAGCGCCGACATGGAACCGTATGTGAACCACGCGCACGACGATTATGTCGAACTCTGGCTGGAGGGTGGCCTGCCAGCCGCTGCGCTGGTGGTGGCTGCGCTGGTGATGATCGGCTGGCAGCTGCGCAAGTACCTGCGCCGTGCCCGGAGAGGGCAGGGCAACGAGATGCAATGACCGAGGGCTGAGGCTTGGGGCCGCGTTGTCGCTGCTGCTCGATCGCGCTGCACTCGATCGTGGACTACCCGCTGCGAACGCTGACGATCGCCACGTTCACGCGAGCCTCTCTGGCGGCCGTGCTGCTGGGGTCGGTGCGCCGTCACGGGCCAGTCCGAGATGGCGCGGTGGAAAAGTCCCGTGCGAACCGACTAGAGTGGGTGCCGTGTTCAATCGTTGAACACGGCCTGACTGCCGCTGCCCCGACGCAGTACCGGGCAGTGCGGTAGCCATTCCGCAACGAGGGTGCGCAGCCGCGCCCGATAACCTGCACATCAACTCAATCGGTCAAGCAACCATGCGCGTACTATAACCCCCGCAAACGCATCCTGGTCACCGGCGGCGCCGGTTTCCTGGGCTCCCACCTCATCGACCGGCTGCTCGACGCGCGGCGACGAAGTGGTCTGCGTCGACAACCTGTTCACCGGCACCAAGCACAACATCGAGCACCTGCACGGCCACCCGCGCTTCGAGTTCATCCGCCACGACGTCACCTTCCCGCTGTATGTCGAGGTGGACCAGATCTACAACCTGGCCTGCCCGGCCAGCCCCATCCACTACCAGCACGACCCGGTGCAGACCACCAAGACCAGCGTGCACGGCGCCATCAACATGCTGGGCCTGGCCAAGCGGCTCAAGGCGCGCATCTTCCAGGCCAGCACCTCGGAGGTCTATGGCGACCCGTCCGTGCACCCGCAGACCGAGGACTACTGGGGCAACGTCAACCCGATCGGCACCCGCAGCTGCTACGACGAAGGCAAGCGCTGCGCGGAGACGCTGTTCTTCGACTACCACCGCCAGCACAAGCTCGACATCCGCGTGGCGCGCATCTTCAACACCTACGGCCCGCGCATGCACCCGAACGACGGCCGCGTGGTCAGCAACTTCATCGTCCAGGCCCTGCAAGGGCGAGGACATCACCATCTACGGCGAAGGCCAGCAGACGCGCAGCTTCTGCTACGTCGACGACCTGGTCGAGGGGTTCCTGCGCTTCATGGATCTGCCTGGGCAAGCCGGCGAGCCGGGTTTCGCCGGCCCGATCAACCTGGGCAATCCGAACGAATTCACGATCCGGCAGTTGGCCGAGCAGGTCATCGAGCTGACCGGCTCGAAGTCCAAGACTGGTGTTTCGAGCCACTGCCGGCCGACGACCCCATGCAGCGCCAGCCGGACATCAGCCGGGCCCGTGAGCATTTGGCGGACTGGCAGCCGAAGGTGCAGCTCGAGGAAGGCTTGCGGCACACCATAGCCTTCTTCGACGAACTGTTGACCAGCGAAGCCTAGTAGTCGCCTGCGAGCGATGGACGAGATTCACCTCCGGCTGCTCAAGGCGATCGAAGCCAATTCGCAGGCGACCCAGCGCGAGCTCTCGGAGTCGCTAGGGGTGAGCCTCGGAAAGGCCAACTATTGCCTGAAGGCGCTGGTCGACAAGGGCTGGGTGAAAGCCAACAATTTCCGCGCCAACCCCCGCAAGCTGGCCTATGCCTATCTGCTGACGCCCTCGGGAATCGACGCGAAGGCCCGTCTCACCGTGAACTTTCTTCGGCGCAAAGTAGCCGAGTACGAGATGCTGAAGCGCGAGATCGAGGAACTGCAGGCGGAGGCGGCGGCAGCACGGCGGCGGCCGGACCAACGGATGGAAGGATGACGAGGCCGGCAGGAAATACGGCTAGTCGACTTGCGCTTATCGAGTATCTGCGTGGTGCGGCAGCCTTGAGCGTCGCATGGTTTCACCTGACCAATACTTATCCGGCCGACTGGGTCCGATTCAGCGGCTCGTTGGGTTGGCTCGGCGTCGAAGTGTTCTTCGTCATTTCGGGCTTCGTCATACCGTTGTCGATCGCCAGTTCATACGGGCGATACTCGATTTCCGACTTTCCACAATTCATGGCGCGACGGATCCTCCGTCTGGAGCCACCGCTACCTGTTTAGCATCGCGCTGGTGCTTGTGCTGTGGCGGATGTCGTCCTTCGCCCCGGGTTTTCAAGGTTCACCACCCTCCTGGGATTCGGCGCAGATCCTGAGTCACTTGTTCTACCTGGTACCCCTCACGGAGTACGGCTGGCTGCAACCGGTTTACTGGAGCCTCGCCTGGGAATTCGTGTTCTACATAAGCATGGGGCTTCTGTTCCCATTTATCGGACGAAAGAACCGCCGTACCCATGGTATCTGCTCGTGGCGACGGTCATGGCCCTGGCTGGACTGGGAGTCCTGCCCGATCGGACCCTGTTGTTCATCATCGGCATCGCCGTGTACCGGGCCGGCCTCGAGGAGAAGGGCGCTTCGGGTCGGCTGCTGAATGTCGCAGTGATAGCGGGTGCCGCCGCGATGATCGCCTCGTCGAGCGCATTGGTCGCGATCGTGGGAACCGCTGCGGGCCTCCTGATTCATGCATTTCGAACGTTCGAATTTCCTAAGTTCCTCCACGAGCGCCTGATGTTGCTCGGCGGCATTTCCTACTCGCTGTACCTGACACATGTGCCGGTGGGCGGACGTATCGTGAACCTGGGGCGCCGTTACGTGTCCGGTCCGCTCGCCGAAGTGTTGCTGTCGCTCGTCGCATTGGCGACTTGCCTGGCATTTGCCTGGGTGTTCTATCGCGTCATCGAGAAACCTTCGATCGCGTTTGCAAAACGGGTCATGGCGGGTGCTCGACATGGCGAGGGTCCGGCGGACACGCGGGACACGACGAAGACGAAGACGGGGAGGCCACATCGCCCAGCTCCTGATTACGGGCGGAGCCGGCTACGTCGGCAGCCACTGCGTGAAGGCGCTCGCGCGGGCAGGCCACGACTGCGTCGTATACGACAACCTGTCGCGAGGCCACCGCGAGTTCGTGAAATGGGGTCCGCTGATCGAGGGCGACGTGCGCGACCCAGCCCGGCTGTCCGAGACGTTCGCCCGCCACCGCTTTGACGCGGTGCTGCACTTCGCGGCGCTGGCGTACGTGGGTGAGTCAGTGCAGCACCCCGGGCGCTACTACGACGTGAACGTCAACGGCACCCGCACGCTGCTGTCGGCAATGGTGGAGGCGGGCGTCGGCAGGCTGGTGTTCTCCTCGACCTGCGCCGTATACGGAGTGCCTGCGACGATTCCGATTGTCGAGTCGACACCCTGCAATCCGGTGAATCCGTACGGCTTCAGCAAGCTTGCCTGCGAAAGGATGATGGATGACTTCGGTCATGCCCACGGCCTCAGGTCCGCGCGGCTGCGCTATTTCAACGCCGCCGGCGCCGATGCCGACGGCGAAATCGGCGAGTGGCACGAGCCGGAAACCCACCTCATCCCGCTCGTGCTGGGCGCAGCGCTCGGCACGCACGATTCGGTTCAGGTGATGGGAACCGACTACCCCACGCCCGACGGCACCGCGATCCGTGACTATGTCCACGTCGCGGATCTCGCCGACGCCCATGCCCGAGCGCTGAATCACCTGCTTGCGGGCGGCGAGACGCTGGTCGCCAACCTCGGTACAGGGCGCGGTCACTCCGTGAATCAGGTGATCGACGCGGCAGCAAGAGTGACCGGTCGGCCCGTGCCGCACGTGAGTGCGTCGCGCCGAGCGGGCGACCCCCCTGAACTCGTTGCCGCGCCCGGGGTGGCAGACGCGACTCTTGGTTGGCGGCCAAGGCAGTCCACGCTGGAATCGATCCTGTCCACGGCGTATCGGTGGCAACTGCAGCAGGGACGCGTGTAGCTATGTGCGGCGTGGCAGGAATTTTCGGCTACTCGCACGACGCCCCTGCGGTCGACACCGGTGAGCTGCTGCGCATCCGCGAGCAGATGATCCGGCGCGGCCCGGATGGCGCGGGCCTGTGGATGTCGCCGGACCACCGCGTTGGACTGGCGCATCGTCGTCTCGCCATCATCGACCTGACTGCCGACGGCGCGCAGCCGATGGCCAGCCCGGACGGGCGCTACACCATCGTATTCAACGGCGAAATCTACAACTACCGCGAGATTCGCAAAGAGCTCCGGGACGCAGGAAGCGCTTTTCGCAGCGAGTCGGACACGGAGGTGCTTCTGCACCTCTATGCGCAAGAGGGCGCAACGATGTGCCGTCGACTGCGTGGCATGTATGCATTTGCCATCTGGGATACGCAGGAGCGGTGCCTCTTCGTCGCGCGGGATCCGTTTGGAATCAAGCCGCTGTACTTCGCCGACGACGGTCGCATCTTCCGCTTTGCTTCCCAGGTCAAGGCGCTGCTGGCGGGCGAAGCGATTGCCCGTCAGCCCGATCCTGTTGGGCAACTCGGTTTCTGGATCTGGGGCGCCGTGCCGGAACCCCATACGTGGTATGAGGGCATTCGCGCGTTCCCGCCGGGCACGACGCTCGAAATCCACCTGGACGGCCGGCGAAAGTGGCAGGCCTTCGAGACCGTTGCGGACATGCTGAACGCCGATGTTCGGACGGGCGGTGCGAGCAGTCCTTGCAGGATGTGCTGCTCGACAGCGTGCGACATCACCTGATCGCCGACGTGCCGGTCGGCGTCTTCCTATCGGCGGGGATCGACTCCGCGACGCTGACCGCTGTCGCCGCCGCCTGCGATGCCAACGTGAGCACCGTGACGCTGGGGTTCGACGAGTACCGGGGTACCCCTGCCGACGAAACGGTCCTGGCCGAGGCTGTGTCGCGCCGATATGGTACGAAGCACCAGACGGTCTGGGTTCGCCAGAGCGACTTCGAGAGTGCGCTGGAGGCATTTCTCGACGCCATGGACCAACCAAGTATCGACGGGCTCAACACCTGGTTCGTTGCGCGCGCCGCAGCACAGGTAGGATTGAAGGTGGCCATCACGGGCCTGGGTGGCGATGAGTTCTTTGGTGGCTACCCATCATTCAGGCATGTGCCGCGAATTAGGCGTGTGGCTCATCCGTTCGGCGCTGTGCCGGGATTCGGCAAGCTGCTGAGGCAGTTGACCGCAGGGATGCTCGGCAAACTGACCAGCGCGAAGTATGCGGGGCTGTTCGAATACGGCTCGACTTGGGAAGGAGCCTATTTGCTCCGCCGAGCCGTACGCATGCCGTGGGAACTTACATCCGTTGCGCCGCAGGGTTCGTGGACGGCGAAGCCGGCAGTCGAGGAGATCTTCGGGCCGCACGCATCGCCAAGTGCCGTCGTTTCCTACCTGGAGGCCACGCGCTACATGCGCAATCAGTTGCTGCGCGATGCCGACTGGGCGGGCATGGCACATTCCATCGAGCTGCGGGTGCCGTTGGTGGATCGCGAACTGGTGCGATTCGTTGGACACCAACGCCGCGCAGGGCAGGCGCTGACGAAGCAGGATCTGGCGGCCACTGCAACACCGGCCTTGCCGGCGGAACTGATCGAGCGAGCCAAGACGGGATTCACGGTGCCCGTGCGCGAATGGATGCTTCGCTCCGGCGGCGGACAGGTGGCGGAGCGAGGGTTGCGCGGCTGGCAGGCGTTCGTGGCCGAGGCCTTCCCGGTCGGATGCGCGGCCTAGGCAGGATGCAGAACGCGCCCGTGTCCTTGCGTCAGTCGGCCAAGCGAGCGATGCTTTGGTCGGCCGGTCTCAACCTCTTTCGCGACGTGCTGCAGTTCGGGCAGATGCTGGTCATGGCGCGGCTGCTCGATCCCGCCATCTACGGCATGGCAGGGATGGCGACGACGGTGATCAGCTTCATCAGCCTCGCGTCGTTCCAGCATGTCATCGTCCATGTCCTGCAGCAGCGGCCAGACAGGCAGGTCAACTATCACGAGCACTTCACGGCGGGACTGGTGCTGAACGGGTCGCTGTTCGTGCTGGCCAACGTCATTGCGGTCGGCGTAGATTTCAGCGAGAAGTTCCAGCACCTGCAGCCGCTCCTGCATTTGCTCTCGCTGACGTTCCTGCTGAGCGTGCCGGTCGACATGCGCGTCAAGATGCTCGAGCGCGAGCAGAATTGGCATCGATTGCGGAGCGTGCAGATGGCCGCCATCATCGTAAGCGTCGTCAGCGGCATTGCAATGGCCGCTGCGGGGGCGGGGGTGTATTCCCTGGTCGTTCCGGGATTGCTGGCATCGTCGCTCATGATCCTGGACCTGTTCATATTCGCCGGCTGGCGGCCACGCCTGCAGTGGAGCTACGGCAGTTACCGAGAAACAGTGCAGTTCGGGTTGAACCGTGCGGGCTCCAACGCGATGAACGGCGGACGGGCGCTGCTGCAAAACTCGCTGATCACCCACAACGCGAACTTTGCCGGACTTGGGCTGTTCTCGCGTGCGGAGGGACTGGCCAACATGTTCTGCGGCCGGGTCGCGCAGCAGGTGACGGGAGGGCTGTATCCCGTCGTCACGCGGGCCGCCGCCCAGTCCGATCAGTTTCGGCGCATCAGCGGCCTGGTCCTCAGCGGCGTGGCCTGGGTCGTCGTGCCGATCTGCGTCTTCTTTTCCCTTCAGGCCGCGAGCCTGGTGCACGTGCTGTACGGCCAGAAATGGCTGGCCGTCGCGCCACTGCTCCCGTTGGCGATGGGTTGCGGAGTCGCCATCAGCATTGGCGCAACGGCTTACAGCCTGCTGCTGGCCAACGACCAGTCTCGCCTGTGCCTGAGATCGGACACGGCTGCCTTTTTCATTGCGGCGCTGCCGATGGTGGCATTAATACCGCTCGGCCTGAAGGCCTATCTGGCCGGTGCGCTGGTCGCAAACATAGCGATTGCGGTGATCCTCGTCAGCCTGCTCGTGAAGACCCGCGGGTTGCGAGGGGAGGGCCTGTTGCGTGCGCTGACGCCACCAGGGGTGTCGGCGGTCCTGGCTGCGATGACTGTGCGTGCGATCGAGTCGGACGTGCTCGCGGAAAGTCCGGAAGTCATCGCCTTGCTCGCTTCCTGGCTGGCATTCACGGCGGTCTACGTGCTGGCGCTGAGGGTCCTGTTCCGCGCGCCGCTGACGGAGATCGTTGCTTACCTGCCGGGCGGCTCCCGAATCGCCCGCATGCTGCGACTGTGAAGGTCACGACGTGAAGCTGCTGTACGTGCTGCCCGAGTACGTGCTCAACGCCGGCGGCGGCATCATTACCTTCTACCGCCATTTCCTGCCGCTGCTGGCTCGACAGGGGCACGAGGTGCGGGTCATTGTCGGCAGCGGCGTCCACGCTGAAGAGTCGCCATCATCCGTCGGCATCGACGGGGTCCGCGTCGAATCGCTGAGCCTGGGTCTGTTGCGCAAGTACATTGACCAGTTTGCGCATTATGCCGCGATGCCCGGGCTACGACGTTACCTGGCGGCCGCATGGGCAATGCATGAGCAGGCGGAAGGCGGCCGAGGCTACGACCTGGTGGAAGCCGCGGACTGGGGCCTGCTGTTCGCGCCGTGGGTCGTCGAGAAGGGACCGCCATGCATGGTGCAACTGCACGGCAGTTCGGGTCAGATCGATATCCACGACCCTGTCGCGGGCGAGGAATTGCAGGGACATGTCATCCGCTTGATCGAGCGGTGCGCGGTCCAGACGGCGATTGGCGCGCAGGCATATAGCCACGCCAACACGGAGTTCTGGCGGCGACAGACTGGACGTGACGTCGAACGCATTCTTCCGGCATGGCGGCCACTGGTCGAACCCCCGGAAGGTGGGGCGCGATCACAAGGAGGACTGGTGGTCGGGCGACTGCAGCGCTGGAAGGGACCGGAAATCCTCTGCGAGGCGTTGCAGCTTCTTGGGGATCGCGCGCCTGCAATGGATTGGGTCGGGCGCGACACTGTTTACCGTCACCGCAATCAAAGGACCTCTGAACACCTGTCGAAGACGTGGCCCTCCGTTTGGGGAAAGAAGCTGGTCCACAAGGCTCAGCAACCCGCGGACGCCATCCAAAGGCTTCAGGCGGAAGCGGCCTTCGTAGTGGTGCCGTCGCTGTGGGATACGTTCAACTTCACGTGCGTCGAAGCCATGGGTGCCGGCACGCCCGTGATCTGCTCAACGGGGGCGGGTGCGAGCGACTTGATCGAAGATGGTGTCAATGGCTTCGTGTTCGAGAACGGTCGGCCGCAAGAGCTTGCGGCGGCGCTCGAGCGGCTGCTGGCGTTGAGTCCGGGCAAGCGTCAGGCGATTGGCGAAGCTGGGCAGGAAACGGTCCATGCTTCCATGAATCCCGTCGCGGGAGTTAGTGAGCGCGTCGCCGCCTACGAGACCGCCATCCGCCGGGGCCAGCAGCTGCGGCTGCCGGACGGTGACTGGCTCCGCATGGCTTGCGCGCCGGGGGAGTCGGCCGCCGAGACCCTCACTTTTCTGGATCAGTTGCCACTCCGGCCGCTGGCCGAATACACACTGCGTCGCATCGCCCAGAAGCTGGCTCGACGATCGTGACCAAGCGCGACAGTTCGATCGCTCTATGCGTACCTGCCTTCAATGCGGCTGCTCTGTTGCCATGCCTGTTTGACTCGGTGAGTCGCCAGACGGTGCCATTCGATGAACTCTGGGTGTACGACGACGCGAGCGCCGACCGGACCGCAGAGGTCGCAGCTCAGTACGGCGCGAGGGTCGTCCAAGGCCGGGCGAACAAGGGGTGTTCGGCAGGCAAAAATGCTCTCTTGATGCAGGTTGGCTCGTCGTGGGTGCATTTCCACGATGCGGATGACACTTTGGCGCCGGAGTTCGTCGAACGTGCGAAAGCCCGGATACAGCGCAACACCTTCGATGTACTGCTGTTCAATTACGAACAGGTCGAGGAACGGTCGGGTCAGCAGATGTCCCGCAGTCAATTTGAAGCCACCGATGTCCGTACGGCGCCGGTCCGATACATGCTCTCGAATACCGTGAATAACGGTGGCGTCTACGCCGTGGACCTGTTGCGTCGAGTCGGTGGGTTCGACGAAGACCCTGCCGTCCGCTACAACGAGGACCGAGCTTTTCACCTCCGCCTTGCAGAATCGGGGGCCGCTTTCGAGGTCGATCCCTACGTCGGCAGCCGCTTCTATTTCAACTCCGGCTCCATGTCCTCGGCCAACCGTGTTCGATGCCTGCGCGCGCATGTCGAGATCACGCGACGGTTTGCAGGTCGGCACCCAGAAGGATATGAGCGCGAGATTGGGCGTCTCGCCTGGCAGGATGCGGCCGGACTGGCATCTTTTCTCGACTGGTCCGAGGCTGATGAATGCGTGCGACTGGCGATCCGCCACGGCGTCCGGGTTCCCGAGGAGGCTGGCGCACTTTTCAGGTCGTTGGCCCGAGTCCACCCACTTTCGGCCCTGCGCATTCGCGAGCACCTGATCCGATGGTTCAAGCCCCGATTCAGGGCTGGCTATCCAGCGAAGGCGGCATCCGAATGACACGGGCTCTTGTCTCGGTGGTGATCCCCTGCTTCAACGCGGAGCGCTGGATTGGTGCGACCCTCGATGCGGTGCTCTCGCAGACTTGGTCTCACATAGAGACCATCGTTGTTGATGACGGCTCAACGGATGGTGCCGTAGATCTGGTAAGGGGATATGAGTCCCGTGGGGTCAAGCTGATAGTTCAGCAGAATCGCGGTGCGGCGGCCGCACGCAATGTCGGCTTCGCAGCTGCCCGTGGTGCCTATGTCCAGTTCATGGATGCTGACGACCTGATTTCACCAGACAAGGTGCGCTCTCAAGTGGAAAGGCTTGAGCCTTATGCAGACGCAGTGGCGACGTGCCCATGGGCGAGATTCAACATCAATCCCGGGGATGCGGTCTTTGCCTCCTTCACAAGGTCTCATGACCTATCTCCCATCGACTGGCTTGTGGAAGCTTGGTCGGACGGCGGCGGTATGCTTTTTCCCGCAATGTGGCTAGTTCCGAGGCAGGTCATTAGCCGTGCCGGTCTCTGGCGCGAGGACCTTTCGCTAAATGATGACGGCGAGTTCTTTACTAGAGTTGTTTTAGCATCCAACAGAGTGTTGTTTTGTGAGGGAGGCTCTGCGTACTACCGCTCGGGTTTGCAAGGTAGTCTCTCGGGGATGAAATCTGCGCGAGCGTGGCAGTCTGGGTTCGAGGCGATTAGGTCATGCATCGAGTCTGCCCGCAACGTTGAGGACAGCGAGAGAGTGAGACGGTGCGGATCGCTGCTTTGGCAAGTGTATGCGCATTCCTGCTATCCCTACGAGCCCCGGATTGCCAACGAGGCGCTGGCGCGTGCGCGCCGTCTGCACCGCGTCGAGATTCGCCCCAGTGGCGGCGTGGCCTTCAAGGCATTGTCGCGCGTGATCGGCTGGAGGCTGGCGCGACGGCTGCAGGTTGCAACCGGTCGCCCGTGAGAAGCCGCACGTGATGGACGATAGCCGCTGGCGCATCGCCCTGACCGCCGACCCGGAATTGCCTGTGCCGCCGATCCTGTACGGCGGGATCGAGCGGATCATCGACATGCTGGCCCGCGGATTGATGGCACGCGGACACGAAGTCACTTTGTTCGCGCACCCTGACTCGAATGTGCCCTGTCGGCTTGTGCCTTATCGTGGCATGGATAGTCGCTCGAGATCCGACACCTTGAGCAACATGATGGCGATCTCGCGCACCGTGGCAGATGGTGCTTTCGACGTGGTGCACAGCTTCGGCCGGATTGCGTATCTGTTGCCGCTGCTGCCGCAATCCATCCCGAAACTGATGACTTATCAGCGAGAGGTGACGCCGCGGTCGGTCGCGTGGGGACATCGCTTGTCCCGTGGCACTCTGCATTTTTCGGCCATCAGCCGCTGGATGACGGCGAACGTGAGCCATCTTGGCAACTGGCATCTGGTTTACAACGGCGTCCCGACCATTGTCTATGAGTGCAAGGCGAGCGTGGCGGCCGATGCGCCGCTCGTCTTCCTGGGTCGCATCGAGCACATCAAGGGAACCCATCTGGCCATTGAAGTTGCACGGCGCTCGGGGAGGCGGCTCGTCATCGCCGGGAACGTACCGTCGGGCCACCAGTCGTATTTCGACGAACAGATCCGCCCGCGTCTCGATGGAAATCAGATTTCGTACGTCGGCCCGGTCGATGATCGCCAGAAGAACGACCTGCTGGGCAGCGCGGCGGCCTTCCTGATGCCGATTCTCTGGGACGAGCCTTTCGGCATCGTCATGGCCGAAGCAATGGCCTGCGGCACGCCCGTTATCGGCATGAATCGTGGAGCAGTGCCCGAGGTCGTCGAGCACGGCGTGACAGGATTCGTCGAGGACTCGGTCGATGGGCTGGTCGCTGCCGTGGCGCAGGTGGATCGAATCAATCGTGCTGCCTGCCGAGATCGGGTGGAACGGCTCTTCTCGGAACACTCGACTGTCGAGGGTTACCTGCGCGTGTATTCTGAACTGATTGCTGCGCGCACCGGCGGGCTCCGATTGCAATAGTCCTGCCGCAGTGAACCACATCTGCCTGATCACACCGGGCCACCTCTCGACCAACCCAAGGATCGTGAAGGAGGCGGATGCCCTGCACGCAGCCGGATATCGGGTCACCGTGATTGCCGCCGACTTCTCGGACTGGGCGAGGCAGGCGGATCGGGAATTCGACGACCGTGGTTGGCGAGTTGCCGCGAAGCTGCGCTTTGGTCCGTATGCGAGCACGTTCCGTCGCCTCATTCAGGTCGGTCGCCAACGCGCCGCCCGGGCATTGTGCCGGGTCGGCGTAGATGCGTCGTGGGCCGTGCGTGCCGCGTGGCATCCCATCGCGCCCGAACTCGTGAGGGAGGCCCGGAGAGTACCGGCGGATTTGTATGTCGCACACTACCCGGCGGCACTGCCCGCTGCGGCGTTGGCGGCTGCCACGCACTGCGCACGATATTCCTTCGACGCCGAGGACTTCCACCTTGGGGACGTCCCGGAAGGACCCGGATTCGACCCGACGCGCGCCCTTATTCGTGGCATCGAAGAGAGATACCTGCCGGGCTGTGCCTACGTGACTGCGGCGTCGCCCGGTATTGCGGATGCCTATGAAAGCGCCTACGGCATCGATCGGCCGACAGTGCTGCTCAACGTCTTCCCCCTGGCCAACGGTCCGGCGCATGCCACGCCGAGTGGAAGCTGGCGACCGCATCCTTCGGTGTACTGGTTTTCGCAAACCATCGGTGCGGACCGTGGGCTCGAGTGTGCTGTTCGCGCAGTCGGTCTCAGCAAGTCACGGCCACACCTGGTGCTGCGTGGCAACCCGGCTGCAGGTTACATCGACCGACTGTTGCGCTTGGCAGAGGAGTGCGGCGTGCCGGATCGGCTGCACGTGCTGGCGCCGGCTCCGCCTCGCGAAATGGAACGGTTGTCGGCGCAACATGATCTGGGGCTGGTGGGGGAAACCGGCCACACGCCCAATCACCGCATCGCGCTTGCCAACAAGTTGTTCTCGTTTCTCCTGGCGGGCGTCCCGGTGTTGTTGAGCGACATTCCGGCGCATCGCTCGATCGCCGGAGAACTGGGCACGGCTGCTCGCCTTTACACGGTGGACGAGCCAGCGAGTCTGGCCGCCGCCATCGACGATTTCCTGCTGGCGGACGTCGCCGTGCTTGCCGCAGCGAGAAGCCACGCCCTGGCCATCGCGCGACAGCGATTCAATTGGGAGAGGGAGCAGGCGCTCCTGCTGGACTCGGTGGCACGTGCCGTCGCCTCGCAGGGATAGAAGCGCGTTGGGCGATGTGAGTCACCGAGTCCTCGTGGTCTGTCCGCGCTTCGCACCGGTCAATGCGGCGGACAGCCACCGCGCGCGCCTGCTGCTGCCCTACCTCGAGGCAAATGGTTGGCAGGCCGAAGTCCTGGCGGCGGACCCGGGCGATGTGCCCGGTCCGCACGATCCATGGCTCGAGGATCGGCTGCCGAGCGCCGTCCCCGTGCATCGAGTGCGTGCCGGACGCATATCCGGATGGGGACTCAATGGACTGGCGCAGCGAAGTTTCTGGAGCCTATACCGCAAGGGAAACGAACTGCTCGCCACCGGACGATTTGACCTTGTCTTCTTTTCGACCACGGAGTTTCTGCTGCACGTGCTGGGTCCGCTGTGGCAGCGCCGATGGCGCGTGCCGTTCTGCATGGACTACCAGGACCCTTGGGTCAACGATTATTACCAGCAGAATCCGGAGATCGTGCCGCCAGGCGGGCGGATCAAGTACGCACTGGTCAGCCGGGTTCACGCACGCGTCGAGGAGTTCGTCGCGCCGCGCTGCAGTGGTTTCCTCGCGGTTTCACCCGCATACATACCGCAGCTGGAGTGCCGCTATGGGCCGGCGGTCAGCCACCAGCCTCGGCTCGTGGCAGGCTTTCCCGCGGAGCCGAGTGAGCTGGACGGGATGAACGAGCCGCAGGCTGCGGTTGGCAAAGCCGGGCCGGCAGTCTGGCGTTATGTCGGCCGGGGCGGCGCCGACATGTCCCTGGCGGCGAAGGCGTTCTTCCTTGCGTGGCGGTCCGCCATCGACCGAGGCGACCTGCTGCCGGATGCGGTGCGGTTCGAGGCCATCGGTACGAGTTATGCCGCTGCCGGCCGAGGCGCGAAGACGTTGCAGCCATTGGCCGAGCACGCCGGGCTTCAAGCGTCGGTCAGCGAAACGACCGAGCGACTCGGATACAGCGGGATGCTGCTGTCGCTGCGGGGGAGCGATGCACTGGTGGTCTTTGGCTCGAACGACCCGGCCTATACCGCGTCGAAGATCTACCCGTATCTGCTCTCGGGAAAACCGTTGCTGGCAATCTTTCATGAGCAAAGCACGGTGGTGCCGCTGCTCCAGGCCGCCGGTGGCGGCGTGCTCGTGACATTCAACGAACGCACGACCGTGGACGAATTGGCCGTCGCGATCGAAAACGCCTGGTTCCGGACTGGCGGGTGCAACCGTCTGGTACCGCTGGACCGCAAAGCATTCGAGCCTTTCACTGCGGTTTCTCAGGCTCGTGCCGTGACCGAGTGGTTCAACAGGGTCGTGGCTCATGCGGCCTGAAGGAAAGGCAGGTCCGGACCGCCTCGCCGGGGTGCGGGTGCTCGCGGCGCTGAACGGCATCGAGCTGTTCGGCCATGAGCGCGGCAACATCGAGGTCTTCAAGACCCTGCGCAATTGTGGTGCCGAAGTCGTCGTCGGTACGAATGCGGGCGCCGACAACGACGTGGATGCCGAATTGCGGCGGTTGGGCTTCGAGACGTTCCCTCTGCCGTTTTCGAACCAATGGTCGCTCCAGTGGTTGCGGAAGTACCCGCGCTCGATTGGCGAGAAGATGTCGGCCGTGCTCAACTGCAGTCGTATCTTTTCGCAGCAAATGCAACGCTGCGGAGCGACGCACATTCACCTGGGATCGCCGCTGGCCTATTCATACCTGTGGCTGGCGTTGGCGAGATCCCGGACGCCCCTGATTTATCGCATGGGGGATTGTCCGCCCGTAGACTCTAGGTTCAACTTGCGACTGTGGCGAATGGCACAGCGTCGCAGCAACAGGATCGTTGCCATCTCATGCTATGTGGCGACTCGTGCCGAAGAATGTGGCGCCGCCGCGTCGAATATTGCCGTGATATACAATCTCGCACCGTCTCGCCCGACGGACGTGTCGCAGGCAGTGACCATCGATATGCCACGCGATTTGAGTCGTATCGTCTACGTCGGCGCGATTTCGGAACACAAGGGGCTGCTGCTTCTGGCAGAAGCATTCGCTCGACTTGCCGAGAGCTTGCCAGCGCTGAGACTGGATATCGTCGGCGGCTCACGGTACGACGATGATTTTCGTCGTCTCCTGGTCTCGAGGCTGGTCGAGAGGAGACTCATGGATCGGGTATCGTTACCAGGGCACTTGCCGAATCCCGCGGGCCGTTACTCGGCGGCCGCAGTACATGTCGCTCCGTCGGTGTGTGAAGAGGCGGCGGGCAACGTCGTCATGGAAGCGAAGATGGCCGGCACGCCGTCTGTTGTTTTCCCTTCCGGAGGTCTTCCAGAAATGGTGCGCCACCAGGTCGACGGCTATATCTGCCGCGACAAGACCGTCGATGCGCTGGTCGAAGGCATCCGATGGTGTCTAGCCGATCGCGCGCGGTTGCGGTCGATGGGGGAGGCGGCGCGCGTGGATTCGGAAACGAGGTTCGGCCAGGCGCGCTTTGCCGCGGCCTGGGCTTCGGTCTACGGTGGCGCATCATTGTCCGGGTGATTGTGCTCGCTGTCGTTGCCAGGAGCATGGGTCAGATCCAGCCCGCATCCATATGGGGTCTGCATCAATGATGGGCCTGGATCGTCAAAACGGACGCCAAAAGGGACCGCTGCGGGTGGTGCTTTACGTGTGCCTTGTCCTGGCTTGCCTGGGACTCGCGAGTGCCAACCCAGTGTTGACATTTGGCGGGCTGCTCTTGGTGCCCGTGTTTTTCGGCTTGCTCTGGCGCGTCGGCGAGCCACCCGTATTGTTGTTCGCGATGGGTTATCAATGGCTGCAGGTATTCGTCCCGGTGCTGAACGCAAACTTTGCCGGGATCGACATGAATCAGGAGGCGGCCGTTCCAAACCTTACGTATGCCGCCTATCTTGGGTTTGCGGGACTTCTGTTTCTCGCACTGGGAATGCGCCTAGGCCTCGGCAGACGCGCCTTGGATCCGCATCGCCTCGCATTCCGTGAGGTCGAGACGCTCACCGTCAACCGGCTGATTGCTGCCTACGTCATAGCCCAGGCGGTTGCGATTCTGGTCAACGTGGCAGGAGGCATGAGTCCGGGATTGCGGCAACCGTTGCTCGGGCTCGGCCTCTTTCGATGGACCGTTGTTTTCGTGATCTTTTGGGCGGGATTCCGCGACCATCGCTTCCGGATGCTTGCGATCGTCCTTTTCTGTCTCGAAGTGGGCTTGGGTCTGCTGAGTTACTTCTCGGCATTCAAGTCCGTGATGTTCGTGGCGATAGTCGTTGCTCTGGGTACGACGTCGAATCCGCGCCGCCTTCTCAGGCCACAAGTGCTTTTCCTGGCCGTACTGGTACTGGCCTTCGGGGTCTTCTGGCAGAGCGTTAAGGTCGACTACCGGGAATTCTTGCGCCAGGGAAGTTTCAGCCAACGCGTGGTTGTTCCAGTCGGCGAAAGGGTCGAGTTTCTGCTCGGCCGCCTCACGTCCCTGAGCGTCGACGACCTGAAGGGTGGTTTCCAAACGGGCGTGGAGCGCACTGGGTACCTCGAGTACTTCGCGCGAGCGACCACCGTCGTTCCGGATCGAATTCCATACCAGGAAGGGCGATTGTGGGGCGAAGCGATCACGCACATCTTTACGCCTCGATTGTTCTTTCCGGAGAAACGGGCGATCGACGATTCTGAGCGCGTCAAGGAGTTCAGCGGCGTCTGGGTCGCCGGATCCATGGAAGGAACCTCGGTCAGTCTCGGCTATGTTGCTGAAAGCTACATCGACTTCGGGCCGGTATTCATGTTCCTGCCCGTGTTCGCGTTGGGCGTCTTCTGGGGCAGGACGTTCCGCCTGCTTTCCACGACAGGACGACACCGCCTGCTGGCGTTCGGGTTTGCCACGAGCTTCATTCTGATGAACGGTATTCTTTTCGAGAGTTCTAACGTCAAGATCGTCGGTGGAGCGGTGACAGCGCTGGCGGTGGGATGGGTTGTGCTGCGGTTCGGTGGCGATTGGATCTGGTCCATCATGACGCACGTTGGACGTCGACGTCGGATGGTTCGTCCGGCGTGATGCATCACGTGGAGCCAGTTCGATCGGCTGCGGACATCGCCATCGCCACCCGTCGACTCGCGGTCATCATTTCGCACCCGATCCAGTATTTCTCGCCTTGGTGGGCTCACCTTGCCAGCCAGCCGGACATCGAAATCAAGGTCTTCTACCTCTGGGACTTCGGGGTCGAGTCCCGCCAGGATCGCGACTTCGGCGTTCCCATACGGTGGGATATTCCACTCCTGGACGGGTATTCGTTCGAGTTCGTCGAGAATGTCAGCAGGCAGCCCGGAACGCATCGTTTCGGTGGCCTGGACAATCCAGCACTGGCTTCCAGGGTTGCGGCGTGGCAGCCGGACGTCATTCTAATGGTGGGCTATGCCTACCGGTCGCACCTTCGCCTGTTGTTTTCGCGCCGCTTGAATCACGTGCCGATCCTGCTGCGAGGTGACTCGCACAATGTCGGACGGCCCACGGGGCCGAGAACGACTGTCGCCAGGATTTTGCGCAAGCTGTTGTTCCGACGCGTTCAGGCTTACCTCGCAGTCGGAAAGGCCAACACGACGTACTTTGGGGAGGTTGCGGGACCCCGGCAGCGGGTGTTTCTCGCGCCGCATTTTGTCGACAACCGGCGCTTTCGGGACAGGGGCAGTCAGTGTCGAGAAGAGGCGCGCGCCTGGCGTCGGCAACTAGGCATTCCAGACGGTGCCGTCGTCTTCGGGTTTGTCGGGAAGTTTGAAAAGAAGAAGCGGCCGGGCGATCTCCTGCAAGCGAGCAAGGATCTTTCGCGCTCAGTGTTACCTGGCGTGACGCCGCGGGCAGTGATGTTGTTCGTCGGGTCAGGATCGGAATTGCCAGGTTTGGCGGCACAGGCAGGTACGCGAATCGGCCGGGACGTGTTTTTTGTGCCCTTTCAGAATCAATCCGAGATGCCGCGAGTGTATTCCGCCATCGATGCCTTGGTCTTACCCTCCGGGGCGGAAAGCTGGGGGCTGTGCGTCAACGAGGCAATGAATCTCGGCGTGCCAGCCATCGTGAGCGACGTGGTGGGTTGCGGTCCGGATCTCGTCATCCCCGGCGTTACGGGTTGGGTGTTCCGCAGCGGTGACCTCGCCGACCTTCGCAAAGCGCTAATGGCAGCGATCAACCGTACGCCGGAGCAAAAGGCGGCCATGGCCATGGCCACCCAGGAGCACGTTGCGGCTTACTCGGTTGAAGCGGCGACGGCTGGACTGAGGGAGGCGTTGAACTGGGTTACCCCGCAGGCAGAGCAGGTGCATGCTCGATAGCCTGAAACGCATTCATCTATGGGCGCCGGAGTTCGGCAGCGTTGGGGGTGGCATTGCCGTCTTCAGCGGAGCTCTCGCGTCCACCCTGATCGAAAAGGCACAAGGCGAGCCGCCGCGATTGTTCGGCAAAGCCACCGGTCGAAGCGATTGGCATGGCTGTCAGGCGCGGGGTGCGGCAGCCTGGCCGGCCAGTCTTCGCTCGGCCGGATTTGCGACCCTTTTGACCGGCGCAGCGCTTTACGAGCGCCCGTCGCTCGTGATCAGCACGCATCTCAACTTTGGGCCGCTGGCTCACACCCTGCGCAGCTTCCTGAGGACGCCGTATGTGCTCGTCGCTCACGGCATCGACGTCTGCCCGGATCTTTCACGAACAAGGTTGCGAGCACTGCGGGAAGCCGACGCGGTCTGGGCCGTGTCGCGCTGGACCGTCCGACGTCTCATCGAGATCGGTGTGGCCTCGAGTCGAGTCCACCGAGTACCAAACACGGTGTCGGGCGAGGACTTTGTCGTTGGGCCGATCGACCCGGAATTGCGACATCGCTACGGGTTGCAGCCAGACGAAAAGGTCGTGCTGACGGTCGCACGGCTCGATTCGCGCGAGGGTTACAAGGGCTACGACAAAGTGTTGCGAGCACTCCCAGCCGTCTCTCGGGTAGTCGGCCGCGTCCGGTATCTCGTCGTAGGCACCGGTACCGACGCGGCGCAGCTCGTCCGGCTGGCCGCTGACCTCGGCATCGCCGATCGACTCACGATGTGTGGTTTCGTTCCAGACGGCGAGCTGGCGGCGCACTACCGCATGGCGGACGCATTTGCCATGCCCAGTTCCGCCGAGGGTTTCGGCATAGTCTTCCTCGAGGCGATGGCCTGTGGTGTGCCGGTGCTGGCCGGCAATCGAGATGGTTCCGTCGATGCGCTGGCAGATGGCGAGTTGGGCCGTCTGGTGGATCCGGACGACGTCGCGGAGATTGCCGCCGGACTGATCGACCTGCTGGCGCGACGCGGGCCGGCGCTCTGGTTCGATCCGCAGGCATTGCGCAAGGCCTGCCTGGATCGTTTCGGGCAGACGGCATTTCGGCAGGCGGTGCGCGACGCGCTCGCGCAGTTACCGTCGGGCGACAACACGACTTGAGGGTTCGGGCGCTCCACTGCATCGCCAGTCTGGCACCCGGGCAGGGTGGGCCGTCCCGAAGCGTCATCGGCCTGACGGACGCCCTCGCGCGCAAGGATGGCGCGACCGTGCAATTACTCAGTCAGTCACGACCCACGGTCGCCTCGATGCCCTCCAGCACCGCTGTAATGCGGACGGATGTGCGGGCGCAATCCCGGTTGGATCAGATTCTCGCGACTCCACTGCGAAGGAAACTCGAGGAGATAGGCTGCGTAGCCCGACCGCATCTCGTGCACAGTCACGGTCTCTGGCAACCGGCCAACCATTGGGCGGCGCGATCTGCACAGGAATGGCAAGTTCCACTGGTGATTCAGCCTCGGGGAATGCTCGAACCCTGGGCCCTGGCGCAGAAAAGAGTCAAGAAACGTGTGGCGCTGGCGCTGTTCCAGGGTCGCGACCTGCAGCGGGCCAATGCCTTGGTAGCGAGCTCAGACATGGAGTGTGAGAGCGTGCGACGTTTCGGCTTGCGTCAGCCGGTTGCCGTGATCGCCAACGGCACGCGACTGCCGTCCGAGACTTCGCCGGAGCCTGGTCGGCGGGTCGGCGATAGGACGCGAGTCGCGCTGTTCCTGTCCCGCATCCACCCCCAGAAGGGCACCCGGGAGTTGATCCGCGCGTGGGCCCGTGCCGCACCTGCCGGCTGGCGCCTCGCCATCGCCGGGCCCGACGATCATGGCCATTGGGCGGAAATCGACCGTCTCGTGGAACAGCTGAATCTTCGCGAAGTCGTCGACTACGTCGGACCGGTGGCCGACGTGCAGAAGACCGCTGCGTTCCACGGGGCCGATCTGTTCGTGCTGCCGACGTTCAGCGAGAGTTTCGGGATGGCCGTGGCGGAGGCGTTGGCTCATGGCCTGCCCGTCATCACGACCCGCGGCGCCCCTTGGTCAGACCTGGTGGCACACCAATGCGGTTGGTGGATCGACATCGGCGTCGAGCCGCTGGCCGAGGCCATTCGGCAAGCCACTTCCCTGTCGGATGATGAACGCTGGCAAATGGGTGATCGCGGCCGGTGCTACGTGCGACGCTTCGACTGGGATGTGATTGCGGGGCAGGTGCTGTCGCTGTATTGCTGGTTGCTGCAGCGCGGGGACCGTCCCGACTGGGTGCGACTGGATTGAAAGGCTTTCTAGTACGGAAGATTCGATGACCGTCATACTTGGGTTCAACGCGTTTCATGCGGATTCGGCTGCCTGCCTGGTCGTCGATGGTGTCCTGCAAGGTGCGGTCGCGGAGGAGCGGCTGGGCGAACGCCTGAAGCACAGCCCGGCCTTTCCGGCCAATGCCATTCGCCATCTCCTGGCCGATGCGGGGCTGAGACTGCGCGACGTGACGCACGTCGCGATGGCCCGCGATCCCAAGGCCAACGTAGCGGCCAAGATGGCCTACGTCGCCCGACGCCCGTTACGGGCCGCCGCGGCCGCCATGGAGCACTTCAGGCGCAATACGGAGACGCAGGACACGTTGCAGCAGCTGGCAGAGGTCTGTGGCGAGGATCCTGCGCTCGCAAGATTTGACATCGTCGGAGTCGAACATCACCTTGCGCACATCAGCAGCGCCTATTACCTGTCACCCTTCGAGCAGTTGACCGCGGGGTTGTCATATGACGCGTCCGGGGACTTCGTCAGCATGATGGCGGCGCGGTGCGAAGGGGCGCACGTCGAGGTGCTCGATCGGGTTACCCTCCCTGACAGCCTCGGTTTCTTCTATACGGCGCTGTGCCAGTTCATCGGGTTTGACGCCTTTGGCGAGGAATACAAGGTGATGGGCCTTGCGCCGTACGGCGAGGATCGCTACCGGGATCTGATGCAGAACCTGGTGCGACTTGATCCGGCTCACTGGTACCGACTTGGCACCGGCTACTTCGGCATGCACCAGGGCGGGGAGAGCGGCGCCCTAGACGAAGGCAAGCGCATTGTGATGGGCCGTTTCTACACCGACAAACTGGTTGCTGAGCTCGGCGCGCCGCGAAAGCGTGACGACGCGCTCGGCCAGCGCGAGATGGACGTCGCCCGTTCTACGCAAGTCCGCTTCGAGGAGGCGGCGGTGCATTGCCTGAAGCGGCTCTACGACAGGGTGCCCAGCGAGAGACTCGTCATGGCCGGCGGTTGCGCATTAAACGGCGTAGCGAATGCCCGCATCCTGCGCGAAACGCCGTTCTCGACACCGTACCTGCAATCAGCGGCCTCCGATGACGGTACCTGCCTTGGGGCTGCCTACTACGTCTGGCACGAAGTGCTGAAGCGGCAGGAGCGCTTCCACATGAGGCATGCGTTCTGGGGGCCGCAATACCCTGACAGTCGCATGCGGTCGGTCGCCGAGGCCAGCGGATTTCCGCTCAAGGTCTGTGTCGATGACGCCGATCTGGTCGCGACGGCGGCAGGGATGATTGCCGAGGGTCGAGTGCTGGGCTGGTACCAGGGGCGCAGTGAGTGGGGACCGCGTGCGCTCGGCAACCGCTCCATCCTGGCGAACCCGATGCTCGCGACGATGAAAGATACGATCAACGCCAAGATCAAGCGCCGCGAATCGTTCCGGCCATTCGCCCCAAGCGTGCTGAAGGAATGCGTGCCGGAGTACTTCGAGCAGGACGTCGACAGCCCATTCATGATGCACGTGGTAAAAATTCGTCCGGAATGGCGCGAGCGTCTGCCGGCCGTAACTCACGTCGATGGAACCGGACGCTTGCAGACAGTGGAACGGGCGAACAATCCTCTGTACTACGAATTGATCAGTGCGTTCCGTCGACTCACCGGCGTGGGTGTCGTACTCAATACGAGCTTCAACGAGAACGAGCCCATCGTGGACACGCCGGAGCAGGCACTGGATTGCTTCGCGCGCACCGACATGGATGCGCTCTGCCTGGGACGATACGTGCTGACCAAGTCGATAGGGGCCGGCTGACGATGGCTCGGCAGGTGCCGGGAGGCGGGGAACCGGGGCTGCCGGATCCGAAGGCCGTACCGGTTTCCGTCCTGATCCTGACGCTCAATGAAGAGCAGAACATCAGCACCTGCATCGCTGCCCTGCATGGCTTCGATGACATCGTCTTGCTCGACTCGTTCAGTACGGATCAGACCATGCACGTGGCACAGAGCCTGGGCGCTAGGACGTATCAGCGCGTGTTCGATAATTTTGCCGGCCAACGGAACTTTGCGCTGGACAACATCCAATTTGCGAACAACTGGATTCTGCACCTGGACGCGGACGAAGTGTTGACGGACGAACTCCGGGAGGAAATTCGACGCGCCGTCGTGGATCAGGGTTTCGATGCGTATCGCATCCCGTCACGCCTGATGTTCCTGGGCCGGTGGCTGCGTTACTCCGGCATGTATCCGACCTACCAGGTGCGTCTCGGACGGAAGAAGGCGCTTAGATTTGCGCAGGTTGGGCATGGCCAGCGCGAGACGCTCGATCCGCAGCGCGTAGGAACGCTGAAGCAGGCGTACCTGCACTATTCGTTCTCGAAGGGCCTCGCGGACTGGTTCGAAAGGCATAATCGATACTCGACGGACGAGGCGCGGGCAACGGTGGCGCGACTGCGTAAGGGTGGGCGGATCGATTGGGCGGGCCTGCTTTCAACCGCTCCAACGCGGCGTCGGCGCGCGTTGAAAGACTTGTCGCTTCACGTGCCATTCCGGCCGTTGTTTCGTTTTCTTTACATGTACGTCCTCCGTCTCGGATTCCTCGACGGCCGTGCCGGCTGGACTTACTGCCGAATGATGGCGACCTATGAATTCATGATCGTTGCCAAGGCGCAGGAATTTGTTCAAAAGCCGGGGCAATAGGGCCGACACGCGTCGTGTTTCGTCATCTACCGGAAGCCGACAGGCGCAAGAACGGTTCTGATGCCTCTCATGCGATGCGATCAACTGCGCACGAAAGCCGCTGCCATTCGTTGCACGTGTGGAACTGGAGTTTCTTCTTAAGGAGCAAGTCGCTCTGAGTTTGCCAGGGTCATCATCGAGCCGGATGCCCACTCCCCAGCCCAGTCCGCATGTGATCGAACTTGATGGGCTTCGCGGCCTGTTGGCGATGTGGGTCTTTGTGTACCACGTGCTCACGATATCTGGGGCGTGGGAACTGCTGCCGCGCTCCGTTCAGATCGTCACAGACGGTGCGCGCGCTGTTGACGTGTTCATGATCCTGAGCGGATTTGTTGTGACGGGCCTGTTAATAAAGTCGCGAGAAGGCTACTCGATTTTTGTTGCACGTCGATTCCTCAGGCTGTATCCGACGTTTGTCATTTGCATCTTGATTGCGCTTCTCGCGCAAGCCGCAGGACTCATGCCGATCCGAGTCGCACCGGAGGATCGGTGGGCGGCTGTCGCCAGTCATGCCGTCATGTTGTTTGGGGCCTTGCCGAACACGATGCGGGGATCGGGAAGCGATATTCTGAACCCGGCGTGGTCGATATCACTCGAATGGCAGTTCTACCTCGTTGCCCCGCTGTTTGTGTATCTTCTGCGACTAGGCGCCAAAGGGATCATCTTCTTTTCACTGATTGCGATCATAGCGTTTCGCGTAGTCAAGCCAGTACTTGGCAGTTTCACAAATGCGTTTCTTCCGTACAGCATTCACTTCTTCTGGGTAGGAATGATCTCGTACCTTGTCTACGAGGCAACTCGAAGTGGAAGCAGGGCGTTGGCTGGGTGGATACTAACGTTTCTCGGGGTCCTCTTGCTCTTGCCATATTCCCCATACATTGGGCTTCACATTTGGATGCTTGTGTTTGCATTTGTACTTCACGGATCGGGAAAGGTGAATTCGCTATTGGGGGCGCAGGCATTGGTCTGGCTTGGAGCGGCGTCCTACCCGATTTACCTGGTACATGAGCCAGTCATATGGATGGCTAAGTCGATACTTTCCGTAGACGGCGGCGAGTTCGCTGCGGCATTTCTGCTGCTTGCAATAACAGGACCGATTGTGGTTTTTGTGGCGGCGGCGATGCATCGTTACATCGAAATGCCAGTGATAAGCTGGGGTCGTCGGCGACTCCGCAGGAGTCGAGCGGATGGGTGAATACAAGGGACTGATTAACTGCAACTTTATGACTGGGGTGCCGCTGTCTGCCAATCTAGTTCGGGTCGCGCACATTGTTGTGCGGTCGCGCACTGAAACCTGTGCGGGCTCGCGACGTTTTACGATTCCTGGAAGCGGGGCCAAATGAGCAAGATTGCGCTGATTACCGGCATTACCGGCCAGGACGGTGCGTACCTCGCCGAGTTCCTGCTCGCAAAGGGTTACGAGGTGCACGGCATCAAGCGCCGGGCCTCGTCGTTCAACACCGACCGCATCGACCACCTGTACCAGGATCCGCACGAGCGAGGCGTCGGGCTTGAAACTGCACTACGGCGACCTGACGGACGCGACCAACCTGATCCGGGTCGTCCAGCAGGTGCAGCCCGACGAGATCTACAACCTGGCGGCGCAGAGCCACGTGGCGGTCTCGCTTCGAGACGCCCGAGTACACGGCCAATGCCGACGCGCTCGGCACGCTGCGGTTGCTCGAGGCCATCCGCATCCTGGGCCTGGAGAAGAAGACGCGCTTCTACCAGGCCTCGACCTCGGAGATGTACGGCAAGGTGCAGGAGATCCCGCAGAAGGAGACGACGCCGTTTTATCCCGCGTTCGCCCTATGGCGCGGCGAAGCTCTACGCCTACTGGATCACGGTCAACTACCGCGAAGCGTACGGCCTGTATGCCTGCAACGGCATCCTCTTCAACCATGAGTCGCCCGATCCGCGGCGAGACGTTCGTCACGCGCAAGATCACCCGCGGGCTCGCGCGCATTCAGCGAGGGACTCGGACCAGTGCCTGTACCTCGGCAATCTCGACGCCTTGCGCGACTGGGGGCACGCGCGCGACTACGTCGAGGCGCAATGGCTGATGCTGCAGCAGGAGACGCCGGACGACTACGTCATCGCCACGGGCGAGCAGCACTCGGTGCGCGAGTTCGTCGAGCGTGTGGCGGCCGAGCTTGGGCATCGCGATCGAATGGCGGGGCGAGGGCGTGAACGAGGAGGGCGTCGACCCGGCGACCGGGCGAGTGCATCGTCGAAAGTCGACCCACGCTACTTCCGGCCGGCCGAGGTCGAGACCCTGCTCGGCGACAGCACCAAGGCGCGCACGCGGCTCGGCTGGAAGCCGGAGATCTCGTTCGACGGCGCTCGTGAAGGAGATGGTGGCGGCCGACGTCGAACTGGCCCGGCGCGACGCGCACCTGAAGCGCCAAGGCTTCCGGTTCATCCTCGCCATGAATAAGTCCGACCGCGATCTTCGTGGCGGGCCACCGCGGGCTGGTCGGGTCGGCCACCGTGCGCGAGCTGCAGCGCGAGGGCTACGACAACCTGCTGCTCAGGACCAGCCGCGAGCTGGATCTGCGCGACCAGGCGGCCGTCGCGGCGTTCTTCGACGCGGAACGGCCCGAAATACGTGATCCTTGCCGCGGCGAAGGTGGGCGGCATCCTGGCCAACAGCACGTACCCCGCCGACTTCATTCGCGACAACCTGCAGATCCAGACCAACGTCATCGAGTCGGCGCGGCAGGCCGGGTGTGCGCAAGCTCTGCTTTCCTCGGATCGAGCTGCATCTATCCCAAGCTCGCGCCGCAGCCGATGCGCGAGGACGTGCTGCTCACCGGCCCGCTGGAGCCGACCAACGAGTGGTACGCCATCGCCAAGATCGCCGGCATCAAGATGTGCCAGGCGTACCGCCGGCAGTATGGCTTCAACGCCATCTCGCTGATGCCGACCAACCTGTACGGGCCCGGCGACAACTTCGACCTGCAGAACTCGCATGTGCTGCCGGCCCTGATCCGACGCTTCCACGAGGCCAAGCTGCGCGGCGATGCGGAGGTCGTCGTGTGGGGCACGGGCACGCCCCGACGCGAGTTCCTGTACGTAGATGACTTGGCGAAGGCCATCTTGCACCTGATGCGTACGTACGAAGGCGAAGAACTGGTGAATGTGGGGTGTGGTAGCGACGTCACGATCCGTGAACTCGCGGAGATGGTGGCCGCCGCGGTCGAGTATCCCGGCCGCATCGTGTTCGATGCCTCCAAGCCTGACGGCACGCCTCGCAAGCTGCTCGACACCTCACGGGCCACGGCCCTCGGGTGGAAGCCGAGTGTCAGCCTGCAGGATGGCATCGCCGCCACCTACGCCTGGTACCGCGACACGCATTGAAGATCTCGGTCATTACGGCCGTCTATAACCGCGTTGCCACCATCGGCGACGCGCTCGACAGCGTGCGCGCCCAGACCTGGCGGGATGTTCAGCACGTGGTGATCGACGGCGCCTCGACGGACGGCACGCTCGAAATACTGCAGGCTCGCCGAGACGAGATCGCGGTCCTGGTCAGCGAGCCGGACAAGGGCATCTATGACGCTCTCAATAAGGGTATCGCTCGCGCCACCGGCGACGTCATTGGCCTCATGCATTCGGACGACCTGTACGCCGACGAGCGCGTGCTGGCCGACGTGGCCGTGGCATTTTCCGATCCAACAGTTGATGCGGTCTACGGCGATCTGGACTACGTCGCGCAGGGCGACACCAGTCGCGTAATCCGTCGTTGGCGGTCGGGTGAGTACTCGCCGGCGCGACTGCCCAGTGGCTGGATGCCACCGCACCCGACGTTGTACCTAAGACGCCAGGTCATCGAGCAATGGGGGGCTTTCGACACAAGTTTCCGGATTGCCGCCGACTATGACGCGATTCTTCGCTATTTCGGGCAGGGGAAGGTGCGCCCTGCCTACGTTCCCCGCGTGCTGGTTAAGATGCGCGTTGGTGGTGAAAGCAATCGTTCCATGGGTCGTATCCTGCGTAAGTCCCGAGAGGACTACCGCGCGCTGAAGAAAAATAGCGCTGGTGGAATTGCGACGCTGGTGTGGAAGAACGTTAGCAAGATTGGACAAATTCTGCCTTGAAGACCGGCCGCATCGAAAGGACGCGTTTTGTCGCCCAGTACCGTTCTGGCAGCCTGCCTGTCACGCAACGACGTCAGCAGTTCTGACTGGGTACTTGTGCAGGGGTCAGTCCCAGGTCGTGTCCGATGCAAGGTCACTGCGTTTGTTCACGAAGACAAAATCGGCTTGGCGTGGTCTATTGTCCCGTCTTCGTGCGGCCAACGAAGCGATGTCGTAAAGGCTGAATTCTGCTTCAGCCATGAAACGCACGAGGGCGGAAATTGTGGGCTCATAGGCTTGGGCGAAGAACGAAGCCTCCAACATTACAATTTCAATCTGCGGCAATGCCTTGATTGCCCCTTTGAGCGCCTCCAACTCCCAGCCCTGTAGATCGAGCTTTAGTAGAGCGCGGTCCGTGCGTTCCAGCGTTTCGGCGAAAATGGCGTCCAACGCAATCACTGGCACGGAAACCGTTGAAGACCCCGTACCGCTTGGTGTGATGTGCGCTCCAGTTGTCACATTGTTGGCTGCATCCACCGAGAGTTCCAGATGTTCTCCAGTGACGGCTCCGAGTGCTGCCATATGGAAGTGGAAGCCTGGTTGGTCAGCCAGCTTCTTGAGAAAGGGCAGGCATGCGGGCTGAGGTTCAAACATGTGGATCTGAGGTTGAGGACCGAAAATGCGACGAGAAAGGCGTGCAAAGTCGCCAATATTCGCCCCCCCATCAAACACTATCTTGGGTTGGAATCCTCGCTGCGAAATCGCAGCCAAGCATTCAGGAATCGCCTGGAAGCGGTTCGCATCGCGTGCGCGATGAATACGGTAAGGCGTCAGGCTGATTACTTTCTTGACTAGCTGTCTCATGGCAAATCGCAATCGTTGGGCGGACATGGTGGAAATATTCAAGGCTTGCCAAGGGCCCTCTATCATCGCATCGGGAAGGTGATGATTCCCGCACTGCCGGTAAACCGGCGCACGTTCGACATTCCCCGGTTTGAGGCGAATACCCGTGGAACTCGCTGGATCAGCGCGCGCTCTCCCATTAGGCGGTATCGCATCGGACGATTCCGTACGCTGGACAACCGGAAGGTAAATGGCGGGTCAGGCGGTTCGGGGCAGCCGGGCTGGATCAATCTCGACGTGAGGCGGTATCACAAAGACCAGTCAATCGCATGGTGCATACGCAAGAGCCTTCCATTCCGGAATGAGCAGGTCTTTGCTGATCACCGACCGTGTCGCGGAACACCTTGACTTCAACGAGGACGTCCCAAGGCTTCTTGCTGAAGAATTGAGAGTTCTTAAGTCCGGGGGGCATTTTAGAGTCGTCGTCCCGGATAGCGACAGATGGTGCGCCGCCTGTGTGCGTGGTGACGCGAGTCTCTGGGATCGCTTTGGGCGTTTCGGAGCTTTCTGAGGAAATGCTACGCCTATGGCAATGTTGAATCACCAAATTCACCAGGCAGGTGAATACCTCTTCGGTTGGGACAATGCAGCTCTTGAGTACGTTCTAAAGCAGTCCGGCTTCACCAACATATCAAGGCGTCAATCCCATGCAGCCTAGCCTGATTGCACCGAGACGTTGCGCGGTCGTATGTCGTTAGCCCAGTACGTCACACTGATGATTTCGCCGTTAGGCTCGGCGCTACTGCTGAGCATCCTGTCGTTACTGTTCTTATGGCGCCGCCACGACCGTGCCGCCTCGATTCTCGCGATCGGAGCATTGTCGTGGCTCTGGCTCTGGTCCACCCCGGCCGCCAGCCTCGCAATTCGCTCACACATCGAATCCCGCCACCCCGACGTTCCCATCGCCTCTCTGCCGTCCGCCGACGCAATCGTGGTGCTCGGTGGCTCAGTCTCACCGCCGGAGGCCCCAGGGCCGTTCGTGGACCTGCTCCGCGGCGCCGACCGCGTCTGGCACGCCGCGCGTCTCTACAAAGCCGGCAAAGCGCCACTCATCGTGCTGAGCGGCGGCAGCGACCCCGCCTGCAGCGTCATGTCCGAAGCACAGGCCATGCAGATCTTCCTGCGCGACCTCGGCGTGCCGGATTCGGCCATGCTGCTCGAGCAGGAGAGTCGCAACACGCGAGCAAAATGCCGAGTATTCCGCCCGACTGCTGCATGCCCGCAGGCTCAACCGCATCCTGCTGGTGACGTCCGCGCTCCACATGGAGCGCGCGCGGCGCGAATTCGAAATCCAGGGGCTCGAGGTGATTCCGGCCGTTACGGACCGCGAGGCCGGCGCACCGCCGCCAGTGCCGTGGCGCTATCTGCCCGACGCCGAGGCGCTGTCTTCAAGTGCCGGTGCGCTTAAAGAAATCGTCGGGCAATGGGTGCTCGTGCTTTCTCGGCACACTCGCGTGGGGCCGGGCTAACTCGGGCGAGCACGGTAACTCCGGCCGCTGCTGCTGCAGCGCGTGCGCCCTGACTCGTGCCCGAGTTGATCGCCAGATCTCGATCATGGTGGCGGTCGTCAGGATCGCGGCGGCGATCGCCCACAGCCAAAAGCCGTCTGCCCCGGCTTTCGGAAGCCACACGCCGGTCAAAGTGGCGGCCGCGGACACACCCAGATAGGTCAGGGCGATCTGGGTTGGGGAAAAACCCACCATCAGCAACCGATGATGAATGTGCCCGCGATCCGCGGACATCGGTGACACCCGATGCACGATGCGACGGGCGCAGGTGGTCGCCAGATCCAACAGAGGTATGAGCGTGAGCAATGCCACTGCGCCTGGCTGCAGCGGGCCGTCTCGGCCGGAGGCCTGTATCAGAATGGCCGCGGTGAATAGCGCAATGAACAGCACGCCGCCATTGCCCATGAAGACGCGCAGGCGCGATCGTGCGGCCGACTTCCCCGGCCAGTTGAAGACCAGGAATCCGCAAACGGTCGCGGCCAGCATGCCGGCGCCCCAACTGAGCGGCGCGCCGGCAATGAAGGCGACTGCAACCAACGGCGGAAGCAGCACGCTGCCCAGCAGGCCGTCGGCGCCGTCCACCATGTTGCAGGCATTGAGGAACGTGACGATCACCAGCACTGTGAATGGCACCGATGCCCGGCCGAGTTCGCCGAGCGCGCCCATCGACTCGACCCGGAAGTTGCCCACGTAGACCAGGATAAGTGCCGCGACCAGCTGGGCGATCATGCGCATGCCAGCTTTCAGTTCCACCCGATCGTCTACGATGCCCACCGCGAGCAATCCGACGGCGGTGAACAGCACGACCCACCACTCGGGCTGAATCGAAACCGTCTGGAGTGCGGCCGCGCAAAGCATGGTGGGGACGATCACCAGCACAAATGCGACACCGCCAGCGAGCGGGACGGATTCACCGTGCTGCTTGCGCTCATTAGGGTGATCCACCAGCCGCAACTTGCGGCAGACCGGGCGCAGCAGCATGAGCAGGCCTGCCGTGACGACCGCCAGCCCGGCCCAGAGGGCGATGAGGCCTACTTCCATGTGAAATCTACTTGCGGCATTAACAAGCCCGCGGTTGGGGGGATATGCCAGACTGGCCGCGTCTGGTCTCTCTCGACACTCAGGATCAGACGGGCGGCACAATAGCCTCGTGCCCCCCCGAGGCCCGTCAGTCCTGCACCCGATAATACAGCAGGCGGACCCCGAGTCACCTCCCAAAAGCGAGGACACCGGCCGATGCGTCCTTTGGCTAGTGAAATCAGTAAGTTATCGAGATCCGGCCGATCAGCGATTGGACAGGCCGGACCAGCGATTGCAACTCATGCCTGGTCGCGCGTCGCAACCGTCGCGAACCTGACACCGGCAGAAGCTGACGCTGACACCATCGCGACACGGCTCCTCACCGACCCTGTGTGCCGAGCTTCTCCTGCAACCAGATCTTGATCAGCGACTGATACGGGACGTCCCGCGAGTTTGCCGCCAGCCGGAGGCCGTCGAGCAGGTGCTTGGGCAGGCGCAGTGAAATAGTTTCGGTCGACGGCTTCAAATTTGGCAGCGAGGCGACTTGGGCACCCGACCAGTCCAGGTACTCGCTGCTGTCGTGCGTCGCCCAAAAGCGCCGTTCAGCGTCCTCGGATTTGAACTCAGGGATTTTCTTTAGCTTTCGCTTCATAAGCTGCTCGCTCTTTTCGATGCATGTCCCGCGCCGAAATCACCCGGATGCGCCGGCGCTCGTTTCTCAAGGTGAACGTCACGTGTAGGCGCCGACCGTCCGCAGTCTGCCCCAGCGCATGGAAGCGCGGCTCCTGGTCGCTGTGATTGGCATCTTCGAGGATCAGTAAGGGGTTGGAGAAAAAAACCTGCTCGGCTTCACCGTCTGAAACCCCATGCTTGGCATTCTTGCCCCGGTTTCCCAGATTCCATTCGAATCCCTCGATGTGGTCCACGTCAAGCACTTGCGTATATTACTATAATATACTGCGCTTGGCTCGGCGGCCGCTTTCCTACGATGTCAGATTTGCAAGTGTCTGGCCTCGCCGAGGTACGATGGCACTATGACTGCTTCCAACCGGATTTTCGTCGCCGGCCACCGCGGCATGGTGGGCTCGGCGATCCTGGCAGCGGCCAAGGTCGGCGGCATCGTCGCCAACAACACCTACCCGGCCGACTTCATCTACGACAACCTCATCATCGAGTGCAATGTCGTGCACCAGGCGTGGGCGGCCGGCGTACGCCGCCTGCTGTTCCTTGGCAGTTCGTGCATCTATCCGCGCCTGGCGCCGCAGCCGATGCGCGAGGACGCACTGCTCACCGGCCCGCTCGAGCCGACCAACGAGCCCTACGCGATCGCCAAGATCGCGGGCATCAAGCTGTGCGAGAGCTACAACCGCCAGTACGGTGTCGACTACCGCAGCGTGATGCCGACCAACCTCTACGGCCCCGGCGACAACTACCACCCCGAGAACTCGCACGTCGTGCCGGCGCTGATCCGGCGCTTCCACGAAGCCGTCGCGAGCGGCGCGCAGTAGGTGGCGATCTGGGGGACCGGCACGCCGTTTCGTGAGTTCCTGCATGTGGACGACATGGCCGAGGCTTCGCTGTTTGTGCTCGACCTGGCGGTGGATGCGTATCGGGCCAACACCCAACCGAGGCTGTCGCACATCAACGTGGGGTCAGGCGTCGAGGTGAGCATTGCCGATCTGGCTCGACTGGTTGCTTCCGTTACCGGCTTCGCCGGGCGTATTACGTTTGATGCCAGCAAGCCTGACGGGGCTCCGCGCAAGCTGATGGATGTGTCGCGCCTGGCGCAATTGGGGTGGACAGCCAGGATCGGGCTGCGCGCGGGGCTAGAAGATGCCTACCGCGATTTCGTCGCGACCGGCGGATAGTAGCTTCGGTGTCAGGTTTGCAACTGCTGCAACTCGGCAGCGGTGCCCTCGACTTGCAGCACTTGCACACCTGACACCGTCCGGAGAAATCACCGACTGTGCGAGCTGATCGAGTCGGCGTTCGACTAGAACCAGACCGAGAAAAACACCCGCAATACGTCCGCACTGAAGTGATACAGCGGTTCCGTGGCCACGGAGTCGCCCTCGAGGACATTGCGGAAGTCCGCATAGTCGTAGAGCGCGTGGTCGTAGAAGACGTTGATGGTCGATCGCTCGATGCCGCCCCACTTCAGCGCCGGCAATCGCCACGTGGCGCCGACGGTGAACATCTGGCTCTGGAACGTGCTCAACTCCTTGTCGCGTCCGAGGAAGTTCTGCGAGTCCTCGTAGGGGAACAGGTCGGAGTAGAAGTCGGCCGCCGTCTGGTCGTACCAGCGGTAATCGGCCTCGAGGATCCATCGATCGCCGATCGGATGCGTGTAGCCGAGACGCAGGGTATTGCCGCCGACGCCCCATGTGTCCGTGTAGTAGCGGTACATGCCATGCACGGCCGCCCGGTACCACAGGAAGTAGTCCGCGTTGATGGATACGGCGTTGCTGGTGCGCGTGTTCGGATAGACCTCCGGCTCATATGCGTAGCCGGCGGCGACGTCCGGGTCCGCGTACCGGGCGGAACGATACGGGTTGTTCAGGTAGCCCGAGTCCGTGATGGTCTCGAACGTGAGGCCCATCATGAGCGCCGGCGTGACGATCTGCGCCACGCTCACCCGGTAGCTCCAGCGGTCGACCGACTCCTTGAACTGCGGGTCACCGTTGCGGCGCACTTCATCCCAGCCGCGGCTGAAGCCGAACGACACGGTGGTCAGGTCGCCGAACATGTCCTGGCTCAGGTCGAAGCTCGCGGTGTTCGCGGTGTAGTCGTTCTCCTCGCTGTAGGTGTAGCCCACGCTGTACTGGGTCTTGCCGTTCAGCATGTCGGCCGCGAGGCTGGCCTGCGTGCGAGTCTCCTTGTACGGGCTCGCCTGCGAGACCACGTCGATGGATGCGCTCGAGACCATGTCGACGTAGTAGTTGGCTGCGACGGAGTACCTGTCGCCGAACTTCTTGCGCACCAGCAGCGACGGCCCATCGACCGTGACACCGCCGCCTTCGTAGCGATGGTAGAGCGCGTCGGCCCGGTCCTCCGGCAGGACGCCGGCGTCCGCCGGCGCGGGAAGGGTCATGGCCAGCGGCAGCGCAAGCAGCCTCGTGACGTCGTTTCGATTACGCATGACGTTTCGCTCAGTTGCAGCCGCAGCCGCCGCCGTGTGAGCCGAGGGCGCCCCGCGCGCCCTCGCGGGCTTCGTAGACGTGGTCGATGTAGGCCTGCGAGACCGGATCGCGGTCGGCCGCCATGATCAGGTCCGCGAAGTTCTGTCGTTCATAGGGCATGACCCAGGGCTTGACGCCGCTGCAACCGGCGAGGCACGCGAGCAGCAGCAGGACGGCCGGTCTGGCGAGACTCATGCGTGTCACTCCTTCACCAGGCTGCGGACCATGTCGGCGTATTTCGCTTCGTCGCCGGGCTGGTACCCGCGGTGAACGTATCGCACGTTCCCGGAGCGATCGATGAATACGCTGCTCGGCATGCCGATCACGCCGAAGGATTCCGCAACCGTGTTCTCGCGGTCGAAGGCGATCGGGAAGCTGACCGGGACCTTGGCGAGCCAGGCGTTTGCGGCTGCGCTGTCCGGCTCGACATTGATGCCGACCAGCGTGAAGCCGAGCGGCTCGTACTTCGCCTGGATCTGCTGCAGCAGCGGCATCTCCTGCCTGCAGGGGCCGCACCAGGTCGCCCAGAAATTGATCATCACCACCTGGCCCTTGAGTTCCTTCAGGCTCAAGTTGCCGCCATCGCGGGTAGGCAGCGAGAAGTCCGGCGCGGCGGCGCGTGCCGCCGTCGCCACGATCGACAGCAGCAGGATTGCGGCGAGGGAACGGGTGAGTCGCATGATCTGCTCCACGCTCAGAAGAAGACCGTGAGGCTGAAGCTGAGCTGCACGTTCTGGGTGAGCTTGTCCTTGCCCAGGAGGTCGCTGTTGAACATCTGGTCGCGTGCGTCGAGGTGCGCGGCGAGCCAGTCGGTCACGAGCAGACGGAATCCGGCGCCCGGCGTCAGGGTGAAGTGATCGTCGCCGCCGAAGCGGGTGCTGCCGACCCCGAGCGTCAGGTACAAAGCGCTCGGCATCGCGCGCTTGCCGCCGAAGTACACCTCGCCAGGGAGCGCATTCCAGCCCAGCGCGAGGTCGTAGTAGGTGTACTGCCGCTCGCTGTCCGTGAGCAGCTGCGCGGAACCGCTCAGGTCCTCGTAACTGGTCGTGCCGGCCTTGGCCGACCCGATCGACGCCTCAACGAAGACGTCTTCGTTGAAGTGATATGCGATGCGGCCGCCATACAGGAAGCTGGAGCCGAAGTCCTCGATGCTGACGGTGCCGATGAACAGGCCCGCCTCGAAGTTCTCCTTATCAATCGCGGGCACCGAGACGTCGCGCCGCGCCACCCGCGGTTCGACGACCTGCGGCGTCTCCGCGGGCGCGCCGACGGCATCCTCCGCGTGCGCCGCGGTCGGTGCCCAGCAGGCGCCGGCGAGGATCGCGGCGTTCAGAAGAAGTGCGTGAAGCCGACGGTCCATTCGTTGATGACCTCGTTGTCGTTGGTGTCCATGAAGATCACGAACTGGCGGTACTCGGCCTGCAGCAGGAAGCGGTCGCTGAGGTATCCGCGCAGTCCGGCGCCTGCGTAGGCCACGCTATTGGTGCGGTCGCTGGTCTGGACCAGCGTCGCATTCGGATCCACGTAGACGACCCCGCCGCCGATCGAGACGAACGGCGATACCCGCCACTGCGGCATGAAGATGTGGCCGATGCCCACGGTACCGAGCCACCCGGCCGAGTATTCGCCGAGCAGTTGCGAGACATCCGCGCGCACGAAAAGTGATTCGGTGAGTGCATAGGACCCGGTGACGGTCACCGTGTCCGCGCCGTCGAAGTCCCCCGCGCCGACTCCGGCTTCCCAGCGGTGCTGCACGCGGGCGTCGGCACCCGGGCCCGCGAAGCGGACCTCCGACCCGTCCGGCGTGAGGGTCTTCTCGAGCTGGCTGCGATTGACCCAGCCCTCGCGGTCACGATCCGTGCGCACCTTGATCCAGTCGGTGCGCTGGCGAAGCAATTCGACGCTGCCACCGCGCTCGACGACCTGTGTCACCGGGTAGCCGCGTCCGGGCCCGCTGTGCAGGTCGATGTACGGGTCCTGGACGACGACTGTCCCGGCCGTCGCCGCGCCGGCTCCGGAGGGAACCAGCGATACGAGCAGGAGCAAAGCTGTGGCAAGGAGCGGATGCATCGCCTCAATTGACCGGTGCGGCAAATGGGTCGTTGAAATACTGCGCACCTTCGTCGACCCATTCTGAGACGAGCCTCAACTCCGCAGCGGTCAGTCGCCCCGCGTGGGTGCCGCCGGGTGCGAATAGCGAGAAGAAGGTCACAGATGCGTTCGCGCTGCCTGCGCGCAGGGACGGTGCCACGGGCACCGTGACGAACTGCGGCAGTCCGGTGACCGGGTCGACGCCGACCTGCACCAGGCGGTCCTGCAGCGCGCCTCCGACCACTTCCTGCTCGTTGTCGGTTGCCAGCAGCTCACGGTAGGCGTGGAACTGGTCGGGCTGGTCGGCGGACGCGCCGTCGGTCAGCTCGAGCTGGCCTGGCGGCACCTGTACCGCGCCGGCCTCGGTACGACTGGAGTGGCAACGCGTGCAGGTGTCGTCCGTGAGCACGGTCACGCCGTCCGCCGCGAACGTGACGCGCGGTCGGCTCCACAGCGGGTGGATGTGCTGCTCGTAGTGAATGGTGATCCGGCAACCGGCCTGCCATGCCGTGACGCATGGCGCGGACGTCGGCGCCTTGGTCGCGAGATCGACGTAGCTGTATGCGAACGACGCGTCCGGCGCCCGCCCGGCCGCGATCGGGTCGGTCCAGACGTCCTCGAACTGGACGTTGACGCTCGGCAGCAGTGACGCGCAGTCGGTCTGGCAACTGATGCGCGCGCGAACCTGCGCCATCGTCTCGCCGAAGTCGGCGAAGAACGCAGGATTCGTGTTGGGGAAAGGCAGGCCGGTCGTGGGCGCGCCGGCGTAGGCCGGGTTGAAGAGGCCCGTCCGACCGTGGGACAGGCCGCTGGCGGGATCGTGACAGCCGTTGCAGCGGAGTTCCTGCCCCGGGCGCACCTGCAGCCAGTTGTTGTGCCGCGGCCCGATGCGTCGGCCGTTCGCGTCGAGTATGGAGATCGCGAAGGCGACGTTGGCGGGTACCTTGACCCGCACCGAGCCGTCAGGCTCGATCGGTGCGTAGCCCAGCAGCTCGCGCATGCCGAACGCAGAGGTGACACCGAACGCGCTGCCTCGGAAGTCGAGCACGTCGCGGTCCGGCAGGCTGACGGGCTTTTCGATGCGCAGGAACCTGGCGGGGCGTTGTGCGGCCGCGGTGCGGGCCGGGTCCGCCAGGACTGCGATTCCCCCGGGCGCGGTATCCACCCCGTCGACGTCGTACACGCTGCGGATGTCCAGGATCCCGACGCCCTCGGTCTCGAGGGTGGCATCGAAGTCGACGCCAGCCACTCGATCGAGCAGAACCGGCGGCAGCGCGACCGGCTGGAGTGCCACGATGTCGGTGTACACGATGCCCTCGACCGGGCGCGCCACCGGCAGCTGCGTGCGGTTGGACGGGTCGTATATCCAGATGCCGTAGAGCGGCGGCGCAGGGGTCGCGCCGGCCGCCGCCAGGCGATCGGCCGTGCACGGGACGATCGACGCACCTTCCATCAGCCGGCATTGCGTCCAGCTCACCAGCAGGCGTCCGGTGCCGTCGCGCAACGGGAACGCCGACTGGTAACGTCCGCCGGGAGAAGGCCCGTCGATGGTGCGGACGATATTGATCGTCGCCGGCTTCTGTGCCGGGCCCGCCAGGACGCCGACGTTCGGCGCGAGCGGCTGAGTGTTCTCGACGTAGCTCGAGACGTCGACGTCGAGCAGTTCGCCGCCGCGCTCCGGCGCGACCATCGGCTCTGCGCGCACGAGCAGATGGCCGTTGCCCATCGGGCGCGGATCGAGGAACTGTACGTCGGAACCGTCCGTTCCGGTCTGGTGGCTCCTGGCGCCGTAGAGAAGCTCGAGGCCGGAGCCGTCGGGCCGCATCGCATAGATGTTCAACTCGTCGTGGCCGGGTGCGCCGTCCCAGCGGGTAAAGACGATTCGCCCATCGTCGAGTACCGCCGGGTCGAGATCGTGGCTCTGGTTGAACGAGATCTGATGTACGTCGCCGCCGTCGGTGGACATCACGTGCAGGACGAACGCCGGCTCGCGTCGGTTCTCGTCCTGGGCATCGAACTGCGGCTTGCCCTCGTCGAGCAGGATGGCCTTCGACTGGCGCTGGCGTGTCGAGCTGAACACGATGCGGCCATCCGGCAGGTAATGCGGCGCCACGTCGTTGCCCTGGAGAGCCACGGTGTCGGAGCTCACGACGCGGCGCAGTTCGCGGCTCGAAACGCACGTATTCCCAGATTTCCCAGGTCGGCTGGAGGTCTGGATCCACTCCATCCTGCAGCGGTCGATGCAGGGCGAACACCAGCTTCGTACCGTCGAACGACGGTTCGAGATCGCGAACGTCGCCTTTGCCTTGCGTCACCGTGGCTGTGACGTTGAGTTCCGCGGCCGACGGCGACGCGCGGTCCCGCACGTACAAGTCGCCGCCCGGCTCGAAGTCGAGGAGCGTGCGCGCATCGACGGTGACCGCATTGCCGGTCGGCACCGGACGCTTGACGTAGGCGATCGGGAAATCGAGCACGATCGGGTCGGGCCCCTGGCCGCTGCCGGGCCCGACGCTTCCGCCGCCGCCGCAGCCGGCCGCGACGATCGCAACCAGTGCGATCGTAATTCGAGTCCGCCAGGACCGGGTCAGGGCGGGCTCCGGACAAAGAGTGGGCATCCGAGGTACCTCAGCAGGTGGACCGGGCGCGGTGTGATGGCCGCGCGGTGCACTTTTTCTCACAAGCGGCCCGCAGCACCACCGATGGGCTCCGGTTGTGTGAGACACCTCTCAGTGCCGGTTACGCCGCTTGGCGATCGCGCCGCCAGCCCGCACATTCGCCGCCAGCGACCGGTCGTTCCGGTCGGGGGAGGATCGGAATGCGCCTCAGGACGCTCGCACGGTATGGTTTCGGCTGCCTACGCGTGAGCGCAATCACCGCGTGCGCGGCGCTCGTCGCGCTGCAGTCCGCGGCTGCGTTCGCCGATTCGCGCACCCAGGCAAAGCGCCTGTACGACCGGATCGCCGGCGTGCCGCCGACCGAGGAGGTCCTCACATCGATGGCCGGCGACATCGCGGGCGGCAACCCGACCCGTGCCGCCTACAAGGCCATGGACGATCGAGCCTTCTACGATGTGACGCTCAAGAACTTCGCGATGCCATGGACGAACCGCGAGCAGACGGTTTTCGCGCCGCTGAACGACTACGTAGCAACCGTGATCGGGATGGTGCGGGACGACGTGGCGTTCGACCGCGTCCTGTACGACGACATCCTCTACGTCGGGCGCAACGTCTCCGGCGTGCCTGCGTACTCGCCTTCGAACAACGATCACTACGCCGCCCTCGAGTCGCAGGGCGCGAGCCTGAAGGACGTGCTGGCGCAGACGACCCAGTCGTCCGCCGCCGGCCTGCCGCCGGAGGCAACTGCCGGGGTGATGACCTCGCGAGCCGCCGCGCAGGCGTTCTTCATCGCCGGCACGAACCGCGCGATGTTCAGGTTCACCCTCATCAATCACCTGTGCACGGACATGGAGCAGGTGTCGGATACGACGCGGCCGCCCGACCGGGTGCGCCAGGACGTGAGCCGCAGTCCCGGCGGAGACAGCCGCCTCTATCTCAACAACTGCGTCGGCTGCCACAGCGGAATGGACCCGATGGTCCAGGCCTTCGCGTATCACGACTGGGACGAGGCGGGCGGACGGATCATCTACACGCCCGGCATCGTGCGACCGAAGTACTTCCACAACAAGGATACGTTCCCGGCGGGCTATTCGACGCCGGATGACCGCTGGGACAACTACTGGCGCAAGGGGCGCAACTCCCTGCTCGGCTGGGACCCGTCGCTTTCGGGCAGTGGCCAGGGCGCGAAGTCGCTCGGCATGGAACTCGCGCACACGGACGCGTTCGCGGGCTGCCAGGTCAAGAAGGTGTTCCGCACCGTCTGCTTCCGCGATCCGAGCGACACGCAGGACCGGTTGAAGATCCAGGCCATGGTCGGTTCGTTCAAGACCAATGGTTACAAGCTGAAGCGAGTGTTCGCCGAGGCCGCCACCTACTGCATGGGTGACTAGGGGACGCCATGAACATCACGACCCTGAGAACCTGGATGATTCGTGCCACGGCCGTCGGCGTCGCCGCGCTGCTGCTCGGCGGTTGCGGCGGCGGCGCCGATACGGTCCAGAACCCCGTCACCTCGGGCGGCACGCCCGCTGCATACAGCGGCCCGCCGCCGGCCACGGCCGACGTGCAGGCGTTCAAGATCAACGTCTGGGACAACCTGAAGGCGGCCAATCGCTGCGGCAAGTGCCACGTGGCTGGCGGCCAGGCGCCGCAGTTCGTGCGCCAGGACGACATCAACCTCGCCTACGCCGCCGCCAACGGCGTCGTCAATCTCTCGTCGCCGCGCGACTCGCGCATGGTCCAGAAAGTTGCCGGCGGCCACAACTGCTGGCTCGCAAGTGCCGACGCCTGCGCCGACATCCTGACGACCTGGATCACCAACTGGGCCGGCGCTGCAGCCGGCGGCGGAATCCAGGGCGTGGTGCTCAAGCCGCCGGTCATCAGGGACCCGGGCGCGAGCAAGGCATTCCCGACGACGCCTGCGATCTTCGCGAGCACCGTGTATCCGGTCGTCAGGGAGTACTGCTCGCGCTGCCACGCCCCGACGGCGGCGGGCCCGCAGTCGCCTTTCTTCGCATCGGCCGACCTCGACGAGGCCTACGCGGCGGTGAAGGTGAAGATCGACCTCGACCAGCCCGACCGGTCACGGCTGGTGCTCAGGCTGCGCAACGAGTTCCACAACTGCTGGAGCGACTGCGCCGCCAATGCCGACGAGATGGAGGCCGCCATCCGTGCCTTTGCGGGGCAGGTGTCGGCCACGCCGGTCGACATGTCCCTGGTGCTTTCGAAGGCCCTCGGCATGTATGACGGCACCGTCGCGAGCGGTGGAAACCGCTACACGTCGAACATGATCGGATTGTGGGAATTCAAGACCGGCCGCGGCAGCGTCGCCTACGACACGAGCGGCGTCGAACCGGCGCTGAATCTCAACCTGTCCGGCGACGTGACCTGGGTCGGTGGCTGGGGCATCAATGTCCGCAGCGGCAAGGCACAGGGCTCGACCGCGGCCAGCCGCAAGCTGCATGACCTCGTGGCCGCCACCGGCGAGTACACGATCGAGGCGTGGGTCGCGCCGGGTAACGTCGCACAGGAGGAGGCGCGAATCGTCTCGTACTCGGGCGGCACGACGACGCGAAACTTCATGCTTGGGCAGACGCTCTACAGCTACGACTTCTACAACCGTTCGAGCCGCACCGACCAGGCCGGCGATCCGAAGCTCACGACCGCGGCCGCGGACGAGGACCTGCAGGCGACACTGCAGCACGTGGTCGCGACCTACGACCCGGTCAACGGCCGGCGGATCTACGTGAACGGCGCGTACACCGGCGACGCCGACCCTGCGGCCGGCGGAACCATTGCCGACTGGGACGACACCTTCGCGTTCGTGCTCGGCAACGAGGTCTCGGGCGACCGGCAGTTCCAGGGCGTATTCCGGCTCGTTGCCGTGTACAACCGCGCACTCACCCCGGAGCAGGTGCAGACGAACTTCCAGGCCGGCGTCGGCGAGAAGTACTACGTGCTCTTCTCGGTGAGCCACCTCGTGGACGTGCCGCAGGCCTACATCATGTTCGAGGTGAGCCAGTTCGACAGCTACAGCTATCTCTTCGACAAGCCCACGTTCATCAGTCTCGATCCCGCGGCGCGCCCCGGCACGATTCCGATCGCCGGCCTGCGCATCGGCATCAATGGCACCGAACCGGACGTCGGCCAGGCGTACCGGACGCTGGACACGAACGTCACGGACTCGGAGTACGGACCGCTCGGCCAGCGGCTGTCGTCGATCGGGACGGTGATCGCACTGCAGAAGGGGCCTGACTCCGACGAGTTCTTCCTGACCTTCGACGTGCTCGGCTCCCACACCAACGTACGCCTCGACCCGGTCCCGCTCGCTCCCGCGCCACCGGCGGACGTCCGCCGCCCCGCCGACATCGGCCTGCGCGTGTTCGACGAGATCAACGCGACCATGTCGAACCTGACCGGCGTCAGTCCACAGACGCCTGCCGTGAAGGCCACGTTCGCGACGGTGAAGCAGGCGCTGCCCACGATCGAGAGCATCGACACCTTCGTCTCCGGGCACCCGGTGGCGATCGCGCAGCTCTCGATCCAGTACTGCAACTCGCTGGTCGACGACACGAGCAAGCGGGCCGCGTACTTCCCGGGCTTCGACTTCGACGCCGGCCCGCCGATCGCGTTCGGCTCCGCCGGGCGTGCGATCGTGCTCGACTCGCTGGTCAGTCACATGATGCTCGCCAACCTCGGCACGGATCCGAACCCGGCCGACGTGCGCACGGAGCTCGATTCCCTGATCACGAGGCTCGCCGCCTGCGGCAACAGCTGCCCGGCCGGGCGTACTCCGACCATCGTCAAGGCGACGTGCGCAGCCCTGCTCGGCAGCGCCGTGACGCTGATCAATTGAGGCGCCGGAAGGCACGCAGAAGGTAATCAACCATGATCATTCGCAAGGCACCCCCGCGGCGACTGGGCCTCGACGAACCGATCCGGCATGCCCTTGGCCATAAACGGCCGGTTTCACGCCGGGACTTCATCGCCCAGGGACTGACCGCGGGCCTCGGCACGGTCATCGCGCCCACGATCTTCAGCCTGTTCGCTGATCCGCGCGCCGCGATGGCCGCACTGTCTCCGGACCTGCAGGCGCTGCGCAGCAGCTGCGGCATCCAGGTCCAGGGAGCGGGCAAGATCCCGTTCATCTGCATCGACCTCGCGGGCGGTGCCAACATGGTCGGCTCGAACGTCCTGATGGGCGGGCCGGGCGGACAGCTGGATTTCCTGAGCACGGCCGGCTACGGCAAGCTCGGCCTGCCTGGAGACATGCTGCCCAGCATGACGAATTCCGCGACCGGCACGAGTTTCACCGACACGAGGCTCGGCCTCGCGTTCCACTCCGACAGCGCGTTCCTGCGCGGAATCATGGATCGCGTGTCGCCGGCGACCGCCGCCTCGATCAACGGTGCCGTGATCGCCGCGCGATCCGAGAACGATACCGGCAACAACCCCCACAACCCGATGTACGGGATCTACAAGGCCGGTGCCGACGGTTCGCTTGCGACCCTGGTGGGGTCGAGCTCCTCCGATTCCGGCGGAAATTCCATGGCGCCTGCCGGCATGATCGACCTGTCCGTGCGACCGACCAAGGTGGACCGTGCGAGCGACGTCACCGGGCTCGTGGACACCGGCCAGCTCGCCAGCCTGCTGAGCGTCGACGACACCGTGGCCGTGATGGAGTCGGTCCAGCGCATCAGCGCCCGCAAGCTGCAGAATGTCGATCCCAAGCAGCCGTGGGCCGATCCGAAGAAGACCACGGTGACACGCGACGAAGTGGTGCGTGATCTCGTGTCCTGCGGCTACGTCAAGGCCGCCGACGTCGTCGACCGGTTCGGCAACCCCACCGCGCTCAACCCGGACCTGGATCCGGACATCGTCGGCAGCGGCGGCGTATTCAAGCCCGCCGAGTACGCCAGCGATTCCGAGTTCCGCAAGACCGCGGCAGTGATGAAAATGGTGCTGTCCGGTTACGCAGGCGCCGGCACGATCACGCTCGGCGGCTACGACTACCACGGCCAGGGCCGTTCGACCGGCGAGCTCAGGGACTTGCGGGCAGGGCGCTGCATGGGGGCGTGCCTCGAGTACGCGGCTCGCCGCGGCCTGCCGCTGATGCTCTATGTCTTCTCGGACGGGTCGATCTCGGCGAGCGGCCAGGTCGACGACAGTGTCGACGGTCGCGGCAAGTTCATGTGGACCAGTGACAACCAGTCCACGGCGGCTTCGTTCTTCCTCGTCTACAACCCGCAGGGGCGGCCGCAGTTGCTGAGCAGCGGGGCGGGGGGTGTCGCCCGGCACCAGCAGATCGGATATTTCCGATCCGACGCATCCGTGGAGACGGCCTCGAGCCCCGCGGCCAACAACGTCAACCTGCTGGTCGAGACGGTTGTGCTGAATTACATGGCACTGCACGGTGAGCAGGGGCAGTTCTCGCAGAAATTCCCGGGCAACGGGCTCGGCTCGCCGGCTCTGCAGGAAAGCCTGACCGCCTTCAACCCGATCGTGAGCGGCAAGATCGGCTAGACTCGTGCACCTTGGAAAAGGTGCGCGAAACCGATCACTGGTCTGTGCTCTGCTGCCCGCGCTGCGGCGGACCGCTCGCAGCGGGCACATCCGTGAGTTGTGCGTCCTGCGGGGCGCGATTTCCGATCGTCGATGGAATTCCATGGCTGTGCGCGGAGCCCGCAGCGACGCTCGGCGAGTGGCGAACGCGAATGCGCGCGTTGACGACCGGACTCGAGGCGCAGGCGGCCAGGTACCGCGCCGCGCTGACCGCCGACGTCACCCTCTCGGCGACGCGCAATCGACTCAAGCTTCTCTCGAGTGCCTGCAGCGATCATGCGCGACGACTGTCGTCGCTGATGGCGCCGCTCGACGTGGCTGCCTCGGCCGCCGTGCCGGAGACCTATCGCGCACTCGGGACGCCGCTCCCGCCCGGGCAGGGCCTCACCAGCTATTACGCCAACCTGCATCGCGACTGGTGCTGGGGCTCGACGGAGAACGAGGCGGCCTACGCAGCCGTGGACCGTGCGCTCGGCGCCGCGAATCCGGGGCGGACCCTGGTGCTCGGCTGCGGGGCGGGGCGGCTCGCCTACGACCTGCACGTGGGTCGCAGTCCGGTCGCGACGATTGCCGCCGACCTGAATCCGTTGATGATGATCGTCGCGAGGCGCATGTTCGCCGGGGAGCACGTCGAGCTGTACGAGTTCCCGCTGGCCCCGCGTGACCTCGGCTGCCACGCGGTGCTCCGCGACCTGCACGCGCCGGCGCCTGCGCCGCCGGGACTCTGGCCGATCGTGGCGGATGCGTCCCGGGCGCCGTTCGCGCAGGGCGCCTTCGATACCGTGGTCACGCCGTGGCTGATCGACATCCTCGACGAAGACTTCGCGGCATTTGCGGCCAGGCTGAACCAGTGGCTCAGGCCTGGCGGCCGCTGGGTCAACAGCGGCTCGCTGTTCTTCCAGCACGGCGACCCGGCCCGCTGCTATTCGACCGACGAGTTGCCGGCCCTGCTCGAGGCCGCGGGCTTCGCCGACGTGGAACTGCGGGAGGAGGGCGTCCCCTACCTGGCGTCGCCCGCCAGCCGGCATGGCCGCATGGAACGACTGGTCACGTTCAGCGCCGTCATGAAATCGCGGGTCGAGCCGCCGCCGCCGCATCGAAACGCACCCGAATGGCTGCAGCGCGAAGATGTGCCGGTGCCCCTGCTGCCGCAGGTCGAGAGTGAGGTTCTGGCGATGCGCGTTCACTCGTTCGTCGCGTCGCTCGTCGACGGCCGGCGGACGTTGCGCGACATCGCGGACGTCCTCGTGCGCGAGCGGTTGATGCCCGCCGACGAGTCGCTTCCCGTGGTGCGGGCGTTCCTCGAGCGACTGTTCGCCGAGGCGCAGGCGCCGTGGCGTCCCTGATCCCGCGTTGAGATCGGCGGCCCCCACCGTTAGGCTTTCCGCGTCGATCACCGCCGCAGGCGAGGTGCAGTTGCGATGACCCGGCCCGAGATTCCCTCGACCCCGCGGCCGCCCGCGCCTTCGGCATCGCCCGGCGCGTGGTACGAGCGCGAGGAAGCCATCATGGGCACCCGCATCGCGGTGCAGCTCTGGGCGACCGACTCCCGTCTCGCAGAGCACGCCATCGACGCAGTCATGGCGGACATGCATCGCACGGACGAGCTCATGAGCACGTACAAGCCGGAGAGCCAGCTCTCGCAGGTCAACGCCCATGGCTTCGAGCGTCCGGTGCAGGTCGATGCCGACATCATCGACGTCGTCGAGAAGTCCCTCGAATACTCGCGCCTGAGCGACGGCATCTTCGACATCACCTACGCCAGCGTCGGCCACCTCTACGACTACCGTGCGCAGGTGCACCCCACGGAAGACGAGATCGCCTCCGCACTGCCTTCGATCGACTACCGGCAACTGCAGGTCGATCGCGATGCGCGCACGATCCGCTTCCTGCAGCCCGGCATGCGCATCGACCTGGGTGGTTTCGCGAAGGGCTGGGCGGTAGACCGAGGCGTCGAGATCCTGCGCTCGCTGGGGATCGGCCACGCGATGGTCAACGCAGGCGGCGACACGCGGCTGCTCGGCGACCGTCTCGGCAAGCCCTGGATGGTCGGCATACGTGACCCGCGCCGGGATGGCGTGGTGGTGACACGCATCCCGCTCGAGGACGAGGCCATCTCCACCTCCGGGGACTACGAGCGATATTTCGAGCACGATGGCGTCCGTCACCATCACATCCTGGTGCCGGGCACCGGGAAATCCCCGTCCGCCGTGCGCAGCGTCACGGTCATCGGGCCCACGGCGACGCGCACGGATGGGCTCACCAAGCCGATCTTCATACTCGGGGTCGAGCGCGGCATGGAGTACGTGCGGCGGATCGGCGACATCGAGGCCGTGATCATCGACAACCAGGGCCAGGTCTATTACTCACCGGGACTCGAGCCCCGGCGCTGATCCGACCTGGATCGACTGCGTTTTGTGACGCACTGCCGAATGCGAGCGGCCAGGTGCCCTGCGAATTGACAGCAGGACGCCCTCCAGACAAGGATTCACTCGACTGACAAGGGCAAACCCGCCGAAAGGCGGGGACGCAAAGCTTCCGGTCTTCGGGTTCGACCCATGACAGCGGGGTTGCCAGGATGCAATGCAGGGATTACTTCGCGCGCGCCCGCGTGGGCGCGCTCATTCGGACGCTCGCGCTCCTCGCGGCGGCCGTCGCAGGGGCGTTGGCGTTCCCGCTCGCGTCGCGGGCTGCGACGGAGGCCGTGAAAGAAGGGGCGGCGGCGCCCGACTTCGTGCTCAAGACCACGGATGGCCGCAACCTCCGCCTGTCCGAATACCGGGGCGACGTGGTCGTGCTGGCCTTCTGGGCCAGCTGGTGCGGATCGTGCGGCGCGGCACTCGATGAGCTGAACTCGATGGCCGCCGCCCAGGGCGACAATCGGCCCGTGGTGCTCGGCGTCAGCCTCGATGGCGACGCCGGGCGGGCATCGTCCATCGCACAGTCCCTCGGACTCAAGTTTCCCACGATGGTCGATTCGCACCAGGTGGTCGGGCGTCTCTACGACGTCGAGACGCTGCCACTGACGCTGCTCGTCGACCGCGACGGAATCGTACGCGGCACATGGGCCGCGGCACCGGCCTCCAAGGCCGAACTCACACACGCGCTTCAGGAGATCGGCCAATGATGCGGCAGCCCCCGGAATCCGCCCGCCGCCTGCGATGGCTGGCCTGGGCAAGCATGCTCCTCGTCGCCGGAGGAACCCTGGTCGCGGGGCGCGCAGGTGCCGAGGATCCGGCGCAGGCAACGCGCGCCGTGGACCAGGACGTGCAGGACCTGAAGAAGCAGCTCCTGGACCTGAACAAGGACCTGTTCAAGCTCGAAGAGGAAATCCTCTACCCGTCGAGCACCCAGGTCGCAGTGTTCCTGTCGGTCAACGTCGGCACGTTCTTCGCGCTGGACTCGGTGACGCTCAAGCTCGACGACAAGGAGGTCGCGAACTACCTCTACACCGAGCGCGAAGTGCAGGCGCTGCACCGCGGCGGCGTGCAGAAGCTGTATCTCGGCAACCTCAAGGCCGGCAAGCACGAACTGGTGGCGCTGTTCACCGGCAAGGGTCCGCACGACGTCGACTACCGCCGTGGCGCGTCGGTGTCGTTCGACAAGACCGTCGGCGCCAAGTACGTCGAGCTCCGCATCAGCGACCGCGAGGCCTCGCTGCAGCCGGAGTTCGTCGTCCGGCAGTGGGACTAGTCGGATCCGCCGCGGACCGATGGGCACAGCTCGAGTCAACATGAGGAACAGCCCCGCGCGCGTGCTTCGGCTGGATGCCCGTCGCGTTGCTCGTGGCCTGCTCCGTGCTGGTGTTCCCGGCCGCCGCTGCAGCCGCTGCGACCGGGACCGACCTGCCTCCGCCGGGCAAGGTCCGCGATCTCGATTACGGCGACGTGCTGTTCCATTTCTACCAGGACGACTATTTCGGGGCACTCGTGCGACTCGAGGCTGCCCGCGACTTCGGCCGGATGCCGCACCACGACTCGGAAGCGGAACTGCTGTCGGGTGGGCTGTATCTCTCGCTCGGCCTGCACGCGGAGGCCACCCGCATCTTCAACCGCCTGCTGGCCGGCTCCGTGCCGCAGTCGGTGAGCGACCGGGCGCGCTTCTACCTTGCGCGCATCGGTTACCAGCGCGGCTACTACGACGAAGCCTGGCACAGCCTGCAGCAGATCCGCGCGCCATTGCCGGGGTCGCTCGAGTCGGAGCGTCGGCTGCTGTCGGCCAACGTGTTGATGGCCCAGGGGCGCTACTCGGAAGCGGCCTCGGCCCTGCAGGTTGCCGGAGCCAACGACGACTGGGCGCCGTACGCCCGGTTCAACCTCGGCGTTGCGCTGGTGCGTTCCGGCGACGTCGTGCAGGGCCAGCGCTGGCTCGAGTCCGTGGGTACCATGCCGGCGGCTTCGGACGAGGAGCGCTCGCTGCGTGACCGCGCCAACCTTGCACTCGGCTACGCGATGCTGCAGCAGCGCGAAGCGGATCCGGCGGTCGCAGCGCTGACGCGCGTCAGGCTGGACGGCCCGTTCACCAATCGTGCCCTGCTCGGACTCGGCTGGGCCGAGGCGGATGCGAAGCGCCCCGATCGCGCGCTCGTTCCGTGGCTGGAGTTGCGCGAACGGCGACTGCTGGACTCGGCCGTGCAGGAATCCTATCTCGCCGTGCCATACGCCTATGCGCAGCTCGCCTCGAACGGCCAGGCCGCGCAGCAATACCGGTTCGCCGTCCAGGCGTATGCGGACGAGGGTCGGCGCCTCGACGAATCGATCGCCGCGATCCGTCGGGGCGGTTTCCTGGATTCCGTCCTTGCGGCGGCACCGGCCAGCGACGTGATCGGCTGGTTCTGGCAGTTGCAGAAGGTCCCGGACGCCCCGCAGACGCGTTATCTCTATCACCTGCTCGCGTCCCACGAATTCCAGGAAGGCCTGAAGAACTACCGCGACCTGCGCATCATGCAGCGCAACCTGGAGGGCTGGCGCGAGTCGCTCGGGGCATTCGACGAGATGGTGGCGAACCGCGAGCAGGCCTCCCTGGAGCGCGAGCCACGCCGGACGGCGGTCCTCGCGGGCACCGACCTCGATGGCCTCGGCAACCGCCAGGCGGCGCTCGAGCAGCGAGTTGCCGCGATCGAATCCAGCCGGGACGTCGCGGGCCTCGCGACCGATACGGAGGGCGGCCAGTGGCGCCTGCTCGAGGACGCACAGGTCCGCATCGCCATGCTGCCGGCCGGCCCGCAGCGGGAGGCGCTTGCGGAGCGCGCGCGACTGCTGCGCGGCGCGCTGCTGTGGCAGATGGACGCGTCCTACAAGGTCCGGCTTCGCCGCGTGCAGGTGGACCTGCGCGAGACCGGAACGCTGCTTGCGCGGGCGCGCAGCGGGGTTGAGCTGGTCGAGGTGGCGGGAGCGACTGCTCCGCGGAGCACGGCCGGGTTTGCGGCACGCGTCAGCGAGCTCGCGAGGCGCGTGGACGAGATCGGCCCGCGCATCGACGCGGCGAGCGTCGCGCAGGAGCGCGTGCTCGCCGACATCGCAGTCAAGGAACTCGAGGCACAGAAGACTCGCCTCGCGAGCTACGCCACCCAGGCGCAGTTCGCGCTCGCGGCGATCTACGACGGCGCCTCGGCAGGGGTCGTGCGGTGAACGCGCGCCTCGCCATCGCCGTGCTCGTCTGCCTCGCGGCAGCGCCGCCGTCGGCGTACGCCGCGCGCAGGTCGCAGGAGCCCGCCACGCTCGGCGACCTGGCCAAGCGCAGCGCGCCCATCCATCGCGAGGAGGTCGTCGAGGCGGAAGCGGGGCAGGCGGCCCACAGCTACGAGGACTTCCTGCAGATTTCAGGCACCGATCCCGGCATGCGCGCGCAGGCGCTGCGTCGGCTCGGCGACCTGCGACTTTCCGAGGCCGAGGCTCTTCGAGCCCAGGACGGACAGGCGTCGGAGGCCGCGACGGCTGCGACCCGGCAATCCATCGCGGCCTACCAGCAGTTGCTCGAGGAGCAACCGGACGCCGCCGGGACCGATGCCGTGCTCTACCAGCTCGCACGGGCCTACGAGAGCCTCGGGGAGACGAACCAGGCACTGGCCGTGCTCGACCGGCTGGTGGCGAGCTATCCCGGCAGTGTTCACTTCGACGAAGCCCAGTTCCGGCGCGGCGAGGCCTTCTTCAGCGAGCAGCGCTATGCCGATGCCGAGCGCGCCTATGCCTCGGTCCAGTCGCAGGGGCCCTCGTCGGCGTTCTACGAGCAGTCGGTCTACAAGCGCGGCTGGTCGCTGTTCAAGCAGTCGCGCGACGCCGAAAGCAACGCGGCGTTCCTGCTGCTGCTCGACACGGTGCTGGTCGACGGCGCAGCCGTGCGCGCGCCATCGGACCTCTCGCGCGCGCAGCAGGAACTGAGTGCCGACGCATTGCGTGCGCTCGCCATCACCTTCGCCGCGGGCGAAGGATCGGAATCCCTCCGTCTCGCGCTGGACCAGCACGGTCCCGCGCCGTACGAGGCGCAACTGTATGGGGCGCTCGGCGACCTGTACGTGGAGAAGGAACGCTACCAGGACGGTGCGGAAACGTATCGGGCCTTTACCTCGCGCCGCCCCATGGATCCGCAGGCTCCGCTCATGATCGTGCGCGCCACCGAGGCGTACGCGAAGGGCGGCTTCACGACGCTGGTCCTGGACGGCAAGCGCCAGCTGGTCGAGCAGTATGGCCCGCAGACCGACTACTGGCGTGCGCACGCCCCCGACGTCGATCCAGCAGTGAGCTCCGCAGTGCAGGCCGACCTGCTCGACCTGGCGCGCTACCACCATGCCCTTGCGCAGAATGGTTCAGCCGCCGACCGGGACATCGCGGTGCGCTGGTATCGCGACTACCTCGACGGTTTCGACTCCTCGGTCCAGGCCCCTGCGACACGCCTGCTGCTGGCCGACCTCCTGTTCGACGGCGCACGCTACGAGGAAGCCGCGGCCGAGTACGAACGCGCGGCGTATTCGTATCCGTCGAATCCCGAGGCGTCCCGCGCGGGGTACGCGGCGCTCGTCGCCTACGACAAGGCCGAGGCGCAGGCGCCGGAAGCCGGGCGCGCCTCGCTGCAGGCACGCGCCGTCGAATCCGAGCTGCGATTTGCAGACACGTTTCCCGAGAACCCGGAGACGCCGGCCGTGCTGACCCGCGCGACCCGGGCACTCTTCGATTCAGGCGACCGAACGCGCGCCGAGGCCGTGGCCCAGCGGGTCCTCGCGCTCGGCGCAAGGGCCGATGCCGGGCAGCAGAGAGTCGCGTGGACGGTGCTCGCCCACACTTACTTCGACCAGGGCCGATACGCGGACGCGGAGGGCGCCTACGCCGAGCTTGCCAAGCGCCTGCCACCGGGCGATCCGCAGGCGGCCGAGGTTACGGATCGACTGGCCGCATCGGTTTATCGGCAGGCCGAGGCGAAGCAGGCGACCGGCGACGTCAATGGCGCCGTGCAGCAGTACCTGCGCGTGGCTGCAGTGGCGCCGACGTCGACCGCGGCCGCGAAAGCACAGTACGACGCTGCGGCCCTGCTGCTGTCTTCGCAGCAGTGGGCGGCGGCGGCCGAAGTTCTCGAGCGCTTCCGCAGCAACTATCCGCAGGACGACCTGCAACCCGAGGTGACGCGCAAGCTCGCGGCGGCCTACCTCGAGTCGGGTCGACAGCGCGACGCGGCCGTCGAACTCGAGCGAGTGGCCGCTCGTGACGCCGAGGACGCCGAGGTGCGTCGTACGGCCCTCTGGCAGGCGGCGGAGCTCTACGCGGCCGCCGATGACGCGCCATCGGCCCGGCGCGCCTACGCGGACTACGTGCAGCGATTCCCGGCGCCCCCGGACCTCGCGATCGAGGCGCGGCACGAACTCGCCGAGCTGGCGGCCGCAGCCGGCGATCCGGTCGCGCGGGAGCACTGGCTCGAGGAACTGGTTGCGGCCGATGCGGCGGCCGGTGCGAGCCGATCGGAGCGCTCGCGCTTCCTCGCTGCACAGGCATCGCTCGAGCTCGCGCGGCCGCTCGACGCTGCGGCGCGTGCGGTGAATCTGGTCGTCCCGCTCGACCGCTCGCTTGCGCGGAAGAAGGCGGCGATGGAAGCGACCCTGTCCGCCTATTCCCGCGCGGCCGGTTATGGCGTTGCCGAAGTCACGACCGCGGCCAGCTACTCGATGGCCGATCTTTACCGCGACCTCGGCCGTTCGCTGCTTGGTTCCGAGCGTCCGGCCGGGCTGTCTGCCGAGGAGTTGGAGCAGTACGACCTGCTGCTCGAGGAGCAGGCGTATCCGTTCGAAGAGAAGGCCATCGGCATCCACGAGACCAACGCACGGCGTGCGGCGGAGGGGATCTACGACCAGTGGGTGCGACGCAGCTACGCCGCGCTCGCCGAGATGAAGCCTGCGCGCTACGACCGGAATGAACTCCTCGATGCGCCCGACGCGGCGCCCGCGACCTCACCCGAAGTCGTCCAGTCGCTGACCGCCGCGCGGTCCGCCCTCGATGCGCACGACGCAGCCGCCGCGGCTGCGGCGATCGATGCGGCGCTGCTGATCGATCCCGCGAATGCGGTCGCGCTCAACATGCAGGGCGTGGCGAACCGGCGACTCGGCCACTTTGCGGAGTCTCGCGCCTCCTACGAGCGGGCGGTGGCCCTGGCGCCGGGCTATCCCACGCCTCAGCGCAACCTGGGCGTGCTGCTCGATCTCTACCTCGGCGACCCGGCGGCCGCGCTCCAGCACTACGAGCAGTACCAGTCGCTGACCGGCGGTGCCGACCCGGACACCGGGCCGTGGCTCGTCGAGCTGCGCACGAGGCTTGGACAGGTTACCCGCACCGCGGAAGTGAAACAGTGAAACGCCACCTTCCATGCGTGCTCGCCATTGCGCTTGCCGTGCCGGTCACGGCCTTCGCAACCGAGCCGCCCGCATCGAAAACTCCCGCACCGGCGAAGGTCGCTGCCGCGCGTCCGGACCAGCGTGCCCTCGACCGGCTGCAACTCGACACTACGGCCATCACCGGCAACCGTGAACTGCCGAAAGTGATGAGCATCGTGCCGTGGAAGGCGGCGGAGCCCCCGGGCGGCCCTGACCGGCCGATGGGCAGCCTGATCGACGAGGTCCTCGCGCCCGTGGATCGTGACGAATTCCAGCGCGAAGTCACATATTTCCGCGACCTCACGTCGCAGAATCCCGCCGTCCCAACCAAATTGCCCAGTCAGCCCCCCGGAGCCCCCCAGCCATGAACGCCATCGACCTGGTCGCAAACTTCTTCAAGCAGGGCGGGGTATTCCTGTACCCCATCGCGGGCGTGTTCGCGCTCGGCCTCGCCATCGCGGTTGAACGATTCATCTACCTGAATCGGGTCGCTACCGGCAACCGGCGGCTGTGGGCGGAGCTCGCACCCCTCATCCAGGCGGGCAACATCCGCAAGGCGATGGAAGTGGCGGACCGCACCGATTCCGCACTCTCGATCATCATGCGCTACGGAATGTCCCGCATCTCGACCGCCCAGCGGCGCGAGGACATCGAGAAGGCGATGGAGGAGAGCCTGATCGAGGTGATTCCGCGCCTCGAAAAAAGGACCCATTACCTCGCCACGCTCGCCAACATCGGCATGTTGATGGGCCTGCTCGGCACGGTGACCGGCCTGATCAACGCCTTCGCCGCGGTGGCGAGCGTCAATCCGTCGGAAAAGGCTTCGCTGCTCGCGGCCAGCATCTCGGTCGCAATGAACAACACGGCACTCGGCCTCGGCCTTGCGATCACCCTGCTGCTGTGCCACATGTACCTCGAGACCAAGACCACCGAGCTCGTCGACAGCCTCGAGGTGGCCTCGATCAAGTTCCTCAACACCGTGACGGAGCGCCGCCCCGAGGCCTCGCAGCCGGCCGCGACCGCGCAGGCCGCCGCCCGTGCCCGCGACCACGATGCACTGCGCGGAGCCGCACGCGCATGAGGCAATCCAAGCTGGCGCGCCGCCAGCTGCGCAACCACGCGCGCTACCGCGGCCGCAACGACATCAACATCGTGCCGATGCTGGACGTGATGGTGATCCTCACGTTCTTCCTGATCTTCACGGCCGTGTTCTCGAAGACGAGCATCCTGGAAGTGCACCTGCCGGGCCCGGGGGCCAGGGCGGCTGCCGAGGTGCCGACCCTCGAGCTCGAGGTCATCGTGCGGCGCGGCGGGCTGGAGGTCGCGGATCGGAACACCGGCGTGCTCACCAGCGTCCCGGTGACCGCCGCCGGCCAGGACGTGGTGCGCCTTTCGGCCTACCTGGAGCAGCTGAAGGCGCGCTTTCCGCAGAAGACGAATGCCACGCTGCTGGTCGCCGAGGACGTGGACTACGACACCATCGTGCAGGTGATGGACGCAGTGCGCGTGCGCCAGAGCGCGGTCGGCGCCAAGGTCGTGCGAACGGAGCTCTTTCCGCAGATTTCGCTGGGAGATGCCCCGACATGATCCGCACCGGACTCAAGCGCCACACGCGTCACGGCAAGGGCGGAGGCAGCCACGGGCCGCTCACCCTGATCCCGATGATCGACATGCTTACGATCCTCGTCGTGTACCTGCTGGTGCATGCCGCGGACACCGAGATACTGCCGAACACGCGAAACATCAAGATCCCGCAATCCGTCTCCGAGCTGAAGCCGCGCGAAGCCATGGTCGTCACGGTCACGCGAGACATGTTGTACGTCAACGGCGACGCGGTCGTGTCGGTGGCCGACGTTGCAGGTTCGCAGGAGCCGGTGGTGGAGTCCTTGCGGGCTGCGCTCGGACGCCAGGCCGGCAACCTGTTGCCGGGCACCAGCGACCAGCGCGAGGTGACCGTGATGGCCGAGAAGTCGTTGCCCTACGCGGTGCTGCGCAAGGTGGTGGCGAGCTGCTCTGCGGCCGACTACAGCAAGGTGTCGCTCGCCGTCGTCGAGCGCTCGCAGGCGTTCGGGGCGAGCGCCGGGGCCTGAGGGTGCACGCAGCATGACTGCCACGATCGTCACCAATTTCCGGATTTTCGAACTGCCGTGGACTCCGTCCGAGGCGGAGGAGCGCCGGCTTCGGCGTGTGGTCGGCGCGGCCCTCGGCATCTTCATCGCGTTCGGCATCGTGATCCCGCTGCTGCCCGATCGTCCTCGTACGGAGTCGGTGGCGCCGGCCATCCCCGAGCGGATCGTGGAGTTCCTGCTGGAGCAGCCAAAGCCGAAGCCACAGCCGAAGGTGGAACCGCCGCCGCCTAGGCCGGTCGAGCGTCCCGAAGTCGACAAGCTGGTGCCCGTCCAGGCACCGGTCGCCGAGGTGCAGCCAGTGCCCGACCCTCGCAAGAAGGCGGCGGCCACGGGATTGCTCGCGCTTTCGGACCAGCTCGCGGAACTGCGCGACCTCGACGTGGATGCGAAGACCGATGCGCAGCCGCTCAATGCCGGTGCGGGGGATAAGACCCGTGTCGACCGAGCCTTGCTGACGGCCCGAGTGGGCGAGGGCAGTGGCGGCATCACGGTCGGCAGGACGAGCAGTGGCTTCGGCGGCGGGTCCGGTGGCCTCAAGGGAGTCGCGACCGCGAAAGTGTCTCCGGGCGCGGTCGCCGCACCCGGTGCCGAGGCGCAACGCTCCGGCCACAGCAGCAAGGCGGCCCGCACCCGCGAGGAAATCGAGCTCGTCTTCGATCGCAACAAGTCCGCGATCTACTCGATCTACAGCCGCGCGCTGCGCGACAACCCGGCGCTCCAGGGCAAGGTCGTGCTCGAGTTGACCATCGCACCGTCCGGTGAAATCACGGACTGCAAAATCGTCTCGAGCGAGCTCGGCGACACCGACCTGGAACGCAAGCTGGTCGCAAGAGTGAAGATGTTCAGGTTCGAGGCGCGCGACGTGGCACCGATGACCACCACCAAGCCGATCGAGTTCTTCCCGGCCTGATTCGCTGCCTCATGCGCCGCGGGCCGCACGCAGAGGCTGGCCCTCGCTGATCTTCCCGCGTTGATTAAGTCAAATGCCACGCACTTCAGCGGCGCCGGGCGTATGGTTGCCACGGGGATTCGAGGGAAGGGACCTGCGCTGCGCTCCTCGCCATTCGGGACTTGTTCCGCGAGGCGACTGGGCAGACGCCGACTGCCAGCTCCTCGATGGCCAGTCGCAGCAGGTGCGCGAATGAGGATCAAGGGATGGCTGGAAAATGTACGCGATCGGCTGACGCCGGTCGCCTACGTCGATTGGGCCGACACTCCTGAGGAGCCGCGCTCCCCTTACCGCGCCCGGATCACCGTACCCGCCACGGACGGCGCAGATGAGCCGGACGTGCTCGAGCGCGAAGTGGTCAGGGGCAGTTGCAAGGTCATCTACGAGATTCGTTGCCAGTGCGGGCGGCGCTGGTTCAGCCCGCGACTCGAGCACGTGCAGGTTTGCCCTCGGTGCGCACGTGCCGTGCTGGTGATGTCGCCGGAGTCGGAGTCGGACGACTGACACGGGCATGTTGATCCCGCCTGGAGTTCGCCTGTGCTGCCCTAAGGACGCTTCCTGGGCGCGTGTGGACATGACCAGATAACCAAGCGGCCTTTCCGCCGGGCCACGCCCGCTGCCAGCATCCCTCGCACACCGGTCCGAGGCGATGCCATGACGTCCAGTTCCGCCGCCCTGCCATTGAGCCCGCTCGACCCCGAGCGCAGTGCGCTGCTGCATCGCGTGGTCGAGGGACTCGAGCCGGCCTCGCTGCATTGGCTGTCCGGTTTTGCCGCAGGCATGGCCCACGCGCGATCGCAGGCGGTTGGCGCCCAGGTGGACGCCCTGACGGCGACCGCCGTTCCTGCAGCCGTGCGATCGGAATCCGCAGCACGGCTGGCCGTGGTCTACGGCTCCCAGACCGGAAACGGCAAGCGCATCGCCGAGCGACTCGGCCGCACGGCCGAGGCAGCCGGGCTCGCCGTCCGCGTCTACGCGGCCCGGGACTACTCGCTCAAGGACCTCGCGAAAGAGCGCTTTCTCACCATCGTGGTCAGCACTCACGGCGACGGCGATCCGCCGGATGATGCGCGATCGTTCTACGAGTACGTCATGGGCAAGCGCGCACCGCGGCTGGAGAACCTCGCGTATTCGGTATTCGCCCTCGGTGATTCCAGCTATCCGAAGTTCTGTGAGACGGGACGCCAGGTCGACGAGAGGCTCGCCGCGCTCGGCGCGAAGCGTCTGCTGCCCCGAGTCGAGTGCGACGTCGATTACGAACGCCAGGCCGGCCCGTGGCTCGAGCAACTCGTCGCGGCGGCCCGCGAGAGCCTGGGCGCGCAGCCGTCGGCGAGCGTCACCCGGTTGCGCCCGGTGCCGGCAGAGCCCCAGTTCAGCCGCGAGCATCCGTTCGTCGCGAATGTCGTCGGCAACCAGCGCATCACCGGCCGGACGGCCACCAGGGACGTACGCCACGTCGAGATCTCGCTCGAAGGATCGGGCCTGCGCTACCAGCCGGGCGACGCGCTGGGCGTCTGGCACGACAACCCGCCGGCGGCGGTCGACGCCGTGATCGCGGCGCTCGGTCTCGACGCAGACGAGGTCGTCACGACCGACGGCAAGTCGGCGTCGCTGCGCGAATGGCTCGCGACCGGCCGCGAGATCACGCGTCTTACGCGGCCGTTCCTGGTCGAGCACGCGAAGCGCTCTTGCGATGCGGGGCTTGCCGATGCGCTGTTGCCCGGGCAGGAGGCGCACCTGCGCGTCCTCCTCAAGGAGAGGCAGGTCGTCGACGTGCTCAAGTCATGGCCGGCGGTGTGGACCGCACAGGATCTCGTGCAGGCCCTGCGGCCGCTCGCGCCGCGCCTGTACTCGATCGCGTCGAGCCAGGACTCGGTGGGCGATGAAGTCCATATCACGGTGGCGGTCATCGACTACGAGGCGGAAGGCGGAGAGCGCCGCTACGGCGCAGCCTCGACGCACCTCGCGAGCCTGACGGGCGAGGAGGCGACAGCCCGCGTGTTCGTCGAGCCGAACGAGCGATTCCGTCTCCCGGCCGACGGCTCGCGCGACGTGATCATGATCGGCCCGGGCACCGGCGTGGCGCCGTACCGCGGTTTCCTGCAGCAGCGCGAAGAGCAGGGCGCGACCGGGCGCAACTGGCTCGTGTTCGGCGCGCGTCACTTCGACAGCGAGTTCCTCTACCAGGCCGAATGGCAGGAGGCGGTGCGCAAGGGATCGCTGCAGCGGGTCGATCTCGCCTTCTCGAGGGATCGCACGGGTCGCGCCTACGTCCAGGATCGCCTGCTCGAGGCCGGTGCGGACGTCCATGCATGGCTCGAGGGCGGCGCAAGCATCTACGTGTGCGGCGACGCCGAGCACATGGCGCCGGACGTGCACCGCGCGCTGGCGGAGGTCCTCGTCCGGCACGGCGGCCTCGACCACGACGGTGCCGAAGACTATCTCCGCCGGCTCTCGGACGAGCGTCGCTACCTCAGGGACGTATACTGAACATGGCCGAGCCGAGCCCCGTCGAGCGCATCAAGAGCGAAAGCCGGCATCTCCGCGGCACGCTGGTCGAAAGCCTCGCCGATCCCCTGACCGGGGCGATTCGCGAGGACGACACGGCACTCATCAAGTTCCACGGCAGCTACCAGCAGGACGATCGCGACCTGCGCGACGAGCGCCGGCGCCAGAAGCTCGAGCCTGCCTACAGCTTCATGATCCGAACGCGGCTGCCGGGCGGCGTCTGCACACCCGGGCAGTGGCTTGCGCTGGACGAGATTGCGCGGCGCTATGGCAACGGAACCCTGCGGCTCACCACGCGCCAGGCGTTCCAGTTCCACGGCGTGATCAAGACCGAACTCAAGACGACGATGGCGGCCATCAACGCCACGCTCGTCGACACGCTCGCCGCCTGCGGAGACGTGAATCGAAACGTGCTCGCGAGCCCGAACCCCGTCGAGTCGCGCGCGCACGCCGCGGTGTACGAGTGGGCGAAACGTCTCTCCGAGCATCTTCTCCCGCACACCCGCGCGTATCACGAGATCTGGCTGGACGGCGAGAAGGTCGCGGGCAGCCCCGACGTCGAGCCGATCTACGGCCCGACCTACCTGCCGCGCAAGTTCAAGGCCGCGATCGCGGTGCCACCCGTCAACGACGTGGACGTGTACACCCAGGACCTGGGCTTCATTGCCATCCTGGAGGGCGGGGAACTCGTCGGATTCAACCTCGCGGTGGGCGGCGGGCTCGGCACGACGCACGGGGAGGCCGCGACCTATCCACGGCTGGCAGACGTGGTCGGCTTCCTGAAGCCCGAGCAACTGCTCGCGGTCGCCGAAGCCGTGGTCACCACGCAGCGCGACTTCGGCGACCGCACGAATCGCCGGCACGCCCGCCTCAAGTACACCATCGACGACCGTGGCCTCGAATGGTTCGTGGCCGAGGTCACGCGCCGGCAGGGATTCGCGCTCGAGCCCGCGCGCCCCTTCGAATTCACCTCGAGTGGTGACCGGTTCGGATGGACCGAGGGCTTTGATGGCCGCTGGCACCTGACGCTGCGCATCGAGTCGGGCCGCATCGCCGATGGCGCGGGCGGCCCGAGGCTCACGGGCCTGCGCGAAATCGCGCGCGTCCATCGCGGCGACTTCCGCCTCACGCCGAACCAGAACCTGATCATCGCGAACGTCGAGCCGTCTGCGCGCACGTTCATCGACGCGCTGGTGGTGCGCTTCGGGCTGGACGCGCACGCCCGCGCGACGCCGGTGCACCGGGACGCACTCGCCTGCGTGGCCCTGCCCACGTGCAGCCTCGCGATGGCGGAGGCGGAGCGCTACCTGCCGTCCTTCGTGCGCAGGGTCGAGGACCGCCTCGATGCGCACGGGTTGCGCGATGAGCCCATCACGCTGCGCATCACGGGCTGCCCGAACGGTTGCGCGCGACCGTATCTCGCGGAGATCGCGCTCATCGGCAAGGCGCCCGGGCGCTACAACCTGTACCTGGGTGGCGACGGCCGCGGGCAGAGGCTGAACGCGCTGCACCTGGAGAACGTGGACGAGGCGGCGATCCTCGCGGCGCTGGACTCCGCGTTCGCGCGGTTTGCCGCCGAAAGGCAGCCCGGCGAGCGCTTCGGCGACTTCACGTGGCGCGCGGGGCTGGTGAACGCGGGGACGCGGGCGTGAGCATCCGCGCGTTCGACGCAGCAGGCGCGGCTGGCGATCCGGCGTTGCTCGACGAGATCAACGATGCGCTCGCGCGCATGAGTGCCGAGGCCCGTGTGCAGTGGGCGTTCGAGCACCTGCCGGGCCGACACGCGCTCTCCTCGAGTTTCGGCGCCCAGTCGGCCGTTTCGCTGCATCTCGTGAGCAGCGCCTCGCCCGACATCCCGGTCATCCTGGTCGATACGGGGTATCTCTTCCCCGAGACCTATCGCTTCATCGACGAGCTCGTCCTGCGGCTGCGGCTCAACCTCAAGGTGTACCAGCCGGCGATGTCGCCGGCCTGGCTCGAGGCGCGGTATGGCCGTCTCTGGGAGCAGGGCGTGGACGGCATCGATCGCTACAACGACTTCCGCAAGGGCGAGCCGATGCAGCGAGCGCTCGCCGAACTCGACGTCGGCAGCTGGTTCGCCGGGCTGCGCCGCCAGCAGTCGCGCTCGCGCAGCGCGATCCGGCCGCTCGAGTACCGCGATGGTCGCTGGAAGCTCCACCCGATCCTCGACTGGACGGACCGCCAGGTGTTCCAGTACCTGACGCACCACGACCTGCCATATCACCCCCTGTGGCACAGGGGATACGTGTCGATCGGCGACTGGCACACGACCCGCACGCTGGCGGAGGCGGGGGACCCCGAGGCAACACGCTTCTTCGGGCTCAAGCGCGAGTGCGGCATCCACGGACTCGAGGGCTAGAGACGTGAAGTACTTCCCCCTGTTCGCGGACCTCAAGGGACGCCGGGTGCTGGTCGTGGGCGGCGGTGAAGTTGCCGAACGCAAGGTCCGACTGCTGCTCGAGGCCGGCGCGCAGGTCGAGGTCGTGGCACCAGAGTTGAGCGAGTGGCTTTCGGCGCGGCTCGCCACGGACGCAACCGGATGCGACGACCGCCATCCCGCGGCGTCCTCGCTGACCTGGATCGCAACGCGTTTCGACGAGCCGCAGCTGCGCGGTGCGGTGCTGGCGGTCGCGGCGACCAACGACCAGGCGGTCAACGCGCGAGTCGCCTGCTGCAGCGCGCGCCGTGGGCCTGCTGGCGAACGTCGTGGACGATGCGGAGCTCTCGGGATTCATCGTCCCGGCCATCATTGACCGCTCGCCCCTCGTCATCGCGGTGTCGAGCGGCGGGACGGCCCCGGTTCTCGCGCGACTGGTCCGCGAGCGCATCGAGTCGCTGGTGGACGAGTCCGTGGGCGCGCTGGCCTCGCTGCTCGAGCGCTGGCGGTTCCGGATCAAGGCGGCTCTTCCGGACGTCGCGCGACGACGGCGCTTCTACGAGTACGCCGTGCGTGGCGAAGCTGCCCTGCACGTGCGCCGGGGGCGCGGGGATGACGCAGAGCGATGGCTGGCACGTGAACTCGACCGGCCGAACGCGACGGAGACCGGCTCGGTCAAGCTGGTCGGTGCCGGGCCCGGAGACCCCGGGCTCCTGACGCTGAACGCTCTCCGGGCGCTGCAGGAGGCCGAGATCATCCTGCACGATCGCCTCGTGTCGGGCGCGGTGCTCGCGCTCGCGCGCCGCGACGCAACGTTCGTCGAGGTCGGCAAACAGGCGCGCGGCCGCTCCGTCACGCAGGAGCGGATCCACGAGCTCATGCTCGAGCACGCGCGTGCAGGACGCAGGGTCGTCCGCCTCAAGGGCGGCGATCCGTTCATCTTCGGCCGAGGCGGCGAGGAGCTCGAGTTCCTTGCGGCACATGGCATTCCGTACGAAATCGTGCCGGGCATCACGGCCGCAGTCGCCTGCGGCGCATATGCCGGGATCCCGCTCACGCACCGCGACCACGCGCAGTCCGTACAGTTCGTCACTGCGCACCGCGGCGAGTCGCTGCCGCCTCGTGACTGGGCCGCGCTGGCCGCGGCGGGGCAGACGCTCTGCTTCTACATGGGCGTGGCGGAGCTCGAGGCGGTCGGCGCGAAGCTCGTGTCGCACGGTCGCCGTGGCGACACGCCCGTGGCCGTCATCGAGAACGGATCGCGCCCGGAGCAGCGGGTGACGCTCTCGCGCCTGGATGCCCTCGCCGATCTCGCCGCACGCGGCGGCCTGTCCTCCCCGGCGATGGTCATCGTCGGCGAGGTGGCTTCGCTCGCATCGTCACTGCACTGGTACGGTGCGGAGCCGCGGCACTGGGAGGCGCTGCGCCGGGTCGCCTGACCGGGCGAGACGGCCGGCTACGACGGAACGTGTTCGTGCCGCGGCAGCTGGTCACATCGACCAGGCGATCTCCGCGAAGACCGCCCGCGGCCGGCCGGGAAAATAGCGGTAGGTTCCGAAGGCGTAGTCGGCACGGTCCGCATAGCGCACGTCGAGTGCGTTGGTCACCCGCAGCGCGGTCGTCCACCGCGGTGCAAATTGCCAGAGTCCGCGCAGGTTGAGTAGTCCGTAACCCGAGTAGCGGTGCAGGTTGGCGGCGTCGAGCCAGTAGTCGCCGACCATCATCCACTCGGCCTCGAACTCGAGCTCTGCGCGAGGCCGCCAGTCGATGCCGTAGCGGCCGATCTCGCGCGGCGCCGTGTCCATGTCGTTGCCGGTCTCGATCGACTCGCCACCGTCCACCTGCCTCGAGAAGTCGTAGCGGTGACGCGCGTAGGTTCCCGCGGCAGCGAGCTCCAGCGACGGAAACGGGCGCCAGCGCAGGTCGTACTCGACGCCGCGGTGCGTGGTCCGGCCGTTCGCGACGTAGTAGCCGTTCGATTCGCGCAGGATGACGCCGCTGCGGTCCATGTCGTAGAGCGCCAGCGCAAAATCGACCAGCGGCCACGAACCCTTGAGCCCGAGTTCGAGCGAGTCGAGCTCCTCGGGCTTGAGGTCCGCGACCTGCTGGTTGCGCTGAAGCCGGTAGAGCTCCGTCATTTCAGGCGGCCGGAAGCCCTGCGCCGCATTCGCATATGCGACGAGCTCGGGTGTGATCTCCCAGGAGAGTGCGAGCTTCGGCGTCCAGTCGTAGAAGTGATCGGTGCGGTCGCCCGGCCGGCTGTAGAGGCAGCCCACGGGCGTGCAGGGCGTGCCCTGGTCGTCCGTGTTGCCGTCCAGCATCCGGTTGTCGTACTCGTAGGTCACCCATTCGGCGCGCAGCCCGGCGCCGATGCGGAATCGAGACAGGAAGCGACGCTCGGCCTGCACGTAGAGCGACTCCACCGACGAGTGCACGTCGTAGTCGTAGTGCAGCCCCGCCGGGCGGATCGCGTTGGCCAGGGGCGACCCGCCAGTGGTCGGGTGCTCCTGGAATTCCTTCAACGTCGAGTACCCGAGTTCGAGGTCGACGCCCGTGATGACGGACCAGTCGTCGACGTTGCCCCAGGCCAGGCTGGTCATGAGACCGCCGCTGTCCTGGCCGTTCTTTTCCACCGGCTGCCCGAGAAGGAAGTGCTGCAGGAAATCCGTGTGCGAGCTGCGCAGGAACGGGCGCAGCTCGAGCGTAGCGCCGCCCGGGACCGCCGGCTGGATCAGGCCGGTCAGCCGCAGTGAACTCGCGTTGCGGAACGCGCCCGGCGTCGGGTTCGATTCCGAGACCTTGAGACTCTCGTAGGCGTTCTTGCCGGTGATGAAGCCCGCCGTCTCCTGGTCCAGGTTCGTGTAGGCGAGGTCGGCTCGCCCCGGCGAGCCGACCACGTTCCCGGTGGCCGTCACGTTGACCTTGCCTTCGTGGTAGCCGGACATGGCGCGCCAGCCGCCGTCGTTGGCATAGAAGCCCGCGACCCCGAGGTCGGCGTCCTCGCCGTCGAGCCGACCGGCGAGCTTCACTCGCCAGTAGTTCGACGGGCCGCCATCCAGGCTCGCGGCCATGAGCGGGCGCTCCTGCGGCGACGGCTGCAGCACGTTGACCGTGCCGTGCATCGCATTCGACCCGTACAGCGCGCTGCCCGGGCCGCGCAGCACCTCGACGGCGCGCGCCTGCTCGGTGTTGATTTCGTACAGGACGTTCACGTTGCAGAAGCCGACCGGCCGCACCGGCACCCCGTTCTCGAGAAACAGGAACGCGCCGCAGGATCCTGCGCCCGTGAGTACGGGCGAGCGGATGGCGGTGAGGCTCTCCTGTCCGCTGCCCTGCTGGATCATGACGCCGGGGATACGGTTCAGGATCTCGGCATGGTGGGTCGCGCCGACCAGCGTGATCGCGTCCTGGCCCACGCGGCCGATGCTGAGCGGCACGTCGAGCGCAGGTTCGGGCCTGCGCGTGGCCGTCACCACGATCTGCTCGAGGGCGTCCGCAGTGGAGGCGAATGCGGGAATGCACGACGCGCCTGCCAGCGCCGCGCACGCGGCGAGTACGCGCAACGAGTGCGGGAATGAAGATCCGGTTTTGCAGCTGGGTGTCATCGGGCCCGGGTCGCCTTGCCTCTCTCGATTATCACGCACGGTCGCATCGGGGTCGCGCCGCTGCCTTTGCTAGTATCACCGACAAGGTCTCCGGAGCGATGCAGATGCAGATCCGAATCGTGCTGATGGCGGCCATGGCAGTTGCCTGGCTGGCCGCACCGGGAGTCGTCCGCGGCGACGACGCGCAGGAACCGGGCGTCGGGCGCCCGAAGATCGGCCTCGTGCTGAGCGGCGGGGGTGCGCGCGGCGCGGCCCACATCGGCGTGATCCAGGCGCTCGAGCAGATGCACGTACCCATAGACGCGGTTGCGGGGACCAGCATGGGCGCGGTCGTGGGCGGGCTCTACGCTGCCGGCCTGAGCGGCGACGAGATTGCCGGTGTCTTCCGCGCGCTCGACTGGCAGGACCTCCTGCGTGACCGTACCCCGCGCAAGGACCTCGTTTACCGGCGCAAGCAGGACGACCGCAGCTTCCTTGCGACCGGCGGCCTCGGCATCCGGGCCGACGACGGCGTGGTGCTGCCGCTCGGCCTGATCCAGGGCCAGAAGATCACGCAGGTGCTGCGCAACGCGACGATGCGCGTGGCCGATGTGCAGGACTTCGACATGCTGCCGACCCCGTTCCGCGGGCTTGCAACCGACCTCGAGACCGGCGACCCCGTGATCCTGCGCTCGGGCGATCTCGCCACCGTCCTGCGCGCGAGCATGTCGGCACCCGGCGTGCTGGCGCCGGTCGAGATCGACGGTCGCATGCTCGTGGACGGGGGGCTGGTAGACAACCTGCCGGTGGATCTCGCCCGCAGGATGGGCGTGGACGTGGTCATCGCCGTGGACGTGAGTTTTCCGCTCGCGCGGCGCAGCGGCCTCGAGTCGCCCCTCGACGTGACGAACCAGATGGTGGCGATCATGGTGCGGCGGGGCACGGCCGCATCGCTGGCCACGCTGAAGGCAGGTGACGTACTGGTCGAGCCCGAGCTGGGTCGCATGACGTCGATCGATTTCGCGAAGATGTCGCAGGTCGTCACGACGGGCGAGGCCGCCGCAACGAGGCAGCGCTCGAAGCTCGAGGCGCTGGCGCTGCCGCCCGCCGAGTACGCGTCCTATGTTGCCGCGAGGTCGCGTGCGGCCGACCCGAACGTGCAGGTGGCCTTCGTGCGCCCGGGGCCGCGCTCCGAGCAGGACGCGAAGCGCATCGAGGCGGTGTTCGGCGACTTGGCCGGCAAGCCGCTCGACACGAAGGAGCTGCAGAGCCGGGCCTACGGCCAGTACGGGCTGGATCGTTACGAGGCGGTCGACTATCGCGTGGTGCGCGACGAGGATGAGCGGGGACTCGAGATCGACCTGCGCCGCAAGTCCTGGGGGCCGAACTTCCTTCGTGTCGGCATGAGCATCGAGAGCGACTACGAGGGAGGAACGTATGCGAACGCGGGTGCGCGGCTGCTGATGACCGGCGTCAACAGGCTCGATGGCGAACTGCTGTTCGACGGGCAACTCGGCGAGGACCCGCACTTTCACGCGGAGCTCTTCCAGCCGCTGTCGCTCTCGACCGAGTTCTTCGTGGCGCCCGCCTTCCACTACGACCTCGAAACCCTGCAGATCGTCCAGAACGGGGACCGAGTGGCGCAGTACCGCATCCGCGACACGCAGTTCCTGTTCGCGGTCGGCGCCGAGCTCTCGAACTGGGGCGAGGTGAGGGCTGGACTGCGCCGTGGAACCGGCAGCAGCCACCTGATGGTGGGCGAGCCGGTCGTCGCGCCGGAGACCTTCGACCTCGGCGCCGCCTACCTCGAGTTCGGCTACGATCGCCTCGACAGCGCCTATTTCCCCAGGCACGGCCAGGCCTTCCGTGCCAGCTGGCAGTCGGAGAGCGAGGCGCTGGGCGCCAGTGCGAACGCCAACATCGTCGAGGCAAGCTGGATACTCGCGCGCAGTCTCGACCGCAACAGCCTGGTGTTGTCGATGGAGGCGGGATCGGCGCTCGACAATCGCGTGGTCTCGCCCGCGGAACTCTTCACCCTCGGTGGCTTCCTGAACCTGTCCGGGCTGCCCCAGGACGCGCTGATCGGCACCCAGTACGGGATCGTTCGCACCATCCTCTACCGCCGGGTCAGCCGCGGCGGCACCGGGCTTTTCGAATTCCCGGCCTACATTGGGGCGTCGTTCGAGGCCGGAAACGTCTGGCAGACGAAGCAGGACGTGGATTTCGCGGATCTCAAGTTCGGGGGCAGCGCGTTCGTCGCGGCCGAGACGCCGTTCGGCCCGCTGTACCTTGCGGCGGGGTTTGCCGAGGGCGACACGGCGTTCTACCTTCTGCTCGGCAAGACCTTCTGAGGAGCGCGGGAGCGTATTCACGATAGAATCGCCGCCGGAATCCAGCAGCCAGCCCCATGACCACCTGCCACGAACACAACCTTCGCGCCCCGTTGCCCGGGATTCGCCCCTTCGGTATCCGGGTGCGGCTGCCGAAGGGAGACCCGTTCCGCAACCTGCTGGGCGACGACTGGCAGCGGGAGCATTGGTTCGCGACGCGTGCGGAGCGTGACCGCGCCCTGGAGGAGATGAGCAGCCGATATGTCTATTTCCGGCCCGGCGACCAGCCCACGCTCGACTTCGAGCGCCTGGATCCGCAGGCCGGCTAGGCTGCCGCGCGGCCACGCAATGCACGCGAGTTCGAGCCGGCACGGGTTGCGCTGATGGCATGGTTCACCGCCTACCTCGCCTATGCGGCGGGCGCGCTGCTCGCGATCCTGCCGATCGTCAATCCACTCGGCGCGGTTCCGCTGGTCATCTCCGTCGCCTCGCACCTGCCCGAGGCGGAACGCCTGCGACAGATCCGCCGCGCGTGCGTCTACACCTTCGTGCTCATGTCGAGTTTCCTGGTCGCGGGCAGCCTGATCATGAGCTTCTTCGGCATCTCGATCCCGGGCATGCGCATCGCGGGCGGCATGATCGTGGCCTTCCTCGGATTCGGCATGCTCTTCCCCGGCGCCGATGCGGGGCAGGGCAAGCTGCCGCAGCCGGGCGAAATCCGGCACGACATCGCGTTCACGCCGCTCGCAATGCCGGGACTCAGCGGGCCCGGCACCTTTGCGGTGGTCATGAGTTTGTCTTCGCAGGCGAGTGCGCGCCACGGCTGGGACCGCATCACGAGTTTCCTGGGCGTCGCGACGGGCATCCTGGCCGTCGCCGTGATCTCGTGGTCCGTGCTGCGGGCGGCGGAGAAATTCAATCGAGTCCTCGGCGCGACGGGCATGGTCGCGCTCACCCGCCTGATGGGATTCATGATGATCTGCATCGGTGTGCAGTTCATCATCGACGGTTCCTCGGTGGTGCTGGGCGACCCCTCGATCTGGAGCGGTCTCGCCGAGGCGCTACGGTCCCAGGCGCGTTGAGAGGAGGTCCCACGTGGGCATGTGGAGTTCCATGAAGACAAGGTTGCCGGCCGCGGGTGAGGCACTCCCCGGGCGCGCGGAACGCATGCGCGTCCCGGAGCGACACCACGTCAACGGCCACCGCATCGAGCCGCCGTTTCCGGACGGAATGCAGCTTGCGCTCTTCGGGCTCGGCTGTTTCTGGGGCGCCGAGAGAAAGTTCTGGGTGCTTCCCGGCGTCTACAGTACGGCGGTGGGCTACGCGGCCGGGCAGACTCCGAATCCGACCTACGAGGAAGTGTGTACCGGCCGCACCGGGCACAGCGAAGTCGTACGCGTAGTGTTCGACCCGGCGGTGATCGGCTACGACGAACTGCTCCGCGTGTTCTGGGAATCGCACGACCCGACACAGGGCATGCGCCAGGGCAACGATGCAGGCACCCAGTACCGTTCCGGGATCTACGCCAGCGACGACGCGCAGCGCCAGCTGGCGGAGTCGAGTCGCGCCGCGTACCAGGCGCGGCTCACGGCGGCGGGCCTGGACGCCATCACGACCGAAATACTGCCGGCGCCCGAGTTCTACTACGCCGAGGACTACCACCAGCAGTACCTCGCGAAGAATCCGCACGGTTACTGCGGCCTTGGGGGATGCGGCGTTTCCTATGTTTCCCCGGTACGCTAGAGGCCGGCCCCGGAAAACCCAATGAAGCAAACCGATCCGAAGCATTCCGTGGACTCCACCGCGCGCAGGCCGCGCCTGCCGCTGCACTGGCAGATTCTCATTGCCATCGGCCTCGGCGCGCTGGTGGGTTACCTGACGGGCGCCGACGGCGCGATCTTCGGCGTCACCTACGTGTCTGTCTTCGACTTCATCGGCGCGCTCTTCGTCAACGCGCTCAAGATGCTGGTCGTGCCGCTGATCACCGCGTCCGTCATCAGTGGCGTCGCGGGACTGGGATCCGGGCGCGACCTCGGTCGCCTCGGCGGCAAGACCCTGGTCTTCTACATCGTGACGACGCTGATCGCGGTGCTGGTCGCGTTGATCATGCTGAACATCGTCAAGCCCGGGATTTCGGACGGCCAGCCCGTGCGCGCGCAACTGGCGTTCGAGGCGAACACGGCGGACGTGGCCGACAAGGTCAGCCGCGGCGCAGGCAGCCTGGTCGACACGCTGCTCGGCATCGTGCCGCCGAACATCATCGAGGCGGCCACGAGCGGCAAGCTGCTTGGTCTCGTGTTCTTCTGCATCCTGTTCGGCTACTTCCTGACCCGCATCGAACCCGCGCAGGCGAAGCCGGTGATCGGGTTCTGGCAGGGCGTGTTCCAGGTCATGATGCGGATGACCGAGTTCGTCATGAAGTTCGCGCCGATCGGCGTGTTCGGGCTCGCTGCCCGCACGGTGGCGAAGACGGGGTTCGATGCGGCGGGTCCGCTGCTGCTCTTCAGCGCGACGGTGCTCGCGGGACTGGCGATCTATGCGTTCCTGCTGTTGCCGCTGCTGGTGCGGCTCATCGCGCGCGTCAATCCGTGGCCGATCTATCCCGCCATGGCTCCCGCATTGCTGACTGCGTTTTCGACCGCCTCTTCTTCGGCAACGCTCGCGATGAGCCTCGACTGCGTCGAGAAGCGCGTCGGCGTGTCGAGCCGCGTCACCGGATTCGTCATGCCGCTCGGCGCCTCGTTGAATCACGCGGGCAGCGCCTTGTACGAGTGTGCCGCGGCGATGTTCATCGCACAGGCCTATGGCCTGCACCTGAGTTTCGGACACCAGTTCACGATCGTCGTACTGGCGCTCATCACGTCGATGGGGATTGCGGGCATACCGGCGGCCTCGCTGGTGGCGATCGCCGTCATCCTCACCGCGGTCGGGCTGCCGGCGGAGGCGATCGGGGTCCTGCTGGTGTTCGATCGCGTGCTCGACATGGCACGCACCACGGTCAACGTGTTTGCCGACGCCTGCTGCGCCGTCATCGTGGCGCGCCTGGAGGGAGAGAGCGGCATCCCGGCGGACCTCCGGGACGCATAGCTCGTCCCGCCGCTACTGCGGACTGGGCGGGGCGGGGGCCTCGGTGCCGGCGGCTCCCGCTTCGGCGACCGACTTGAGCTTCGCGAGGCCCTTCTCATAGTCGGCGCCGATCATGCCGTCGAACATGAGCCCGAGGTACCGCATCAGGAAGTTGTCCGCGAAGCTCGTGTCGAAGGACCAGCGAATCAGGCTGCCATCGGCCTCGGGCTCGATCTGCATCGTCGACCGGGAAGTGCTTTGTCCCGTGAAATCGAGCCGGATCGTGACGCTCCGGCCGGGCTCGACGCCGATGATTTCCTGGCTGCCCGAACCGACTTCCGGCTCGTCGCTCGACCATTCCATGCGCGCCCCGACGCCGGTCGCCGGACCCGAGAACTCGTAGCGCGTCTTCGGATCGAGCCCCGCCCAGGGCGACCACTCGTTGAAGCGCTGGAAACCGTCCACGATGCCGTACACGGTGTCCGGGCTCGCCGTGGTTCGGATCGAGCGCTCGACGTGGGCGGATGTCGGCAGGAAAAGGCCGACGATGAGCAGCACGGCAGCCAGCCCCAGCACCGACACAGCCAGGTACTTCAGGAATCTCAAGGTCCGCCCCCTCGCAGTCGCGTGGCGATCGGGTCCTCAGGGCGGCGGCGGTGCACCCGGCTGCGGGTCTTCCATCGGGTAGGTCTGGGCCGGGGCGCCGGACGCGGGCTCCGCGGCCGGCTTCGCGGCCGCGGGCGGAGCGGCAGCCGGCTGGGCGGCGGCAGGCGCTGACGCCGCTGCAGCGCGATCCGTGGCGCGCTGCAGGGCGGCCTTGAATTCGAGCGCAGCCGGAGACGGCGTGCCGAGCTTACCGTCGAGGATCTGGGAGGCGAGGATGCCGGACACGCCGTAGGCGGTCGCGTTGGCGTCGTCGTCCACCGAGATCACCGTGCCCTCCACTGCCACGCCGGCAAAGACACCCTCGGTCTGCGAATAGGACAGCACCTGGGTCTTGAGCATCGGGTCCGTGCTGGCCGCCGCCGTGCGCCCCACCGGCCCCGCGGCCACGCTCGCCCCGGCGCCCAGCATGACCTTCCCGCCGCTGATTCCCTCGACACTCTCGCGGGACGTCAGCACCAGCACCGTGTCCGTCATGTGCATTCCGAACTGGAAGCCGAAGCTGCCGCCGCCAAGTGACAGGAAAACCGGATTGCTCCAGCTGCCGTCGGGATTGCGCACGGCCATCACGCCGCGGCCGCCGCGCCCGCCAAACCCCACGGCTATCTCGAAGACTTTCGGCACGACCACGACGCCGTAGGCGCGTTCGAGCAACCAGTCTGGAATCGACTGCTCGGACATGTCGGTGAAGCGTTCGAATACGAGGCGCGAGTCGTTGAGGCGCTTGTCGGTCTTGTCGTCCGCCTGCGCGGCGGAGGTTCCGAGCGCCAGGGTCAGGGTGACGGCCAGCAGTGCGATGAATCTCTGCATTTTCTCTCTTGGGGATGAGGGAATGACCGGCCGACTTTAACAGAATATGGGCGGGCATTGCCGCGTCCGGCTATGCTCGGTGCCGTTCCGTTCCACGGGCCAGGACCATGAATACGGGAATCCGCAACGCGTTCCTCGCCGTCATGGTGGTGGCCTCGGGGGGAGCGCCAGCGTCGGGTGCCGCCAACCCGGCCGACGCAGCCCTGGCTGCGGACGGCGCCTTCGCCGCCATGTCTGTCGATCGTGGCCAGAGGGCTGCGTTCGAGGAGTTCCTCACCGGAGACGCAATCATCTTCCGGCCAGGCGCGGTGGTCGCGCACGACTGGTTCGCGAGCCACGAGCAGGGCGGTGGCCGGCTGCAATGGACGCCGTCGGCCGGGGCGGCGGACTGCAGCGGCGACTGGGCCGTGACCACCGGGCCGTGGACTTACTCCAGCCCCGAGGGGGATGAGTCGGCATCGGGCCACTACCTTTCGATCTGGCGACGCGAGCCCGACGGACACTGGCGCGTCGTGCTGGACAACGGTGTCGATCACGATCCCAGGTCCGAACCAGTGCCGCCGCTCGAGTCGGCTCTCGCGAGCTTCTGGCCGGTGTCGTCCAGGAAGGGTTGCCGCATCGATGGCAGTGCAGCGAGGCTCAAGGAAGCGGAGCAGGACCTGAACGAGGCGGTCGGGTCGGAGGGTCTAGCCCGAGCGCTCGCCGGCGCCGCCGCTTCCGGCGCGCTGGCGTATCGGGACGACACAGTGCCGGGGCCCGTCGCCGCCTCCGCCGCCGCAGACGAGTTGTACGGCCGCGGCTCGCAGGCACGCAGCCAGTTCGTGAGTGTGGAGCCCGCTTCGGATTTCGGGTTCAGCTACGGGGTCGTCGAGGCGCGCCCCGCGTCGCCGTCGCAGCCGGCGGCCCACGCTTCTTACGTAAGAGTCTGGTGCCGCGAGGGCCGCAAGTGGCGAGTCGCCATCGACATGCTGACGCCGCTCGGCGCTGAAGGCGGCCCGTGACGTCGATCCTCCAGGCGGCCGGCCCGCTGCCGGCGGGCCTTCAGGTCGCGCCGCGATCGCGCAGCGCCGCGATTTCGGCGTCACCGTAGCCGACCTCGCGAAGCAGTGCGTCGGTGTGCTCCCCGAGCGCGGGTGCGGGCCGGGCCGGGAGTCGCTGGCCGTCGAGCTTGATCGGGTTGGCGAGTACCCGGAAGTCGGGTCGTGACGGGTGCGGGAGTGTCCGCACCATGCCCACGGCGTGGGCGTAGGGATTGTCGAGCGCCTGCGGCAGGTCGTAGACCGGGGCGGCCGGCAGCACCCCCTGCAGCCGGTCCAGCCACTCGCGCGTCGTGCCTCGCGAGAATTCCTCGTCCAGCAGCGCCGTCAGCGCATCGCGGTTTCGCCGCCGTTCCACCGGTGTCGAGAAGCGCGGATCGGACGCGAGGTCGGCGCGCCCGAGCTGCAGGGTGAGCGCGTGCCAGAATTTCTCCGTCATGCACATCACGAAGATCCAGCCGTCGCCGGTGCGGAAAAGCTGCACGGGCACGGCTGACGGATGGGAGCTGCGCGGCATCCGTTCCGTCCGATGTCCCTCGTTCAGGTACCAGTTGCCCGGATACGTGAGCTGGTGCAGGGCCACGTCGAAGAGCGAGACGTCGATGTCGCCGCCACGGCCGCTCTTCATGACGCCGATGAGCGAGGAGAGCACCGCCACCGCCGTGGTGATGCCGGTCATGTAGTCCACGATCGAGAGCCCCATGCGCGACGGTGGCGTGCCGGGCTCGCCGGTGAGGTGCAGGTAGCCCGCTTCGGCCTGCATGAGGTAGTCGTACCCCGGCCAGCCGCGGCGTTCGTTGTCGCGCCCATAGGCCGACAGGTGCGCGCAGAGCATCCGCGGGTTCACGTCGTGGAGCGCGGCGTAGTCCAGGCCGAGCTTCACGGGCTGGTCACCACGCAGGTTGTTCATCACGACGTCGGCGGTGCCTGCGAGCCTGCGGAACGCCTCCCGGCCCTCCTTGACCTTGAGGTTCAGCGTCACGCTCTTCTTGTTCAGGTTGAAGGTCTGGAAGAAGTGGCTGTCGTGCGGGCCGAGGAAGAACGGGCCCATGCCGCGTGTGGCGTCGCCGCCCTGTTCGCGGTTCTCGATCTTCACGACTTCCGCACCGAGGTCCGCGAGATACAGCGACCCGAACGGGCCCGCGCCGAAGTTCTCGAACGTGAGGACGCGAATGCCGGCGAGTGGCAGGGGTGGACTCAAGCGGGGTTCCTCTCGGTCGGCTGGCGTACGGTGACGTTGCCCGGCGTCCCGTCGTGATTTCGCCGGGGCGCAGCAGCGGCCAGCCCCGATGATAACGCCGCGTCGATGTTGCGGTTCGACAACAAGGGATGGGGCGTCAACTCTGCTACGATTGAACCCTCCAAAAACGCCAACGCCGGCCCTTGACCGGGCGTGCACAGACCCGCTTCAACCCGCTCATAAGAACGCACCCGGCGGCCATGGCCCGTAGAGGCATCATTTTTCCGACCAAGGACGCGGCGCTGCGCGAGGACGTGCAGGCGCTCGGCCGGATCGTCGGCGAAGTCCTGAGGGACCAGGGCGGCGACGAGCTCTTCGAAGCGGTCGAGGGCGACCGGCTGGCCGCCATTGGCCGCCGGCAGGGAGAGGCCGAGGACTCCGTCGAAATCGTCGTCCGGACCCAGGGGCGCCCGGCGCCCGAGGCGCGCGAACTGATCCGCGCGTTCACGACCTGGTTCCAGGTGGTCAACACCGCCGAGAAAGTGCACCGGGTTCGCCGCCGCCGGCAGTACATGAACGACGTGAGCAACGCCCAGCCGGGCGGGCTCGAAGTGTGCTTCACCAGGCTGCGCGACGGCGGCATGACGCTCGATGAGGTCGTCGCACTGCTCACCGGGGTCAGCTTCGAGCCGGTGTTCACCGCGCACCCGACGGAATCCACGCGGCGAACCCTGCTTCGCCAGCAACAGCGCATCGCGCGCCTGATGCTTGACGGGCTGGACCCGACGCGCACGCCGGGCGAACGCCGGACATACGCCGAGCGCGTGCGCACGGAGCTCACCACCGGCTGGCAGACGGCGGAGAACTCGCGGGAGCGCCTGACCGTGGCCGACGAGCGCGAGCACGTGCTGTTCTTCATCGTGGAGGTAATCTACGAGGTCATTCCCGCCTTCTACGAGGAGGTCGAGGCGACGCTCGCCAAGGTCTTCGGGTTCGAGGCCCGGAGCATGGACCTGCCCGTGATGATCAGGTTCGGCTCGTGGGTTGGTGGAGACATGGACGGTCACCCGGACGTGCACGCCAAGACGATCCGTGAGAGCTGCAACCGTCACCATCGGCTGGTGGTCAACCGGTATTTCCTCGAGGCGCAGGCCCTCGCGGAAAGGCTGAGCCAGAGCGAGGCCCGCATACAGGTTTCATCCGCGGTCAACGCGCGAATCGAGGCTTACCGCAGCCTGGTCCCAGGCGCGGTCGCATCGACCCCGGTCAGCCACGACCGCATGCCGTATCGCGTGCTGCTCGGGCAGATCGCCGAGCGCCTGCGGGCGACGTACGACGGCCGCTCGGGCCAGTACGATCGCGTCGAGCAGTTGATCGACGACCTGGAAGTCATCGCGCATAGCCTCGCCGGTAATCGCGGGCAGAACGCCGGTCTCTTCTACGTGCGCCGCATGCTGCGCCGCGTGCGCACCTTCGGCTTCCATCTCGCGGCCCTGGACGTTCGGCAGGATGCGCTCGTGCACCGGGAAATCGTCGGGAGCGCGCTCGGCGACCCCGAGTGGTGCAGCCGATCCGCCGCCGAGCGCACGGCACGCCTCGATGCGGCGCTCTCGTGCGACGAGTCGCCGTTCGACGATCCCGGCCCCGCGGGCAAGCGGGCGCTGTGGGTGTTCGAAGCGATGGAGTTCTGCCGCAACCGCTTCGGACCGCGTGCCGTCGGCTCCTACGTCGTGAGCCTCGCGCGCGACGTGGACGACGTCTTGTCCGTGCTGCTGCTCGCGCGCTGGGCCGGCCTTTGCGGGGGGGCGGGGGAGCAGGTTCCCATCGACGTGGCGCCGCTTTTCGAGTCCGCCACTGCCCTCGAGCAGGCCGGCGAGATCGTCGCGAGGCTGCTCGCCGATCCCGCGTACCGCGCGCACCTCGCGGCTCGCGGCAACCGCCAGGTCGTGATGATCGGCTATTCGGACAGCAACAAGTCCGTGGGAGTCGTCGCCTCGCGCTGGGCGCTGCGCACCGCCCAGGAGGCCATGGCGGCGGCCTGCGGCGCAGCCGGCGTGCAGCTGCAGGTATTCCACGGTCGTGGAGGCTCGGTCAGCCGTGGGGGCGGCCGCAGCGAGGCACTGGTGCGCAGCGCGCCGGCGACCGCGGTGCAGGGCAGCCTGCGTGTCACGGAGCAGGGCGAGAGCATCAACGATCGTTACGGCCTCCGGCCGATCGCCCTGCGCAGCTTCGAGCAGGCGGTGAGCGCCATCTCGCTGGCCGCGGCCGGCGTACACGGTCCCGAGACGGTGGACCCGCGCTGGCGCGAGGCCATGGACCTCCTCGCGGGGACCAGCCGCGCGAGCTACCGGGCGCTGGTCCACGACGACCCCGGCTTCGTCGAGTTCTTCCATGCGGTCACGCCCGTGGACGTGATCGAGCGCATGCAGATCGGCTCGCGGCCGGTGTCGCGCGTCGCGGGTGGCGGCATCGAGTCGCTGCGATCCATCCCCTGGGCCTTCGCGTGGTCGCAGAGCCGGCATATGTTGCCCGGCTGGCTGGGAAGCGGCGCCGCATACGCGGCCGCCGTGGAGCGGTTCGGGGCCCCGATGCTGCGTGAAATGTATGCAGGCTGGCCATTCTTCGAGTGCCTGGTAGATGACGTCGAGATGATGCTGGCGCGGGCCGACCTGGGCATCGCCCGCTTCTACGAGCAGCTGGCCCGGCCCGAGCACGCACGCTTCGCGTCGCTGATCGGCGATGAGTTCCGATCGAGCGTCGAGCAGGTGCTCGTCATCAAGGGCTGCGCGCAGCTGCTCGACTCCGAGCCGACGCTGCAGCGCTCGATCCGCCTGCGAAATCCGTACGTCGATCCCCTGCACCTCACGCAGGTGGACCTCCTGCGTCGGTGGCGGGAGGCGGGGCGGAAGGACCGCGCGCTCTTCGAGACACTCGTGGCCTCGGTGAACGGCATCTCCCAGGGGCTGCAGGGATCGGGCTGACTGCAGGTTTCCCTTGTTGACTCGGACGTGACGCTGCACTAGCGTCCCACCCGAATACCGGCACAGCGCGGCAGTTGCCGCCACACCGCACACACGAGGGGTTCTCGATGGCAGCAAAGAAGAAGGCACGGCGCACCACGCACCGCAGCAGCAAGGGCACCAAGCTTTACGCCAAGCGTGACGCCAAGGGTCGAATCACGGACATCCAGACCTACAAGCGTGCGCACTCCGCCGACCTGAGACGCAAGGCGAAGGCGGAAGCCCCGGCGAAAAAGAAGGCGAAAAAGCAGGCGCCTAAGAAGGCGGCAAAGAAAAAATCCGTGGCGAAGGCGAAGAGCCGTTTCGCCAAGGTCAAGGCGGCGTTCCGCAAGGCGCCGGGGAAGGCCAGGGCTGCAGTCAAGAAGGCCGTGAAGAAGCTGCCGCCGAAGACGCAGAAGGCGATGGCCAAGGCCGAATCCAGTGCCGCCAGGCAGGTCAAGGCCGCGCGGGCAGCCGTACGCAAGGCGCCGAAGCAGGCGCAGGCTGCGGTCAGGAAGGCCGTGAAGAAACTCCCGCCGCAGGCGCAGAAGGCCGTGGCGCAGGCCGAGGCCGCCGTGGTCAAGGCCCAGCAGTCGGCCGAGCAGGGCGCGGCGACGGTCGTGGAGCAGGCCAAGGACCTGTTCAAGAAGGCGAGCGATGCGGTCGAGAATATCGTCGAAAACGAGCTTCCCGGGCAGTCGCCGTTCGGCAACAAGTAACGCGCAAGTGCGCAGGTATCGCCGCCCTTGAAGCGGCGCGAGACCCGGGGTCATTGGGCCCCGGGTTTTTTTCAGCGCGGCGGCTGTCGGCCGCGCGTCACAGTGTGGCTCCCGCGGCGCCTCGTGAAGTGCGGCGGGAATTCGAGCGCGGCATCGCAGCCTTCGCCGGGCACCTGCCCGTAGCCCGGATCCCAGGGCATCACCACGCGGGCCGCGTCCGCGGACAGTTCGATCCGCGGCATCACCGGAGGCGTCTCGCGCCCGGACTCCGCCGCAAGCATGGCTTCCAGCGAACCACACCGTGCATGGCACTCCGCAAGGTCCTCGAGCGTGACGAGCGTCGGTGGGACGAGCCTGATCTCGCCGCGCTCCAGGGCGTCTGCCGCGGTGGCCGGCTCGAGCCAGACGTGCTCGGTCAGTTCAGAAAGGTCCGCGCTCACCACCTGTCCTTTCGGCATCGGGGCCACGAAGAATCTCGTGTCGAAGCGCTTGGGTTCGACCGACGGGGTGATCCAGTGCGACCAGTAGACGAGTTGCCGCGTGTCGAGGAAAAGCTCCTCGGCCTCGAGCATGCGCATGAACGCTTCGGCGTCCGCGGTCACCTGGTTGCGCTGCGACCCGAGACGCCGGGCCGTCGCGGCGCCGCAGGGTTCGCCGGATGCGTCGCAGGCGAGGAGCACGCCGGCCTCCTCGAAGGCCTCGCGGCAGGCGGCGACGTGGAATCCCGCGGTCGAGGCGGCGTCGAGGGCCACTCCCTGCATCGTCCTCAATTGCCCGAGCCCGATCTTGCGCCCGTCCGGCAGGATGCGGCCCAGCGCCCCGGGCGACTGGTCTGCGGGTTCCATCCGGCCGCCGGGAAACACCCACATTCCGGCCATGAACGAGAGCCCGGCTCCCCGGCGCATCATGAGCGTCTCGAGCCTGCCGTCCACCTCGCGCAGCAGGACGACGGTTGCAGCCGGGTGCATCAGGCGAGCTTGACGAGCTGCTTGCCGAAATTGCGCCCGCGCAGCATGCCGATGAACGCCTCCGGCGCTGCGGCGAGCCCCACGGCGACCGTCTCGCGGTACTTGAGCCGGCCCCCGGCCACGCCTGCACCGAGTTCCTTGAGAGCCTGCGGCCATGCCTCCATGTGCTCGCCCACGATGAAGCCCTGCAGCCTGAGGCGCATCACCAGCAGCATGCGTGTGTTCTGGATGGGGATCTCCTCGCCGTCGTAGCCCGCGATCAGGCCGCAGAGTGCGATTCGCCCGAAGGGATTCATGCAGGCGAGCGCCCCGTCGAGGCAGACACCTCCCACGTTTTCGAACAGGCCGTCGACGCCGTCCGGTGCGGCGGCGCGTATGGCGCGCGCCATGGACTTGAGGTCGCCGTGCTGCCGGTGATCGACACAGGCGTCGAAGCCGAGCTCGTCCACGACGTAACTGCATTTTTCGGGACCGCCCGCGATTCCCACCGCGCGGCAACCCGCCATCTTTGCGAGTTGACCGACGACGCTTCCGACCGCGCCGCTCGCCGCGGATACGAGCACGGTCTCACCGGCCTTTGGTTCGCAGATGCGGTTCAAGCCGTACCAGGCGGTCACGCCCGGCATGCCGAGGACTCCGAGGTACGCCGACATCGGGATGCGGGTCGCATCGACCTTTCTGATGCTGCGTCCGTCCGCGAGACCGTATTCCTGCCAGCCGAGCAAGCCGACCACGGCGTCGCCCGCCTGGAAATCCGGATTGCGGGATTTCTCCACGATGCCGACCGTGCCGCCGATCATGGTCTCGCCGATCGGGTGCGGCTGGGCGTATGACTTCGACTCGATCATTCGGCCCTTCATGTAGGGGTCGAGCGAAAGGTAGTGCACGCGCACCAGGAGCTGGCCCTCCGCGGGCTCCGGGACGGGCACGGACTCGAGGCGGAAGTTGTCCGGCGTGACGGGCCCTGTGGGGCGGCTGGCGAGAACGATACGCTGGCAGGTCGCGGTCATGATTTGTCCCGGCTTCCGGTGCGGTCAGGCTTGGGTATGGCAGCGCAGCATAGCGCGTCAGCGCGAATCTGCCAGGAGTTGAACGCCGCGCAGGGCGAGTGCGCTCAACCCGGCGCCACCTTCCCTGGCGTGACGACAGATCTCGATCCGCATGCGTGGCTCCCAGAAGCGCCGCAGGTGACTCTCCACCTGCTCGGCGGCTGACTGCGGGTCCGGTTCCGAGGCAAAGAACGCGGCGATGTCGTTGGCCATTGCGACGAGTCGATCGATGTCCATCGGCGTGTCGCCTGCGATTCAGTTCGCGGGGTTCGTCGGCCGGCTGCGTGCGGCGCGCTGCTCGCGCCGGCGCGTGCGCCAGGCTTCCGGATTCTCGAGCCGGGTCACTTCCACCGCGGTGACCTTGTACTCCGGGCAGTTGGTTGCCCAGTCCGAGTACTCTGTGGTCACGACGTTTGCACCGGATTCCGGGAAGTGGAAGGTCGTGTACACGACTCCTGGAGCCATGCGCGTCGACAGCACGGCGCGCATCACCGTGTCCCCGGTGCGACTCGACAACCCGACCCACTCGCCGTCGACGATGCCACGGCTCTCGGCGTCGTCCGGGTGGATCTCGAGGCGGTCCTCCGACTGCCACGCCACGTTCGAGGTGCGGCGCGTCTGTGCACCGACGTTGTACTGGAACAGCACGCGCCCCGTCGTGAGCAGCAGCGGGTAGCGGCTGGTCGTGCGCTCGGGCGTGGCCACGTACTCCGTGACGATGAACTTTCCCTTGCCGCGGACGAATGACCCGACGTGCATCGTCGGCGTACCCTCCGGCGCGGAGTCGTTGCAGGGCCACTGGATGCTGCCGAGCCGGTCGATTTTTTCGTAGGTGACGCCTCGGAACGTCGGGGTGAGGCTCGCGATCTCCTGCATGATCTCCGAGGGGTGGCGGTAGCTCATCGGGTGGCCGAGTGCCTGCGCCAGCCGCATGGTGATTTCCCAGTCCGCAAGCCCGGCGAGCGGCTCCATGACCTTGCGCACCCGCGAGATGCGACGCTCCGCGTTCGTGAAGGTGCCGTCCTTCTCGAGGAACGACGACCCGGGCAGGAACACGTGTGCGTAATGCGAGGTCTCGTTCAGGAACAGGTCCTGCAGCACGACGCATTCCATGGCCGACATGGCTGCAATGACGTGGTGCGTGTTCGGGTCGGACTGCACGAAGTCCTCGCCCTGCACGTAGAGCCCGCGGAAGCTGCCGTCGAGCGCCGCCTCGAACATGTTCGGAATGCGCAGCCCGGGCTCGCTCGCGAGCGGCACCCCCCAGGCGGTTTCGAAGAGCGCGCGCGTCGAGGCGTCCGACACGTGCCGGTAGCCGCTGAACTCGTGGGGGAACGAGCCCATGTCGCAGGAGCCCTGCACGTTGTTCTGGCCGCGCAGCGGACTCACGCCGACGCCCTCGCGACCGAGGTTCCCCGTCGCCATGGCGAGGTTCGCGATGCCCATGACCATCGTCGATCCCTGGCTGTGCTCGGTGACTCCGAGGCCGTAGTAGATGGCGCTGTTGGGGCCGGCGGCGTAAAGCCGCGCGGCCTCGCGAGCGAGGAGGGCCGGCACGCCCGTGATCGACTCGGTGGCTTCGGGCGAGTTGCGCGGTTCGGCGACAAAAGCCTTCCAGCGGCGGTAGGACTCGGGCTCGCAGCGGGCCTCGGCGAAGGCGTCGTCGGCGAGGCCCTCGGTGACGACGACGTGGGCGAGCGCATTGATCATTGCGACGTTGGTACCGGGTCGCAGCTGCAGGTGCACGTTCGCCTCGACGTGTGCCGAGCGCACGAGATCGATTTCGCGTGGGTCGATGACGATCAGCTTCGCGCCCTGGCGCAGCCTGCGCTTCATCTGGGATCCGAAGACCGGGTGACCGTCGGTCGGGTTCGCGCCGATCACGACGATCACGTCCGCCTGTGCGACCGATTCGAAGTTCTGCGTCCCGGCGGACTCGCCAAGGGTGCTCTTGAGTCCATACCCCGTCGGTGAGTGGCACACCCGGGCGCAGGTATCGACGTTGTTGGTGTGCAATGCGGCTCGAACGAACTTCTGCACCAGGAACGTTTCTTCGTTCGTGCAGCGCGAGGAAGTGATGCCGCCGACCGCGCCCGGCCCGTACGCGGCCTGGATGCGCCGGAACTCGCTCGCGACCCGGCCGATCGCTTCGTCCCAGGACACCTCGCGCCAGGGATCGGTAATGCGCTCCCGCATCATCGGATGCAGAACGCGATCGGCGTGCGTCGCATAGCCGTAAGCGAAGCGGCCTTTCACGCAGGCGTGGCCGTGGTTGGCAGCGCCGGCCCGATCGGGAACCATGCGGACGATGCCCGACTCGTTGACCTCGGCCTCGAGCGTGCAGCCGACGCCACAGTAGGCGCAGGTGGTCTTCACCGCGCGTATAGGCGCGCCCCTGGCGATACGCGAGGTCTCGGTCAGCGCAGCGGTCGGGCAGGACTCGACGCAGGCACCGCAGGAAACGCACTCCGATCCGAGGAACGACTCGTGCTGGCCGGCCGAGACGCGCGACTCGAAGCCGCGGCCTTCGATCGTCAGTGCGAAGGTCCCCTGCACGTCGCGGCAGGCCCGCACGCACCGCGAGCAGGTGATGCACGTGTCGGGGTCGAAGGTGAAGTACGGGTTGCTGGCGTCGGCGGGCGCGCCACGCTGGGTGGCCCCGCCGGTCGGCACGGCGGATTCCCTCATGCCGAGCTCGGCCGCCACCGATTGAAGTTCGCAGTGTCCGTCGGCCGGGCAGGTCTCGCATTCGAGTGGATGGTCGGACAGGTAGAGGTCCATCACGCCGCGCCGCAGCTTCAGGAGCTGCGGCGAGTCGGTGCGCACCTTCATGCCGGGCGCGACCGTGGTCGTGCACGAGGCGGGAAATCCCCGCCGGCCCTCGATCTCAACCAGACACAGCCGGCACGATCCGAACGCGTCCAGCGTGTCGGTCGCGCAGAGCTTCGGAATCTGCGTTCCCGCGAGCGCGGCGGCACGCATGACCGACGTCCCGGCGGGCACCGACACCGGGCATCCGTCGATCTCGAGCGTCACGTGTTCGGTGGCCGCGGAGGCCGGTGTGCCGAGGTCGCGATGGCCGATGGCGTACACGTCAACCTCCCGAGGCCGGTCGCCGGAAGTCTTCGCCGAAGTGCTTCAAGGCACTCAGCACCGGGGCGGGCGCCATCCCGCCGAGCCCGCACAGCGAGGCGTGGGTCATGGTGTCGCAGATCTCCTCGACCAGGGCGAGGTTGCGAGCGCGGTCCACGCCGCGCGCGACCCGTGCGAGCGCCTCCGCACCGCGCACCGAGCCCATGCGGCAGGGCACGCACTTGCCGCAGGACTCCTGCGCGCAGAACACGAGCGCATGACGCGCCATCGCCAGCATGTCGGTCGTGTCGTCGAAGGCGACCACGCCGCCGTGCCCCAGCATCGCGCCGATTGCGGCGAATGCCTCGTACTCGAGGGGCGTGTCGAACTGCGAGGCGGGCAGGTAGGCCCCCAGCGGCCCACCGACCTGGACGGCGCGAATCGGCCGGCCGCTCGCGGAACCACCACCGTAGTCGTACAGCAGCTCGCGGAGCGTGAGCCCGAAGGCCCGCTCGACGAGTCCAGCGCGCCGCACGTTGCCCGCAAGCTGCAGCGGCAGGGTGCCGCGCGAGTTTGCCTGGCCGAAGTCACGGTAGGCGGCCGCACCCTCGGCGAGGATGAACGGCACGGTTGCAAGCGTGATCACGTTGTTGACCACGGTGGGCGCGCCGAAGAGTCCCTTGTGTGCGGGAAGGGGCGGGCGCACGCGAACCTCGCCGCGACGGCCCTCGAGGCTCTCGAGCATGGAGGTCTCCTCGCCGCAGATGTAGGCACCGGCGCCGATTCGAAGCTCGATGTCGAAGGCGACGCCGCTGCCACACAGGTCGCGTCCGAGGTAGCCCGCGGCGCGTGCCCGCGAGATCGCGGAATCCAGGGCCTCGCGCGCGTGCGGGTACTCGGCTCGCAGGTAGATGAAGCCCTGCTGCGCACCGACGGCCACGCCTGCGATGGCCATGCCTTCGATGAGCGAGTACGGGTCGCCCTCCATGAGCATGCGGTCCGAGTACGTCCCGGAGTCGCCTTCGTCGGCATTGCAGGCGATGAACTTCTCCGCGGTCGGCTGGTCGAGGACCGTCTGCCATTTCACGCCAGTCGGGAATGCGGCGCCGCCCCGTCCGCGCAGGCCGGAATCCACGACGGCCCTCACCGTTGCGGCAGGACCGACTTCGAGTGCCTTGCCGAGGCCGCGATAGCCGCCGCTCGCGAGGTAGTCGTCGAGGTCCACGGGATCGGTGCGGCCTACGCGCGCGAACGTCAGGCGCTGCTGTGATGCCAGCCATGGGTGAGCCTCGACGCTGCCGACGCATAGCGCATGCGGTTCGCCGCGCAGCATGCCGGCCGACACGAGGCTCTCGACGTCGCGTTCCGTCACCGGGCCGTAGCCGATGCGCCCGGCGGTGCACTCGACCTCGACCAGCGGTTCGAGCCAGTACATGCCACGCGACCCGTTGCGACGCAGGCGGACCTCGATTCCCGCGGCGCGGGCCGCCGCGACCAGCCTGCGGGCGGTCGCCTCCGCGCCGAGCGCGAGCGCGCCCGCATCACGCGGCACCCATACCGTGACGGTCACGGGGGCACCTTTGCGCTGGCTGCGCACAGGAGTTCGTCGAGTCGCTGCGCCGTCATCCGTCCGTGCACTTCCTCGTCGATCATCGCGGCCGGCGAACAGGCGCAGAGTCCGAGGCAATCGGCGGCTTCGAGCGTGACCGCTCGGTCGGGCGTGGTCTCGCCGAATCCGATCCCAAGCCGCCGCCGCGCGTGCTCCTCGAGCGCCCGGCCGCCCATCGCCTGGCAGGCTTCCGCGCGGCACAGTTTCACCACGCGACGGCCCGGAGGCGTGACGCGGAAGTGGTGATAGAAGGTGAGCACGCCGTGCACGTCGGCCCGCGACAGGTTGAGCTCGCCGGCGATCAGTGGCACGGCGCCTTCCGGGACGAATCCGAGCGTGCGCTGCACCTCGTGGAGGATCTCGATCAGCGGCCCGCGCCGGTGTCGATGGCGCGAGACGATCGCGACGATCTGCTCCCGCGCAGCGGGATCGAGCAGGCCGGCCGTGGACCCGGCTGTCATCGCAGCCGCTCCGCGTGCGCGTAGACGTTGAACGAGTCGCCGCGCAGGAAACCGGCCAGCAGGATGCCGGTCCGCTCGGCGAGTTCGATGGCGAGGCTGGAGGGCGCGCCGACCGCAGCGACGACCGGGATGCCGGCGGCTGCGGCCTTCTGCACCAGTTCGAAGCTCGCGCGGCCGCTCAGGTGCAGCACGAACCGAGCGAGGGGCAGCGCGTCGTGGAGCAGCATGGATCCGATGAGCTTGTCGAGCGCATTGTGCCGGCCGACGTCCTCGAACGAGGCAATGAGCTGGCCGTCCGCATCGAACAACGTGGCGGCGTGCAGTCCGCCGGTGTCGCGGAAGCCGGGCTGGGCCGTGCGCGCGACGTCGCCGAGCGAGGTCAGCATCGACGCATCCACCCGGAGTCCGGCATCGACCGCTGCAAGGTCGAACAGGCCTGCCAGCGCCGCGAGCGAGGCCTTGCCGCACACCCCGCAACTCGAGGTCGCGTAGAAGTTCCGCTGCAGGCGCGAGGTGTCCGGCGCTTGCGCCGCCGACAGCTCCACGTACACGACGTTGCCGTCCGGGCCGCCTTCGCGCACGCAGGCCACCTCGCCCCGCGAGCGGATCAGGCCCTCGCCGTGCAGGAACCCCATCGCGAGTTCCGCGTCATGCCCGGGCGTGCGCATCGTCACCGAGACAGGCGTCCCCGGGCCCGTCTCACCGGACCGGGCGATACGGATCTCGAGGGGCTCTTCGATTGCGACGAGGTCCTCGCGCGGCTCGAAGCGGTCACCGCGCAGGGTTCGCACTCGCGCGCGCTGCGTCGGTCCGACGTCGTGTTCGGCTCGCGTGACGAACTGCCGGGACATGATTCGACGACCCCCTGAAGCCGCCTCGGTCCAGGCTGCCACTATAGGCCCTTCAGGCGTCCGCAGTCCGCCATGTCACGGCGGTCGGCTAGGCGCCGAATACGATTTCGCCGTCATCGGTCAGGTCGAAACGGTTCGCCATCGGCTCCTTCGGCAGGCCGGGCATGCGCATGATTTCGCCGGTAATCGGTATCACGAAGCCGGCGCCTGCGGCGAGGTGGATTTCGCGCACGGTCACCAGGAAGTCCTTCGGGCGGCCGAGCATCGCCGGGTTGTCGGAGAGCGACTGCTGCGTCTTGGCGATGCACACAGGCAGGCCGCCGAAGCCGGCCTTCTCGAGCTGGTCCCGGTCGCGCCGTCCGCGCGCCGTGTAGTCCACCGCCTGGGCGCCGTACATCTCGCGGGCCACGATTGCGATCTTCTGCTCGATCGAGGCGCTCCAGTCGTAGAGCGGGGTGAACCTGGGCTCGTTGCGCGCCGCCAGGTCCCTCACCACGGCGGCGAGTTCAGTGCAGCCGCGGCCGCCCTCGGTGAATGGCCGTGCCGCGACGGCCTGGATGCCGAGGGAGGCGCAGTGTTCTTCCAGCGCCCGAATCTCTTCGGGGGTGTCGGCCGGAAACTGGTTGATCGCGACGACGCAGGGCTGGTCGAACTTGCGGATGTTCTCGACGTGCTTCTCGAGATTGGCGAGGCCGCGCAGCATGGCCGGCACGTCCGGTTGGCCGACCTCGGCCAGCGGCTTGCCACCGTGCATCTTGAGCGCCCGCACGGTCGCGACCAGCACCGTGCACACCGGAGCGAACCCACCGTAGCGACAGTTGATGTCGAAGAACTTTTCCGCGCCGAGTTCGAACGCAAACCCGGCTTCGGTCACGACGAGGTCGGCGTACGAGAGCGCGGCCTTCGTGGCAGCGATGCTGTTGGTGCCGTGCGCGATGTTCGCGAACGGCCCGCCGTGCACGAACGCCGGCACGCCTTCCGTGGTCTGCACGATGTTCGGCTTGATCGCTTCGGCAAGCAGCGCCGCCATCGCGCCCACGGCCTTGATCTCGCGCGCCGTGACCGGGTGGCCGCCCGACGTGTAGCCGACCACGATCCGGCCGAGCCGCGCCTTGAGGTCCGGAATGCCGTCCGCGAGGCAGAGCACGGCCATCACTTCGCTGGCAGCGGTGATGTCGAACCCGGTCTCGCGCGGGATGCCCTCGGTGCGACCGCCGAGGCCGATCACGATGTCGCGGAGCGCGCGATCGTTCATGTCGATGACGCGCTTCCAGGTCACGCGCCGCGGGTCGAGGCCTGCGGTGTTGCTGCCGTTGTGCAGGCAGTTGTCCACCATCGCGGCGAGAAGGTTGTGCGCGCTCGTTATGGCGTGGAAGTCGCCATTGAAGTGCATGTTGATGTCCATCATCGGCAGCACTTCCGATGCACCGCCGCCCGCGCCGCCGCCCTTCATGCCGAACACCGGGCCGAGGCTCGGCTCGCGCAATGCCGCCGCGCTGCGCACGCCGATCTTCGCCAGCCCCTGCACCAGGCCGATCGTCGTCGTGGTCTTGCCTTCACCGGCCGGCGTGGGCGTGATGGCGGAAACGAGCACGAGCTTGCCGCGCCGGGGACGGTCCTTGAACGCATTCAGCGCGAGCTTGGCCTTGTATCGCCCGTAGGGTTCCAGGTGTTCGGGATCGATGTCCAGCGTGCGCGCGACGTCGATTATCGGCTTCATGAATCTATTTCCTGTTTCCGCCTGGATCGGCGCCGGGTTGCCGCCATCCGCGACGTCCAGGCTGCGTGGATCGATGCCGTACCGGGCGCACGCCGCGGTGAGCGTATTTCGCAGCAGGCAGGCGATCGTCATCGGCCCGACGCCGCCGGGCACCGGCGTGATGGCGCCCGCCACCTGCACCGCGGCGTCGAAATCAACGTCGCCGACGAGGCGCTGCTTCGGGCCTTCGGGCGTAGCAACGCTGATCCGGTTGATGCCGACGTCGATCACGGTGGCGCCGGGCTTGATCCACGAGCCCTTCACCATGAGCGGCCGGCCGACCGCCGCGACCAGGATGTCGGCGCGACGGCAGACCTGGGCAAGGTCGCGCGTTCGGGAATGGGCGATCGTCACCGTGCAGTTCGCCCGCAGCAGCAATTGCGCCAGAGGCTTGCCGACGATGTTCGAGCGGCCGACCACCACCGCCTCCAGGCCGTCCAGGGCGCCCACGTATTCTTCCAGCAGCAGCATGCAGCCGAGCGGTGTGCACGGGATGATCCCCGCGCCGCGTGCGGCCAGCAGGCCCGTATTCACGACGTGGAAGCCATCGACGTCCTTCCCGGGCGCGATCGCGTCGATCACTGCGGTTTCGCGAATCTGGGGCGGCAGCGGCAGCTGCACCAGGATCCCGTGCACCGCCGGGTCCGAGTTCAGCCTGGCGATCAGGTCGAGCAGTTCGTCCTCGGAAGTCGTCTCCGGCAGCCGTGTCTCGAACGATCGCATGCCGGCTTCGAGCGTCTGGCGCCCCTTGTTGCGCACGTAGACGTCGCTCGCCGGATCGCTCCCCACGAGCACGACCGCGAGACCCGGCGGCGTTCCGCGGCGCGCGACCAGGACGGCCGTCTGGCGCGCAACGGCTGCCCGCAGCCGTGAGGCGCTGCCCTTGCCGTCGATGATGCGAGCCGATCCCTTGCGCGCTTCGTTCATGGTTGTGGTCGGCGGCTGTTCCAGCTGTGCCCGGAGGTTCGCGTGCATCGCGAGCTTAACCTCATCGGGGGCGCATTTGTCGAGCGTATGCAGCTCGTGGCGATGCCACGGCACTTGCCGCGCGCCCGGGACTGGTCGGCAAGGCACCGTCTTGCCGGCAAGGCGGGCGTCCAGCACATTGCCCGAGGCATCGTCCTTCCGGCGCACAACTGCATTCGGTTTGTCAACGGCGTCGTGATGGCCACGCCGGACGTTTTTTTCAATAGACTCGCGCGCTGGCGGCGGCAACGTGGCGATCCTGCGCGCAGGGTGCATGGCCCGGCAGGTGGCGCAGCCAACTCTGGCGGCGGAAGCGGTCGCCAGGGTCCGGGCACAATCGCCGGTAACAAGGTTCAGCAAGAACAAGGGATCAGCCGGGAGAACTCATGCAATTGTCCGCGAGGCAGTCATCGCTGGCTGCCGTGCAGCGCTATTTCTCGATCACCGAGCAGGATGCGGCGGCCGTCGTCGATGAACTCGAGCCCGTCGTGTGCCGTGGCGGCGACTGGCTTTTCCGGCAGGGCGATGCAGCGGACTGCATGTTTCTGCTGGCGCGCGGCCGCATGCAGGTCTGGATCGGCGCGAGCGCGGCAGACGGCGACGCGCCGAGGCTGGTGGCCGAGGTTGAACCCGGCGAAACCGTCGGCGAGATCGGCATGCTGACCGGAGGCAGGCGTTCGGCGGGCATTCGCGCGGTGCGCAGCAGCCTGTTGCTCAAGATGAGTTCGACCGCCTTCGACCGGCTTGCACATCTGCGTCCCGAGCTCCTGCGGCGCGTCGCCGGCGGCATGGCGATCCGGTTGCGGGATCGCACCCAGGGTGCGTCTGCGGTGCGGCGAAAGTTGAGCACCATCGCGCTCGTACCCCTCGATGCCGGGCCGTCTGCGCAGGAGCTCGCCTCGACGCTGCGTGACGCCCTGGCGCCGTTCGGCACGACGCTCGTCCTGTCGTCGCAGCGCATGCGCGAATTGAATGCGCCGCTGTTGCCGGCCGTAGCGCACCAGGAGATCTCGCCGTCGATGGTCGAGTGGCTCGGCAGGCAGGAGGACGAGCACCAGTTCGTGCTCCACGTCGCCGATGCGCAGGCCAGCCCATGGTCGGACCTGGCCGTAAGGAATGCCGACTTGATACTGCTGGTCGCGGACTCGGGCGGCGATGCTGCCGTGCGCCCGTGGGAAAAGGAATTACTCGATTTCCCGGGCGGCCCGATGGCTCGTCGCGCGCTGCTGTTGTGTCACGAAGGCAATCCGGCAACTCTGACCGGCACGGCGGCCTGGCTCGCAAACCGGAGCCTCGATTTCCACCTGCACCTGCGCTCCGGAGTTCCGGGTGACCGGGATCGACTGGCACGGATCCTCGCCGGCACTGCGCTCGGCCTGGTGCTCGGCGGCGGCGCGGCTCGCGGGTTCGCGCACCTGGGCGTGCACCGCGCGCTCTGCGAAGCGGGCACGCCCGTCGACTGGATCGGTGGTTCGAGCATCGGCGCGGTCATGGGAGCCGCGATGGCCGCGGGTAGCGAGCCGCACGAGGTCATCGCCAATGCGCGCAAGGCGTTCGTTGATGGAAAGCCCTTCGGCGACGTGACCTTCCCGGTCGTCTCGCTGCTGAGGGGGCGCCGCATGGAGCGCTTGATCAACGAATACCTTGGCGGCGAGATCGAGGACCTGCCGCTGCCGTTCTTCTGCATTTCGAGCAACCTCGGGCAGGGCACGGTGCAGGTCCATGATCGCGGGTCGCTGCCGCATGCCCTGCGCGCCAGTGTTTCGCTGCCGGGCATATTCCCGCCCGCGGTCGTCGCCCGGCAATTGTCGGTGGACGGCGGAATCCTCGATAACCTGCCCGTGGACCTGATGGTGGAGAAGCCGGTTGGAAGGGTGGTCGCGGTCGACGTCACGCCCACGCGCAGCTATGAGGTCGACTATGAAGCCGTACCCTCACCGTGGACGGTGCTCGCCGGCCGCATGCTGCCCGGGTCGAAGCGTTACCGCGTGCCGAGCCCCATGTCCGCGATGCTGATGGCGATGTCGATCGGAACGCTCGAGGCTACCCGCGCGGCCGGCCGGCGCGCGAACCTGCTGATCTGCCCGGAGGTCGGGCGCTTCAGCTTCACGGACGTACGGCCCTTCGACCAGATCGTCGAAGCCGGGTACGATGCGGCGCGACTTGCGATCGCCGGGTCGCAGTCCGAACAACAACAAGACAGCGGGGAGCAATCCTGATGAGGCCGTATTCGGTCCGCGTACTGGTATTGACGGCTCTGGCCGTGGTTCTGATCCCGCAAGGCTCGGCCTGGTCGGCTGCGGCGAAAGCGGATCCGGCGGCACGCGCCGCGTCACAGCGCGGTGTCGCCGCCCTCGGCAGGCTGGAGCCGCTCGGCGGCGTCGTTCGCGTCTCGGCCGCATCGACCCCGGATGCGGTGTCGGGCGCGGTCGTCACCAGGCTTCTCGTCGAGCGCGGCGCCGACGTCCAGGCGGGCCAGCTGCTGGCCGAAGTCGATACCGCCGCCGTCGTCAGGGCGCGAGTGGCCGGCGCGCAGGCTGATCTCGAGACAGCGCGCCGCGATGCCGTGGCTGCCGCCAGCGTCGCCGATGAGGCTTGCGTTCGCGCCAGCGTCGCGGCGCGACAGTCGGGGCGAAAGACGGAACTCACGAGTCGCGGCCTGGCCTCGAAGGAAGACGCGGAAGTGGCGAAGGGTGACGCCGAGGCGGGCGCGGCATCCTGCAAGGCCCGCACCGCGCAGGCGCGCGTGGCCGACTCGCGCGTCGCCTCGGCGCAGGCACGGCTGAACATGTACCAGGCGGAACTGGAGCGCTCATTGGTTCGCGCCCCGTTCGCCGGCCGGGTGATCGATCTGCACGCGCGACCCGGCGAGCTTGCAGGTTCCGCGGGCATCCTGGAACTCGGTCGAGTCGCGCAAATGCAGGCCATCGCGGAGGTCTACGAGTCGGACATACGTCTTGTGAAGCCCGGCCAGAGCGCCAGGGTTCACAGCGATGCGTTGCCAACCGACCTGAAGGGCACTGTGAGCCGGATCCGGCCCAAGGTGCAGAAGCTCGACCAGATTGGCGACGATCCGGCGGCCCGCAAGGACGCCAGGATCGTCGAGGTCGAGATCCGTCTCGAGAACCCCTCGACCGTCGTGAATCTCACGAACCTGCAGGTCGAGATCGAGATCGGCCGTTGACTCCATGCTGAAATCCCTCGCAACGCCGCCACTTGGCTGGCTGCAGCTCTGGCACCGGCCGGTGCGCCTCGCAGTGGCCGTGGCCGGCATCGGGTTCGCCGTGCTGCTGATCCTCATGCAGCTGGGCTTCCGCTCCGCCCTGTTCGAAAGCACCTTGCGATTCCACGAGCGATTTCGCTACGACATCGCGTTGTTCAGCACCGACAGCGTGTTCATCGTCAGGCCGGCGCCGTTTTCGATCCGGCGGCTGTACGAGGCGATGGGTTTCGACCAGGTCGAAAGCGTGAGTCCCGTCTACATCTTCCCGGCGGTCTGGAAGAATCCCTGGAACAACGACCGTCGCAGCATCAACGCCGTGGGCATCGACCCGGATCGCGACGAGCTCGATACGCCGGGTTTTTCCGAGGGGCACCGACGGCTGGCGCAGCAGGACGTGGTGCTCTTCGACGCGGCCGCGCGCCCGGAGTTCGGGCCGGTCGGCAAGTCATTCCGCGACGGACAGTCCATCGTCACCGAGGTCAATGACCGCAGCGTGGAAGTGACGGGGCTGGTGGAGATCGGCCCCTCGTTCGGCATCGACGGCACCGTGATCACCAGCGTCGACAACTGGCTGCGGTTGTTTCCCGAGCGCTCGCGGAACCAGATCCAGCTCGGGCTCATCAGCCTGAAGCCCGGGGCGGATCCCGACCAGGTTCGCGACCGGCTGCGCGCGTCCCTGCCGAAGGACGTGCTGGTCATGACGAAGAAGGAGTTCGTCGCGCGCGAGAAGGCCTACTGGAACGGTGCCACACCCATCGGCTATGTGTTCGCCTTCGGCGCGATCATGGGACTGGTGGTCGGCGCGATCATCGTCTACCAGATCCTCTTCGCCGACGTCTCCGAACACCTGAGGGAGTACGCGACGCTGCGCGCGCTCGGTTACCGCAACCGGTTCGTGTCCGGCATCGTGTTCCAGGAAGCGCTGATACTCGCGTGCCTCGGGTTCCTGCCGGGGGTCGGGGCGGCCTGGTACCTGTATCGGTCCGCCGCGGCAGCGACGCGCCTGCCCCTGTACCTGACCGGCGAGCGAGTTGGCATGGTATTCCTGCTGATCGTGGGCATGTGCGTGCTGTCCGGATTCCTGGCGCTGCGCAAGGTTCGCAAGCTCGACCCGGCGGAGGTCTTCTGATGTCGGCTTCCGCGCCGGTCGTCGTCGAGGGCCTGAATCATCACTTCGGCCGCGGTGCCCTGCGGCGCCAGATTCTCCACGACGTGACCACGAGCATTCCGGCCGGCGAGATCGTCATCGTGACCGGCCCGTCGGGATCCGGGAAGACGACGCTGCTCACGCTCGTCGGCGCATTGCGCTCGGCGCAGCAGGGCAGCCTGCGGGTGCTGGACCAGCAGTTGAACGGCGCCACACCCGCGGCGCTCGAGGACGTGCGCCGGCACATCGGGTTCATCTTCCAGCAGCACAACCTGCTCGGCGCGCTGACCGCCTCCCAGAATGTGGAGCTCGGCCTGCGGGTGACCGGCAGGTTCAGCCGTGCGGCGTTGACGACGCAAGGCCGACGCGATGCTGGAGGCCGTGGGCCTTGCCGAGCACAAGGGCAAGCGAGCGGAGCAGTTGTCGGGCGGGCAGCGGCAGCGCGTGGCAATCGCGCGCGCATTGGTCGGCGAGCCGGCCATGATCCTCGCGGACGAGCCAACCGCTTCGCTCGATCGCGTTTCGGGCCGGGAGGTCGTGGACCGCATGCAGGCGCTGGCGCGCGAGCGGGGCACCACCATCCTGCTGGTCACGCACGACAACCGGATCCTCGACGTCGCCGACCGGATCCTGCATCTCGAGGACGGCCGACTCTCGACGTTCACCGACGCGGTCATCGCCAACACGCAGCAGATGATGCACATGCTCGCGCAGAACAACGACCGGCAGAACCTCGAGCAGCTGGTCGCTGGCATGGACGAGGCGGCGTTCCGCCGGACGCTGCAGGAGCTGACGCAGCAGTCGCAGCAGTTCCTGGAGGCAACGGCGCTGGCGAGCGACGAGGCCTACCAGAGCATGCTCGAGCGGTCGCTGCGGGTGTTCACGCGGCGAGTCGGCGAGCTGCTCAATGCGGAGCGTGCGTCCCTGTTCCTGGTGGACCGCGTCCAGCAGCAGCTGGTGCTGCGTGTCGCCGAGGATTCGCCGGACGGGGAGACCGTGAGGATTCCGCTGACCAGCGGAATCGCCGGAGCCGCGGCCGCAACGGGCAAGGTGGTCAGGGTCGCGGACGCCTATGCGGATCCGCGTTTCAACCCCGAAGTGGACCGCCTGACGGGGTTCCGCACGCGCTCGATGCTCTGCCTGCCGCTGCACGATCGTGATGGCAATGTCTTTGCGGTCACGCAGTTGCTGAATCGTCGGGACGGCGAGCCTTTCGACGATCGGGACGAGCGCCGCTATGCCGAGTTCGCGACGTCGCTGGCCGTGCTGCTCGAATCGCTGGTCGGCATGGGTGCAGCCGCGAGGCGCGTCGAGCCATGACGGACAACAGGCTCGTGCGCGTGCTGCACGTTACCGATCCGCACCTCATGGGCGACCAATCGCGCGAGCTCTACGGCGTCAATACGGCGCTCTCGTTCCGCGAGGTATTGCGCGAGGCGCTCGGCAGCGGCGGCGCTCCGTCCGGACGTCATCCTGGCAACCGGTGACATTGCCGACGACCTGACGCCGGAGGCCTACGGCAATTTCCTGGCGGCGCTGCACGGCGTGGGCGCGCCGGTCCTGTGCCTGCCGGGCAATCACGACGATCCGGCCCTGATGCGCGAGATGCTCGCGGGCGATGCCGTTCATTATTGCCGCGGCCTGGGGTTCGAAGGCTGGGATGTGATCCTGCTGGATACGCACATTGCCGACGACCCCTCCGGGCAGCTGGCACCGTCGGAGCTTTCCCGGCTCGAGGCTGAGCTGGCCGCGCAGCCGGACCGTCATGCGCTCGTGTGCCTGCATCACCCGCCGCTTGGCGTTGGCAGCGCGTGGATCGACGCACTCGGGCTGCGAAACGCGGGGCGAATTCCTGGCGGTGATCGACCGCTACCCGCGGGTCAGGGCCGTGCTCGCAGGCCACGTGCACCAGGCGTCGGATCAGTGGCGGGGCAAGGTCCGCTTCCTGACCACGCCGTCCACCTGCGCGCAGTTCACGCCGAAAACCGCTACCTGCCTGATGGACCTGCGTCCGCCGGGGTATCGGTGGCTGCACCTGATGCCCGACGGGACCATTGAAACGGAATCGTGCTGGTTGCGCGACTGGGTGTTGAAAGGACGCCCGCCAGACGACCGATTCTGAGGTGCGGCCTGGATGCCGGTTACTGGAGCGCCTGGCCGTCTGCGGGCCGCGCGTGAGTTGGAGGGAATAGTGAGATCGGAACTGCCATTTTCGCTGCTCGATCACCCGCAAACGCTGGCGAACTGCCATGGTTGGACCGAGGAGGTCTACCGTGACCTGATGGCGTTTCAGTCCGGGCGCCTGAGCCGGGCCGAACTCGACGCCAAGTACCTGCATCGCAAGGCCATCCTCACGCTCGACCTGACGGGTTTCACCGTCAGCTGCTTCGGGGGACGCCAGGCCGACGCGTTCCTGCGGATCCTCGATGCGCAGAGAGTATGCGTGCCCGTGTTGCAGGAACACGCGGCCACGCTGATCCGCGCATTTGCCGACGACCTGGTCGCATTGTTCGACGATGCCGGCAAGGCGCTCGACGCCGCGATCGAGATGCATCGGCGCGTTGCAGTCTTCAACGCCTCGGCCCTCGCCGCCGAGCACCCCGCGTATTGCTGCATCGGCATCGGCTACGGCGATGTCTACGCGATCGGGCCGAATCTCGCGATGGGCGACGAGATGAATCGCGCGTCGAAGCTGGGGGAGGACACCGCGCGTGGCGAGGAGACGCTCGTCACGAGTGGCTTCTACGAACAGCTGCGGCACCGCGACGACGTGGCGTTCGAGCCCGTGGTCCACGACGACATGCTGTTTCCGTACTACAGGGTCGCGCCGCTCGGCGAGTCAATCCGCTCGAGCGAGGGCGGCGCGTCGCACTCGGGATAATGCGCGGCGACGCGTGGTCGGAAGGGGACCGCCTAGACCGGCGCACTTTCGCCGGCCAGCACCGCTCCGCGCCGGAGCCTCATGCTGAACACGAGCGCGAGCGTGGTGCAGGCAAGCAGGCCCATGAACAGCGGTCCGGGCGTGCCGTCGTGCGCGAAGCCGATTGCCTGAACGGTCAACGCGCCGGCGCCCATCTGCAGGGCCGTCAGCAGGCCCGAGGCCGCGCCCGCCCGACCAGGCTGAACGGCGACCGCTTCTGCCTGGACAGGCGCGATGCCCACTGCGGCAAAGAAGTAGAGGGCAATCGTGGGCGCGAAGAGCAAGGCGGTGCTCATCGCGAAGACATGCGCGGCCAGTGCCCCGGCCACGGCCACGAGACTGCAGCCGACGCCCGAGTACAGGATGAGCGTGCGGGGTGCGAAACGATGTCCCCAGCGCGCGGTGAACTGGTTGCCGGCGACGTAGAACAGGCAGGCGATGCCGAACCAGACGCCATATTCGGTCGCGCTTCCGCCCTGCACCTCGACGATGAGATAAGGGATCGCTGCCTGCGTCGCAAACACCGCTGACATCACCCAGGCGAAGTGAAGCGCGGGCGCGCGGTAATCTCCGTCCGCGACCAGCGCGGCATAACTCGCGAGCGCTTCCTTCAACTCCAGCCTGGGCATGCGGGCCTCGCGGCTTTCCGGGAGGTAGAGGACCAGCAGAGAGAGCGCTACGAGTCCGAACGCGAGGCAGACGACGAACACCGCGCGCCATCCCACGTGATCGAGCAGCGTTCCGCCCAGCACCGGCGCGAGCATCGGGACGAAGATCATTACTGTCGTCAGTTGTGCGAGTGCCCGCGCGGAATGCTGTCGGCCATAGACGTCGTGTATGACGCTGCGCGTCAGCGACAGAGCGGCTGCGCTTCCTGAGGCCTGGATGACACGCCCGGCGATCAGCCACGCGGCGCTCGGGGCCAGTGCGGCAACCAGGCTGCCGATGCAGAAGAGCGATGTGCCCACGAGGATCACTGGCCGGCGGCCGTAGCGGTCGGAGAGTGGCCCGTAGACCAGGGTTGCCAAGGCGATGGCGGCGAACGCCACGCTGACCAGGGTCTGCGCCAGCGCCATCGACGCACCGAGGTCGCGGTGAACTAGCGGCACCGCCGGCGTCACGATCTGGGTGGCCATCGGGCCCAGTGCGTAGGCGATCACGAGGGCGATGAATGCTGCGTGGTGGAGGCGCTTCATGATGCTTCCCCTGGAATCCGGTAATCCGTCGCTGGCCTTCGATGGCACACAGCCTACGGACGGACCGTTTCCCCACGATTTCCGCCAGCCCACGATTTGTTTCTGTCTGTATCGTCCGTGCCGTCAGGCGGCTACGGTGCCGCGGCGCCCAGGTGCTTCGCTGCCCTGGACGTCAGGCAGCGGGCGAGGGTCTGGCTCAGCAGCGCAGGATCCACCGGCTTGCGAATGATTGCGCACAGACGCGCCGCGCCGACGTCGGCATCTGCCAGGGCTTCGCCATGGCCCGTATAGAGGATGACCGGCAGGTCCGCGCGGATCTCCCGAAGCCGGCGCGCCAGCGCCAGGCCGGTGAGCCTTGGCATCGACTGGTCGGTGATCACGGCGTCGAACCGGCGCGGTTCCGCACGCACGAGTTCGAGCGCCTCCTCGGGTCGCGGCGTGCACATCGCCCGCAGGCCCCAGGTCCCCAGCAACTCCCGCATGAACTCCCCGACCGACTCCTCGTCATCGACCACCAGCACGGACCCCTCGAGCGCGGGCTGCGGCACGCGGGCCGCGCCATCGCGATCCGTGTCGCGCGGAGCCGCCTTGCCCGGGCCGATCGCCACGGGCCATGCAATCCTGAAGCGCGCACCCTGGCCCGGCGCGCTCTCGACCACGACGTGTCCGCCGTGTTCGTGGACGATGCCGTGCACCATCGCGAGGCCCATGCCGCTGCCCTTGCCGGTCTCCTTGGTCGAGAAGAAGGGTTCGAAGATCCGCTCGATCACCTGCGGGGTCATGCCATGCCCGTCGTCCTCCACGACCAGCTCGACGAATTGCCCGTCGACGGGCCGGCGGCAGCCCGTGCAAAGGAGAGGCTCGGCCTGCCCCGACCGCACGCCGACTCGCACGCGGCCTGCGCCATCGGTCGCATCGCGCGCGTTGATGCAGAGGTTGAGCAGAACCTGCTCGACCTGGCTCGGATCAACGAGCGCGGGCGCAGCGGACGCGTCTGCGTCCACGCTGAGCTCGAGCGTGTCGGGCAGGCCCGCCTGGAGCGTCGGAAGTGCGCCTTGCACCACGCTTGCCAGCGAGGTGGGGCGAGGCGAGCCCCGGTGCCCGCGGCTGAACATCAGCATCTGCTGGATCAGGTCGCGTGCTCGCTCGCATGAGCGCTGCGCCTGTGCGAGGTAGCCGCCGAGACGGCTGTCGCCCCGCGCCGAGTCTCGTTCGCCTGCCAGCGCGACGTAGCCCATGATCGAGGTGAGCAGGTTGTTGAAGTCATGGGCGATGCCGCCCGTGAGCTGGCCAATCGCCTCCATCTTCTGCGCCTGGCGCAACTGGGCCTCGAGGGCCTGGCGCTGCGCCTCTGCCTGCCTGCGCGGCGTAATGTCCCGGGCATGGCCAGGACGTGCGGTTCGCCCCGGTGGCGGAACGGCATCGCGTCCACCTCGGTCAGGATATGTTTGCCGTCCTTGCAGATCGCCTCGAGCTCGGCGTGGCAGGCCTCACCGGCAAGTGCCCGGCGCACCATTTCCTGACGCGGGACCGCGTACACCGGCGAATATGCGGGGTGGTCGTAGCCCCGGCCCAGCACCTCTTCCCGCGACCAGCCGTAGATCCGCTCGTACGCCGTATTGACGTCGACGCGCCGGAACTGCGAGTCCCAAAGGATCAGCGCGTCGGCGGACGCATTGAACACGGCGCGGTACTGCTCCTCGCTGGCTCGCAGGGCCGCAGCGGCAGCCGCGCGATCGAGCTCGGCAGTGACCCGCACCGCGAAGATCCGGAGCGTCGCCTCGATGAGCGCCGGGTCCGCGAACGTTCGCCGCGACATGACGCCGATCAGGCCAAGCGGGTTCCCGCTCGCGTCCGTCAGGGGCTGGCCCGCGTAACAGTCGAGCCCGAGCTCGCGAAATGACCCCGCGAGCGGGAACAGCTCGGCAAGCCGCGCGGGGTACAGGCGAAACTCCTGGCCGACGACTAGCTCGCACGGAGTCCCCACGATCGGATAGGAGAAGTTCTCGCGGACCTCGCCGTCGAGATGGAACGCAAGCATGCGCATCGAGGACGCGTCGCCCGGCGCCGTCGTGGCGATGAACGCACAGTCAACGCCCAGGATCGTAAACAGGTAGCGCGCCAGCTGGCGGTACAGCGTTTCCTCTTCGGACTGAGACACGGCGAGGGCCGCTGCCGAGAAGGCCTTCTCCAGGTGCTTGCGCTCGGTGATGTCGGTCGCCATTCCGCAGACGGCGTAGGCGACGCCGTCCGAGTCCAGCAGCGGGAACTTCGAGGAGATGAAGGTGCGCGTGCCGCCGCCGAAATCGGCAGCCTCCTCGAACTCGATGCTGCGCCGCTCCTGCAGCACGCGCAGGTCGTTGTGCCGGAATCGCGCCGCCAGCTCGGGCGGGAAGACCTCGTCGTCGGTGCGTCCGAGCAGTGCAGCGGCGCCGTGGCCCGTCACACGCTCGAACTCCCGGTTCACGAACAGGTAGCGGCCGCGGCTGTCCTTCGCAAAGACGATGGCGCTTGAGTTGTCGAGCACCTGCTGCAGCCGGATTTCGCTGTCCTGCAGGGCGCGCTCGGCGTGGTGCACGGACGTCGACTGGACACTCATGGCGAAACTTCCCCGGGGGAACTCCCGTCCGGAGTATAGGCATGGCAACGGCGGAGGCGAGGACTGTTACCTGCCTGAAACAAACATGTAGCCGACGCCTCGAACCGTTCGGATCACCTGCGGGTTGTCGGGGTCGGTCTCGACCTTGCGTCGCAGGCGCGCGACCCGGATGTCGATGGAGCGGTCGTACGGATCCCACTCGCGGTTCTTGGTCAGCGTGAGGATCCTGTCGCGGGAGAGCGCTTTGCCGGGGTTCTCGGCGAACACCTTGAGCAGGTCGAACTCCATGGACGTGATCGGGATCTCGACGCCGTCGGGGCCGTGGAGCTGGTGAGAGGCGAGGTCCAGGCGGCTCTGGCCGAACTGCACGGATCGCCGCGATCGGCTTCCGCGGCTGCCGCGGGGCGCGCCTGAATGCGCCGCATGACGCTCTTGATGCGTGCGAGCAGCTCACGTGGGTCGAAGGGCTTCGCGACGTAATCGTCGGCGCCGACCTCGAGACCGACTATTCGATCCACGACCCCGCCGGCGCCGGTGACCATGATGATGCCGACGTCGTAGTGCTCGCGGAGGTAGCGAGCCAGGCTGAGCCCGCTTTCCCGCGGCAGCTTCAGGTCGAGGAGAACGAGATCCGGCAAGGCCCGCTCTATCTCGCTGCGCATGGCCGCGCCGTCCTCCGCGAGGACGACCTGATAGCCCTCGGAGGAGAGGTACTCCGAGAGCATTTCACGGATCGAACGGTCGTCGTCGACGACGAGCACGCATCCGGCGTTCGTCACGGGATTTCCTCCGGCTCGCGCGCCAAGTATAGCGAGTCGTCGCGATACAAGACGAAACAAAAAACTACGCCACGGACATCCGGCTGATACGGGCGGTGCGCAGCATGTCCAACCAACGCGGGGGGAATGCCGCCGCGAGCCACCAGGCCAATCATCAGGAGACGATCATGCAAGCCGCCATCCAGACATTCTTTCCAGACGACGCCCGCATGGAGCCGGACACCGCGCGCTATGCGCGCTGCATCAAGGCCTCAAAACGCGTGCGTTGGGACATCGATGCGGACGTCATTCGCGGGCGCGATTTCGACTTCAGCCAGACATTCCTGCCGGCGGGGCTGTCAAGGGTCGACGAACTTGCGTTCCTGTCGGCCAGCGAGCGGCGGTTGATGAGCCAGGTGCAGGGGCGCACCTACGCGTACATCTTCGGCCTGGTCGAGCGCTTCATTGGCGCGAAGGTCCTGGAGCTGTCGGGCCGGCACTGGCTGGGCAACCAGACGGCGCTCGAGGCGCTGGTCCGGTTCAGCGACGAGGAACTCAAGCACCAGGAACTCTTCCGACGCATCGAGCAGATGCTGGACGCGCGCATGTCGGCGGGATACCGCAAGGTCGTCGCGCCCAACGAAGTGGCGAACGCGGTGCTGGGCAAGAGCACCTGGTCCGTGCTGGCGCTGACGTGCCTCATTGAGCTGTTCACGCAGATGCACTACCAGCAGAGCATCGACCCGCAGGCTGACATCTCTCCGCTCTGGAAGGACGTCTTCAGGTACCACTGGATGGAGGAGGTGCAGCACGCGGTGCTCGACGAGCTCGAGTGGGTCCAGGAAGACCGGCGCCTGACGATGCGCCAGAAAGAACAGGCGGTCGACGACCTGATCGCGCTGGTCGGCGCAGTGGATGCGATTCTGCAGCAGCAGGCCGCCGCCGACTCGGCGTACTTCATGCGGATCGCCGGGCGGCGCTTCACCGGCGAGGAGGAGGCCGGGATTCGGGCCCTCGTCCTCAGGGCATATCGCTGGCAGTACATCGCTTCGGGCGTGCAGCACCCGCACTTCGCGCGACTGATCGCTGGCATGACCACCGAGGCACAGATGAGCCGCATCCAGTCGGCGCTCGCGCCGATCGTCGGGTCGTGATCCGTAACCATCTCAGTCAGGAGGAAAACGCCATGGCAACGGGAACAACACTGAAGGGCTTTGAGGTCGTGGTCTGTGCCGCGCTTGCGGTGATAACTGCGACGACGACGACGCTGATCTTCATCCACGTGATGTTCAGCGCGCCAATCGTCGCCTGAAGGACCCAGGTGTCCGCCCTGATTCCGGGTCGGTCGGGACAGGGCGGACACCCGGGCGTGAGATGGATGCCAGTCGGCAGCCGGTCTGCGAGAAAAAGGTTTGCTTTAGTGGTCGGGATGAAAGGATTTGAACCTTCGACTCCTACGTCCCGAACGTAGTGCTCTACCAGGCTGAGCTACATCCCGTCGCCGTTTCGCCGGGCTCCGGGTCAGTACGAACGACCGACCGCGAAATCCGCCAGTGCGCGCAGCGACCCCAGGTACGCCGACTCGGGTAGCCGGCTCAGGGCGTCGATGGCGAGATCCGCCTCGTGCCGCGCGAGCCGAGCAGTGTACTGAAGGCCCCCCGAGGATTCAATTGCGCGAGTGACGGCGTCCAGCTGGTCCAGGCCGCCGTTTTCCACGATCTGGCGCAGCCGGGCCGTGTCCTCGGGTGCGGAATGGGCCATCGCGTAGATGAGCGGCAGCGTGGGCTTGCCCTCGGCAAGGTCGTCGCCGATGTTCTTGCCGAGCTCCGCCTGGTCGGCGCTGTAGTCGAGCGAGTCGTCCACCAGCTGGAAGGCGGTCCCGAGGTGCCGGCCGTAGTCCGCCATCGCGGCCTCGACCTCGGGCGGCGCGCCGGCCACGATGGCGGCCACCTGGGCCCCGGCCTCGAAGAGCTTTGCCGTCTTGCGGTAGATGACGTCGAGGTAGCGCTGCTCGGTGGTGTCGGGGTCGTGGGCGTTCATGAGCTGCAGCACCTCGCCCTCGGCGATGGTGTTGGTCGCGTTTGCCATGACCTCCTGGATGCGGAGGTTGCCGAGCTCCACCATCATCTGGAACGCGCGCGAATACAGGTAGTCGCCCACCAGCACGCTCGCCTCGTTGCCGAAGACGTGATTGGCCGTATTCCGGCCGCGTCGCAGGTCCGACCCGTCCACGACGTCGTCGTGGAGCAGGGTGGCGGTGTGGATGAACTCGATGATGGCCGCGGCGACGAGGTGCCCCTCGCCCTGGTAGCCGCAGGCCCGCGCGGCCAGGACCACGCCGAGGGGCCGCAGGCGCTTGCCGCCGGCCCCGATGATGTACTGGGCCACCTGGTTGACCAGCACCACGTCGCTGGCGAGCCGCGCGACGATCACGCGGTCGATGCCGCGCAGGTCCTCGGTGACCGGCTCCCTGATCCGTTCCAGTTGCATTTCCGCCACGAACCCCCGGAAAATCGACGGCGAATGGTACCCGGCGGGGCGGGGCGTGGGAATGCCGATTTGCGCCTAAGCGCTTGATTCGCGCGGCCCGGCCCCGTAAACTCCCGCGTCTTTCTGCTGGGGCCTGTCCCCGGCCCCAGTGGAGTATTCAAGGATATGTACGCGGTCATTGCGACGGGCGGCAAGCAGTATCGCGTCGCCGAAGGCGACGTGGTCCAGATAGAGAAACTCGAGGGCGAGCCGGGTGCTGCCGTCGTGTTCGACAAGATCCTGGTCGTCGGCCAGGGTGCAGACATCAAGGTCGGCAAGCCCTACGTCGTCGGCAGCCAGGTCACCGGCACGGTGCAGTCGCACGGCAAGACCGACAAGGTGCCGATCGTCAAGTTCCGTCGCCGCAAGCACTACCTGCGGCAGGGCACGCATCGCCAGCAGTACACCAAAGTCAAGATCACGGGCATCGCGGGCTGAGCCTGCGCCCTGAAGGAGTCTAGCCATGGCACATAAGAAAGCAGGCGGCAGTACCAAGAACGGCCGCGAGTCAGAGAGCAAGCGACTGGGCCTGAAGAAGTTCGGTGGCCAGCACGCGCTCGCCGGAAACATTCTCGTTCGCCAGCGTGGCACCCGGTACCGCGCCGGTGAAAACGTCGGTGTCGGCACCGACCACACGCTGTTCGCGCTCACCACCGGCAAGGTGCAGTTCAAGCGCAAGGGCATCGAGCAGCGCGTCCACGTGAGCATCGAGCCCATCTCGAGCTGATCCAGCGCGATTCCGGCGCTCTGCAAGGCCCCGGCACCCCCGGGGCCTTTGCATTTCAGGCGCCGGTTTCCTCACTATCCGCCAGTCACTAACCGCTATCCGCTTCCGCCATGAAGTTCGTCGACGAAGCCACGATCAAGGTCCAGGCCGGCAACGGCGGCAAGGGCATGGTGAGTTTTCGCCGCGAGAAGTTCATACCCTTCGGCGGTCCGGACGGCGGTGACGGCGGCTCGGGCGGCAGCATTCACCTGCGGGCCGAGGCTGGGCTGAACACGCTCGCGGACTTCCGGTACCAGCGCACGTTCAAGGCGAAGAACGGCGATTCGGGCGGCAGTGCCGATTGCAGTGGCCGCGGCGGGGAGGATCTCGAGATCGTCGTGCCGGTGGGCACGGTCGTCTACGACGTGGATACCGACGAGACGCTCGGCGATCTCGCCCACGACGGTGACCGCATCCTGGTCGCCCGGGGCGGCAACGGCGGCCTCGGCAACCAGCACTTCAAGAGCAGCACCAACCGCACGCCACGAAAGGCCACGCCCGGGTATCCCGGCGAGAAGCGCGAGCTCAGGCTCGAACTCAAGCTGATCGCCGACGTCGGGCTCCTGGGCCTGCCGAATGCCGGCAAGTCGACGCTCATCAGCGTCGTGTCGGCCGCGCGGCCACGGATCGCGGACTACCCGTTCACGACGCTGCACCCGAACCTGGGCGTGGTGTACGTGGGCGAGCACAAGAGCTTCGTGATGGCCGACATCCCGGGGCTGATCGAGGGCGCAGCCGAGGGGGCCGGGCTCGGCATCCGGTTCCTGAAGCACCTGCAGCGTACCCGGTTGCTGCTGCACCTCGTCGACATCGCGCCGCCCGACCCGGAAGCCGATCCGGTCAAGGACGCCCGCTCGATCGCCGCGGAGCTCAAGAAATTCAGCCCGGAGCTCGCGACGCGCGAGCGCTGGCTGGTGTTGAACAAGCTCGACCTGATGCCGCCGGCCGAGGCGGAGAAGTGCTGCAAGGACATCGTGCGCCGGCTGCGCTGGAAGGGGCCGGTGTTCCGCATCTCGGGCGTGACTCGCATGGGCACGCGGGAGCTCTGCCAGGCGGTGATGCGCCGGCTCGACGAGGTTGCGGCCGAAGCGCGGGCGGCCGCGATCCCGGACGGGGAGTGACTGCGGCGGCCGGGAGCGCGGGCCCGGTGGCTGAACCGCACCATCGAGCCCGTGCACAGACGAAAAAGCCGGCGCGAGGCCGGCTTTTTCCTGGGTTCTGGCGGGCGCTTACTTCGCGGGCAGCGCCTTTATCTTGGCGTTCAGCTCGCGCTTGTGGCGGGCGGCCTTGTTGGCGTGGATGATGCCCTTGGTCACCATGGTGTCGATCACCGGCTGGGCGGCCTTGAGGGCGGCCGTGGCCTCGGGCCTGTCGCCTGCACCGATGGCATTCAGCACCTTCTTGATCGAACCGCGCAGCCGCGAGCGGGCGGCCATGTTGTGGGCACGGCGCTTGACGGCCTGCTTGGCGCGTTTTTCTGCGGACTTGATGTTCGCCACGGAATCGGTCTCCTGCGGGCCGGCACGGGCGCCAGCGAGGTCGGTCAAAGAGCCGCGTATTTTGGAGGTGGAGGCCCCGAAGGTCAAGGCCCGGGGACATTCTCCTGGTCCCGGCTATAGTTCGCCCCGCATGACGTCCCGTCCGACCGCACATTCCGCGAAAGACGCAGGGGCCCCCGCGTGAGCGGCGGCTTCTTCCGCAGCACGAGCATCGTCGGCGGCCTGACCCTCCTTTCCAGGGTCACGGGCCTGCTGCGCGACATGGTCTATTCGCGGATGTTCGGCGCCGGCGTCCTGATGGATGCGTTCCTGGTGGCGTTCAAGATCCCGAACTTCATGCGCCGGCTGTTCGCCGAGGGCGCTTTTTCGCAGGCCTTCGTGCCGGTGGTCTCGGAGTACAAGGTCCAGCGCACGCACGACGAGGTCCGCGAACTCGTCGACGGCGCCATGGGCACCATGGCCTGGTTCATGTCGGTCGTGACGATCGTGGGCATCGTCGCGGCCCCCGTGTTCGTGCTGCTCTTTGCGCCCGGGTTCCACGCGGACGCCGGGAAGTTCGACCTCACGGTCGACATGCTGCGCTGGACCTTCCCGTACCTGCTCTTCATATCGCTCGCCGCACTCGCCTCGGGCGTGCTGAACAGCTACCAGCGCTTCAGCGTCCCGGCGCTCATGTCCACGCTGATGAACCTGGTGATGATCGCCTTCGCCGCGTGGATCGCGCCGCGGTTCGCGCGTCCCGGCGTGGTGCTTTCGGTCGGCGTGTTCGTGGCGGGCGCGGTGCAGCTGGCCTTCCAGGTTCCAGCGCTGGTGCGCCTCGGGCTGCTGCGCCGGCCACGCTGGCAGTGGGGCCACGCGGGCGTGAAGAAGATCGGGCAGCTCATGCTGCCGGCGATCTTCGGTTCCTCGGTCTCCCAGGTGGCGCTGCTGCTCGACACCCTCATCGCGTCCTTCCTGGTGACCGGCAGCATCTCCTGGCTCTACTACGCCGATCGCCTGATGGAGTTCCCGCTCGGGGTGTTCAGCGTGGCGCTCGCGACGGTGATCCTGCCGGGGCTGGCTGCGCACCACGCGGAGGAGTCGATCGAGCGATTCGCCGCAACGCTCGACTGGGCGCTCCGGCTCACGATCATCGTCGTCGCGCCGGCGACGGTCGCGCTGCTGGTCCTCGCCGGGCCGCTCACGGTGGCGATCTTCAACTACGGCGAGTTCAACGCCGAGGACGTGCGCATGTCCTCGCTCGCGCTCATGGGCTTTGCCTCGGGGCTCATGGGCTTCAGCCTGGTCAAGGTGCTGGCGCCGGGCTTCTTCGCGCGACAGGACACGCGCACGCCGATGCGGATCGGGGTGCGTGCGCTGGCCGTCAACATGGGGCTCAACCTGTTCGTCGTGCTGCCGCTCGCCCTCTACGGCAATCGCCCGGGGCTGCACGCACTGCTCGCGCTCAATATCGGCATCTCCGCCTGGTACAACGCGGCGATGCTGTATCGGGGCCTGCGCCGCGCGCACGTGCTGCACCACGCGCCGGGCTGGCGCCGCATGCTCGTCCAGGTGTTCGCGGGCAACGTGCTGATGGGGATCTTTCTCTGGCTGGTCGCCGGGGACACGGCTCGCTGGATGGCGATGCGTACGCTCGAGCGCATGCAGTGGACCCTGGTGCTCGTCGCGGGCGGGGCCGCCATCTACTTCGCGACGCTCTACGCGCTCGGCATGCGCGTCGGGCACCTGCGCGTGCGCTCGGTCGGCCCGATCCCGCCGCGGCCCGAGGGGCCGACGGCATGAGCCCGGCCGGTCGAGGGCGGACGCGCTCGCTGCGCACCGGGTAGGCGGAATGGAGCTCATTCGAGGCCTGCACAACCTGCGCGACCGGCACCGGGGCTCGGTCGTGACCATCGGCAACTACGACGGCGTGCATCGTGGCCACCAGCACATGCTCGCGACGCTCCAGGCGCATTCGAGCCGCCTCGGGTTGCCCGCGACGGTGGTGACATTCGAGCCGACCCCGCGCGAGTTCTTCGAAGGCGATGCCGCGCCCGCGCGACTGATGCGCTTGCGCGAAAAAGTCGAGTCCTTGCCGCTCTACGCGGTGGATCGGGCAGTGGTGCTGGGCTTCGATCGCCGCATGCAGGGCATGGGCGCTGTGGAGTTCGTCGATCGGCTCCTGGTCCGCGGCCTCGGTGCCCGGCACATAGTGGTCGGGCACGACTTCCATTTCGCACGGCGCCGCGAGGGGACGATCGAGACGCTGCGCGAGGCGGGTGCGCGGCACGGATTCGAGGTCGAGGAGGTCGACCGCTTCCTGGTCGACGGCGAGCGCGTCTCGAGCTCGCTGGTGCGCGAGGCGCTGGGCAAGGGCGACCTCGAGCGGGCGCGCATGCTGCTCGGGCGGCCTTACCGCATGGCCGGCCGGGTTCGTCGCGGCCAGCAGCTCGGGCGCAAGCTTGGTTTTCCGACGGCCAACCTGGCCCTGCACCGCAAGGTCGTCCCGCTCTGGGGAGTCTTCGCGGTGCGCGTGAGCGGCGCGGGGCTCGTGGATCACCCCGCGGTCGTAAGCCTCGGCACGCGCCCGACCATCGACGGCACCGAGCCGCTGCTCGAGGTGCACGTCTTCGATTTCGACGGCGACCTCTACGGACGGTACCTGGACGTCGATTTCGTCAGGCGGCTGCGCGACGAGCGGCGGTTCGAGTCGCTCGATGCGCTGGTCGAGCAGATGCACCGCGACGCCTCTGGAAGCCCGCGCCGTCCTCGGGATCTAGCCGGACCCCGGATCCGCTCCTTCTGGAGAAAAGCCGAGCCTTTCCGTCAGAATTTCCGGCTCGACTATCCGCTATCCGCTGATCACTACCCGCTTCCCCTGATGGCCGACTACAAGCACACGATCAATCTCCCGGAGACCGCCTTCCCCATGAAGGCCGACCTCGCGCGCCGCGAGACGCAGATGCTTGCCTGGTGGGAGCAGCACCGCACCTACGAGAAGCTGCGCGCCATCGCAGCCGACCGCCCGAAGTACATCCTCCACGACGGCCCGCCCTACGCGAACGGGGCCATTCACATCGGCCACGCGGTCAACAAGGTGCTGAAGGACATCATCGTCAAGGCGCGGGGCCTCGACGGCTTCGATGCGCCTTACGTCCCCGGCTGGGACTGCCACGGCCTGCCGATCGAGCACCAGGTGGAGAAGACCCGCGGCCGCGAGGCCAAGGCCCTCGACGCCAAGGCCTTTCGCCAGGCCTGCCGCGAGTTCGCGATGGAGCAGGTGGAGGTGCAGCGCAGGGACTTCATCCGCCTCGGGGTCATGGGCGACTGGGCGAACCCGTACCTTACGCTCGCGCCGCGCTACGAGGCGGAGCAGCTGCGCGCGTTCGCCGAGATCATCCGCAACGGCCATCTCTACAAGGGCTACAAGCCCGTGCACTGGTGCATGGACTGCCGATCCGCGCTGGCAGAAGCGGAGGTCGAGTACGAGGAGCGCACGTCGCCCTCGGTCGACGTGCGCTTCGAGGCCGTGGATCGCGAGGATCTTGCGCGCCGACTGGGTGCGGCCGGCCTTCCTGCGAATCGCGCGAGCGTCGTGATCTGGACCACGACGCCCTGGACGCTGCCCGCCAACCAGGCGGTTGCGCTTCACCCGGAGTTCGACTATTCGCTGCTCGCGGTGGACTCGGGTGGGGGCGAGGAGTCGTTGCTGCTTGCATCGGAACTCGCGCCCTCCGTTCTCGCGCGGGCCGGTGTCGCGACCTCGCGCGAACTCGGGCGGGCGAAGGGCGCCGCCTTCGAGGGCCTCGCGCTCCGCCATCCTTTCTACGATCGAGTCGTGCCCGTGGTGCTCGGCGAGCACGTCACGCTCGACAGCGGCACCGGCGCCGTGCACACGGCTCCCGGCCATGGCCAGGAAGATTTCGTCGTGGGACGGAAGTACGGCCTGCTCGTGGACAACCCGGTCGGCGGCGACGGGCGCTTCCTGCCCTCGACCCCGATCTTCGCCGGTGAGAAGGTCTTCGACGCTAACAAGCACGTCGTCGAGGTGCTGGGCGAGAAGGGCGCGCTGCTGCACCACGAGGCCTACCGCCACAGCTACCCGCACTGCTGGCGCCACAAGACGCCGGTGATCTTCCGCGCGACCCCGCAGTGGTTCATCAGCATGGAGCAGGCGGGGCTGCGCGCGAAGGCGCTCGAGGAGATCGGCAAGGTCGAGTGGACGCCCGGCTGGGGCGAGCAGCGCATCTACAGCATGATCGAGGGACGGCCCGACTGGTGCATCTCGCGACAGCGCACGTGGGGCGTCCCGCTCTCGCTCTTTGCGCACCGCGAGACGGGCGAACCGCACCCGGACACGCCGGCGCTCGTCGAACGCGTGGCGGCGCTGGTCGAGAAGGACGGCATCGACGCCTGGTTCGACCTCGATGCAGCCAGCCTGCTCGGTGCCGACGCGGAACATTACGAGAAAGTCACCGACATCATGGACGTGTGGGTGGACTCGGGGCTTTCGCACCATTGCGTGTCGCGTATCCGGCCCGAGATCCGCACGCCCGCCGACCTCTACCTCGAGGGATCGGACCAGCATCGCGGCTGGTTCCACAGCTCGCTGCTCACGTCGGTGGCGCAGAAGGGCCACGCGCCCTACAGGGGCGTGCTCACCCACGGCTTCACCGTGGACGAGAAGGGCCGCAAGATGTCGAAGTCGCTCGGCAACGTGGTACTGCCGCAGAAGGTGGTGAGCACGCTCGGCGCGGACGTGCTCCGGCTCTGGGTCGCTTCCACGGACTACGCGAACGAGATCAGCGTCTCGGACGAGATCCTGAAAAGGATGTCCGATTCCTACCGGCGCATCCGCAACACCGTGCGCTTCCTGCTCGGCAACATGGCTGGCTTCGACCCGGCGGCGGATGCCGTGCCCGTCGCGCAGATGGTCGCGCTCGATCGCTGGGCGCTCGAGCGTACGCGCGCGTTGCAGGAAGAAATCGTCGCCGCGTATCGCGACTACAACTTCCACCTGATCTACCAGAAGGTGCACAACTTCTGCGTGGTGGACCTGGGCGGCTTCTACCTCGACGTGATCAAGGACCGTCTCTACACGACGCCGGCGAAAGGCCTGGCGCGCCGCTCGGCGCAGACCGCGATGTGGTGGATCGCCGAGGCCATGGTGCGCTGGCTCGCGCCGATCCTGTCCTTTACGGCGGAGGAGATCTGGAGGCTGGTGCCGGGTTCCCGCGCCGAGTCGGTGTTCCACTCGACGTGGCTCGACGCTGCCGGCGCTGCCGGCGGAGTCTGCGCCCGTGGACTGGGCGAGGCTGCTGCAGGTTCGCGGCGCGGTGCTGCGCGAGCTCGAGCGGCTGCGGGTGGCGGGCGCGATCGGCGCGCCGCTCGACGCGATCGTCGAACTCTATGCGGAGCCCGCGACACGCTCGGCACTCGAGCAGGTCGGAGAGGAACTGCGCTTCGTGCTCATCACCTCGGAGGCGCACGTGCACCCGGCCGAAGCGCGTCCCGCGGCGGCGGTCGTGGCAGACGTGGAGGGTACCGAGGGCCTGTGGCTGCACGTGCATCCGTCCGCGGCGACGAAGTGCGTACGCTGCTGGCACAAGCGAGAGGATGTGGGCCGCGTGGCCGCACACCCCGAGCTCTGCGAGCGCTGTGCCGCGAACGTCGAGGGGCCCGGCGAGACCCGGAGGTACGCCTAGATGGCCGCGCCCGGCACACCCGGCGGCGCCGAGCCACCCGTGAGCGCGCCCCTGCAGCGGACGCACACCGCGGCGTGGCTGTGGCTGTCGCTCGCGGTGATCGGGCTGGACCAGGCGACGAAGTTCCTCGTCACGCGGTTCTTCGAGCCCTTCGAGCGTGTCGAGGTCCTGCCTGTGCTCGACTTCACCCTGCTGCACAACACCGGCGCCGCCTTCAGCATGTTCGCGAATGCCTCGGGCTGGCAGCGCCCGTTCTTCATCGTGCTCGGCGTGGTGGTGAGCGTGATACTCGTGGTCTGGATCTGGCGCGCGCCGCGCGGGGACAAGCTCCTGCCGCTCGCGCTCGCGCTCATCCTCGGCGGGGCGATCGGCAACGTCATCGACCGCATGGTCTACGGTTACGTCGTCGATTTCATCCACGCCCACTGGGGCGACGCCTATTTCCCGGCATTCAACGTCGCCGACAGCGCGATCACCATTGGCGCGATCCTGCTGATCGTGGATGCGTTCCGTGAGAAACATGCCTGACGTCGTGGCGGCCACGTGAAGATCATCCTCGCCAATCCGCGCGGCTTCTGCGCCGGTGTCGACCGCGCGATCGACATCGTCGAGCGTGCGATCGATCTCTTCGGCGCCCCGATCCACGTCCGGCATGAGGTCGTGCACAACCGGTTCGTCGTCGATCGGCTGCGCGGACTCGGCGCGGTGTTCGTCGAGGAACTCGACGAGGTGCCGGACGGCGCGACGGTGATCTTCAGCGCGCACGGCGTCTCGAAGGCCGTCCAGGAGGAGGCGAGGCGGCGTGGGCTGCGCGTGTTCGACGCGACCTGCCCCCTGGTGACCAAGGTGCACATGGAGGTCGCGCGGTTCGCGCGCGACGGTCGCGAGGTGATCCTCATCGGCCACGAGGGTCACCCGGAGGTCGAGGGGACCATGGGCCAGTTCGACGCGGGCATGGGGGGGCGGATCAGTCTCGTCGAAGACGTCGCCGACGTCGCGCGGCTCGATGTTCGGGATCCGGCGCGTGTCGGGGTGGTGACGCAGACGACGCTCTCGGTCGACGACACGGCCGGAGTGCTCGACGCGCTCAAGAGCCGTTTCCCGACGCTCACGACGCCTCGCAAGGAAGACATCTGCTATGCGACGCAGAATCGCCAGGACGCGGTGAAGACACTCGTGGCCCGTTGCGACGTGGTGATCGTGGTGGGTTCGCAGACGAGTTCCAATTCCAACCGCCTGCGCGAGATTGCCGAGAAGGCCGGTATTCCGGGCTATCTCGTCGACGGCCCCGACGATCTCCAGCGCGCGTGGTTCGAGGGCAGGGAATGCGTGGGCGTGACGGCGGGCGCATCGGCGCCTGAACTGCTCGTGCAGCGCGTCGTGGGGCGGCTGCGCGAGTGGGGCGGCACGGATGCAGAGGAGGTCGTGGGCCGCGCGGAGAACGTGGTGTTCGCGCTGCCGAGGGAACTGCGGTCGGGGCGCGCGCCGGACGCCTGACACGCGCGGTACCGCCGCACGGCCCGCCGCTACCGGGTCCAGCATTCTTCGTCATTGGTGGCCCCGTCGGTGCCGCTTGCGGCCCGCATGCCCGCGCTGCTGAGTTTCAGCACGCGACAGCGTTCATCCATTGCCTGTGGGCCGCCGGCGACCGCCGTCGCGGTGGCGGTCCAGCTGTTCGCGTCCGAGGACACCACCGCCAGCATGTAGGCGCCCGGCCCGACGTCCGCCGGAAACTTGAGGCTGGAGGCGCCGCAGGACGACTCGCTCGTGTCGTCGAGGATCGCGGCGTAGGCATTGCAGGTCGCGTGGAAGCTCTCTTCGGCCGCCGCGAGCGCGAGCAGCGCGGCGCGGGCGTCGGACCGGTGCGAGCGCATGACCTGGGCGCGATAGCTCGGGACTGCGACACAGGCCAGGAGCCCCGCGATGGCCAGTGCCGCCACGAGATCCATCAGCGTAAAGCCCGACGGCGAGCGCGACCGCGGCTTGCCGCGGAATCGCCCAGCCGGCCATGCGTCTGGTCGTCATGCTAGTCGGCGCCTTTCTGCAGCCAGAAGGTACGCCTGGGTTCGTACGATGTCGGATTGCTGCAATCGGGCGCACAGGCAGGCGGTGTCAGGACCGCGGGCGGTGACCTCCGGCCCAAGGACGTAGAAGCCCTGCACATGGGTGTCGGTCGCGCCCCGCGCGGAAGTACCCGTTGCCTCGACCACGAAGTGATAGGCCTTGAGCCCGGCGTTCGTTCCCGCGTCGGCCGGCGGGTCAGTGCTCGCGTCGTAGTAGATGCGATAGGTGTAGGCATCGGGCGGTGAACCGGGAACCGTCGGCGCGGTGCCCGAGGACGGTACGACGACGGGGTTCGCGTAGTCGATCGAGGTTGCGAGCCCAGCTGAGTGCATCGCCTGCTCGATGCCGAACTCCGCGGCCTCGAAGGCCCGTGCCTGGTACTGCACGTTGGCCGCCATCTTGAGTTCGAGGACCGCGGTCACGAGGCCGGTGGTGCCGAGCAGGGTCAGCACCATGAGCAGCAGCAGGGCGACGACCAGGACGATTCCGCCTTGACGGTGGTGCGGGTGCGCAAGTCGTCGCGGCAGGGAAGACCCGGGGCTCACGTCCGTGCGTTCCTGATCTGCAGCGTCCTGGACACCAGCAGGCGGCGGTGCGAATCCGTGGCGACCCGGGACGCGCGGTCGGCGTAGGCCTCGATGCGCTGTGTGGCGACGGTCGGGTCCAGTTCCCCTGCACGAACCAGCAGCCAGATGCGAGCCGATACCGGGCGGGCACCAGCCGGCAACGGGCCGGGATTCACGAACAGGTCCGCGTTCGAGTCGCCCGTGGTGTCGAGGCCCAGCTGGAACTGTAGATCCTCGATCCCCGCGATCACCTCTTCATCCGCGACGTTCGGCCCGGCGACGAGGGTCTTGCGGCGCAGCGCCGGGTAATCGGCGGCCACGCTGGAGCCGGCGCTGACGTAGTAGGCGTTCACGAGCAGCGCGCGCGTATCGGCCTGAGGCGCCTGTCCAGCGATGTCGGTGGTGGCGTATCCGGCGGGTATCTGGTTGCCGATGGTTGCGGGCACGAAGATCTGCCCGCCCGAGTGGCTGGTGACGATGAGCACGCGATCCTGGTCAGGCGCCGATATGGACTGCGCTTGCGGCGCGATGCGCTGGGCGCTCGCTCGGCGCACCACGAGCACGTCGGCGCCCGCCTGCGCACCGCCCGAACCGGCGGCGCAGTTCGTGGCGGCCAGGTAGGCGTTGTTCGAGCCGTCGACGTAGAGGAGGGTCGGGGTGAGCCACGCGGCACCGCCGCACTTCGACGGGAAAGCGAGCGAGGCATTCGCCGTGACCGACTCGCCTCGATTCGTGAGGCCCCAGTAGCCCGCCATGCGGACGTCCGTCTCGATGGCCGTCATCGCGTAGCGGGCAATTTCCTGCATGCGTGCGTTCGCGTCGAGCGCCGTACGGACCTCGCGCGCCTTGAGGTAGATCGCGATGGAGGCCGACATCAGGAACGCGCCGATGACGAGCGCGATCATCAGCTCGACGAGCCCGAAGCCGGCCTGGCCGGCGCCCCGGCCGCGGTGGACAACGTTCATGGCCGCGCTCATGTCTGAACGGTGAGCGCGAATCGTGCGGCCGCGACCTGGTTCGCCTGTGTCCACTCGATCCGGATCAGGTAGACGTTTTCCGGCGGCCCGTCGGCAGGCGAAACCTCAACGCGGGTCCTGGCTGCAGGCAACGTCGCCATCGCGGCCTGTTGCCACTCGTACAGATCGCGAGCGGCCACGTCACGAGCATCGCATTCGGCGGGCGACACGCAGGGCTTCACGGGTGGAGCGAGCAACGTGTCATCGTCCAGCGCATAGGCCGCACCCGCGGCCCGGTTGGCGCGGATGCGGTCGCCGAGGTCGGCCGCGAGATTCGCAGCCCCCGTCTGCTGCATGGCGCTGCGGCTTGCGCGGAAGCCGGTGAGCAGCAGGAGCAGGCCGCCGAGGAGCCCCACGGCCATCACCACCACGACGACGAGGACTTCGACCAGGGTGAACCCGGAGGCGAGGACGCCGGTGTGTTCGTGGTCCCTGCGCATGTCAGGCGCAGCTCAGGGCAGTACCGGACGAACTGCGGTCCGAGACGCGCGGTCGGCCCGACTGGCTGATGATCACGGCGCGCGCGCCCCGGCTGCCGCGGTCGTCGCAGAACGTGACGGTGGCCGTGACGCCGCTCTGGCCAAAGGCACGGAACGAAAGCGTGCTGCGGTTGGCGGTGACGCTCCCGCCCGCCCAGGTCGGGTAGGCGTAGAGCAGGTCCTCGCCGGAGTCGCGTACGGCGGGCGAATCGCGGTCGAGGTTCACGAACACGATCCAGCCGCGATCCCAGGCCGTTCCGCTCGCGGCGCAGCTGGCACCGTCCAGGCTCGGACACAGGCTCACGACGCCGTTGCGCTTGATGGCTTCGCTGCGGGCCAGGTAGACCGCCTGGAGAAACAGGTTGACCTCGCTGGTCCGGGCGGCGTTGCGCTCGAGGTCGCGGAACGCGGGCACGCCCCAGGCGACCATTCCCGCGATGATCGACATCGAGAACATGAGTTCAGGCAGGGTGAATCCCGGCGGCCGGTCCATGGCCCATTCCTCAGCATTGCCCGGGCGGGGAGACTAGGCCGCCGCCCGGACGCCGTCACCGCGGTTTCGTGACCGATTCGCGCCGAAATGCGCTCTGGCGGGGGCGCCGGACGTATAATTCGCCGCCATGGTCATGGAAATCTCTCAGGCGGGCGACGCGGCCTCGCGGGCCCGCGCGATCCTCGAACGGCATGGCGTCCGGCCGACGTCGCAGCGCGTCCGGATCGCGGAAATCCTGTTGGCGGAGCCGCGTCACCTGACGGCCGAGCAGATCCTGGAGACCCTGCGGGAGTCGCAGGGGAGGGTATCGAAGGCCACCGTCTACAACACGCTCAAGCTGTTCGTGGACCAGGGCCTCCTTCGGCCGATCCACGCCGACCCCGAGCGCTGCGTCTACGACTCGATGATGGCGCCTCACCACCACTTCCAGGACCTCGACACGGGCGAGATGTACGACATCCAGCCCGAGGACCTGAGTTTCGCGAAGCTGCCGCCGCTGCCCCCCGGGACGGAGATGGCGGGCGTCACGGTCGTGATCGGCATCCGCCGGACGGCCTAGACCTTCACGACCACGGGCCGAATCCGTATACTTCGCGCCCCTCCATGCCGGAGTAGCTCAGGGGTAGAGCAGCGCATTCGTAATGCGCGGGTCGGGGGTTCAATTCCCTCCTCCGGCACCACTGTTTTCCAGGCTTCTCCACCCCCTATCCAGGCTTTGGTCGGCGATGCACGGGCCCGGGTGGCGTCCCTGCCACCCACCCGTTCGATCAGGCGCGATCTCGTGCGACGTTGCCTATGCACGAGCCTCGCCCTGAGTCGCGCTCAGCGCCAGCAGCCCAAGCAGCAGCAGTCTCGTCAGTCCGGTCCTGCCGCCGCCGGACTTGTTGCTTCGCTGCTGCGGTTGCGGCGGCGGCGGCGCGTCCTTAATGGTGACGCCAGCGGTCGCCGCGTCCAGCTCGATGACTGCTTCGCCCGTCGGGTCTGGACAGTGTCATCGAGAAGCTCTCATCCGGCTCGCTGTCATCGTCATCAATGATGCGCACGGCGACGATCTCCTTCTCCGACATGTCACCATCGGCCCACGCCAGAGTCACCGGATCCACCTCAAAGTCCGTGCCTTGCGATGCCGTTCCAGGGACGGGCTGGACCGTCACGGACACGGCGCCAGAGCCACCGTCATCTCGCGACACGTAAAACGTGACGGTCCCGTCCGATACTCATTGACTACCGTCGTCCCGGCGCGGATGCGGAACACGCCATGCGGGTAGCCGTCACCCAGGATAGCGACCAGGCCGGCGCTCCTCCCGAGCCCGCCTCCCAGGGGTTCATCGAGCGTGACGATGAACATGTTCGCTGTTCTCGTAAGCCACCTGGTCGCCGAGGATCGGCACGACGATCGTCTTGTCGCCCGTCTCGCCCGATGCCCATTCGAGCCGGCCCTGCACCGCCTCGAAGTCCATGCCCGCCGTTGCTCCGCCCGAGGCTTCCGTGCGATAGCCGACACTGATGGCACCGGTCGACCCGCCCGTGCGACGGACGACGATCGTTGCTTGCCGCTCCGATTCCTGCGCCTGGACCGCGGTCGTCTTGATACCGATGGCACCCGGGCCCTCGCCGCTCATCGTGAGCCTGGCCACGTACGGCCTGGCACTCCAGTACGGCCCCCATGTGCCGGCGACCAGGATGTGGTTGTCGTTCGGAGCAGTCGAGCACCCTGGCCTCGACGTACGCCCCGAGGCCGCCCTGGTGATCGACCCAGGCCTTGCCCTCCGCACCAAAGCCGTGTCCACTCGACCGTCCGGGAGCAGGCGCGCAACGACAGTCCCCGGCAGCCCGTCACGGTCGGGACCTGCAACAAAGACCGACCCACTGGCGCTGACAGCCACCGCCGAGATCGTACCCAGGTAGTTGCTCCACGCTCGTCATGAACGCCGCGTCAAGGGCCCCGTTCGCCGACAGGCGCACGACATCCGCCACCCGCTTCATCCTGACCGGCGATCATGAGTCTCCCATCCGGGAGGACATCAATGTCGGTGCAGTGGAAGGCCGCGCCTGTGATCGTCGCCACCGCGACAGATCCCGCGTCGCCAAAACCACTGTCGACGATGCCGCTCGCCGTTACGCCATACACGCGGCAATCGTTTCCCGCACCGTCCAGCAGGCGGTAGGCCCCGCCGGTAGTTCGGACGAGGCTGGGCACGTATCGAGGCGCGCCTGCCGGCAGCCGCGCTACACCATTCGTACCGAAGGATGGGTCCCAGCTGCCGTCGGGCATCAGACGCAGCAGCACCGACGTATTCTGCTGTCCTCCGTGGATCACGATCCGCCCGTCCGGATCGACGGCGATGCTGGCCGCCGCGTTGATCGTCGCCCGGTCAATCGTGACCTTGCCGCTGGCGCCGAAGGTCGGATCGAGCGAACCATCGGTGGCCAACCGGAAGACTACGACGGCATCGCCCGCCTGCCCGCTAAGACCCATGCCGACCAGCATGCCGTCCTTCTGCGCGGCCACGTGCAGGCCCCGGAGGTCGCCGGGAATTCGCCGCAAGATATGCGGCGTCCGGAACACCGGAGCTCGACAGGCTCGCTGCAAATCCGAGGTCGTCGCAGGAGGTGTAGTAGCCGCAGTATTCCTCCCCGCCAGCGAGCAGGTATCCGTCGTCGTCCATTGCCTCAAGCGCCCAGACGGCTCCGCCCAGGTCCTGCGGTAATACCGCACGACCCACGTCGCCGAAGGTCGGGTCGAGGTCTCCCGGTGCGGACCAGGCCACCGGGCCCGTAAGCCCCGCTGCGATCACCGCGGCCGGAATGACTCCGCTGATCGGAGCACGGTATTCACTTGCATGGTTCTTCATGACTTGCTCTCCCTCTGATCGAACGAGATTCGGGCGTGGAACCCGGCCTTGCGCTCGTGTCGTAACCGTGGCGCGTCGGACACAGGCTGTCGGACCGGTGCGGCAATGTCTTGAAGGGCTCTGAAACGATCTGAAAGAAACTGAAGTGCGCATCGATGGCCCCGCCGGCCACGCGTAGCTTTTCGCCGACCGGCGTGCGGGCCTCCCGCGCAGGCGTTCTCGCGCCGGCGAGACGCTGGCCCGAGGCCCGCGGTGTCAGAAAGTTTCAGAACGCTTCAGTGTTTGCCAAAGATCGGGATCGCCTGTGCAGGCAACTTGACCACCGAAGGGGCGGCAATTCCGTCACCCCATGGAGGTCAAGTCAATGAACACGAATCTCCAGTCTGCGTTCGACGATCGCGGTCGTTGCGCTCTTGGCGTTGGCGGGACCCGGCCGTGCTGACGGCGCCGGCACGGCTGAATTCTCCGACGATCATCGTGGGTACCTGGGTCGTCGCCATTCACCCCCTACAGCTGCGCTACCGGCCTCCCTTCCCGTTAACCATAAAGGCCTACCAGACGTTTGCGGCGGCGGAACCGTGGTCGAGTCGACGTCAGGCATAACATTTCAGCCGGGTCAGCGGCCCCGGGCTCGGGTTCTGGGAGTGGACCGGCCAGCGGTCCTACCGAGCGGTCTTCGAGGCGTTTGTCCTGTACGACAGTGTGAATCCGCCGCCGATGACGACGGCCTACAAGCGGGGCTCCCAGCGCTTCGACCAGGGCATCGAGTTCCAGGACGTCGACCACTGGACCAGCGACGCCCTCGTTACGTTCACTGACACGGCCGGCACGGTTGTCCCGCCATCGAATTGCGCGAGAGTGGCCGCGACGCGGATGCAGTAGCGCATCGACGATTGGGGCCGACGCGGGTGCGCCGGCCCTTCTTCTCGACAGCAAAGGGGGATCAAGCGTCATGAACATCAATTTGATCGGGACAGTCGATAGTCTGGGTTTCGGTCGCAGCATGGCCACGCTGCTCCTGTGGCTGGCCAGCGTGGTGCCGGCCAGCGCCGGGATCGGTGATCTGGACATCCAGTTTGGCGCCGGGGGCCAGGTACAGGTCGCTGGCAATTCGGGTCCCAGTGTCCTCGAACTGCCGGACGGGCGGATCCTGATCGTCGGCATCGCCACGTCGGATGACGGCACGTCCGCACCGGGCCGAACAATCGCGATCAATCGCTACCTGCCCTCTGGGCAACTGGACCTGTCGTTTGGCCACGATGGTCAGGCGCTGGCGGCGACCTCGCTCTATCTCATGGGCATCAGTGTGGCCGCCCTGCAACCGGACGGCGACATGGTCGTGGCTGGAAATTACTGGAACGAGGGTGGGCAGCCATTTGTGGCACGTCTCGACAGTAGCGGGGCACTGGATCCCAGCTTCGGATCCGGCGGACTCAGCCATTCGTACACCGGGGGGACGGAGCCATTCTATTCGTCGCTGGTCGTGCGGCCGAACGGCGAGATCCTGGCAGCGATTTCGGATTGGACCAATGACCGGCTCGATCGGTTTGCGGCCGACGGCCGGTACCTCGGCAATTTCAGTTGGGCCATCGCCCCGGTGAGCATGGCACTGCAGAGCGACGGCCGGTTGATCGTGAGCGGCTACCACCGAACCCTCAAGACAGCCGTCGTCACCCGCCTCGAGGCGGACGGTCGCGTCGATACTACGTTCGGAAACAACGGGTTTGCCGAGGTCGGCAGCTACAGCTACACGGCCAACCTGAGTGTAGAGCCCGACAGTGACCGGATCGTCCTGTGCGGTCCAGCCGTTGTGCGCCTTACACCGGACGGACAACCCGACTTGACGTTCGGTCCGCCGGGCGCCGGGTACGTGTCGTTCGGGATCGACTCGGTGCCGATGTTCGACTACTGCGATCGAATGGTCACTCCCCGCGGGGGTGGGATCGTGTTCATTGGCGTCCGTACTGGCACGGGAACTGACGGCTTTGACCGGGCATTCGTCGTCGGGCTGACCTCGAATGGAACTATCGACAAGCGCTATGGCTCCGGCACCGGCGCCAGTGAAATCAGCCTCGGCGCGATTCGCGGAACACCGGACGGGTGGTTCGACTATTCAGGTTCGTTCATCCCAACCTGGAGTGGCAACGCATTGCTGACGTGGTGGACCCAGTCGAACGCTGGACTCAAGCTGGCGCGAGTCGATCTCGGCGGCAGCTTCGGGCAGCCGCCACCGACGCCGACGCCGACGCCCACGCCCACGCCGACGCCCACGCCGACGCCCACGCCCACGCCCACGCCCACGCCGACGCCCACGCCCACACCGGCGCCCACGCCGTCGTCGGGCGGTAGGCACGGCGGGGGAGGGGCGCTCGCGTGGGGCGACCTGGTCATCCTCGGTTTCGCGCTATTTGCGGCTGCACTTCGCAAGCGGAAAGGGCTGCGCCGTGCCGCGGTCAGTTGGGCTGATTTACCCGCGTAATCGCTGGCAGCAAGGCGAGTGGAACACGGACGAATGGCCGGACAGGGACGTCCGAACCGGACCCTTAGACTGAACCCCCTACCGGGCGTCCATGAAAAAGACCGCGGGCGGCGCCGCCGAAATGTTCGAGTTGACGCGGGCGAAGTCTGAGGCGGTGCCGCTAATTTCGAGCCGGTTGCCGGTCCCGCGATTTGCCGGAAGGGATGGGCCGAAGACATCGGCGTACTGGTTGGCCCTTTCCGTCGGGCTGCCGGTCACGCCATGCATCCTGATGTGCAGCGTGTTGCGGTCGCCAGCTGGGAATTCCCGACCGATGTCCTGCGCCGGCTCGGAGCGGGCGCCCTGGAGTTCGAGGTCTGCGGCGTCAGCGCCTTCAGTTCGGATGCGCAATCGTTCCAGATCCAGGTCGAGGCGATTGTCGGAGACAGGCCCAGAAGAATCGAGCGAGCGGCGGCCGGCGGCGGCCAGGATCCCGATCCTGAAGCCCTCGATGCGATCGTCGACGGAATGGACGCTCGCCGTATTGAAGCTTGCACCGGCGGAGCCCAGGCCCGGAAAGTGGTGCGCGCTGCTGCCGCCAATCACCTGCCAGGCAAACCTCTCGGAGCCTCCCGCAGGCAGGATGTACAGGTTGTGCGCTGGAATTGACGGTGGTGATCGCGTTCGACACGAGATCCGGCCGGCTGACCCCGCCGGTGGCAATGAGCGGCCCCTCGAGCCTGTTGTCGGTCAGGCCGACCGACACATTGCCGTGGGAGGCAAAATTGATGACGAACACGGCGCCACCCGCGCCAACGGCCCGCAGGATCGAGCGAACCACGCGCACCGCGACCGTCGCACCTTCGTGCGGGGGTGGGGCTTGGTGTTGCGCCGGATTGCGGGTCAGGACGACAAGCGCGTGGCCCGTCGGACCGTCCGGCCCCGCCTCGGACGGATGGGGATTGACGATCTCGCAGTCGCGGATTTCCGCCGTCAGGCGGTCGCCCGGTCCACGCGATCCGGCCACGATCACGTTGCCCGATCGCCGCGGGGCGGCACCGGGAGCGGTCGCCACGTCGACGAACTTGATTTTGCGAACGACGGCGCCGTCGCCCAGCGTCATGAGGTCGCCTTCGAATCCAGACGTGACGCGCAGTGTAGATTCGGTGCCCACCTCGAACCCGACCGGCAAGCCATCCACGACCTGCATCACGCCGTCGCCCTCGAGGAACGTGCCGTCAGGCACCACCAGGGGTCGAGTGATTGCGTAATCTCCACGCAGGACGTGGACGTGACGATGGGCATTCCGCGGATCGAGCGCTGCCACGAGTTCGTCCGCATTGCTCACGCGGATCACCGCCGTCGAAGTGCCATGCGCCGGCGCAACCGGCCCGGCCAATGCGATGACGAGCGCCGTCAATCGTGGCAGCCGGAACGCTACGGGCACGGTGTACCTGGACATGCTCAGAATTGGTAGCCGAGGTCCACGTAGTATCGCCGGCCGAGGACCTCGTACGTCGACGGGTCGGTGTTGGCCTGGGAATAGCTCGGGAAAATGGGCGGATCCTCGTCCGTGGCGTTGTCCACGCCGATGCTGGCGGTCAGGTTCCGCAGCATCCCGGACTGGATGGCGATATTCCCGCCAAGGTCCAGGTAGTTGCGGGCAGGCACCCGGAAGTCCGGGTACCTTGCATCCCTCATCCCGTCGATGTAGCGCCAGCGGGCGAACGTGCCGAACTCGCTCCATTGATAGCCCACCGTCAGGAGCGATTTCCAGTCGGGCAACGCCTTTGCAAGTCCGCCGCCACCGATCGTGCCCGCGTACTCGGTGGTGCCGCCGGAAGGATCGCTGTATTTCCAGTCCCGGACGTGGGTGAGGTACAGGTTCGCTTCCAGTCGACCAGGTCCGGCCTCCATGGCCCAGTCGACCTGCAGGTCGACGCCGGACGTCTCGATGCCGCCGATGTTGCTGTCCAGGATGCGAGCGAGAATCTCGCCGGTCGTCGCACTGCGCGTGAAGAAGTTGCAGTAGATGTTGCGGGCATCGTAGTTCGGGTTGTAGGCAGGATCGAAGCAGCGCTCGACTGCGGAATAGGCGTCCCAGCGCCCGATGGCGTCCTGGAGGTCGATGTTGTACCAGTCGAGCGAGACTTGCAGGTGCCTGAGCAGCGGCTGCTCCGACATCGACGTGAGGACCGCGCCGACGGTGTAGGTGTCCGCCTGCTCGGACTGCAGGTCAGGATTGCCGCCCGTCACGCCATTTGCGACCCGCAGGTCGTACTCGTAAGTGGGCAGCAGGGTCGCCGGCAGTCCTTGCGCGAGGCAGAGTGCCTCCACCCCGGCCTGGTCGGGGCCCTTGCGCGGCTCACTCCAGTACGTGCACGGGTCTGGGTGCGGCACCTGGAATTGATCGGACAGCTGCGGATAGAAGAGCTCGTCGATGCTCGGCGCGCGTACGGCGTGTTCGTACGAACCGCGCAATAGCACCGACTGGACCGGGCGGTACAGGATTTCACCCTTGTAGGAGTCCGCGGTCCCGCCGTGTAGATAGTCCGAACGACGGTAGCCGACATCGATATCCAGCGAATGAATCCCTCGTGCATCGCGTGCGATCGGCGCAAGCGCCTCCACGTAAACGTCCGTGTTGCTCTGGCTGCCCTGGCGAGCCGGGGCGGACGGGAACCCCCCGACATCAGGCCGGGGGCCGATGACGCCGGGGACCGCCGGCAGGACCTTGCTCAATGCATCGTCCGGCTTGAAGTCAAAATCCGTCCCCTGGTAGAAGATTCCGAATGCAGCGCGCAGGTCCCCGGCCGGAAGCGCGAGGAGCGGTCCGTTGACCGACGCTTCGGCCAGCGTCTGGCGCACGCTGATCCGGTGGGATCCGTTGACCGAGATGTAACGGGCGCAGTCGCTCGAAATCGCACCGACTCTGAAGGGATTGAATTCGCCGCAGATCGACTGCCCGCCGTCGGGCGCGAACGAGAGCTCCTGAAATCGCGAGATGCTCACGTTGCCGGTCTGGTGCTCGGTCCGGTCATTGCTGCCCCATTGCGCGTAGACATCGTAGTTCCAGTCCGTGAATACACGCCCCGTGACGCCCGAGGTCAGCTGCAGCAGTTCACGTTCGTTGCGCGACACACTCGGGCCAATCGCGACGATGCGCTTGCGAAAACGGAACGGATCGCCAGGCGTGGCGCGGCCGTCCAGCAAGGTCTTGAGATCGGCCGGGACGTAGGGATTCGTGGGCGGGATCAACAGGATTCCGGCGTCGGCCGGCGCGAGTTGCCGGGTCACGGTGTAATCAGAAAAGAGCGCCTGAAAGTATCCTTGCGCTGAAGGCGAGAATTCGTAGGTTCCGTGCAGGAATACCGAGGTGCGGTCGAGCGGCATCTGCAGCGCGGTGGTCGGTGCATAGTCGTAGGTGTGCCAGCGACCGTTCGACAGCCGCGGGTCCACGGCGCCCCGATAATTGGCCACGCTTCCAGGATCACCAGTTCCGACAGTAAAGACGGTGCCGTCGGCGTTGGCGCCGATGCCCGGCTGCTTAGGCACGGTGCCCGGCGGATAGCCGTACGACGCGAAGACGCTGTCGAATACCGCAAGGCGTGTGGAGCACGACCGAAAAGCCTTCCTCCGTGACGACACTGCCGGTTCCGAGAAACGCGCCACCCGGGCCGACGCCGTGGGTTTCGCCCGCGTAGTACTGCAGCGGAACACGCGAAAACGCGCGGTCGTCCTGGTTGACCTGCCCGCGCTCGGTGTATCCGACGTACCCCATCAGCGAGCCGCGGCCGTCGGCGAAGGAGCCGCCCGCCGTCGCGCCGAACGTGTACTCGTCGCCATCGCCGGCCCCGGTCTGGGACCACTTTCCGTTCAGTTCGATACCGTCGTAGTGGTCGAGGAGCTTGAAGTTGACCACGCCGGCGATCGCGTCGGAGCCGTATGCCGCCGAAGCACCGCCCGTTACGACTTCGACGCTCGAAATCAGGGCGGGCGGCAGGACGTTGAGGTCGGGCGAGCCCCTGCCGTCCGCCGGCATGAGCCGCCGGCCGTCGATGAGCACCAACGTCTGCGAGACACCGATGCCGCGCAGCGACACGTTCGCCTGGCCATCGTTCGCGGGATCAACGGAGGTGCTGGTCGCCGATGCGACGAACTGCGGCAGCATGTTGAGGGTGCGCTCGACGGTGATCGCCGCCGTCTGCTCGAATGCCGCACCGGGCACCGTGACGATCGGGCTTGCCGATTCGAAGTCGGGGCGGGCGATCCGTGATCCCGTGACGACGACGTCCTCCAGCACATCATCCGTGGCAGCCAAAGCCCCAAAAGAGACTCAATACCGCAATCCCGGCCGCGGTCGCCCAACAGGTGCAGCTCGCTTTTCCCCCTGTCATCGTCGTCCTTCGGCTTCTTGCCGCCGCTTCCTGCTGGCGACATGTCCTGTCGATACGTTAGCACAAGTGCGAATCCGTCCCACTATTGAGTGATCGGCAGTGAGGCCGTACGCTGCGACTCGATATGACGCGAGCCTATCGTTTCGACCGGTTCCGGCTGGATCTCGTAAAACACCACGTGACCGGGCCGGACGACGCCGTAATCGCGATCTCGAGCCGCGCCTACGAGGCGCTCCTGTATCTGATCGAGAACCGCTCCCGGGTCGTGACCAAGGACGAGCTGCTGAAGGCCGTTTGGCCGCGTGCGATCGTCGAGGAAAACAACCTCAACCAGGCCATCTCGGTATTGCGCCGTGCGCTGGGCGACACGCGCGAGGCGCCGCAGGTGATCGCGACGGTGGCGGGCCGCGGCTATCGTTTCGTCGCCGCGGTGCAGGTCGAGTCGGAGGAGGAGCCTCTGCCGGCGCTCCCGACGCCCGCTACGCTGACCACGCCCGCGACGCTGACGACCCCGGACGCCTCGGCGCCATCGGCCGCGAGCGCCGACGTGCCAATCGAGTCAGCCGCGGCGATCACTGCTGCAGAATCGCCTCCGTCGCCTGTGTCGTCACCGGCCCGGCGCCGCGCGCTGGTGGGGCTGACCGGCGCAGCCGTGGCGGTTGCGGCCGGCGGGCTTTGGTGGGTCCGTCGCAACACGGGCGTTACCCGCCTGCCTCGATCGATTGCGGTGCTGCCGTTCAGGCCATTGGTGGCAAGGGCCGGCGACGAGGCGCTCGAACTCGGAATCGCCGAGACCCTGATCAATCGATTGAGCGGCCTGCCCGGTGTTGCCGTGTCTCCGTTGAGCTCCGTTCGCCGATTCGCCGGCGCCGACCAGGATCCGCTCGCCGCCGGGCGCGCCCTCGACGTGGCCGCCGTGATCGAGGGCCACGTCCAGTTCCAGGCGGATCGCGTACGTCTCACTGCGCGCCTGCTCGACGTGCGCGACGGCTCCGCATTGTGGACGGGACAGCTTCGACGAGCGATCCGACGATTTCTTTGCCGTGCAGGACTCGCTCGCCCGGCAGTTGGTGGAGGCGCTGTCCGTGGACCTTTCCGACGAGGCCAGGCAGCACGACTCACCAAGCACTACACGGAGGACGTCGAGGCCTGGCAGCTCTACCTGAATGGACGCTATCACTGGGACCGCAAGACCGAAGACGGTCTTCCGCAAGGCCATCCAGTACTACGAGGCCGCCGAACGACGCGATCCGCGCTTCGCGCTGCCGCACCGCAGGGCTCGCCGACGTCTGGGCGGTGTTTGGCGTGTTCGGCATCCTGCCCCCCGGCGTTGCTTTCCCACGGGCGCGGCAGGCCGCCGAGCGTGCCGTCGCGCTCGACCACCAGCTCGCCGAGGCCCAGGCGGCGTTGGGTCACGTGCAGGTACAGCAGTCGCGCGACTGGGCGGGCGGCGAGCGCCTTACCGCCTGGCGCTAACGCTGAAACCGACCTATGCGCAGGCAGTCATGTGGCTCGCCAACAACCATGCCTACCAGAACCGGCTTCCGGAGGCGCTGGTCGAGGCGCAGCAGGCGCAGGCGCTCGAGCCGATGTCGTTCACCTTCGCCGCCAACGTCGGCATGATCCAGACCTTCGCCCGCAACTACGACGCGGCGCATCGCGCAGCTCGTCGGCCTGGTCGAGGCCGCCCCGCAGGCGGTCGTTGCCCGGCAACCACCTCGCACGATGCCTATTGCCTGCGCGGCGAGCCGAAGAAGAGCGGTGCAGGCTCCTCGACGGATATCCCCAGCCTGCCCCCGGCAGCTTCTCGAATCTCGGGCGTGCGTACGCGCTCGATGGCCAGATCGACGCGGCGCAGCGCGAGATCAACCGCGTCGAGGCACTGGGGACGCGCGGATTCGGGGTCGGCTATGACCTCGCCCTGATCCACGCGGCGCTCGGCGATGGCGCCTGCGGCGCTGGACTCGCTCGAACGCGGCGTCGCCGACGGCTCGCAGATGATCGGCTTTCTCAATTGCGAGCCAGGACTCGATTCCATCCGGGGCGACGCGCGATTCCGCGCCGTGTCGCGGAGGTTGGGGCTCGGCTGAAGCCCGTTGCTGGCCAGGCGCCCTCGCCGCGTGCGCCGGCTTGACGTGCGGCCATCTTGGGGACGCCCACCCGATACCTGACGAGCACCGTCCTCCGGCACCACCTGATCCATGTTGCGATTCCTCTCTATCCTGCCGCTGCCCGTGCTGTACGCGGTCTTCGGCGCGGCCGCGTTCCTCGCCCGGATCGTCGGCTGGCGCCGGGGCTACGTGCGCTCGGGTCTGGCGCGCTGCCTGCCGGACGCGAAGGAGGCGGAGCGGGAGCGGATCGCAGCGGAGTTCTACGCGTACCTCGGCGAACTCGTGGCCGAGAGCGTGCACGGAGTCCGGATACCCCAGGATGACCTCGTCGAACGCCTGCGCTTCGAGAACGCAGACGTCGTGGAGGAGGCCCTGCGTGGTGGCAAACGGGTCCTGCTGCTCGCGTCGCACCACTGCAACTGGGAGTGGCTGCTGCTGCGTTGCTCGACGGCTTTTGGCGTGCCGCTGGTCGCGGCCTTCAAGCCGGCGAGCCGTGAGCGCGCGGACGTCGAACTGACCGCGATGCGCAGCCGCTTCGGTGCGACCATGGTTCCGGCCAAGCAGGTGGTCAATCACCTGATCGCGCAGCGCGGCACCGCGAAACTCCTGGCGCTGGTCGCGGACCAGTCCCCGGCCCCGGGCAATGAGCAACAGTCATGGCTGAGTTTCTTCGGCACGGAGACGGCGTTCTTCGCCGGCCCGGGATGGATCAGCGCGAGGATGGGATATCAGCCGATCTACATCGACATGCGGCGCGAGGGACGTGGGCGCTACGTCGCGAGGTTCGTACCGCTGCTCGCGCCCGGCGAGCGCGCCGACCCCCAGCGCACCCTCGAGGCCTATGTGCGCGCGGTCGAAACATCGGTGCGCAAGCGGCCGGCGCAGTATTTCTGGGCGTACAACCGCTGGAAGCGCGCGCGGCCGGTGTATGACTGACGCCTTTCGTCTCAGGCTCTATTACGCGATCGGCGCGCTCGCGGCGTGGCTCGCCTACCGGGTGTTCGGCCTGCGTCGTTCCGTCATCCGCGGCAACCTCGAGCGCTCGTTCCCCGAGTGGCCCGCCGAGCGGCGGCGGGCCGTGGCACGCGAATTCTCGGTGCGACAGGGGGAACTGGTCGCCGAGGCGCTGTACTCGGCGTCCATCGACGAGGCCGGGCTGCGCGAGCGCGTCACGATCACGAATCCCGCGCTCCTGTCCTCCGACGGTCCCGCGCGACCGCTGATCCTGGTCGGCGCACATCACGGCAATTTCGAGTGGACGCTGCACCGGTTGTCGCTCGAGTTCCCCGGGCGATTCGCCGGGCTGTACAAACCCGTCCGCAATGCGCGCGTGGAGGCGTGGCTCAAGAAGCGGCGCGGCAGGTTCGGGGCGCGGCTCATCCCGGCAAAGTCCGTGCTGCGTGAGCTGGCGGGATTCCGCGAGGCGGCCGCCGTCGGGCTCGTCGCCGACCAGGTGCCGCGGACCAGTCCCGAGAAGCACTGGTGCACGTTCCTCGGCCAGGACACGGCCTTCTACATGGGGCCGGAGTTGCTCGGCCGCGCGCTGCGTTCGAGAGTGATCATGGTCCGCATGGACAGGCGCGCGCGTGGCCAGTACACGCTCACGTGCGTGCCGCTGAACGAGCCGGGTGAGAAGCTGACGACTGGTGAGATCACGGGCCGCTACGCGCGCGCGCTCGAAGAATGGATTCGCGACGACCCCGCGGGCTGGTGGTGGTCGCACCGGCGCTGGAAGTTGAAGCGGGGCGTGTACGGAGACGAGCGGAAAGCGGACAACGGATAGCGGATAGCGGATCGCGGATCGCAGGAATGATCGTGCGTCGGCGGATCCTTCTCACCAGCCGCTATCCACTAATCACTATCCTTCCATCCGCTATGCCTTGCCGCCCAGCTTGGCCTCGAGGTGCTTCGCAAGCAGCGACACCGACGGGAAATCGAAGAGCTCCGTGAGGTCCACGACGCCGGGGTAGAGCTCGTCGAGTTTCTCGTGGATCTGGATCAGCGTGAGCGAGCTCGCGCCGACTTCGAACAGGTTGTCGTCCACGTCCACGTGCTTGCCCGCGAGCGCGTCGTCCACGATCGCCTTGATCTGGCGCTCGATGCCGCCGGCCGCGGCGCGCCCATGGTCGTGCGCCGCCGCCCACGCCGCGTCGAACGCCGCCAGTTCCGCGGCGAATTCGCCGTTCGCGTAGGCGTCGGCGAGCGCGCTGCGCTGGATCTTGCCGCTGGTGGTCTTGGGCATGCGGGAAATGGGAACGACGCGCGCGACTTCCACTCCCGCATGCTCGTTCACGAGGTGCACGGCCTTTGCGGCCGTCTTCACGAACTCCGACATGTCGCCGCGCTGCACCGCGAAGAGCACGAGTTCGTCGGTCGCCGCACCCGGGCCGCGCACGCCCGCGGCCGCGACCTTTCCGTGCTCGAGGCCCGGCTCGTTGAGCAGCAGCATCTCGAGGTCGTGCGGGTAGTAGTTCTGTCCGTTGACGAAGATGATCTCCTTCGAGCGGCCCGTGACGTAGAGCTCGCCTTCGTGCCAGAGCGCGAGGTCGCCCGTGCGCACCCAGCCGTCCGCGGAGACGGCGGCGGCGTTGGCCTCCGGGTTCTCGAAATAGCCGCGCGTGACGTTGTCACCGCTGATCAGGACGTGGCCGATGCAGCCGGGCGGCACTTCGTTCCCAGCGTCGTCCAGCAGCCTGACGCTGCTGTACGGAATGGGTCGACCCTCGCAGGCGAGCTTGAGTGCCGTCGGGTCGTCCGGACCCACCAGCCTTGCGGTCGCGCCCACGCCCAGCGACCGGCGGTCCACGGTAATGTACTTGAGTTCCGCGCCCGGCTCCGGGAAGGTCACCGCGAGCGAGGCTTCCGCGAGCCCGTAGACCGTGTACATCGAATTTCGGCGCAGGCCGTACGGGGCCATGCGGTCCAGGAATTCGCTCGCGAGGTCGATCGATATGGGCTCCGCGCCGTTGAAGATCAGGCGCACGCTCGTGAGGTCCACCCCCTCCAGCGTCTTGTCGCCGAGTGCCTTCAGGAAGTGCCGGTAGCCGAAATTGGGCGAGGAGGTGAGCGTGGCGCGCTTGGCCGAGGCGAACTTCATCCACAGCAGCGCGCGTCGAACGAAGAGGTCGGTCGGCATCAGGTACTGGCGCGTGCCGGAGTAGACCATCATCAGGTGGAAACCGATGAGGCCCATGTCATGGGTGAGCGGCATCCAGCTCAGCGATACGTCGTTCTCGTCGAACCGGGCCGCGCGCTGCGCGCCGTCCGAGTTGGCGAGTATGTTGCCGTGGGTCAGCACGACGCCCTTGGGTTCGCTGGTCGAGCCCGACGAGAACTGGATGAACGCCGTGTCGTCCTTCGAGACGGTTGGCCGGCACGCCCTCGCGCGAGATGTCGTCGAGCTGGTCGACGAGGAAGGTGCGCGCCCCGAGCGTGGCCCAGGGCTCGCCCGCGCCGACCTCGCCGGCGAATGCCGACAGGCGATCCCTGAGCTTGCGGTCGGTGTACAGGAACGGCGAGCCGAGCTGGCGAGCGATGCGCAGGAGCTTGTGCTTGTGCTCGTCGCTGATGCCGACCGCGACGGGCACCGGCACGATGCCGCCGTACAGGCAGGCCCAGAACGCGTCCACGAACTGCTCGTTGCTTGCGACGTGCAGGATGAGCTTGTCGCCCTGGCGCGCGCCCAGGGCCTGCAGGTGGCGCAGGATGCCGAGTGCACGTCGCCGCAGGTCGGAGAGTCGCAGCGCCTTCTCGGAGTTCTCGCCCTCGAGGTAGGTAATGGTCGCCACGCCCCGGCTTCGGTCGTCGAGAGCTTGTGTCAGCGTCTGGTACTTGAGCATCGTTCCTCAACTCGGCGTGCGGGTCGGTGTGGCGCGAATTCTCCCAGAATTGCGGCCGCGCGTGCACGAGTCGAGAATCACGCCATGACTCGCGTACTCGTCCTGCACGCCCGGCTGAGCGCAGAGCCCGATTCCGGTGCGCTGGCCGGGCTGATCGCGCGCCTGCCGTACGCGAAGAGGCTCGAACTCGAACGCCGGGACCCGCCGGTGCGGCAGGCGAGCCTCGCCGGCATATCTCTGGCGTTGCGAGGAATCGAGCTCCTGCGCGGCGGGCCGGGCGACGCCGGCCAATTGCAGTTTCCTGCGGGCGGCAAGCCGTGGCTGCCAGGCGGGCCGGCCTTCAGCGTGTCGCACGGCCGCGCGCGGGTCGGTGTGGCGGTCGGCGCCGACGATGGAGTCGGGTTCGACCTGGAGGAATTCGACCCGGCCTCTCCCGAAGCCGGAGCGACGAGGACGCGGCTCGCGCGCTGGACGGCCACCGAGGCCGTGCTCAAGGCGGCGGGCCGGGGCCTTCGTGACGCAAGGGCGGTCGAACTCGACGAGACCGTGCAGGCGGGATCCGTGGGCGGCGCGTCATTCCACCTGTTACCCGTCGCGATCGCCGACGACGTCGTTGCGCACCTCGCAACCGTCACGCCGGTCACCTCGGTCTCCGTGCGGGAGGTGGAGTGGTCAGTCCTTGCGTGGGGCGGATAGCGCCGCGCGTGCCTCTGCATTCAATGCCTGCAGCCGTTCCGCCATCTCGGACTGCATGCGGGCGAGCCCGTCGGCATTGAGCACGCGCGGCACACGCACGGGCTCGCCATAGGCCAGCACGACCCGGCTGAAAGGCAGCGGCAGTTCGAATCGATCCCAGGTCCCGAAGCGCCAGGTGCGTGATGCCGCGACGCTGACGAGCAGGATGGGCTTGCCGGTGAGCTGGGACAGCATCACCGCGCCCGGCTTGAACTCGTGCAGGGGGCCCTTCGGCCCGTCCGGCGTGATGGCCGGCGAGAGCTGCTGCTTGACGACCACTTCGTAGAAGTCGCGCAGCGCCCGCGCGCCGGTGTGCGTGGAGGAGCCTCGGATCACGTGACCGCCGATGCGCTTGACCAGCATGGATGGCGCCGCCCCGTCCACGGACGGACTGATGAGGAAGCCGAGCTTCAGTCCCTCGGGCTCGAGGTCGAGCAGTGCCCGTACGCCGAACAGCATGTGCTGGTGCCAGTAGGCCGGGATGACCGCGCCGCTTTCGCGCACGGCTGCGCGCGCCCGATCGAGCCCGATGGGTGGCCGCATGCGGACCGACCACCACAGGAACCGGCCGAGCCAGTACGCCACGACCACGGCAATGCGGTACGCCAGCAGCCGGCCGCGGCGTCAGGCGGCGCTTGCCACGCTTGACCTTGCGGTACAGCGTATTTCGCAGCTCTTCGTGTTCCGGACCCGTGTCCTGTTCGCTCATCCGGTGTCCCCTGGCGCCGTCCGCGCAAGCGTGCGCCGACGCGAAGCGACTATACTAGCGTCCCGCCGAGCGGAGTCCGCACATTGGCTTCACCCCAGGTCACGAGTTCGACGCAGGGACTGGACGTCTCGGTCGTCATCCCGGTCTGCAACGAGCAGGACAACGTCGAGCCGCTGGCCCGCGAGATCCACGCCGCGCTCTCGGGACGCTACGCGTTCGAGACGATCTTCGTCGACGACGGCAGCACCGACGGGACGGCCGCGGCCGTACGGCAGGCCCGCAGCACGGGGATGCCGGAAATCAAGCTCATCCGCCACTCGGTGCGTTCCGGCCAGAGCGCCGCGATTGCGACCGGCGTGCGCGAGGCGAGGGCGCCCTGGATCGCGACGCTCGACGGCGACGGACAGAACGATCCAGCCGACATCCCGAAGCTGCTCGACGTGGCACACGCAGCGCAGTCGCCGCGCCTGCGCCTCGTCATGGGCAACCGCACGACGCGGCGTGACACGTGGCTGCGTCGCCTGTCGTCGCGGGTGGCGAACGGAGTGCGCGGCGGCATGCTCAAGGACGGCACGCCCGACACGGGCTGCGGCATCAAGGTGTTCGACCGCGCAGTCTTCATGGACATGCCGCGATTCAACCACATGCACCGATTCATGCCGGCGCTGTTCCAGCGTGAGGGCTATGAGGTGACGTCGGTGCCGGTCAACCACCGTGAGCGCACGCGGGGCACGTCGAAGTACGGGCTGAACAACCGGCTCTGGGTCGGCATCGTCGACCTGTTCGGCGTGATGTGGCTCATCCGCCGCGCATCGCGGCGCGTCCCGGTGAGCGAGGAGACCTGAGTGGTCGTGGCCGCCGGGGACGCCACGCCGACCCTGCTCGATCGCCTGCTGCGTCCCGGCCGCGAGTCCGGCAGGGACGTCGCACTCGACGTCTTCTGGCTGCTTGGGCTCGGGCTGCTGCTCATCGGCACGGGACTCGGCCTGCGCGACCCATGGCCGGCCGACGAGCCGCGCTTCGCACTCGTGGCCCAGGACATGCTGCGCTCGGGCGACTGGCTGTTTCCGCGCATCGGCGGGGACCTGTACGCCGACAAGCCGCCACTCTTCTTCTGGCTGATTGCGGCGGCCACGGCGGTGACCGGCTCCCTGCGAATCGGGTTCCTGCTGCCCTCTCTGCTCGCGGGCCTCGGCACGGTGATGCTCGCCTACGACCTCATGCGTCGCGCGCGCGGGCGGGAGGTGGGGCTCGCGACGGGGTTCGTGCTCCTGCTCACTTTCCAGTTCGTCTGGCAGGCGCGGCAGGCGCAGATCGACGCCGTGCTGTGTTTCTTCACGACGCTCGGGCTCTACGGGCTGCTCCGTCATCTTTGCCTCGGCCCGGCAAGGGGCTGGTTCCTCGCGGGATGGGCCGCGGCCGGCCTCGGGGTCATCACCAAGGGAGTGGGCTTCCTGCCGTTGCTGGCGCTGCTGCCGTTTGCCGTGCTCGTGCGGCGCAGGTGGCGCGCTGCCGTGCCGCGCATCGGCGCGCTGGGCGCTGCCGGTGTACTTGCAATGCTGATCGCGATCGGCGTGTGGTTCGTGCCGATGATGGTGGCGTCGTCTGCCGGCGGCGACCTGCTCGCCTATCGAGACGAGATCCTGTTCCACCAGACGGTCACGCGTTACGCGGACGCGTGGCATCACCACATGCCCGTCTATTACTACTTCGTGCAGATCATCCCGCTCTTCTGGCTGCCGCTCATCGCACTCGTTCCCTGGCTGTGGCCGCGATGGCGCGAGGCGCTGCGCGGGAAATTCACGCTGGTCGCAGTGCTGCTCGCATGGGTGCTGATCGTGGTGCTCTTCTTCACCGCGAGCAGCGGCAAGCGGACGCTCTACATCCTGCCGGCGGTGCCGGCGCTCGCGATGGCGGCGGGGCCGTGGCTGCCGGAACTCCTGCGCGCGCGCGGGCCGAGGCGCGTCGCCTTCACGCTCGCCTGCGCGATCGCGGCCGTCGCGGCGCTTGCCGCCGTCTTCCTCGCTGTCCAGCCGGAACGGGCCCGGCACGTTGCCGAGACCTACGGCATCCAGCCCGTCCTGCCGCTCATGGGGCTGGCGGCGTGCACGGTACTCGTGCTCGTCGTGCTGAAGGTCCGCGACGGCTGGCTTTCCTATGCAGGCGTGCTCGGCCTGGTGCTCGCCTTCACCGGGATCGTCGTGTATCCGCGCATCGACGCGATGCGCTCCGGGCGTGCCTTCACGGCGCGGGTGGAAAAAGCGAGCGCGGGAATCCGCGAACTCGCGCTGGTCGGCGCCAAGGAGCAGTACCTGCTGCAGCTGCGTCGTCCCAGCGTCAATTTCGGGCATGCGCGATGGCGTGGTGAGCGGGCGAGCGAGGCGAACGACGCGGCAGCGTGGCTCGCCGAGGACCCGTCGCGCGGCCTCGTGATGGACAAGCGCTCCCGCGCCTTGTGTTTCAAGGACGCGGGTGCCGTGGACCTCGGCAAGGCCAACCAGCAGCACTGGTTCCTCGTGACTGGCCGGCCCGATGCGGCCTGCGCGGCCGCCGGGGATCGGGCGGCGGCCCGGTACTATGCGCCGCCGGATGTAGCTTTAAATACAGGGGGTTAGCTTGCTTTCCTTACGGCGTATGTCAGAATGCGCCGCAACCGACGGCGCCAAAAGCAATCTGAACTGTGGATCAGTTCCAATGCGGGGCCGGACGCGCTGACACACTGATCCGCAGACGACAGGGGGCCCGAGACAACGCGATGGTCAGTTCCGCACCCGAACGCGGCGACGATCAGGAAAGCCCGGATTTCCTCGCCACGCAGGTCGTCTTCGGCAGCGGCGGCCGTCTCCCGGTCGGACTCGACGTCCTTGCCACCAAGGTGGCGGTCGATTTCCAGGCGCTCACCAGCGAGTCCGGCGACAACTGCGTCAAGCGCAATCTCGACGCCCTGCGCGACGCCATAGACGTCGACGCGATCTGCATCGCGCTCTACAACCCCGACAGGACTGCGATCGAGCGGGTTTCGAGCGCAACGGGGCTGCTCACGCCTTTTGATCCGCAGGTGATGAAGGGGGACCTGCTCGAGCGGATCCCGTACCTTGCGCACAAGCTCGATCACCTGCGCATCCTGGAAGTTCGCGACACGCTCGCGCCGCGGCGCGAGTTCGCCGTGGACGCGGCGCGCTTTGCCGAACTCGGCGTGCGTTCGCTGCTGGTCTGCGGCTTCTCGCTGAACGGGCGCGTCTGCGGCTTCATGGCGTTGTGTTCGTCGCAGCCCCGCGATGGATGGGATGCGAACCTCCACCTGCTGCTCAAGCTCGTCGGCGCGTGCTTCGCGACCGGCCTCGAGCGCCTCAGGGTCCATCGTCACCTCGGTCGCCTCGAGGAGCGCAACGCGCTCTCGCTGCCCACCGCAAACGACGGCATGTGGGACTTCGACGTCGAGAACAACACCGTCTACTTCTCGCCGCGCTGGCGAAAGATGCTCGGTTTCGACGAGCACGACCCGAACGTGCAGCCCGACTGGCGGCGCCTCGTGCACCCCGACGACATGGCGCGCGTGCAGGCGATGATCCGCGACCACATCGCCGGCAAGACGAAGATGTTCGAGAGCGTGCACCGGATGCGCCACTGCAAGGGCGACTGGCGCTGGGTCGTGAGCCGCGCCAAGGCGCGGGTGGACGGCGAGGGCAGGCTGCGACGCCTGGTCGGCGTAGAGTTCGACATCACCGAGCGCAAGCTCTACGAGGACGCGCTTTTCAAGGAAAAAGAGAGCGCGCAGATCACGCTGCAGTCGATCGGCGACGGCGTCATCACGACCGACCAGCACCTGATCATGGAGTACCTGAACCCGGTGGCCGAGGAGCTCACCGGCTGGCGCTTCGAGGATGCACAGGGCAGGCACATCGACGAGATCTTCCGCGGGTTCCACGAGGAGACCTGCGAGCCGCTGGAGAACCCGCTGTCGGTGGCGATCCGCCGCGCGCGGGCGATCAAGTCCGTGCGCCCGACGCTGCTCATCAAGCGCGACGGCAACGAGATGTACATCGAGAGCACGGCATCTCCGATCCGCGACGGATCGGGCGCCGTCTCGGGCGGCGTGCTCGTGTTCCACGACGTGAGCGAGAGCCGCGAGCTGAACCGCAAGCTCTCCTACCACGCGAGCCACGACATCCTGACGGGCCTGGTGAACCGGCGCGAGTTCGAGTCACGCCTCGAGCGCGCGCTGCGCAGTGCGCGCGCGCGGGAGACCTCCTACGCCCTGTGCCACATCGACGTGGACCAGTTCAAGATCATCAACGACACCTGCGGGCACAGCGCGGGCGATGCGCTGCTCGGGCAGGTCGGAACGCTCCTCAAGACGAAGATCCGCTGGCGCGACACGCTGGCCCGCCTCGGCGGCGACGAGTTCGGCGTGCTGCTCGAGAGCTGCTCGCTGGAAGAGGCGCTGATCATGGCCGACCAGCTGCGCGAGACCATCAGCGGCTACAAGTTCGTCTGGGAGGAGCGCACCTTCCGTCTCGGCTGCAGCGTCGGCGTGGTGCCGATCACCGGCGACAGCGAGGACGTGGCGGCGCTGCTCTCGGCCGCCGACAGCGCCTGCAGCGCGGCGAAGGAGGCGGGGCGAAACCGCGTCTACAGCTTCCAGGAAAACGACCTCGACCTGATGCGCCGGCGCCGCGAGATGCAGTGGGCGGCACGCATCAACAACGCGCTCGAGGAGTCGCGCTTCGAACTCTACCGGATGACGATACTGCCGCTGCAGAAGGTGGAGCCGGGCGAGCACTACGAGTTGCTGCTGCGCATGAAGGACGAGGCCGGCAAGATCGTGTCGCCGGACAATTTCATCGCCGCGGCGGAGCGCTACGGGATCACGCCGGCGATCGACCGCTGGGTCATCGAGAATGCGCTGCGCTGGCTGGTCTCCGAGGCGGACGAGCGCGAGCGGCTGGCGCTCTGCTCGATCAATCTCTCGGGGCAAAGCCTCGGCGACGACAAGTTCCTGCCGTTCGTGATCGACCAGTTCCACCGCAGCGGCATCGACGCCACGAAGATCTGCTTCGAGATCACCGAGACGGCCGCCATCGCGAGCTTCTCGCAGGCGAACCGCTTCATCCAGGCCCTCAAGGAAATCGGCTGCAAGTTCGCGCTCGACGACTTCGGCACGGGACTCTCGTCGTTCGGGTATCTCAAGCACTTCCCGGTGGACTTCCTCAAGATCGACGGCAGCTTCGTCAAGGAAATCCTGCACGACCCGATCGACCGCGAGATGGTGCGTTCGATCAACGAGATCGGGCACTTGACCGGCAAGCTCACGATCGCGGAATTCGCCGAGAATGCCGAGATCATCGAGATGCTGCGCAGCCTCGGCGTCGACTATGCGCAGGGCTACGGCATCGCCTCGCCGCAGCGGATCATGAAGATCGCCTCGACCGGCTGAGGTGGGATGCGGCCGGCTGCGATAGAGGCAGCCATGGCCGAGGTGCCGGGCGGCCCTGCCGGGTCTACCCCGGCTCGCGAAAGCCGACATGCTCGCCGGAATAGACCCGGCACGACCGCCTGGCTTCGGCTGCACTAGCGCGCCTGGTCTTGGCCGCCGCGTTCGATGCGCATCGGCACGGAATGCAGCCGCCGCTGTCGAGGCGCTCCGGACGGGGTGTAGTTCCGCCGAGCATGTCGGTTTTCGCGAGGCGGAACTACACCCCGGCTGGAGCGCCTCAGGTGATCGTTACGGCGAGCATGTCGGTTTTCGCGAGCTGGAATCACCCGCTGCGGCGAGTCAGGTGGCTGTCCCGGCGAGCATGTCGGTTTTCGCGAGCCGGGACAGCCACCTGACTCGCCGCCGGATCTTCAGTTCCCGAACTCGAACCGCATCGACAGGTCGACGGCCCGCACGTGCTTGGTGAGCGACCCGACCGAGACGAAGTCCACGCCCGTCTCGGCGATGGCGCGCAGGGTCTCGAGCGTCACGCTGCCCGAGGCCTCGAGCTTGATCGGTCCCCGCGGGTGGGCGCGGTTCATCGCGACCGCTCGGCGCATGTCGTCGAGGCTGAACTCGTCGAGCAGTGCCATGTCAGCACCGGCGTCGAGCGTCTGGCGGAGTTCATCGAGTGTCTCGACCTCGACCTCCACCGGCACGGTGGCGCCCTGTGCGCGGGCGGCGGCCACGGCCGCGGCGATCGAGCCCGCGGCCATGATGTGGTTCTCCTTGACGAGGATGCCGTCGTAGAGGCCCATGCGATGGTTGCTTCCGCCGCCGCAACGCACGGCGTACTTCTGCGCCTGCCGCAGGCCCGGGATGGTCTTGCGGGTGTCGAGTACACGGCAGGGAAGTCCGGCGAGGATCTCCGCATAGCGTCGTGCCACGGTCGCGGTCCCGGAAAGCGTCTGCAGGAAATTGAGCGCTGCCCGCTCGCCGGTGAGCAGCGACCTCGCCGGTCCCTCGAGCCTGCAGAGCAGCTGTTCTGGCAACACTGCCGACCCTTCGGCGACGTCCCAGTCGATGTTCACCGCGGGGTCGAGTTGACGGAAGACCTCGTCGAACCATGGCTGGCCGCAGATCACGGCCGGCTCACGCGTGATCACCGTCGCTCGTCCGCCGCGTCCGGCGGGTACGAGCGCGGCGGTCAGGTCACCCGTGCCCACGTCCTCCGCGAGCGCGCGGGCGACCTGCTGTCGGAGATCGGGCGGCGTCGAGGGCATCCCGCCGTCAGAAGGGCAGGCCGTGCGTCGCCGACCCCATGCAGAGCAGCATCGGGATCGACAGCACGAAGTTCGTGCGCGAGGCGAGCATCGCGACCTTGCGCGCCTTGGCCTTCTCCTCGTCGGACGCGGGCACGATGCCGAGCACTTTCTTCTGGTTCGGCCAGATGAGCACCCAGACGTTGAACAGCATGATGGTGCCGAACCAGGCGCCGATGCCGATGATGAGCTGGTAGTAATTCACCGCGTCGCCGCCCATGCCGAGCATGAAGGCGCCGGCGAAGTTCCCGGCCCGCAGCAGGTACCACGCGCCGGTGAGCCAGGTGGCGAGCGCCGCCCAGCGGAACCACAGTAGCGCGCGTGGCGCGACGTACTTCGAGATGCCGGCACCACCGGGGCCGCCCTTGTCGGCCGCCGCCGCTGCCAGCGCAGGAATCTGCACGACGTTGAAATACCAGAGCAGCCCGATCCACATCACGCCGGAGAGGATGTGGAACCAGCGCGCGAGGCCGAGTTCCATGAACCCGGTCGGGGCAATCAGCAAGGCAACGACGAGTGCGATGACGAAACCGGTCGTAATGGCACCGCGAACCGTGTTCAATGGGTTCATGGAAACTCCTCCAGAAGTGAAATCTCGTTTGGCGACAGTAGGTTAGCGTGACTTCGGGCCTGTCGCAGAGCGTTTGAAGAATAGGCGACGCATCCGCATAATTCAACGCTTTCCGCGCACGACCGGAGTCAGCGTGATCGAGACGGCCGGCCCGGCATCGCCCTGCATCAATGTCTGCGTGCTCGACGCCGGAAAACGATGCACGGGATGTGGCCGGACCATCGACGAGATCGCCGGCTGGGCCCGGATGAGCGCATCGGAACGTTGGGCCGTGATCGAACGGCTCGAGGCTGCGCGCGCCGTCGAGGCGTGCGCCATGTGGGCCGCAGGCGCGGCCGTGAGGTGAATCAAGTGGACGTAATCCAGAGAATCCAGGACCAGCTCAAGGCGAACCCGGTCGTGCTCTACATGAAGGGGACGCCCGACTTCCCGCAGTGTGGATTCTCGGCATCCGCGGTGCGGACGCTGGAAGCCTGCGGCGCGAAGTTCACGCATGTGAACATCTTCGAGGACCCGGAGCTTCGCGACGCCTTGAAGCGATACTCGAACTGGCCCACCTATCCACAGCTCTACGTCATGGGCGAGCTGGTTGGCGGGTCGGACATCCTGAACGAGATGTACAGCAAGGGCGAACTGCAGTCGCTGCTGGTCGAGGCGGGTGCTGCCGCCAAGGCTTGACGAATAGGGGACATTCTCCTTTTCCGCAACCGGAAAAGGAGAATGTCCCCTATTCCAGCGGCGGGGCCTCGTCCGGGTCCCGCGCGGCCAGTTCCGGCGCGCGCTCGAGCGCTTCCTCGTACATGGACCGGAAGCGGTTGCAGATGGTGCAGAAAAGCGTCGCCGTACGCTCGGCGTCGTAGATCGCCGAGTGCGCGGAGTCGGCATTCCACTCGTGCCCTGCAGCCTTCACGGCGCGCGACAGCACGGTCTGGCCCAGCGCCACGCCGCCCAGGGTCGCGGTGTCGAAACTCGAGAATGGGTGGAAGGGATTGCGCTTGATGTCGGCGCGGGCCACCGCGGCGTTCAGGAATCCAAGGTCGAAGGACGCGTTGTGCCCCACCAGCACCGCGCGCGTGCAGCCGGTGTCCCGGACCGCCTTGCGGATCTCGCGGAAGAGCTGCGTGAGCGCTTCTTTCTCGGGCATCGCCGGCCGCAGGGGATGATGCGGGTCGATCCCGTTCACCGCGAGCGACGCCGGATCGATGCGCGAGCCATGGAACGGCTGCACGTGGTAACGGAAGTTCGGGCCCGGCCTGAGCTCGCCGAAGGGCGTCATCTCGATGATGACGGCGGCGATCTCGAGCAGCGCGTCGCTGTTCGCATTGAAGCCGCCGGTCTCGACGTCGACCGCGACGGGAAGAAAGCCGCGGAACCGTCCGGCGATGCCGACCGGCTCGAGTTCGTCGTTCACTCGGGCACCATTCGCCAGCCGACGCTGGCGCCGCCGCGAAGCGGAACGAGCTCGTCGCCGCCAAAAGGGTACTGCTCCGGCACGGTCCATGGCTCGCGCCTGAGCGCGATGCGGTCCGTGTTGCGTGGCAGCCCGTAGAAGTCGGCTCCCCGTTCCGATGCGAACGCCTCCAGGCGATCGAGCCGACCGGCCTGCTCGAAGGCCTCGGCGTAGAGTTCGATGGCCGCGTGCGCCGAGAAGATGCCGGCGCACCCGCAGGACGCCTCCTTGGCGTGACGCGCGTGGGGTGCGCTGTCGGTGCCGAGGAAGAACCGCGGGTCGTCGCTCGTGGCGGCCGTGATCAGCGCCTCGCGGTCGCGCTCGCGCTTCAGCACCGGCAGGCAGTAATGGTGCGGCCGCAGGCCGCCCTCGAAAATCGCATTGCGGTTCATGAGCACGTGCTGCGGCGTAATCGTGGCCGCGATTCCCTTGCGGGCACCACGCACGAACTCGACCGCGGCGGCGGTCGTGATGTGCTCGAAGACGATCTTGAGGCCCGGAACGCGCTCAACGACCAGGGAAAGCACCCGGTCGATGAATGCGTGCTCGCGGTCGAACACGTCGACGGATGGGTCCGTGACTTCGCCGTGGACCTGCAGCACGAGGCCGAGTTCGGCCATCGCTTCGAGCGCAGGCCACGTGTTCTCGATCGAGGTCACGCCGGCATCCGAGTGCGTGGTGGCCCCGGCAGGGTAGAGCTTCGCGCCGACGACGAAGCCGCTCTCCTTCGCGCGCCGGATCTCGTCCGGCGGAGTGCGATCCGTCAGGTACAGCGTCATGAGCGGCTCGAAGCGTGCTCCGGCGGGCAGCGCGGCCAGGATCCGGTCACGGTACTCGCCGAGCGCCCGGGTCGTGGTCATCGGCGGCTTCAGGTTGGGCATCACGAGGGCGCGCGCGAAACGCGCGGCCGTAAACGGCAGCACGGCTGCCATGTGCGCGCCGTCGCGCAGGTGCAGGTGCCAGTCATCGGGTCGACGCAACGTGAGCGTGGTCACTTCCGGTCCGCGAGCCGCGACAGGAAGGCATCGTCGCCGAGCAGCGTCGAGGCGAAGCGAACGCCGAAGCCGGTGAACTCGGTCGGCACGTGCGCGAGGCCGCCCTTGCGTTCGGCCGAGGACAGGTCGATGTGCACCCAGGGCACGTCCTTCCCGACGAAGCGCCCGAGAAAGCGGGCAGCCAGGATGTGGTCGCCTTTCGATTCGATGCTGCACTGCATTACGTCGGCCACGGTGCTCTCGATCTCGACGTCGAAATCCTCGTCCATGGGGAAGCACCAGACGCGCTCGCCGCTCGCGCGCCCCGCCGCCTGCAGCGGTTCGTGCAGGTCGGCGCGATTGGTGAACGCGCCACTGTAGCGCTCGGTGAGTGCGTTGACGCAGGCGCCGGTCAGCGTCGCGAAGTCGAGCAGCAGCCTCGGCCGTTCGCGCGAGGCGAGCGCGAGGGTGTCGGCCAGGACCATGCGGCCCTCGGCGTCGCTGTGCACGACCTGGATCGTGACTCCGTTGGCCGCACGCACGATTTCCTGCGGGCGGTAGGCGCGCGGGCCGATCTCGTTCTCCGTGAGCGCGAGCCAGCAGTCGACGTCGTAGCGCGCGCTCACGCGCGAACTGGCGAGCAGCGTGCCCACGGCGACCGCGCTCCCCTGCATGTCGCCGTGCATGAGGTACATGCCCTTGTGCGACTTGAGGTTGATGCCGCCGGTGTCGAAACAGATGCCCTTGCCCACGAACCCGACCCGGGGGCGAGGGCGGCGGCCGGGAGCGCGGTAACGCAGGCGTACGATGCCGGCGCCGCGGTGGGCGTTTGCGCGCGACACCGACAGGAACGCGCCGGCACCGAGGCGCGCGAGCGCGCGTTCGTCGTAGAAACGGAACGACCATCCCTCGCGGCGAGCGAGATCACGCAGCAGGCGCCGGTATGCAAGGCAGTCGAGCTCGTTCGGTGGCAGCGTGGCGAGCCAGCGCGCGAGGTGATTGCCGTCGGCCATGGCGCGGCACGCGGCGAAATCCCGCGTTGCGGCGCCGAATACCTCGACGGCGCGCAGGTCACACGGCGGCGTCGCCTTGGATTTCTGCTGCGGCATGGGAGCTGCGGTCACGAGCAGCGCGCTCACCAGTGCCTCGCGCCAGGCCTGGGCCTCGCCGCTCCCGAATCCGGAGACGTGGCACTGCAGCCTTGCGACGCCGCGCTCGAGGACCTTCCTCGCGAGCTTGCCCGCGAGATCCAGGCGCTCGAAGGCCCCGGTGCCGGGTTTCGCGAATCCGACGACGGCGAGCGTATGCCGCGCGTTCGGCAGGCGCGCCACCAGCAACGGCGTCCCGGAGTCCTTCTTTGCGGCGCGGTGCAGTTGCAGCCACAGCTCGGAGTGGGGCAGGCGCGCGAGTGCCACCTCGGGCTTCTGCGCGTCCAGCAGCAGGATCGCGCCGTCGGCCTTCGCCAGCGATGACGCACTCACGACGCCCGCGCGGCCGCGCACGTCGACTTTCAGCTCGGTAGGAAGTAATTGTGCCAAGTGCCTGCCTTGACCCTGTGGGGACCAGCGCAGATCATTGCGCGTCGGCATGCTAGCAGGGCGTGCCGCGCAAATCATTATTGCGGGCGCCCAACATGTTCGAAGCCTCCAGGATCGAAGACTCCGACCCGGCCGAGACCCGTGAGTGGCTGGAGTCGATCGACTCGGTCCTGCGGGTCCACGGCGCGGAGCGCGCGCACTACCTGCTCGAGCGGGTGATCGACTACACGCGCCGGTCCGGCGCCTTCCTGCCGTTCAAGCCCAACACGGCCTACGTGAACACCATTGCCGCCGCGCAGGAGCGCGAATACCCGGGCGACCGCGCGCTCGAGCGGCGCATCGAGGCCTACATCCGCTGGAACGCCATGGCCATGGTCGTGCAGGCCAATCGCGAGAGTTCGGAGTACGGCGGCCACATCGCGAGCTACGCGTCGGCCGCGACGCTCTACGAGGTGGGATTCAACCACTTCTGGCGCGCGCCGGACGACGACCATCCGGGCGACATGGTGTTCATCCAGGGGCATTCCGCGCCGGGCATCTACGCGCGCGCCTACCTCGAAGGCCGGTTGACCGAGGAGCAGCTGCGTCACTTCCGCGAGGAGGTCGGCGGAAAGGGCCTGTCCTCGTACCCGCACCCGTGGCTCATGCCGGACTTCTGGCAGTTCCCGACCGTGTCCATGGGGCTCGGGCCGATGATGGCCATCTACCAGGCGCGCTTCCAGCGCTACATGGAGCACCGCGGCATCGTGCAGCCGGAAGACCGTCGCGTGTGGTGCTTCCTCGGCGACGGCGAGATGGACGAGCCCGAGTCGCTCGGCGCGATCACCATGCCCGTTCGCGAGAAGCTCGACAACCTGGTGTTCGTCGTGAACTGCAACCTGCAGCGGCTCGACGGACCCGTTCGCGGCAATGGCAAGATCATCCAGGAGCTCGAGGCGGCGTTCCTCGGGGCCGGGTGGAACGTGATCAAGGTCATCTGGGGTTCACGCTGGGACCCGCTGCTCGCACAGGACACGCGCGGCCTCCTGCGCCGCCTGATGATGGAGTGCGTGGACGGTGAGTACCAGAACTTCAAGGCCAAGGGCGGCGCATACACGCGCGAGCACTTCTTCGGCAAGTACCCCGAGCTGAGGGAAATGGTCGCCAACATGTCGGACGACGACATCTGGCGCCTGAACCGGGGCGGCCACGACGCGCGCAAGGTCTACAACGCCTATGCGGCCGCGGTTGCGCACAAGGGCCAGCCAACGGTGATCCTGGCCAAGACCGTGAAGGGCTACGGCATGGGCCGCGCCGGCGAGGGGCAGAACATCACGCACCAGCAGAAGAAGCTCGACGACGAGGCGCTCAGGGCGTTTCGAGACCGCTTCAACATCCCGGTGTCCGACGAGGACATTGCGCACGTTCCCTACTACCGCCCGGCGGAGGGCAGCGAGGAGCTCGAGTACCTGCGCGAACGCCGGCAGTCGCTCGGCGGATTCCTGCCCCAGCGCCGCACGAAGGTGCCGAAGCTCGCCGTTCCGGAGCTTGCGGCGTTCGCGCCACTGCTCGAATCCTCGGGCGAGCGCGAGATTTCGACCACCATGGCGCTGGTGCGGATCCTCTCGATCCTGCTCAAGGACAAGGGCGTCGGGCAGCACATCGTGCCGATCGTTCCCGACGAGGCGCGCACCTTCGGCATGGAGGGCCTGTTCAGGCAGATCGGCATCTACTCTTCCATGGGCCAGCTCTACACGCCGCAGGACGCGGACCAGCTGCTCTATTACCGCGAGGACATGAAGGGCCAGATCCTCGAGGAAGGCATCAACGAGGGAGGCGCGATGTGCAGCTGGATCGCCGCCGGGACCTCCTACGCCAACCACGGCGTCGCGATGGTGCCGTTCTACATCTACTACTCGATGTTCGGATTCCAGCGTGTGGGCGACTTTGCCTGGGCGGCCGGTGACATGCAGGCGCGCGGCTTCCTCATCGGCGGCACCGCCGGGCGCACCACGCTCGCGGGCGAAGGACTGCAGCACCAGGACGGGCACAGCCAGCTCGTCGCCACCACGATCCCGAACTGCGTCGCCTACGACCCGACCTATGCCTACGAGCTGGCAGTGATCGTGCACGACGGCCTGCGGCGCATGTACGTGGAGCAGGAAAACGTCTTCTACTACATCACCTGCATGAACGAGAACTACGCGCAGCCGCCGCTGCCCGCGGGATCGGAGCAGGGCATCATCAAGGGCGCGTATCTCCTGCGCGCCGGTGGTCGCGGCAAGGTGCGGGTGAACCTGCTCGGCTCCGGCACGATCCTGCGCGAGGTGGTGGCCGCCGCCGCGATCCTCGAGGGCGAGTTCGGCGTGCCGGCCGACGTGTTCAGCGTCACGAGCTTCTCGGAGCTGCGGCGCGAGGCGCTCGACGCGGAGCGCTGGAACCTGCTGCATCCGGATCAGTCGCCGCGCGTGCCCTACGTACGGGCCTGCCTCGACGGACACGAGGGGCCGTTCGTCGCCGCGACCGACTACGTGCGCACGGTGCCGGACCAGATCCGCCAGTGGGTGCCGGGGCGCTACCAGGTGCTCGGGACCGACGGCTTCGGGCGCAGCGACTCGCGTGCCGCGCTGCGCGACTTCTTCGAGGTGGACCATCGCTACGTGGTCGTCGCGGCGCTCAAGGCGCTGGCCGACGAGGGCAAGCTCGACGCGGCGACGGTGAGCGCCGCCATCGTTCGCTTCGGTATCGACCCCGACCGGCCGAACCCGGTGACGGTGTAGGCGAGGGCGGAGAGGTGACCGAACTCATCGAAGTCAGGGTGCCCGACATCGGCGACTACAAGGACGTCGAGATCATCGAGGTCGCCGTTCACGAAGGGGAGGTCGTGGCGCTCGACGCCACGCTGCTCACCCTGGAAACCGAGAAGGCGACCATGGACGTTCCGTCGACCGCGGCCGGCGTCGTCCGTTCGGTCAAGGTGCAGCGCGGTGGCCGGGTGTCGCAGGGCGACGTGATCGCGGTGATCGAGGCGACGACGTCGGCGCAATCCGCTCGACCTGCGGCACATGGCCAGGGCGGTGCGGCGGTGGCACCGGCGTCCGGCGAGAGCCGCGAGCCTTCGCCACGGCCCGCGGCCATCGTGGCAGCCGCGTCGTCCGTCGCCGCCGCCGTGCGACCACCGATGCCCGCACCTGTGGAGGCTGCGGTGCCGGACCAGCCTGGCTTCTCGCGCTCGCACGCGAGTCCGTCGATCCGCCGCTTCGCGCGCGACCTCGGAGTGGATCTCGCCTCGGTGCCCGGCACGGGAGTGAAGGGCCGAATCACCGAGCAGGATGTCAAGGCGCACGTTAAGCGCCTGCTCACCACGCCGGTGCCGACGCCCGCGCCTGCGTTGCCGCGCGTGCCGGAAGTGGATTTCGCGGCCTTCGGGCCGATCGAGCGCAAGCCGCTTTCGAGGATCCAGAAGATCGCGGGGCCGCGACTCCACGCGAGCTGGGTCAACATCCCGCACGTCACCCAGTTCGACGAGGCCGACATCACCGAGATGGAGGCGACGCGCGCGCGCATGAAGGACGAGGCCGCTGCGCGCGGCATCAAGCTCACGCCGCTCGCCTTCGTGATGCGCGCCTGTGTGCAGGCGCTGGCGGCGTTTCCGCGCTTCTGCGCGTCGCTGGACGCTGCGGCCGGGGAACTCGTGTTCCGCAGGTACGTGCACCTCGGGTTCGCGGCTGACACGCCGGGCGGGCTCGTCGTTCCCGTCGTACGGGATGCCGACAAGAAGGACGTCTTCGAACTCGCCCGCGAGCTGGCCGTGCTGAGCGAGAAGGCGCGCGCTGGAAAGCTCACGGCGGCCGAGATGCAGGGCGGGTGCTTCACCATCTCGAGCCTCGGCGGAATTGGCGGCACGGCGTTCACGCCGATCATCAACGCACCGGAGCTGGCCATCCTCGGCGTGTCGAAGGCGAGCCACCGGCCCGTGTACCAGGACGGCGCGTTCGTGCCGCGGCTCATGCTGCCGCTGTCGCTTTCTTACGATCACCGCGTGATCGACGGGGCCGACGCCGCGCGCTTCACGAGTTTCCTCGGCCAGGCGCTGGCCGACGTGCAGGGACTGCTGGGGGCGGCCTCCTGATGGAGCGGCAAGGAGTGAGAGCTTGAGCCAGATCCCAGGACCGACGACGGGCGAGCGGGTCGTGACGGTTCCCGACATCGGGGATTTCAAGGACATCCCGGTCATCGAGGTGCTGGTCGCGCCCGGAGACCGGGTCGTGCCGGAGACGTCGCTCGTCACGCTCGAGAGCGACAAGGCCACCATGGACGTGCCATCGCCCGTCGAGGGTGTCGTTGCCAGCGTGCTGGTCCGGGTCGGCGACCGGGTCAGCAAGGGTTCGGCGATCCTCACGCTCGAGGCAGCCCGCGACGACTCCCTGGACATGACTGCGCCACGCGCGGCGCTGCGGGCGGTGGAGCCCTATGGGGGCGAGCCCTATCTCGATACGGTGCCGTTGAAGCCGATGGCGTCGAGTGCCCCCGCTGCGCCAGGGGCGAAGCCGGCCCCGGTCGCATCACAGCGCGCGCCCTCCGCGGCCCCGGGTAAACATTCCTACGACTTCGACCTCGCGGTGCTGGGCGCAGGCCCGGGCGGTTACACGGCTGCGTTCCGCGCCGCGGACCTCGGCCTCAGGGTCGCGCTCGTGGAGCGCGGGCCGACGCTCGGCGGCGTCTGTCTCAACGTGGGCTGCATTCCGTCGAAGGCCCTGCTGCACGCGGCGAGGGTCATCGAGGAAGCGCGCGAGATGGCGGATCACGGCATCCGTTTCGGCGAGCCGCAGGTGGACGCGCCCAGGCTCCGCCAGTGGAAGGACTCGGTCGTCGCACGGCTCACGGGCGGGCTCGAGCAACTCGCCCGCCAGCGCAAGGTCACGGTGATCCGCGGCAACGCAAGGTTCACGTCGCCACACGAATTCTCGGTCGACGACGGCGCTGCGGGAACGCGCGTGAGCTTCGACCGCTGCATCATCGCCGCGGGCTCGGAGTCGGTACGCCTGCCGGGGATGCCCGACGACCCTCGCGTCATCGACTCGACGGGAGCGCTGGAACTCGACCTGCCCGCCCGCATGCTGGTGATCGGCGGCGGAATCATCGGCCTCGAGATGGCGACGGTCTACGCCGCGCTCGGCGTGAAGGTGAGCGTGGTCGAGATGACCGAAGGTCTCCTCCCGGGCTGCGACCGCGACCTGGTGCGGCCGCTGGAGAGGCGCATCGCCGCGCGCTTCGAGCGCATCATGATTCGCACGCGCGCCGAGTCCGTGGCAGCGACCGGCGAGGGGCTGCGCGTGACGTTCGTGGGCGAGGGCGCGCCCTCGCCGGAGGCCTACGGCAAGGTGCTGGTGGCCGTCGGTCGCGCCCCGAACGGCAGGCGTATCGGCGCCGAGGCCGCAGGCGTGCGGGTGGACGAGCGCGGGTTCATCGACGTGGACCGCCAGATGCGCACCAACGTGCCGCACATACACGCGATCGGCGACATCGTCGGCCAGCCCATGCTTGCGCACAAGGCGACGCACGAAGGCAAGGTGGCGGCCGAGGCGGTGGCTGGACTCAAGAGTCATTTCGACGCGAGCGTGATTCCATCGGTCGCCTACACGGATCCGGAGCTCGCCTGGGTCGGCCTCACCGAGACCGACGCGAAGGCGCGGGGCATCGCGTACGAGAAGTCCGTGTTCCCCTGGGCTGCGAGCGGCCGATCACTGGCGTTCGGCCGGGACGAGGGATTGACCAAGCTGCTCTTCGATCCCGAGAGCCACCGCGTGATCGGCGGCGGCATCGTGGGCACGAACGCGGGCGAGTTGATCTCGGAGGTCGCGCTCGCCATCGAGATGGGGGCCGATGCAGCCGACGTCGGGCTCACGATCCACCCGCACCCGACGCTTTCCGAGACGGTGGCAATGGCGGCCGAAGCCTTCGAGGGCACCTTGACCGACCTCTACCTGCCGAAACGGAAGACGTCGCGCGCGAAGCCCGCCTGAGGCGGGTCGCGCGGCGCACTCGCATGCATCCGGGTCTCACGCGCACGCTGCGGCTCCTCGGGCTGCTCGAGACCGGACGTCGTGTCGAGCTTCGCCTGCGCATGCGCCAGCCGCGCGCACTCCCCGGCGCAGTGATCCTGGGGGCGCAGAAGTGCGGCACGAGTTCATTGCACAACTACTTGACGCAGCATCCCGGCGTCATCGCGCCTTTGCGCAAGGAAGTGCACTACTTCGACGTGAACTATGGTCGGGGTGAATCCTGGTACCGCGCGCACTTCGGCCGGGAGGGCGAGCCGGGACTCAACCTGGACAGCAGCCCCTATTACCTGTTTCACCCGGCCGTCCCGCGCCGCATGCACGAACTGCTGCCCGATGCCCGGCTGATCGTACTGCTGCGCGACCCGGCTCGGCGCGCGTACTCGCACTACTGGCACGAGCGCGACAAGGGTCGCGAGGATCTTTCGTTCGAGGCTGCGATCGACGCCGAGCCGGAGCGGCTGGCGTTTGCAGGTGAACTGCTCGCGAGCGGTGAACTCGAGCGCAGCCGCGAGCATCAATTGCATTCCTACCTGGCGCGCGGGCGCTACGCAGAACAGCTCGAGCGCTGGTTGGCGCTTTATCCGCGCGAGCGGATCCACATCCTGCGCTTCGAGGATTTCGCGCAGGATCCGCTCGCGGGCCTGAACGGAACGCTCGCCTTCCTCGGCCTGCCGCCGGCCGCGTCGGTGAGCCTCGAGGCCCGCAACACGCGCAGCTATCCCCCGATGGAGCAGGCGACGATGGCGCGGCTCAGGGCGTACTTCGAGCCGCACAACCGGCGGCTCGAGGCGCTGCTCGGCCACCCGATGGGCTGGTGAGCGTCACTTGCCCCTGCGAGTGAGGCGCCGCAGCGCATCGAGGTAAGCCGCCTCGTCCGGCGGCAACCCGGTTCGCTGGCTCGTCCAGAGCGCTTCGCCGAGGCACTCGATCATGCGGTGTTCCGCCTCGTGCGCGGCGCCGAGCGCTCGTGCGAGCTCGGCGTGGACGGCCGCTATTCCCGACGGACGGTTGGTCGCGACCTGCTCGCGTATCGCGAGGTGCATGCCCATGTGCAGGAACGGGTTCGACTGACCGCCCTCGGGTGTGTAGTCGCGCTCGACGACGTCGGCCGTGCCCTCGATGACCGCCTGGTATTCGGGGTGCTGCTCGACCACGGTCGCGAGCTGGTGCTCGAGCGGCTCCATGGGTACGCCGTCGAGGCGCTTGCGCCACGCGAGCAGGTAGCTGCGACGGAGCGAGGCGCGGTCCTGGTCGTGGAAGAAAGGCATCGGTTCAACTCCGCCTCGATCGCGATGCACGGGGGCTGGCGCCGGCCTGGGGCGCGGTCTTCTCCTCGTACTCGCAGAGGTCGGCGATCGGGCAGCTCGGGCAGTCGGGCTGGCGCGCCTTGCAGACGTAGCGGCCATGGAGGATGAGCCAGTGATGCGCATCCTGGAGAAATTCCGCGGGCACGCGCTTCAGGAGTTGGTCTTCGACCGCACGCACGTCCGCGCCGTGTGCGAGGCCGATGCGGTTCGCGACCCTGAATACGTGAGTATCAACGGCGAGCGTCGGGTGTCCGAAGGCGGTGTTCAGGATCACGTTGGCAGTCTTGCGCCCGACGCCTGGCAGGGCCTCGAGGGCCTCGCGGTCCTCGGGCACGACGCCGCCATGGTCGTCGATCAGCCTGCGGCAGGTGGCGACGATGTTCTTCGCCTTTCCCTGGTAGAGCCCGATCGACTTCACATACGGTACCAGCCCCTCGACGCCGAGCGCGAGGATCGCCTGCGGCGTGTTCGCGTCGCGGAAGAGTCGGCGAGTCGCCGCGTTGACGCTCTTGTCCGTCGCCTGCGCGGACAGGATGACGGCAACCAGCAGTTCGAACGGCGTCGAATACTCGAGTTCCGTCGTGGGGTGCGGATTCCGGGCGCGGAGTCGCTCGAAGATCGCGCGCGCGCGCCGCGGGCTCATGCAACGGGCCGGTCGGCGATTGCAGGCCGCGCAGATTCCGAAGGCGCGGTCCTTGCCTGGAGTCTCCAGTTCCGCAGCGCCAGCATCAGCCCGAGCAGGATGAATGCCCCGGGCGGCAGCAGGGCGAGCAGCAGTCCGTGTCCCAGCAGTTCGCGCACGGCGCCGAGTGCCAGCAGCACGAGCCCGAAGCCGAGCCCCATCGCCGCGCCGTCGATGAGCGCGAGGCCGAGCGGCTGGCGCGACGCGAACGCCTCGGCGCGCGCGAGCACGAGGCAATTCGTGACGATCAGCGGCAGGAAGATGCCGAGCGCGTCGTGCAGGTCGGGCCACCAGGCCGCGATCGCGAGCTGTACGCAGGTGACGGCGCTTGCGATCGCGAGCACGAACACCGCGATCCGCACCTCGGGCAGCAGCCACTTCCCGACCAGCGATGCGATCGCGCTGCTCAGCACCAGCACCGCGAGAGTCGCGAGTCCGAGCCCGAGCGCATTGCCGATCGAGGTGCTGACCGCGAGCAGCGGGCAGAGTCCGAGCAGCTGCACGAGGCCGGGGTTCGAGGTGCTGAGCCCGTTGCGAAGGATGCCGGCCGCTGTCATCGGCGAATTGTAGGGCATCGCCATGGTCAGGGCCCCGGCGCGGCGGCGGCGCCCGCGGCCTCATCACCGGCCCCGGTCCCGGCCACGGCATCGGCTGGCAGCGCGAATATTTCGTCGCGGTGCGCCTGGAAGTAGAGGAGCGCGTCCTCGACCGCACCGACCACCGCGCGCGGCGTGACCGTGGCACCCGTGAACTGGTCGAAGTCGCCCCCGTCCTTGCGGACTTTCCAGCGCGCGGGCGCGGGATCCGCGAGCGACCGCCCGGCGAAGCGCAGGATCCAGCCGGAATTCCGTTCGTCGATGCCGTCGCCGAGTCCCGGCGTCTCCTTGTGCCGCAGCACCCGCACGCCGAGCAACCGGCCATCCGCGCCCACGGCCACCAGCAGGCGGATCGCCCCCGCGTAGCCGTCGGGTGCGACGGTCTCGATCAATGCGGCGACGGGGCGTCCGCCCAGCCTCGCTCGATGGACGGGGAGGCGCTCGTCCGTGCCGAGTAATTCGGGGTCGCGAACGTATGCGACGTCGCGCAGCAGGTCGTTGTCGTACGCCGCCGAGCCCAGCACCGCAGCGAGCCGTGCCACGCGCTGCGCGCGCTCATTGGCCTCGATCCGTGGCCGGGCGAGGTCGTGCACGAGTGCCACCGCGCCCACCGCCGCCGCGGCGGCCACGGCGAGCGTGAGCGCGGCGCGCAGTGGCCTGCGGCGCGGCTCGTCAGCGACCGGGGTGGCCATGGATCCTCGGCACCGTATAGCGGTCGATGAGCGGGGCCGCGAGGTTCATGAGCAGCACCGCGAAGGCGAGGCCGTCCGGGTAGCCGCCGAAGGTGCGTATCGTCCAGGTGATCACGCCGACCCCTAAGCCGTACACCAGGCGCCCGCGATCGCTGGTCGCCGCCGACACCGGGTCCGTGGCGATGAAGAACGCACCGAGCATGGTGGCGCCCGAGAAGAGCTGGAACGTCGCCGGCGCATACGCGCCCGGGTCCACCACGTGCATGATCCATGCGGGCAGGGCGACGCCGGTGAGCACGGCGACCGGGATACGCCAGCGCACGATGCCGCGCGCGAGCAGGTAGATTCCGCCGGCCAGCGCCGCGACGTTGACCCACTGCGAGCCGGTGCCTCCCAGCGACCCGAAGGCGGGCCCGGCAAAGACCTCCTGCATCGTGAAGCGCTGCGAAAGACCGGTGCGAAGCGAGTCGAGCGCCGTGGCTCCCGTGTAGGCGTCCCATTGTGCGATCGCCGCCGACCCGTGGAGGAACGAGTGCCACGCGAGTCCCGCGAGAGTGGGCCAGTCGTTACCCGGCGTGCCGTGAGGCGCAGGCCAACGCGTCATCTCCAGCGGAAACGACACCAGCAGCACGGCGTAGCCGACCATGGCGGGATTGAACGGGTTCTGGCCGATCCCGCCGTAGACATGCTTGCCGAGCAGCACCGCGACGGCGGTGCCTAGCGCAGTGAGCCACCACGGAAGCAGCGGCGGCAGGGCGAGTGCCAGCAGTGCCGCGGTGACGAGCACGCTGGCGTCGCGGAGGTAAGGAGCCGTCTCGCGTCCTCGCGCGCGGAGCGCGAGTGCTTCACACAGCAGCGCTGTCGGACCGGCGACCGCCATCTGCAGCAGCACGCCGGGGCCGTAGAACCACACCTGAACCACGGCGACGGGAACCAGGGCGACGAGCACCTGGACCATCACGCGCGGCACGGTGAGGCCTGCGACGAGGTGCGGGGCCGGCGAGGTCTCGAACTTCATTCGCTCCACGCCCCACGTCATCGCCGCGCGCGCGCCGGCGAGCCGCCTCGAATGCACTGCGTTCCTGCTCGGCGGCTGCCGCGAGCCGCTGCTGGTGGCGCGCGTAGCGTTCGCGCGCCTCATCGGCGCGTCGCGCGGCCTCGTGCTGCCTGCGCGCCTCGGCCCGTGCGCCGCGGAAACCCGCTGTCAGCGCAATGCCGCTCGGACAGACGTAGTCGCAGCAGCCGCACTCGATGCAGTCGTCGATCCCGTGTCGCTCGAGTACGGCGGCGTCCGCCGCAAGGACCCCGCGATGCAGTTGCTGGGGCAGCAGGCCCACCGGGCATACGTCGGCGCAGTCTCCGCACCGGATACAGGGGAGCGGCGCCATGCGGGCCGTGAGGTCCGCACCCGTAGCGGCCAGGATGCAGTTCATCGCCTGCGTCAAAGGGACTTCGTCGGTGGGGACTGCCCGGCCGGTCATGATGCCGCCGGCGATCAGCCGCTCGGGATTCGCGACGTAGCCCCCGCAGGCGCTCACGAGTTCCGCGACGGGAGTGCCGATGCGCGCCTCGAGGTTCGCAGGATGCATGACGCCGCTGCCCGTGACCGTGACGATGCGAGACGTGAGCGGGGCGCCGGTTCGTACGAAGGCGGCCACGGCCGCGCACGTACCCACGTTCTGGCACAGCAGGCCCACGGCCGGCGGCAAGCCATCGTACGGGACCTCGATGCCCGTCGCCGCGGCGAGCAGTTGCCGCTCTGCGCCCGCCGGGTAGACCGCGCCGAGCACCATGACTTCGATTCGCGGGTCGCAGGCAACCTCCATCGCTGCCCGGACGGCCGCAATGGCCTGCGGCTTGTCGTCCTCGATCGCGATCGTGCAGCGCGAGGCGCCACAGGCGCGAAGCAGGACCTGGGCGCCCAGCACGACATCGGCCGCGCGTTCCTGCATCAGCGCGTCGTCGCAGCAGATCCACGGCTCACACTCGGCGCCGTTCAGCACGAGGTGTGTCGCCGCCCGCGACTTCGCGCCGGCCAGCTTTGCGGCAATTGGAAACGCCCCGCCGCCGAGGCCCGCGATGCCCGCATTGCGCAAGGCTTCGATCAGTTCCTCGGGCTCCAGGGTCTGCCACTCGAGCGGCGTGAACTCGCGCTCGGGCTCGTCGGAGCCATCGTTCTCGATCACGACGCAAGGTCCGCAGCCCGAGGGTCCCGCAGTGTCGCGGATTTCCACGGCGCGAACGATGCCGGCGACCGGCGCGTACACGGGCACTGCCGTCGAGTCGTGCGCGCGGCCGATGCACGTTCCAACGCGTACGCGCTCGCCCACGCTCACGGCGGGTCGGGCCCCGGTTCCGCTGCCCTGGTCGAGGGCGACGATCGCAAGGGCGGGAGAAGGCGCGACGCGCAGTGGCTGCCGGGACGCCTCGTCCTTGTGCGAGGGCAGTCGCAGTCCCGCTGGAAACCGGCGCCTTGAGAACACCGGCATTTCAGGCGGCGCGCCGGCCGCGCGGCGCGAGGATGGATGCCGGCGCTGACATCGTGATGCAGTCCACCGGGCAGGGCGGGACACACAGTCCGCACCCCGTGCACTGCGCCTCGATCACCGTGTGCATGAACCGCGGCGCTCCCACGATCGCGTCCACCGGACATGCGGGAAGGCACAACGCGCAGCCGATGCAGCGCGACTCGTCGACCACCGCGACTGCATTCGTCGCCGCCACGCCGAATTGCGGATTGACCGGCCGCGGCTCGCGCCCGAGCAGGTCGGCAAGCGCCCGGGCCGTCGCATCGCCGCCGGGCGGGCACTGGTCGATCTCGGCCTCGCCGCGCGCGATGGCCTCGGCATACGGGCGGCAGCCCGGGTATCGGCACTGGGCGCATTGCGTCTGCGGCAGCAGGGCGTCGATGCGCGCCGCGAGCGATTTCGTGTCCGGGCGCAGCCGCGTGGCCGCCCAGCCCAGTGCGGCGCCGAGCAGCAGGGCCAGCGCCGTCGCCACGGCGATCGCGGGCAGGACGGCGCCTGCGCTCATCGCGAGCCGAGCCCCGAGAATCCCATGAAGGCGAGCGCCATCAGCCCGGCGGTCACGAGCGCGATCGGCGCGCCGCGAAAGACCGCGGGAGCGTCATTGCCATCGACTCGCTCCCGGAGCGCCGCGAACAGAAGCAGCGCGAGCCCGAATCCGGCGGCGGCCGAAGCGCCATAGACCAGCGACTCGAGCAGGTCGTGATGGCGATCGAGGTTGAGCAGCGCGACTCCAAGCACCGCGCAGTTCGTCGTGATGAGCGGCAGGAACACCCCGAGCAGCTGGTGCAGCAGTGGACTCGTCGCGCGCACGACCAGTTCGGTCAGCTGCACGACGGCAGCGATCAGCACGATGAACACCAGCGTGCGCAGGTACCCGAGGCCGAGCGGGTCGAGCAGCCAGTGAAAGGCGGCATAACCCAGGCCCGAGGCGAGCGTCATCACGAAAAGGGTGGCGAGCGCCATGCCCGCCGCCGCCTCGAACCTGCCACTCACACCGACGAACGGGCACAGGCCCAGGAAACTCGTCAGCACGAAGTTGTTGACGAGACTCGCACCGATTACCAGCAGGAGCAGGTCCGTCATGGGGAAGCGGTTGGCGGATAGCGGGTGGTGGTCAGCGGATCGGAGGACGACTCACTTCACTTTCATGCCGGGTTCGGCGCCAGCGTCGGGGGTGAGCAGGAAAATATCTTTTCCGCCGGGTCCGGCCGCGAGCACCATGCCCTCCGAGACCCCGAAGCGCATCTTGCGCGGCTCGAGGTTAGCCACGACCACCGTGAGTCGTCCGACCAGCTGCTCCGGCGCATAGGCTTGACGGATCCCGGCAAACACCGTGCGCCGGTCGCCGCCGAGGTCGAGCGTGAGTCGGAGGAGCTTGTCGGCGCCTTCCACGAGGTCCGCGGCATCGATCCTGGCCACCCTGAGGTCGATGCGGCCGAAGTCTTCGATGGACACGTTCGGCAACGTCGGGACCGCGATTGCGGCCGCCGGCGCGGTCGCAGCGGCCTGCGTCGCTGTCCCCGATGCGGCTTCGCCAGGCACACCGGTCACCTTGAGATTTTCCACCGACGCGGCGAGCAGCGACTTGATGGCCGCGGGATCGACCCGGGTCGCCAGCGGTTCGTAGGTCGCGATCGCGGTGCCGAGCAGTGGCCGGGCGACGTCGTCCCAGGACTGTGCCGGCAGCCCGAGGAAGCGCTCCGCGCCCTCCGCGAGCCGCGGGATGATGGGCTTCAGGTAAAGCACCAGCACGCGGAACAGGTTCAGGCCCTCGGTGCACACACCCTGGACCTCCGCGGCCCGCGCCGGGTCCTTTGCCATCAGCCACGGCTTCTGCTGGTCGATGTACAGGTTGGCGCGGTCCGTGAGCAGCATCACCTCGCGAACGACGCGCGCGAGGTCGCGACCCTCGTAGGCATCCGCGATGCTGTCCGCTGCGGCGACGACCGAATCGTAGAGCACGGGGTCGGGCAGGCGATCCGCGAGCCGACCCGCCGAGCCTCGCGCGATGAAGCCGGCGCAGCGGCTCGCGATGTTCACCAGCTTGCCGACGATGTCGGAGTTCACCTTGGCGACGAAGTCGTCGAGATTCAGGTCGAGGTCGTCGACGCCGTCGCCGAGCCGCGATGCGAAGAAATAGCGCAGGTACTCCGCGGGCAGGTGCTCGAGCCAGCTGCGCGCGGTGATGAAGGTTCCGCGCGACTTCGACATCTTCTGGCCGTTCACGGTCAGGAACCCGTGCACGAACACCGCCGTCGGCGTCCGGTATCCGGCACCGTGCAGCACGGCGGGCCAGAACAGCGTGTGGAAGTAGACGATGTCCTTGCCGATGAAGTGGTAGACCTCGGCGTCGCTCCCCGTCTTCCAGTAGCGGTCGAAGTCGAGTCCCGTGCGGCGGCAATACTGCAGGAAGCTGCCGAGGTAGCCGATCGGCGCATCGAGCCAGACGTAGAAGTACTTGCCCTTCTCGCCGGGAATCTCGAAGCCGAAATACGGCTCGTCCCGGGAGATGTCCCAGTCGCGGAGGCCCGCCGAGAACCATTCGCCGAGCTTGGCAGCCACGGCCGGCTGCAGGCGGCCCGCGGCGCCGGTCCATCCGCGCAGCATCGGCTCGAAGTCGCCGAGCCGGAAGAAGAGGTGCTCGGAATCGCGCTGGATCGGGGCCGTGCCGCTCACGACCGACACCGCGTCCTTGAGGTCGGCCGGTGTGTAGGTCGCCCCGCAGTTCTCGCAGCTGTCCCCGTACTGGTCCTGCGCGCCGCAGCGCGGGCAGGTGCCGCGCACGTAGCGATCCGGCAGGAACATCTTCGCCTGCTCGTCGTAGGCCTGCCGGATCGTCTCGCGACGGATGTGGCCGCCCTCGACCAGTCGGCGGTAGACGGCCTCCGTGACTTCGCGGCTTTCGGGCGAATGCGTCGTGTGGAAGTTGTCGTAGGAGATGTCGAACCCGCCGAAATCGCGGCGCTGCTCGGCGCCGACGCGCTCGATCAGTTCCTCGGGCGTGATGCCCTCCTGGCGGGCCTTCAGCATGATCGGCGTGCCGTGGGCGTCGCTCGCGCACACGAACAGGCAGTCGTGGCCGCGCAGTCGCTGGAAGCGCACCCAGATGTCCGTCTGCACGTGCTCGACCATGTGGCCGAGGTGCGGCGCGCCGTTCGCGTAGGGCAGCGCGCAGGTGACGAGGATGGTGCGGCGGTTCGGTGTGGTCATGGGGCGTCGGCAGGCGGGCAGGGCGCGGAATTATGCCACGCGCCGGGTGCGCCCCGTCGCGCGGCGCGTGCCCGTCCCGCCGGGTTCAGCCGACGCCCTTGAACTGCTCGAAACGCTGCTTGTTGATGGACTTGTCGTAGGCCATGCGGCCGGTGATCAGGCTCTTGTCCAGGAGTTCCTGGATCGCCGAGTCCATCGTGCGCATCCCGAACTGGGCGCCGCTCTGCATGGCGTTCTCGAGCTGGTCGAGCTTGCCCTGGCGGATCAGGTTGGACACCGCCGGGGTGTTGATCAGCACCTCGAGTGCCGCGACTCGGCCGCGCTTGTCCGAGCGCTGGATGAGCTGCTGCGAGACCACGCCTCGCAGCGACGTGGAGAGCATCGTGCGTACGTGCGCCTGCTTGTCCGACGGGAATGCGTTCACGATGCGGTCGACGGTCGCGGCGGCGCCGTTCGTATGCAGCGTACCCATCACGAGGATGCCCATTTCCGCGGCCGTGACCGCGATGCTCATGGTTTCGAAGTCACGCAGCTCGCCGACCAGCACCACGTCGGGGTCCTCGCGGAGCGCGGAGTGCAGCGCCTCGGCGAATCCCGGGCTGTGAATGCCGACCTCGCGCTGGCTCACCAGGCAGTTGCGCCGCGGGTGAACGAACTCGATCGGGTCCTCGATCGTGAGAATGTGGCCCTTCACCCGCGCATTGATGTCGTCGATCATCGCCGCGAGTGTCGTGGACTTGCCGGAGCCAGTCTTGCCGGTGACCAGGATCAGGCCGTTGTTGGTGCGGCAGAGGCTGCGGACGGCCTCCGGCATGTTGAGCTGCTCCAGCGTCAGCGCCTTCGACGGAATGGCGCGGAACACGGCGCCCAGTCCGCCGATGTGGCGGAAGACGTTTACGCGGAAGCGGGACACGCCCGGGATCGTGTAGGCGAAGTCGGCGCCGTCCCTTTCCTCGAGCCGCTGCATCGCGCGGCGTGTCAGGATCTCGGCGAGCAGGTCTCGCACGAAATCCTGTCCAAGCGGTTCGGTGCGGAGGGACTGGAGTTCGCCGAAGAGGCGGATGCGCGGCGGGTCGCCGGCCACGAAGTGCAGGTCGGAGCCGTTCTTCGCCAGCACCTCGCGCAGGAACTCGTCGATGCGGAAGGAAGGCGCCTCCGGTGCGGCCGCGGCCGGGTCCATTTCTCCAGTGCTCATGCAATGCCCTGCGTGACGTCGGCCTTGAGGATGGCCGTCCCCTCGGGGATGTAGCGGGTGAAGAGCTTCTTGTCCTGTGCGTAGGTGAAGGCGTCCTCCGGGTCGACCTCGCGCGCCTGGACCGCGGCGAGCAGCGCCTGGTCCATCGTGTGCATGCCGAGTTCCTTCCCGGTCTGCAGCTGCGAGGGAAGCATGTGCGTCTGGTCGGTCATGATGAGCTTGCCGATCGCACGATTCATCACCATCACCTCGCAGATGGCGCGCCGCCCGCGCAAATCGGGCGTTCGCACCAGAACCTGGGTGACCACGCCGATCAGGCTCTGCGAGAGGAAGCTCTTGGTCTGTTCGCGCTCCTCTGCCGGCAGCGCGTCCACCATGCGGTCGATGGTCTTCACCGCACTGGTCGTGTGCAGAGTGCCGAGCACGAGATGCCCGGTTTCCGCAGCCGTCATCGCCCAGCGCACCGTGTCGGCGTCGCGCAGCTCGCCGACCAGGATCACGTCGGGGTCCTCGCGCATCGCCGCCCGCACGCCCTCGGCGAAGGAGGGCAGGTGGGTGTGCAGCTCGCGCTGGATCACCTGCGAGAGCTTGCTGCGGTGGACGAACTCGATCGGGTCCTCGAGGCTGACGATGTTGAGCCGCCGGGTGCGGTTCAGCAGGTCGATCATCGCGGCCAGCGTCGTCGACTTGCCGGTTCCCGTGGAACCGGTCACCAGCACCATGCCCTGGTGGTAATCGCAGAACCCGGTCACCACCGCCGGCAGATTGAGCGATTCGATGGTCGGCACGTCGGTCGGGATGGTGCGGAATACCGCGCCCACGCCCGTATCCTTGCGGAATACGTTCACCCGGAAGCGGGCGCCGTCCCCCGACACGTAGGAGAAATCGATGTCGTGCCCCTGGCTGAACTGCTCCTTCTGGGAGCCGCTCAGGATCTCGGTCACGTAGCCCTCGAGTTCCGCCTCGGCGAGGTTGCGGAACTTGATCGGCATCAGCTCGCCGTTCATGCGCAGCATCGGCGGCACGCCGACCGCGAGGTGAACGTCGGAGCAGCCCTGTGCCGCGCCGAGCTTCAGGAATGCGTCTATCCGGGCCATCGGGTCAACCTGCTCACAGGTAGCGCTCCAGTGCGGCGCGCATCTCTTCCATGCTCTGGAATCGCCGCGCCTTGTCCACGGACATCGCCTTCGTGACGATCTCCGAAAGGCCGGGCGGGATCCCGGCGTTGACCTCGATCGGCGGCTTCGCCTTGCCCTGTACGTGCTGGTACATGACCGCCATGTGGTCGCCGCGGTGGTAGGGCGGCTCGCCGGTCAGCATTTCGTAGAGCATGACGCCAAGGCTGTAGATGTCCGCGCGCTCGTCCACTTTCTTGCCGAGGATCTGTTCCGGTGCCATGTATTTCGGCGAGCCGATCACGTAGCCGGTCTTGGTGAGCTGGGTGTCGCCCTGGTGCTGGGCCGCGGCCACGCCGAAGTCCACGACCTTGACGAGGCCATCCTCGTTGATGAGAACGTTGGCGGGCTTCAGGTCGCGGTGGATGATGCCCGACTGGTGCGCGACCGTCATGCCGGTCGCGATGTCGATGGCGAACCGGACCGCCTTGGCGAGCGGTAACGGCTTGTCGTTCACCTCGTTGCCGAGAGTGTGCGACGGGAAGTACTCCATCGAGATCGCGTAGTTGCCGCGGATGTGCAGGAAGTCGTAGATGCGGATGACGTTGCGGTGCGTGATCTTGCGCGAGTAGCGCAGCTCGTGCACGAACCGTTTCATCATCTCCTCGTCCTGCGAGACGTTCGGGTTCAGGAACTTGAGGACCAACTGCTCCTCGACGACCGTGTCCTCCATGAGGAGCACGGTGCCGAAGGCGCCCTTGCCGATCTTGCGCACGAACTTGTAGCGGCCCTCGAGCACGTCGCCCGGCTTCAGGGTCGAGACGTCGAGGCGCTGCTGCTCGCGCGCCTTCTTCACGATCGTGTCGACGTCCGCGCGGTCCGTGAGCAGCGTGCGGCCCGCATCCCCCTGGACCCGGCCGAGCACGGGCCGGCTTTCGGTCATGCCGGTGCCGGCCTGGCGCGCGGTCACCGGGCCGCCGCTCGCGAAGCGCTTGGCGATGTCTTCGACCGCACGCAGGGCCGCGTGGCTCACCGTGGGGTCCACCATGAGCGCGCCGACGTCCTCGAGCTTCACCCGCACTGTGTCGGCCGAGTTGTCGTCGGCGAGGCGCGTGAGCGCGGCGATGACCTCGAGCCGTGCCTCCTTCGAGGGATTGTCGAGCAGCGGAAGCAGCCGCACCACGTGCGAGGAGTCTCCGAGCTTGCCGATCGCCCTCACGACGGTGGGCAGCGAGCGGTTCTCGACGGCGTCCAGCATCCCGAGCAGGGCCGGCAGCGCAGTCCGGCTGCCGATCTCGCCGAGCGCGTCCACGGCGCGCTCGCGTACCCACCAGTCGGAGTCGTGCGTGGCTTCGATCAGGTGGCTCACGGCCCGCTCGTCCTTGGTCTGGTTCAGGATCTCGATGGCCGCGCGGCGCACGTCTTCGTCCTGGTCCCTGATCAGCTCGAGGGAGGCCTCGATCACCCGGGGCCCGCCGATCTTGGCGAGCGCATCCGCGGCGCGACTGCGTACCCACCAGTCGTCGTCCTTGATGGACTGCAGCAGGAACTTGATGTGCTGCGTCGTGCCGATCTCGTTCAGGACTTCCACGGCGGCCCGGCGCGCGCCCTCGCTCTCGTCCTTGAGCACGTTCACCAGGTATTTCATCGTGTCCGGGTGGTTGGAGCGCACCACGGCGTCGATCGCCTTCTGCTGGGTCTCGACGTCAGGGTCGCGCAGCAGGTCGCAGAGGACCGCCGGGTCCACGTTGCCGTCGAGCCGCGCCAGCGCGTTCAGCACAGCCTGGCGGATGAACTTGTTCGTGTCCTTGAGCTGCGCCTGCAGCGCCTGTGCCACGTCCGGGCGGTTGAATCGCGACACGATGCTGATGATGTGCGTGCGCGCGATCGGGTCCTTGCCCTCGAGCCTGCTCAGCAGTTCCGGCACCAGGCTCACGTCGGCGATCTCGCCGATGATGCGGAACAGCGCGGCTTTCTCGGTCGCCTCCTGGTTGTAGGCGCGGCTCAGCAGGTCGCGCGCCGGCAGGCGCGACTTCTGCGCGGCCAGGACGCTCACGATGGGGCCGCGCGGTGCCTTCGGGTCGTCGAGCAGGGGCAGCAGGAGCTGCGGGTTGTACTCCCGGCCTGCCGACAGGGCGGCGACGATTGCGGCCGAGGTGCGGGGGTTGGCATCCGTGAGCGCGGTGACCACCTGTGCGAGGGACTTGTTGTCGATCATGGCCGACAGCACTCGGACGAAGGCCTCGGTCTCCTGCCGGTCGGCGTTCGACAGTGCGTCGATGATGCGTGGGATCGCCGCAGGCCCGAGCTTGCCAAGCCTGTCCAGTGCCTTGTCCGCGTCGGCGCCGGTTCCGTCGCCCGCCGCCTTGATGTCGGCGATCAGGCGGTCGGCCTTCATGTTGGTGAAGAAGCTCATGGCGCTGTTCGATGGATCCGGGTCTGGTCCTCGTCCTGGGCTGGTGACTAAGTCAAATTGGGGCGGCCGGGCGCAGGGCGCACCGACCTCGCCCAGTATGCCACGCAGCCGCCGGGTGGCCGCGACCCCCCGACGGCGCCAATCCGTCGCCCGGATTCCGCTACAATCCTGCTCTCACGGCGCATGCCGTACTCCCACTGACCTGGCCATCCGCATGACAGACGATCGCGTACGCGAAGCCCGCCTTGTGGTCGGGAATTATGTCGAACCCCACCTCGGGATGCCGCTAACCGAGGCCAAAGCTGTGAAGTCCGTCCGATTAGAGGGTGGACGGGTCCGGGTCGAGGTCGAGCTGGGGTTTCCGCTCGCCCGTGGCGCCGCGGTCCTGCAGGACCGGATCGCCGGGCTGCTGGCCGATCGGCCAGGGATCGGCCCGGCCGATGTGACGGTTGGCTGGAAGGTCGCGGCTCGGGCGGGTGACGGCAGCCGGCCCCCGTTGCCGGGCATTTCCAACGTCATCGCCGTCGCGTCCGGCAAGGGCGGGGTCGGCAAGTCCACGACCGCGGTCAACCTCGCGCTGGCGCTGGCGCTCGACGGCGGCCGGGTCGGCCTTCTCGACGCGGACATCTACGGCCCGAGCCAGCCGCGCATGATGGGGCTCTCCGGGGCGCACCCGACCTCTGCGGACGGCCGGCGCATGGAGCCGCTCGAGGCCCACGGGGTCAAGGTCATGTCCATCGGCTTCCTGGTCGAGGAGGAGCAGCCGATGGTGTGGCGCGGGCCGATGGTGACCCAGGCGCTGACCCAGCTCCTCTCCGAGACGAACTGGGGTGAACTCGACTACCTCATCGTCGACATGCCCCCGGGCACCGGCGACATCCAGCTCACGCTCGCCCAGCGCGTGCCACTGAGCGGCGCCGTGGTGGTCACCACGCCGCAGGACATCGCCCTCCTCGACGCCCGCAAGGGCCTGCGGATGTTCCAGAAGGTCTCGGTGCCGGTGCTCGGCATCGTGGAGAACATGGGCACCCACATCTGCTCGAACTGCGGCCACGAGGAGCCCGTCTTCGGCAGCGGGGGCGGGCGCAGCATGGCCGAGCAGTACGGCGTACCACTGCTCGCCAGCCTGCCGCTCGACATCCGCATCCGCGAGCAGACCGACGGCGGCTGCCCGACCGTCGTCGCGGAACCGGATGGACCGCTCGGCCGCGCCTACCTCGAAATGGCGCGCCGCACGGCCGCGCGCCTCTCCGTCGCAGACACCGCCGCGGCAGCGGCACCGAAAATCACCGTCGAGGAAACCTGATCGTGAGCATCAAGTCCGACCGCTGGATCCGCCGCATGGCCGAGAGCCACGGCATGATCGAACCCTTCGAGCCCGGCCAGGTCCGTGTGGCGAACGGCCAGCGCATCGTGTCCTTCGGCACGTCGAGCTACGGCTACGACGTGCGCTGCGCCGCCGAGTTCAAGATCTTCACCAACATCAACTCGACGATCGTCGATCCCAAGGACTTCGATCACGGCTCGTTCGTGGACTTCGGCGGCGACGTCTGCATCATCCCGCCGAATTCGTTCGCGCTGGCGCGCACGGTCGAGTACTTCCGGATCCCGCGCAACGTGCTCACGATCTGTCTCGGCAAGTCGACCTACGCGCGTTGCGGCATCATCGTGAACGTCACGCCGCTCGAGCCGGAGTGGGAAGGGCACGTCACGCTCGAGTTCTCCAACACCACGACCCTGCCGGCGAAGATCTACGCGAACGAGGGCGTCGCGCAGATGCTGTTTTTCGAGTCCGACGAGGTCTGCGAGGTGTCCTACAAGGACCGCGGCGGAAAGTACCAGGGGCAGAAGGGCGTGACCTTGCCCAAGGCCTGACCCGGGACTGTCCCCGCAGGGGACTGTCCCTTTCTCGAACAGGGGTCAGTCCCCTGCGGGGACAGACCCCCGCTCCGCTATCTTTCCAGCGTCACCAGCTTCAACTGCACGTCCGGCCGTCCCTTGTTGTACTGGATGGCCTGCACCGGGACGTAGCCGAGTTGCGGTGCGTGCCAGACGCGGTTCATGCGCTTGGAGCCGTCGCGCTGGCTCGCCCACACGACCGTGTCGAACTGCCCGTAGGGGGTGACGACCGTGGCGCGGCCCTCCGGCCAGTAGCGGTACTGCTCGAGCTTGGCGCCGTTCACGATCCAGAACGACTTCGGCTCGCGGCCGGACAGAAGCTGCTGCAGCATCGCGGCCTGCACCGACACGGTGTCCTGCGTGCCGGGCGTCACGGCGAGGTCGACGGTCTTGTCCTTGACCCGGCCGCGCACGTGTCCCGTCGCCCAGTCGAACGCGATGTTCGCGTCCTTGGCGCTGCCGTCGCTGCCGTCGTCGAAGACGAGCGTGAGCGGGCGCACCTCCAGCGCAGTGACTTCCATGGTGCTGCGCTGGCGCGCATCGGGGCTCACCGCGATGCGGCCGAGCAGGTTCGGGTAGGCCCGCGACTCGAACATCCACTGGCCTGCCACCGTTCCGGGATGCAGGTACTGTTCGAGCTGTCCGCCGCCGATGCCGCGGTAGCTCACCTGGTACTGAGCCTTGTACTTCGTCAACCGCGGTGCGGCCGGCGACGCGGACGGCGCATCCGCAGCCTGTGCCCGGGCCAGCGGCAACAGCGGGAGCGCAAACGCGACGCCGAGCGCCGCGGCGATGAATCTACGCCGTGCCGTCATTGTGTGGTTCCAGGACGACGGGCTCTTCCAGCCGGCGCCCGTCGAGCCATGCCGCCCCGTCTGCGAATCGCAGCCGACCGGTTGCGAACCACGCGACGGCCTGGGGGTAGATCCTGTGTTCCTCTGCAAGTACCCGAGCGGCAAGGCTGGCCTCATCGTCATCGTCCCGGACCGGGACCCTTGCCTGTATGACCACCGGACCGCCGTCGAGTTCGCGCGTGACGAAATGCACGCTCGCGCCGTGCTCGCGTTCGCCGGCCTCGAGGACGCGCCGATGGGTGTGCAGACCGCGGTGCCGCGGCAGCAGGGACGGGTGGATGTTGAGCGTGCGGCCCTCGAACCGGTCCACGAAGGCCGGCCCGAGGATGCGCATGAATCCGGCCAGGATCACCAGTTCGGGCTCGAAGCTGGCGACCAGCGCAGCGAGCGCCTCGTCGTAGCGGTCACGGTCCGGAAAGCCCTTCGGCGACAGCGTCGCGCACGCGAGCCCGAATGCACGGGCCCACTCGATGCCCGCCGCGTCCTCGCGATCGCTTATGACGGCACGGATCTCGACCGGAGGGTCGCCGCCACGTGCGCGTTCCGCGATGGCCCGCAGGTTGCTGCCGCGGCCGGAAACCAGCGCGACGGCCGGCATGCGGGTGCCGGCTGTGTTCATCGCTCGATCACGACTCCGTGGTCGCCCCGGCGAACTTCGCCCACCAGGGTCGCCGTTTCCCCGTGTCGCTTGAGAATTTCCATTGCGCGGTCTGCATCCGCGGCGGGTACGCACACGGTCATGCCGAGGCCGCAGTTGAATGTGCGGTGCATCTCTTCGCGCTCGACGTTGCCCGCCCGCTGCAGCCAGTCGAACACGGCGGGCCTGTTCCAGCGGCTCTCCGAGATCACTGCCTCGAGGCCTGCGGGCAGCACGCGCGGGATGTTGCCCGTCGGGCCGCCGCCGGTGATGTGGGCGACCGCGTGCACCGGGACCTCCGCGAGCAGGGCGAGCACCGACTTGACGTAGATGCGCGTGGGCGTGAGCAGGAGGTCGTACAGCGGCGTCCCGTCCAGATTCGTGTCCGGGCCCGCGCCGCTTTTCTCGAGCAGCCTGCGCACCAGTGAATAGCCGTTCGAATGGGGCCCGGAGGAGGCGAGCCCGATGATCGCGTCGCCGGCGCGGGTCTTCGTCCCGTCGATGATCGCGTCCTTCTCGACCAGCCCGACGCAGAAGCCGGCCAGGTCGTAGTCGTCGCCCGCGTACATGCCGGGCATCTCGGCCGTTTCGCCGCCCACCAGCGCGCAGCCAGCCTGCAGGCAGCCCTCGACGATGCCCTTGATCACGCGCTCCGCAACGGGCACCTGCAGGCGGCCGGTTGCGTAGTAGTCAAGGAAGAAAATCGGCTCGGCGCCCTGTACGACCACGTCGTTCGCGCACATGGCCACGAGGTCGATGCCGATCGTGTCGTGCCGGCCGGTCTCGATGGCCAGCCTGAGCTTGGTGCCGACACCGTCGGTGCCGGAGACCATCACCGGCTTTCGGTAGCGCTCCAGCGGCACCTCGACCAGCGCGCCGAAACCACCGAGGCCGCCGAGGACCTCAGGCCGCATCGAGCGCTTCACCGCGGGCTTGATGCGCTCGACGAGGTCGTCCCCCGCGTCGATGTCGACTCCGGCGTCGCGATAGGTGGTGGGTCTTAAGTCGGACATCGAGTGGTCTCCCGCGGGGCGGTCCTGCCCCGGGACTCGAGTCGAGGCTGTGGTATTTTACACGTGCGCCGGCAACGCCGAACTCCCGCCGACCCATGCAGAGACAATCAAACACCGTCAGGCTGGACGGGTCGGCCCTCAGGGCCCTCGTCTGCGTCATGTTCCTGGCCCTGCCGGCCCGGGCCGGCGCCGACGTCGCCGTCTACCAGGCGGTGGTGCCGCTCGCGGGCACGACGGAAGCCGATCGCAACGCAGCCTTCGGCGACGCGCTGCGCGTGGCGGCGGTGCGTGCGTCGGGCCAGCGCGACGCCGGTTCGAGCCCGGTGATCGTTGCCGCCGCAGCCGATCCCTCCCGATACGTCCAGCAGTACTCCACGACGGCCGACCGCAGGCTCAAGGTGGGCTTCGATGCCCGCGCAATGGACCGACTGCTCCAGCAGGCGCGGCTGCCGTTCTGGCCGGTCGAGCGGCCCGTCACGGTCGTGCTGCTCGTCGTTCCCTCGGTCGCAGGCGGACAGCGAGCGGTGCTTGCTTCGGAACGCGTGCCTGAGCGCCTCGAAGTCGAGCGCTCGGCGCTGGCGCGCGGCCTGCCGATCGCCTGGCCCCAGGTGTCCGTTGGCGTGGCGCAGGTGCGTGAGGCGCTGGCCGGGAATCGCGGCGCGGCCGCGGCCGAGGCCTGGGGCGGCAAGGCACTGCTGGCCGGGGTCGGGTCGGGCCAGGCCATCGCCTGGAGCTACGCCGAGATCGGGCAGGCAACGCGTACTGACGGAAGCCTGCAGGCCGGCGTTGATCTCGCCGCCGACACGCTGGCCGCGCGCTACGCGCCGCCGTCGAGCCGTGGTACTTCGTCCGTCGCGATCAGGGTCGGCGGGATCGAGAACGTCGGCGCCTACGCCGGGCTCGTCGATTACCTTCAGTCGCTGAGTCTGGTGCGCGCCGTCAGCGTGGAAGAAGTCTCGGGCAACGTGGTGAGCCTCGACGTCACGCTGCGCGGGGACCTCGAACTCCTGCGTCGGGTCGCTGCGCTGGACGGGCACCTCGTGGCCGCGGCAGCGAGCGCAACGGAAGGCTCGCCCGGGCCTGATTTCAACTACGTGCCATGAGCCTCCGCTTCCTGCCCAACCTGCTTTGCGTGGTCAGGATGCTGCTGGTCTATCCGGTGGCGCACGGCATCATGCTCGGCCATTATCCGCAGGTGCTGGCGATCTTCGCGGTCGCGGCGTTCACCGATGGGCTCGACGGGTTCCTGGCCAAGAGGTTCGGCTGGACCTCGGAACTCGGAAAGCATCTCGATCCGCTCGCGGACAAGCTGCTGCTCGTCACGGTGTTCGTTTGCCTCAGCCTGGCGAACCTCGCGCCCTGGTGGCTCACCGCAACCGTGCTGCTGCGTGATCTCCTCATCGTGGCAGGCGCGGTTGCCTACCGGGTGCTCCTGGGCCAGATCCACGGCCAGCCGACCCGGCCGAGCAAGCTGAACACGTTCTGCCAGATCGTTTTCTGTCTCGCCGTCGTGGCCGAGGCTGCGTTCGCGTGGCCCACGCAGGCTGCGATCATGGCGCTCGGCGCTCTCGTGCTGGTGACCACCTCGGTGAGCGGCCTCGACTACGTCCTCGTGTACTCACGGCGCGCGCTCTCGGCAGCGCACGCCCGGTCCGCCACCTGACCTGCATGCGCCAGCTTCCGCTCGGCGTCCGGTTGCGGGATACCGCAAGGCTCGAAAGTTTCGTGCCGGGCGGCAATGGCGAAGTCGTCGGTCTCGCGTCGGGCGCCGATCCGCGCGCCCCCCGCGTGATGTGGATCTGGGGACGGCATGGCGCGGGCAAGACGCATCTCCTGCAGGCCGCGTGCGCGTCCGTCGCGGACCGGGGTGGATCCACGAGTTACCTCGATCCCACTGCGGGCGCCGAGCCTGGCTGGCTCGAGGGCTGCGAAAGCCTCGACCTCGTCTGCTTCGACGGGTTGGACGCCGTGGCCGGCGACGCCGCGTGGAACGAGGCGTTGTTCAGGCTCCACACGCTCATGCAGGACACCCCCACGAGGCTGTGCGTGGCGAGCGAGCGTCCGCCGGCCGCCCAGCAGTTCCGGTTGCCCGACCTGCGATCGAGGCTGCTGGCAGCCTCGGTCCACCAGCTGCATGAACTCGACGACGCAGGGCAGGTGCAGGCGCTGCAGCTGCGGGCAGCGCGGCGGGGGTTGGAGCTGTCGGCCGAAGGCGCGCTCTACCTGGTGCACCGGCTGCCACGGGACATGCATACGCTGTGCGCGATGCTGGACCGGCTCGACGAGGCGTCGCTCGTCGCACAGCGGCGGCTCACCGTGCCGTTCCTGCGCCAGGCGCTCGACGATCAGGCACTCGGGGGCGGTTGATACGCCGGCGGCCGGGTGACACGCAGGTAGGCGACGAGCGCGAAGAAGAGCGCAAGGCTCGAGCCGAGCACCATGGCCGCGACCGTCCGGATCGCGGGATTGGCGACCGCTTCGGTCAGCCCGTAGATGAATCCCGGCACGATGCAGAGTGTCGCCCACGCGTGAGTACGGCGATCGCCGCGAAGGATCCCGCGCAACGGAGCGAGGAGCGGGACCAGGAGCACCAGCGCGAGGAGCACCGAAGGCGTCCCGCTCCACTGCACGAGGACGGCTGCCAGGCTGGTCGCCAGCAGCAGGAACAGTCCGGCCAGCACCAGGCGATGCGCGATCGCGCGACGGCGTTCGTTGCCCTCGGCCACAGTTCAGCCGCGTGCCGCGCTGAGCGCGATGGCCGCTTCGGCGACCCGCCGACCGAGCAGCTGTGCGAGTTCGCGCTCGTCTTCGCTGAGCTTCGTGTCCGTCTTGCCCCCGGCGAAGTGACTCGCGCCGTAGGGCGTGCCGCCGGTGCGCGAACGCGCCATGGCCTCCGCGGTAAACGGCAGGCCCACCAGGTACATCCCATGGTGGAGCAGCGGAATCATCATCGTGAGCAGGGTCGACTCCTGCCCCCCGTGCATGGAACTCGTCGAGGTGAATACGCCCGCCGGCTTGCGGTCCAGTGCTCCGTTCAGCCACAGGGCGCTGGTTCCGTCGAGGAAATACTTGAGCGGCGCCGCCATGTTTCCGAATCGGGTGGGGCTGCCGAATACGAGTCCTTCGCATTCGCGCAGGTCATCAAAGGTCGCATAGGGTGGCCCGGATTCCGGGACGGCGACCTCGACCGCCTCGGTCACCGGCGACACCGCGGGGACGGTCCTGACCCGGGCCCGGGCGCCGGCGACGGATTCGACGCCGCGCGTAACGTGCCGGGCGAGTTCGGCAGTGCTGCCGTTTCGCGAGTAGTAGAGCACCAGCACTTCGGCCATCGGCGATTCTTCCCGTTGCATGCGCTCCCGGCGCGCGCGGATTCTAGGTCCCGCCGCCTTGACGGTACAGGGTGCAGTTGTTAGCGTGCATTTGCCAGCCGGCGACGCACCATGAATCCTCGACGCCTACTCAACCTGCCGACCCTTGCGATTGCACTTCTGGGTGCCACGCTGGCGTCCGGCTGTGCCGGGTGGCCCGTCCAGGAAATGAGCGATGCCCGGCAGGCCATCGTCGCTGCCGAGAAGGCGGGCGCGGCGCAATACGCCCCTGAGGCCCTGGCCGAGGCGCAGCGGTTGCTCGCGAGCGCCAAGACGAGCTCGAACAAGGGCGATTACCGCATGGCCCGGGACGAAGCCGGCCAGGCTCGCGAAAAGGCCATCGAGGCCCGCCACGCCGCCGAGCAGGCCAAGGCGCCCGCGAAGACGCCGGATCCGACCCCGAACCCCTGACCCGCCGATGAGTGCACGGGTTGCACGCCGCTGTCTCGTCTCGGGGCGAGTACAGGGAGTTTTCTACCGCGCCAGCACCCGGCAGCGCGCGATCGAACTCGGGGTGACCGGCCATGCGCGGAACCTCGCGGACGGGAGGGTGGAGGTGCTGGCCTGCGGCGAACCGGCGGCCGTGCATGCGCTCTGCGACTGGCTGTGGACCGGACCGCCGGCTTCGCAGGTGGCTTCCGTCGAGATCGAGGAGGTCGCGGATCAGGGTGCGCAACCCGGAGAGTTCCGGATCGCCTGACGGTCGCGTTCAGTGCGAATAGCGCCAGCGCGAGACCATTCGGTCGATCACGAGGTCAGAGTAGTCCGGGCGCCCGAGGCTGCCGTTGTAGCGCTGCAGCGCGCGCTGGTAGTTGCCGCGCTCCAGGCGCAGGTAGTAACCGAGAATGGTGGCGCCCATCCGCACGTTGTCGCCGATGCGCACGAGCTGCGCGTTCGTCATGCCGAGCTGGCTCGGCCAGAACGGCATGACCTGCATGAGCCCCACGGCGCCGGCGGAAGACACCGCGTAGCGGTCGAAGCGGCTCTCCACGTCCATCACGGCCAGCACGAGTTCCGGCGGGATGTCCACGCGCTTCGCCTCGCAGTGGACGTGGTGGAGGATCTGCTCGCGCTCGCCCTGGTCCTTCACGTAGCGGCCGAGGCGCGGCTCCATGTAGGCGAGCCACACGGCCTGCTCGTAGCGGTCCTCGAAGCAGTCGGAGGGCACGATCGCGCCGGCGATGACCCCGCGCAACTCGGGGTCCATCTGGCGGTCCGCCAGCGCCGCCTGTGCGGGCAGCGCCGCGAGCAGCACCAGGAACGTCCGGATCGGCCCGTGCATCCGCATCTCAACTCCTGGCGCGAATGCGCTCCCTGAGGAACTCGAGGGCCGAATCGAGCGGCACGTCCGCGGCGCCGTCGCCCGAGCGGGGCTTGTATTCGACCACGCCGCGCTCGAGACCCTTGTCCCCGACCACGATCCGATGGGGAATGCCGACGAGCTCGTCATCCGCGAACTTGACGCCCGGTCGCGCGTCGCGATCGTCGTAGAGCACCTCGAAGCCGGCTGCCTGCAACCCTGCGTACAGCCGCTCGGAGGCCTCGCGGACGCGCTCGGACTTCTGCAGGTTGATCGGTATCAGGGACACGTTGAAAGGCGCGATCGGCTCCGGCCAGACGATGCCGCGCTCATCGTGGTTCTGTTCGATGGCCGCCGCCACGACGCGCGTCACACCGATGCCATAGCAGCCCATGAACATGGTCACGGACTTGCCCGATTCGTCGAGCACCTCGGCCTTCATGGCCTCGCTGTACTTGCGGCCGAGCTGGAAGATGTGGCCCACCTCGATGCCGCGGGCGATCCCGAGCCGGCCCTTTCCGGAGGGACTCGGGTCGCCTGCGACCACGTTGCGGACGTCGACCGCCTGGGGTTCCGGTAGGTCGCGGCCCCAGTTCACGCCCGTGAGATGGGCGTCCCGCTCGTTGGCCCCGCAGACGAAATTCGCCGCGTTTGCGGCCGCATGGTCGGCGTACACCTTGAGCGCAAGGCCCACGGGGCCGATGAAGCCGGGCTCGCAGCCCGTGGCGGCGCGCACCTGCTCAGGCGAAGCCATCCGCAGTGGCGAGGCGACGCCGGGCAGCTTCTGCGCCTTGACGGCATTCAACTCATGATCGCCGCGCACGGCCAGCGCGACCACACCGCCATCGCTGCCTTCGACCAGCAGCGTCTTGATGCATTGCGTGGACTCCACGCCGAGGAATGCGGTCAGTTCCGCAATGGTGCGGGTACCCGGCGTGGCCACCCTGGCGAGAGCCGCGGCGGGGGCCGCGCGCCTGGTTGCCGGCGGCACGGCCTCCGCCATCTCGAGGTTGGCGGCGTAGTCGTCCTCGTCCGAGAAGGCGATCGCGTCCTCGCCCGAGTCGGCGAGCACGTGGAATTCCTGCGAGGCGTTGCCGCCAATGCTGCCGGTGTCGGCGCGCACCGCGCGGAAGCGCAGGTTCATCCGCGTGAAAATGCGCGAGTAGGCCTCGTACATCGCCTGGTAGCCCTGCTCGAGCGAGGCGGCATCCAGGTGGAAGGAGTACGCGTCCTTCATGGTGAACTCGCGCGCGCGCATCACCCCGAAGCGAGGCCGGATCTCGTCGCGGAACTTGGTCTGTATCTGGTAGAAGTTGCACGGGAGCTGGCGGTAGCTCTTCAGCTCGCGCCGCGCGAGGTCGGTGATCACTTCCTCGTGCGTCGGACCGAAACAGTAGGACCGCTCGTGACGGTCCCGCATGCGCAGGAGTTCCGGGCCGAACTGGTCCCAGCGACCGGATTCCTGCCACAGTTCGGCGGGCTGCACGGTCGGCATCAGCAGTTCGATCGCGCCCGCGCGGTTCATCTCCTCGCGCACGATCGCCTCCACCTTGCGCAGCACCCGGAGGCCGAGCGGCAGCCACGTGTAGAGGCCCGCCGCCAGGCGGCGGATGAGCCCTGCCCGCAGCATCAACTGGTGGCTGACCACCTCGGCGTCGGCGGGAACGTCCCGCAAGGTGTTGATCGGGTAGGTCGAAAGTCGCATCTTGGTACCGGTGCAGGGAGTGGTCTCGCAGCAGGGAATTCTAACAGAGCAGGCGACGGACCCATTCCGCCCGCCAGCTTTTCATTGTGCGGGCACCGCACTCTACCTATGATGACCCGAGCAAAACCGCCTGGGTACACATGACTACCGATTCCTCCGGGACGCCCGGCGAGGCCGCTCCGCGGCCGCGCAGCCGAGGCATCTACCTGCTGCCCAACCTGTTCACGACTGCGGTCCTGTTTTCGGGCTTCTACGCGATCGTGGCTGCGACCGACGGTAATTTCGACCGCGCGGGTATCGCGATTTTCGTCGCGCTGGTGTGCGACGGGCTCGACGGCCGGATCGCGCGCTGGACCAACACGCAGAGCGAGTTCGGAAAGGAATTCGACAGCCTGTCCGACATGGTCGCGTTCGGCGTGGCACCGGGCGTGGCCGCCTACCAGTGGGGCGTGGTGCGCATCGCGGAATACGGCGCGGTGTGGGGCCGGCTCGGCTGGCTTGCGACCTTCTTCTACACCGCCTGCGCCGCGTTCCGGCTCGCACGATTCAACGCGCGATCGGCGACCGCCGACAAGCGCTACTTCGAGGGCCTGCCGAGTCCCTCCGGAGCGGCGCTGCTCGCCGGCTTCGTGTGGATGCTGAACGACCTGCAGCGCGAGGGCCTGCGCGCGCTGGTGCTCGCGTTCGTCGTGGCATTGTTGGCGGGGAGCCTCATGATCAGCCGCTTTCCCTACATGAGCGGCAAGGACTTCAACACCAGCCAGCGCATCCCGTTTGCGCTGCTGGTGCTGCTGCCGCTCGGCTTCATCCTGGTGGGATCGAGCCCACCCGAGATGCTGTTCGGCCTGTTCGGCCTGTATGCGCTCTCCGGGCCACTGTTGTGGGCATGGCACCGGGCCACGCGCGGTCGCCGCGGCGCCTCGCACGCAGGCCCGGGGACTCGGAAGTAGCGAGCACCGGTGGTGGACGCACGCCACGCTGCATACCTCGAGGCACTGGGCGTGGACGTGTACGTCCGGCGCGGGCCTGCCGCGGGGCCGGGCGAGACCCCGGGCTCTTCGCAGCAGGAAGCCCGCGAGTCGACCGGACTCGCGCGCATCGGATCGTCTCCCGCGCTGCTGGATGCGCCCGGTGCCGTGGCCGCGCTCGACTGGGATGCGCTCCGCCAGACGGTCGCAGCCTGCGGGCGCTGCGAGCTCCACTCCACGCGCACCCAGACCGTCTTCGGCGTCGGCAACCGCGCGGCGCGCTGGATGTTCATCGGCGAGGCGCCCGGCGCGGACGAGGACCGGCAGGGCGAGCCGTTCGTCGGTCGCGCGGGCCAGCTGCTGACCTCGATGCTGAAGGCGCTCGGGCTGCCGCGCGAGGATGTCTATATCGCGAACGTGCTCAAGTGCCGTCCGCCGGGGAATCGCGACCCGCGGCCGGAGGAGGCCCGGTCCTGCCGCGGCTACCTCGACCGGCAGATCGAACTCGTCGATCCCGCGCTGATCGTCGCCGTCGGCCGCATCGCAGCCCAGAGCCTGCTCGAGACCGACGCCGCGCTGTCGAAGCTGCGTGGCAAGGTGCACGGCCTCGGCATCCGGCGCCGGCCGCTCGTCGTCATCTACCATCCGGCCTACCTGCTCCGGAGCCCGGGCGAGAAGCGCAAGGCGTGGCTGGACCTGCTCCAGGCGAAACAGGTTTTCGAGCGCTTGGGGCGCGGCGAGCAGGTGCTGACGTGAGCGCCGCCGGCGCGGACGCGCAGGGGCGCCATCACCGGCTGGTGAAGTTCCGCGCGATGGCCCCGAGCGACGTTGCCGCGGTTGGCGTTCTCGAGCGCGCCGCGTATCCGTTCCCCTGGAGCGATGGAATCTTCCGCGACTGCCTCCGGGTCGGCTACCTGTGCAGGGTTGCCGAGCTCGACGGCGCGGTCGTCGCCTACGGCATCGTCGCCATGGGCGCCGGCGAGGCACACATCCTGAACCTCTGCGTGCGCGACGACCTGCGCAGCCGGGGTGTCGGGCGGCAGATGCTGGTGCTACTCCTCGAGCGCGCGCGGCAGGCGGGCATGGCCGAGACTTTCCTCGAGGTGCGGCCCACGAACCTGCTTGCGATCTCCCTGTACCAGTCGGTCGGGTTCGTGCAGGTCGGCCGTCGCAAGGCCTACTACCAGGCAGAGCAGGGCCGGGAGGACGCGCTGGTCCTGAAGCTCAGCCTGGCGGATCCGGCCGGGCGGAACGGCGGTCCCTGATAGAATCGCCGCCCCGTATCCGACCGGCCGGTCCCGACCGATGAACCCGACACGCGACGAAGTGGCGCGGCGACGCACCTTCGCCATCATTTCCCACCCGGACGCAGGAAAGACCACGCTCACCGAGAAGCTGCTGCTGTTCGGAGGCGCGATCCAGATGGCGGGCACCGTGAAGGGCCGCAAGGCCGCGCGGCACGCGACCTCGGACTGGATGGCGCTCGAGCAGCAGCGCGGCATCTCGGTGACGTCCAGCGTGATGCAGTTCCCCTACCGGGGCCGCATGGTCAACCTGCTCGACACGCCGGGTCACGAGGATTTTTCCGAAGACACCTACCGCACGCTGACCGCCGTGGACTCGGCGCTCATGGTCATCGACTGCGCGAAAGGCGTCGAGGAGCGCACGATCAAGCTCATGGAGGTATGCCGGCTGCGCGACACGCCGATCATGACCTTCATCAACAAGCTGGACCGCGAGGGCCGCGAGCCGCTCGAACTGCTCGACGAGATCGAAAAGGTGCTGAAGATCAGCTGCACGCCCGTCACCTGGCCGATCGGCATGGGTCGGGACCTGCGCGGCGTCTACCACATGCTCGAGGATCGGATCTACGTCTACCAGGCGGCCGAGAAGGGCCGCGTGGGCACGCACGAGACCATCGACGGCCTCGCAAGCGAGGCCGCGACGCGGTTTCTCGGCGACCGCGCGCAGGCGCTCCGCGACGAGGTGGCGCTGGTGCACGGGGCTTCCCCTGCATTTTCGCGCGAGGAGTACCTGGCGGCACGGCAGACGCCCGTGTTCTTCGGCTCCGCGATCAACAACTTCGGTGTCACGGAGCTGCTCTCGGCATTCGTCGAGGAAGCCCCCGCGCCGCGGCCGCGCGAAACCACTTCGCGCGTCGTGGACGCGTTCGAGGAGCCGCTCACGGGGTTCATATTCAAGATCCAGGCGAACATGGATCCCGGCCACCGCGATCGCATCGCCTTCATGCGTATCTGTTCGGGGCGGTACGAGCGCGGCATGCGCTTCTTCCACACCCGGCTCGGCAAGGAAGTGCGCATCGCCGACGCGCTCACGTTCATGGCCGCCGACCGCCAGCACGCCGAGGAAGCGTACGCGGGCGACATCATCGGGCTCCACAACCACGGCACGATCAACATCGGCGACACCTTCACCGAGGGCGAGGCGCTCACCTTCACCGGCATCCCGAACTTCGCGCCCGAGATGTTCCGGCGCGTGGTACTGCGCGATCCGCTGCGCATGAAGGCGCTGCAGAAGGGACTCGACCAGCTCTGCGAGGAGGGCGCCACGCAGCTCTTCCGCCCGCTCAGGAACAACGACCTGATCCTCGGCGCCGTGGGCCAGCTGCAGTTCGACGTGGTCGCCTTCAGGCTGCAGGACGAGTACTCGGTGCAGGCCACCTGGGATGCGGTCAACGTCTACACGGCCCGCTGGGTGTACTGCGCCGACCCGAAGAAACTCGCGGAGTTCCGCTCGAAGGCTCACGACAACCTCGCCGTGGACCACTCGGGCGCGCTCGTGTACCTCGCGCCCACGCGCGTGAACCTGCAGCTCACCATGGAACGCTGGCCCGACGTGACCTTCAGGGAGACACGTGAGCACCTCGCCTCGGCGGCATAAGGTCCTCACGCGGCCGCCCGTCGTCGCCTGGGCGCTGTACGACTGGGCGAACTCGGCGTTCGCGACCACGGTGATGGCCGGGTTCTTCCCGGTGTTCTTCAAGCAGTACTGGAACGCGGGCGTGGCGGCGACCGAGAGCACCTATCGCCTCGGCGTGACCAGCGGCGTGGCGAGCCTCTGCGTCGCCCTGATGGCGCCGGCGCTCGGTGCCATCGCAGACCGTGGTGGCGCGCGGGTCCGGATGATGATGGCATTCACGGTGCTGGGCGCGGGCGCCACGCTTGCCCTGTCGATGGTGGGGCAGGCGCACTGGCAACTCGCGGCGGCCCTGTTCCTCGTGGCATCGCTGGGGTTCTGGGGAGGGATCGTGTTCAACGACTCCCTGCTGCTGCACGTCGCGGAGCCCGAGGAATACGACCTGGTGTCCGGCTTCGGGTATTCGCTCGGTTACCTCGGCGGCGGGCTGCTGTTCGCCGCAAACGTCATGATGACCTTGAGGCCGCAGTGGTTTGGCCTTGCAGATGCCAGCGAAGCGGTGCGCTGGTCGTTCGTCAGCGTGGGCGTGTGGTGGCTGCTGTTCACCTTGCCCTGCGCAATCTACGTGCGTGAGCGCCGGGACCGGCGGACCCGAGTGCCGATGGCCGCGGCGGTCCGCATGGGGTTCAGCGAACTGCGCGGCACTTTGCACGAGATCGCCCGCTACCGGCCGCTGCTCTGGTTCCTGGCCGCATACATCCTGTACATCGACGGCGTGAATACCATCATCAAGATGGCGGTCGACTACGGCCTGTCCCTGGGGTTCAACCAGGCGCACCTCATCAAGGCGCTGCTGCTGACGCAGTTCGTCGCGTTTCCCGCGGCGCTCGCGTTCGGCTGGCTCGGCGGCAGGATCGGGGCGCGGCGGGGCATCTTCATCGCGCTTGCGGTGTACCTGGCCGCGACCTGCTATGCGTATTTCCTCAGGGACGTGCGCGATTTCTACGTGCTGGCGTGCGTGATCGGGCTCGTGCAGGGCGGCATACAGTCGCTGAGCCGGAGCTACTACGGGCGGCTGGTGCCCCCGGACAAGTCGTCGGAATTCTTCGGCTTCTACAACATGATGGGCAAGGCGTCCGCGATCATCGGTCCGGCCCTGGTCGGTATCACGGCTGCCGTGACGGGCGACTCGCGGCTGTCGATTCTCTCGATCGTGATCCTGTTCATCGGCGGCGGTATCCTGCTTGCGCTGGCGTCGCGCGGGGGAGCCGACACTGCCGGCGGCCCGCGCGGCGGCAGTTGAGCCGCTCAGGTCGTGCGCTGAGGCAGGGCGCTCACCACGCCGCGGGATCGAGCCCGTAGAACTCCGTGAGGAGCGTGTACAGCCGCGGATGCGCCGCGCGCAATCCCGACGGGCGCTCGAAGTAGTCTTCCGTCGCGACCGCGAAGAACTCAGTCTCGTCCTCGGCAGCATAGGGGTCGAGGAACGTGTCCTCGCCGCGGTCTACGGCGCCACGCAGGTCTTCGAATTCCCGTACGACGTCCGCGGACCAGGCTCCCAGCGCCCGCACTCGCGACGGTGCCGGGTCCTTCGACTCACTCGCACGCGTCGGCGGAGCGGCGAGGCCGAGTCCTTCCGCTTCCAGGTAGTGGGCGAACTCGTGCAGCGCAACGTTGTAGCCTTCGGCCGGAAACCGTGCGGACTCCATCACGTCCTCCCAGGACAGGATGATGCGGCTCGCTTCCCAGGCCTCGCCCGAGAGGTCCCTGCGGCGCCGCTCGACGACTCCCGCCTCGTCCTCGACCTCGTCCTCGACCCAGAAGGCCGACGGGTAGACGAGGATGGAGTGCAGGGCGTCGTAGTGCCCGCGCCGGCCGATCACCAGCAGGCACGCGAGCGCGGCGATCGTGGCGCGCATCTCATCGCTTACGACGAGCCCGCCGCATCCGACGAATTCCTTCTCGGCGAGGAAGGCGCTCACCAGACCGTCGTGGCGCGCCGCGAGTTCTGCCGGCAGGCGACGCCTCAAGGGAACGTTGCGCTCGATGCAGGCGATCGCATCTGGCGCAAGCGGCCGCGCCATGGCCGCACGGCGGCGGCGCGCCGCCAGGATCGGGCCTGCGAGCAGCCACGTGAGGACCGCGGCCGCGCAGAGCGCAATCGCCGCGGCCGCGCCCACCGCGTCAGCCCAGTTTCTTCAGTCGCGCGACCAGGTCCACGTACGACTTCATCGCCTTCTCGGTGGGCGTGCCCTTGGCGCGCGCCCACGCGTCGTACTTCGCGCGATTCACGAAGTCGAATGCGCCGGGTCGCTCGCCGGTCACGTCGCCCGCCGTCGACTGCTTGTACAACGCGTAGAGCCGCAGCATGTCTTCGTCGGACGGCCGCGACGGAAGTTTCTGTGCGTCCTTGCCGGCTGCTTCGAACTGCTTCTTCAGGTCTGCCATGGTCATTGACTCCGACACCTTACTCGAGGGCGCAAGCATACCCGAGGGCCGCTCAGGGACGCAGACGGTTCACCAGGTGCTTGAGCCGGCTCAGGTCGCCTGGACCCGGGCGTGGCCCGTAGCGCAGGCCGGAATAGAGGTCGCGTATCCGCGCGATGTCCGCGGCGAGGTCCGGGCACGACGCGGCTGCCCGGTCGAGGAAGTCGATGGGCCCTTCGGTGCGCCCGGGCACGAGGCCGCGCCGGTGCAGGCGACGGGCGGTCTCGGCGTGGAGCCTCGCCGGCCAGTCGCGCTCGGGCGCGCGATGCTTCCACCCGAGGTAGGTCGAGAGCGCGACGAAGAACGCGGCGAGGCTCGCTGCGAGCCCGAGTCCCAGCGTGCGCCAGTCGGGCTCGTCGAAACCCAGCCGCTCGAGCAGGTCGAACTGCCGTGCGGCGTTGAAGCGCACGACCCGCTCGTTCCAGAAGTCGTTGACCGTGTCCCAGGTCAGTGTGACCTGCAGCCAGAGTGCGCTTTCCTGCCGCAGCCGTCCTGGCGCGGGTTCGTCGGCGCCCACGGAGTTCACGAGGCCGCGCTCGATGCGCTCCGGCGCGACCGCTGCCGTCGGGTCCATGCGAACCCAGCCGCGATCGTCCAGCCAGATCTCCGACCATGCATGCGCGTCCGACTGGCGCACCAGCAGGTAACCGCCGATCGGGTTGAACTCGCCGCCCTGGTAGCCGGTGACCACTCGTGCGGGCACTCCTGCTGCCCGCATCACCAGCGTGAACGCCGAGGCGTAGTGCTCGCAGAAACCCTTGCGCGTCGTGAACAGGAACTCGTCGACTGCGTTCTCCCCGAGCTGGGGTGGCTGCAGCGTGTACACGAACGGCTGATTGCGGAACAGCCGCAGCATTGCGCGGGCGATTCTGGACGGTTCGACGTATTGCGCGCGAAGCGTCCGGCCAAGCGCAATCGAGCGCGGGTTTCCGGATGCCGGCAGTTGCGTGTCCTTGTTGCGCAGGGACTGCGGCAGCTCCGTCCCGGCGCGGTAGCCCGGGTACGAGCGCAGGCGGAAGGATGCGACGTCCGTGAGCGGGCGAGGGGACAGGAGCGTGAAGTCGAAGGACCGGTAGGCCTCCTGCTCTGGCCACCCGCCCGGCATGTCGAGCGCGAGGATCCAGTTTCGGTCGTGCGGCTCGAGCGTGATCTGGTAGTCGACCGGCGCACCCGAGTAGGTCACCTCCTGCGCCGGGAAGGCCTGTCCGCGCGGGCGCCGCCAGCTCCGCCCGTCGAATTCGTGCAGCACCGGCCCGCGCCAGTAGCGCTGCACCGGCGGCGGAAGCCCGGCGGCGAAGCGGACCCGGAAGGCCGGCTCTCCCGAGACGCTCAGGTCCGAGACGTCGCCCGGCGTCATTTCGTCCGACAATCCCGTGCGCGCCGAGTTCGAGACCGCAAGGCCCCAGAACGGGCCGGGCAGCCGGGGAAAGAGCAGGAAGAGCGCCAATGCCAGCGGCAGTGCCTGCAGCATGAGCACGGTCGCCCGTCGCAAGACGCCGCGCCAGGAATCACCGGCGGCACCCGCGTGCACGCGCAGCAACGCCGCTGTCGCGAGCAGCGTCCCGGCCAGGAGCCAGGGCAGCAGCTGCAGCCGCTGGTCGCGCAGCAGCGCGGCGTACAGCAGGAACCAGGCGATGAAGACCAGCACCGTGAGGTCGCGCGGCGCGCGTGTCTCGAGCAGCTTCACCGCGGCCATGAGCACGAGAAATGCGGTTCCTGCCTCGATGCCGTTGACGGTCCGGTAGGCCACGAGCACGACAACGAGTCCCGAGACCGCGGCCACGATGCGCAGCCAGCGCGGCGGTAGTGCCAGGCCGCGCCGGTCCGCGGCCCAGCGCCACGCGGTGGCGGCGACGAGAAGCAGCAGCACCCAGGCCGGCAGGTTCGCGAAGTTCGCCGCGACCGCGACGGCGAGTGCAGCGAGCACGCCGTCGAGTCCGCGCAGTCCGACGGGGGCCTGCTCACGCATCGGCGCCGCCATGATCGTACAGCGCGAGCGCATCGAGGCATCGCTGCAGGTGCGCCGTGCCGATGTTCGCCTCGATCGCGACCCCGGGCAGTCGCAGGCCGCAGGCCTCTCCGCTCGAGTGGGCATCGAGTACCCAACGGCAGAGTTGCGAGAGCCGGGCCTCGACGTCGAGGCCCGGCAGGCTGTCCCAGTCGAACACGTGCGAGACGACGTCGGTGCCGGCGTACTGCTTGGTGTGCAGCCCATGGCCGCGCGCGTAGGCCTTCCACGCGATGCGACGCAGCGGGTCCCCCGGCTGGTAGGACCGGAGGCCCGTGAAATCCTCCTCTCCCTTGGCGCGGTCCTGGGCGCCGCCGGTGTCGGTTTCGACGCCGGGCGGCGGTCGGCCCCGTTCCGCCGGCCGCGGCCAGGCAATGGCGGAGTAGTCCGGGTGCACGACGGCCCACGCGCGAAAGAGCCCGAGCGGATGGCGTGTCGCCAGCACGACGCGATCGAGCCGCACGCGGCCGCGTCGCTCGGCGACGAGCGCGATTTCGGACGTTTCCGTGCCCGTCGGCGCAACGTCGGCAACCTGCGGCGTGCCCTTGCCCGCGGACACCTCGATTCGTGGCCGCGGAGCGCGCGAGCTGTTCTCGAGCAGCAGACGGAATCGCACCGCCTGTCCGGCGAATGCGGGCAGCGTCGCGAGCAGGCGCAGTTCGAGCCCCGCGAGCGTGCCGTGGCAGTGGTGCATGGCGACGAACCCGAGGCTCGCCAGCAGGAATGCGAGGCCGAGAGCGAGGTTGTTGCTGTAGTTCAGGCCGCCCGCAACCATCGCCACGACCATCCCCGCGTAGGCCGCGCCGAGGCGCGTCGGCAGGATGTAGATGCGCCCACGCTGCAGCACCACGGGGTCGTGGTCCAGGCCCTGGCGACGCTTGATCCACGCGCCCATGCGCTCGTCCAGGCCGGCGCGCAGGCGTCGGATCGTGTCGCGCATTCCGTTCAGGGTACGGGGACGGACTCTAGGACGTGGAGGCCGACCTGCCCGGCATCCCGGAAGCGCGAAGCTTCGCGCGGCGCGAGGCGGTGCCCGACGACCGATGGCAGCACGGCCTGCACGTCCTCGGGCAGCACGCCCGGCCGGTCGTGCATCAGGGCCCAGGCCTGCGCGGCGCGCAGGAGCGCGATGACCGCCCGCGGCGAGAGGCCGGCCTCGAATTCGCTGGCCTGGCGGGTGTAGCGGGCGACGGCCTGCACGTAATCGAGCAGCGCCCCGGAGGCGTGCACGCGCGGCACGTCCGCCTGGATCCTGAGCAGCTGCTGGGGGGTGAGCGCGGCGGCCAGCACGGCGAGCAGGTCGCGACGATCGGCACCGAGCAGCAGCTCGCGCTCGAGCGCGGCCTCCGGGTACCCGAGCTCGATCCGCATGAGGAAACGGTCGAGCTGCGATTCCGGCAGCGGGAACGTTCCCACCTGGTAGACGGGGTTCTGCGTCGCGATGACGAAGAACGGCTCGCTCATCGGATAGGTCGTGCCGTCGGACGTGACCTGGTGCTCTTCCATGGCCTCGAGCAACGCACTCTGGGCCTTGGGTGTGGCGCGGTTCACCTCGTCGGCCAGCACGACCTGCGAGAACACCGGGCCTCGATGAAAGCGGAACTGGCCGGTCTCCGCGTCGAACACGGACACGCCGGTGATGTCAGCCGGCAGGAGGTCGCTGGTGAACTGGATACGCTGGTAGGTCAGGCCGAGGGTCGCGGCGAGCGCGTGCGCAAGTGTCGTCTTGCCGACACCCGGGATGTCCTCGATCAGCAGGTGACCGCGAGCGAAGAGGCACGCAAGGCACAGCCGTATCTGCCGCTCCTTGCCCAGGATGATGCGATTGAGCGAGGCGACGGCCGCCTCGACGCGCTCGATTCCCGCCGCGTCGAGCTGCGCAGGCGCGGGATGCCCCTGGGTGTTCATGAGGTGACTGCTCCGGATTGCATTGCCTCGAGCCGCCGGAGCTGCTCGCCGAGCTGCGCAAGCTGCCGCTCGAACTCCGCGACGCGACCGTGCTCCTGGGCCACCACTTCCGGCGGCGCGTTGGCGACGAAGCTCTGGTTCGCGAGCTTGGCGACCGCGCGGTCGCGTTCCTGGACTGCCCGCGCACGTCGCTTCTCGAGGCGTGCGACCTCGGCGGAGACGTCGTCCACCAGCCGCTCGAAAGGCGCCAGGATCGTGCGGCCCGCGCTCACCGCGATGGCGCAGGGCGGCAGGTCCGCCTCCGATGCGACGACAGTCAGCGACTCGAGGTTGCCGACCTTCGCGATGGTGGCTCCGAGCGCGGCGATCGCTTCCGCATCGCCTGCGTGGTCGCTGCGCACGTACACGGGCGTGGCGCGCGAGTGCGGAACGTCCAGCTCGCCGCGGATCTGTCGCACTCCGAGCACCACGGCCTGCAGCACCGCCACCTGGCGAGCCGCCTCCGCGTCCTCGGGCCATTCGTCGGCGCGTGGATATGGCTCGAGCATGATGGTCGGGCCCGCGCGGCCGGCGAGCGCCCCCACTCGCTGCCAGATTTCCTCGGTGATGAAGGGCATCAGCGGGTGCAGCAGGCGCAGCGTCGCCTCGAGCACCTGCACCAGCGTGCGCCGGGTGCCACGCTTCAGCTCGGGCGTCGCGTCGGCCGCCTGCAGCACCGGTTTCGAGAGCTCGAGGTACCAGTCGCAGAACTCGTACCAGACGAACTCGTAGGCGGCCTGGGCCGCGAGGTCGAAGCGGTAGCCCGAAAAGTGCTCGCGTACCTCGGTCACGGCGTGGCCGAGGCGGCCACGGATCCAGCGGTCGGCGACGGTGTATTCGCAGTCGCCGTCGAGCGCGGCGGGATCGTCGCCTGCGCTCATCAGCACGTAGCGCGAGGCGTTCCACAGCTTGTTGCAGAAGTTGCGGTAGCCCTCGATGCGGCCGAGGTCGAAGCGGATGTCGCGACCCATGGTCGCGAGCGACGCAAAGGTGAATCGCAGGGCATCGGTCCCGTAGGAGGGGATGCCCTGCGGGAACTGCTTGCGCGTCGCCTTCTCGATCGAGTTCTTCATCTGCGGCTGCATGAGGCCGGTCGTACGCTTGGCGATGAGCGCGTCGAGCTCGATGCCGTCGATCAGGTCCAGCGGGTCGATGATGTTGCCCTTGGACTTGGACATCTTGTTGCCGTGCTCGTCGCGGATGAGCCCGGTGATATAGACCTCGCGGAACGGCACCTCGCCCGTGAACTCGAGGCCCATCATGATCATCCGTGCGACCCAGAAGAAGATGATGTCGAAGCCCGTCACCAGCACCGAGGTGGGGTAGAACGCAGCGAGCTCCGGCGTGCGCCCGGGCCATCCCAGCGTCGAGAACGGCCAGAGCGCGGAGCTGAACCAGGTGTCGAGCACGTCGTCGTCCCGGCTGAGCCCCACCTCGCGCCCGTGATGCTTGAGCGCCTGCGCCTGCGCGTCCGCCTCGCTGCGCGCGACGAACACGTTGCCGTCGGCGTCGTACCACGCGGGGATGCGGTGTCCCCACCAGAGCTGGCGGCTGATGCACCAGTCCTGGATGTTGCGCATCCACTGGAAGTAGGTCTTCGACCAGTTGTCGGGCACGAAGCGGATGCGTCCATCCTCGACGGCGCGGATCGCGGGTTCCGCGAGCGGGGCGATGCGTACGTACCACTGGTCGGTGAGCCAGGGCTCGAGCACGGCGCCGCTGCGGTCGCCGCGCGGGACCGGCAGCGTGTGCGGATCGGTCTTCTCGAGCAGGCCCGCGGCCTCGAGGTCGGCGACCACGCGCTTGCGCGCCTCGAATCGGTCGAGGCCGCGGTAAGCCGCGGGTGCCGCGTCGTTCAGCGCGGCATCCGCCGTGAGCAGGTTGATCAGCGGGAGGCCGTGGCGCCGGCCGATCTCGTAGTCGTTGAAGTCGTGTGCGGGCGTGATCTTCACGCAGCCGCTGCCGAATGCGGGGTCGACGTAGTCGTCCGCGATGACCGGGATCAACCTGTCGGTGAGCGGCAGGCGGATCTCGCGCCCGACCAGGTGACGATACCGCTCGTCCTCCGGATGAACGGCCACGGCGGTGTCGCCCAGCATGGTCTCCGGCCGGGTGGTCGCGACGACGACGTGCCCCGATCCGTCGGCCAGCGGATAGCGCAGGTGCCACAGGCTGCCCGACTCCTGCTCCGACACGACCTCGAGGTCCGAGAGTGCCGTGTGCAGCACCGGGTCCCAGTTGACGAGTCGCTTGCCACGGTAGATGAGGCCCTTTTCGAACAGGCGCACGAAGACTTCGCCCACCGCCGCAGACAGGCCCTCGTCCATGGTGAAGCGGTCGCGCGACCAGTCCACGGAGTCGCCGAGCCGGCGCATCTGTCGGCTGATGGTGTCGCCGGACTGCCCCTTCCACTGCCAGACCCGCTCGAGGAACGCCTCGCGGCCCAGGTCGTGCCTCGCGCGGCCCTCGGCATTCAACTGCCGCTCGACCACCATCTGCGTCGCGATGCCGGCGTGGTCGGTGCCCGGCTGCCAGAGTGCGCGGTCGCCGTCCATGCGGTGCAGCCGCGTGAGCGCATCCATGAGCGTGTGCTGGAACGCATGGCCCATGTGCAGCGTGCCGGTCACGTTGGGAGGCGGGATCATGATGCAGTAGGGCGTGCCCTCGCCGGCCGGGGCGAACCACCCGGCCGCTTCCCAGCGTTCGTAGAGGCGCGACTCGATGTCGCGGGGCGAGTAGCTCTTGTCCATCGTCTCGCTCAGGCGCCGCCGCCGGGACCGCGGAAGTGCTGTTCGATGATGCCCGCGATCAGGCTCGGGAGCTGCGCGCGCAGCCGGTCGGAGACCTGCTCGAGCAGCAGCGCCTCCATCTCCCGGCAGGCGTTGTGCACGAGTTCGTCGGCGTGGTCGTGGATGACCGTGGCGAGGTGCGCCTCGATCTCGCCGAGGAACGCGGCCGTGCGATCCACGGCGGGCAGCACGCCGGGCGCGTCGTCCTCGATGATGTCCATCAGCACGGGAATCGAGTCCATCGCGTTCATCATGCGTTCCTCCGCGCTCAGAGGTTGTGCGTGTCGGGCTCGAGGCCGGCGTCGCGATAGCCGCGCCAGCGTATCCTCGCCCTGCGCTTCGCGTCTTCGTCGCCCGGGATCACCTCGCAGACGCGCGAGTAGCGGACGGCGTCGCCCGGGAGGTCGTCGCCGAGGTTGATGAGGACGTCGCGGTGCGACTCGGGCAGGGCGCCGCTCGCGATCAGCACCGGTGTGGCGGCCGCGAACCCGGGCTCCGCGGGCCACACGCCATGCGGCACGAAGCTGCGATCGCTGAAGGTCCACATGAGTTCGTCGAGTTCCGCGGTCTGCGCCGGGCCCGCCGTGCGCACCACGACGCGCAGGCCCTGGTCGAAGGCCTTCTCCGCCAGCCGGCACGCGGTCACCAGGCGCGCGCGGGCATCCGCGGCGCCGAGGACGTAGAAGTCGACCTTTGTTGCGGCGGTTCCCGTCACGGTCAGCGGCGGTTGATCAGGAAGTCCACCAGCATCGGCACCGGTCGGCCCGTGCTGCCTTTCTGCGAGCCCGTGAGGTAGGCGGTGCCGGCGATGTCGAGGTGCGCCCAGCGCAGGCCGTCGGTGAACTTCGCGAGGAAGCAGGCCGCGGTGATCGCGCCACCTTCGCGGCCGCAGGAGTTGGTGAAGTCGGCGAAGTTGCTCTTCAGCTGCTCGTGGTACTCCTCGGCCATCGGCATGTGCCAGGCGCGGTCCTCGGCACGTCGCCCCGCCTCCTCGATCTCCGCGGCGAGTTCGTCGTCGTTGCTCATCACCGCGCTCAGGTGCGCGCCGAGCGCGATCACGCAGGCGCCGGTGAGTGTGGCGATGTCGAGCACGACGGCGGGCTTGAAGCGCCGCGCATAAGTGAGGGCGTCGCACAGGATCAGCCGGCCCTCGGCATCGGTGTTGATCACCTCGATGGTCTGGCCGGACATGCTGCGCACGACGTCGCCGGGCTTGGTCGCGCGGCCGCTCGGCATGTTCTCGCAGGAGGGCACGATGCCGACGATGTTGACCGGGAGGCCGATCTCCGCAGCCGCCTTGATTGCGCCGAATACGCTCGCCGCCCCGGTCATGTCGAACTTCATTTCGTCCATGCCGACCGGCTGCTTGAGCGAGATGCCGCCGCTGTCGAAAGTCACGCCCTTGCCGACCAGCACGACCGGGGCCTGCCGCGGCGCGGCGCCCTGGTAGCGCAGCACGATCATTCGCGCGGGCTCGTCGGTGCCGGCCGTCACCGAGAGGAACGAACCCATCTTGAGCCGCTTGAGTTCGGGCTCGCCAAGCACCTGGGCGCGCACGCTGCGGTACTCGCGCGCGAGCTCGCGCGCCTTCTGTCCGAGGTAGCTCGGTGTGCAGACGTTGGCGGGGAGGTTGGCGAGGTCGCGCGTGAGGGCGGCGCCGAGCGCGACGCCATGCCCGTGGGCGAGTCCGCGCTCCGCGTCCTTTTTCTGGTCGCGCTCGGGGACCGCTATGCCGAAACTGCGCAGCGCCGGCTCCGGAGGCCTGCGCGAGCTTCGGATCGCCGGCACGCGGTAGAGCGCGTGGCCGACGGCCTCGGCTGCGAGACGTCCGCGGTAATAGGCGTCCGTGCTCGCCACGGGTTCCAGAGACAGGTAGCTCAAGGCGTCGCGCGCGCCCGACCTGGCGACGGCCGCCGCGGCCGAGAGCAGCGCCTTCTTGTAGCGGCGGCGGTCGAAGCCGTCCTTCTTGCCCAGCCCCACGACCAGCACCCGGCCGCACGGGCCGCCTTCGACGTCCAGCAGCGCGGTTTCGCCCGCCTTGCCGCGCAGGTCGCCGCGCTTTACGAGGCGCGCGAGCCGCCCGCCGAGAGCCGCGTCGAGCTGCGTCGCAGCCGCGCCGAGCTTGCCGGATTCGTACAGACCTACGATCGCGCAGTCCGTGCGCTGGCGTGCGGCCGAGCCGCTGACGGCATGGAAACGCATTCTTGTTCCCTTTGGTTCCAGTTAGACCGACACTCTCGCGGCGATCCCGGCTGGTGGCCGGGAGCATGCGACCGTTAAACTTGCCTGTGCACCGTCGTGCGCGGGGTCGACGCCAGGCGTGCGGCCCGCCGCCGGCGGTCGCCGGAGTCTACCGTTTCCCGCTCGGAGCCGCGACCTGTGCTGACCCGGCTAGACCGCTACCTGCTGCGCGAGGTGACCGTGACGTTCGTCGCGGTCACCGGGGTGCTGCTCCTGATCCTGCTCTCGAACCAGCTGGCGCGGGTGCTCGGCCAGGCCGTGCAGAGCGGCTTCCCGGGGTCGGTCGTGCTCGCCCTCATCGGCCTCACGACTCTGCAGCAGCTCACGGTCCTGCTGCCGATCGGCCTCTTTCTCGGCATCGTGCTGGCGCTCGGGCGCCTCTACCACGAGAGCGAGATGACGGCGATGGCCGCGTGCGGCGTAGGGACTGCCAGCATCTACCGGCCGCTCGCGGTGCTCACCGTGGTGGTCGTGGGGGCGCTCGCGGTGCTCTCGTATCGTGTCGTACCGGCTGCGGGCGGGCTTGCGCAGCAGCTCCGGGTCGAGGCGCTGCGCTCGGCCCAGTTCGGCGCGCTCGAGGCCGGGCGATTCCGCAGCTTCGCGGGCGGCGACGTGGTGTTCTACGCGGAGCGCGTGCAACCGAACGGGCAGCTGGAGGGCGTGTTCGTGCAGCGGCGCGTGGGGGATCGCGTGGAGATCGCGGTCGCCGAGCGTGCCGAGCAACGCGGGGCGGGCCAGTCCGAGCAGCTCTTCGTGCTGCACGACGGGCGACGCTACGAGGGCGTCCCGGGCGCGCTCGAGTGGCGCATCGTCACCTTCAAGGAGCACGGGATTCCCGTGCGCCTGCCCGAGGTGAAGGCGAAAAGCGAAAAGCTGTCGGTCAAGCCGACGCGCGCATTGATCGGTTCGCCCGACTCCGCCGACCGGTCGGAGCTCGCGTGGCGCACCGCGGTGCCGGTCATGGCGCTCGCGCTGATGCTGCTTGCGGTACCGCTGTCGAAGCTGAAGCCGAGGCAGGGCAGGTTTGCGCGGGTGGGTTACGCGGTGCTCGCGTACTTCATCTACTCGAACCTCGTCGCGGCGGTGCGCGTGTGGATCGAGAAGGGCAGCCCGGGCGGGGCCCTCGGAATGTGGTGGGTGCACCTGCTGCCGATCGGAGTCGCTGCGCTGCTCGTCTGGCGCGACGAGCGGCTGGGACCGATCCTGCGCCGTGTGCGCCGGACGGGGGGCTGAGATGCCGATCCTCGCCAGGTACATCCTGCGGACGGTATTCGCCTACACGGCGCTCGTGCTGGCGGTGCTGCTGGTGCTCGGCGGACTGTTCCTGTTCATCAACGAGCAGGACGACATCGGCACGGGAACCTACACGGCGACGCAGGCGATGACCTACGTCTTCCTGAACCTCCCGAACTTCGCCTGCCAGCTGCTGCCCGTCGCGGCGCTCATCGGCGCCCTGCTCGGGCTTGGCAATCTCGCGCGCGGCAGCGAACTCGTGGTGATGCGCGCCTCGGGCGTTACCACGGCGCGGTTCTGCGCCTGGCTCGCGATCGCGGGCCTGATCCTGGCGGTGCTGATGGCCGGCGTGGGCGAGTTCGTCGCCCCTCCGCTGGAGAAATACGGGCGCCAGGTGAAGGTGTTCAGCAAGTACAACGAGTTCAGTTTCGCCGGCAGCCGTGGCGCGTGGGTGCGCGACGGCGACACGGTCATCAGCGTGGAGCAGCAGTCGGCGAAGTCGCGATTCGGCGGCGTGCAGATATTCCGCTTCGGGCCGGGGCGCGTCCTGCTCGACGCCGGCCGTGCCGACTCCGCCAGCGTGGAGGAAGGAAACGGGTGGCGGCTCGAGAATTACGCAGACACGCGCTTCACCGGGGACGGGACCGAGGCCGGCAAAGCCGCGGTCGAGAAGTTCAGCTCGACCCTGTCGCCCGACTTCCTCGGGCTCGCAGTCATCGAGCCGGAGGCAATGGGTCTGCGCGACCTCATGACCTACACCGAGCACCTGCGGCGCAACGCACTCGACTCGTCACGCTTCGAGGTCGCGCTCTGGTCGCGTGTCGCGCGCTTCGTCGCGATCCTGCTGGTGGTCATGCTCGCGCTGCCGTTTTCGCTTGGCCCGATGCGCTCGACCGGGCAGGGCGCGAGGACGATCGTCGGTATCCTGATCGGTGCGGGCTTCGTGCTCCTGAGCCAGACTCTGGAGAACAGCGGGCAGATCCTGGGCCTCTCGCCCCTCGTGACCGGCTGGCTGCCGACGGCAATGCTGGCGGTGCTCACCTTCGGGATGCTCCTGCGCACCCGCTGAGCGGGTCAGGCCCGGCCCGGTGACTTCGGCACGACGACCACCCTGGTTCGCGACAGGCGATCGTGCCATGCGCGCTTGCCGGGGTCGACGAGGATCCAGGCCCATCCGAGCCCGGCGGGCACCAGGGACAACACCGCAGCCGCCAGCCGGCGCAGCGTGTCGCCCCAGGTGAGGGTGCCCCCGTCTTCGCGCTCTATCCGCAGGCGCCACGACGCCATGCCGAGAGTCTGTCCGCGGCGCGTCCAGAACGCGCCGTAGAACAGCACCACCAGGCCGGCGATCACGCCGCGGTAGGCCCATTGCGAGCAGCGGCCCCGAGGCGCTGGTGATCGCCTGGCCGCCGGTCATGGGCAGGAAAAGCGCAGTCGCGATCATGAGCACCGCGGCGAGCAGCAGCGTGTCGTATAGCAATGCGCCGAGGCGGCGCAGCAGGCCGGCGGGCATCAGAACTTGCCCGGCGAGACGAACTCGTAGATCGCGGCGGGCAGCCGCAGGTCGGCACGCGCCACGCCAGCGAGCACTCCCAGCACGAAAAAGCAGATGACCGGGTCCAGTTGGGGCACGTGTGGAATCGTGGCGGGCGAGCTTGGACTGAGGAAACACTAATGCACGCCGCGGAGCGAGTCACGCAGGCGTTGATAGAATTGCCGGACTGCAGGCGGGCGGATGGAGACCGGATGACGACGCATGTAACGGCGGCAGGCAGCGGCAACGGCGCCGACGACGCGGCTGGTGTGGGACCTGCCACTGCGGGCGACTCACTGGGCGCTCGCGGTGACGGTGGCGGGCGCGTGGGTTACGCACTACGCGGGGACGCGCTGGTTCGGCTGGCACCGCTCATTCGGCTACGCGACGCTGGTGCTGGTCACCTTTCGCATCGTCTGGGGTTTCGTGGGCACGAGGCATGCGCGATTTACGTCGTTCGTGAGTGGCCCGGGTGCGGTGCTTGCCTATCTGCGCAGCCGGCCTCTGCGCGCCACGCCCGGTCACAACCCGCTCGGCGCGCTGAGCGTGCTCGCCATGCTGGCCGTGCTGCTGGTGCAGGCAGCGACCGGTCTTTTCGCCAACGACGAGATCGTGAATGCCGGTCCCTTCTACGGCTGGATCGCGCCGGCAACGAGCAACCGGGTCACGGGCCTGCACGCGGCCAATTCGAACCTGCTGCTCGCGCTCGTCGCGCTGCACGTGCTCGCCATCGCCTGGTACGAGCGTGTGGCCGGCAGGTCACTGCTGCGCGCCATGATCACCGGGCGCAAGCCCGCAGCCGAGGTGCCGGCCGCGGACGCTGCCGGTGGCTCGCGGACGCTCCTTGCGCTCGCCATCGTCGCGGCGCTCGCGGTCGCGCTCGCGCTCGCCGTGAGCGCGGCGCCGGAGGCCGAGATCGCTCTCTACTGAATCAGCCCTGCTGAATCAGTCGGCCTTGTACTTCTCGTGGCAGGCCTTGCAGGTGTCCGCCAGGCTGAAGAAGGCGGCCTTGGTCTTCGCCGGGTCGCCGGCCTTTGCGACCTGTGCGAGCGCGGCGCTGCGGTCCACGAGGTCCTTGAGCTTGGCGTCGAAGTCGGCGCGGTTGGCCCACATCTCGGGCTTCAGCTTCGAGTTGGCTACACCCTGGGATTCCGGCGGGTAGGCCTCTGCCAGCATCGGCGTCAGGGCCGCGACGCGCCCTGCGCGCAGCGCGAATTCCTGGGCATTGAATGGCGTCTTGTCCTTGGCCATCGCGGCCATCGGCTGAACGTTCCAGACGATGGCCTCGTAGAGCGCCTTGCGGTAAGTCAGCGCCTGCTCGGCCTTGGACGGCGGACCGTCCGCAAGGGCCGCGCCCGACAGGGCTGCGACCGCAAAGAACATCAAGGCGGGACGAAACGCGGATCGGATGGTCATTCGGACGGCACTCCAGAGGTCATGGTTCCCGGCGCGAGCGGGCGACCATACCTCAACAGCCGCGCGGTCGCCAAGACCTGGGAGAGCAGGGATTCGCGGCAGCGATCAGTCTGGAACGCGCCGGGCGCGGGCTTCGATGGCAGCGCGGTGGGTCCGCAGGATGGCCCACACTTCCTGCTCCGACGGCCGGTCGGCGAGGCGGGCGATCAAGCCCGCGAGCTGCGGCCATTCGCGGCCCCACGAAAGCAGGCGCGCGGCGTCGGCGATCACGGTTGCGGCGGCCTTGTCCGGCTTGGGCGGCTTTTCCGCCTTCGCCGGTTTTGCGGCGGTGGACGGGGCCCGGGCCGGGCGCGGTTTCGCGCCGCTCGGCTCGACGGAGGGGCGAGGTCGTATCGTTGCCGCGTCAGTGCCTGCGCGCTTCTCGCCGCCCGCGGAGGCGGTTCCCGCTGCGGACGGCGCGCTCACGGCCGCCGCCGCAGAGGCCAGCGGAATGTATCGATCGATGTGCTCGGATCCGAGCAGCGTCGTGAGGAAGCTCATGAGCTCCAGCGATTCCGCGTAGCCGTCGTCGCCCTGCGCCTGGCGATCCGCGAGCTGGCGCTTCAGGTCCTGCAGGCGTGATCGCGCCAGGTCCACGATCCAGCGCGTGGGACGCCGGTGCTGCGGCCAGTCCTGCACTTTCGCATAGGCCGCGTCGTCCAGGTCGAGGTAGCGCGAGTGCAGTTCGACGCTCGCCTGCCAGCGATCGAGGAGTTCGGCGATCCGCTTGTGCGCTGCGCTCATGTCCCATCCAGTCGTGTTTCCACGTCCAGTGTAGTACCGGATCCCGGCTCGCAACCGGTGTCGCCCCGCGGCATGCCGAGCCTGCGACATGGGTCGCGGTCTACGACGCTCCGGAGGGCGTTCTTGCGCCGCAAGACCATGACGCCTGCCCGACCGTGAGTCCTGGCGCGCGAGGGGGCGAGGTGCATCGGCCGCAGCGTTCCAGTATGGTCGCCAGCGCATGACTGCCAACGGTGATCAAACGGCCGCGACGAGCTTCGATCCCTGGTCGGGGACGCGGGGCGCCGGTGCGAGAGCGGTGTTCGCAGTGCCGCTGGTCGTGGCCGCCACCGGGCACCGCGACCTGCTGCCGGCTGAAATTCCCGCGATACGCGCGCGCGTCAGGGACCTCATCGTGGGGCTGCGAGACGCCTATCCGGACCGCGCGATCATGATGATGTCCGCGCTGGCCGAAGGCGCCGACCGGCTGGTCGCCGAGGAGGCGCTCGACATCGGCATACCGCTGGTGGCGGTGCTTCCGATGCCCAGGGATTTCTACGCCCAGGATTTCGCCACGCCAGGATCGCGTGCCGAATTCGATCGACTGTGCGCCGCTGCGGCCGACGTGTTCGAGTTGTCGCTGGTCGCGTCCGCCGGAGTCGTGCCGGCCGACGGGTCGCAGGTGAATCGCCAGGCCCAGTACGCGCAGTGCGGCGTCTTTCTCTGCGCGCACTGTCACATCCTCCTCGCGCTGTGGGACGGCAAGCCGTCCGCGCAGGTCGGTGGCACGAGCCAGGTCGTGCATTTCCATCACCGCGACGTGATGCCGGGCTACGCTGGCCAGAGTTCCGCCAGCCGCCTCGCGCTCACCGACGACGAGAGCGACCTCGTGTATCACATCGTCTGTTCGCGCGATCGGCCCGACGGCGCGCCCGCCGAGGGTTTCGAGCCGCTCGCGGTCACATGGTTCACGACCGACGAGGACAACCCGCGTACCGACAAAATGCCGGCGCGCTACCGGCGCGTGTTCGAGCGGTCGAGCGAGTTCGGCCGCGATGCGGCGCTGCACTCGGGCGAGATCGAGCAAGGGTGCTATCCGCTGCTCACGGATGCGCAGGCCGCGAGCCTGCCGGCGGGGCTCTCCGACATCAACCGCGTGTTCTGCGCTGCAGACTGGCTCGCGGTCCACTTCCAGAAGCGCTTCCTGCTGACCCTGCGGGTGAGCCACACCTGCGTATTCCTGACCGGCCTCGCCTACATGTCCTACACGGATTTCAACACGACGAGACTGTTCCTGTTCTTCGTGCTGGGGCTCATGCTGGCTGCGACCGGCATCAATCGACTGGCGGGAAAGGGCGCGTGGCACCGGAAGTACCTCGACTACCGCACGCTGGCCGAGGGACTTCGGGTCCAGTTCTACTGGGCCGCGGCCGGCGTGACGAGCGGCAGCCTCACCAAGTTCGCCCACGACAACTTCCTGCAGATGCAGGACCCTGAGCTCGGCTGGATCCGCAACGTGATGCGCGTGGCGGGCACGGAGTACGACGCACGCAAGGGCGCGGACCCGGCGGGGCTCCGGTTCGCAGTGGACGAGTGGATCGGCGACGAACGATCCGGGCAGCTCGGGTACTTCCTGCGCAGGACCGCCGAGCGGGTGCGCAAGCGCGCCCTGACCAGCCGCATCGGGCGCGCGGGAATCTGGGCCAGTACCGCGACGCTGGCGGTGCTGATGTTCGTCGGCGCCGGCGTGCCCGAAGTCGTGCGTTCACCGCTCGTATACGTCATGGGGTGCGTGCTGCTCGCGGTGGGCGTGCGGCAGTCTTATGCCAAGGCCACGGCCGAGGCCGAACTCATCAAGCAGTTCGAGTTCATGGGCCGGATCTTCTACAACGCCAGGCGCCGCATCGACGAAGCCGACGACGACGCGAAGCGACGCGGGACCTTGAAGGCGCTGGGCGATGCGGCGCTCGAGGAGCATGCGCAGTGGATCCTGATGCATCGCGAGCGGTCCGTGGCCCAGGAGGACATCGTCCGCCTGGGCTGAACGCGGGGCCAGGTCGGCCAGGGTTGCGCGCCGGCGTGGCCGCGCGGGAGTTCACCGCGACGCGGAGGTTGCAATCAGCCCGGAGTAGAAGTCCGTCATGCGCCGGAGATTGTCCAGCGTCAGGTGTTCGTTGGTGCCGTGGATCATCTCGAAATCGCGCAGTGACGCGACGATCGGCTGGAAACGGTACACCTGCTGCGCGATACCCGCGAGGTAGCGGCTGTCGGTCGTCGCGGTGACGAGCCCCGGTGCCACGGGCACGCGCCCGCCGTCGGAGACGAGGGCGCCGATGATGCGGTAAGCGTCCGAATCGGTGGACGACACGGGCGATGGATCGTAGGCGGGGCCTTCCCACGCGAGCTGGACGTCGAGCCTGCGCGTCGCGGTTTCCGCGCGCGCCATCACCTGCGCTGCCGTGTCCTGCGGCGCGATGCGGTAGTTGATCCACGCGGTCGCGTCCTGGGGCAGCACGTTTTCCTTGGGGCTGCCGCGCAGCATGGTCGGCGCGATGGTGGTGTGCAGCGACGCCGCGCCCGCGGGCGTGGCCGAGATCTTCGCGATCAGCAGCGGCTCGAGCAGCCAGGTGTTGGCGACCGCCACGTGTACGCCGAGCCCGGCCTCGGGTGCGAGCGTGCGGATCATGTCGGCCGCCGGCCCGCTGAAGCGCATCGGGAACGGGCGCGACGCGACGGCGAGCACTGCCTTGGCGAGCACCTCGACGCCGGTCTCGGGCGGCGGAGCGGAGGAGTGGCCGCCCTTCGCGGGCGCGACGATGCGCAGCGTCGCGTAGCCCTTCTCGGCGACCCCTATGAGCGCGACCGGGCGGCCGACGAGCGGCAGGTCCGAGACCACGGCGAGGCCCTCGTCGAGCGCGAACGATGGCGCGAGGCTGCGCGACCGCCACGATGCGGCGACGGCCCGTACGCCCGCGCCGCCTGCCTCCTCGTCGTGGCCGCTCAGCACGATCACTGTGCGCCGAGGCCGGAATCCTGAGTTTTCCAGGGCTTCCACGGCCTCGAAAATTGCGATGAGCGAGCCCTTGTCGTCGACGGAGCCGCGTCCCCAGACGGCATCCTCGGCGACCACGCCGTCGAACGGCGGGTGCTTCCAGTCGCCCTCCGTACCCTCCGTGACCGGTACGACGTCGTGATGCGCCATGAGCACGACGGGGGCCAGCGTCCTGTCTGCGCCCTGCCAGGTGTAGACGAGCGTGTGGTCCGCGGCGATCTCGCGGGTCATCACCGCGTGCGCGGCAGGGTAGGTGGCGGTCAGCCAGGCATCGAACCGGTCCCATTCGGCCCAGTCGTTGTTGGCGGGGTCCTGGTGGCTGACGGTGCGGAAGCGAATGGCCTCGGCGAGGTGCCGGGCCGCCTGCGGGACGTCCACGCGCGGGGCCTCGGCCAGCTGCACGGATGCGAAGTCGTGTGCTGCCGGAGGTTCGAAGGCCACGGTGCGGACCACGAGCACCACCACGGCGAGTGCGACGGCGCCGAGCGCGACGAAGCCTATTGCGGTCAGTCTGTTCACGGAATGCCCCCGGCGTTGCCGACGTGCGTCGACCGTTTGTGAACCGATCGCAGACTTACGTCAAGACCAGGCGCGCTCCTCCTGTGAGACCACACCCGGCGTCGCCGCCCGGTGCCCGTCGTGGCACGAGGTCGGCGGTGGACAGTCCCGCCCGTGCATGTATCCTGCGCCACAGCGTCGCCGTCGCGACGGGATCGGGGGGAGCAGTGACGCACATCGCGGAGGCCGTTGCGACCGAGGTCAGTGGCGGCGCAGAGCTCAGTCGCAGCCTGCGCTCGCGGCACGTGTCCATGATCGCGATCGGCGGGATCATCGGGGCGGGCTTGTTCGTCGGCTCGTCCACCGCGATCAAGACCGCCGGTCCCGCGGCCGTGGTGTCCTACGCGATCGCCGGACTCATCATCCTGCTCGTGATGCGCATGCTCTCGGAGATGGCGATCGCGGTCGAAGGCGCGAAGACCTTTCCCGAGTTCGCGCGCGTCGGCCTCGGTCACCTCGCCGGGTTCCTGTCGGGCTGGCTCTACTGGTATTTCTGGGTCGTGGTGGTCGCCATCGAGGCCATCGCCGGCGCCAAGATCATCAGCGACTGGTTCCCGATGCTGCCGGTGTGGATGGTCGGCGTCGCACTCATGGCCGTGCTGACGGCGGTGAACCTGATGTCGGCTCGCTCCTACGGCGAGTTCGAGTTCTGGTTCTCGTCCATCAAGGTGGCCGCGATCATCGTATTCATCCTGGTGGCCGGAGCCTTTGCGTTCGGGATCACCTCGGGCGGCGGTCCGTCCTTCGGCAACCTCACGCAGCACGGCGGTTTCGCGCCGTACGGCTGGGCGGTGGTGCTGGCGGGCGTGACGTCCACCATCTTCTCGCTCTGCGGCGCGGAGATCGCAACCATCGCGGCGGCGGAGTCCGAGGAGCCGGCGAAGACGATCTCGCGCATGACGGTCACGGTGTCGGTGCGGATCCTGATCTTCTATGTGATCTCGATCCTGCTCATCGTCGCGGTGGTGCCGTGGACCGAGATCGTGCCCGGCATCTCGCCTTTCGCGACGTCGCTCAGGTACATGGGCTACGGCCGCGCGGACGTGATCATGAACGCGGTCGTGCTGGTCGCAGTGCTCTCCTGCCTGAACTCGGGGCTCTACGTGACCTCGCGCGCGCTATTCGGCCTCGCCAAGTACGGCGACGCGCCGAAGTGGCTGGTGCAGGTGAACTCCCGCAAGGTGCCGGCCCGTGCGATCGTCGTGGCGAGTCTCTTCAGCTACGTCGCGCTCGCGGCCGAGCGGCTGTCGCCGGACCACGTCTTCAGCTTCCTGCTGAATTCCTCGGGCGTGACGATGATGCTGCTGTACCTGCTGGTGTCGGCGGCCCAGTTGCGCCTGCGCGCCCGGTTCGAGGCGACGGCACCCGAGCGTCTGCAGATCCGCATGTGGCTGCATCCCTGGGGCACGTGGCTCGCGATCGTGGCCATGGTCGCGATCATGGTCTTCATGGGGCTCACGCCCTCCCTCGCGAGCCAGCTCTGGATGAGCCTGCTGGTGGCGGGCGGGTTCGCGGTGGCGTTCGTGCTGCGAAGAAAGGCGGCCGGCTGAGGCAATCGCCTTCTATTGGCCGGGGCAATGCGCTAGCCTTAGGCGTCAGGGTGGAAGCGCGCCCCGGGAAATCCTCGCCCAGCACCTACGGATATACGTCGAGCGCATGGCCAGTCCGGCAGACGTCTTCATCAGCTATTCCCGCGATGACCAGGATCGCGTGCACGAGCTTGCCTCGAGGCTGCGAGCGGCCGGGGTGTCGGTCTGGATCGACCAGGGCGGGATCGACGGCGCGACGCTGTGGGGCGAGGAGATCGTCAACGCGCTCGACCAGGCGAAGGTGCTGTTGCTGGTGGTGAGCTCGAGTCGGCCGCCCGCTCGCACAACGTCGCCAAGGAAGTGGTGCTCGTGAGCGAGCGCAAGGGACACATCCTGCCCGTCGACTCGAGCCGACCACATGCCGCCCGGCCTCAAGTACGCGCTGGCCGGCATCCAGCACATCGAGTACTTCGACGGCGATCACGAAGAGAACCTGAAGACCATCCTGCGCTCGCTCGAGCGGGCGGGCGTGACCATCGCGCAGCCAGCCGGAGCACGAGCCGGGCGCTGCGGTGAGGAAGCCGCGGGCCTGCCGGCCGGAGCGCAAGGCACCCAGGGCGCCGAGACCAGGCGACGTCGGGTGCGGTCGCCGTGCTGCCCTTCGACAACATCAGCCCCGACCAGGAGACCGACTACTTCAGCGACGGGCTGACCGAGGAGCTGATCGCGCGGCTCTCGCTCGTGAGCGGGATCGAACTCGTCTCGCGCTGGGCGTCGATGCAGTACAAGGGGCGCGTGCAGGACATCCGCGGCATCGGCAACGAGCTCGGCGCGCGCTACATCGTCGGCGGCAGCGTGCGCCGGTTCCAGGAGTCGGTACGCATCACGGTGCAGCTCGTGGACGTGGCGACGAACCGCCAGCTCTGGGGCAATACCTACAAGGGCGAACTCGACGACATCTTCGACATCCAGGAGCAGGTGGCCGAGCAGATCGTCGAGGCGCTCAGGCTCAAGCTCAGCATGTCCGAGAAGGTTCGCTCACCAAGCGCCAGACCGTCAACGCGCAGGCCTACGACCTGTACCTGCGCGGCCAGGACTACCTGTACCGGCATGAGCAAGCGCGGCACCGAATACGCGGTGCAGCTGTTCGAGAAGGCCATCGAGCTCGACCCGCGTTACGCGGCCGCCTATGCGGGATGCTCGTGCGCCTACGGGCAGATGTACCAGTGGTTCTCGCGCGAGGAGAAGTACCGGGACAAGGCCCAGGAATTCAGCTTCAAGGCCCTGATGTACGACGGCAACCTGGCCGAGGCCTACACGGCAATGGCCTGTCGTACTTCATCTGGGGCAAGTTCGACGAGGCTGCCGCATCGGGCAGGAAGGCCATCGACCTCGACCCCGAAGACTTCATCGCGTGCTGGACCCTCGGGCGGATCCAGTTCTCGAGCGGCAATTTCGCCGAGGCGCTGGCGCTGTTTCAGCGCGTCATCGAGATCAAGCCCGGGTTTATGTGGCCTACTGCGATCTCGAGCAGGCGTACGCGGGGCTCGGGCGCAAGGCGGAGGAACAGGCGACGACCCGGCACGTGCTGGGGATGATGCCCAACTACCTGCTCCAGAACCCGGACGATTCGCGGGCAAGGATGATCTACGCGATCACGCTTGCCGAAGTCGGCCAGACGGAGCGCGGCGATCGCGGAAGGGGCTACTGCGCTCGAATTGAGCCCCGGCGATTCGCTGATGTTCTACAACGGCGCCTGCCTGTACGCGGTCCTCGGCGAGAAGCAGCGCGCCTGGAAGCGCTGCGGCAGGCGATGGCGCTGGGCTACAGCAGCCTGGCCTGGATGAAGCACGACCCGGATCTCGACTCCCTGCGCGGCGATCCGGAGTTCATTGCGCTGACCAGAGAGCCTTAGCGCCTGCTTCCTCCCGCAGCCGGCGATTACGGCCTGCGACGGCCGCCGCCCTCGTTGCGGTGAGCGTTACTCGACGGCCGCTTTTCCGCAGGCGTGTTGCCACATCTTTTCGGCGGTGGTTCCCGCTGGAACCGGCGTCAGCTGCGGCGGGTCGGGATTGACGTTGATGATTTCACCGCTGGCCATGGGCCCTGCGTGGGCCGAGGTGGCGACGATGCTGAGCTGCTTGCCGCTGCAATCGTACTGGTAGTGCAGCTTGTCCGACATGACTTGCTTGCCAGTCTTGTCGAGTTGCGGTTGCTGGTAGTCGATCAGGACCCACATCGAGGCCTGGTCGCCATCCTTCTGAATGGTCGAAGGGTCGACGTAGATCGTGGCGTCAGGCGCCGCTTCGAACACGACCCACTGCGCGACCGGCGCGGGCTTGCAGGAGGCGATGCCAAAGACCATCGCCGCCAGCAGAATTCTGGACGTCATTTTGTTCATTCTGGGTTGCTGCCGAATCGTATGACACGCGCCGACTCGGCGCCTTGTGGAGCTGGGACACGAGGGGTATATATCGCAACTGCGCATGGTGTTGCAAAACGCCGTGCGGATCACATAAGAGTCACCACACGCAGGGGGATGAGCCATGAAACGATTTCTCGCCGCAATGGTCCTGATGCTGCCCGTCACGTCGATGGCGGACTACCTCGATGTCATCGAGGTCAAGCTGAACCAGGGCTGCACGTTCTCGAGTTACGTCGCGATTGCCAAGGACTTCAACGAGTGGGGCAAGACGAACGGCTACAAGGCCGAGATCCTGATGCCCGTGCAGCGGGCGAGTCTCGACACCGTCTTCTGGGTCGGGCGCACCGCGAACGCTGCGGCGTTCGGCAAGGCGTGGGACTCCTGGCGTGACGCGCTGGCGAATCCGGACTCCGCGCCGGCGAAATTGTGGACGCGCTTCGTCGCGTGCAGCACCAACGTCAGCCGGTCGGGTTTCGACACGTACTAGCAGGGCGGGGCACTGACCGCTGCTCACGAAGCCCCGGCCCGGCGCCGGGGTTTCTTCCTGTGGGTGAATGCGCCGGGACACGGTGATGCCTGTTGCGCGGCGCGACACGCGCCCCGACGGCCCTCGGCAAGCCCTGATGTGGCGAAGTGGCAGGCAGAGGTATGCTGCAATGCAGCAAGCGCTGTAACACAGGCCATCAACCGAGAAGCCAAATGATCGTCGAAATTCAGAAATTCATGAATGAGCAGACCGAGGCCCTGGCTGGCCAGGCCACGAAGTTCCGCAGGGACCCCGTGAGATTCATGCGCAAGGCCCTTGTCGATTCCGCAGAGGGCCTGAAGTCGCTGAAGAGTCCGGTGCGCATGGTGGCGCACTCGGGCGTGAAGCTCACGGCGGTTTCGGGTAATGCGCTGCAGAGCCTGATCGAACTGGAGTCCGAGGTCGTGACGGCGGCGCTGACCGGCGCGGCCACCCGTCTCGAGCGTGCGACGGAAGCCGATGGCGTCGCGGACCTGGTCCTCAGCCAGGTGGAGATGCTGGGCGCGACCCGTGAGCGCGTCGTGGACGAGGCGACGCGTGCGGTCGACATCTTCAAGCATGCCGGCCGTGACGTTCGCGAGGTCGCGACACACGCCTATGAGGTCGTGGTGAAGGCCGCCGAGGGCAAGCCCGCGACGCCGAAGCGCGCCCGGAAGCCGGTCGCGCGCAAGGCGGTGGTCCGTCGTCGCAAGAAGGTCGCAAAGCAGATTCCGCCGGCCAGCCGCTGGGTCATGTAACCGGCAACCGTTCCCCAACGAATCGCGCCCTCCTCGGAGGGCGCGTCTTTCCGGACCGGCGCGACCCGCACCGGCCGTGCCCGACGGCACTAAGCACTTGATTTGAATGGCGCTCCCAGAGGGATTCGAACCCTCGTACCAGCCTTGAGAGGGCTGTGTCCTGGGCCTCTAGACGATGGGAGCGTGCCCGAAAATGGCAGGCTGTCGGAGCCTGCGCGAGCGCGCGTATTATACGCAGCCCTTTTTGCCGGTCCAGCGGAAGCAGAAGAATTGTTTTCTAACGACAGCCCAGACACTTCCGGCCATCCGTCGCCAGTCATCGTCCCGCGCGCCGACCATCCGGTTTCGCGCGCAAACATCTCGCCGGGCGCTCTCCGGGTGCTCTATCGCCTGCGCGAGGGCGGGTTCCAGGGCTTCCTCGTCGGCGGCGCCGTGCGCGACATGCTGCTCGGCTTGAGCCCCAAGGACTTCGACATCGCGACCGACGCCCACCCCGAGCAGGTGCGCAAGCTGTTCCGCAACTGCCGCCTGATCGGGCGGCGCTTCCACCTCGCGCACGTGCGCTTCGGCCCGGAGATCCTCGAGGTCGCGACCTTCCGCGCCGCGCACACCGAGATCGACGAGGACCACGGTGTGGACGAGACCGGCCACCGGGTGCTCGATGAGCACGGACGCATCCTGCGCGACAACCTCTACGGCAGCATCGAAGAGGACGTGTGGCGCCGCGACTTCACCGCCAATGCGCTCTACTACAACATCGAGGACTACTCGATCTGGGACTACGTGGGCGGAGTGCCGGACGCGCGGGCCCGCGTCCTGCGCATGATCGGCGATCCCGAGACGCGCTATCGCGAGGACCCGGTGCGCATGCTGCGCGCTGCGCGTTTCGCGGCGAAGCTCGGCTTCACGCTGCATCCCGAGACGGAAGCGCCGCTGCACACGCTTGCCTACCTGCTCGACGGCGTCCCGCCGGCGCGATTGTTCGACGAGGCGATGAAACTGCTGCTCGCCGGCTCGGCGGGCGCGTCCTGCAACCTGCTCGCGCGCCTCGGGCTCCTGTCGCACCTGATGCCCGACGTGGTGCGCGCGGTGAACGACGCTCCGGATTCGCCGGGCGCGCGCCTCCTGCAACTCGGTCTTGCCAGCACCGACGACCGCGTCCGCGAGGACAAGTCCGTTACGCCGACTTTCCTGTTTGCGGTGCTGCTCTGGCCGGCGATCCTGCGCGAGGCGGGCGTGCCGCGCGGGCCGCTGCCGGACGACCCCGCCGTCCTTGGCGCGGCCTGCGACGCGGTGATTTCGCGCCAGATGCGGCGCATCGCGGTGCCGAAGCGCTTCACGCTTCCGATGCAGGACATCATCATGATGCAGCCGCGCTTCGAGCGACGGGCGGGGCGGCGCGCCGCACGCTTCCTCGAACACCCTCGCTTCCGCGCGGCCTATGACTTCCTGCTGCTGCGGGCGGCATCGGGCGAAGTCGATCCGGAGCTCGCCGCGTGGTGGACGCGCCTGCAGGAGATGGATCCCGCCGGGCGCATCGCCGAGGTCGAGAAGCAGCCCCGGCCCGCCGGAGCGGCTCCCCGATCGCGTTCCCGCCGGCCCCGTCGCCCCGCTGCCTGACGGCGTGGATGCAGACGTGCACGACACGCCCTGGATCCCGGCCTACGTTGCGCTCGGCAGCAATCTCGACGACCCGGAGCTGCAGCTCGCGCGTGCATTCGACGCACTCGCTTCGGTTCGCGGCTCGCGGCTCGTCGCGCGCTCTTCTGCGTATCGTTCGGCGCCGATGGGTCACGTCGCGCAGCCGGATTTCGTGAACGCCGTGGCGGGCCTGTTGACGACATTGTCACCCGGTGAATTCCTCGCGGAACTCAAGTCGATCGAGGAACGGCTCGGTCGCTCGCGTCCCGTCGTGCGCTGGGGACCGCGCCGCATCGACCTCGACCTGCTCGTGCACGGCGAGACGCGGGTGGACGAGCCGGGAATCACCGTGCCCCACCCGGGCATCGCCGAGCGCGCTTTCGTGCTCGAGCCGCTCGCCGAGATTGCAGCGGAGCTCGTCGTGCCGGGCGTCGGTCGCGTTCGCACCCTCGCGGCCCAGGTTCGCGCCGCTGGACTCGCACGGATCGCGGCATGAGCCCGGTATCGCAGAAGCCCGGGGCGGAAGCGCAGATCGTCCGCACGCCGCACCGCTTCGTGGTCGTCGAGGGACCGATCGGTGTCGGCAAGACCAGCCTCGCGCGCCGGCTCGCGGCGAGCTTCGGCAGCGACCTCGTACTCGAGCAGGGCGAGGAGAACCCGTTCCTCGAGCGCTTCTACCGCAACCCGCGCGCGGCTGCATTCCAGACGCAGCTCTATTTCCTGTTCCAGCGCGCTCGCCAGATGCAGGACCTGCGGCAGCAGGACATGTTCCAGCGCGTGCGTGTCGCGGATTACCTGCTCGAGAAGGACCGGCTCTTCGCACGGCTCACGCTCGACGACGAGGAGTTCGGCCTCTACGAGCAGGTCTACGCGCGCCTCGCGATCGACGCCCCGGTGCCCGACCTCGTCGTGTACCTGCAGTCGCCGGTGGACGTGCTGCTCGAGCGCATTGCGCGCCGCGGCATCGGCTACGAGCAGGCGATCGAGCGCCGCTACCTCGAGCGGCTCGCGGAGTCCTATGCGCGGTTCTTCCTCGAGTACGACGCGGCGCCGGTCCTGACCGTGAACGCTGCCGACATCGATCACGTCGGCAGCGAGCAGGATTACGCGGGTCTGCTCGCCGAAATCGTCCGGGTCCGCAAGGGCCGGCACTTCTTCAACCCCATGAAGAGCCTGCTGTAGATACCGGCGTTGATGTTTCGGTGCGGCTCCGTCATTCTTGCCGCTCTTTCGAGGCCGCTCCATGTACACACAACTCCAACTGCGCGGTTCGGCCCGCCCACCGGTGAACGTTGCGACGCTCCGGCGCATGAAGGCCGAGGGCGAGAAGATCGCCAGCATCACCTGCTACGACGCGAGCTTCGCCGCGCTCGTGGACGAGGCCGACGTGGACCTGGTGCTGGTGGGCGACTCCCTCGGCATGGTGATCCAGGGTCACGACACGACCGTTCCGGTGACGCTCGACGACGTCATCTACCATTGCCGCGCGGTGGCCCGGGGACTGTCACGGCCGTTCCTGATGGCCGACATGCCGTTCATGACCTACACCTCCCGCGAGGTGGCGCTCAAGAACGCCATGCGCCTGATGCAGGAGGGCGGGGCCAAGATGGTCAAGCTCGAGGGCGGGGCGAGCCAGGTGGCCATCGTGGAGTTCCTCGCGGGCCACGACATCGCGGTCTGCGCGCACCTGGGGCTCAGGCCGCAGTCCGTGCACAAGACCGGCGGCTTCCGGGTGCAGGGGCGAGAGGAAGCGGCTGCCGACCAGATGCGCCGTGACGCGAAGGCGTTGCAGGACGCGGGTGCCGACATCGTGCTGCTCGAGTGCATCCCGGCGCCGCTCGGCAAGGAGATCACCGCCGAGCTGCACGTGCCGGTGATCGGCATCGGCGCGGGCCCGGACACCGACGGCCAGATCCTGGTGCTCTACGACGTGCTCGACATCACGCCGGGGCGCAAGCCGCGCTTCGTGCAGAACTTCATGATCGGCCACGACAGCCCGCTTGCCGGCATCAAGGCGTACGCCGCGGCCGTCAAGTCGCGCGCCTACCCGACCGCGGAGCACTGCTTCTAGCAGCCCCCGTGATGCAGACCATCACGCGCATCGCAGACCTGCGCGACATCGTGCGTGAGTGGCGCCTCGCGCGCGAGAGCATCGCGTTCGTGCCGACCATGGGCAACCTGCACGCCGGCCACGCGAGCCTCGTGGGTGCCGCGCACACCCACGCGCGCCGCGTCGTCGCGAGCGTGTTCGTGAATCCGCTGCAGTTCGGCCCGAAAGAGGACTTCAACGCCTACCCGCGCACGCCGGTCGACGATACCGCGTTGCTCACGGAACTCGGCGCGGACGTGTTGTTCCTCCCGACCGTGGAGGAAATGTATCCCAAGGGCTCGATCGGCAGCACGATCGTGGACGTGCCGGAACTCTCGGGCATCCTCTGCGGCGCGTTCCGGCCCGGGCACTTCCAGGGCGTGGCCACGGTGGTGGTCAAGCTCCTGAATCTCGTGCAGCCCGATGTCGCGATTTTCGGCGAGAAGGACTACCAGCAGCTCACGATCATCCGCATCTCGGTCGAGGATCTCTGTCTGCCCGTGAAGATTGTCGGCGCACCGACGGTGCGGGCCGAGGACGGGCTGGCGCTCAGTTCGCGCAACCGTTACCTGACGCCGGAGGAGCGAACTCGCGCACCGCAGCTCTATCGTGCGCTCGACCGCGCGCGCAGGAGCCTCGAGACGGGTGACACCGACATCGCCGGCATCGAGCGCGAGGGGATGAAAGCGCTACGGGACGCGGGATTCTGGCCCGACTATTTCGAGGTCCGCATGGCGGGCAAGCTCGAGCGGCCGCATGGCCGCAACGTGGACGTCGTGGTGCTCGCGGCCGCGCGACTGAGCCGTGCACGGCTGATCGACAACCTGCAGTGCCGGGCGATGGGGGACCTGGGGACAGCGGTAGTGATAGCGGTAGGATCGTAAGAAGGCGGCTCGCTCGCTGACGCGCTCACTAACTGCTAACCGCTATTCACTATCCGCTCTCCGCCTCCGGAGCGCCCACCCCACGGCTTCGCTCACGACCTCGCTCGGGTGATCCCGTCGCCGCTCGAGCGCCGCGATCACTTCAGTCGAGTGCGGTGCATTGCCGAGCGCGATGGCAATGTTGCGCAGCCATCGCTCGTACCCGATGCGGCGGATCGGGCTGCCCGCAAGGCGTTCCTCGAACTCCGCGGCGGTCCAGGCGAACAGTTCCGTGAGCCTGGGCGCGTCGAGGCCGTTGCGCGGCTGAAAATCGGGCTCGGGCGAGGACCTGGCGTAGCGATTCCAGGGGCAGACCAGCTGGCAGTCGTCGCAGCCGTAGATGCGGTTGCCGATCGCGATGCGGAATTCCTCGGGGATCGGGCCGTGGTGCTCGATGGTGAGATACGAGATGCAGCGCCGCGCGTCGAGCCTGTACGGGGCCACGATCGCGCGTGTCGGGCAGACGTCGATGCAGGCGGTGCAGGTCCCGCAATGACTGCTCACGGGTTCGTCGACCGGCAAGGGAAGATCGGTGAACACCTCGCCGAGGAAGAACCATGATCCGTCGTGGCGGTCGAGCAGGTTGGTGTGCTTGCCGATCCAGCCGAGGCCCGCGTCGCGGGCGAGCGCCTTCTCGAGCACCGGGCCGCTGTCCGTGAACGCACGGTAGCCCTCGGCGCCGGCCGCCTCGGCCAGTCGCGCGGCGAGCCGGGCCAGCCGACCGCGCACGACTTTGTGGTAGTCGCGGCCGAGCGCGTAGCGAGAGACGTAGGCCAGGGACGGGTCGGCGAGCACGGTGTCGGCATCCACGCCGCCGGGCCAGTAGTCCATGCGCGCGGAAATCACCCGCAGCGTGCCCGGGACGATTTCCGCAGGTCGCGCGCGGCGTGTGCCGTGGCGCGCCATCCAGGCCATGCCGCCGTTATGTCCGGCTTCCAGCCAGGCGAGCAGGTGCCGCTCGTCCTCGGGCAATTCGACCGCGGCGATGCCGACTTTCTGGAATCCGAGCTCGCGGCCCCAGGCCTTCACCCGGGCGGCGAGTCCTGCGGGATCGATGTTCAATTCGGTCCGTGTCGCCGGTGCGGGTGATGCGGCCAGTATAATGCCTGCCATGCACGCGCTCGCCGGCGCCATTTACACCGCCTCGCAGGTTCGCGACCTCGATCGCCGCGCTATCGATGAGTTCGGCATCGCGGGGTACGAGCTCATGACCCGTGCGGGCCGCGCGACGCTCGACGCGCTCTGCGCGCTCTGGCCCGCGGCGCGAAGCATTGCCGTGCTGTGCGGACCGGGCAACAACGGCGGCGACGGTTACGTCGTGGCGCGCCTCGCGCGGGCGCGTGGTCTCGGGGCGAGGGTGGTCGCGCTCGGCGATCCGCAGTCGCTCGCCGGCGATGCGCGCCGCGCGTACGACGACTTCGCGGCCGGGGGCGGTCATTGCGACCCCTGGTCTTCGTCGGTGCTCGAAGCCGACGTGATCGTGGATGCGCTCTTCGGCACCGGCCTCGCGCGTCCGGTGAGCGGCGAGATCGCGGCGATGATCGTCGCCGTGAACGCGTCGGGACGCCCGGTCGTGGCCGTGGACATACCTTCGGGCCTGCATGCCGACACCGGTGCGGTGCAGGGCGAGGCGGTGCGGGCCGATGTCACCGTGAGCTTCATCGGCCGCAAGCTCGGCTTCTACGTCGGCGAGGGCCTCGGTCGCAGTCGGACGCGTGCTGGTGGACGACCTCGGCGTGCCGGCAGAAGCCAGCGACGGAATCATTCCCGTGGCGCGACTCATCGGCGAGGACACGGTCGCGCGCGCACTGCCGCGGCGCGAGCGCACCTCGCACAAGGGCAGCCACGGGCACGTGCTCGTCATCGGCGGCGGGCCCGGAATGCCGGGTGCGGCGCGGCTCGCGGGTGAGGCTGCATTGCGTGCGGGCGCCGGCCTCGTCACGCTCGCAGTGCATCCGGACAACGTGGGCATCGCCGCCACGAGGCCCGAGCTGATGTGCACCGGCGCGGCGTCGGCCGCCGAGCTCCAGCCATTGCTCGGCCGTGCAACCGTCGTCGCGGTGGGCCCAGGACTGGGGCAGGGCCCATGGGCCGATGCCATGCTCGAGGCGGCACTCGGCAGCGGCATGCCCATGGTCGTCGATGCCGACGCGCTGAACGCGCTCGCCGTGGCGCCCCGCGTGAGCGAGCGCTGGGTGCTGACGCCACATCCCGGCGAGGCCGCGCGGCTGCTGGGCACCGCGGGCGCCGCCGTACAGGCGGATCGCGTCGGTGCCGCGCGCCAGCTGCAGGCCCGCTACGGCGGCATCGCGGTGCTCAAGGGCGCAGGCACGATCGTGCAGTCGCCGGGCGGTCCGTCCTGGATCTGCGACCGTGGCAACCCGGGCATGGCGGCCGGCGGCATGGGTGACGTGCTCACGGGTGTGATCGCGGGCATCGCCGCGCAGTGCGACGACCTCGGCCTCGCGGCGCGCGCAGGCGTGTTCGTGCATGCGCAGGCGGGCGACCTCGCGGCTCGCGCCGGTGAGCGCGGGATGCTGGCGAGCGACGTACTCCGGCAGGTCCGCGCCTGCGTGAATCCCGCGTGCGATTGACGGCTGCGAATGCCACCGAGACGCGCGCGCTGGGCGCCCGGCTCGCGGTGGCGCTGCGCGACGCCGACGAGCCAGGCGCGCTCGTCATCGGGCTTTCGGGCGACCTCGGCGCCGGCAAGACGACGCTGGTCGGCGGGCTGCTCGAGGCGCTCGGACACGAGGTGCTGCGCGCAGCCCGACCTACACCTTGATCGAGCCCTATTTTCTCGCCGGTCGCGACGTGAACCACTGCGACCTGTACCGGTTGCGCCACCCGTCCGAGCTCGACGATCTCGGTCTCCGGGACCTGCTGTCGCCGCGGAGCCTGTTGCTCGTCGAGTGGCCCGAGCGGGCCGAGGGCCGGCTCGGGACGCTCGATCTGTCGCTGGATCTGGCCTATTTCGATGAGGGCCGCTCGGTGGACATCGCGGCGTCGAGCGACGCCGGACGGCGGGTGCTCGCCAGGCTCCTCTAGATCCAACCTGACGAACTTCGCGTATCTTCATAATTTCATTGATATATTGAGCCAGATCAGGGTAGATTACGCCGCATGCCTGCGCGCCCGGCCAACTTCACCGCGTACCTGCTGGCATCGGCCGTCATGCTGGCGGCGTTGCCAGTGGCCGCAGCGACCCCGACGCAAGTCACCGACGTGCGCCTCTGGTCCGGACCCGAGGGCACGCGGCTCGTCGTGGAATTTTCTGCTGCCGCGAAATACGAAGTGTTCGCGGTCGAGCATCCCGACCGCATCGTCATCGATGTCGAAGACGCCGACCTCGCTTCGCGCAAGGGCCTGCCCGACGGGCAGGGGCCTGTGAAGGCCGTACGCACCGGACCGCAGCCGAACCACGGCCTGCGACTGGTCCTCGATCTTGACGGCCCGCGTGCGATGCACAGCTTCGCGGTCGGGCCGGACGGGAACGCCGGACATCGGCTGGTCGTGGAATTGCCGCCGTCGCCCGCAGCGGGCGTCACAACCCTCTCCGCGTCGTCGTCCGGCGGTGTTCCGGCCGCCGCGCCGACCGCGACTCGATCTGCGGCACCTGGCGCGAATGAAGTGCTCACGTCTGCGGCCGCAGCGACGGCACCGCGGGCGTCGGAGTCCGGGAGCCCCGTCAAGCGCCTGGCGGTCGCCGACGTAAACGGCCGCGACCTCGTCATTGCCGTCGACGCGGGTCACGGCGGGCAGGATCCGGGCGCCCTCGGCCGTGGCGGCACGCGGGAAAAGGACGTCACCCTCGCCATCGCGCGGCGGCTTGCCGCGGCAATCGACGCGGAGGATGGCATGCGCGCCGTGCTGATCCGCGACGGCGACTACTTCATTACCCTCGGTGGCCGCACGCGCAAGGCGCGCCAGCTCGGCGCGGACATGTTCGTCTCGGTGCACGCCGACTCCGTGCGCAACCGCGAGGTCAGTGGTTCGTCCGTGTACGTGCTGTCGCTGCGCGGTGCGTCCGACGAAGCTGCGCGCTGGCTGGCCGAGAGCGAGAACGCTGCGGACCTCAAGGGCGGCGTGTCGCTGGACGACAAGGACGACGTGCTCGCCTCGGTGCTGCTCGACGTCACGCAGAAGGAGTCGGTGAGCAGCAGCGTCGAGGCCGCGGACAGCGTGCTTGCGTCGCTGCGTCGCATCGGCACCGTGCATCGCCCGCGCGTGCAGCACGCGGGGTTCGTCGTGCTCAAGTCGCCGGACATCCCTTCGATGCTGGTCGAGACCGCGTTCATATCGAACGCCACGGACGAGCGGCGGTTGCGCGACGACGACCAGCAGCAGCGCCTCGCGGACGCCATCCGCGACGGCGTGAAGAACTACTTCTACGACCGCCCGCCGCCGGGAACCAAGGTGGCGGCCTTGTCGGCCGGGCGGCGGGGCGGGGGCGGCGCGGCGCAGACGCTCGCGGAGCGCTAGCTTCCCCGGGGCCGGGCACCGCTTCGGGTGCTGCCCGGACTCGCGAAGGAGACATGCTCGTCCAGGCAGCACCCGAGGCGGCGCCCACCGCGTGCTGACCGAACCGCATCGCCAACGGTTTGCTATCCTCGCCGCCCCTGCGCGAGGCCGCCTGCGACCATGACCATCCGGGTCCTCCCCGAGCAATTGATCCACCAGATCGCGGCGGGCGAGGTCGTCGAGCGCCCCGCGTCCGTGATCAAGGAACTCGTCGAGAACAGTCTCGATGCGGGCGCGCGCGTCGATCGACATCGAGATCGAGGGCGGCGGAGCGGAGCTCTGCCGGGTGCGCGACGACGGGATCGGCATCGCCGCGGACGAGCTCGCGCTCGCGCTCGCGCGTCACGCCACCAGCAAGATCGGGCGCATCGAGGATCTCGAGACGGTGCGCACGCTCGGCTTTCGCGGCGAGGCCCTGCCGAGCATCGCCTCCGTGTCGCGCATGAAGATCGTCTCGCGCACCGCGGACGCGCCGGTTGCGACCGCCGTATCGGCCGTGGATGGTGTGCTCGGCGGCCCGATGCCGCAGGCGCATCCACCGGGTACCACGGTCGAGGTTCGCGACCTATTCTTCAACGTTCCGGCGCGGCGCAAGTTCCTGCGCTCCGAGCGCACCGAGCTCGCCCAGGTCGAGCGGCTGGTCGAGCGCCTCGCCTTGAGCCGGTTCGACGTCGGGTTCAGGCTGGCCTCCGCGCGTCGCACGCTCGCCGATCATCCGCCGGCACGCGACGAGCGCGCCGAGGACGCACGGGTCGCCGCGGTGCTCGGCGAGGAATTCATCGCGCACGCCCTCAAGCTGGACCACGAAGGCGCGGGCCTGCGACTGCACGGCTGGTTCTGCATGCCGACCTACGCGCGCAGCCAGGCCGACCAGCAGCACTTCTTCCTGAACGGCCGCCCGCTGCGCGACAAGCTCGTCTCGAGTGCGGTGCGCCTCGCATACCGCGACGTGCTCTACCACGGTCGCCAGCCGGCCTACGTGCTCTATCTCGAGATGGACCCGGCGCGCGTGGACGTGAACGCGCACCCGCAGAAGCTCGAGGTGAGGTTCCGCGACCCGCGGCTCGTGCACGATTTCCTGTTCCGGACGCTGGAACGGGCGCTCGCCGAGACGCGACCCGTGCAGAACGCGGCAGACGCGATCCCCGCCGCGCGATTCTCGATTCCGCCACAGGGCGGCAGCGCAGGCCCGCAGACCTCGGCACTCGATCTCTACACCTCGCTCGGGGAAGGCATTCGCGATGACCGGCCGGCCGCGTGGGCCGCGGCCGACGCCGGGTACCCGGCGTCGAGAGCGACCCCGGGCGCGACGCCGTGGACGGAAGGTGCGGGCCGCGGTCCAGGCGCCGATCCCTCGGCCGGCCATCCGCTCGGCTACGCGATCGCGCAGCTGCACGGCGTTTACATCCTCGCGCAGGCACAGGGCGGCCTCGTGCTCGTCGACATGCACGCGGCGCACGAGCGGACCACGTACGAACGGCTCAAGGCTTCGCTCGAGTCGCGGCGCATCGCCGCGCAGCCGCTGCTGGTGCCGGTCGCGTTGAACGTATCGGCGGCCGAGGCCGACGAGGCCGAGACGCACGGCGCCTTGTTCGACGAGCTGGGCATCGAGCTGTCGCGCTCGGGCCCGGCGCAGGTCATCGTGCGCTCGATGCCGGCGCTGCTCGCCAGCGCCGACCCCGCCCAGCTGGTGCGTGACATGCTCGCCGACCTGCGCGAGCAGGGCAGCGGAGGCGCGCGCCAGGCGCTCGAGCGGGCGCTCGGCACCATGGCCTGCCACCAGGCGGTGCGTGCGAACCGCAGGCTGTCCGTGCCCGAGATGAACGCGCTGCTGCGCGAAATGGAGAAGACGCTTCGAGCCGACCAGTGCGTTCACGGCCGCCCGACGTGGTCGTTCGTCGGGATGGACGAGCTCGACCGCCTGTTCCTGCGTGGACGATGACGGCGGCGGGCTCCCAGGCCGCGGACGCGGTCCTCCTGATGGGCCCGACGGCGAGCGGCAAGTCCGCGCTCGCGCTCGAGCTGGCCGCGCGCTGGCCCGTCGAGATCGTGAGCGTGGACTCGGCGCAGGTGTACCGGGGCATGGACGTGGGCACGGCCAAGCCCACGCCGGCGACCCGCGAGGCCGTGCCGCATCACCTGATCGACATCTGCGACCCCGCGGACAGCTACTCGGCAGGACGATTTCGTCGCGACGCGCTGCGCCTGGTCGCCGAGATCCGTGCGCGTGGCCGCGTGCCGCTGCTGGTCGGCGGCACCATGCTCTACTTCCGCGCGCTCACGCGCGGGATCGCTCCGTTGCCCGAGGCGGATCCCGGGCTGAGGGCACGCATCGAGGCGCGGGCTCGCGAGGCCGGGTGGCCCCGCCTGCACGCCGAGCTCGCGGGGCGGGACCCCGACGCTGCGGCGCGCATCCGGCCGGCGGACGGGCAGCGAATCCAGCGGGCACTCGAGGTGCTCGAGCTCACGGGCCAGCGGTTGTCGGACCTGCAGAAGCTCGCTCGCCCCTCGCCGATCCCGCTCGCCGCCTACGTGCTGCAGCCGTTCGCCCGCGAAGAACTCTACCGGCGCATCGATCTGCGGTTTCTCCAGATGATGGAGGCCGGCTTCCTGGACGAAGTTCGCGGCCTCCGGGATCGGGGCGATCTCCAGCCCGGCTTGGCGAGCCTGCGGGCGGTGGGCTACCGGCAGCTCTGGGCGCACCTCGCGGGCGAGTGCGACCTGGATGCCGCCATTGCGGCCGGCCAGCGGGCCACCCGCAACCTCGCCAAGCGGCAGCTCACCTGGGTCAATTCGGATCCGTCCGTACGTTGGCTGCGGAGCCTTGAAGATCAGGAACTTGCACCCATACACGAGGCCGTGGAGTCGGCAGCCCCGGGCAGTGGCTCGGCCGGGCTGTGTTAGGATTAGCCTCGTTTTCTGCGCGTGGAGGCATCGTGCTTCACGGTCGTCTCATGGAAGAGTCCGCGGCAGGAACGAGCAGGCTGAACAATAAGGAGACATGACCATGGCCAAGGGCCAGTCCCTGCAGGACCCTTTCCTGAACGCCCTGAGAAAGGAGCGTATCCCTGTGTCGATCTACCTGGTCAACGGCATCAAGCTGCAGGGCCAGGTCGAATCCTTCGACCAGTTCGTCATCCTGCTCCGCAACAGCGTGAGCCAGATGGTCTACAAGCACGCGGTCTCCACGATCGTGCCGGCGCGCAACGTCCGGCTGCCGATGGGTGACGACGAGCTTCCCCCCGAGGACGGTCCGGCGGCGACCTGAGCCGGGCGAGGACAAGGCGAATTGTTCGACAGGCCGGATAGCGGCGAACGCGCGATTCTGGTCTGCGTCGGGCTCGGCCATGCGCCGGAACCGGATCGCGTCGAGGAGTTCACGGCGCTCGCTCGCTCTGCCGGCGCCGAGGTCCTCGAAGTCATTGCCGTGACCCGCAGGTCGGCGGGGCCGAAGTACTTTCTCGGCAAGGGCAAGGTCGAGGAACTGCGCCTGCGCGTCGTTGCGCTCGGCGCCGACCTGGTCGTGGTGGACTGCCCGCTCTCGCCGGCGCAGGAACGCAATCTCGAGAAGGCGCTCGAATGCCGCGTGCTCGACCGCAGCGGCCTCATTCTCGACATTTTCGCGCAGCGCGCCCGCACCTTCGAAGGCAAGCTGCAGGTGGAGCTGGCGCAGCTCGAGCACATGGCCACCCGCCTGGTGCGGGGCTGGACCCACCTCGAACGCCAGAAGGGCGGCATCGGCCTGCGCGGCCCGGGCGAGACCCAGCTCGAGACCGACAGGCGACTGCTCGCGCGGCGAATCAAGACCCTGGACGAGCGGCTGGACAAGGTGCTGGTGCAGCGTGAGACCACGCGCCAGGAGCGCAAGCGGGGCGCCGTGCCTACGGTCGCGCTCGTCGGCTACACGAATGCCGGCAAGTCCACGCTGTTCAATCGCCTCGTTTCCGCCGAGGCCTACGTTGCCGACCAGCTGTTCGCGACGCTCGACCCCACGGTTCGCAGGCTGCGCCTCGCGCCCGGGCTCGAGGTGGCGCTCGCCGATACGGTGGGATTCGTCCGCGACCTGCCCCACGAGCTGGTCGCGGCCTTCCGCTCGACGCTGCAGGAGGCCCGCGAGGCCGACCTGCTGCTGCACGTGATCGACGCCGCCGATCCGGAGCGCGCGCAACGCGTGGTGCAGGTGAACGAGGTCCTCGAGTCGATCGGGGCCCACGAGGTGCCCCAGATCGCGGTTTTCAACAAGATCGACCGCACCGGCGAGCATCCGCACGTCGAGTTCGCCGAGGACGGCAGGGTCCAGCGCCTGTGGCTGTCGGCGCACACCGGGCAGGGCGTCGAGATGCTGCTGCAGGCGCTTCACGACCAGCTGGGTACCGACATCCATCACTGTGTGATCACATTGCCGCCGCAGGCCGGGCGCGCGCGGGCGCGCCTGTTCGAGGCGGAAGCCGTGCTCGCCGAGCGAATGCTCGAGGATGGTGCAATCGAGATCGAAGTCAGCCTGCGCCGGCGCGACCTCGAACGAATCTGCCTCGAGGCGGGCATCGCGATGCCAGCGGAGCTTTCGCCTTGTGCACCCGGGGAGCGGTTCATACAATCCCCGGGTCGCGCCACCTCGGACACCGCCGGACCGGCGGCCACGAGTGGTCCGGACGTCCCCCTCATAGACCGACCGCAAGCAATCGGGAGTAACTGAGTCCCATGGCCTGGAACGACCCGGGCAGGAACCGCAATCCCTGGGGCAATCGCCCCGAGAAGGGAGCCGCCGACCTCGACGAGGCGCTGCGTAACCTGCAAAAAAAGATCGCCGGAATGTTCGGCGGTGGAGGTGGTGGTGGCAGCTCCGGCGGATCCGGCGATGCCGCCATGCGCGGATTCGGAGTAGGCACGGTGGTGGTGGTGCTGCTGGCCGTCTGGGCAGCGACCGGCCTCTACAAGGTGGACGCGGCCGAGCGTGCGGTGGTGACCCGCTTCGGAAAATTCACCGAGACCACGGAGCCAGGCCTGCGCTGGCACCTGCCGTGGCCGATCGAGATGCGGCAGATCGTCAACATCGAGTCCGTCGAAGGTTTCAGCGACCAGACTCGCATGTTGACCTCCGACGAGAACCTCGTGGAGATCAACATCGCCGTGCAGTACCGGCGGGCGGAACCCGTCGCTTACGCCTTCAACGTCCGCGACCCCGTGGCCACGCTGAGCGAGGTGAGCGAAAGCGCGATCCGCGAGGTCGTGGGACGCAGCAAGCTCGACTTCGTGCTCGAGGCCGGACGCCAGGAGATCACCGCGACGACCCGTGAGCTCATACAGCGCACGCTCGACTCCTACAAGACCGGGATCGAGGTGACCACCGTCAACCTGCAGGGCGTGAGCGTGCCCGAGCAGGTGCAGTCGTCGCAGCGCGACGCGATCAAGGCGCGCGAGGACAAGGAGCGGCTCGCGCTCGAGGCCCAGGCCTACGCGAACGACATCCTGCCGAAGGCAAAGGGCTCGGCCGCGCGGCAGACAGAGGACTCCCTGGCCTACAAGTCGCGCATCGTCGCGGACGCGGAGGGCGAGGCCGCGCGCTTCACCCAGCTCTCGCAGGCCTATGCGCGTGCGCCTGCGGTGACGCGGCAGCGCCTGTACTACGAGACCATGGAAGAGGTGCTCGGCAACACCAACAAGGTGCTGGTCGACACCAAGGGCACGGGCAACATGATCTACCTGCCGCTCGACAAGCTGCTGGAGCGGCGAGTCCCGATGCAGACACTGGACCAGCAGCGGCAGACGCCGGCGACCGCGCCCGTCGCCACGCCCACGCCGGCCGAGGAGCCGGCAGCCACGGTCGAATCGACCCGCGAACGGGGGACACGCTGATGGGAAGTCGCAGCTACATCGCGGCCATCCTGGTCGGGTTCGCCGCGCTCGCGTTCTCGATGGCCGCCTTCACCGTGAACGAGACGGATCTGGCCATCAAGTTCCGTTTCGGCGAGATCGTGCGCGCGAACTACGAGCCGGGCCTGCACTTCATGACGCCGCTCGTGAACAACGTGCGCAAGTTCGACAAGCGCATCCTCACCGAGGACTACCCGGCCGAGCAGTTCCTGACCAGCGAAGGCAAGATCCTGCGAATCAACTTCTTCGTGAAGTGGCGCATCAGCGACGTCTCGCAGTACTACATCTCGACCGCCGGGGGCAGCGAGGAAGTCGCGGCCCGGCGCCTCGGCGAAATCGTCAAGGACGGACTGAAGGGCGTGATCGCGCGCCGCACCATCCAGCAGGTGGTGGCGGCCGAGCGCAGCGAGTTCCTGGGCGAGGTGCTCAAGATCGCCGGCAAGAACGTGGGCGGCCTCGGCATGACCATGATCGACGTGCGAGTGAAGAGCATCGAGCTCCCCGAGGAAGTGAGCGAGTCGGTGTACAACCGCATGCGGCAGGACTTCGCGCGGCAGGCCGCGCAGCTGCGCGCCGAGGGGTCGGCCGTCTCGGAGCAGACGCGCGCCGAAGCGGACCGCCAGCGTACCGAGATTCTTGCCAGTGCCTACCGCGACGCGGAGAAGGTGAAGGGCGAGGGCGATGCGACTGCGGCGGACATCTACGCCAGGGCGTACGGGCCGAACCCGGAGTTCTATGCCTTTTACCGCGGGCTGCAGGCGTACCGGAAGTCGATGTCCGGCAAGCAGGGCGACGTGATGGTGCTGTCCCCGGACGGCGAGTTCTTCAAGTACTTCAAGGAGGCCGGCCGCTGACCGCGGCCGTCGCCCGCGGTGCAATGGGGCGACCTCTGGGCAGCATTCGCCCTGTACCTGGTGCTCGAGGGGCTCATGCCCTTCATGAATCCGGGCGGCATGAAGGGTACGCTCAGGAAGCTCGCCGAGCTTCCCGACAACGTGCTGCGCGCAGCGGGGCTGGCCAGCATGATCGGCGGCGCGCTGCTCCTCTACTTCGTGCGCGGCGGCACCTGACACAACTTCGGATGCAGAGTACATGGCAAGAAACCTGGTAGTCATCGGCGCCCAGTGGGGCGACGAGGGCAAGGGCAAGATCGTCGACCTGCTCACGGAGCGCGCCGCAGCAGTGGTGCGCTTCCAGGGCGGGCACAACGCCGGGCACACGCTGGTGATCGGCGGCCAGAAGACGGTGCTGTCGCTCATTCCCTCGGGAATCCTGCACCCGGGCGTGAACTGCTTCATCGGCAACGGCGTCGTGCTGTCGCTCGAGGCGCTGCTGCGCGAGGCCGACGCGCTGGTGCAGAAAGGCGTGCCCGTCTACGAACGGCTGCGAGTGAGCCCGAGCTGCGCGCTCATCCTGCCCACGCACATCGCAATCGACCGGGCGCGGGAGCGGGCGAGCGGCGCCAACGCCATCGGCACCACCGGGCGGGGCATTGGCCCGGCCTACGAGGACAAGGTGGGTCGCCGTGCCGTGCGCGTCGCAGACCTGTTCCAGCGCGACAGGCTCGCGGCGAGGCTGGGCGAGATCCTCGACTTCCACAATTTCGTGCTGAGTCGCTATTTCAGCGCCGAGCCGATCGAGTTCGAGCGCGTGCTCGAGGACCTCGTCGCGCAGGGCGAGCGCGTGCGCCCGCTCGTGGACGACGTCACGCAGCGGCTGTACGAGGACATGCAGCGCGGCAGCAACCTTCTCTTCGAGGGCGCGCAGGGCGCGCTGCTCGACAACGACGTCGGCACGTATCCCTTCGTCACCTCGTCGAACACCATCGCGGGCGCGGCGGCCGTCGGCACCGGCCTCGGGCCGCGCGACATCCACGCGGTCCTCGGGATCGTCAAGGCGTACACGACGCGCGTGGGCGCGGGTCCGTTCCCGACCGAGCTGTTCGACGAGACCGGCGAGCATCTCTCGCGCGTCGGCCACGAATTCGGCGCCGTCACCGGCCGCCCTCGACGCTGTGGCTGGTTCGACGCGGTCGCGCTGCGACGAGCCGTGGTGCACAACAGCCTGTCGAGCCTGGGCGTCACCAAGCTGGACGTGCTCGACGGCCTCGACACGTTGCGCATCGCGACGGGCTACCGGATCGACGGGAAAGTCAGCGAACGGCCGCCGCTGCTCACTCACCGCTACTGCGAGTGCGAGCCCGTCTACGAGAGCCTGCCGGGCTGGTCGGAACCCACGGTCGGCATCACCGAGTTCGAACGGCTGCCCGCGAACGCGAAGAAATACCTCGCCCGCATCGAGCAGCTCGCCGGCGTGCCGATCGACATCGTCTCGACCGGTCCCGACCGCGCCGAGACGATCGTGCTGCGGCACCCTTTCGACTAGGCCTATCGAGGACCAGAGAGCGATGAAAGCCTGCGTATCCCCGTGGATGGACGACGACCTGCAGATCCTGCGCGAGGCCGTGTCGCGCTTCGTCGAGACGGAGATGATGCCGAAGGAGGCGAAGTGGCGCGCCCAGCATCACGTGGATCGCGAGACCTGGCGGGCAGCGGGGCAGGCGGGGTTCCTGCTCATGGACGTGCCGACGGAGTACGGCGGCGGCGGCGGGGACTTCCGGCACGAATCGCTGCTCTATGAGGAAACCGCCAGGCGCGGCATTTCAGGTTTCGGCCAGGGCGTGCACAGCATCGCGGCTCACTACGTGCTCAATTACGGCACGCGAGGCACAGAAGCAACGCTGGCTGCCCAGGATGGCAAGCGGCGAGCTGATCGGCGCCATCGCGATGACCGAGCCCGGCGCCGGTTCGGACTTGAAGGGGATCCGCACGAGAGCCGTGCTCGAGGGCGGCGACTATGTCGTCAACGGCTCCAAGACCTTCATCACCAACGGCTCGATCGCCACGCTCCTGATGCTGGTGGTGCGCACCGACCCGGCGGACCGCGCCCGCGGTCTTTCGATCCTGATGGTCGAGACCGAGGGACGGCCCGGTTACCGCGTGGGCCGTGTGCTGGACAAGATGGGGCTGACTGCGCAGGACACGGCGGAACTCTTCTTCGAGGACATGCACGTTCCCGCGGACTGCCTGCTCGGCGGCGCGGAAGGCAAGGGGATGCACCAGTTGATGGGCGACCTCCCGTACGAGCGCCTGACGATTGCCCTCGGTGGCGTCGCGGCGATGGAAGGCGCGGTCGCTGAAACGGTGCGATACGTGAAGGAACGCAAGGCGTTCGGGCAGGCCGTCGGGGATTTCCAGAACACCCGCTTCAAGCTCGCCGAGGTCACGACCATCACGCGGGTGGCGCGCACCTTCGTCGACCGGTGCATCGAGCAGCTGGTTGCGGGAACGCTCGATACCGAGACCGCAGCGATGGCCAAGTGGTGGGTCACCGACATGCAGCAGCAGGTGATCGACGAGTGCCTGCAGCTCCACGGAGGCTACGGCTACATGAACGACTACGTCGTCTGCCGCATGTTCGCGGATTCGCGCGTGCAGCGGATCTATGGCGGCACCAACGAGATCATGAAGGAACTGATCTCGAGGTCTATCTGAGGCGCTGGCCGGCGCGCGGCGCCGGCGGTGGCGTCGCAGCCGGTTGGGTCAAAATACAGCCGGAAACAGACAGTTGCGGCGGGTGATGCTAGAGTCTCGGCAGCAATACAAGTGGTGCCCAGGAGAGGACTCGAACCTCCACGGTGTTACCCGCTAGTACCTGAAACTAGTGCGTCTACCAATTCCGCCACCTGGGCATGGGTCGCGGCTCGGCCGAGGGGCCGGCTGGAAGGTGGCGCAATTTACTGGCGGCCCCCCGGGCTGTCAACGAATACCGGCGGCACGGTGCCGCCCTCCCGGATCCTGATGCAGAGAAAACGCAACCGACGTCCCACCCAGCCGCCGCGAGGCCCGGCCCGGCCGCGCCCCGCCTCGCGCACGGCGCCATCCCCCGAGGCCGGCGTCCTCGAATGCCTGCGACGGGCGGGTCGCCCGCTGCGCCTCGACGAGATCGTCGAGGCGCTGGGCCCCGTGGCTGGCGCGGACGCGGATGCGCAGCTCGCCGCGCTCGTCAAGCGCGGAGACGCGGTGCAGAACCGTCGCGGGCAGTACTGCCTGCGCGAGCAGATGCCGGGGCTCGTGGTCGGCACCATCCAGGCGCAACGCAACGGCGACGGCTGGCTCCTGCCGGACGACGCATCGGCCGCCGTCTACCTGCCGTCGCAGCAGATGCGCGAGGTGATTCACGGCGACCGCGTGGCGGCGCGCATCGAGGGCCCGCGCTTCAAGGGCAAGCCGCAGGGCGCCATCGTCGAGGTGCTGGAGCGGCGCACTCGCGAGGTCGTGGGTCGGCTGCAGGTCGAGTCGGGCGTGGCCTACCTCACGCCGGACAACCCGCGCATCACGCATCGCGTGCTGGTACCGCAGTCGCAGCTCGGCGAGGCGCAGTCCGGCCAGATCGTCATCGTCGAACTCACGCAGCAGCCCGGCAGGAACGCGCAGCCGGTGGGCCGGGTGACGCAACTGCTCGGCGAGCATGGCGCGCCGGGCATGGAAACCGACATCGCGATCCACTCGCACGGGCTGCCCTGCGATTTCCCCGCGGCCGTGCTTGCGGAGGCTCGCGCCTACGGTGCGCGCATCCCTGAATCAGCGATCGCGGGACGCGAGGACCTGCGCGGCATCGAACTCGTGACCATCGACGGCGAGGACGCGCGCGACTACGACGACGCCGTGTACTGCGAACGCACCCGCGGAGGCTGGCGCGTCATCGTCGCGATCGCCGACGTCGGCCACTACGTGACGCCCGGCAGCGCACTCGATGTCGAGGCGCGCGAGCGCGGCACCTCCGTTTACTTCCCGAACCGCGTGCTGCCGATGCTGCCGGAGGAGCTCTCGAACGGCCTGTGTTCGCTGGTCCCGGACCAGGACCGCCTGTGCCTGTGCTGCGAGCTGCGCGTCGGCGACGACGGCCGCATCACGCGCTCGAGGTTCTTCGAGGGCGTGATGCGTTCCGCGGCCAGGCTGACCTATCGCGACGTCGGCGAATTCCTCGAGCGGCCCGCGGCGAAGCACGCCCCCAGGCTCGAGCAACTGCGCGAACGGCTGCTCGCGCTGCACGGCGTGTATCGAAGCTTCCTGCGCGAGCGAACCGGGCGCGGCGCGCTCGAGCTCGACACGCCCGAGCTCAAGCTCAAGTTCGACGAGGAAGGACGGATCGCGGCACTGGTCGAGCAACCGCGCAACGACGCGCATCGCCTGATCGAGGAGTGCATGATCGCCGCGAACATCGCAGCGGCGCGCTACCTCGACCGGCACCACGTACCGACGCTGTACCGTGTCCATGGCCTGCCCGAGGTAGATCGCCTCGAGATGCTCACGCAGTTCCTGCGCGAGTTCGGCCTGTGGCTCCCGCCGGCCGAGGACGTGACGCCCCAGCACCTGCGCGAGCTGCTCACGAAGCTCGGCGACCAGCCGAACGCGCTCCTCATCTCGACCGCGGTCATCCGTTCGATGCCCCAGGCCGTGTACCAGCCGGGCAACATCGGTCACTTCGGGCTCGCGCTCGAGCATTACGCGCACTTCACCTCGCCCATCCGTCGCTACCCGGACCTCGTGGTTCACCGCGGCATCCGCCAGGTGCTGCGGGGCGGCGACCCCCAGGAACTCGTCGCCTGGCACGGCTCCTTCCCGGTGCTGGGACAGGACTGCTCGTTCCGCGAACGGCGGGCCGACGAGGCCACGCGCGGCGCCGTGGCGTGGCTCAAGTGCTATTACATGCAGGACCGGGTCGGCGAGGAGTTCGACGGCATCGTCTCCGGTGTCGTGGACTTCGGGCTCTTCGTCCAGCTCGACGGCCTGCAGGTGGACGGCTTGCTGCACGTCTCGGCGCTCGGACAGGACTACTTCGCCCGGGACAGGTCGGGTTTTCGCATGGTCGGGCGCAGCTCCGGCCGCTCGTTCAAGCTCGGCGACCGGCTGCGCGTGCGCGTGACGAACGTGTCGCTCGACGACCGGCGCGTTGATTTCGAACTCGCTGGCGCGGGGGACGAGCCTGCGCGCAGTCGCAGGCCGCGGCCCGCGGGAAGGCGCCGACGGTGACGAATTCCGTCGCCTACGGCACGCACGCGGTGAGGGTGTTGCTCACGCGCAGCCCGGCGCGCGTGCGTCGCGTGCTGGTGGCCTCGGGGCGGGAGGCCGGGCGCCACGCGGAGATCAAGGCGCTGGCCCAGCGTGCAGGAATCCAGGTCTCGGCCGCCGACGATTCCATGCTCGACCGGCTGGCCGAGGGTGGGCGGCACCAGGGCGTCGTCGCGGAGATCGCGCCGCGCGCGGGAGACCCCGAGACGCAACTCGAAGAGGCACTCGAGGCCGCCGGGGAGGCGCCACTGCTGCTGGTGCTCGACGGCGTGCAGGATCCGCACAACCTGGGCGCCTGCCTGCGTTCGGCCGATGCAGCCGGGGTCGCCGCAGTCATCGCCCCACGTGATCGCGCGGCCGGGCTCACGCCCGTGGTGCGCAAGGTGGCGGCCGGCGCCGCCGAGACCGTGCCGTTCGTGTCGGTGGTGAATCTCGCGCGCACGCTGCGCGAGCTCAAGGAACGCGGGATCTGGCTGGTGGGCACGGACGGCGAGACCGACAAGTCGATCTACGAGGCCGACTTCAAGGGACCGACGGCGATCGTGATGGGTTCGGAAGGCGAGGGCATGCGGCGCTTGACGCGCGAGTGCTGCGACCAGCTCGTCTCGATCCCGATGGCGGGCGCGGTTGAGAGCCTGAACGTGTCGGTCGCGACGGGCATCGTGCTCTTCGAGGCGGTGCGCCAGCGCCAGGCGCGGCCCGGCCGTCGCCCGGGATGACGGAGCCGCAGCCCGAGGGCCTGTGGGACCAGCTGCGCCGTCGCAAGGTGGTGCAGTGGGCCATCGCCTACGTCGCGGCCGGGTGGGGCCTGCTCCAGGGCCTCGCTTACGTCGGCACGGCGTTTCACTGGCCCGAGCAGCTGCAGCGATTCGCCATCGTCGCATTTTTTGCCGGGCTGCCGATTGCGCTCGTGGTGGCCTGGTATCACGGCGACCGTGGCCGCCAGAAGGTCGGTGGCACGGAGTTCGCGATCCTGATCGCCTTGCTGCTGCTCGGCGGCGGAATGTTCTGGTGGGTCGGACGCATGCCCGTGGCGGCGCCGGGCGCGGCGGGTGCACCTTCGGCAAGCGCTGCCGAGGCCGCGAGTGCCGCGCAGGCCACCGAGACGGGGCCTTCCATCGCAGTGCTGCCCTTCGTCAACATGAGCCAGGACAAGGACAACGAGTACTTCTCCGATGGTATTTCGGAGGAGCTGCTGAACGTGCTGGTGCGAGTCAAGGGACTCGGAGTCGCCTCGCGCACATCTTCGTTCGGCTACAAGGGCAGTCCGCTCGGCACGGCGGACATCGCCCGCGCGCTCAAGGTCAATCACGTCCTCGAGGGCAGCGTGCGCAAGTCGGGCAATCGCGTGCGCATCACGGCGCAGCTGATCGACGCCGTGAACGATCGCCACCTGTGGTCGGAGACCTACGATCGCGAGCTGACCGACATCTTCGCCATCCAGGACGAGATCGCGAATGCCATCGTGAACGCGCTGCGCGCGCAGCTGGGGGCTGCGGGCGAGGCGGCCGCCGTCACCGTGCGCGCCGACACTGAGAACCTCGCGGCCTACGAGATCTACCTCAAGGCGCGCGAGCTCTTCATCGCGCGCTCCGACCTGCGGGAGAGCATTCGACTGTTCGAGAAGGTCACGCAGATGGATCCCGGCTTTCGCACGCGGGTGGGAAGGGCTTGCGGCCGTGTGCTCGGTCGCGCCGAGCTGGGGCATCACCGATCGGGACTACTACGCGACGGCGACGCAGGCGGCGGAGCGCGCCTTGAAGCTCGATCCGACGCTCTCGATGCCCTGGGCCGCGCTCGCGAACGTCGGGCAGGCCCGTCTGCCCGTGGACTGGGCAGCCAACATCGACATGCTGGGCCGCGCGATTTCGGCCGACCCGCGCAACAGCACCGCCTACCTCTGGCGCAGCATCGCCTGGATCAACCTGGGATACTTCGATCGCGCGGTCGCGGACCTGGACCAATGCCTGCGGATCGACCCTCAGTACCGGAACTGCACGCGCTGGAAGGCGCTCGCGCTGCTCTACTCGGGCCGGACCGACCCGGCGATGAAACTGTTCGAGGAGGGTGTCGCCGCCGGATTCACTGGCAACCACGAGGCGAGTTTCGTGCCAGTGCTGCTTCAGCGCGGCGATCGCGTGGGTGCGACGCTGCAGCTCCAGGATCTGGTCGATAGCCGGGAACAGGCCTCGATACTGCTCAAGCTGCTCGAGCGCGCCAGTCCGCTCGAGCCGGCCGAGACTGCGATTCTCGACCGCGCAATCGCCGACCGGGATAGCAAGTACAACGTGAACATCGGGGCGACGACGACCTACCAGTGGCTGGGCGAGTACGACCGGCTTGCCACTGCGCCGGACTTCTCCACCTCCTTTGCTGCCCAGTGGGAGCCGGGTCTCCCGGGTTTCGTCGACTCGCCTGGCTTCAAGGCGGCCCTCGAGAGGCTCGGAGTGGCCAGGTACTGGCGCGAGCACGGCTACCCGCCGCAATGCCGGTCCACAGGCAATCAGGGCTACACCTGCCGCTGACCATCTCGGCGGTCGGCGGTCTGCGGTCGTCTGCCGGCGGCCAGCGACCACTTTCCTATCAGCGCCGCTTCCGCTATCCTACGCGGCTCCCGTCGCCTCCCCGTGGCCGGCCGGGTCGATTGCAACTCCTTGCCGCACCGTGGCTTTTTGCCTCCGGGTGGCTTTAACCGAAGGGAGCACAAAAAGTGCGTCATTACGAAATCGTGTTCCTGGTCCACCCTGACCAGAGCGAGCAGGTCCCGGCCATGGTCGAGCGCTACCGCGGGATGATCACCGCGGGCGGCGGCGCAATCCATCGCTTCGAGGACTGGGGCCGCCGGCAGCTTGCGTATCCGATCGCCAAGATCCACAAGGCCCACTACGTGCTGATGAACGTCGAGTGCGACCAGAAGGTGCTCGAGGAACTCACCGGCTCGTTCCGCTTCAGCGACGCGGTGATCCGCAACCTGGTGGTGTCGATGCCGGCCGCCGTGACCGAGCCCTCGCCGATGGCGAAGGCCGTGGAAGAAGGCGGGCGCCCCGAGGAATCGACCCTCCCCGAAGCAACCGACGACGACCGTCGTGATCGTGGCGACCGCGGTGACCGCGGCGACCGCATGTCCGACTGATCGTCGACCTCGAACCAACGAATTAACATCGGGTGACCCATGGCACGTTTTTTCCGTCGCCGTAAGTTCTGCAAGTTCACTGCCGAAGGCGTCGAGCAGATCGACTACAAGGACCTGGCCACGCTCAAGGGCTACATCAGCGAGACCGGCAAGATCGTCCCGAGCCGCATCACCGGCACGCGCTCGAACTATCAGCGCCAGCTTGCGCTGGCCGTGAAGCGGGCGAGATTCCTGGCGCTGCTGCCGTACACGGACCAGCACTGAGCCGATCCTGGCGCCGCGCGGCTTGCCGCCGGATGCCGATATGAACCGATCGCTCGCCAGTTGGCTCGCCGACAACCCCGGCGGTGCGGTGCTCGTCACCGGCCTCCTCGGGCTGCTGCCGCTGTTCGGGCTCGGGTTTGCGTTCTTCCTGCCGGGCGCGGTGCCGGCGCTGGTGGTGCTGGTGCGCGGCCCGCGGCTCGGGCTCTCGATCGCGATCGGCGGGAGCGCGTTGCTCACGTTCGCGATGTGGATGGTCGGGCGGCCCGTGCCGGTCGGGCTGATCTACTCGGCGTGGGTGCTGGGGCCGCCGCTCGTGCTGGCGATGCTGCTCGCACGCACCGGCTCGTTGAGCCTGTGCCTGCAGTTGTCGGTGCTGGCGGGCGTCGTGATGCTGGTGCTGCTGCACCAGGCGCTGGGAGACCCGGAGAAGTTCTGGGCGCCGTTCGTACGGGACCTCGCCCAGGAGATGCAGCGCCGTGGCCTGCCGATGGACCTCGACAAGGAAGGGCTGGTCGAGTCGCTGGCGCGCACGCTGTGGGGCTGGGTGACGGCGCTCACGATGGTGCTGGCGATGTGCGCCCTGTTTCTCGCCCGCTGGTGGCAGTTCCACCAGGAGACGCCGGGCCGGTTCGGTGCGGAATTCCAGCAGATCCGCCTCGGCCTGGTGCTGGGGACGGTCGGCGCGGTGCTGATCGCGGCGTCCATCTGGACGGACCGGCCGCTGGTGGATGATCTCGAGCGCATCTTCCTGGGTGCGCTCATGCTGGTCGGTCTCGCGGCGGCCCATCGCTACAAGGCGGCGGGACGCCTGGGCGCGGGGTGGCTGTGGGCCATCTACATTCTGCTCGTGCTGGCCGCGCCGGTGATGGTCGCGGCGCTCGCGGGCTGGGGTTTCGTGGACAACTGGCTGCGCTCGCGGGCGCAGGCGCAGAATGCGTAACAATCTGGACAACGATCGATCGAGGAATCAACGATGGAAGTGATCCTGCTGCAGAAGGTCGCCAACCTCGGAAAAATCGGCGACAAGGTGAACGTAAAGCCGGGCTACGGCCGCAACTTCCTGCTCCCGCAGGGCAAGGCTGCGCTCGCCACGGCTGCCAACCTGAAGAAATTCGAGGAGCGTCGCGGCGAGCTCGAGAAGCTCGCGGCCGACGACCTGTCGAGCGCCACGCTGCGCGCCGGGCAGCTCGAGGGCTTCCGCCTCAAGCTCACCGCGAAGGCGGGCGGCGAGGGGAAGATCTTCGGCTCGATCGGCACGTCGGACATCGCCGAGGCGCTGTCGGCCGCCGGTATTCGCGTCGAGCGCGCCGAAGTTCGCCTGCACTCGGGCCCGATCCGCGTCGTGGGCGAGCATCACGTGAAACTGCACCTGCACAGCGACGTGATAATCGACCTGCCGGTGGACGTGGTCGGCGAGGAATAGTCCCCAGCGCCGCGGTCCGCCCCGATGGATCAGGATGCGGGTGATGCGCGGGGCCGCTGGCGGCAGCGGCCCACGTCGGATACGGACGCGCTCCGCGTCCCGCCGCACTCGTTCGAGGCCGAGCAGGCCGTACTCGGTGGCCTGCTGCTCGACAACAGCACCTGGGACTCGATTGCGGACCGGTTGACCGCCGAGGACTTCTACCGGCGCGACCACCAGCAGATCTTCTCCGCCATCGCCGAACTCGCGGCGCGCAGCGAGCCGGCCGACGCCGTCACGCTGGCGGAATACCTCGCGGCGAAGGGCCAGGCCGACGAGACCGGGGGTCTCGCGTACCTCGCGGGCCTCGCGCGGGAAACCCCGACGGCCGCGAACATCCGCGCCTATGCGGACATCGTCCGCGAGCGCTCGCTGCTCCGGCACCTGATCCGCGTCAGCGGCGAGATCGCCGCGAGCGCCTACGAGAGCGAAGGGCGCTCCGCCAGGGACCTCGTGGACGAGGCGGAGCGCCGCGTGTTCGAGATCGCGGAGGCGGGCCGCCGCACCGGGTCCGGCTTCGTGCCGCTGCGCGACATCCTGGGCGCCACCATCGACCGCCTCGACATGCTGCACGAGAACCAGGGGCAGCTCACCGGCGTCGCCACCGGCTACACCGACCTCGACCGCATGACCGCCGGACTGCAGCCCGGCGACCTCGTCATCGTGGCGGGCCGCCCCTCGATGGGCAAGACGACGCTCGCGCTCAACATCGCCGAGAACGCCGCGATTTCCGGCAACGTGCCGGTGGCCGTGTTCTCCATGGAAATGTCGCGCGAGCAGCTCTCGATGCGCATGATTTCCTCGCTCGGGCGCGTGGACCAGAGCCACCTGCGCACCGGCATGTTCGGTGACGAGGACTGGGCGCGCATCAACGGCGCGATCGCCCAGATGAAGGTCGCGCCCGTCTACATCGACGACAGCGGCGCCCTCACGCCGACCGAGGTGCGCGCCCGCGCGCGACGCCTCTCGCGCGAGCGTGGTCTCGGCCTGATCGTGGTGGACTACCTGCAGCTCATGCAGGTGGCCGGCACCAAGGAGAACCGCGCCACGGAGATCTCCGAAATCTCGCGTTCGCTGAAGGCGCTCGCGAAGGAGCTCAAGGTGCCGGTGATCGCGCTGTCGCAGCTGAACCGCGGTGTCGAGCAGCGGACCGACAAGAAGCCCGTGATGTCGGACCTGCGGGAGTCGGGCGCCATCGAGCAGGACGCCGACGTCATCATGCTCATCTACCGCGAGGAGGTTTACGACCCCGAGACGCCCCGCAAGGGCATCGCGGACATCATCATCGCGAAGCAGCGCAACGGCCCGACCGGCGAGGTGCACCTGACCTTCCTCGGCAAGTACACGCGCTTCGAGAACCTCGCGACGGGCGATTACAGCTACGGCGGCTGAAGCTGCCGACCACGGAGCCGCCCCGTGCTGACCCCGATCCGAACCATCATCGATACGGCCGCGCTGCGGCACAACCTCGGCCGCGTGCGGGAGTTCGCGCCGGGTGCGCGCGTCATGTCGGTCGTCAAGGCGAATGCCTACGGCCATGGCCTCGCCGGCGTGGCTCGCGCGCTCGCCGGAGCGGACGGTGCAGCCGTCGCGCGGGTCGACGAAGGGCTGGCGCTGCGGGCGGCCGGCCATGGCGGCCGCATCCTGCTGCTCGAAGGCGTTCTGGACGCCGATCAGCTTGCCGCAGCGATCGGCGCGCACCTCGACCTCATGGTGCATAACCACGAGCAGCTGCGGATGCTCGAGGATCGCGCGGGCCGGGAGCCTGTCTGCGCGTGGCTCAAGATCGACACCGGCATGAACCGGCTCGGCTTCAGGCCGGAGGAGTTCGCCTCCGCGCATGAGCGGTTGCGACGCATTCCCGGCGTCGAACCCGACCCGACGCTGGTTACGCACCTTGCCTGCGCGGAAGACGGGGCCGACGCGAAGACGGCCGATCAGCTCGCGGCATTCGAGGCGGCGACGGCGGGCGTCGAGGCCCTGCGCAGCATCGCCAATTCCGCCGGCGTGCTCGCGTGGCCCGCGGCGCGCGGCGACTGGGTCCGGCCCGGGCTCATGCTCTACGGGCTTTCGCCATTCCCGCAGGGGTCCGGGGCGGACTTCGGGCTGCGCGCCGTGATGACGTTCGAGACCCGCGTGATCGCGATCAGGACCGTCAAGTCGGGCGAGACCGTCGGCTACGGCGGCACCTGGCGAGCGGCGCGGGACTCGAGGATCGCCGTCGTCGCGGCAGGGTACGGCGATGGATACCCCCGCAGCGCGCGTGCCGGCACGCCGGTACTCGTCGGAGGGCGGCGAGCGCCGATCGCCGGGCGGGTCTCGATGGACATGCTCACGGCGGACGTGACCGACCTGCCGGCCGTGTCCGTAGGCGATCCGGTGGAGCTCTGGGGGCGGGGACTCGCGGTCGAGGAGGTCGCCCGCTCGGCCGATACCATCCCGTACCAGCTCACCTGCGGCGTGAGTTCGCGGGTGCAGCGCGAGATGCGCTGACCCCGGCTCAGGTCTCGAAGAACCCCATCTTTACGCCGGCGAGCTGTACGACGTCGTTGTCGTGCAGCCTGCGCGCCTGCGGGCCGGTCGCAACGCCGTTCAGCAGCGGGTAGTCGCCGTCGCTGGCGCTCTCCACGTGCACGATGTAGAAGCCGTCCGAGCGACGCGTCACCGCTGCGACCTGCACGCCCGGTCTTCCGAGCGTCGTCAGAGTCTTGACCAGCTCGAGCTCCCGGCCCGCGAACTGGCCGGACAGCACCTGCAGTCGCGCGCGTGGCAGCGTCGCGTTCGGATACTGCTGCGCGGCCGCCACAGGAGTCGGCGGCAGCGCCATGGCCGAGGCCGGCATCTGCATGCGCGCCGCATCCCGCGGGCTGATCACCATGGTCTTCTCGAATTCGTCGGCGGGCTCATCCGCCTCGCTTTCGACGAATCGCAGCGTGTGGTGGCCGACCGTGATCGAGTCGCCGTGCTGCAGGGCGTGCTTCTTGATGAGCTTGCCGTTGACGTACGTGCCGTTGGTGCTGTTCAGGTCCTCGAGGAACGAGTCGTTGAGGATGTTGATGATCAGCGCGTGGTGACCGCTGACGGCGGCGTTGTCGATGCGGATGTCGTTGTCCGGGAGGCGCCCGATCGTGTAGCGCTCCTTGCTCATGTTGTATTCGGCGAGCGATTGCCCGTCGATGCTGAGAACGAGCCGTGCCATGCGTATTCCCGGGTCCTAAGAACTAACTGAATCGAGCGAGAACCCGGTCGATCAGGCTGCGCCGCGCGGGGAAGCTGTCGAGCACCCGCACCACCACGATCGACACGTTGTCCCGCCCGCCATTTTCGTTGCTGAGCAGCACGAGCTGCCTAGCAAGCGTCTCAAGATTACCACCAAAGGTACTGATGGTTAAGTGAATGTCCTCGTCCTCGACCATGTCGGAGAGGCCGTCGGAGCACAGCAGGAACAAGTCGTCCTTCAATACTGGGACCTCGGTCACATCCACCTCGACGGTCGGTTCCACCCCGAGCGCGCGGGTCACGTAGTTCTTGGATGCCGCGCGCTGGGCTTCCTCCGGCGTGTAGAACCCGCGCGCGACGAGTTCCTGGAGCAGCGAGTGGTCCTGCGTCACCTGCCGCAGTTCGCCGGCCCGCTGGCAGTAGAGTCGCGAGTCACCGACGTGGGCTACGGTCAGCTTGTCGTCGAAAAAGAGGCCGGCGACGACGGTCGTGCCCATGCCCTCGCAGTTGGGCTGCGTCTTCGCCGTCTGGTAGATGATCTTGTTGGCGCGATTGATCGCGTCGCGCAGCAGGATCCCCGACCGGCTGAGGCCCGATTCCGGGTCGCGGAGCGTGAGGTCCTCGCGCTCGAGCGCCTCCTTGAGCAGCGTCATGACGGTGCGCACGGCGATGCCGCTCGCCACCTCGCCGGCCTTGTAGCCACCCATCCCGTCCGCCAGCACCACCAGGCCGATGTCCGAATCGGTGCCGATCGTGTCCTCGTTGTGCTCGCGGATGCGGCCGGTGTCGCTCATGCCTACGCAGCGGAACTTGCCCCTGACGTGCACGGCTCAGGTGCTCCCGCGCGGCATGAGGTCGCGCAGCGCGGTTGCGAAGGCCGAGCCGCTTTCGATGCGGTCGGCCGGGTTCTTGGCGAGCGCATGGTCGAACAGGGCATCGATCCCCGCCGGCAGGTCCGGCCGCAGCACCCGGATCGGGGGGTGCGGCTCGTGCGCGATCTTGATCATGAGCGCCGGCATGGAGTCGGCGCGGAATGGCAGCTGCCCCGTGAGCAGCTGGCATGCGGTCACCGCAAGGGAGAAGAGGTCGGAGCTGCCCGTCACCGCGCGGCCCTGGAGCTGCTCGGGCGACATGAACGACGGAGTTCCGAGCACCACGCCGGTGCGAGTGCGGTTGCTGTCGGTGAGCCTTGCGATGCCGAAGTCGGTGATCTTGAGCTCACCGCTCGCCGCGTCGAACATGACGTTCGCCGGCTTGATGTCGCGGTGGACCACGTGCTGCCGGTGCGCGTAATGCAGCGCATCGGCGAGGCAGGCGACGATCTCGAGCGAGACCGCGACCGGGAGCAGGTGCGCCGGGTCGGTGTACTCGACGAGGTGCTGGCCGCGCAGCAGTTCCATGGCGATGTAGGCCGTGCCGTGGTCCTCGCCCGCGTCGTGGATCGTCACGATGTGCGGGTGACTGAGGCGGCCGGCCATCTCCGCCTCGCGGAAGAACTTGGTGCGCGCCTCCTCGAGTTCCCTGCCCTCGAATTCCGCGGCGAGCGGGATGGCCTTGAGGGCGACCTCGCGGTTGATGCGAGGGTCGCGCGCGCGGTAGACGACGCCCATCGCGCCCTTGCCGATCTCGTGGATGATGCTGTATCGGCCGAGTCGTGCGGGGATCGCACGGCCGTGGTCCGGCGGCTTCGGCTCGCCGCCGGTGCTGGACATGACCTGGGTGTCTTCGGCCGGGTTGCGCATGGTCTGTAGCGAAGTATAAGGGCTGGATACCCACCGTTTTGCAGGTGTCGTCACAATCCGGGGCCGCCTCCGGGGCGTGCTAGCATCGCGGGCCGCGGGCCCAGAGTCCCCGCACAAGGTTGAATCATGGCGCGGCCGAAGACGAGTTACGTGTGCGGCGCCTGCGGCGCGACGACCCCGCAGTGGCAGGGCCAGTGCCCGGCATGCCAGGCGTGGAACACCCTCGAGCTCGCTGCATCCTCGGCGGGTGCGTTGCCCGCGAGGCGCGCCCGTGCGTCCGTGGGGGCCGGTACCAGCCAGGCCGTGGCGCAGGTGGGTGACGACACCGAGTTGCGCGCGGCGACGGGTATCGGCGAACTGGATCGTGTCCTCGGCGGCGGCCTGGTCGCCGGGTCGGTCGTATTGCTCGGAGGCGATCCCGGCATCGGCAAGTCCACGCTGCTGCTGCAGGCCGCGGACTCGCTGTCGCGCGAGCGGCCGGTGCTCTATGCCTCCGGGGAGGAGTCGGTGCGGCAGGTCGCGCTGCGCGCGCGCCGGCTAGGGCTCGAGTCGCCGACGCTTCGCCTCGTCGCCGAGACCGGTGTCGAGCGGATCGTCGCCGAGGCCGCCGCGGCGTCGGCCCTGGTGCTGGTGATCGACTCGATCCAGACCATGCACACGGAACTCTCCGAGTCCTCGCCGGGCTCCGCGGTGCAGGTGCGCGAGTCCGCTGCGCGTCTCGTTCGCTACGCGAAGGACTCCGGCACCGCAGTGCTCATCATCGGCCACGTGACCAAGGAGGGCCTCATCGCGGGCCCGCGCATCCTGGAGCACATGGTGGACACGGTTCTCTACTTCGAGAGCGATCCCGGCAGCCGCTTCCGCGTGGTGAGGGCCGTCAAGAACCGCTACGGGGCGGCCAACGAGATCGGCGTGTTCGCGATGGTGGACCAGGGCCTCAAGGAGGTGCGCAACCCCTCGGCCATCTTCCTGTCGCGCCACGAGACGCCGGTTTCGGGCAGCGTGGTCACGGTCGCGCGAGAAGGCAGCCGGCCGCTGCTGGTCGAGGTGCAGGCGCTGATCGACGAGGCGCAGGGCATGTCGCCACGTCGTGTGGCCGTCGGCTTCGAGTCGAGCCGGCTTGCGCTGCTGCTCGCCGTGCTGCACCGGCACGGAGGAATCTCGACTGCGGGCCAGGACGTGTTCGTCAACGTCGTGGGCGGCGTGCGCATCGGCGAGACCGCCGCCGACCTGCCCGCCGTGCTCGCCGTGCAGTCGAGCCTGCGCAACCGGCCCGTGGCCGCCGACACCGTCTGCTTCGGGGAACTGGGGCTGACCGGTGAGATCCGGCCGGTGCCCTTCGGCGAGGAGCGGCTCCGCGAGGCGGTCAAGCAGGGATTCCGGCGTGCCCTGGTGCCGGCAGCGAACGTCCCCAGGCGTGCCCCGGAGGGGATGGTCGTGCAGGGCGTCTCCCGGCTCGACGAGGCGCTAGCGGCGGCCTTCTGAAGGCGCGGCCTTGTCCGCGGGCGGCCGGAGGCGCACCGTCTTCACCGCGTTCTCGCCCATCTGCAGCACGTCGATCGAGTAGCCGTCGACGCGCAGGCTGGTGCCCGCATCCGGGATCGTTTCGAGGAACTCGATGATCAGCCCGTTCAAGGTGCGCGGCCCGGTGGTGGGCAGCGACCAGCCCATCTTGCGGTTGAGTGTGCGTACGCTCGCCGAGGCGTTCACCACGTAGCTGCCGCCCTTTTCCTTGTGCACGTCCTTGTGGAGCGCGCGCGTGTCCGTGGCGAACTCGCCGACGATCTCCTCGAGCAGGTCCTCGAGCGTCACGAGTCCCTGCACGTCGCCGTACTCGTCCACGACGAAGGCTACGCGCCGCCGCTGGCGCTGGAAATTGAGCAGTTGCTGGTTGAGCGACGTGCCCTCCGGGACGTACCAGGGTTCGCGCGCGCGGGCGAGCGCCACCAGGTGCTCGTGCGCGAACTCGCCGCGAGCGAGCAGCCGCGCCACCTTCTTCATGTGCAGGATGCCGACGAGATTGTCGAGACTGCCCTCGTAGACCGGGATGCGGGTGTGCCGGCTCTCGCGCAGCTGCTCCAGGATCACGTCCCAGTCGTCGGAGATGTCGATGCCGGCGATTTCGTTGCGCGGGACCATGATGTCCTCGACGCTCACCTTCTCGAGGTCGAGGATGCTCATCAGCATCCTCTGGTGGCCGTGGGGGATGACGGTCGCCGCCTCGGCGAGCACCGTGCGCAGCTCGTCCTGGCTGAGCGAGGTCGAGTTCACCGTCTCGCGCGAGATGCCCATGAGGCGCAGCACGCCGTTCGCGACGAGGTTGAGCGCCCAGACCACCGGGTACAGGAGCTTGAGCAGCACCTGGTAGACGAGTGCCGCGGGCAGCGCGAGGCGCTCGGGGTAGAGCGCGCCGAAGGTCTTCGGCGCCACCTCGCCGAAGATGATCAGCACCACGGTGAACGCGCCGACACTGATCGCGGCGAAGCCCTCGCCGCCGACCTGCAGCGAGATCACGGTGACGATCGCCGCCGCCGCGGAGTTCACGAAGTTGTTGCAGAGGAGGATGAGGCCGATCAGGCGGTCCGGCGTCTCGAGGAGCCGCTCGGCGGCTCGTGCGCCCAGCGCTGCCCTCGCGGGCGCGATGCCGCAGCCGGTAGCGGTTGATGGCCATCAGCGCCGTTTCCGTGCTCGAGAAGAACGCGGACAGCGCGATGCAGACGACCAGGACCGCGGCCAGCCAGGGTAGGGGGAGGTCCCTCAATTCCGTTCAGCCCCAGTGCCGGCCGAGCAGGTTCTCCAGGACCAGCTTGCTGCCGAAGTAGGAGAGTCCGAGCAGGATGTAGCCGGCCAGCGTCCAGCGCAGCGCCTTGCGGCCGCGCCAGCCGAAGCGCCAGCGGCCGAGCAGCAGGACCCCGAAGACGATCCAGGCGACGATGGCGAGCACGACCTTGTGCACCAGGTGCTGTGCGAACAGGTTCTCGACGAAGAACGCTCCGCTCACCAGCGCAAGCGTGAGCAGCGTGAATCCCGCGAGGATGCTGTGGAAGCAGCCGGATTCCAGCGACTCGAGCGGCGTCAGGATCCGCAGGATCCCGAGCGGCTGGCGGCTGCGCAGTCGCCGGTCCACGACGACCTGCGCGACGGCGAGCGCCGCGCCGATGGTGAGGAATGCGAAGGCCGTCGTGGCCATGGCGATGTGGAAGGAGAGTTCCCAGCCTGGACGGCCCGTCGTGAAATTGCGCGCGCCTTCGGAGAACGTCAGTTCGAGCACCGCGGCCACGACCAGCAGGAGCGCGGCCATGCCGCGCAGTCGCGGCCGCAGCGCCAGGACCAGCGCGGTGACCGCGATCAATGCGCTCACGATCGCGGCCGTGTCGCCGAGCGACAAGCGCGGCGCCCGGCGCGAGCTTGAGCTCGCCTGCGAGCGCCGCGACGTGCACGACCACGCCCACGCAGGCGATCAGCGCGCCCGCGATGCGCCCGCCGCGGCCGTGGTGGGAAACGCCGTAGTAGGCGCCCATCGCGAGCCCGAAGGCGCCGAAGAGGTAGCAGGCGACGGCGATCAGTGGCAGCAGCAAGCGCGGACCCCGTGCGGTGGCAACGACGAAATGATGTCACATCGGCGTTACCGTGAGGAGGCGCGGCCCCTATAATTCGCGCTCACCGGCGCAAGCCGCGCCCCACCTCAGCCGGAACCAGGGTCCCGTGTTCGACAAACTCTCTTCCCGACTCGGCCACCGTCGTCGAAGGCCTGCGAGGCCGCGGCCGCCTGACCGAGGAAAACATCGGCGACACGCTGCGGCAAGTGCGGATGGCGCTGCTCGAGGCGGACGTTGCGCTGCCCGTGGTCAAGGAGTTCATCGAGGCGGTCAAGGCGCGGGCCGTGGGGCTCGAGATCCATCGCAGCCTGACCCCGGGACAGGCGCTGGTGCGCGTGATCCACGAGGAGCTGGTCCGGGTGATGGGCGAGGGTGTGCGGCCCCTGAACCTGCGCACGCAGCCACCGGCCGTGATCCTGCTCGCGGGCCTGCAGGGCGCGGGCAAGACCACGACCGCCGCCAAGATCGCGCTCTGGCTCCGGGAGCGCGAGCGCAAGCGCGTGCTGCTGGTCTCGACCGACGTCTATCGCCCCGCGGCCATGCTTCAGCTCGAGCGCCTGGGCCAGCAGCTCGGCATCGACGTGGCGCCGGCCGACCCATCGCAGGCGCCGGTGGTCATCGCGGCCCGCGCGCTGGACGAGGCCCGCCGGGGGCTCTACGACGTGCTGCTGGTGGATACGGCGGGCCGCCTGCACGTGGACGAGCCGATGATGCAGGAGGTCCGTGAACTCGGGGCGTCGCTGCAGCCGATCGAGACCCTGTTCGTCGTCGACAGCATGGCCGGCCAGGACGCGGTGAATGCGGCGCGTGCCTTCGGCGCCGCCCTCGATCTCACGGGCGTGATCCTCACCAAGGCCGACGGAGACGCCCGTGGCGGCGCGGCCCTGTCGGTCCGGCAGGTGACCGGCCGGCCCATCCTGTTCGTGGGCGTGGGCGAGAAGCCCGAGGCGCTGGAAGCCTTCCAGCCGGAGCGAATGGCGTCCCGGATCCTGGGCATGGGCGACGTCCTGAGCCTGGTCGAGGAGGTGACCCGCAAGGTCGACCGCGAGGAGGCCGAGAAGCTCGCCCGCAAGATGGCCAAGGGCAAGGACTTCGACATGAGCGACCTGCTGGCCCAGTTGCGCCAGCTGGAGGGCATGGGGGGCATGGCGGCATTGATGGAGAAGCTGCCGGCTCACCTTGCGGCGAAGGCCGGGGGGCTGCCCCAGGGCAACGAGCGGGATATCCGGCGCCAGATCGCGATCATCTGCTCCATGACGCCCAGGGAACGTCGTTACCCCAAGACCATCGACGGCTCCCGCCGCCGCCGGATCGCCACGGGGTCCGGGACCCACGTCGCCGACGTGAACCGGCTGCTCAAGAACTTCCTGCAGATGCAGAAGATGATGAAGGGCATGGGCAAGGGGGGCATCGGGCGCATGATGCGGACCATGTCCGGGCGGCTCCCGCCTGGGCTGCAATGAGCCGCCCACAAGCATTTCTTTCCGCTGGGATTTTCGGTATAGTTCGCGGCTCTTTTTTGACCGGGTGCGCATCGCGTGCCCGGTAGCCCTGAACGAGGCAATGGCAGACGATGGTGACGATCCGTTTGATGCGCCGCGGCGGTAAGAAGGAACCCTTCTATCACGTGGTGGTGACTGACAGCCGCCGTAGCGTCGGTGGCGCCCTGGAGCAGGTCGGGTTCTTCAACCCGGTCGCGCGTGGCGGCAGCGAAGGGCTGCGGCTCGAGCTCGACCGCATCGACCACTGGGTGAGCTGCGGTGCGCAGCCCTCCGAGCGCGTCCAGCAGCTCCTCAAGGGCTACCGCAAGGCCAAGGCCGCGGCCTGAGCCCATGAGCCCGGCGCGCCCCGGCAGTGACCGGCGCGCGGTGGTGCTCGGTCGAGTCGGTGCCCCGTTCGGGGTGCAGGGTTGGGTGAAGGTCAATTCCTACACCGATCCTCCCGAGGGCATCGTGGATTACGGGTCCTGGGAACTCGTTCGAGCCGGCCGAGCCGAGCGCAGGACGGTTCTCGAGTGGAAGCGGGCCGGTCGGGCGATTGCGGTGCGCCTCGAGGGCGTGGACTCGCGAGACGCGGCCCAGGCGCTGACCGGTTGCGATGTCCAGGTGGACCGCGAGGAGCTGGCACCCCCTGCTCCTGGCGAGTACTACTGGCACGACCTGATCGGCCTCGAGGCGCGGAACCGCGAAGGTGCGCCCCTCGGACGTGTCGACGGAGTGCTGGCCGTACCGGCCCATCCGGTGCTCGTCCTGGTCGGCGAGCGCGAGCGGCTGGTACCGCTGGTGCCGGAGAGGCTGGTGGCGGTGGACCTGGATGCGGGCCGGGTGACGCTGGACTGGCACCCGGACGACTGATGGGACCGGAGATCGCGTGAAGATCGTGGTCGTCACGTTGTTCCCGGAGTTCGTCGAGCAGGCCGTCGGCTTCGGCGTGCTCGGCCGGGCGATCGAGCGGGGAGTGCTCGAGGTCCGGACGGTGAATCCGCGGCGGTACGCCACGGACGTGCACAAGACGGTGGACGACCGGCCCTACGGCGGCGGCCCCGGCATGGTTTTGAAGGCGGAGCCACTGCGGCTCGCCATGGCGGATGCCTTGATGATCGCGCCTTCGGCACGGCGCGTGTACCTGGCAGCGGATGGCGCGCCGGTCACGCAGGCGAAGGTGGCTGAACTGGCCGCCCTTGGCGAGGTCGTGCTGGTGGCGGGTCGCTACGAGGGCGTGGACGAGCGATTCGTCGAGGAGTGTGTGGACGAGTCGCTGTCGGTCGGCGACATCGTGCTCTCCGGCGGGGAACTGCCGGCGCTGATGCTGGTCGACGCGGTGTCGCGGCTGCTGCCTGGCACGCTCGGTTGCGCCGAGTCGGCCGAGCAGGAGTCGTTCGCGGAGGGTCTTCTCGACTGGCCGCACTACACGCGGCCTGAGAGCTGGCAGGGTCGTGACGTGCCTGCGGTGCTCAAGGGTGGCAACCACGCCGCGATCGAGCGCTGGCGCAGGAAGCAGTCGCTCGGGCGCACGTGGATGCGCAGGCCGGACCTGCTGAGGCAGAGGAAGTTGAGCGGCGAGGAAATCGCGCTCCTGGACGAATACCGAGCGGAGCAGGATGCGCCGCGGAATGGGCAGGGAAGCAACTACTGCGAGAAAGGTGAGATATGAGCAACATCATTGCCACGCTCGACAAGGAGCGCATGCAGCGCGAAGTGCCGGACTTCGGCCCGGGCGACACCGTCGTCGTCGAGGTGAAGGTCAAGGAAGGCGACCGCGAGCGCGTCCAGGCCTACGAGGGCGTGGTCATCGCCAAGAGCAACCGCGGCATCAACTCGTCGTTCACCGTGCGCAAGATCTCGCACGGCGAGGGCGTGGAGCGCGTGTTCCAGACCTACAGTCCGGCGCTCGGCGCGATCACGGTCAAGCGCCGTGGCCACGTGCGCCGCGCGAAGCTCTACTTCCTGCGCGACCGCACGGGCAAGGCTGCGCGCATCGAAGAGAAGGTCTGACGTCGGCATCGCGGGCCAGGGCACTGATGATGAAGTGCCCGCGCCCGGGCTAACGACATGTTTCGCGCCATCGGCCGCCTGCTGAGCTGGATCTGGAGTGGCCTCGACGGGCTGCGCAAGTTCCTGCACCTCGTTCTCCTGCTGGCGCTGTTCGCCGTCGTCCTGGGGCTGTTCTCGAGCCCCATACCCATCATTCCCGACAAGGCCGCGCTCGTCATAGACCCGCAGGGCCCCCTGGTCGAGCAACTTGCGGGCGATCCGGTGGAGCGCGCGATCGCCAAGACGCTGCGCAGCCAGCCGACCGAGACCCTGCTGCGGGACGTGGTCGACGCGATCGAATCAGCGGCGGACGACGAGCGCATCAGCGCGCTCTATCTCGACCTGGGCGGCCTCGAGGGCGGCGGCCTCGCCAAGCTCGAGGAGGTCGCCGGCGCCATCGACGACTTCCGCGCGACCGGCAAGCCCGTCGTCGCCTATGGCGACTTCTACGAGCAGAACCAGTACTACCTCGCGGCGCATGCCGACGAGATCTACCTCGACCCGATGGGGGCCGCCTACGTGGACGGCTATGCCAACTACGGGTTGTTCCTCAAGGACGCGCTCGACAAGCTCTCCATCGACGTGAACATCTTCCGCGTCGGCGAGTACAAGTCCGCAGTCGAGACCTTCAACCGCAACGACATGTCACCCGCGGAGCGCGAGGAGAGCCTCTCGTGGCTCGGCGCACTGTGGGGCACTTACAAGACCGACGTGGCGGCGGCGCGCGAGTTCGAGCCCGCGCGCCTGCAGGCGTACGCGGACGATGCGGCGGCGGGCCTGCGCAAGGCCGGCGGAGACCTCGCGAAGATGGCGCTGGACGCCGGGCTCGTCACCTCGCTCAAGGGCCGATTCGAGGTCGAGGACCGGCTCGCCCAGATCACCGGCGAGGACGACGACACGAAGTCCTACGTCGGCGTGGACTTCAACTCCTATCTCGCGAACGTCGACTCCGAGCGGGCGCTGGCCTCAAAGAAGTCCGCGCAGAAGGTCGCGGTCATCGTGGCTTCGGGGGATATCGTCCCGGGCGAGGAAGCGCCGGGCATGGTCGGCTCCGACACGCTGGCGGCGGAGCTGCGCGACGCCGCGCACGACGACGCGGTCAAGGCCGTGGTGCTGCGCATCGACAGCCCGGGCGGCAGCGTGTTCGCAAGCGAGGTGATACGGCGCGAGGTCGCGGCGCTGCGCAAGGCGGGAAAGCCGGTGGTCGCCTCGATGAGCAGTCTCGCCGCGTCCGGGGGTTACTACATCGCGATGGACGCGGACAAGATCGTGGCGAGTCCGGCGACGCTCACCGGTTCCATCGGGATCTTCTTCATGATGCCCACCTTCCAGCGTTCCCTGGAGCGCCTCGGTGTGCACACCGACGGCGTGGGTACGACGGCGCTCGCGGGCGAGTTCCGCCTGGATCGGCCGCTCGGGGACATTTCGAAGGACATCCTCCAGCAGACCATCGAGCGCGGCTACAAGGACTTCATCGGCCACGTGGCCACGGCGCGCAAGATGCCCGTCGAGGCGGTCGACAAGGTGGCGCAGGGGCGCGTCTGGGCGGGGACGGACGCGAAGCGGCTCGGGCTGGTGGACGAACTCGGGGGCTATGACGACGCCATCGAGCTGGCCGCGCGGCTCGCGAAGCTGGGCGACGACTACGACGTCGAGTACTTCGACGAGAACGTCGGCATCGGCGAGGCGATCGGGCTGCGCATTCGCGTTGCGCTCGCCGGCGTGATTGCACCGCTCATGCCCAGGGGGGCCCTGCCGGTCGTTCCGAAGGCGCTTGCGCCACTGCTCGCCGAAGCCGGGCGCCTCGCGAGGCTGTCCGATCCCGCAAGCGTCTTCGCCTACTGCGTGGCCTGCTCGATCGAATAGGACCGGTGGCCGCGTCGGCGCGTGCCTCGATGATGTCCCTCAGCCCGTGAATCCCTTGTTCGGGTCGACGAGGTACTTCTCGCCCGTCGAGCGCCGGCCGTACACGGCAATTTCCTCGATCCTGAGCGCCTCGGCGAGCGACACGACCTTCGTGTAGCGGCTGGCGAAAGTGGTCTTGAGTTCCGCGACGACCCGCATGCGAAGCTTCTGGCCAGCCTCGGGGCCGATCCTCTGCAGGAATCCGGGCAGCAGCCAGCCGCCGATTCCCCAGGCCGCACCGAAGTTGCGCTTGAACTCGGTGGGTCCAGTATCCAGCGAACCGTAGATGTAGACCTGCTTGTGGGTGGTCGACCCGTAGCGCTGGTACTCGCCGCCCTGGCGCGAAAGAGCGGCCTCCATGCAGGCCAGCAGCTGGCCCGCGAGCCGGCCGCCGCCGATGGCGTCGAAGGCGAGCGTGGCGCCGGTGGCGGCAATCGCGTCGGTGAGTTCCTGGATGAACGCGGGCGACGTCGAGATGCAGACGTACTTCGCGCCCTGCGCGCGCAGCAGCTCCGCCTGTTCGGTGCTGCGCACGACGTTGACCAGGCCGACGCCGTCCTCGAGGCACACGCGGTTCAGCATCTGGCCGAGATTCGACGCCGCGGCCGTATGCACCAGCGCGGAGTGGCCCTCGAGCCGCATCGTCTCGACCATGCCGAGCGCCGTCAGCGGATTGACGAAGCAGGAGGCTCCTTCCGCCGGGGTCGTTCCCGGCGGCAGCGGCAGGCACTGTGCCGCCTTCACGCAGCGATGCTGCGAGTACATCGCGCCTCCGAAGGCGGCCACCGTCCTGCCGAGCAAAGCCTGGGACCCGGCAGATGCGCCCGCCGCGATCACGACGCCCGCGCCTTCGTTGCCGACGGGCATGGACACCCCGACGCGGGCCGCCATTCCCTTCATGAGCCCGTCGGGAATCCTTGCGGTGACGACGGGCTGCGCGTCGGTTCCCGAGTTGCGCGCGGTGTTCATGTCGGCCGCGCCGAAGAGCAGCCCGAGATCGGAAGGATTGAGCGGCGCTGCTTCCACGCGGATCAGGACCTCGTCGGGTCCGGGTTGTGGCACGGGAACCTCGACGAGCGAGAGCTCGAGTTCGCCACTGTCCTTGACCAGCGATCGCAGCTGCAGGGATACCTTGCGCGTGTCCGGATTCATGTCGCCTGTCTCCTGGTCTCTGGTATGCCGATGCGGATTCGTTTCTCAGGCGTGCGCGGCCGCCTCGGGGGCCGGCGCCACGAACCCCTTCCAGTTTCCCATGTAACCGATGAACGCCGGGCCGAGCCCTTCGCCGCGCAGGTATTGCTCCGTCACCGGAAGGTTCACGGCGCTGAATCCCGGGTCGGCCCTTGCGCGCTCCGGGAAGTCGTGGTGCAGGATTGCCGCGCGGCCCAGGATCACGAAGTCGAGCCCGGCCTCGAGACAGCGCGTGGCGTCGGCGACGCTCGAGATCCGGCCGGCGCCGCCCATCCGGACCCGGCCCCTGTCGAGCGCAGTGAAATACGAAAGCAGGCTCCGGCCCTGGAACCCGGTGTCCATGGGCTCCTTGAAGACCTCCCACAGCGAGAGATCGAGGAAGTCGATCATGCCGCTGCTCATGAGCCGCCCAGCGACGTCGACCATCTCGGGAAGCCTGAGTCCGAAGCGTTCCGGGGACAGCCGGACACCCACGATGAAATCCGCGCGGCAGCGGGCGCGGATTCGGGCAAGGATCTCGAAGAGTATCCGCGAGCGATTCTCCAGCGACCCGCCATAAATATCCTCGCGACGGTTGATCTCGGGGCTCAGGAACTGCGCCAGCACGTAGCCGTGCGCCGCATGCAGTTCCACGCCGTCGAAGCCTGCCCGTTCCGCGCGCAGCGCCGCGGCCGCGAAGTCCTGCTCCAGACCTTCCACCTCGGCGAGAGTGAGTGCCCGTGCCCCGGTCTCGGCGTCGTCGGACGGGCAGACCGGCTGGGCGCCGATGAGCCCGGGCGGCGCACGCATGCCGGCATGATGCAGCTGCGCGATCGCAAGGCTGCCGGCATGCCTGATCGCGCCGGCGAGGCGCGTGAGGCCTTGAATGTGCGCGTCTGAAAAGATGCCGAGCTGGCCGGAGAAGCCGCGGCCGATGGCCTGCACGTGCGCCGCGCAGGTCATCGTGAGGCCGAACCCGCCCGCGGCGCGCATCTTGAGCCAGCGGAATTCGTCGTCGGACAGCGTGCCGTCGTCGTGGCTCTGGCAGTTGGTCAGCGGTGCCAGCATGAAGCGGTTCCTCATCGCCGGACCACGCGCGAAGGCCAGGGGTTCGAACAGGCCAGTCACTTGCCACCCAGTCGTTCGCGCATCATCGATTCATCCAGCTGCCCGCACCACTTGCCGACGACCACCGTGGCAACGCCGTTGCCGACCAGGTTGGTGAGCGAGCGCGCCTCGGACATGAACCGATCGATGCCGAGGATGAGCGCCACGCCGGCCACCGGCACGTCGCCCACCGCCGACAGCGTGGCGGCCAGCACGATGAATCCGCTGCCCGTGACGCCGGCGGCGCCCTTGGACGTGAGCAGCAGCACCGCGAGCAGCGTGAGCTGGTGGGCCAGGTCGAGCGGCGTGTTCGTGGCCTGGGCGATGAACACAGCCGCCATCGTGAGGTAGATCGCCGTGCCGTCGAGGTTGAACGAGTAGCCCGTTGGAATCACGAGCCCGACCACGGACTTCTGGACGCCGAGTTCCTCCATGCGAGTCATCATTCGCGGCAGGACCGACTCCGAGGAAGAGGTGCCGAGCACGATGAAGAGTTCTTCCTTGATATGGCGGATGAAGGGCCATATCCGGAACCCGTTCCACCGCGCGATGCCGCCGAGCACCACGAAGACGAACAGCAGGCAGGTGGCGTAGAAGCAGGCCATCAACTTGCCGAGCGAGACGAGCGCGCCGAGGCCGTACTTGCCGATGGTGAACGCCATGGCGCCCATCGCGCCGATCGGGGCGAGACGCATGATGAACGCGACGATGCGGAACAGCGCCGCCGAGACCTGTTCGATCAGCCGATACAGGGCCAGTTGCCGCCCGCCGACGGCATGCAGCGCGAAGCCGAACAGCACCGAGAACAGCAGCACCTGCAGGACCTCGCCGGATGCGAAGGCGCCGGCGATCGTGGTCGGGATGACGTTCAGCACGTGTTCGGCAATGCCGTGCGGGCCGCCTGCCGTCGCGTACTGCTGCACGGCGGCGACATCGAGCGTGGACGGGTCGGCGTTCACGCCGTCGCCCGGGCGCACGAGGTTCACCACGACGAGCCCGATCACGAGCGCGATGGTGCTCACGACCTCGAAGTAGATGAGAGCGAGCCCGCCCGCCCTGCCGACTGCTTTCATGTCCTCCATGCCCGAGATCCCGAGCACGACGGTGCAGAAGATGATCGGCCCGATCATCATCTTGATGAGCTTGATGAAGCCGTCGCCAAGCGGCTTGAGCGCCACGCCGGATTCGGGAAACACGAATCCGATGGCCGCTCCGATCACCACGGCCACCAGCACCTGTGCGTAGAGCGAGGTCAGGATCCTGGTGCGCGCCATGGGGCTCGTGCGTCCCGACGCGTCAATCCGGCAGGCCGGCGAGGAACGACTCGACGACCGCGACGGTGCGCGCCGGGTCCTCCTCCTGCGGCACGTGACCCAGGTCGTCGAACAGGACCAGCCTGCTGCCCTCGATGTCCTGCTTGAACAGCCCGCCGTACTCCGCGGGAATCAGCCGATCGCGTCCGCCCCAGAGGATCAGGGTCGGGGCCTTGATCTCGCGGACGCGCGCCGCGTCGATGCCGAGCGGCGCCTGCGTGAACCTCTGCACCAGCGCCGCACGATTGCCCTCGCGCAACGTGATCTCGTAGTAGCGATCGACGAGCTCGGGCGTGACTTTGCCGGGGTTCCCGTAGACGTTGCGCACGCTGGATTCGACCAGGCTCCGCGGCAGCGTGACTTCCATCAGGCGGTTGAGCAGTGGAATCCGGGCGATGCGGAACCCGATGGGCACGGACTGCGAGCGGATTGCGTATCCCGCCGAGTCCACCAGGATCAGCGCCTCGACACGTCCGGGTACGGCGAGCGCCGTCTCCCACGCGACCCAGCCGCCGAAGGAATTGCCGCCGAGTACGCAGCGCTGGACATCGAAGTGGTCGAGCACGGCGGTGGCGAAGCGGACGTAGCTGCCGATCGTGTAGTCGCCGTCGGGCGAGGGCCCGGTGAGGCCGAACCCCGGCATGTCCACGCGGATGATCCGGCGCCGGCCCTCGAGCGCCCGCACCCATCCGTCCCAGGTGTGCAGTGACGCCGAGGTGCCGTGCAGCAGGACGATGGGCACCGGATCGTCGCGCCGACCCTCGTCCCGCACATGGACTTTCATGCCGGCCACGTCGATGAATGCCGAGGGCGACGGTGCCCAGCGCGCGGCGAGCTGCGAGACGGGGCGGTCCGGGGCCCAGTTCCACGCGACGTAGCCCGCGACCAGGAGCGTGAGCGCCCCGGCCGCCGCGGCTGCGAGCTTCGCCGCGCGGTTCATGCCGCCCAGTCGAGGATGACCTTGCCGGACTGTCCGCTGCGCATCACTTCGAAGCCCTCGCGGAAATCCGCGATCGGGAATCGATGCGTGATGATCGGGCTGATGTCGAGCCCGCTCTGCAGCATGGCCGTCATCTTGTACCAGGTCTCGAACATCTCGCGTCCGTACACGCCCTTGATCATCAGGCCCTTGAAAATCACCTCGTTCCAGTCGATGGCCGTATCGTCCGGCGGGATGCCGAGGAGGGCGACGTTGCCGCCGTGGTGCATGGTGCGCAGGAGGTCGCGGAACGCCTTCGGATTGCCGGACATCTCGAGGCCGACGTCGAAACCCTCGACCATGCCGAGCGACTTCATCGTGTCATCGAGCGACTCGCGCGTGACGTTGATTGCCCGCGACGCCCCCATTTTTCGCGCGAGTTCGAGCCGGTAGTCGTTTACGTCGGTCACGACGACGTGGCGCGCGCCGACGTGGCGGGCGATGGCCGTCGCCATGATCCCGATCGGACCCGCCCCGGTGATCAGCACGTCCTCGCCGACGAGGTTGAAGGAGAGCGCCGTGTGCGTTGCGTTGCCGAAGGGATCGAGGATCGAGGCGATCTCGTCGGTGATGGAATCCGCCAGCTTGAAGGCGTTGAAGGCCGGAATGACCAGGTACTCGGCGAAGCAGCCGGGCCTGTTCACGCCGACGCCGACCGTGTTGCGGCAGAGGTGCCGCCGGCCCGCGCGGCAGTTGCGGCAGTAGCCGCAGGTGATGTGACCCTCGCCCGAGACACGGTCGCCGACCGCGAAGCCCTGCACCTCGCTGCCGATCTCGACGATCTCGCCGCAGTACTCGTGGCCGACGTGCATCGGCACCGGGATCGTCTTCTGCGCCCAGTGGTCCCAGAGGTAGATGTGCATGTCCGTCCCGCAGATCGCGGTCTTGCGGATGCGGATCAGCACGTCATTCGGGCCGACCTTCGGTTCCGGCACGTTCTCGAGCCAGATGCCCGGGGCGCGTTCTGCCTTGACCAGTGCTTTCATCCTGCGATTCCTCCGGATCTCACTGCGCGAGGACGCCGAGTTCGCGTCCCACGGCCACGAATGCGTCGATCGCCAGGTCGAGCTGCGCGGTCGTGTGCCCTGCGCACATCTGCGTGCGGATGCGCGCCTTGCCCATGGGCACGACCGGGTAGGAGAAGCCGATGACGTAGACGCCGTGCTCGAGCAGTCGCTCGGCGAACCGGGCGGCGAGGGCGGCGTCGCCGAGCATGACCGGCGCGATCGGGTGCTCCCCGGGCGCGATGGCAAACCCCGCCTCGGTCATGCGGCCGCGGAAGTGCGCCGTGTTGCGGCGCAGCTTCGCCCGAAGCTCGTCGCCCGCCTCGACCAGGTCGAGGACGCGCAGCGTCGCCGCTGCGATCACCGGCGGGATGCTGTTCGAGAAGAGATAGGGCCGCGACCGCTGTCTCAGCCACGCAACGATCTCGCGTCGGGCCGCCGTGTAGCCGCCGGCTGCGCCACCGAGGGCCTTGCCGAGCGTGCCGGTGAGGATGTCGACGCGTCCCATGACCTCGCGGTACTCCGGCGTGCCGCGCCCGCCCTTGCCGACGAACCCGGTCGCGTGCGAGTCGTCCACCATGACGAGTGCGCCGTAACGGTCCGCGAGATCGCAGATGTCCCTGAGGCGCGCGATCACGCCGTCCATCGAGAACACGCCGTCGGTGGCGATCAGCCGGACGCGTGCGCCGGACGATTCCTTCAGCCGGTCCTCGAGCTCGCCCATGTCGTCGTTCGCGTAGCGCAGGCGCTGCGCCTTGCACAGGCGCACGCCGTCGATGATGCTGGCGTGGTTCAGTGAGTCGCTGATGACCGCGTCCTGCTCGTCGAGCAGCGTCTCGAACAGGCCACCGTTGGCGTCGAAGCAGGACGAGTAGAGGATCGCGTCGTCCGTGCCGAGGAACGCGGCGATGCGCGCCTCGAGTTCCTTGTGCACGGCCTGCGTTCCGCAGATGAAGCGCACCGAGGCCATGCCGTAGCCATGGCGATCGATGGCCTCGCGCGCCGCCTCGCGGATTGCGGGGTGGTTGGCGAGCGCGAGGTAGTTGTTCGCGCAGAGGTTCACGAGTTCGCGCCCGTCGGCGAGCCGCACCACCGGCGCCTGCGGCGAGACGAGCACCCGCTCGGGCTTGAAGAGCCCGGCCCCCCGGAGTTCGTCGCACTGGCGGGCGAGTCGGTCGAGGAATGTCTGGTCCACGCTGGGATCTCCGGGCAAGACCGGATTATAGGGTGCTTATAATGCCGCCGTGAGCCGGACTCCCGAACGCTTTGATTCCAGCGCCGAGCCCGGGCACGGCGGGGCCACCGCGGGCCTGCGCATCGACAAGTGGCTTTGGTGCGCCCGCTTCTACAAGACCCGGGGCGTCGCCCAGGAGGCCGTAGAGGGCGGCCACGTGCAGGTCAACGGCGAGCGGGTCAAGGCCTCGCGGCACGTGAAGGTCGGGGACCGTCTGCGCATCACCCGCGAGCGGGAGCGCTTCGAGGTGGACGTCATCGGCATCCCGACGCGCCGCGGCCCGGCGCCCGAGGCGCGGACGCACTACGTCGAGACCGCCGAGAGCGATGCGGCCCGCGCAACGGTGCGGGAATTCGACCGGCTCACCGCCACGGTGAACTCCGGGCGTCCCGACAAGCGCGAGCGGCGCAACCTGCTGCGGCAGGTGAAGGGCCGGGGCTAGGTCCCGCCTGCGGGCCCGCCCGTGTATCCTCCGGCGCAACACCGGCCGGGGGGATCGCATGACTGCCTCGCTATCGTCGCGCTCGACGCGGCTCTTCATGGCGTTGACGGCTTTCTTCGTCGGCAACGCGGTCGTGGCCGAATTCGTGGGCGTGAAGATCTTCGCGCTCGAGACCACGTTCGGCCTGGCGCCCTTCGGCTGGGACCTGTTCGGCCAGAAGGGATCGCTGAGCTTCACCGCCGGTGTCCTGATCTGGCCGATCGTGTTCATCATGACGGACGTCATCAACGAGTACTTCGGCCGTCGCGGCGTCCGGTTCATCTCGTTCGCGGCCGCCGGGATGATCACCTACGCGTTCTTCTTCGCGTATGCGGCGATCCACCTCGCGCCGGCGGACTGGTGGGTCGGCGTCAACGCGGAACGCGGCGTGCCGGACATGCAGGCCGCCTACGGCAGTGTCTTCGGGCAGGGCCTGTGGACGATCGGCGGGTCGCTCGCGGCGTTCATGGTCGGGCAGCTGATCGACGTCGCGATCTTCCACCGCATCCGCACCGTCACCGGCGAACGCTGGATCTGGCTGCGCGCCACGGCCTCGACAGCCGTGTCCCAGCTCGTCGACAGCTTCGTCGTGCTCTACATCGCCTTCGTGCTCGGGCCGCAGCAGTGGCCGCTGTCGCTGTTCCTCGCGGTCGGCACGGTGAACTACTGCTACAAGATGGTCATGGCGGTGGTCCTGAGCCCGCTCATCTACGTCGCGCGCAACAGGATCGAGGCCTACCTGGGTGCGGCCGAGTCGGCGCGGCTCAAGGCCGAGGCCGCGGCGGATTGAGGCCCGGCGTGGCGGTGAGCTTCCACGATCCCGGGCCGCTGCTCACTTCCAGGGAGCACGGGGCATTGCTCGCTGCGCTCGAGCGCGGCGATGCCGCCGTCGAGTGCTCCCTGGACCTCGGCCGCACGATCGCGACCGTGGAGGTGGGCGCCGGCGCATGGAGGTGGCGGGGACGGCAGTACCCGTACCTCGAGGCCTGCCGCGAACGAACCATCTATTACTGGGACCTGGACACGTTCCAGCCGGCGTCGAGATTCGGCGGCTCCCTCATCAAGCTGGTGCCGACGGAGTGGGGCGCACCGACCTTCGAGATCGACGGCATCAAGATGCTGCCGACGGCGCTGGTGTCGCCCTACGAGGATGCAGGCCGCAAGGTCGCGCTGGTCGAGCCACGCGGGAAGGTGGTGCTCGACACCTGCGGCGGGCTGGGCTATTTCGCGGCGTGGTGCCTCGAGGGGCAGGCCGCACGGGTGCTTTCGTTCGAGAAGAACCCGGACGTGGCCTGGCTCAGGAGCCTGAATCCCTGGTCGCCGGCGGCAGGGCCGGGACTCGAGCTCGTCCTGGGCGACGTGGCCGTCGAAACCGCGCGCCTGCCGACCGCGTCGGTCGATGCGGTGCTGCACGATCCGCCGCGGTTCGGAATCGCCGGCGAACTCTACTCGCAGGCGTTCTACGACGATCTGGCGCGGGTGCTCCGGCGTCGTGGCCGGATGTTCCACTACACCGGGACGCCGAACGCGCTCACGAGCGGCCGTGACCTGCCACGCGAGGTGACCGCGCGGCTGCGACGGGCGGGCTTCGAGGTGCGGCCCGCGCTCGACGGATTGCTGGCGGTCAGGGGCTGACCGGCGCTGCTCCGCGGGCCGCGTCGAGCGCCTTGCGCAGGCGGTCCGCCCAGTTCTTCAGGATGATGTCGGCCGCGGCCCTGTTGGTGACCGAGTTGGCGTCCTGCGCCATGCCGCCCGTGCTCCGGTCGGCCTCCGTGTCGATCACGCGCGCGAGCAGGGTGCTGGTCCCGCCGTCCCAGAGCTCGAGGTAGAGCGTCATCTGGCCCGCGGAGGCGACGATGTCCGCGCTCGGCGTGGGCGAATTGACGTCCGGAGCCGTGACGACGACGTTGAGGAGCGAGGGTCGCAGCATCAGCACGCCCGGGCCCTGCGTCGTCACGACCTGGAAGTCGCCATTCCTGCCGAGCTCCGCGACGAACACCCTGTTGAATTCGTCCGAAAGCCCGTTCTTGATGCGGGTCTCGTCCTCCGGCGTCACCTGCTCGGAGAGGTCCGCTTCGTTCTGGTTGTAGTCCTTCGCCCAGTCCTTCGCGAAGGCGACGTAGCACTGGAGGAGTCCTACGCTCTTGTATTGCGAGAAGTCCGCGCCCTGCTTTACATACACCGCGCCGTATTCCAGCGTCTTCCTGAGCTGCAGGCCGTCGGGGCTGACCGCCGGGTACTGCGGGTCCTCTGCCATCGCAGGGGCCGCTGCGAGCAGCAGAAATGCGCAGGCAAGCACGGTGCGCGCAGCGTTTCCGGCCAGGAACCTCGAGGTCATGCTTTTCTCCCGGACATCAGGCATGAGGCACCGGAAACAGGCGCCCGGTTCCGGAGGTCAAATGCGAAGCACCGACTCCGGGGCTACTTTACCAGCTGGTTCAACTCGAAAATCGGCAGCAGCATCGCGAGCACGATGACCAGCACGAGGCCACCCATGACCAGGATCATGAGCGGGCCGAGCAGACCCACGACGCCCTGGAGGATCGCGTCGAGCTCGCGCTCCTGGTGGATCGCCGCCCGATCGAGCATGGTGTCGAGCTCGCCGCTCGACTCGCCGCTCGAGATCAGGTGGATCATCATCGGCGGAAACACCCGGCTTGCGCCCAGCGACTTTCCGATCGGCGCGCCCTCGCGCACCTTGACGGCCGCCTCCTCGACGGCGGTCTTCATCGGCAGGTTGGATACGACCTCGGAAGAAATGCGCATGGCCTCGAGCACGGGCACCGTGCTCGAGGTGAGCGTGCTGAAGGTGCGCGCGAATCGCGCCGTGTTGCTGCCGCGAACGGCCTTGCCTATCACCGGGAGCGTCAGCAGGAACTGGTGCCACAGCCGACGGTTGGATTCGACCTTGAGCCAGCGGTTGAAGAGGAAGATCGCGCCGGCAATCGCGAGCACCAGCCAGATGCCGAAGTGCCGCATGAAATCACTGCCGGCGATCAGCGCCTGCGTGAGGAGCGGCAGCTCCGCCTGGCTCGAGCGGAACACCTCGACGACTTTCGGCACGACTGAGACCAGCAGGAAGAACACGATCACCACGCAGACGACGAAGAGCAGCACCGGGTAGAGCATCGCGGTCAGCGTACGGCTGCGCAGCTGCTCGCGGTTGTCGGTGTAGTCCGCGAGCCGCTCGAGCACCGCGTCGAGGTGGCCCGACTGCTCGCTCGCGGATATGGTGGCGCGGTAGATCTCGGGGAACGAGCCCGGGAAGTCGGCGAGGCCTGCGGCCAGCGTGTGGCCCTCCATGACCCTTGAGCGCACGCCCAGCATGATGCTGCGGACGCGCGGCTTGTCCGTCTGCTGAGAAACGGCCAGCAGCGCCTCCTCGAGCGGGAGCGCCGACTTTACCAGCGTCGCGAGCTGCCGGGTCACGAGCGCGAGGTCGGCGGCACTCAGTCCCCGCTGGAACTTGAAGGCAAATGTTCGCCGGGCGCGCGCCGTCTCCTGCTCCAGCACCTCGTCCACGGATACGGGCAGCAGGCCCTGCTCGCGCAGGAGCTGGCGGACGTGCCGCGGCGTGTCGCCCTCGAGGACGCCTTTCCGCTCACGACCCGCGGCATCGACCGCGACGAACTCGAAAGCTCCCATGGGTCAGTCCTCGCGCGTGACCTTGAGGACTTCCTCGATCGTGGTGACTCCCGCCAGCACCTTCGACCTCCCATCGTCGCGGATGCCGGGCGTGCGGGTTCGCGCGTAGCGCTCCAGCTCGAGTTCCGAGGCGCCGTCGTGGATCATGGTGCGCATGTGCTCGTCGATGAGCACGAGCTCGTAGATGCCGGTGCGGCCGCGGTAGCCGTTGGACGTGTCGCGCGCGCCGGGGCGGTAGAGCGTGGGCGACGGCGCGCCGTCGGGAATGTTGAGCAGTCGACGCTCGTACTCGCCCGCCGTGTAGGCCTCGCGGGTCGCGGGGTTGAGCACCCGCACCAGCCGCTGCGCCAGCACGCCGACCAGGCTCGAGGACAGCAGGAACGGCTCGATGCCCATGTCGCGGAGCCGCGTGACCGCGCCAACCGCCGTGTTGGTGTGCAGCGTGGAGAGGACGAGATGGCCCGTGAGGCTCGACTGTACCGCGATCTGGGCGGTCTCGAGGTCGCGCACCTCGCCGACCATCACCACGTCCGGGTCCTGGCGAAGGATGGCCCGCAGGCCGCGCGCAAAGGTCATCTCGACGCGCGTGTTGACCTGCGTCTGGCCGATGCCGTCGATGTAGTACTCGATCGGGTCCTCGACCGTCATGATGTTGCGCGTGCGGTCGTTGATGCGGTCGAGCGCGGCGTACAGGGTCGTGGTCTTGCCGGATCCGGTCGGCCCCGTCACCAGCAGGATGCCGTTCGGCTTGTGGATCAGCTCGTCCATGAGGCCCTGTGACTTCGGGTCCATGCCGAGCGAGTTCAGGTCCAGCCGGCCCGCCTGCTTGTCGAGCAGGCGCAGCACCACTCGCTCGCCGTGGCCGGCCGGGATCGTCGAGACGCGCACGTCCACCGCACGGCCCGCGACCCTGAGCGAGATGCGGCCGTCCTGCGGCAGGCGTTTCTCGGCGATGTCGAGGCGCGACATGACCTTGATGCGCGAGACGATCAGTGGTGCGACCGCGCGCTTGGTCTGCAGCACCTCGCGCAGCACGCCGTCCACGCGGAAGCGGATCACCAGCCGGTTCTCGAACGGTTCGATGTGGATGTCGGACGCGTTTTCCTTCACCGACTGGGTGAGGAGGGCGTTGATCAGGCGGATGACCGGCGCTTCGTCCTCGCTCTCGAGCAGGTCGGACTGCTCGGGGATGTCCTGCGCCAGGTCGGCGAGGTCGGTGTCCTCCTCGAGTCCGCCCATCGCGTCCATCGTCGCGCTGGAACCGCCCTCGTAGGCCTGGCGCAGCAGGGACTCGAAGCGGTCGGCGTCCACGCGCTCGATGGTGAGCGGGCGCCTCAAGTGTCGTCGCACCTCCGCGACCGCGAGGGGTGAGGCGTCGTCGCGAACCACGGCGTCCACCCGTTCCCCGGTCAGGCCCCGCACCAGCACGCCGTGCCGTTTCGCGAACGCGAACGCAAGCGGCCGCAGCGGATCGACGACGCGATCGGCCGCGGCCAGGATGGCCTCGTCGGTCGCGGCGGTGCTCACGGATTCGCGCCCGGTGGCGGGGGTGATGCGGGTTCGGGTTCCGTCGGAATGCCGAACGGCTCCGCGGGAGTTGCCGGCTGCGCCGTCGGGGGCGATGCCACGCTTGCAGGCGGAACCGTCTCCGAGCCCGACGTGACCTCCACGCGTTGCGCCGGAGTGGTTCCCTGGGGAGCCAATTGCTCCGACTGCCTGAGCAGGTCGGAGGGCACGAGCTTGTCGAGCGTGGGCAGCGCCGGCTGGGACACGCCGGGCATGAGCGGCACCTTGGTGCCGAACATCATGTCCTGCTGGCCGCGCAGGTAGTTGTACTTGGCGTTGGTCTCGATCGCCGCGTCCACGCCGTCGCGCAGGATGCGAGGCCGGACGAAGAACATCAGGTTGGTCTTCGCTCTCTTCACGCTGCGGGTCTTGAAGAGCTCGCCGAGGATCGGGATCGACCCGAGGAACGGCACCTGGGCCTTCTCCTCGGTCATGTCGTCGGACAGCAGTCCTCCGAGCACGACGATGCCTCCGTCCTCGGCTATCACGTTGGTCGTGATGGTGCGCTTGTTCGTGATCAGGCCCTGGCTCGCGGCCAGCACCTGCTCCGAACTCGCAGCGAGATTGGAAACCTCCTGGGAGATCTTGAGCACCACCGTGCCGCCGTCGTTGATCTGCGGCGTGATCTTGAGAATGATGCCGACTTCCTCGCGGTTGATGGTCTGGAACGGATTCACCTGGCCGCCAGCGCCGGAGATGCCCTGGTTGGTGTAGGACCCGGTGACGATCGGCACCTCCTTCGCGACCTTGACCTCCGCCTCCTCGTTGTCGAGCGTCATCACCGACGGCGTGGCGATGATGTTGGTGTTCCCGGTCGCCTGGAGCGCGCGAATCAGCGCCGCCCAGCTCAGCCCGTTGGTCACGATCTGGCCGACGCCGAGCGTGAGGCCGCTCGGGAGCGCCTTGATGCTCGACGGGTCGCGGATGCCCTGGATGATCTCGCCGATGCCGGTACCGTTCACAGGCTGCACGAAGCCGCCCGCGGGGAGCAGGTTTCCGTCCGAGTCGCGGTCGGCGATGATCCAGTTGACGCCCAGGTCGGCAGACTTGTCGACCGACATCTCGACCAGGATGCCCTCGAGCAGGACCTGCGCGCGGCGGATATCGAGCCGGTCGACGATCGACATGACCGTGCGCATGACCTTCGGCGGCGCGGAGATGACGAGCGCGTTCGTCTGCGGCTCGGCCCAGATGGTCACGCTCTTGTCGCCACCGCCCGACTGCGAGGCAGGTGCCTGCACGGGGGCGCCGCCGGCCGAGGCGGCCACGGTCGCGGTGATGCCCTGGATCTGCTCGCGCAGCTTGGCCGCGATCTTTTCCGCGTCGGCATAGCGCAGGTAGCGTACCTGGGTGTCGCCGCCCGCCTGGAGTGGCGTGTCCATGTGCGCGATCAGCGACTTGAGCCGCAGGCGCTGCGCTCTCTCGCCGCTCACCAGCACGCTGTTGGTGCGATCATCGGCCACCATCTTCACCGTCAATGCGCCGCCGCCTTCCGCTGCGGCGGTGGTGTACAGGCTGTTCACCACGCGCACGACTTCAGAGGCGCTCGCATGCTCGAGCGGGATGACGTCGATGTCCTCGTCGCCCGTCTGGTCGATGCGCTCGATGATGCGCTGCATGCGGTTCACGTTGGACGCGCGATCCGAGATGATCAGCATGTTGGAGGCCGGGTAGGCCGCGAGGTGGCCGTACTGCGGAATCAGCGGCCGCAGGATCGGCACGAGCTGTGCGGCGCTCACGTTCTTGACGGCGATGACCTGTGTCACGATCTCGTCGGAGGACGAGCTCACGTTCGAGGGCAGGTCGTTGGCCGGAAGCTGGCGCGCGTTGGCGTCCGGCAGGATCTTGATGACCTTGCCCGCCGGGACGGCGACGAAGCCGTGCACCTGCAGGATCGAGAGGAATGCCTGGTAGAAGGCCTCGGGCGACATCGGCGTCGAGGACAGCATCGTAACCTGAGCCTTGACCCGGGGATCCACGATGAAGTTCTTGCCGGTGACGGCGCTCACTGCCTCGATGATCTGGCGAGAGGTCCGCGTCCTTGTAGTTCGGCGTGATGGCGCCCTGCGTCTGGCCGAGGGACACGCCGGGACTCGCGAGCGCCAGGAGTCCGGCGAGCGCCATGCCCGACGCAGCGAGGACCAACCGATCGAGCAGCTTGCGTTTCATCGTTACTCCGCCTCGTCCTGTCTACCCGGGGTCGCCGTCATCTCCGTCACCGGCACGGCTTCGGGCAGTGCTGCCGCAGCGGCCGCCTCGGCGGCAACCTGGGCGTTGTTGATCGTGATCTGCGTGGGCTGCCCGTTGCGCTCAACGGTCACCGTGATGTCGGTCGCAGAGTTCATGGACTGCAGGATCTCCATGCCGCGTGCCGGGTCGTCAAGCGGCGTTCCGTTGATGGCCGTCACCAGGTCGCCCGGCATCAGGCCCAGCTTCGTGAACTGCTGCCGGTCGTGCCCGGGGTATACCCTGTAACCGCGCTGCTGGCCATTCGCGAACACCGGTTGGGGCCGGAGGATTTCCGTGATTGCCCCGGGGTTCTGGTTCGCGAGCTCGCTCAGGCGAGTGCCCAGCAGGTCGCCGCCCGGCGGCGCGCCAACAGCGCCGGTGCCGCCGCCCTGGAACTTCCGGGGCAGCGCCAGCGCCTCGAGGCGGCCGCCACGGTCCAGGATCGCGCGATCCGGGTACACCGCGTGCAGCTTGGTGCCGCCAGTAATCGTCTTGCCGACCGCGTAGACCTTCGCGCTGGCGGCGTTCTCGCCGATGATGGCGTAGCCGCGCTCAGGGTCCGATTCGGCGATCGTGCCCACGAGAACGAGGTTCATCTGGGTGGCGGCGACGGCGTTCGGGTCGGCCGAGCCGGCGGCCGCGCCCGCCACGCCGAAGAGGTGCGCATTCACGATGGCCTGCAGGTCCACCGGGGGCCTGGCCGGCACCGCAGCCCCGGACGGGGCCCCGGTGGCCACAGGCGCCCGGTGCGTGCCGAGGATCGTCCATGCGAGCTGCACCAGCTGCCAGGCGAGCAGCAGGACCAGGGCCACGGACACCAGCCACGGCAGCGACTGGATCCAGCGGCCGGACCGGACGTCGTCCGCGACGGAGGCGAGGCGGGAAAGGCTTGGTGGCAGCTGCATCTAGGGCGTAAGTGCTTCCGCCCGGCGGGTGGGCCGCCGGGATCGACGAATGATACGGACTTGCGGGACTGCGTCTCAAGACAATCTCGCAATTATCGGATTTGCGGCCGGTTGCACGATCGCGCCCGGCTGCGCTTGTCAGGGGGGCAGTGTGGCCCTATATAGGCTGGTCTGGAGCACATGGTCAGATGAGCGAAGATCATACGCGGCAGGAACAGGGTCTCGTGGTGGAGGAGGCGCGACCGCAGGTCAAGCGCCCGCCCCTCTACCAGGTCGTCCTGCTGAACGACGATTACACCCCGATGGAGTTCGTGGTGGACGTGCTCGAGCACATCTTCGGGATGGACCGGACGAGCGCCACCCGTGTCATGCTGGAGGTGCACACGCGAGGCAAGGGCGTGTGCGGTGTCTATTCGCATGAAATCGCAGAGACCAAGGTCGCGCAGGTGACCGCCTACGCGCGCCAGCACCAGCATCCCCTACTGTGCACGATGGAAGAGGCCTGAAACCGTGTTGAGCAGCGAACTCGAAGTCTGCCTGAACGAGGCCTTCCAGTCGGCCCGCGAAGGGCGCCACGAATTCATGACGGTGGAGCACCTGCTGCTCGCGATCGTCACGACGCCGAAGGTGCGCGAGATCCTGCGCGGTTGCGGCGCGGACGCGGCGCGGCTCGGCAGGGAGCTCGAGGAATTCATCGACCAGACGACTCCCCGCCTCAAGCCCGACGACGACCGGGAGGTGCAGCCCACGCTCGGGTTCCAGCGCGTACTGCAGCGCGCCGTGTTCCACGTGCAGTCGAGCGGGCGCAAGGAAGTGTCGGTCGCCAACGTACTGGTGGCGATCTTCAGCGAGAAGCACTCGCACGCGGCCTACCTGCTCACGCTGCAGGACGTGTCCAGGCTCGACGTCGTCAATTTCATCTCGCACGGGCTGCCCAAGGCCGACGACGAGCCCGGGTCGCCGGGCGAGGAGCAGGCCCAGCCCGAGTCGGAACGCGAGGCGGACGGCGGCTCGGCGCTCGAGAAATACGCGACCAACCTGAACCGGCTGGCCGAGGAGGGCAAGCTCGACCCGCTGATCGGCCGCGGGCTCGAAATCGAGCGGACCATCGAGATCCTGTGCCGGCGCCGCAAGAACAACCCGCTGTATGTCGGCGAGGCGGGCGTCGGAAAGACCGCGCTCGTCGAGGGGCTCGCGCGGCTGATCGTCGCAGGGGACGTGCCGGAGGTCCTGGCGGGAAGTGTCGTCTACTCGCTCGATCTCGGTTCGCTGATCGCGGGCACGAAGTACCGCGGCGATTTCGAAAAGCGGCTCAAGGGCGTGCTCACCGAGCTGCGCAAGCAGCCGCGGGCGATCCTGTTCATCGACGAGATCCACACGGTGATCGGGGCCGGGGCGGCCTCCGGCGGCGTAATGGATGCGTCCAACCTGATCAAGCCGGCGCTTGCGAACGGCGAGTTGCGCTGCATCGGCTCCACCACCTACCAGGAATACCGCGGAATCTTCGAGAAGGACCACGCGCTCACGCGGCGCTTCCAGAAGATCGACGTCGTCGAGCCCACGGTCGAGGAGACCGTGCAGATCCTGCGCGGCCTCAGGGCGCGCTTCGAGGAGCACCACGGCATCCGCTACGACGACGACGCGCTGCGCGCGGCCGCTGAACTCGCTGCGCGCCACATCAACGACCGGTACCTGCCCGACAAGGCCATCGACGTGATCGACGAGGCGGGTGCCCGCCAGCGCCTGAAGCCCGCGGGCGAGCGCCCGGGCTCCGTCGACGTCGCGCAGATCGAGGACGTGGTGGCGCGCATCGCGCGCATTCCGCCAAAGACGGTTTCGTCCAGCGACAAGGACGTCCTGCGCAACCTCGAGCGCAACCTGAAGCTGGTGATTTACGGCCAGGACCGCGCCATCGAGACGCTGTCGTCGGCGATCAAGATGTCGCGCTCCGGTCTCGGCGACCAGAAGAAGCCCGTCGGCTCGTTCCTGTTCGCCGGGCCGACCGGCGTCGGCAAGACGGAGGTCACGCGCCAGCTTGCGCTGGTGCTCGGCGTCGAGCTCATCCGCTTCGACATGTCGGAGTACATGGAGCGCCACACGGTCTCGCGACTGATCGGGGCGCCCCCCGGCTACGTGGGCTTCGACCAGGGCGGGTTGCTGACGGAGGCGATCGCCAAGCACCCGCACTGCGTGCTGCTGCTCGATGAGATCGAGAAGGCGCACCCCGACGTCTTCAACCTGCTGCTGCAGGTCATGGACCATGGGACGCTCACCGACAACAACGGCCGCAAGGCCGACTTCCGCCACGTCGTGATCGTGATGACGACCAACGCCGGCGCGAGCGAGATGAGCCGCGCACCGATCGGCTTCGTCGCCCAGGACAACGCTCCCGACGGCATGGAGGCGGTGCGGAGGCTCTTCGCGCCCGAGTTCCGCAACCGGCTCGACGCGATCGTGCAGTTCGGCCCGCTCGACGAGCGCACGATCCAGAGAGTGGTGGACAAGCTCCTCGTCGAGGTCGAGGCCCAGCTCGAACAGAAGGGCGTCGCGCTGCACGTCGAGGACGCTGCGCGGCGCTGGATCGCGGAGCGTGGTTACGACCCGAAGATGGGGGCGCGGCCCATGGCGCGCGTCATCCAGGAGCACATCAAGCGCCCGCTGGCCGAGGAATTGCTGTTCGGCAGGCTCGAGAAAGGCGGGCACGCCTTCGTGGACGTCGGCGCGGACGGCGAGCTCAAGATCGAGACTCGATCAGTCGAGGAGCCGGCGCTGCTGGAATGAGCGAGGCGTAAGTGATTCGCTGACCGCTATCTCGCCCTGTACACGATCCGGCCCTTCGCCAGGTCGTACGGGGTCATCTCGACGGTCACCGCGTCGCCCCTGAGGATACGGATGTAGTTCTTGCGCATCTTGCCGGAGATGTGCGCGGTCACGACGTGGCCGTTCTGCAGTTCGACACGAAAAGTCGTGTTCGGCAGGGTCTCGACCACCCGGCCTTCCATCTGGATCGCGTCTTCCTTCGCCATGCAGATCCTCAACGACCCCCGCGGGCCGCGCGAATTCTGCATAAAGGACCGGCGTATTGCAACGCAACGTCAAGTCCACGCGCGAGGCGTCACGGCCGCCGGAATCGCACGGGAAAGCAGGGCGCTGAAGGTCGCCCGGGGCACGCAGCGGGCGCCCATGCTCTCCAGGTGCAGGCTCGTGACCTGGCAGTCGATGAGTTCCACCCCCCTCGCCACCGCCTCGTCCACCAGTCGCTTGAGCGCCGCCTTGGAGGCGTCACGCTCGACGCTGAACATGGACTCGCCGAAGAACACCTGCCCGAGTCCGACACCGTAGAGCCCGCCGACCAGCCGCCCGTCCAGCCACGTCTCGACGGAGTGCGCGACCCCGAGCCGGTGCAGCGCCAGGTAAGCCGACTGCATTTCCGGCGAGATCCAGGTGCCCTCGGGGCGGAGACGGCCGTCGGCGCAGCGCGCGACGACCTGCGTGAACGCGCGGTCCACGCTGGTCTCGAAGCCGCGATTTCGCAGGGTTTTCCCCAGGCTGCGCGAGACCCGGAACTCGGCTGGAAACAGCACGGCGCGCGGGTCCGGCGACCACCACAGGATCGGCTGGCCCTGCGAGTACCAGGGGAAGATGCCGCGCCGGTAGGCCTCGATCAGCCTTCCGGGGGAAAGGTCGCCGCCCGCGCACAGGAGACCGTCCGGATCGCGCAGCGCCTGCTCGAGTGGCGGGAACGCATCCGGCGGATCGCCGGGCCGCAGGAACGGAATCACGTGTCCGCCGCGCGCTGGAAGGGCAGGTGCTCGCGCGCCGCCGCAAGGTATTCGGACACGCCGGCGCGCTCGCGCTCGAGGTAGCGGCCGATGGCCGTTGCGAATCCGGGATGCGAAAACCAGTGCGCGGACCGCGTCAGTGTCGGCTCGAATCCGCGCGCGAGCTTGTGCTCGCCCTGGGTGCCCGGGTCGAAGTCCTCGAGTCCACGCTCGATGCACCACTCGATGCCCTGGTAGTAGCAGGCCTCGAAGTGCAGGCAGTCGACCTCGCGACCGGCGCCCCAGTAGCGCCCGTACAGCCGACGCTCGTCCTGGAAGAAGATCGCCGCGGCGACCGGTACGCCGGCCACCGACGCCAGCTTGACCATGATGGCCTCCGGCATGCGGCTCGCGACCAGGCCCAGGAACTCGGCGCTCAGGTAGTGGCCGTTTCCGTGCCGCAGGAACGTCTGCTCCGAGAAGCCGAACACCGTGCGCCAAAGCTCGGGCGGGATGCCGCCGCCCTGCAGTGTCTCGAACGTCACGCCGGCTTCCGCCACGCGGCGCCGCTCGCGCCGCAGTTTCTTCCGCTTCTCCGAACGGAAGCCGTCGAGGAAGTCCTCGAAGTCGCGGTATCCGCGATTGCGCCACAGGAAGCGGCAGTCGTGCCTGCCCACGAATCCCGCATCCTCGAGCGCGGCCTGGTCGTCCGGCGTCGTGAAATTCACCTGTGCGACCGGTGCGCCGTCGCGGCGTGCCGACTCGAGCAGAGTGGCCGCCAGCGCATTGCGATCGGCAGCGCCGTCACCGGTGGCAACGAGCAGGCGCGGGCCGGTCACCGGCGTAAAGGGGACCGCCGACACCAGCTTCGGGTAGTACTCGAGGCCCGCGCGCACGCTCGCCTGCGCCCAGTTCCAGTCAAAGACGAATTCGCCCCACGAGTGCGTCTTGAGGTACCGGGGGATGGCGCCTGCGAGCCGGCCGCGTGCATCGCGAAGGACGAGGTGGCGCGGCATCCAGCCGGAATCGACACCCACGCAACCCGAGGACTCGAGCGCATCCAGGAAGGCGTGGCGCAGGAACGGATTTCCCGTCGGGTCGAGCGCGTCCCACTCGGCCGCCGGGACGTCCGCGACGCGCTCGATCGTTTCCGCCTGCACGCTCATCGGCCGGCGGGCTGCCGCTCAGGTCGCGCCAGCGTCCGTCTGCTCGAGGAACTTGTCGGCGTCGAGCGCCGCCATGCAGCCGGTGCCCGCCGAGGTGATGGCCTGGCGGTACACGTGGTCGGCCACGTCGCCCGCGGCGAACACGCCCGGCACGCTCGTCGCGGTCGCTCCGCCGTCGGCGCCGGACCGCACGGTGATGTAGCCGCCCTTCATGTCGAGTGCGCCCTCGAAGATCTGCGTGTTCGGCGTGTGGCCGACCGCGATGAAGACGCCCGCGACCGCGATGTCGCGGCTGCCCGACCCGTCGGTCGCAGCGACGCGCACGCCTGTCACGCCGGAGTCGTCGCCGAGCACGTCCTCGACTGCATGGTTCCAGACGATGTCAACGAACCCGGCACGCTGCCGCTCGAACAGGCGGTCCTGCAGGATCTTCTCCGAGCGCAGCTTGTCGCGCCGGTGCACGAGCGTGACGTGGGAGGCGATGTTGGAGAGGTACAGCGCTTCCTCGACGGCGGTGTTTCCGCCGCCGATCACGGCGACCCGCTGCCCACGGAAGAAGAAACCATCGCAGGTGGCGCACGCCGAAACGCCCCGGCCCCGGAAGGCCTGTTCCGAGTCGAGGCCGAGGTACCGCGCACTCGCGCCCGTCGCGATGATCAGCGCGTCGCAGGTGTACTCCCCGCGGTCGCCCTTGAGGAGCAGCGGCCGGCGGGAGAAATCCACCTCGTTCACGTGGTCCATGACGATCTCGGTGTCGAAGCGCTCCGCGTGCTCGCGCATGCGCTCCATGAGGCCGGGGCCGGTGAGCCCGTGCGGGTCGCCCGGCCAGTTGTCCACCTCGGTGGTGGTCATGAGCTGGCCTCCCTGCTCCATGCCAGTGAGGAGGAGTGGCTTTCGGTTGGCGCGCGCGGCGTACACCGCGGCGGCATATCCGGCGGGCCCGGAACCGAGGATGATCAGCCGCGAGTGACGGGGACCGCTCATGTATACTTCCTGACGCTTTGGCGCCGTGACCGGAATGGGGGCGCGGCATGGTAAGCAACTGCCCGTCCCGCGGCAAAGCACCCACTCGACGGCGTCCCGGCGTCGCCCGAAACGGGCCGCTGGAACCTGCCGAAGCATCCCGGTAATCTTCGTAACTTCATACGCTTACGCGAAAGTATTGAGCTTTCAGGTGACTGCCGGTGGCAAGGACTGAATCGAAGCGCGACGCCGCGTCCAGTGTCGCCCGCGGCCTGCGCGAGAGCGCGCTGTGGGTGTTCGGCGCGCTGGCGCTGATCCTGCTGGTCGCGCTCGCGACCTACGACCGCGCGGATCCCGCGTTTTCCTCGACCGGTCAGCCGGGCCCGGTCACTAACCTGATCGGACCGTTCGGCGCGTGGTTGTCCGACCTGTTCTTCGTGCTGTTCGGCGCGCCTGCGTTCCTGTTCCCGGTCATGCTGGGATTCGCCGGCTGGGTGCTGTTCCAGGAACGGCGCAGCCCCGAACCCATCAACCGGCGTGCCTCGGCGCTGCGCGGGGTCGGTTTCGTGCTCGCGCTCGCGAGCAGCTGCGGGCTCGCCACGCTGCATTTCGAGGGAGGATCGCTGCCTTACTCGGCGGGCGGGCAGGTGGGCACGCTGGTGGGCGATGGCCTCGCCGGCCCGATGAGCCCGCTCGGGGCGACGCTGCTGCTGCTCGCGGTGTGGCTCGGATCGGTCGCGCTCTTCACCGGCATCTCGTGGCTGGATGTCATGGACCGCATCGGGGGCGGCATCCTCGCCGCGATCGCGTGGGCAAAGGACCGGGTCACCACGGCGCGCGACGTCAAGGCCGGGCGTGAGGTCAAGCAGGCCCGCCAGGAGATCGTGCGCGAGGAGCAGAAAAAGGCTGCCGAGCGCAAGCCGCCGAAGATCGAAGCCATCGCGCCACGGGTCGAGAAGAGCGAGCGCGTCGAGAAGGAGAAGCAGGTTTCCATGTTCGAGCGCCCGGGCTCGACGGAGCTGCCCGAGCTCTCGCTGCTGGACGACGCGCCGCAGCGCCTGGGCGGCTACTCGCCCGAGGCGCTCGAGGCGATGTCGCGGCTGGTGGAACTCAAGCTCCGTGATTTCGGTGTCGAAGCCGAGGTGGTCGAGGTGCACCCGGGTCCCGTCATCACGCGCTTCGAGCTGCGACCAGCGCCCGGAGTGAAGGTTGCGCAGATTTCGCACCTGGCCAAGGACCTCGCGCGCGCGCTGTCCGCCGTGAGCGTGCGCGTGGTCGAGATCATTCCCGGCAAGTCCACCATGGGCCTCGAGATCCCGAACGAGGCGCGCGAGATCGTCACGCTGGGCGAGATCATCAAGTCCAAGGCCTACGACGACATGGGCTCGGCGCTCGCGCTGGTGCTCGGCAAGGACATCGGCGGCAATCCCGTGGTCGCGGACCTCGCGCGAATGCCGCACCTGCTGGTCGGCGGCACCACGGGCTCGGGCAAGTCCACTGCGATCAACGCGATGGTGCTGTCACTGCTGTACAAGTCGTCCGCCGAGCACGTGCGGATGATCATGATCGATCCGAAGATGCTGGAGCTCTCGGTCTACGAGGGAATCCCGCACCTCATGGTTCCGGTCGTGACCGACATGAAGCAGGCCGCCAACGCCTTGCGCTGGTGCGTGGCGGAGATGGAGCGACGCTACCAGCTCATGGCCGCCGCGGGCGTGCGCAACCTCGCGGGCTTCAACCGCAAGGTGAAGGACCTCGCGGACGCGGGCACGCCGATGCGTGATCCGCTGGAACTCAAGCGCCTGCCGCCCGGCGGCGACCCGGACACGGTCTCCATCGTGGAGCCGCTGCCTTTCATCGTCGTGGTCGTGGACGAACTCGCCGACCTCATGATGATCGTCGGCAAGAAGGTGGAGGAACTGATCGCGCGGCTGGCGCAGAAAGCTCGTGCGTCCGGGATCCACCTGATCCTCGCCACACAACGGCCGTCGGTCGACGTGATCACGGGCCTCATCAAGGCCAACATTCCGACGCGCATCGCGTTCCAGGTGTCGGCCAAGGTCGATTCGCGCACCATCCTCGACCAGAGCGGCGCCGAGGCGCTGCTCGGCCACGGCGACATGCTGTTCCTGCAGCCCGGAACCTCCCTGCCAGTGCGCGTGCACGGCGCGTTCGTGTCGGACGCGGAGGTGCACCGAGTCGTCGGTCGCCTGAAGGCCGCGGGGCCGCCCTCGTACCTCGAGGAGATCCTCGACGGCCCGTCGGCACCGATCCCGGGCCTGCCCGGCGAATCGGGCGGCAACGGCGAGGAGGGCGGCGACCCGGAGCAGGACCCGCTCTACGACGAGGCCGTGCGCATCGTCACCGAGAGCCGCAAGGCGTCTATTTCCGGGGTGCAGCGCCGGCTCAAGATCGGCTACAACCGCGCGGCGCGCATGATCGAGGCGATGGAAGCCGCCGGGCTCGTCGGCCCGCTGCAATCGAACGGCAGCCGTGAGGTGATTGCGCCTCCGCCGCCGGAATCCGACTGAGCAGATCCGTGAGCGGTCGAAACATCCTGCGTAGCCTGTTCGCGTGCGTGCTGATCGCAAGCGCATTTCCCGCGGCGGCTTCCGACGATTCGCTGGCCCGCGTCGAGGCGTGGGTCAAGTCGGTGCAGACGCTTTCGGCGGACTTCGTCCAGGTCGTGCGCAGCCGCGAGGGCCAGATCTCGAGCCGCGCGACCGGCCGGCTGTCGCTGTCGCGCCCGGACCGCTTCCGCTGGGACTATCGCGACCCCTACATCCAGGTGATCGTCGCCGACGGCCGCAAGCTGTGGCTCTACGACGCGGACCTCGAGCAGGTCACGGTGCGGCCGCTCGAATCGGGCCTGGGCTCGACGCCCGCCATGCTGCTGTCCGGGGCCGGTTCGGTCGGCGAGAGCTTCACCGGCGGTCCGGTCGAGCGCGACGGTGAGTGGGCCTGGTGCCGGCTGGTCCCGAAGCAGCACGGCTCCGACTTCGAGAGCGTCAGCCTCGGGTTCAACGGACGCGGCACGCTGGCGGCGATGCGGCTGGTGGACAAGCTCGGGCAGACCACGGAACTCGATTTCAGCGCTGTCGCGGTCAATCCGCGACTCGATCCGGGTCTCTTCCGTTTCACGCCGCCCAAGGGCGTCGACGTCATCGGCGACGCGAAGCCGTAGGCTTGATGATTCCCTTGCGTCATCGGCGCCTGTGGGTGGTACTGAGCGCGGGCATCGTCGCGTTGATCGTGTACGTCAGTCTTGCACCGGCCATCTCGCTGCCGTTGCCCGGATACTCGGACAAGGCCGAGCATTTTGCGGCGTACTGCGGACTCGCGGTCTGGTTCACCGGACTCTACCCGCGCGCGCAGTACTGGCGGGTCGTCGCGGCGCTGCTCGCCCTCGGCCTCGGACTCGAGATCGCTCAGGGCGTCATGGCGCTCGGCCGCAGTGCGGAGCTGCTCGACATGGCTGCCAACGCAGCGGGCGTCGCTGTCGGGCTGCTGCTCGCGCTCGCACTCACCGGCAACTGGGCTCGCAGGGTCGAGGCGTGGCTGCAACCGCGTTGACACCCGCCGGGGACGGCGGCTGGCGCCCGCTTGCCGACCGCATGCGGCCCGCGGCCCTGGACGAATTCGTCGGGCAGTCGCATCTCCTCGCCGCAGGGAAGCCGTTGCGGCGCATGCTGGAGGGCCGCAGCCTGCATTCGATGATCCTCTGGGGCCCGCCGGGCACGGGCAAGACGACGCTCGCGCGCCTCGTGGCCGGCACCTGCGATGCCGAATTCGTGGCGCTCTCGGCCGTGATGGCCGGCGTCAAGGACGTGCGCGCCGTGGTGGAACACGCCCGGGCGCTGAAGGGGCAGTCGGGGCGGCAGACCGTGCTCTTCCTGGACGAGGTGCACCGCTTCAACAAGTCGCAGCAGGACGCGTTCCTGCCGTTCGTCGAGGACGGCACGGTGTGCTTCATCGGCGCCACGACGGAAAACCCGTCCTTCGAAATCAACGGCGCGCTGCTGTCGCGGGCACGGGTGTACGTGCTGCGGTCGCTCACGGCGGAGGATGTGAAGCTCGTGCTCGGGCGCGCGCTCGAACGCGAGGCCGGCGGCGGCGCGCGCGTGGAGATGGCCGAGGACGCGCGCGACACGCTCGCCCGGGCGGCCGACGGCGATGCGCGGCGTGCGCTCAACCTGCTCGAGGTCGCGCTCGACCTCGCCCGGGCCGGCGACGGCGTCATCACCGAGGCGATCGCTGCGGAGGTTTCGGCGGGCGGATACCGACGCTTCGACAAGAAAGGCGAACAGTTCTACGACCAGATCTCGGCGCTGCACAAGGCGGTGCGTGGATCGGATCCGGACGCCGCGCTCTACTGGCTGTGCCGGATGCTGGATGGCGGCTGCGACCCGCGCTACGTGGCGCGGCGGGTGTTGCGCATGGCGTCGGAGGACATCGGCAACGCGGATCCTCGCGCGCTGACGCTGGCGCTCGAGGCCTGCGAGACCTTCGAACGGCTCGGCAGCCCCGAGGGCGAACTTGCCATCGCCCAGGCGGTGGTGTTCATGGCCTGCGCCGCGAAGAGCAACGCCGTCTACCTCGCGTTCGGTGCGGCCATGGAGGATGCGAAGCAGCACGGCACGCTCGAGGTGCCGCTGCACCTGCGCAATGCGCCGACGGGGCTCATGAAGTCGCTCGGTTACGGCAAGGGCTATCGCTACGCGCACGACGAGCCGGACGCCTATGCGGCGGGCGAGAAGTACTTCCCCGACGCCATGGAGCCCGTGCGCTACTACGAGCCGGTGGAGCGGGGCCTGGAAATCAAGATCCGCGAGGCGCTCGCGAGGCGACGCAAGTAGGGGGCTGTGCCCTCGAGGCCCTCAAGGGGACTGCCCCCTATTTCATCTATAATTCATCGCTTTCGCGCCAGGACGACCCCCGCCATGCTCGACGCCAAGCTGCTTCGTACCGACCCCGACTCGGTGGCCCGCAATCTTGCGAGGCGCGGCTTCGTGCTGGACGTCGAGCGCCTTCGTGCGCTCGAGGAGCGTCGCAAGGCGGCGCAGGTCGCTGCCGACGAGACCCGCGCTGCGCGAAACGCGCATGCGAAGAAGGTCGGCATGGCTAAGGCCAGGGGCGAGGACATTTCCGCGCTGGTTGCGGAGGGCGAGACGCTCGCTCGCAGGCTCGAGAGCCTGGAGAGTGAGCAGGCGGCTGCGCAGGCCGAGTTCGACGAGACCGCACTTGGCCTGCCGAACATGCTGCACGACAGCGTTCCCGGACGGCCGCGACGAGACGGCCAACGTCGAGCTGCGACGCTGGGGCACGCCGCGCGAGTTTGATTTCACGCCTCTCGATCACGTCGCCATCGGAGAAAAGCTCGCGCTGGTGGACTTCGAGGCGGCGGGGCGCATCTCGGGTGCGCGATTCGTGGTGCTGAAGGGCGGCGTCGCGCGCCTGCATCGCGCGCTGATCCAGTACATGCTCGATCTGCACACCGGCGAGCACGGTTACACGGAGATCTACGCTCCGTATCTCGTCGCGCGCCATGCGCTGGTGGGGACCGGGCAGCTGCCCAAGTTCGAGGCGGAACTTTTCCGCGTGACGTCGGGCGAGCAGGAACTGTTCCTGATTCCCACGGCCGAGGTGCCGGTCACCAACCTCGCGCGCGAGTCGATCCTCGAGGCCGGCACCTTGCCGCGACGCTACGTGGCCCACACGCCATGCTTTCGTTCCGAGGCGGGTTCCTACGGCAAGGACACGCGCGGCATGATCCGGCAGCACCAGTTCGAGAAGGTCGAGCTGGTGCAGATCGTCCGGCCCGAGGATTCCTACGCGGCGCTCGAGGAACTCACCGGATGCGCCGAGAAGGTGCTGCAGGGACTGGACCTGCCGTACCGGGTCGTCGCGCTGTGCAGCGGCGACGTCGGCTTCGGCAGCGCGAAGACCTACGACCTCGAGGTGTGGCTGCCCGGGCAGCAGAAGTACCGGGAGATCTCCTCCTGCAGCAACTGCGAGGCGTTCCAGGCGCGGCGCATGCAGGCGCGCTGGCGCAACCCCGCCACCGGCAAGCCGGAACCCGTGCACACGCTGAACGGATCGGGCGTCGCGGTCGGGCGTGCGCTGGTCGCGGTGCTGGAGAATTACCAGCAGGCCGACGGCAGCGTCGTCGTGCCCGAGGTGCTCCGCAAGTACATGGGCGGGGCCGAATCGATCAGCGGATAGGCGATAGCGGACGGCGGATCGGCCGATACGGAGAGGTGGCAGAGCGGTTGAATGCACCGGTCTTGAAAACCGGCGGGGCCTCACGGCCCTCGAGGGTTCGAATCCCTCCCTCTCCGCCAGCAATCAGTGCGGACCGTCGTCTGCAGGCCGGTCCCTAGCCCGGATAGAACAACACCGCAAGGATCCCCAGCCCCGCATACATGCCGATCTCGAGCGTCTCGGAGATCGGCTGGACGCGTTGCACCGCTCCCCAGATATGCACGACCGTCATCAGGACGGCGACGGCGATCAGCACCTGGAACGTGAACACGAGGCCGATGCCGGTCAGCACGGCCCGCAGCATCAGCATTTCGACGACCAGGATGAATGCGCCGAGGCACCGCCCGAAATAGACGGCGAGATCCGTGTGCTCCGGGATCTGCCAGCCGAGCCTGCGGGCCCAGGTGAGCGGCGCGAGGAAAATCGGCAGTGCGAACGCCGCCGATGTCACGAGCATCAGTACGACCAGGAAAGCCTGCGCGTGCGATCGCCAGATCCCGATCATGGTGAGTACTCCGGTACGTCGTGCGCGCTGGCGCAGCGTACCCGTCAGAATCCGTGCTGCACGGCGAAATAGAACGTCATGTCGGGCGAAGCGTCCACCTCGATGTCTTCGTTCATCCCGAGGTCGAATCGCCAGCCGCCAGGCGTGCGCCAGGTGCCGCCGTAAGTGAGGACGACGGCGTCGCCGGACAATCCATTGATCGAGACGTCGAAGACGCTCGAGTTCGCATACACCTGCACGGTCAGGTCGAGTCTGCGCCACGCGTTCCATGACACGCCCGCGAGCCCGGCCCAGGCGAAACTTTCCTGGTACTGGGGAAGGATGTCGCCCTGGCCCAGCCAGACGGCGTCCACCTGGCCGAAGACCTGCCAGTGCTCGGCGAGCTGCGACTGGCCCGCGATGCTCAATGCGGCGTCCACGGCCCCGCTGCCCAGGAGTCCGCTCGAATCACCGACCGGGACGTCGACCGTGAGCCAGGTCGACAGCGCGCTGCGATCCGTGGCCTGGATCTGGTAACCAAGCGAGACAGGAACGTCGGCGATGCCGGAAGCGCTGTCATCGACCTGCAATTGGAGTTCACCGCCTTCCTGGTATTCGATGAGCAGGCGGTCGTCCGGCATGTGATCCCGCGCGCCATTCGGAAGCCCGAACAGGTCGTGCCAGTTCTCGATGAAGCCGTCGAGCGTGCCGCCGCTCAGGTGGCGCCAGGGAATTTCGACCAGTCCAGCCCAGTCCTTCGCAAACGCGTATTCGAGACGCAGGCGGACCTCCTGGGTCTCCGCATCAATGGTGAAATTGTGCGAGTCGGAAATGTCGTCGTCCGCCGCGTTCGACCAGTTGACGTCCAGCGTATAGCCACCGGTTCCCGCGCTCGGCAGCCGGGCCGGCAGTGGGTTCGGCAGGCCGTAGGGCAGCAGCAGCGGATTCTGGTTACGGGTCAGGAGCGGCTCGGCGTGGATTCCGAGCGGGGTCAGCAAGGCCAGCAGCCACGCGACGGGTAGCGCCGCCGTTCGGCCGTTCGTCAATGCCGGGTGCAGGCCGCCAGTCATGTTCGTCCTCGCAGAAGGCGCGGGTGCCGCAAGTCGCGCAGTGTAGGTCACCGGGGTGCGGGGCGCATTTCGGATTGCGCAGGGGGTCGGCCGCGGCGACGCCAGGCCTTGATGCGTCGGTCGCCTGCCGGAGGAGTCGGGGGTTTCCCTGGCGGCCGGGAACGGAGAAGATAAGCAGTATCCGCAGTCAGTTGCCGTGGTCGCGGTGGGAGAATCGGCCGGTCTGTCGAGGCATGACCACCCGTGACGGAGCTGCCATGACGCCAGAAGAAGAAAAGGGAGAAGAGGGCGACGACCAGGTCGTGCCAGTCGAGGGCCTCGAGGTCGAGGAAATCGACGACGAGACGACGATTCGTACCTTTGTCGGTGCGTGGCGGAAGCGCGTCAGCGAGGAGTACGCCCGATCTATTCTCGAGGGGCGTGAGGACTGAATCGCACGCGGACACAGCGAGCCGAAGTACCAATGATCATCGACGCATGGGCGCAGCATCCGACTGCCCGCCACCTGAACCAGCCGATGTTCGAGTCGCTGCGGCGCTGGGCGCGCGCCGGGCCGGGGGAAGCCGCGGCGGCAGCCGATTGGCCGGTGGCTGTCACCGTCGCGAGCATGGACGAGGGCGGTGTATCGAAGAGTCTCATCAGTGCCTGGGAAGGCCCGCAGGGCGCGCTCATCTCGAACGACGAGGTGGCCGGCTTCGTTCGGCAGGCTCCCGCACGGCTGGTGGGCGTCGGTTCGGTGGACATCCGACGCCCCCGCGCGGCGGTCAGTGAAATCCGTCGCTGCGTCCGGGACCTCGGATTCAAGGGCATCCGCATCCTGCCGTGGCTCTGGGAACTGCCGCCAACGCACGCGCGCTTCTATCCCGTCTACAGCGAGTGCTGCGAACTCGGCGTGCCGTTCTGCACGCAGGTCGGACACACCGGGCCGCTCATGCCGTCAGAGGTCGGGCGTCCGATCCCGTACATCGACCAGGTGGCGATCGACTTTCCGGAACTCGTGATCGTCTGCGGGCACATCGGGTACCCGTGGACCGAGGAGATGGTGGCGGTCGCGACCAAGCATCGCAACGTGTACATCGACACGTCGGCGTACACGGTCCGGCGCTATCCCCCCGCGCTCGTCGCGTACCTCAAGGCCCACGGGGCGGCCAAGGTGATGTTCGGATCCAACTGGCCGATGATCGCTCCTGCCAAGGCGCTCGAGGGCCTGGGCGAACTCGGTCTCGACGATGCGACACGAGCGGCGTTCCTGAATGGAAACGCCACCCGCGTGTTCAGGCTCTAGCAGCCGCGCCTCACTTCATCTCGATCTGGCCGCGGATCTCGCCTTTGCGGTAGTCACCCGGGCCGGATTCCGGCGGATCCATGCCGTCGTTCGTGTGGATATTGACGTAGGCATTTCCCGCGCGCAGTTCGTCGATCAGGTCCGACAGCGGGGAGCCGGCCATCGGCCCGAGCATGTCGGCGGCGGTGAGCGTGCCTTCCGCGAGCACTCCGCTGAACGCGCCCTTCTTCGCGGTCGCGCCGTGCGCGGGAAACAGCTTGTAGATGACGGGGCCGTTGATGTTGGGTGAGCCGAGATGCAGCTCAGCGGTGGCCGCGTTCTGCAGGTCCGTCACCGTCAGCGTGTAGCTGATCTTCCTGCCGCCGTCCGGCACCGTGAGATTCAGTTCGCCGGTGGCCTTGGAGTTGGTCGGCTCCGGAAGCTGCGCCGCGCCGCTCAGTTTGGCGGTGAAGTGCAGTTCTTCCGAGTGGACTGCAAAAGCCGCGAGCGCGAGTGCGGCTGTCATGAGCGGGATCCAGTTGAGTCGCTTCGTGGGCATGTCGGTCACCTTGATTGAACCTGGGTGTCGGGGCGGGAGGCCCCGTCGTCCTCCGGCTGTTGCCCTCCAGATAGGCCCAGACCCGGCCGACGGAAATACGTAGTTTCGGAAGGAAAATGCGTCGGCTACGCGGTCCGGGCCTCAGTCTGTTGCGGCTGGCCCCGCGTACAAGTCGATGACGCGCTCGAGAGCGCCCTGGCAGACGCGACAGAACGGTACTTCGTCGCGCGTGAACATCACGCAGTCGATCTGCGGGCGATAGTAGGCGCGCGCGTCATAATTGGCGCCCTGGAACGCGCCGACTTTCCCTGCGTAGCGAGCGGCCGCGAGTACCCGCGTGGTGTAGGCCTGCTCCTCGCGGAACAGCGCCGACATCTCGCTTTCCGGGCGCCCCTCGGCGCGGATCTGCTTGCGCCGCGCCTGGAACTCACGCTGGCGCGCCTCGAACTCCTCCTTCGGCCACGGGGTGGGCAGCGGCGTGCCGTTCTCGGTGAACTCGCGCCATTTGAGCCGGTCGGGATCGAGCATCGCCGTGACGTTCGCTTGCCAGGGCTCCACGATCCGGGTCGCAGGCTCGTAGGCGACGGGCGAGGTGTAGTACTCGTCGGCGAGCGCGGCAAAGTGATGCCCGAACTCGTGCACGAAGACGTAATCGGCCCAGTCACTGTCGGCCGCCACCGTGGAGAACGCCCCGAATATGCCGCCGCCGCCGTACGTCTTGCCGTTTGCGAGGATGGTCAGGAATTCGTAAGGCGCCCATGCGGCCACGTCACGAAGCGCTCGATCGTCGAACGTGAGCACGTAGCGCTCCGAGCCGAAAGCGTCGTAGGTGGCACCGACCGGCGAACGCCGGTAGATGCCCGTGGAGGGCCGCGAGATGCCCGATTCCGCGGCAGGCGGACAAAGGCCCCAGACGTTGAAGTCCCGGCGTCGCGACTTGAACGGCTCGTGACGGAACAGCGCAGCCACCAGTCGCCCGGCATCGGCGCGGAATTTCGCCGTGCACTCTGAGACCGTATACCCGTCGCCGATGAGCAGGACGTCCACCTTGTCGGGCGGCGGGCCGTTTTTCTCGATTTCGAGAAGCTGCTGCCTCGCCGGGACCGCGCGATCCACGGTCGCAGCGGCCGGGTCGACGTCGACCTGCCAGACGGTCTCGAAGGCCTGGTCGGCGTTGCGCGCCTGCAGCGTCAACTTCGCCGGGCCCGATGGCGCGGGGAAACGCAGTGAATCGGAAAACGTACGATGGGACGTGCCGGCTTCGGCCGTCGTGGCCCACTCGGCGTACACGGAGTCGAAGCCGCGCGAGTAGAGCAGCTTGCCCGCGGCGTCGCGGACTTCGAAGCGGAAGGTGCCGAGGTTCGTGTCGTCGACGGCTCGCTCGAGACTGCCGGGCCACGGCAGGGGCTCGACGACGATCCTGTCCAATGAATAGATGTCGGCGCCCTGGCCGCCCGTGTGGAAGTAGTCGATGCGCATGGTCGCGGGCTGGTCCGCGGCCGGCGCACGCGTCACGACCGTCGCGAGAAGGGTCGCCGCAAGGACGACCACCATGCGCGGGCTCATCGGCGGCTCCGCGCCGAGGCCGACCGCCGCTTCGCGGCCGCGGCGGAGCCCGTGGTCCCCGACTTCGCACCCTTGCGGGCCGGTCGCCGCCTCAGGTTCATTCGCGCGAGCGCACGGTGCTCGCGCGTCTGGATGTCGGTCTCGACCTGCCGCAGCTGCGTGACGAACAGCTGCGCCGCGCGCGACAGCGAACGCTTGCGCGGATAGAAGAGTCCGTAGCTCAGGTGCAGCCACGGCGCATCGAACGGGACGAGTGCGAGTTTCTCCGACCGCAGTTCAGCCTCGATCGCCGTCAGTGGCGCGAGGCCGATCGCGTCCCCGGCCAGCACCGCCGCCTTTGCGACCGCGAAGCTGTCGAGCTGCAGGCTGGGCGTCAGGTCGCCGGTTTCCCGCTCCACCTTCGCGGACGGCATGTGCTTGCTGACGTGCATGGCGATGCGGTGCGGTACGCGCGCGGCGGCGAGCGGGAACATGAGCAGTTTCTCGAGCGAGTGCTCCTTCGCGGCTGTCAGCGGGTGGCCCTGGCGCGTGAAGAAGAACACCCGGTGCTCGGCCACCGGCTCGATCGCAAGCCGCGTGGGATGCCGCTCGGCGCTCGTCGTGTCGGCGATTGCGAACTCGAGCCGGCCGGCCATCACGGATTTCGCGAGCTCGTCGAAGTCGGCGATCACTGCGTGCACACGCAGGCGTGAATTCGCCGTTGCCATGCGGCCCAGCGTGGCGCCGAGCGGCAGCTCGGCGGCGAACATGTCCGTACCGAACACGATCTCGGGCGACTGCAGGCCGGCCAGTTCCTCCAGGTCGCGGGTGAAGTCGCGGGCCTGGGTGAAGATCCGGCTCGCGTGGTCGATCATCAGGCGGCCCGCCTCGCTGGGCTTGAGCGCCTTGGCGGCCGTGTCCATGAGCTTGGAGCCGACAGCCGATTCGAGCGAGCCGACGCGCTTCATGAGCGTATCAGGCGTCAGGCCGAGGGCCTTCGCGGCACGCGTGAGGTCGCGGGCCGGCAGGAGCTTGACGATGTCGAGCAGGCTGGGAGTCTTCACCATTTCCTCCAATACCAAGCAGATGCGCCGATCCTAAGGTACACGGGTCCGCCCCGGGGGAGGGCACAGGCAGGCACACTTTACGACCTCTCGGCCGGCCCGTGCAGCCGGTATCATGCGTACCATGCCCTCGAGGCTCATCGTCAGGCGGGACCTGAGATTCCTCCTGCACGAGCGGCATTGGGCACGAGCGGAGACGAGATGACTCGATCGATTTTCATCACGGGGGCGTCGTCGGGCATCGGCGAGGCGCTCGCCGCGGAATTTGCGCGGCGCGGTTACGACATCCGATCGCGGCGCGGCGCAGGGTGGCGAAGTGAGCGCGCAAGTGCAGGCTTTTTCGAGGGTCACAGGATGAGCGAGGCGGTTTCAAACACCCGGCCGGTGGCCCCGCAGCACGCATTCGATACCGCGCGACTGGCCTCGTGGCTCGAAGCGAACGTCGAGCCGCTGGCGGGCCCGCTCGAGGTCGCGCAGTTCAAGGGCGGCCAGTCGAACCCGACCTACCTGCTCTCCGCCGGTGACCAGCGCTACGTCCTGCGCCGCAAGCCGCCCGGCAAGCTGCTGCAGTCGGCCCATGCGGTCGACCGTGAGTACCGCGTGATCAGGGCCCTGTCGGGCACCGATGTCCCGGTGGCGCGCGCGCGCGCGCTATGCGAGGACGACGCGGTCATCGGCACGGCCTTTTACGTCATGGAGTACGTCACGGGCCGGGTGTTCTGGGATCCGGCGCTGCCGGGTCTCGAAGCGGCCGAGCGCACGCGCATTCACGACGAACTCAACCGCGTGATCGCCGCGCTGCACTCCGTGGATCCTGTGGCGGTGGGTCTCGCCGATTTCGGCAAGACCGGCGAGTACATCGCGCGACAGGTCGCGCGCTGGAGCAGGCAATACCAGGCCTCGGAAACCGAGAAGATCGAGGCAATGGACAACCTGATCGCCTGGCTTCCGGGGAACATTCCCGCGGGAGACGAGACCCGGGTCGTCCACGGCGACTACCGCATCGACAACGTGATCTTCGACCCGGTCGAGTCGCGCATCCGCGCGGTGATCGACTGGGAACTCTCGACCCTCGGTCACCCGCTGGCGGACTTCGCCTACCACTGCATGGTCTGGCGGATCCCGCCGGGTATCTTCCGCGGGCTCGCGGGTCTCGACTTCGCCACGCTCGGCGTCCCGGGCGAGCGCGAGTACGTCGCGACGTACTGCCGGCGAACGGGTCGCGACGGCATCGCCGAGCGCGACTGGGAGTACTACATGGCGTACAACCTGTTCCGGATCGCCGCGATCGCACAGGGCGTGATGGCGCGCGCGCTGCAGGGCAACGCGTCGAGCGCCGAGGCACTGCAGACCGGGCGCGCGGCGCGTCCGCTCGCGGAACTGGCATGGAGCCAGGTCGAGCGGCTCAAACTTTCATGAGGTGACGAAGATGGACTTCCAACATTCCCCGAAGGTGCAGGACCTCCAGCGACGCGTTTCCGCGTTCATGGACGAGCACGTCTATGCGAACGAGGGCCGCTTCCACGGCGAGATCGAGGAGAACCGTCGCAAGGGCGATGCCTGGGTGCCGACCCGCGTGGTCGAGGAACTGAAGCAGAAGGCCCGCGCCGCGGGGCTGTGGAACCTGTGGCTGCCGGAGTCGGAGTATGGAGCCGGCCTCACCAACCTCGAGTACGCACCACTCTGCGAGATCATGGGCCGCTCCCACCTCGGGCCCGAGGCGTTCAACTGCTCCGCGCCCGACACCGGCAACATGGAGGTGCTGGTCCGCTACGGCAGCGAGGAGCAGAAGCGCCGGTGGCTGAAGCCCCTGCTCGAAGGGGAGATCCGCTCGGGCTTCGCGATGACCGAGCCGGCCGTCGCCTCCTCGGATGCGACCAACATCGCGGCCAGTATCGACCGTGACGGCGACCACTACGTGGTGAACGGCCGCAAATGGTGGACGTCGGGGGCCGGCGACCCACGCTGCAAGGTCCTCATCTTCATGGGCAAGACCGACCCGCAGAACGAGAATCGTCACCGCCAGCAGTCCATGATCCTGGTGCCGACGGACGCGCCAGGGGTGCGCGTGGTGCGACAGGTCCCGGTGTTCGGATACGACGACGCCCCGCACGGGCACTCTGAGATCGAGTTCAAGGACGTGCGAGTGCCGGTGTCGAACCTGCTGCTCGGCGAGGGCCGCGGATTCGAGATCGCGCAGGGGCGGCTCGGCCCTGGACGCATTCATCACTGCATGCGGCTCATCGGTGCGGCGGAGCGGGCGCTCGAGGCCATGTGCAAGCGCTCGCTTTCGCGCGTGGCGTTCCACAAGCGGCTGGCGGAGCAGGGCGTCTGGCGTGAGCGCATCGCCGATGCCCGCATCAAGATCGACCAGGCGCGCTTCCTCGTGCTGCACGCGGCGTGGAAGATGGACGTCGCCGGCAACAAGGCCGCGCAGAAGGAAATCGCGATGATCAAGGTCGTGGCGCCCAACGTTGCCTGCGAGGTCATCGACCAGGCCATCCAGCTGTTTGGCGGGGCGGGCGTGTCGGACGATTTCGGGCTCGGCTGGCTGTATGCGAATTCGCGCACCCTGCGCATCGCGGATGGTCCCGACGAGGTGCATCGCAACCACATCGCGAAGATCGAGCTCGGGCGCTACTTCACGCCCTCGGCATGAAGATCCAGGGAAAGGTCGTGCTCGTCACGGGCGCCGGGCGCGGCATCGGGCGCGCGGTCTGCCGTGAATTCGTGCGTCGTGGCGCGGCCGGCGTGGTGATCGGCGACCTCGATGGCGGGCTCGCCGAGGCCGCGGCGCGGGAACTGGGTGGTCTCGGCCTGCAGTGCGACGTGTCGGATGCCGTCGCCGTGCGTGCGCTGGTGGATGCCGCGACGGCCCGGTACGGGCGGGTCGACGTACTGATGTCGAACGCGGGACTCGGCGTCAAGGCGCTGGATCTCGACGATGCGCTGTCGGCGTCCGACGCGGACTGGCAGCGGATGTGGTCGGTCCACGTCATGGCGCACGTGCATGCATGCCGGGCCGTGCTGCCCGGGATGCTCGCGCGTGGCTCCGGCCAGCTGGTGAGTGTCGCTTCGGCCGCCGGACTGCTGAGCCAGGCGGGTGATACCGCCTACAGCGTGACCAAGCACGCGGCCGTTGCGCTCGCGGAGTCGCTCTCGATCTGCTACGGGGACCGCGGGATCGGGGTCTCGGTGGTGTGTCCGCAGTACGTCGCCACCGCAATGACGGGCCTCGACGAGAGCACGAGCGCGGGCTCGATTCCGGGCGTGCTCACCGTCGACCAGGCGGCGTCGGCCATTGCCGATGGCATCGAGCGGGACGACTTCCTGATCCTCACGCACCCGGAGGTGCTCGGGTACTTCCAGAAGAAGGCGGCCGACTACGGCCGCTGGCTGGCCGGCATGCGGCGTGTGCGCGAGGGTTTGCGCGCCGGCGGTTTCCTCAAGGTCAAGTCCTGAGGCGGGCGGGCCCGGCGCAGCTGCTGCCATGCGGCCTGGCAGTGCCGCGAGATCGAATCCGCGTCGGGCACTGCCGCGCGGTTCGCGACGATTCCCACGTCCATGCGCCCGTCGTGGGAGAAGGACGTGAAGTTGAGCCCGGCCGGGTCCGCGACCATCGAGACCGGAAAGGCGCCGACGAGGCGCGACCGGCCGAGGTAACGCGGGCCTTCGACGCCGCCGACGTTCGAGACGACGAAGTTCACCACGGGCCTCGTGAATGCGCCCAGGCCGAATGCGTCCGAGGTGAGCCACAAGGCGAAGGCGAGCATCGCGAAATCCAGTGATGCCTCCCTGGACATCGCGTGGAACTCCGCCTTGGCCGCCGTCGTGCTCGCCACGATTTCCCCGAGCCGCCGGGCCGCGCTCGAGCGCGGACTGCCGAGCTTCACGAACAGCGTCGACGCCTTGGTGCCGGGCTCGAAGTCTCCCGGGTCGCGCACCGACACCGGGCACATCCCGACCAGGGGCTCGGTGGGCCGCTCGCCGAGCTCCCGCAGGTAGCGATGTACGCCATCGTCCGTCACCGAGAGCAGCACGTCGTTGATCGAGCCGCCGAACGCGCGCCCGACGCGCCGCATCTCCTCGAGTGGCAGTGAGAACCGGGCGACGGAGCGGTCTGCGACGACGCGCTGGTTGAGGCGCGTGTGCGGTCCCGCGAACGGCGCGTTGCCCCTGGCACGGCCGGGCTCGGCCCGGAGCGCCGCGAGGCGGTCAGTGACCTGCGAGTAGAGCTCCCGGATTGCGACCGCGTGCGTCATGAGGGAACGCAGCCCGCCGGCGAGATCCGAGTCAGGGGGCGCGGCCGAGGGCAGCGCGTGGAATCCCGGCAGCAGGCCGCCGGGCTCGCTGGAAAGACTGCCGAAGATGCGCGCGGCGGCCGATCGCCCGTCCCAGGTCACGTGATGCGACTTGATGTACAGCGCGAATCGCCCGGATGCGAGTCCGTCGATGAGGTGGATCTCGAACAGCGGCCGGCTCCGGTCGAGCCGCTCGCGGTGCAGTTGCGCGAGGCGCTCGTTCAACTGCGCGGGAGAGCCGGGCGCGGGCAGCGTTTCGCGCAGCACGTGGCGCTTCATGTCCACGCGTTCGGGCTGGACCCAGTGCGGCAGCCCGAGCGGCGGAACCTCCGGCACGACGTCGAACGGCGGGGTCGGAGCCGAGGCCCGGTAGGCGCGCAGTATTTCCCTCGAGGCCTTGTCGCTGCTCGTGCCGGCGGGCGGCTCGAAGACCATGGCTATTCCGACATTGGCCGGCGCTTCCGCGCGGTCAATCATCAGGAATACGAGGTCGACCACCGGGATCGCGCGGGCCATGGTCGGCCAAGTATGCGACATCCGCAGGGGTGACGGCACGCGGGCGATGCTAGACTCCGGGGCGGCCCTGCTGGGGCCGAGACGAGAGCACGCCATGCGCCAATTGCGCGGTGAAGACGCCCGGTTCGTGTACGCGGAGCGCGGACACGCCAATTCCAACATCACGCTGGTCTACATCTACGACCCCTCGACGGCACTCGGGGGGCGGGTGCGGTTCAAGGGCCTGCTGAAGCACATCGAGGGCCGCCTGCACCTGTCGCCCATATTCCGGCAGAAGCTGCTGCGGGTCCCGCTCGAGATGGACTACCCCTACTGGATCGAGGACGAGAGTTTCGACCTCGAGTACCACGTTCGTCACGTCTCGCTGCCGAAGCCCGGCGACTGGCGGCAGTTCTGCATCCAGGCCTCGCGCATCCACGCGCGGCCGCTGGACCTCTCCAGGCCCTTGTGGGAGTTGTACCTCGTCGAGGGACTGGACACCTTCCTCGACCTGCCGCCCGACAGCTTCGCCGTGCTCGCCAAGATCCATCACGCCGCGATCGACGTGAAGGGCGGCGCGGAGATCACCACGCTCCTGCACGACACGACGGCGCTGCCGCCGCACCCGGAGCCGCCGGAGCCGTGGTTCCCCGAATCCCCGCCGGGCACGGCTTCGCTGCTCGTCCGCGCGGCATTTCACAACATCGTGCAGCCCTTCATGGTCGCGGCGCCACTGACTCGCGTGGTGCGCAAGGTCGCGCCGGTCGTGTTCGGGACGCTGCGTGATGCCTGGTTCCACCCGGAGCGGCTGCCGATCACGCGATTCAACTCGGAGGTGTCCCCGCACCGGGTGTACGAGTCGCGTCGCTTCACGATCGACGAGTTCAAGAAGATTCGAGAGCTCGTGCCGGGCTCGACCATCAACGACGGCGTGCTGGCGGTCTGCGGCGGCGCGCTGCGACGCTACCTCCTGACGCACGACGAGCTGCCGGGACCGAGCCTGGTCTCGATGGCGCCTGTGTCGATCCGCAATGCCGACGGCAGTTCGAGCGGCGGAGCCGGCATCAGCCTGCTGCGTGTGCCGCTCGGCACCGAGTTCGAGGACCCGGTGCGGCGTCTGCGCGTGATACAGGAGCACACATCGAACGCCGACGAGATCAGTCATGCGGTCGGCGCCAAGGAACTCACGGACGTCACCAAGCACGCGCCGGCCGCGACACTCGCGATGTCGGCCCGGCTGCTCGCGGGGTCGTCGCTCGGCATGGGTCAGCGTGCGCCGCTCGCGAGCTGCACGGTGACCAACGTGCCGGGGCCCGCGATACCGCTCTACCTCAACGGCGCGCGCATGACGTATTTCTCGGCGATCATGCCGATCTCCGACGGCATGGGCCTCGTCTTCGCAGTCACGAGTTACGACGGGAAGATCATCATCTCGCCGACCTCGTGCCGCGAGCAGATCCCGGACCCGGAGTTCTTTGCGCTCTGTATTCGAGAGTCTTTCCAGGAATACCTCGAGCTCGCGAGCAGGACGCCCGCGGGCCGCAAGGCCCGGGCAAAGCGTGGCAAGGGGAAGGCGACATCCAAGGCGAAGGTCAAGGCCAAGGCCAAAGGCCCAGATCGCCGTCGCCGGGCCGCCTGAGCAGGCGCGGGCCGCGGATCAGCAGGTCATCGGACGGCGGGCGCGATCTCCGTCCGCATGTGACTCGCCAGGCGCTCGTAGACTGAGCCGAGCATTCCGTTCGGGCTGAACGGTCGCCACTCGTCCTCTGGCTGTGCCAGCCGGTCGGCCAGTATCCACATCACTGCGGGATTGAACCCGAGCCCGAGGTGGCTGCCCGGCACCCAGATGTTCTCGTGCTGGCCGACGGAATCGTCGAGTTGCGCGGCGTCCGCCGGCACCACGCCGTCGGTCGTCGAGTAGACGCAGGTCGAGGGCATGGGCGGCGGCGACCGCAGGACCTTGGCGCGGACGTGCGACAGGTGCGCGACCGCACCCATCGGGTGGGCGAAATAGCGGTACAGGGCGTGTACCAGCAACGGCACCCTGAGTTGGCCCACTCCGAAGCGCATCGGGCTGCCGAGCGAGACCACGGTCCGCACGCACTCGGGCGCACAGTGCGCCGCGTAGAAACTGTAGACGCCACCCAGGCTCCATCCGACGACGCTGATCTTGCGGCCGGTGCGGTGGTGGAGGTACCGGACTTTCTGCTCGAGGGCCTGCGAAAACTTGAGCTTGAAGCCGGTGTTCTGGCCGAGCCCCCAGGTCTCGACCTTGTAGCCTCGCGAGCGCAGGAAGACGCGCAATCCGACGAGGGTGGCATCGCCGGCGGTGAAGCCCGGCACGAGCAGGACCGTGTGTCCGTCGCCTCGCGGCGTTGCCTGCAGGAGGGGCAGCCACGCAGGCAGCATGGCCATTTCGACCAGGCCACGCCCCTCGAGCAGGGTGTACATGGATCGAGGCGGCATTCCAGTCCTGGCAGTCGCGACCATTGGACCTCGGAAATTCAAAGCCGCTGCCTCTTTGCAGCGCAGCAAGCTTAACCTTCCCGCCTTGACCTGGGTAGTCACCACTGCGGCGGCGCGGGCAGTCGTTGCAGGCAGGCTCGCCGAAGGGCAAAGTGACCGCCATCCGCGGTGGCCAGCATCGGGTCGCTCGGGAGATTCACGATGAAAATCATTAACTTGGACATTCCGGCGGGCTGACGCATGGCCACGAATCGCCGCACTGTGCGCAGCGCCCCGAAGGGCCTCCAGCAACTTGGGGCTTACGACCGCCATCCCGTCGTCTCCCTCGGAGGCCGTGCTCGAGCGTGTGCCGAACCCGCACCCTCGCAAGCGCTACCTCGCACGTTTCACCGCGCCCGAGTTCACCTCGCTGTGCCCGGTCACGGGCCAGCCGGACTTCGCGCATCTCGTCATCGACTACGTGCCGGCACGCTGGCTCGTCGAGAGCAAGTCACTGAAGCTATTCCTCTCGAGCTTCCGCAATCACGGCGCCTTTCATGAGGACTGCACGCTCGAGGTCGCGGGCCGCCTCGTGGATTTCCTCACGCCCCGCTGGCTGCGCATCGGCGGCTACTGGTACCCGCGCGGCGGCATGCCGATCGACGTGTTCTGGCAGACCGGCCGCCCGCCGGCCGGACTGTGGATACCCGACCAGGGTGTCGCGACCTACCGCGGCCGCGGCTGAACGTTATATAGTCGCCGCCCTTCATGGTGGCTCGCGTCGGATCCCTCGCGACGGCCAGCCGCAAACCCCGCCAGGCCCGGAAGGGAGCAACGGTAGCGGCCATGCCGGGTGCCGGGGGTATTCTGGCGCGGGCCGCCTCCATGTCTGACGCTGCCTGGGGAGCGAGAGCCTCCGCATGAGTTACCTGGTCCTGGCCCGAAAGTGGCGGCCGCGCAGCTTCGACGAGCTGGTGGGGCAGGAGCACGTTCGCCGCGCGCTCGTGAACGCGCTCGATTCGGGGCGCATCCATCACGCGTTCCTGTTCACCGGGACGCGCGGCGTCGGAAAGACCACGATCGCGCGAATCTTCGCCAAGTCGTTGAACTGCGAAAAAGGCGTGTCGTCGAAGCCCTGCGGGGAATGCGGCGCGTGCCGGGACATCGACGCCGGACGCTTCGTGGATCTCCTCGAGGTGGACGCCGCGTCGCGCACCAAGGTGGACGACACGCGGGAACTGCTCGACAACGTGCAGTACGCGCCGGCGCGGGGCCGCTACAAGGTGTACCTCATCGACGAGGTGCACATGCTCTCGACCCACTCGTTCAACGCGCTGCTGAAGACGCTCGAGGAGCCTCCTCCACACGTCAAGTTCCTGCTGGCCACGACCGACCCGCAGAAGCTTCCCGTGACCGTGCTGTCGCGCTGCCTGCAGTTCCACCTCCGGCGCCTGCCGCTGCAGCTCATCTTCGACCGACTGGTGCAGATCTCGACCGCCGAGAACGTGGAGTTCGAGCCGGCGGCGCTGCGGGCCGTCGCCCGCGGGGCCGAGGGCAGCATGCGCGATGCGCTGTCGCTGCTCGACCAGGTGCTCGCCTTCGGCGGCGGCCGCGTGCTCGAGGCGGAGGTGCGCTCGCTGCTCGGTACGCTGGACAAGCGTCACGTCGAGGCGATCCTGGGCGCACTGGCCTCGAAGGACGGCAACGCGCTCATGTCCTGCGTGCAGCAGCTCGACGAGCGCGCGCCGGATTACGACCAGGCCCTCGGCGAGCTTGCGGCGGCGATCCAGCGCATGGCACTGCTCCAGGCGCTGCCGGACCTGCGCGGCGAGGACGAGGAGCAGGACCTGGCGCTCGCCGCACAGGCCGGGCGATTTTCCCCGGAGGACCTGCAACTCCTCTACCAGATCGCGATCATGGCGCGTCGCGATCTCGACTTCGCGCCGGATGCACGCGGCGGTTTCGAAATGGCGCTGCTCAGGATGCTGGCGTTCAGGCCCGCGACCCCGGGCATTGCTTCACCGGCCGTTGCACCCTCCGTCACCCCCGGTTCCGCCCCTGCGCCGTCACGCGGCGCTGCACCAGGACGCGGTGCGGTGAGTCAGGCCGCGTCGGCGGCCGGTGAGCCGGCGGCGCCGGTTCGCGCGGACGCTCCCAGGGCGGCGGCGTCGCCGGCTCCGGCCGCGACCGGTGACTGGGCTTCCATCGTCCCGGCGCTCGGTCTGCAGGGGTCGGCAATCCAGCTCGCCGCGCACTGCGTATTGGCCGGCCGGGTGAAGGACATCGTGAAGCTGCGGCTCGACCCGGCCGGCGAGTCGTTCAACAGACCTCAGATCATCGAGCGCCTCACGCAGGCGCTCAGCCAGTATTTCGGCCAGACGGTGCGCCTCGAGATCACCGTAGGCGAGATCGCGGGCGAGGAGGTCACGCTCGCGCGCCTGCAGGCGCAGGCCGCGGACGAACGTCTCAAGGCGGCAGAACAGGCGATCGAAGGTGATCCAGCCGTTTGCGCCATGCGCGATGTCTTCGGCGCGACGGTGCAGCCGGGTTCGGTCCGGCCGCTGAACTGAATTTCAATCCGGGAGTCATCGAGAACATGAAGGGCGGAATCGGCAACCTGATGAAGCAGGCGCAACAGCTGCAGGCGAACATGCAGAAGGCGCAGGCCGAGATCGCGACCATGGAAGTCACCGGCGAATCCGGAGGCGGCATGGTCAAGGTCACGATCAACGGCCGGCACGAGGCGAAGCGTGTGCAGATCGACCCTTCGGTCCCGCTCGACGATCGGGAGATGGTCGAGGACCTGGTCGCCGCGGCGATCAACGATGCCGTGCACCGGCTCGAGGCGGCCTCGCAGGAGAAGATGGCCGGGCTCATGGGCGGCATGAACCTGCCGCCGGGCCTCAAGCTGCCGTTCGGTTGAGAGCCGCCCGGCGATGCTGTACCCGCCGACGCTGAACCGGCTGATCGAGGCGCTGCGCTGCCTCCCCGGGGTGGGACCGAAGTCGGCGCAGCGCATGGCCTTCCACCTGCTGGAGCGCGACCGCGAAGGGGCACGCGAAATCGCCGCATCGCTCACGGCGGCGTCGAGCGCGCTGGGGCACTGCCGACGCTGCCGCATGTTCGCAGAAGGCGAGTCCTGCCCGACCTGCGCCGCCACCACCCGGGACAGGACGCTGCTCTGCGTGGTCGAATCACCCGCAGACGTGGTTGCGATCGAGCAGTCGGCGAGCTACCGCGGCTGTTACTTCGTGCTGATGGGACACCTGTCGCCGCTCGACGGCGTCGGGCCCGCCGAGATCGGCATCGAGGCATTCGAGAAGCTGCTCGGCGAAGGCGAAGTGCGGGAAGTGATCCTCGCGACCAACCCGACGGTGGAGGGGGAGGCGACGGCGCACTTCCTGGCCGAGGTGGCGGCGCGTTTCGGCCTTCGTGCGACGCGGATCGCCCACGGCGTGCCGGTGGGCGGCGAGCTCGAGTACGTGGATGGCGGGACGCTCGCCCATGCGCTCGCGGGGCGTCAGGCGATCCGGTAGCGCGCGCAAGAGTTGCCGGCCGGCGCGACCACGCCGCGTCTTCCCTGGCTCGCGAAGAGATATGCTCGCCTGGGAAGACCCGACGCGGTCGCTTGGCGACGCGTCCGGTCTTCTCCTGCTCGCGAAGAAACATGCTCGCTGGCGAAGACCCGTCTCGGTCGCTTGGCGTCGCGGCAGTTCGCGACGCCTGCCGCAACGCAGGCCGGCGGTCGGATCGGGTCTCTATAGGCGAGCATATTTCCGGGCGAGCCGGTAGAGACCCATCCGATCGCAGGCCGTGCCGCGGTGACCGCATGGCCGGTGCCCCGGCGGCCGCATGGCCGGTGCCCCGGGCGGCCGCACTGCCGGTATCCACGCGGCCGAACGGCCGGTATCGAGGCGAGCTCGTCAGCTATGCGCCGGCGCCTTCGCACCGGCGAGGAAGAGCCAGGTCTCGACCACCGTGTCCGGGTTGAGCGACATGCTCTCGATACCCTCGTCGAGCAGCCAGCGCGCGAAATCCGGGTGGTCCGACGGGCCCTGGCCGCAGATGCCGATGTACTTGCCGGCCTTGCGGCAGGCGTGGATCGCCATGTGCAGCAGCGCCTTCACCGCATCGTCACGCTCGTCAAAGAGACGCGCGATGATGGCCGAATCGCGGTCGAGCCCGAGCGTGAGCTGGGTCATGTCGTTCGAGCCGATGGACATGCCGTCGAAGTGCTCGAGGTAGCGGTCGGCGAGCAGCGCGTTGGTCGGCACCTCGCACATCATGATGACCTTGAGCCCGTCCTCGCCGCGCCGGAGCCCGTTCGCCGCGAGCAGTTCCACCACCTGCGCGGCTTCCTGCACCGTGCGCACGAACGGCACCATTACCCAGACGTTCTTGAGCCCCATCTCGTTCCGCACCCGCTTGAGCGCGCGGCACTCGAGTTCGAAGCAGGGGCGGAAGCTCTCGTCCACGTAGCGCGACGCGCCACGGAACCCGAGCATCGGGTTCTCCTCCACGGGCTCGTACTGGCGACCCCCGATCAGGTTCGCGTACTCGTTGGACTTGAAATCCGAGAGCCGCACGATGACGGGCTCGGGCGCGAAGGCCGCGGCGATGGTGCCGATGCCCTCGCAGAGCTTCGCGATGTAGAACCCGACCGGGTCCGCGTAACCGGCCATCTGGCGGCGGATCGTGTCCTTCAGCTCAGGGTCGAGCGAGTCGAAGGCGAGCAGCGCCTTCGGGTGCACGCCGATCATGCGGTTGATGATGAACTCGAGGCGGGCGAGGCCGACTCCGCGATGCGGGATGGCCGCGAAGCCGAACGCGCGATCGGGGTTGCCGACGTTCATCATGATCTTGACCGGCAGCGGCGGCATGGCATCGAGCTCGACCTGCGACTGGTCGAACCGAAGCATCCCGTCGTACACGTAACCGGTATCGCCTTCGGCGCAGGACACGGTTACCGGCTGGCCCTCGGAGATCGCGTCCGTCGCGGTGCCGCAGCCCACGACCGCAGGAATGCCGAGTTCGCGGGCTATGATCGCGGCATGGCAGGTGCGACCGCCGCGGTTGGTCACGATCGCCGAGGCCCGCTTCATGACCGGTTCCCAGTCCGGATCGGTCATGTCGGCGACCAGCACGTCGCCGGACTCGACGCGCGCGATCTCGCGGACGTCCCGGATGATGCGGGCGGGACCGGCGCCGATGCGCTGCCCGATGCTCCTGCCGCTCACGAGCACCTTGCCACGTGCCTGGAGCGTGTAGCGCTGCAAGGTGCGGCCCGCGCGGCTCTGCACCGTCTCCGGTCGTGCCTGCAGGATGTAGATGCTTCCGGTCTCACCGTCCTTGCCCCACTCGATGTCCATCGGGCAGCCGTAGTGGTCTTCGATGACGAGCGCCTGACGCGCGAGTTCGCGCAGGTCTGCGTCGTCGAGGCAGAAGCGCTGACGATCGGCCTCGGGCACGTCGACCGTCACCACGCGCGGGCCGCTCGCGCCGCCCTCGGCATAGGTCATCTTGACGGCTTTCGCGCCCAGCGTCCGGCGCACGATCGGATCGTGGCCGGCGCGAAGCGCGGGCTTGTAGACGTAGAACTCGTCGGGATTCACCGCGCCCTGCACGACGGTTTCGCCGAGTCCCCAGGAGGCGGTGATGAACACCACGTCGCGGAATCCGGAATCCGTGTCCAGCGTGAACATCACGCCGCTCGCGCCCAGGTCGCTGCGCACCATGTGCTGGATGCCGGCGGAGAGTGCGACCAGCGAGTGGTCGAAACCCTGGTGGACGCGGTAGGCAATGGCGCGATCGTTGTAGAGCGAGGCGAATACCTCGTGCACGGCGCGGACGACGTTCGCCGCGCCACGGACGTTGAGCAGCGTCTCCTGCTGGCCGGCGAACGACGCCTCCGGCAGGTCCTCGGCCGTGGCCGACGATCGCACGGCCACCGAAACTTCCCGCCGGCCCTCGCACATGGCCGTATAGCGCTCGACTATTTCCTTGTCGAGGGAGGCCGGGAAGGGCGCCGCCAGTATCCAGTTGCGGATGCGGGCGCCGGTCTCGGCGAGGCGGACGACGTCGTCCACGTCCAGCGAATCAAGCTCTGCCTTGATTCTGCCGGCGAGCCCGTCGTGCGCGAGGAACTCGCGGTAGGCATCGGCGGTGGTGGCGTAGCCACCCGGGACCGAGACGCCCAGCGCCGCGAGGTTGGCGATCATCTCGCCCAGGGACGAATTCTTGCCGCCCACGGTCGCAACGTCGTGGCGGCCCAGCTCGAAGAACGGGATCGTATAGCGGCTCACGGGGCGCCTCTTGCTACCTGACGAGGATGGATGAAAGACTGCGCTTGCCAGCAGCGCAGTGGAGTGCAACACGCGGATGAACCGGAGAACCGTGTTTTTCGTCTCGGACCAGACCGGCGTGACTGCCGAAACGATGGGGCACAGCCTGCTTACGCAATTCGAAGGCCTCGAATTCCGACAGGTGACTCTGCCATTTATATCCAGCGTTGACAAGGCAGTGGATGCCGTAAGGAAGATCGATGCGACGGCGGCGGTAGACGGCATCCGGCCCGTGGTTTTCAGCACGCTGGTGAAGGGCGAGCTGCGCTCGGTCGTGAAGGGCAGCAATGGACTGTTCCTCGATTTCTTCGACGCATTCATGTCGCCGCTCGAGGCCGAGCTCGGCGTGCGGTCATCAGAGCGTGAAGGCCGGGCGCACGGCATCGCGGACCGCGTGGTCTACAGTGCGCGCATCGACGCGACCAATTTCGCGCTGTCAGCGGACGACGGCGGCGTCGTCGCCGACTACTCGCGCGCGGACGTGATACTGATCGGCGTGTCGCGATCCGGAAAGACGCCGACCTGCATCTACATGGCAATGCAGTACGGCGTGTACGCGGCAAACTATCCGCTCACCGAGGATGACTTCGAGAGCAGGCAGCTGCCTGCCATGGTGAGGCCGCATGCGGCGAAGCTCTTCGGTCTCACCATCGAGCCGCACAGGCTCACGCAGATCCGTAACGAGAGAAGGCCGGGCAGCCGCTACGCATCGGCGGCGCAGTGCGAATACGAAGTGCGCAGCGCCGAGGCGCTTTTCCAGCGCTACGGCGTGCCGCACCTGAATACCACGGAATGCTCGATCGAAGAGATCGCGAGCCGGATCATCGACCGCATGGGAATCGAGCGCCGGCTCCGTCCGTGAGCGGGTTCCCGGTTGTGGCGTGCGTCACGGATCGGAAAAAGCCCTGTGCTATAGTCGAACGATGAGCGCAGACAGCCTGTGCGTTACGTCGTGGCGGGCCAGGCCGGCGAGTTTCGTCGGCCTCATGACGCTTTACGAGAGCAACTACCTGCGTCTGCGCGGCCTCGCCGGCGACCTGCGCAAGCTCACCGGTCGCCGGGTTTCGAGCGTCGCGTCCGACTGCGACCTGCACCTCGACACGGTCGAGCACAGTCCCTATACGACCGTATTCCGGCTCACCTACTTCTTCGAGGATCCGCCGGGTCTGGTGGCCGATCCGGACCTCGAGGTCCGCGTGTATCACGATGCCCGGCTTGCGGAGGCGAGCCGCTGTGGGCGCTGGGTGCGCCATCCGGGGCTCGCCTCGATACGCTCGCGCATGTCGGCATCGCTCGGTGACCGCTGGCTGCGCAACATGCTGCTGAACAAGTGGCTCGACTACTGCGTCGACCGGGGTCATCGCTTCGCCGGTCTGCCAGCGGACGCCGTCGGGACTGCGCATGAACCTGCGTGACGACCTGCGCCGCCTGATCGCGCGGCTGGCGGGCCGCAGGCCGTCGGCGGAGGACGAGCGGCTGGTCGCGCTGTTCCGCAACCGCGCGGTGCTCAAGAAGGAACTGAGCGCCATCGACGATGACCGGCATCGGCTGCTCGACCGCCTGAAGCTCCAGGAAGGCGCGACGATGCGCGTCGAGGAGCAGATCGCGAACCTCGAGGCCTACCTGGGCCGCCCGGAGGAGGGCGCCAAGAATCTCGCATACTTCCAGCTGAAGGGCCTGTGGCGCGCGGCATCGCAGCGCCTCGAGAAATTCTCCGGCGAGCTCACGCAGCAGCAGACGGACCGCGAGCGGAGGCAGCAGCTCTCGGAATTCGACCGCGGCAAGCGCGCCAGGCTCGGCGACGTGGACCGCGAGCTCGTCGAGGCGCGCGTGCTGGCAGACCAGTTGCAGGCGGAGCAGAAGCTCGCGCGGCAGCAGCTCGCTTCACTCACCGGGTTCTGGAACTACTTCCGGCGACGCAAGCTCGAGGAGACGATTGCCGCCCGCGCTCAGCGCGTCGAGGCGGCGCTGACCGATGTCACCGACCTCGCGGACAGGCGGCATGCCGTCGAATCGGATCCTCCCCCTGTATTCGAGTCCCTGAGCCTGGAAGGGCGGCGTGCCGTGAATCTCGCGGTGATCGCCTGTGCCGAGTGGCTGTACGAGCGGCTCGCGCCGGGCGGCCTCGCGGACCTCGCGCGCCAGACGACGCTGCGTCGCGTCTACGAGTCGAGCTACGGCAGCGACGAGCAGTGCCGGGCGCTGCTCGGGACGATCGCAAGTGCCCTCGCGGACCTCGACAAGCATGCCGTGGACCTGGTCGACGTCAAGGCGCGGACCGACAGATTGCGGCGCACCGCGGTGTACCGCGCTGAATCTGACACGATCCCGACGCAGGACAGCGTGCACTCGGCGGGTGCGGCATCGGGCGACGTTCCGGCCGTGAATCTGCTGCAGGAAGAATACTTCGACATCTATCGCGTGTTGCTGCGCTGAGGGGCCACGGCGCCGTCGAGCGACGCCGTCGAGAGCACAGGCGTCTGGCGGCCGCGAGGCGCATCGGGGCAGCGATCCACGGCTCCACTGGAGGTCGTCCCGTGATCTCGGGCCGCCCGAATCACGGCATTTCGATTGCACCGATGTCGGCAGGCGAAACCCTTGGTCGCGCGCGCCCAAGCTGGTCGACGCTGAGCGTTCGGATCCCCAGCCGCCGGGTGCTGAGTGTCATGCGTATGGCCGGATTCTCGGCGAGGGAGCCGCTCGCGAAGAGCAACCGCCATGCGCCATCCCCGAGCAGCTCCGTCCCCATGCCCGGGATTGCCGCGGCCACAAGGGCCACGTCCAGCCTGTGCCAGAAATGAATGTACGGGTGATTCTCGAGTTCCGTCGGCCAGGTCTGCGCCGGCCCGAACCAGTGCGTCGCGTCGAGCGTCAGGATCGGATTGCCTGCGGAGTCGGTGTAGGGCTGGACGCCGGAGGTCGCGGGGTCGGAGTCGACGGTCTGCAGGAACGCCTCGAAGTCGGCCTTGAAGCCGTCGGCGAAACCTGGGATGGCGTAGCGACTCTCCAGCCGTTTGAGCACGATCGCGAGGAAGTCGTCCGTGGCTCCACTCTCGACGGCGTAGTCGGCCAGTGTCTCGTCAATGAAATAGTACGATGCGAGCACCTGGCCGAGCGCGCTGCTCCCTGGCTGGTAGTGGAGTACTGCGAGGTCCCCTTTGTCCGTGCCAGCCGAGACGATAGAGGTCGATCGGACGATACCGCTGGTCAGGTCGATTACGTCCGGCAACTCGACTCCGTCTGCGTCGCCCGGCTGGGGGTAATGCTTGCGACTCAGCGATGCCCAGCCCGGCCGGCCAACTGGAACCAGGATCTGGCTGAAATCCAGCACCCCAATGCGGTTGTATCCGGTGCTCCGGAAGTAGAACAGCGAGCCGGTGTAGATGTCCTGCGCGTAGCGACTCCCGCCGACCTCCTGCACCGTGTTTCCAACGACGATTGAATTGCCGACGACCAGGTCTTCCACGGCGTGCGCGTTCCCGACGGTCGCCGCGATACCGCCAGCAAGGTTGCGCCGGCCAAGGCTGTCGGTGCGGGGTACGCCGTAGACCTCGTTCTCCGCGATCGTGCAGCTCTGGATCTCCAGATAACCGTTCGACATGTAGACCCCGCCGCCGCGCCAGTAGCCCATGGCGAGCAGGAACCTCGGCAGGCCCGGTGCGGGCTCGGCGAGATTCCTTGCGATGGTGCTGTTGGTCAGTCGCAGCGTCTTCCGGTTGCCAATGCTGCCGCCATCCGAGAACACGCCGGCCCCGTAGGTGAACAGTCCGCTGATTCGGTTGCCGCTGACCGTCGACTGGTCGATGGTCGAAATCGTCTCGGCGTGCCCAGCGCCGCCGACGGAGTAGACTCCGCCGCCGGCGGCACCGCCCCCGAGCACCGTGTTGCCGCTGACGACGCACCCCTGCATCTCCACGATGTCCGCGTAAACCGCGCCGCCGAACGCACCGCGGTCCCGGGACGAGTCGAAGTCGCCCTGGACATGATTATCGTAGAGCCGGCAGTTGACGAGCCGGGCCACACCCCAGACCGCCAGTGCGCCCCCGCGAGCCAGCGTCCAGGGCTGGGGGTACGGATCGGTGATCGAGATTGCCTCGGCCGTGCTGTGGCCGCCCGTGATCGAGACGTTGGTGAGCGTGAGATTGCCGTCGACGGCCAGCACGCGCGCGCCGGGCTGGATGCCGCCCGTCCAGGCAATGGTGATGCCCGACGGCAGATTCGAGGCGTCGATCACGACATCCTTGCGCGCTACGAGCGCCGAGCGTCCGTAGTCACGGTCGAAGTAGCCGACGAGGTAAGAGACGGGGCCGCTGGGTTCGTTCCGCATGCCCATGACCTCGCCCTTCAGCAGCGTGTGCTCATCCCCGACGATCGACAGGGCGATCGTGCCTCCGTCGAGGCTTGCGTCGAAGGTGATGGGCTGCCCTGGAGCAGCCTGCGCAAGGGCCGAGCGGAGCGTCGTTGTACCCGGCGGCGGTGCAGCGGAGTCGAGGAGGCTGTTGACGACGGTTGAGGAGGTGCTGACATCGGCGCAGGTCACGGCAACGTCACTGACGTTGGCCGACGCCAAAGTGCCGCTGCCGTTCCCGACCGTGCACGTCTGCCCCGTCGGTTGCGACCCGACCGTGACCGAGTAGGCCGCGCCGGTCACCGCCGCGGTCGTGAACGTGAATGGCCCGTTGGAATTGACGACCAGTGAGTTGCCGCCGTTGTTCAGCAGCGTCACCGACAGGCCGCTGCCCAATCCAGAGACTGCGCCACCGATCGTGTAGGTTCCGGGGACGTCGGAACAGGTAACGGCAATGTTACTGACGTTGGCCGACGCCAGAGTGCCGGTGCCGTTATTGACTGTGCAGGTCTGCCCCGCAGGCTGCGTGCCGACCGTAACTGCATAGGCCGCACCGCTCTTGAGCCGGTCCGAGAACGTGAATGAACCATCGGCATTGACGGTCAAGGCATTGCCGCCGTTGTTCAGCAGCGTGACCGCCAATCCAGCACCCAACCCGGAAACGGTGCCCCCGACACTGTAGTCGCGTTTGTTGGAACCGCTCCCACCGGTGCAGGCGGTCAGCGCCATCGCAAGGCCGATGACCATCGTCGCCGAAAGCGGGCGTTTCGCCACGTGTAACATCATGATCGTCTTGCCTCGATCGCTCCACAGGCTATGCCGCCGAGTTCATTGCGCAATCCGGAACTCAGGAGGGGCAAGTAAGTATTAATTGGCTCCCACCGCCCTTGTGACTCCCGGGCGTGGCGTCCGCAGGCCGAGGACAAGACGATGGATTGCGTCTCACTCCCAACGTCCGGTCGACGCAACGCACGCCTGGAAAATTCCACGTAGCCGAGGACCGCCACTGCGCGCGCAAGCAGGGCCGAGGCAAGCGCGTGGGGTCCCCGGACGCGCATGGTCAGGGCATGATCCTTCTGCGCGGGGCAGGGGCATACTGCGCAGAGACGGCTCTCTTTCAGCACCTGACTGCGCCCGCTCGCGCGGAGTCCCGCCGGATGACCATCGAATACGAACCAATCACCCCGCCGGGCAGGCTCGACACGCTGCGGGAGCTTCGGCTGCCCATCGACGTGCTGCGGTGGGCCCCGTCGTGGCTTGCGATGAAATCGCGGCGCGCCGCTCGGCCGCGCACGGCCATCCTGCTCCCCGGCTTTGGGGCGGGACCCCGGTCGATGCGCATCATGGAATCCTTCCTGCGCCGTCGTGGCCATCGCGCCAGCGACTGGGGGCTTGGGCTGAATACAGGTGACGTAAAGAAGCTGCGGACGAAGCTCAAGCACGTCGTCGAGGAGTCGATGGCAACTTACGGCGAGCCGGTGGTGCTCGTGGGCTGGAGCCTGGGCGGCTACATCGCCCGTGAATACGCGCGCGAGCACCCTGAAGATGTCCGCAAGGTCGTCACGCTCGGCAGCCCGGTGATCGGGGGACCCCGATACACCTCCACGGCTGCGCGGTATCGATCACAGGGCTTCGACCTCGCCCAGATCGAGCGGGACGTTGCCAACCGCTATGCGACACCATTGCGGGCGCCGGTGGTCGCGATCTACTCCAAACGCGACGGCATCGTGGCGTGGCGGGCCTGTATCGACCAATGGTCGCCGCAGGTCCGCCACATCGAGGTCAGCGCGACGCATATCGGCCTGGTGCTCGCGCCGCGCGTCCTGGCCATCGTCGCGGACGAAGTCGAGCGGGACGGAGGAGTGCCGTCCCTTCGCCCTGGAACGGCGCCCTAGACTCTCGTGCCGGGCGGGAGTGGAAGTGCGGTTTCAGCGGCCGGCGATGGCTGTGCTGACGGTGGGTTGACGGACGCAGCGCCAGTGACTTCTGAAGTGTGGCTGGAGAACACGCGCCTGCGCCACGAGTTCAGGTCATCGAACCAGACGTAGAACATCGGCACGATCAGCAGCGACACGACGGCCGAGAAGGCCAGCCCGCCCATGATCGCGCGCGCCATGGGCTGGTAGGACGGACCGGTGCCTCCCATGCCGCCGATGTGCGCGTCGCCGATGGCGAGTGGCAGCATGCCGAGCAGCGTGGTGAGCACGGTCATCATGATCGGACGCAGGCGATCGCGGCCGGCCTGCAGGATCGCATCGTGGCGGGACAGTCCCGTCTCGCGCAGGTCGATCACGTGCGCGATGAGGACGATGCCGATGTTCACCACGACGCCGATCAGCACCATGAATCCGATCATGGCCATCATGGTTATGACGGTGCCCGTGAGCGTGAGGAACCAGATCGATCCAACGATTGCGAACAGTATCGAGGTAATGATCGAGAGCGGGTAGAGCGCGGACTCGAAGAGCGAGGCCATCACCAGGAAGATCAGTACCACGGCGAGCAGGATGTTCTGCCCCATGATCTGTACGGCCTTGTCGTTGTCCTCGAAGCCCCGGCCGAATTTCCACGAGTAACCCGGCGGCAGTGGATACGCGTTCAATACCGGTTCGACGCGCTTGCGCGCCTCGTCCATGGTCGTGCCGTCGGCGAGGTTGGCGTTGATCACGACCGACGTCAGTCGATTCATGCGCTTGATTTCGCGGTCGCTCGGCTTCACCACGAAGTCTGCGACCGCACCGAGATCGGTGCGGCTGCCGTCCGGGAGCATGACCGGGACGCGGGCCAGGTCCTCGACGGACTGCCGGTCGGATTCCCGGAACGCGAGCCGCATGGTCAGTTCCCGTTCGGTGGTGCGCAGCTCGGGCAGCTTGTCGCCGCGCATCGCGCCGGCCACCGTCATGGCGATCTCCTGGGTCGTGAGGCCGAGTTGCGACGCGCGGTCGCGGTTTACGACGACCTGGACCTCCTGCTCGCCGGTGCCGGCCTCCGAGCGCACGGCTTCGAGGCCAGGCACCGAGGACAGCCGATGAGCGACTTCCTGGGATATCACCGCCAGCCGGTCGGTCGACTCGCCTGAGAGCTGAAGGCTGAACGCGGTGGAGCCGCCCGAGCTGTCGTCGAAGCGGAAGCTCGGCTTGCCGATGATGATCTCCGGCATTTCGTCGGTGATCATCTGCATCACCTGCTCGGCCGGAATCGTCGCCTGACCCGTGGGTTTGAGGTAGATGCGCGTAAAGGCTTCACTGCTGTCCCACCACGTGTAGTAGGTCTCGATCTCGAACTTCTCACGGTTTTTCGCCAGGTAGGCTTCCACGCGCCTGACACCCTGCTCGACCTGGTCGATGGGGTACGAACCGTCGAGGTGGTAGGGGAGGCCGAGCGTGCGGGTTGCTTCCTGGGGGAAGGGGTCCAACTTGGCGAGCTTGAGCGCGAAGAGCGGCACCGGAGAAAGCAGTATCAGCACGGTGAAGAGTGCCATCAGCTTCGGATGGCCGAGCGCCCAGTCGAGCGAGCGCTGGTACCGGGCCTGGAGGCGGCCGAACCACGAGCCTTCGGCCACCGGCGGCGGCGGGGACATCCGCGCGGCCAGCATCGGGATCAGCGTCTGCGCCACCACCAGCGAGGCGAGCATTGCCACCACGATCGGTACGGCCACGTGCACCAGGAAGATGGACATCTGGTTCTTCTCGCCGAACACCAGCGGCAGGAACACGATCGCGGTCGAGAACGTGCCGGCAAGGGTCGCGACGCCAACCTCCTGCACGCCCGCGAGCGTGGCCTCGAGCGGTCGTCCCGGCGTCATCTGCCGGTGGCGGAAGATGCTCTCCGTGACGACGACCGAGTTGTCCACGAGCATGCCGATCGCGAGCATCATCCCCATCATCGTCAGGATGTTGAGAGTGAGTCCCAGGAAATACATCGCCCCGAGGGTCGCGAGCAGGGAGATCGGGACCGTGAGGCCGACGATCACCGTCGTCGGCAGGTGCCGCAGGAAGAACAGCAGCATGAAGAAGCTCAGCACTGCGCCGACGAGGCCCGCGTTGCGCAGTTCCTTCAGCGAGTCGCGGATGCTGTCGGCCTGGTTCTCGATCACGAGGATCTGGACGCCCTGCAGCTGCGGGATCTTGCGCGCTTCGTCCACCGCCGCGATGACCCGGTCGGCGACGTCGACCACGTTCGCCTGGGTGGACTTGAACACGTCGATGCCGACGGCCTTGCGTCCGTCCATGTGGCGTCGCTGCGTGAGCTCCGGGGCGATCAGCTCGACGTCGGCCACGTCGCCGACGCGCACGCCCGGGCGGATGACGAGGTCCCGGACGTCCTGCAGGTTGCGGAACTCGCCGATCGGCCGCACCGTGAAGCGCCGGCCGTTTTCCGTGAATTCGCCCGCGCTCACCGAGAAATTGCTCCTTACGAGCATCGCGCGCAGGTCGCGCACGTCCACGCCGTAGGTGGCCAGGCGCGTCGGATCGACGAGCACGCGGACTTCGCGCGGCTGCACGCCCTGGAGTTCCACGCGTGCCACGCCCTCGATGCGCTGAATCGGGCGCTGCAGGTACTTCTCCAGCATGTCGTACTGGTCGGTGAGGTCGGTATCCGCGGAGATGCGGATGATGACCATCGGCTGGTCGGACGGGCTGAAGGTCCCCATCAGCATGCGGTCGGCGCCGGCGGGGAGCTGGCCGCGAATCGAGTCGAGCTTGGTCCGCACGTCGAACGCCGCGGCATCCACGTCGCGGTCCCAGCTGAACAGGACCGTGAATACGGCCTGGTCCGACTGCGCGCTGGCCTCGATCTGCTCGATGCCCGAGAGCGTCGAGAGCGCTTCCTCGACCGGGCGCACGACGAGCTGCTCCATCTCCTCGGGGGTCGAGCCGGGGTAGGGGATCACGATCTGCATGCCCGGGAAGGTGATGTCGGGCATGGCCTCGAGCCGGAGCAGGCGGCCGGCGATCAGGCCGACCGCCATGAGGGCGAGAAACACCATCACCGTCGTGACGGGGCGTTCGAGCGCGAGGCGCGTGTGTCGCATGGCAGGCCTCAGCCGGTGGCGGCAGGGGAGGGAGCAGCCTCGGGATGCACAACGTAGGTCTTGCGGTCCAGCACGGCGTACACCACCGGGATCACCAGCAGTGTGAGGAAGGTCGTGAGCAGCACGCCGCCGATCACGGTGATCGCCATCGGTGCGCGAACTTCCGCACCCTCGCCGAGGCCGAGTGCCATCGGCATCAGGCCGAGGATGGTCGTGAGCTTCGTGATCAGGATCGGCCGCAGGCGCAGCTTGCCAGCCTCGACGATCGCGTCGTGCTTGGCGAGCCCGCGCTCCCGGGCCTTGTTGACCGCGTCGATGAGGACGATGGACTGGTTCACCACGATGCCGGCCAGCATGATGAGGCCGATGTAGGCCACGACGTTCACGGTCGTGTGCGTGAGCCACAGCGCCCACACCGCGCCCGTGATCGCGAGCGGGATGGTGAGCAGGATGACGAACGGGTGGATCAGTGACTCGAACTGCGAGGCCATGACCAGGTAGACGAGGAAGATCGCCAGCAGCAGCACGAACTGCAGCGAGCGGAAGGAGTCCTTCATCTCCTCGCTCTGCCCCGACAGGAACGCGGTCGTTCCGACCGGCAGCTGCACCTCGGACACGATCTGCTGGAGGGCCGCGATCGCCGTGCCGAGATCGCCCTGCGCAAGGTTCGCCGAGATGACGGCCACGCGCTCCTGCCCGACGCGGCGAACCTCGGCAGGACCCACCGCGAGCTGCACGTCGGCGACCGAGCTCAGCGTCACGGGGTGCTCGCTGCCGGGGTTCACGATCAGGTTGCGCACTTCCTCGATGGACGCCGCGCGCGTGTCCACGCTGCGCACCAGCACGTCGATCTGCTTCTCCCGCAGCTTGTAGCGGGTTGCGACCTCGCCGCGCACGCTGTTCACGAGGCGGTCGGCGATGTCGCGCACGGCGAGCCCGAGCTGGGACGCGCGCTCCTGGTCGAACACGACCTGGATTTCGGGGTTGCCGGCCTCGACCGTGGTCTTCACGTCGGCGAAGCGCTGGTCCGCCAGCATCCTTGAACGCACCTGCTCGGCCGCGGCCTTGAGGCGGTCGAGATCGTAGCCCGACACCACGACCTCGAGCGGCGTGGACATGCTGAAGAGCGCGGGCCGGCTGAACCGGTACTGCACGCCCGGCAGGTCGTCGAGGCTGCTGCGCAGGCTGGTCATCGCGGCGTCTTCGTCGGCCCGACGCGCACCCTTCTGCAGCGTGATGCTGAGCCGGCCGGTGTTCTCGCCAGCGTCGACGGGGTTTGCGTCGAGCCGGTTGCCGGTTCCAGCGACGGAGTAGGCGAGCGCGAGGTCGTCGAGCTTCGTGCTGGCCAGCTGGGCAGCGCGAATGGTGCGATCGGTCTGCTCGAGCGGCGTCCCCGGTGCGAGGCGGATGTCGACGTTGAACTCGCCCTGCGACATCTGGGGAATGAGCTCCGTGCCGAGGCGGGGCAGAATCAGGACCAGCGTGAGCACGAAGAGCGCGGCCGCCGAACCGATGGTCTTCGTCGGGTTCGCCAGCGCCCAGCGGATCGCGCCCGGGTAGCGGTCGTCCGCCCAGCGGTTCACGGCCTGGGTCACCCGGACCAGCGGGCTCAGGACCAGCGCGAAGCCGCGGGCGATCCAGTGGAATGCCGCGCGCAGTCCGCCTGCCACGCGCCCAAGCAGTCGCTCGATGCGCCAGGGTCTGCGGGCGACCGGAGCGGGGTCACCGGAAACCGCCTCGGGTGCGTCGCGCCCGGCCGCGAGCATGGGCACGAGCGTGAGTGCCACGACCAGCGAGAACGACAGCGCGAACGTGACCGTCAGCGACTGGTCGCGGAAGAGCTGGCCCGCAACGCCCGTGATGAACACCATCGGGAAGAAAACGGCGACCGAGGTCAGCGTCGCGGCGGTGACCGCCATCGCCACCTCGGCGGTGCCCTGTCGCGCGGCCTCGCGACGTTCCATCCCGTGCTCCTGCTTTCGCACGATGCTCTCGAGCACCACGACGGCGTTGTCGACCAGCATTCCGACCGCGAGCGCGATGCCGCCGAGGGACATGATGTTGAGCGACAGGTCGAAGGCGTACATCAGCACGAAGGTGCCGAGCACCGAGACCGGGATGGCGATGCCGCTGATGAGCGTGGCGCGGGCGTCCCGCAGGAACGCGTAGAGCACCAGGATCGCGAGCAGGCCGCCGATCAGCGCGGCGCTCTTCACTTCGCCGATGGCCGCGGCGATGAAGGTGGACTGGTCGTAGACCGTGCGCACCTCGGTGCCCTCGGGCAGGCTCTTCTTGAAGTCCTCGAGCCGCTTCTGCACGCCCTGCGCCAGCAGTACGGTGTTGGCGTCACCCTCCTTGTAGACGGCGAGCTCGATGGCCTCGCGACCGTCCACGCGGGTGATCGCCTCGCGGTCCTTGTAGCCGCGGGTGACCCTGGCCACGTCCTTGAGGTAGACGGGCTGCCCGTCCTGGGTGGCGATGATCGCGTCCGCCATCTGCTCGATGGACGCGAACTCGTTCAGCGTGCGCACCAGGAATCGCTGCGTGCCCTGCTCGAGCCGGCCGCCCGAGAGGTTGACGTTCTCGGCGCGGATGCGCCGCGTCACGACGTCGATCGAGAGCCCGAGCTGCGCGAGCTTCTGCTGGTCCACGAGTACCTGGACCTCGTCCTCGTAGCCGCCGCTCACCTTGACGGCCGCGGAGCCCTCGACGGCTTCGAGGTCGGGCTTGAGCCGGTCCTCGGCGAACCGCCGCATGGACTTCAGTCGCTCGACGCTTTCGTCCCGCGTCCGCTCGCCCGACTCCAGGAACGCGAGGCGCAGCACGGGCTCGCTCGAGGGATCGAATCGCAGCAGCAGCGGCCGCTTGGCCTCGAGCGGCAATTGCAGGAGGTCGAGTTTTTCGCGCACGTCGATACCGGCCACGTCCATGTCCGTGCCCCAGACGAACTCGAGGATCACGTCGGACTGTCCCGCGCGCGAGACGGAGCGCACCTGGCGCACGTTGCGGATGATGCTGACCGCTTCCTCCACCGGACGCGTCACCAGCGTCTCGACCTCGAGCGGGGCCGCGCCCGCCAGCTCCGTCCGGATGGTGATCGTCGGGTAGGAGAGGTCGGGAAGCAGGTTCACTTTCAGCCGCGTCAGCGAAACGAGGCCGAAGAGCGCGATGGCCACCGTGCACATGACGATGGTCACGCGCCGGCGGATCGCAAAGTCGATCAGCTGCATTGAGGTTCCCCGGAGCGGCGCCTGGTCGGCGTGCTGCTACTTGGCCTTGGCCTTGCCGCCAGCGGACGCCTGCGCGGTTGCCGAGTCGTCCACGACCTTCACCGCGGTCCCGGACTTGAGCCCCGCCTGGCCGACGACGACCACCTGCTCGTCGCCCTTGAGGCCCTTGACGACCTCCACCCAGCCGTTGTTCACGAGTCCCGTCTCGATCCGACGCTGCTGGGCCTTGCCGCTGACCACTATGAACACGGACTGGTCGCCTTCCGCATCGAGGATCGCGCTGCGCGGCAGCTGCAGCGCGTCGTCGCGCCGCTCGTATACGACGTTGACGCGCGCGAACATGCCTGGCTTCAGGTGGCGCGTGGCATCCGGGACTTCGATCTCGGCCCGGAAAGTGCCGGTCTGGGGATCCACCGTCGGGCTGATGCGGGAGATCTTTGCCGGGAAGTGCTCACCGCCGAGCGCGTCGACCACGACGTCCACCGACTGCCCGGCCGCGAGCTTGCGGAATTCCTTCTCGGGTACGTGGACGTAAGCAACGAGCGGATCGAGGTTGGTGACGCGGAAGGTCGGGTCGTTCGGCTTGATGGTGTTTCCGAGCTTGATGTGTCTCGCGGAGACCACGCCGGCGATCGGAGCCCGGATCTCCGTATAGCTCAGTTCGAGCCTGGCACTGTCGTAGGCTGCGCGCAGGGCATCGAGGTCGAACTTGGCGTTCTCAGCCGTACCCTTGGCGACCAGTCCCTTCTGGCTCAATTCGAGCTGCCGGTTGTAGTCGCGCTCGAGCTTGCGCAGGTTCGCGTCCGTCTGGGCGAGCTGGAGCCTGAGGCGGTCGCCGTCGAGGCGCGCGAGGACCTGGCCGGAGGTCACGACGTCGCCTTCCTCGACGAAGATCTGGCGGACCTCGCCGCCCACCTTCGCGACGACCTCCGCCTCGTCGTGCGCCTCGATGGGTGCGGTGCCTGAGTACACCGCCACCATCGGTGCCCGCTTGAGTGGCTGCACCTCGACAGGCACGGAGGTGTCGGCCTCGGCGCCGTCCTTGTCCTTGCCCTTGGCCTTGCCGTCGCTGCAGCCCGCAGCGAAAGCCAGGACGAGGATTGCTGCCAAGGCGTACGGCAGGACCGGACGCGCCGCCGGCCTGTTCCTGAAAGCTGGATTGAACACGGGTAAACCCCAGGATTCGGTCGAATTGCCCGCGATCCTATGGATCTATAGTGTTCTAGTCAAGTAAAACACCGCCGTCAGGGCTGGTGGCGACCCGCGGCGCCTGGCTCAGCCGCCGTTGCCTGCCCGTGCGACGAGCCTGGGCTCGAGTTCCACGTAGTCGGCGGTGATCTGCGCCGCCTCGGCCAGCATGGCGTCCGGCGGGTCCTTGATCTCGTCCACCGTCTTGAGCGGCGCCTCGCCCAGTGCCGTCCGGCGGGTATTTTCGCGCGCAAGCCGCTCCTGGCTCATTCGCTCGCGCTCGGCCTGCCGTTCCTTGAGGTTGAGAGAAATGCTCTTCTCCTTGCGCATGGCGTCGATTGCGGCGATCTCGCCTGCCGCAAAGCGGAAGTCGGGGTCGTTCGCGACGCGCGCCTCGTGGTCCCGCTGCAACTCGCCGAGCACGGGGGCCACCGAGCCTTCGGGCTTGAACGTCGCGGTCTTGATGCGGTTCCAGGGCAGCGCGCCCTTGCGGGAGCTCTCGCCGACCTCCTCGATGCTGATCGCGGAGGGCAGGCTGATGTCCGGCTGTACGCCACGGTTCTGCGTGCTCTCGCCGGTGACCCGGTAGTACATGCCGATGGTCACGGTGAGCTGGCCGTAGCCCGGGTCCTGCCCGAGCGCGAAGCGGTCGAGCGGGTAGAGGTTCTGTACCGATCCCTTGCCGTAGGTTTCCTGGCCGATCACGATGCCGCGCCCGTAGTCCTGCATGGCTGCGGCGAAGATTTCCGAAGCCGAGGCACTGAACCGATCCACGAGGATCGTGAGCGGGCCCGAGTACGCGACGCCCTGGTCGTCCGATTCGAGGACTTCGACCTTGCCGCCGGCCTCCCGCAGCTGCACCACCGGACCCTTCGGCACGAACAGGTTCACGAGGCCGATCGCCTCGGTGAGGTGCCCGCCGCCGTTCTCGCGCAGGTCGAGCACCAGCCCGTCGATCCCGCCGTCCTTCTGGAATTCCTCGATGAGGCGACGCACGTCCCGCGTGGTGCTCCGGTAGTTCTCGTCGCCGGCCGTCCGCGCGTCGAAGTCCTGGTAGAAGGAGGGTACGTCGATGACGCCGATCTTGAGCTCCTTGTCGCCGCGCTTCACCTTGCGCAGCTCCTTCTTCGCCGCCTGCGTCTCGAGCGTGATCTTCTTGCGGGGCAGGGTGATGACGCGTTCGGCCGCGCCCGGCGCCCCGCCGCCCGACTGGATCTGCAGGCGAACGAACGAGCCGCCCGGGCCGCGGATCAGGTCCACCACGTCGTCGAGCCTCCAGCCCACGACGTCCACGAGCTCGCCGGCTTTGCCCTGGCCGACGGCCAGGATACGGTCCGTGGCCTTGAGGTCGCCGCTCTCCTGCGCCGACCCGCCGGGGAGGATCTCCATGATCGTGACGAAATCGTCCACCACCTGCAGGGACGCGCCGATGCCCTGGTAGGACAGGCTCATCTGGATGCGGTATTCCTCTGAATTCCGCGGCGAGAAGTAATTGGAGTGCGGGTCGAACACGCTCGCGAACGAGTTCATGAAGTTCTCGAACACGTCGTCCGACGTCACCTGTTCGCTGCGCTTCGAGGCGCGCTCGTAGCGCTTCTGCAGGATGTCGCGCGCCTCGGGCCAGGTCTTGTCGGCGAGCATCAGCGACAGCGCGTCGTTCTTGACCCGCTTGCGCCAGATCTCGTCGAGCTCCGCCTGGGTCGTGGCCCAGGGCGCCTTCTCGCGGTCGAACTCGAACGATTCCTGCAGCGTGAAGTCGGGCTCGGTCTTGAGCGCCGATAGCGCGTAGGCCATGCGCTCGCGGTTGCGGGCCTGGAAGCGGTTGAAGACCGCGAACGCGGGGTCGAGCCGTCCCTCGGAAATCGCATCGTCCAGCTGGTAGCGGTAGCGCTCGAAGTCCTGGATGTCGCTCGCGAGGAAGTAGCTGCGATTGCCGTCCAGGGATTCGACGTAGCGGTCGAGCACGAGCGAGGAGATCGGATCGTTGATCGGCGCCTGCCGGTAGTGCGAGCGCTCGAAGACGCTGCCCACGAGGCGCGACACCTTGGCCTCGCGATCGGTCGGCGCGAGGTCCGCCCCGTTCGCAGCGGGTGCGGCCGACGGCGCGCGCGCCGTCCCGAGCAGCAGGGTGCAGGCGGCGACCACCGCGGCCGCAAAGGCCGTAGCGCCGCCACGGCCCCTGTTCCGGCGCCTCGACGACGTCTCTTCCCGATCACCTGCCTGATACACTTCGCGACCTCGATTCGATTGTTCAACCAACTAGGCTAGAGACACCGCGGCCGGGACTCAAGGGCTGTCGTGTCGTGCGACCGCGACACCTGTGCGACCACTCACAGTACTCACCGGCATCGTCCTCGGCTCGTCGGCCGCCACCACCTTCGGGCTCGGCGCGACCCTGGTCGTGTTCCTGGTGCTGTCCGGCGAGTTTCCGCAGTTCCGTTCCGAGCTTCCGCTGCTTGCCAGCTACCTGGCGCTATTCTCGGGTTTGACAGCGCTGGCCGCCGCCAGTTTCATCGGGCAGGCACGCGAGCGTCCCTGGCGACGCTGGGCACAGCTCGCGATGTGGGGTGCGCTCGCGTCGCTGGCAGCCCTGTACTGGTCCACAAGGCCGTGACTGCCGCTTCCCGGGCCTCCCCCTTGACCGGGACGGGGAAAGGCCCCGCCGTGCGTGCTGCTCAGTCGTGGTCGACGCGTTCCCAGGAGTGCGGCTTCGAGTAGCCTGCATCGCTCGAGTACGGGTCGAACCCAGCGGGGCCCACTTTTCCCGGTCCCTTGGCCTTCGGGTCCTCGGCGAGTCCCAGCCCCTCGGCCGGCGGGGCTTTGCGGGGCACGGGCTTCGGAATGCTCACGGGGGCCTCCGGCGCCTTGCCCGTCAGCTTCCGCCACCATGACTGCAGGGTCCCCATGGCCGGTCTCCGCGCGTCGGTCATTAATCCGCGTCGTCGCGCCAAGCATACCCTGCGAGGACGCGCCAGACGAGGACGAGCGCGGCCGGACCGACCAGCAGCGTCCAGGCGGCCGGGCGGAGTCGAGCGAGATCCGCGACGAAGTTCGCGTAAAACCCGCCCACGCTTCCGCCGGTGTACGGGCCGAGCGTCCTCCCGCCCGTCGCGTACACCAGGAACGGCAGCACGGCGGCGCCGAAGACCAGCGCCGCGACCACCCAGCGGATGTGGTTTCTCGACTTCATCTGCGGCATCCTGCGTCCGGGCGGCGGGAACCGCAATAGCCCTCAGAGGACGATCGCGAGCATGCAGACCGTACGCACCGCCGTCATCGGCGTCGGCTATCTGGGCCGGTTCCACGCCCAGAAATACGCTTCCCTCCCGCAGTCGCGGCTGGTGGCCGTCGCGGATGCCGATCCGGCCGCGCGTGATCGCGTCGCCGCCGAAGTCGGCTGCCGGCCCGTCGCGGACTTCCGCGAGTTGCTGGGCGAGGTGGATGCGGTGAGCATCGCGACCCCGACGCCGGCTCACTACGCGATCGCGCGCGAGTGCCTCGAGCACGGGGTCCACGTGCTGGTCGAGAAGCCGGTCACCGAGACGCTCGAGGAGGCGCGCAGCCTGATCGAGATCGCCGCGCGCCGCGGACGCATCCTGCAGGTGGGCCACCTCGAGCGGTTCAATCCCGCGATCCGAGCGCTCGAGGGCACGCTCGGCACGCCGCGCTTCGTCGAATCGCACAGGCTTGCGCCGTTCAAGGAGCGCGGCACCGACGTGAACGTCGTACTGGACCTGATGATCCACGACATCGACTTGATCCAGAGCCTGGTGCGCGCGCCGATCGAGTCGATCGACGCGGTCGGCACGTCGGTGTTCTCCTCGGGCCTCGACATCGCCAACGCCCGCATCCGTTATGCGAATGGCTGCGTCGCGAACACGACCGCCAGCCGCATCAGCATGAAGATGGAACGGAAGCTGCGGATCTTCCAGGACGACGCGTACGTGTCGATCGACCTGCAGCAGAAGGTGCTCACCGTCGTTCGCAAGCCACCCGAGGGTTCGGGAGCGGCGCTGGGCCAGGTATCCATCGAGGAACGCACCTACGAGCAGGGCGACGCGCTCAGGCTCGAGATCGAGGCGTTCCTGGAGTCGATCAGCGCCGGGCGTCCCCCGGTCGTGACAGGCGAGGACGGCCTGCGGGCGCTCGAGACGGCGCTCAGGATCACCGAGCTCGTGCAGGGCGGGGTGAAGGCACCGTGAGGCGCGAGCACTACACCGGCCGCGATTTCCGTCGCGCCATCACCATCGAGGACCTGCGGCGCATCGCGCGCCGCCGGCTGCCGAACTTCAACTTCGAATACGTCGAGGGCGGCGCGGAAGACGAGGTGACCCTGCGCCGTAACCGCGAAGTGTTCGAGCGGATCACGTGGCTGCCCCGGGCGCTCGTCGGGGCAGGGCCGGCGGACCTCGGTACGGAGATTTTCGGGCGGGCAGTCAACCTGCCGATCATCATCGCGCCCACCGGATTCAACGGTCTCCTGTGGAAACAGGGCGACCTCGCGCTCGCGAGCGCGGCAGCCGAGGCCGGGGTGCCTTTCACGCTCAGCACCGCATCCAACTGCTCGATCGCGAGGCTCGCTGCGGCCGTGCAGGGCAACCACTGGTACCAGCTCTACGCATACAAGGACCAGAGCATCGTCGACCGTCTCATCGATCGCGTGGGTGCCGCAGGCTGCGAGGTGCTGGTGGTCACGGCCGATGCGCCGGTGCTCGGCGCGCGTGAGTGGGACCAGCGCAATTACCGGGCGCCAATGCAGCTCAGCCTGGCGAGCAAGCTCGACGTGCTGCGTCACCCGGGCTGGCTCGCGCGGATCATGTTCCCGTCCGGCGCGCCGACCTTCGAGAATCTCGCGGAGTTCCTCCCGCCTGGAAAATACTCGGCGCTGATCGGCGCGAAGTACAGTTTCTCGCAGATCAACTCGCGCCTTTCGTGGCGCGACATCGAGCGCATCCGCGCGCGCTGGCCCGGCAAGCTCGTCGTGAAGGGGCTGCTCTGCGTCGAGGACGCGCGACGATCCGTCGAGGCCGGCGTCGACGGGATCGTGCTCTCGAACCACGGCGGGCGTCAGCTCGACTCCTGCGTGTCCGGCGTGGAACTGCTGCCGGCGGTGGCGAGCGAACTCGGCGACCGGATCACGGTGCTGGTGGACGGCGGATTCCGTCGCGGCTCCGACGTGCTCAAGGCCGTGGCGCTCGGCGCACACGGGGTGATGATCGGCCGCTCCACGCTGTACGGGCTCGCCGCGGGCGGCGAAGCCGGCGTCAGTCACGCGATCGGGATACTGCGGACCGAAATGGAGCGGGCGATGCTCCTGCTCGGCTGCGGTTCGATCTCTGAACTCGGCCGCCACCTGATCCGCTCCTGAAATCGCGACTTCGACCGTCGCTCCGCGATCCCGCATCGGAGGAAAAATGCGCGCAGTGGTCTGCAAGGAACTGACTGGAATCGACGGCCTCGCGCTCGTGGAGGACTGGCCGGAGCCTGCCGCGGCACCGGGCGAGGTCATCATCGACGTGCGGGCCGCGGCGCTCAACTTCCCGGACCTGCTCATGATCCGTGGCCTGTACCAGGAACGTCCCCCGTTGCCGTTCGTGGTCGGGACCGAGCTGTCCGGCGTCGTGAGCGCCGTCGGGGAGGGCGTCTCGCACCTTCGTGTCGGCGACCGCGTGGTTGCCGCCTGCGGACGCACCATGGCGGAGCGGGTCGCGGCACGCGCCTCCCTGGTCCTGCCGGCGCCGCCCGGCCTCTCGTTCGAGTCCGCCGCGGGAATCTGCGTGACCTATTTCACGAGCATGTACGCGCTCAAGCAGCGGGCACAGCTTGCGCCGGGCGAGACGCTGCTGGTGCTTGGTGCCGCCGGCGGCGTCGGCACGACTGCCGTGGAGCTCGGCCGTCAGATGGGTGCCACGGTCATTGCCGCGGCCAGCAGCGATGAAAAGCTCGAGCTCGCCCGTTCGCTCGGCGCCGAGCACCTCGTCAACTACACGACCGAGGACCTGCGGCAGCGCCTCAAGGAAATCACCGGGGGGCGCGGCGTGGATGTCGTCTACGACCCGGTCGGCGGCGAACTCGCGGAGCCCGCGCTGCGCAGCATGGCCTGGGGCGGACGGTACCTCGTCATCGGCTTTGCCGGCGGCAATATTCCCAACATCCCCCTGAACCTGCCGCTGCTCAAGGGCTGCGCGATCGTCGGGGTGTTCTGGGGCAGCTTCGTCCAGCGGGAACCGGATCAGCAGCTCCGCAACGTCCAGGATCTCTGGGCGCTCTTCGCGGCGGGCAAGCTCACGCCGGTGGTCGGCGAGACGCACCCGATGGAGGACTACGCCCGCGCGTTCGAATCGCTGCAGGCGCGGCGCGCACGAGGCAAGGTGGTCGTCCGCACCTGATCAGGCTTCGCCGATCGCCTCGAGTTCGGCCTGCAGTTCGAGCCAGCGCGTCTCGGCCTCCTCGAGTCGGCGCCCGATGTCGGCGCAGCGTCGTGTCGCGGCCTGCACCTCGACGAGGTTTCCGGCCGAGTAGAACGCGGTGTCGGCGAGTTTCGCCTCGATGCTGCGCTTCTCGGCCTCCAGCGCCTCGACCTCGCGCTCGAGGATCTGGGCCTCCTTGACCAGCGGACGGCGGCGGGCCAGCCGGGCCTGCCGGTCGGCACCGGCGCTGGCGCGCTCGGCACGCCGCGCCTCCTTGTCCAGCATTGCCGGGGCGTCCGGCTGCGCCGAATCGGTGCGCGCCCGGCGTTCCACCAGCCAGGCGAGGTAGTCGTCCACGTCGCCGGAAAACTCCGCTGCCCGGCCGTCGGCGACCAGCAGGAAGCCGTCGCACACCGTGCGCAGCAGTGCCCGGTCGTGGGAGACGAGCACCAGGCTGCCTTCGTACTCCGCGAGCGCACGCATGAGCGCGTGGCGCATCTCGAGATCGAGGTGGTTGGTGGGCTCGTCGAGCAGCAACAGGTTCGGTCGCTGGCGGACGATGAGCGCGAGTGCGAGGCGGGATTTCTCCCCGCCCGAGAACGCACCGGTCGGCGCATCGGCCATCGAGCCGCGGAAGTCGAAGCTGCCGAGGTAGCTTCGCAGGTCCAGTTCCCGGGTCTGTCGTTCGGCGCGGACGAGGTGCTGCAACGGGGACTCGTCCGGCCGGAGCTGCTCGAGCTGGTGCTGCGCGAAGTATCCGACCTCGAGGCCGTGGCCCGCGGTCCAGCGGCCCGAGAGGGGCGGCAGCTCGCCGGCGATGGTCTTGATCAGGGTCGACTTGCCCGCGCCGTTCGGCCCGAGGAGCCCAAGCCGGGCGCCGGGCCGCAGCGACAGGTCAACGCCCTTGAGGACCGGCCGCCCGGGGTACCCGAGCACCGCGTCTTCGAGCGCGAGCAGCGGATCCGGCGCGCGCGCGGGCGCGGGAAATTCGAAGTCGAACGGCGCATCGACGTGGGCCGGGGCGATGCGCTCCAATCGATCGAGCGCCTTCAGGCGGCTCTGCGCCTGGCGGGCCTTGCTTGCCTTGGCGCGGAAGCGGGCGACGAAGCTCTCCATGTGCGCGACCTCGCGCTGCTGCTTCTCGTACATCGCCTGCTGCACTGCCAGTCGCGCCGCCCGTTGTTCCTCGAAGGCCGAATAGTTGCCCGTGTACAGGTTGATGCGCCGCGACTCGATCTGGGCGATGTGCGACACGCAGCCGTCGAGAAAGTCGCGGTCGTGCGATACGAGCATCAGCGTCCCGCGCCAGTTCGCGAGCCAGCGCTCCAGCCAGACGACTGCGTCGAGGTCGAGGTGGTTGGTCGGTTCGTCCAGCAGCATCAGGTCCGCCCGGCTCGAGAGCGCACGTGCCAGGTTGAGCCGCATGCGCCAGCCGCCCGAGAAATCCGCGACCGGCCGCTCGAGGTCGGCCGTGGCGAAGCCGAGTCCCGCGAGCAGCGCGGCGGCCCGCGCCCGTGCGGCATAGCCGCCGATCGCATCCAGCCTCGCGTGCCACTCTGCGAGCGCGTGGCCATCGTGGTCGCGATCGGCCTGGGCCAGTGACGTTTCGACGCGGCGCAGCTCCGCGTCGCCGTCGAGCACGTATTCGATCGCGGCCTGGGCCAGGGCGGGCGTCTCCTGGCTCACGCTCGCGATGGTCCAGCCGCTCGGGACCTCGCAGTCGCCCGTCTCCGCGTGCAGTTCGCCGCGCAGCAGCGCAAAGAGGCTCGACTTGCCGCTGCCGTTGGCCCCGACCAGGCCCACCCTCCAGCCGGTGTGCATCTGCAGGCTGGCGTCCTCGATCAGGAGCCGCGGGCCGCGAGACAAACTGAGATGACGGAGCAGGATCAAGGGTCGGGCGCCTGTCGATGCGGGGAAGGGGGCGCATTCTAGCCATTGGACCACCACGGGGCCGCGTCCATGCGCTTCCCGATGGAATCCGGCACAATTCACGACCTTGCCCTGTCCGGCAGGCCTGCCGGGGACCTGGAGAACACAAGCCGATGACCGTCGATGCGCCCAGTGCAGCCGTTCCGCCGTTTCCGCCACGTCCGTGCGCCGCTCGCGGCATGCCTGGTGGCAGGATTGGTCTTTACCGTCGCCCACGCGGCGCCCGCGGTCTCGACCGTCTTTGCATTCAACGGATCCGTGCCGAATGGCGGCCTGGTGCTGGGCGCCGACGGCGGCCTCTACGGCACGTCCTCCGCGGCGACGGCCGTTTCCGGTGGGCTCGTTTACCGCTCGACGGTGAACGGCTCGTCCGTGACGTCGCTGCACCAGTTCAGCACGTACCGAGGGCTATGCGCCGAAGGCGGGGCTGCTGAAGGGCAGCGACGGCCTGTTGTATGGTTCGACACGCCTCGGGGATACGTCGGTGGCCAATACCACCGGGACCATCTACCGCATGGCCCTCGACGGGACGGCGTTCGTGATCCTGCATCGCTTCGGGATCTATTCCGAGACGAACGTCAACGGCAATCCGATCAACCTGGACGGCGCATACCCGGAGTCTGCGCTGATCGAGGGCAGTGACGGGTATCTCTACGGCGTCACGCGTGCGGGCGGCGCGAACGGCACGGGAGTGGTCTTCCGACTGTCGCGCGACGGCTCGGGCTTCTCGGTGCTGCATGAGTTCGGGCCGGTCACCTCCCTCGCGAACGAAGGCCTCATCAAGAATGTCGGCGGCTCGAGCCCGGTCGGCTCGCTGGTGCAGGCTCCGGACGGTTATCTCTACGGCACCGCGAGCGTCGGCGGCGTCAGCGGGCGCGGCACCATCTTCCGCATCCAGATGGATGGCACCGGCTTCGAGGTCGTGCACGAGTTCACGAGCCTCTCGACCGCCAGCCCGCCGGTCAACGTCGACGGCGTCGGCTCCGCTCGCCGGGCTCACGGACGGCGGGGACGGCTTCCTGTACGGCGTCGCGAGCACGGGCGGTGCCAACGGCGTCGGCACGCTGTTCGTCGTGGACCCGAACAGTCCGGACCCGAGCACTGCGGACCCGGACGACAGGCTGTTGACGGTGCTGCACGACTTCGACAGCACCGAACGGCTCCACCCCGATCGCGGCGCTCATCGTGGGCAGTGATTCGCGGCTGTACGGGGTCACGGCGGGCGGCGGCACCGACTCGAGCGGCGCGACGACCAACTTCGGGACGATCTATTCGATCGCGCGCGACGGTACGGGACTTCACCAAGCTCTACAGCTTCGACGGAAAGGACGGGTCCGGTCCCTACGGACCGCTGCTGCAACTCGACGCCGCGACGTTCGTCGGCATCGCGGCGGCCGGCGGCAAGTGCAACCAGGGCACGCTCTTCAGCTACAGCGCGACCGGCGCGACGGTGGCCGGCAACACGACCTGCGGCCAGAAGAAGAACAACTCGGGCGGCGGCTCGATCGCGCCGGGGCTGCTGCTGCTCTTCGGTGCCCTCGGTCTCGCGCGCCGGCGGCGCAGGGACTGAACCGCGGCGCAACGCTTCAGGAGAGCGGCGATGGCGGAAAACCTGCTGCATCACCGCACCTGCTCGATCTGCGAGGCGATGTGCGGCATCGTCATCGAGCACCGCGACGGGCAGGTGATCTCGATCAAGCCGGATCGTGACGACGTGCTGAGCCGCGGCCACATCTGCCCGAAGGCGGTCGCGCTCAAGGACATCCACGAGGATCCGGACCGGCTGCGCCGGCCGATGAGGCGCACCGGGGCCGGCTGGTCGGAGATCTCCTGGACGGAGGCGTACGAGGAGATCGAGCGTCGCATCGGCGAGGTACGCGCGAGCCACGGCAACGACGCGGTGGCCATCTACGTCGGCAATCCCGTCGTTCACAACCTGGGCGCGATGCTCGGCATCGGCGACTTCATCCGTGCCGTGCGCACCCGCAATCTCTACTCCGCGACCAGCGTGGACCAGCTCCCGCACATGATGGCGTCGCAGATGATGTTCGGGCACCAGTTCCTGATACCGGTGCCCGACGTGGATCGCACGCGGCTTTTCGTCTGCATCGGCGGCAACCCGGTGGCCTCGGGCGGCTCGATCATGGGCGCGCCGGGGTTCGAGCGGCGCGTCGAGGAACTCCGCGCGCGGGGCGGCCGGTTCGTGGTCATCGACCCCCGGCGCACCGAGTCGGCGATGATCGCCGACGACTACCTGCCGATCCGGCCTGGCACGGACGTCTACCTGCTGCTCGCGCTGCTCAAGGAAGTATTCGCGACGGGCGCTGCAGACGCAGGGCATCTTGGCGCGAACCTCGACGGAATCGAGGCGCTCCGCGAGGCGATGGGCACGTTCGACGTGGCCGAGCTCGCCGCGCGGACCGGCATCGCGCCAGAGCGCATTGCCGCACTCGCTCGCGAGATCGTGGCCGAGCCTCGAGCGCTGGTCTACGGTCGGGTCGGTGCCTGTACGCAGGAGTACGGCGGCCTGACGATGTGGCTCATCTACTGCCTCAACCTCGTTACGCGGCACATGGACGCGGAGGGCGGCATGATGTTCGCCGAGCCCGCGGTGGACCTGACGAGCGCCTACGGTTCGCCGGGGCACCACGACCGGTTCCGTTCGCGCGTGCGCGGGCTCCCGGAATTCGGCAACGAGCTGCCGGTCGCGACCCTGGCGGACGAAATTCTCACCCCCGGCAAGGGGCAGGTTCGGGCGCTCTTCACCGTCGCCGGCAATCCGGTGCTGTCCACCCCCAACGGTCGTCAACTGGACCGAGCACTCGAAGGTCTCGAGTTCATGGTCTCGGTGGATCTCTACCTGAACGAGACGACGCGGCACGCGCACCTGATCCTTCCGCCCACGAGTCCTCTCGAGCACGGGCACTACGACGTCGCGCTTTCGGGCTTCGCGGTGCGCAACGTTGCAAAGTACGCGCCTGCGCTCTTCACGCCGCCGCCGGGCTCGATGCACGATCACGAGATCCTGGCGGAGCTCGCGTTGCGGCTGCGAACGCGGGCGGGCGTGGAGCGCAGCGTCGCCTCGGCGCGCGGCGCGATCGCGCGTCGCCTCGGGCCGGACGGCGTCATCGACTGGATGATGCGCACCGGGCGCTATGGGCAGGAAAATCGCGGCTCGCTCCGGTTGCTGGCGCGCCTGCCGGGATTCACCGCCATGCGCCGGCAGCTCGAGGCGCCGGACCGCCGCCCGGAGGGATTGAGCCTCGCGCGGCTGCGCGCATCGCCTCACGGCATCGACCTGGGGCCGCTCGAGCCTTGCCTGTTGCGGCGGCTCGCAACGCCAGACAGGCGCATCCGGCTCGCACCCGCGCCGTATCTCGGCGACCTCCCGCGCGCCGCGCAATCACTCGCGGAGCCGATGCCTGACCTCGTGCTGATCGGTCGCAGGCACGTGCGCAGTAACAACTCGTGGCTGCACAACAGCCAGCGGCTCGTGAAGGGCAAGCCGCGCTGCACGCTCATGATCCACCCGGACGACGCGGCGCGACGCGGCATTGTCGAGGGCGCGATGGTGACCCTGCGCTCCCGCGTGGGTTCAGTCGAGGTCGCGGCAGAGGTGACCCTCGACGTCATGCCGGGCGTCGTGTGCCTGCCGCACGGCTGGGGTCACGACCGACCCGGAACGCGCCTCGGCGTCGCCTCGCGCAGTCCTGGCGTCAGCATCAACGACGTGATCGATGACCAGCGCATCGACGCGCTGTCGGGAACGGCGGTGCTGAACGGCACGCCGGTCGACGTGCGCCCCGTCGTGGTTTCAGCGCTCGCCTGACAGGGATGACAGAGGGGACTGTCCCCGCAGGGGACTGTCCCCGACTCTTGTCCCCAACCCTGCGCTCGAACGCTGCTATCCGCCGCCCGGCACTACCTCCTTGAGGACGTCGAGCGGGTTCCAGGACTTCTTCTTTTTCTTCTCGGGCGGTGGCGTCGTGCCGTCGGCGGGTGGCGGAGCGTCGGTCATGCCCTCACCGTCCGCGCCTTCGGCGCCCGGCATGCCGGCGCCTTCGGGCATCCCCAGCATGGTCGTCGTCATCGACTTCACGCGCAGCTTCACGTTCCATTCCGGTTCCCAGGCGATCTTCGGATCGCTGGGGCGAGGCGGATAGGCCATGTTGAGGTCCGTACCGTAGGCGATCGCGCGCAGCATGCCCTGGCCGGCAGCGTCCTTCGGGACCGCACATTTCGTGGTCGAGGGTGGCAGCAGCACTTTTTCCTTGAGCCACTTGTCCACCGCGGAATTGGTCTGGTAGTCGAACAGCCCGAAACCGCTGTCCGGCAGCTCGCTCGAAGTCCAGATGACCATGCCATTCTCGCCGCCCGGCAGCGCGCCCATGCTGCCGAGGAAATAGGCGCGGGCCGTCGGGATGGCATTCCACTCCAGTTGAATGAAGCTGGCCTGCGCCGATTGCCTGATCTTCAGCTCCGGCATGATGTCCTGCGCCGACGGGATCGAGAACTTGAAGCTCTCGGGGACGCCGTCGCCGGTGTATGCATGCTGGCCGACGATCGATGCGCCGGCAGGGAACGTGCGCTTGTCGTCCTTGCTCGGCCAGATCGGGCGGCCGGCGGCCGCGTGCGTGCCGCGCTGCGTCGCGTGACGCGACTCGAAGAACTTGCCGAGTTCCGCGATGGTCGCGGTCTCGAGGTTGACGATCTTCGGCTGGCCCGGTCGAACCGTCTCCGAGCAGCCCCAGTACATGACGAGCTTGCCCTTCGGCGGCTCGGACGTGTATTCCGTCGGCGACTCGTCGTCGACCTTCGGCGCAGGCTTCGGCTGGTCGGGCGTCTGGAGCTTGAGCGTCGGCGCGAGCCCGGTCGCCTCCGGGACGCTCTGCAGGGCCTGCTGCAGGTTCGGGTTGCGGCTGGTGTATAGGGTCACGTCCATCCAGCGTCCGGCCGTGCCGGTCTGCGTGTAGCCGAATTCCGCCTTGGCGTTCTTGCCGCCGCCCATCAGCGCGCCGAGCGTGGCATTCATCATGCCCTGGCCCATGCCCCCGCCCATGCTGAATCCGGAGAAGGTGGCGACGTCGATCCAGGCCTGCGAGACCGGCGGCTTGACGACCTGCTTCGGCGCGGACTGTGCAAGGGCACCCGGCGACGCCGCAATGGCGGCTGCGACAAGCGCCGCCTGCGCCCACTGGTTATGGCTCGACATCTTGTTTCCCTCGACCGTGCGTGTGCGATCCGCCCGGGTGCCAATATCGTCCTGTGGGAGCGCCGCCGCAAGCGGATCCCGAAGGCACCCCGGTGGGGTGCGTCGGCCAGGCTGCCTATGCGGTGGGGCGGCGAGGTAGGATTACGGGTCGGGCCGGCCGTGACGCGGCGTTCGCAGCGCACGGTTGCAGTCCACTTACGGGGGAACCGGTGAGCGCCGAGCGGCAAACAGTCCTGCACAGCTGGTGCGTCCAGTCGCAATGGAACGCCCCGACGGTCGTGGGCGGGAGAGGCGCGCGCCTGCTGCTCGAGGACGGGCGCGAGGTGCTCGACATGAGCAGCCTCGCGGAGTGCAGCAATCTCGGTCACCAGCATCCGAGGCTCGTGGCTGCCATCCGTGCCCAGGCCGAAAAGCTCTGCTTCGTCACCAATTCCTGGGGCGCTGCACCGCGCGCGGAGCTGGCCCTGCGCCTGCTCGAGATATCCGGTTTCAATGGCGGCCGCGTGTTCTTCACGCTCGGCGGCGCGGACGCCAACGAACACGCGGTGAAGATCGTGCGGCAGGCCACCCGCAAGCCACGCGGCGTGGTCATCGCGCGCGACCGTTCGTACCACGGCTCCACTCACCTCGCGATGGCGCTGTCCGGCGACTCGCGGACCCGGGTGCAGGTGGATCCCGATGCATTCGGAGTGAGTCACGTCGACCCGCCGTATGCCTATCGCTGCCCGTTCGGCAGCCGCGACGCGGCCGATTGTGGTTCGCGGGCGGCCGCCGCCGTCGCGGAGCGCATCGGACACTTCGGCGCGGATCGCGTCGCGGCTGTGCTCATGGAGCCGAACGCGGGCTCCAACGGCATCGTCGCGCCCGACAACTTCTGGCCGGAGCTGCGCGAGGTGACACGCACAGCCGGCGTGCCGCTGATTGCGGACGAGGTCATGAGCGCTTTCGGCCGCTGCGGCGAGTGGTTTGCATGGCAGCGCCATGGTGAGGCCGGGCGCCCCGACATGATGACGCTGGCCAAGGGCCTGACCGGGGCGGCACTGCCGCTCGGTGCCGTGGTGTTGTCGGGCGCCATCGCAGCCGCGGTCGAGAACGAAATGCTCTTCACCGGCCTCACCTATTGCGGCCACCCGCTGTCCTGCGCGGCGGGTGTCGCAGCGCTCGAGGCCTACGCAGAGGAGGGGCTGATCGAGCGCTCGCGACGCCTCGGCGTGCAGATGAAGCAGGAACTCGAGCGCATGAGCGTCCGACAGCCGGTGATCGGCGACGTACGCGGTGGGCATGGCCTGTTTGCGGTCGTCGAACTCGTGCGCGATCGCGTCACCCGCGAACCGCTGGCGCCATGGCCCCAGGGAACGCGTGAACTCGGCGAACTCGCCGCCGCGGCCATGGAGCAGGGCGTCTCCTTCGCCACCCGGGGCAACCTCATCCTGCTTGCACCGCCGCTGGTGATCGAGGAGCGCGAACTGGCCGACGCGCTTCGCCTGCTCGACCGGCTGCTCACACGGTTCTTTCCCTTCAGTTGACGGTGACGTCCCATGAGTTTCCAGCTGACGTACGCGACCATGTTCGATTCCCCCGAGGCGCTGCACGAGCGCTTCGAGTCGGCGCTTCAGGCCGTACGATCGGGTCTAGGCGCCAGCCATGGCCTCTACATCGATGGTGCCGACGTATCGACCGCGGCGACGGTGCCGCGACCGAGCCCGATCGACCTCGACCTGAACCTCGGCCACTTCACCGTCGCCGACCGCAGCCACGTCGATCGCGCGATGCAGGCGGCCCGTGCGGCGTTTCCCGCCTGGCGCGCCAAATCGACCGCGGAGCGCGTGCGGCTGGTACGGCGAGTCGGGGAGATCATGCAGGAGCGCGTCTACGAGATCGCGGCAGCGCTGTCGCTCGAGGTAGGCAAGAACCGCATGGAGGCGCTGGGCGAGGCGCAGGAGACCGTGGATTTCTTTGCGCACTATGCGGCCGACTTCGAGGCCCACGCGGGCTACGAGCGCGAGCTTCCGAACGACCCGCTGACGGGCTGGGTGTCGCGCAACCGCAGCGTGATGCGGCCGTACGGTGTGTGGGTCGTGGTCGCGCCGTTCAACTTCCCGCTGGCGCTCGCGGGCGGGCCCGTCGCCGCGGCGCTGGTGACCGGCAACACGGTGGTGGTGAAGGGCGCGAGCGACACGCCGTGGGCCGGTCGCCTGCTGGCGGACTGCGTGCGCGACGCGGGTCTCCCCGCCGGCGTGTTCAACTATCTCTCCGGGTCCGGACGCGAGGTGGGGGAGGCGCTGGTCGCGCATCCGCATACCGCCGGGGTGACCTTCACGGGCTCGGCGGGAGTGGGCATGCAGATCGTGGGCCGCATGTCCGGAGGTGCGTATCCGCGTCCCTGCATCGCCGAGATGGGCGGCAAGAATCCGTGCATCGTCACGAGCCGCGCCGACCTCGATCATGCGGCGCAGGGACTCGTGCGCTCGGCCTATGGCATGGGCGGGCAGAAGTGTTCGGCCACCTCGCGGCTCTACGTCGAGGCGACCGTCGCGGATGCACTGGTCGAGCGGCTCGGCGCGGCGGTCGCCGCGATCCGCATCGGAGATCCGCTGCGCCGGGAGAACTGGCTGGGCCCGGTGGTGAACGCAGCTGCGTACGCGAACTACGCGCGCTACGTGGACGAACTGCGCTCGGGCGGCGCGACGCTGCTGGCCGGTGGACGCCAGCTGCGCGAAGGGCCATTGGGGCGCGGCTACTACGTCGAGCCCGTGCTTGCGGAGGCGCCACTCGCCCATCGCCTGTGGCGCCACGAGATGTTCCTGCCGATCCTCACCGTACACCGCGTGCGCAATCGCGAGGAGGCGATGGCGCTGGCCAACGATTCCGACCTTGGCCTCACCGCTGGTTTCTACGGCGCGGCGGACGAGGTTCCGTGGTTCCAGGAGCACATCGAGGCGGGCGTGACCTATGCCAATCGCCCGCAGGGCGCGACCACGGGCGCGTGGCCGGGCTACCAGCCGTTTGGCGGCTGGAAGGGATCGGGTTCCACGGGCAAGGCGATCGCGTCCTTCTACTACCTGGCCATGTACCTGCGAGAGCAGTCGCGCACGGTCGTGGAGCGCGGATGACGCAGTTCCTGTCGCTTGCCGCCGCCATCGAGCAGTACGTGCCCGATGGCGCGTGCGTCGCCCTCGAGGGCTTCACGCACCTGATCCCGTTCGCGGCGGGGCACGAGATCATCCGGCAGGCGAGGCGCGACCTGCACCTCGTGCGCATGACGCCCGATCTCGTCTACGACCAGATGATCGGCATGGGCTGCGCGAGCCGGCTCACGTTCTCCTGGGGCGGCAACCCGGGCGTGGGCTCGCTGCACAGGCTGCGTGACGCCGTCGAGAAGGAATGGCCGTCGCCGCTCGAGCTCGACGAGCACACGCACGCCGGAATGGCGGCTGCGTACTGCGCGGGCGCTGCGCGCCTGCCGTTCGGCATGCTGCGCGGCTACATCGGGACCGACCTCGTGACGGTCAATCCGAGGATCCGCAGCGTCGAGTGCCCGTTCACGGGAGAGCGGCTCGCCGCGGTGCCGGCGATCAACCCCGACGTCACGGTCCTGCACGCGCAGCGAGCGGACCGCGAGGGCAACGTCGCGCTGCACGGCATCGTGGGCGCGCAGCGCGAGGCGGCGCTCGCGGCGCGCTCGCTGGTGGTCACCGTGGAGGAGGTCGTGGAGTCGTTGCCGCCCGCGATGAACTCGATCGTGCTGCCGCACTGGGTGGTGAGCGCGGTCGTGCACTGTCCCGGCGGCGCCTATCCGGCGTACGCGCAGGGCTACTACGGCCGTGACAACGCCTTCTACCAGCGCTGGGATGCGATTGCGCGCGAACGCGGAGACTTCATGTCCTGGATGCAGCGGCACGTGCTCGGAAGCCGCGACCATCGCGAGTTCCTGTCGAGCCTGGGGGCTGCGGCGTGAGCGGCTGGTCGCGCGACGAGATGATGACCGTGGCCGCGTCGCGGCTGCTCCGTGACCGCTGCGTGTGCTTCGTGGGCATCGGACTGCCGAGCGCCGCCTGCAACCTCGCGCGACTCACGCACGCGCCAGGCATCGTGCTCATCTACGAGTCGGGCACCATCGGCACTCGTCCAGACGTTCTGCCGCTCTCGATCGGCGACGGCGAACTCGCCGAGACGGCGAGTTGCGTGGTGCCGCTGCCGGAGATCTTCAGTTACTACCTGCAGGCCGGCAGGGTGGACGTGGGATTCCTCGGGGCTGCGCAGGTCGACCGCTACGGAAACCTGAACAGCACGGTGATCGGGCCCTACGATTCGCCCGCGACGCGGCTGCCCGGGGCGGGCGGGGCGACCGAAATCGCCGCGCACGCGCGCCAGACGTTCGTGATGCTGAAGGCGACGAAGCGAAGCTTCGTCGAGCGGCTCGATTTCAGGACCAGCGGGGGATTCCTCGAGGGCGGCGACTCGCGCGAGCGAAGCGGCGCCCGCGGCGGCGGCCCGGGCTCGGTGATCACCGACTTCGGCATCCTCGCGCCGGAGCCGGCGACACGCGAACTGGAACTTCGCGCGCTGTTTCCCGAGGCAACCGTGGAGGAGGCCCGCGCTGCCGTCGGATGGCCCCTGCGGGTGGCCGCCGAGGTCGACCGGCTCGAACCGCCCGCCGCCGCGGAACTCGCGGCGCTTCGCGACCTGCATGCCCGTACGCGCGAGGCGCACGCCCGTCCCGTGCGCCTTCCGGCGTGAGACACTGCGCTCAAATGCAAGGAGATCATCGTGCGCAACCAACACATCAAGACCGAGCTTCCGGGCCCCAAGGCGCGCGCGCTGCTCGAACGCGACCGGGTTGTCGCCTCGCCTTCGTACCCGCGCGACTACCCGTTCGTGATGTCCCATGGGCGCGGCACGGAGGTGTGGGACGTGGACGGCAATCGCTTCCTCGACTTCGCCGCGGGCATCGCCGTCTGCGCCACGGGGCACGCACACCCCGAGGTCGTTGACGCGGTAAAGAGCGCGGCGGACAAGTTCCTGCACATCTCGAGCGACTACTGGCACGAGAATTTCACGGCGCTGAACGAGCGCATCGCGGACATCGCCCCGATGGGCGAGCCGGTCATGAGCTTTCTCGGCCAGTCGGGCACGGAGGCCGTCGAGGGAGCGATCAAGCTCGCGCGCTACGTGACGGGCCGGCCGAGATTCATCGGCTTCCTGGGCGGCTTCCACGGCCGGACCATGGGATCGCTGTCGTTCACCTCGAGCAAGTACACGCAGCAGAAGGGCTTCGCACCGACGATGCCCGGCGTTACGCACGTGCCGTACCCGAACACCTACCGGCCGCTGCTCGCGGGTGCCGACCAGGGCAAGGCGGTGCTCGACTACATCCGCATGCTCTTCGAGCGCAACGTGCCGCCGTCCGAGGTCGCAGCCATCCTGGTCGAGCCGCTCCAGGGCGAGGGCGGCTACCTCGTTCCGCCCGCCGGCTTCCTGGCAGGCCTGCGCGCGCTCTGCGACGAACACGGCATCCTGCTCATCTGCGACGAAGTGCAGTCCGGCATCGGCCGCACCGGCCGCATGTTCGCGATCGAGCACTGGGGCGTGCGCCCCGACATCGTGACCAGCGCCAAGGGCCTGGGCTCTGGACTGCCGATCGGCGCGGTGATTGCGAAGCGTTCGATCATGGAGAAGTGGGCGAGGGGTGCGCACGGCAACACCTATGGCGGCAACCCGATCAGCTGTGCGGCCGCGATCGCCACCATCGACCTGGTGAAGCGCGAATACATGTCGAACGCGGCACGCATGGGCGAGCATTTCATGGGGCGTCTGCGCGAAATGGCGCGCGACTACCCGTGCATCGGCGAGGTCCGCGGCCAGGGGCTGATGATTGGAATGGAGTTGATCGAGCCGGGTCCCGAGCGTGCGCCGGCAAGGGCGCTGTGCGATGCGTTCGTCACACGCGGCTACCACAACGGGCTGATCCTGCTCTCCTGCGGCGTGAGCACGCTGCGCTTCATGCCGCCGCTCTGCGTGACCGCGGCGGAGATCGACGAGGCCGTGCAGTTGCTGCGCGTGAGCCTCGACGAGGCGCTTGCGGGACGCAAGACTTGAGACCGACAGGCGCGGCGCGCTGGCGCTTGCGTCGCTGGTGGCGCTCGCTGGCCTTGCCGTGGGCGGCGAGGCACGCGCCGATCGCGAGCCCGTGGCGAAGCAGGTGGACCTGCCGCACAGCTACTACTGGCGCGAACTCTACCTGCCGCAGCTCACGACCGGTCCGTCCGCGGCGAGCTTCATGCCGGACGGCGGCCGGGCTCGTCTACAGCATGGGTGGCTCGCTCTGGATGCAGGCGATCGACTCGACCACGGCGGCCGAGATCACGCACGCCCGGGGCGCCTACGACTACCAGCCGGACGTGTCGCGCGACGGGCGATTCGTCGTGTTCGCCCGCTACGACGGTGCCGCGGTCGAGCTCTGGCGTCTCGACCTCGCAAGCGGCCGGGAGGCCCGGCTCACGTCCGGTGGCGACGTGAACGTCGAGCCGCGGCTCTCGCCCGACGGACGCAGGCTCGCGTGGGTCTCGACCCGGGGAACCGGGCACTTCAATCTCTACCTCGCCGACCTCGACGCTTCGGGACTGCACGATGCGCGCCCGCTGCTCGGTGAGCGCCGCAGCAAGATCGACCGCTACTACTACTCGGCCTTCGATCACGCGGTGAATCCCTCGTGGTCGCCGGACGGCTCGACGGTCTTCTACGTCAGCAACCCGGAAGTTGCCTGGGGATCGGGCGACCTGTGGGCCGTGACCGTGGCCAATCCGGCCTCGCCGCGCATGGTGTTGCGCGAGGAGACGACCTGGAGCGCGCACCCGGAGCAGGCGCCGTCCGGACGGCGGCTTCTCTACAGCAGCTACCACGGCCGGCAGTGGCACCAGCTCTGGCTCACCACCACGGACCGGCGCCGCACCACTGCCGCTCACCTTCGGCGACTACGACAACCGTAACGCACGATGGTCGCCGGACGGCGCGCGAGTTCTCTACGTCAGCAACGAGCACGGCAACACGTCGCTGGTGGTCCAGGACGTCGTCGGCGGCGCGCGCCGCGAGATCGTCGCGACCGAGCTGCGCTACATGACGCCGCGGGGGCGGCTCAGGATCGACGTCGTCGATTCCGCGGGACGCCCGACGGCGGCACGAGTCTCCGTGCTCGGCGAGCGACGGGCGCGCCTATGCGCCACGCGATGCCTGGATGCACGGGGATGACGGATTCGACCGCAGCAGGCAAGCGCAGGAGACGCACTACTTCCACTGCTCGCCACCGTGCGAGCTCGAGGTGCCGGCGGGTGCCGTGACCGTCACGGTCCAGCACGGATTTGCGACGAAGCCGTGGACGGGGACGATCGACGTCGAGGCCGGGCGCGACTCGAGCCTGCGCGCGGAGCTCGTGCGCCAGGAGCTGCCGCCTGGATTCGGGCGCTTCGTCAGCGCCGACCTGCACGTGCACATGAACTACGGCGGCCAGTACCGCAACACGCCGGAGCACCTGGCCGCGCAGGCCGAGGCCGAGGACCTGAACCTCGTCTACAACGTCATAGTGAACAAGGAAGAGCGTGTGCCGGACATCGCCCGCTTCCGCCCGGGCAAGGACCCTGCAAGCCGGGACAACGTCGTCATCATGCAGGCGCAGGAATTCCACACCAGCTTCTGGGGGCACCTCGGACTCCTGTACCTGTCCGATCACCTCATCACGCCGGACTTCGCCGCGTACCGTCACACCGCGATGGCGAGCCCGTATCCATACAACGGCGTGATTGCCGACCTCGCGCACGCGCAGGGCGGGCTCGTGGGCTACGTGCACCCGTTCGATTTCCCGGTGGTGCCGGACAAGGAAAAGTCGCTGAGCCATGAATTGCCGGCCGACGTGATCGAGGGCAAGGTCGACTATCTCGAGATCGTGGCGTTCTCGGACCACCGCGCGACGGCGGATGTCTGGTACCGCCTGCTCAACCTGGGATTCCGGCTGCCCGCGGGCGCGGGCACGGACGCGATGGCGAACTACGCGTCGCTGCGCGGTCCGGTGGGTCTCAATCGCGTCTTCCTGGACACCGGCGGTTCGCTCGACCCGGAGGCGGCACGCGTCGCGCTCAAGGACGGCCGGAGCTTTGCGAGCAATGGACCGCTGCTCGGCCTCGAGATCGGCGGTGCGAAGCCGGGCGACACGCTGAAAGGCGGTACCGCTCGGGAGCCGGGACACACTTCAAGGTCGCGATGCGCTCGCCGGTCGCTGTCGATCACCTCGAGATCGTGCAGAACGGCAAGGTGCTGCGCGCATTCTCGCTATCTGGGGACCGTCGCAGCTTCGACGGCGAGGGCGACCTCGAGGTCGCAGGGCGACGGCTGGATCCTCCTGCGCGCGTGGAACGACCACGCCGACCCGCTGGTGCTCGACATCTACCCGTACGCGACCACGAGCCCGGTCTACGTCGAGGGATTCGGGCCGCGGCCCGACGCCAGGAATGATGCCGCGTACTTCGTCACCTGGCTGGACCGGACCATCGACGAGGCCCGGGCGCGCAGCGACGACTACAACGACGATCGCGAAAAGCAGTCGACGCTCGACTACCTGGCGCGTGCGCGTGAAGCCTACGCCGTGCTTGCGGCCGACCGCGGCCGCAAATGACCTCCACGAAGGAACTTCCCTCGATGAATCCCACGACGACCAGGCCCCTGCCTGAGGCGCTGCGCAGGGCCCACGCCCTCGATGTCGCGGCACTATTCGGCGCCGACGCGTACGAGGCGGATCGGCGCGCCGTCTTCGGGCACTCGTGGCAACTCGTCGCGCATCGCGAGCAGCTCATGGAGCCCGGCGACCACGTGGTCGAGGTCGTCGCTGGAACGCCGGTGATCCTGCTGCGGGGCCGCGACGGCGTGCTGCGGGCGTTCCCGAACGTCTGCCGGCACCGGGCCGGGCCGCTGGCCAACTGCAGCGGCAAGGGCATGCAGAGCCTGCGCTGCAAGTACCACGGCTGGCTCTACGACCAGGAGGGGCGCTTGATCGGCGCCCCGGAAATGCAGGACGCCGCGGATTTCGACGCGGGAGATATCCGCCTGCCGCCGCTGCGGGTACGCGAATGGCAGGGCCTCGTGTTCGTGGCGCTGCATGAGGACGTGCCCGACTTCGACAGGGTTTACTCGGGCATCTCCGAGCGCATCGCGCCGGTCGACCTGGCCACCATGAGGTTCACTCGCCGTGACGTCTTCGAGGTGGCCTGCAACTGGAAGGCCTACGTGGACAACTTCCTCGAGGGTTACCACCTGCCGCTGGTGCACCCGGGGCTTTCACGACTGCTGGATTACCGCGCGTACGAAGTGGAACTCTTCGACTGGTATTCGCTGCAGCATTCGCCGCTGCGCAATGCCGATGCGGTGTACGGCGACGGCGAGGCGCTGTATTTCTTCATCTACCCCAACGTCATGCTGAACGTGATGCCCGGGCGCATGCAGACCAACAGGATCCTGCCGCTCGGGCCGGAGCGCTGCCGCGTCGAGTTCGACTATTACTACCTGCCGGACCCGGCCGCGATGGCCAGGATCGACGAGGATCGGGCGTTCAGTGACGCGGTCCAGCATGAGGACATCGTCATCTGCGAATCGGTGCAGAGGGGTCTCGCCTCCGGATTCTACGACGCCGGCCGGCTGAGCCCGAAGCGCGAGAAGGGCGTGTGGCACTTCCACGAGCGGCTGCGGGAAGCGTATGCAAGGGATCGCGGGATCCAGGAGCGGTCACGGTGAGCGAGCACGGCGCGGTGCCGGTCGCGAAGGCCGGGAAAGAGCTCGGCTTCTGGATGTGCACGGCCCTGGTGATCGGGAACACCATTGGCATGGGGATCTTTTTGCTGCCGGCGTCGCTGGCCCCGTACGGATTCAATGCGCTCATCGGCTGGGGCATCACCGTCACCGGCATGACGGTGCTGGCGCGGGTGTTTGCGCGGCTGGCGCGGATCTTCCCCGACGCCGACGGACCGTACGTCTATCTCCGCTCGACGCTCGGTGAGTGGCCGGCGTTCTTCGCGCTTTGGTGCTACTGGATCTGCTGCTGGATGACGAATGCCGCGCTCGCAGTGGGAGTGGTGGGCTATCTGCAGGCTGTCGTGCCTGCGCTGGGCGCTTTGCCGCCGGCGGTGCCTGCGGTGGCGGCATTGTGGTTCTTCGTCGTGGTCAACCTGATGGGCGCGCTCGCCGGCGGGCGTGTGCAGGTGGTCACGACGGCGCTCAAGCTCCTGCCCATGGCGGCGGTGATCCTGCTCGGCGTATGGCTCCTGGTCGCCGATCCGGGCACGTACACGCAGCACGTGCCTTCCACGCCCGTGACGTTCGGGGCGCTGATGGCAGCCTCGACGCTCTCCGTGTACGCGATGACGGGGGTCGAGTCGGCCGCGGTCCCGGCAGGTCGCGTCCGCGACGCGGCCCGGGTGATCCCACGCGCGACCATGGTGGGCACGCTGCTCACGGCGGGCATCTACGTCGCAGTCTCCGCGGTCGCGATCATGCTGATTCCCCAGGATGAGCTCGCGGCCTCCACGGCGCCCTTCGCCGACCTGCTGGACCGTTACCTGCACGCAGGCAGCGGGCGCTGGCTCGCGGTGTTCGTGGTCGTGAGCGGTCTCGGCGCACTGAACGGCTGGACGCTGCTGGTCGGGGAGCTCACGCGGACCATGGCGACACACGGGCTGCTGCCGCGCGCGCTTGCTGCGCAGAACGGGCGGGGCGCGCCGGTGGCCGGTCTGCTCGCGACCGCGGTGCTTGCGACCGTGATGGTGCTCATGAGCTACAGCGGCAACCAGTCGCTGGTGCAGGGATTCACGTTCCTGACGCTGGTGGTGACCGCAGCGAACATGCCGCTCTACATGTTCTGCGCGCTGGCGCTCGCGGTGGCCTGGAGGCGGGGCCTCAGGACGCCGCGTGACCTGCTCGTGCTCGGCGTGCTCGGCACCGCGTACACGATCTTCGCGCTCGCGGGCATGGGCCACGAGCCGTTCCTGTGGGCGGTGGCCCTGGGCCTGGCCGGGCTGCCGTTCTATGCCGTGCTGCGCCGACGCACCAAGGTCGCCGCCGCGGCGTAGTGGAAGGGATCGCCAGCGCGGCGGGGCGGCTCAGCCGCCCGGGCGCGCCGCAAGAACACGACTTGCGGCATTTCGGCCGCCGACACCGCTCACGCCGCCGCCACCATGAACGCCACTGCCGCACAGGTAGAGCCCGTCGATCGGCGTACGATGGTCCGACCAGCCCGGCATGGGGCGCATGAAGAACAGCTGGTCGAGCAGCAGCTGGCCATGATTCAGGTCGCCCTCGGTCAGCGCCCAGGCCTGCTCGAGGTCGAGCGGCGTGATCGACTGGACCTCGCGCACGCGCTCCCGGAAACCGGGGAACGCAGCGGCGACGGTGTCGATCGCCAGTCGCTCGAGCGACCCGCGCTGCTCGCGCCAGTCGCCGTTTCTCAGGTGATACGGCGCGAACTGGAAGTGGATCGAAACGACGTCGCCCGAGGTCGTGATTTCGACGTAGGGCTCGCGTGAGATCTCGCCGTACTTGGCCGCGTCGTACGCCCGTTCCAGGTACTTGATCGTCGGCGCGACGATGAGCGTGCCTTCGGGCAGCCCGTGGCCGCCCTCGGTGCGGACGTGCACTTTGGCCACCGAGCCACGCATCTTGATCGATTGCGTCTGCCACACGAATTCCGGCGGAAGTTCCGGCGCGCCCACGAGGCCGAGCAGTGTCCGGCGCGGATCGGCGCCCGACACCACGGTGCTTGCCGCGATTTCCGCACCGCTCTCGAGGCGCACGCCGCGCACCTGCTGCCGCTCGACGAGAATCTGCGCCACCGGGGAATCGGTGCGCAGCTGCCCGCCCGCAGCCTTCAGCGCCGCGGCGAGCGACTCGGTGATTCGCATCGCGCCACCCGCGTGCGGTCGATGCGCGGGTCCACCCCGGTTCAGCCAGTTGTGGATCAGCGTGTAGCCGCCGCCGGCGGACATGGAGCCCATGGTCACGCCGTGCACGGCCAGCGCGCCGAGCGCGGCCTTGAGAGGCTCCGACTCGAACCATTCCTCGGCGAACTCCTGCGCGGACATCGGCAGGGAGCGTATGAACAGGAACATGTCCTTGCGGCCGAGCCTGCGCAGCTTCCAGCCGAGCGATGCCAGCGGCCAGCCACCGGCACGAATGTCGGCGTTGGCCATGCGCGGCATGGGTGTGCGCTGGGCGGCCTCCAGGAAGGCGGCGGCCTTGTCCATGAACTGGACGAACTCGGGCCAGCGCGCCGCGTCGCGGGACGACAGGCGGCGGATGGACTCCAGGGTCGCGGCATCGGTCGCGCTGGCGGACAGGCGCAGCGTGCCGCCGTCCGGCAGCACCGACACACAGGCGGCATCCGGTGCTGAGTCGCCCGTGTATCCGTGACTCGCGAGGCCGAGGTCGCGAACGACGTCTGGCCGCAGCCGGCCACCCGGATGCAGCGGCTGCGAGGCGAACGCCGCGGAGCGCGAGTCGCCGGCCAGCTGTCCGCCCGGCACGTCGCGGCGCTCGAGCACCAGCACCTTCCGGCCGGCCTTCGCGAGGTACGCGGCGGCCACGAGGCCATTGTGACCCGCGCCGATGACGATGATGTCGGGGTTCGTCATGGTGGGGCCTACCGCCAGTCCTTGAGAACTTCCAGCGCGGCCAGCTGGCCGTTCGCGCCCATGATGCCGCCGCCCGGGTGCGCGCCGGAGGCGCCGTAGTAGTAGCCGGGCAGGGGCGTGCGGAAGTCCGCCCATTGCGGAGCGGGGCGCAGGAAGAAGAGCTGGTGGAGCAGCAACTCGCCGTGGAAGATGTTGCCGCCGGTGATGCCGGCCGTGTCCTCGATGTCCTTCGGCGTGATCACCTGCATGCCGACGATGGCGCGCCGGATGTTCGGCGCATGCCGCTCGATCGTGGAGATGACCGCCTCGCCGAATGCGTCGCGCTTGGCGCCGTCCCAGCCGCCCTCGATGTCGTAGGGCGCGTACTGCACGAAGCACGACATGACGTGGTGGCCGGGCGGCGCCATGTCACGGTCGATCATCGAGGGGATGATCGAATCGATGTAGGGGCGCTGCGAGAAGCGTCCGTACTTCGCGTCGTCGTAGGCGCGCTCGATGTAGTCGATGCTCGGGCTGAACGAGATCGCGCCCCGATGCAGGGGGCCGTCGCCCGGCAGGCAGGTGAACTGCGGCAGTTCCGAGAGCGCGAGATTCACCTTGCCCGAGGACCCGCGGACGCGGAAGTTGCGGATGGCCTGGACGAACTCGTCCGGCAGGTGCTTCGGTTCCAGGAACTGCAGGAAGCTGCGCTTGGGATCCACGGCCGACATCACGACTTTCGCGTGCAGCTCGTCGCCGTTGGTCAGTGCCACGCCGCTGGCGCGGCCGCCCTGGACGGTCACCTGCTCGACCGACGCATTCAGGCGGATCTCCACACCCAGCGCTTCGGCCGAATTCGCGATTGCCTGCGCCACTCCGCCCGTGCCGTTCTTGGCGAAGCCCCAGGCGCGGAAAGCGCCGTCGATTTCGCCCATGTAGTGGTGCAGCAGCACGTAGGCCGTGCCGGGCGAGCGGGGCCCAAGGAAGGTGCCGATGATGCCGCTCGCGGACTTGGTGCCCTTGAGCGGGTCGAACTCGAACCATTCGTCGAGCAGGTCGCCCGCCGACTGCGTCATGAGCTTGGCGATCCGGTAGCGTTCCTGCTCGCTCATGGAGGCGCCGATGCGGCCGAGCTTCAGCAGGCCCGCGAGGTCGCGCCAGCTCATCGAGGAGGGGTCGGGCGGCACCACGCTCAGCATCGGCTTGATCGCCTTCGCGGCGCGGGCCATCACGCGCGAGTACTCGTCCACCGCCTCGGCATCCCGCGGCGAATGACGGTAGATCTCGCGGCGCGTCAGGTCGTGGTCGTCCCACGCGGCGAGGTAGTCGCCGTTGTCCATGGGCGTGACCGTGCTCGGCAGCGGCAGGATCTTGAGCCCGTGCCTCGGCAGCTCGAGGTCGCGGATGATGTCCGGCCTGAGCAGGCTCACGACGTATGAGAACTCGGTGAAGCGATAGCCGGGAAAAATCTCCCGGGTGACGGTCGCGCCGCCGATGCGGTTGTTGCGCTCGAGCACCACGACCTTCTTGCCTGCACGCGCGAGATAGGCCGCGGCGATCAGGCCGTTGTGCCCCGCACCGATGACGATGGCGTCGTAGCTGCCGGCGCTCATGGGAACTCCCGCGACGCAGGCGACGAGCGCCCGCGGCCGGCGGCTGCATGCCGTGGTGCCTTCATTTCTTCTTCCACGGCGGGTCGTAAAAGGGCAGTGCGACCACCGTGCCCGGCGCGTACCAGCGCTTGTGTTCGGCGGTGATCTCGATCTCGACGCGCGTGCCCGGCTCGTAGTGCGGCCGCTCCAGGTGCACGAGCGCGATGTACTTCTTCAGGACCGGCGACCAGGTGCTGGTCGAGGCGTAGCCGATCTGCCGGCCGTCGCGCCTGATCGGCAGGCTGCCGCGCACGGCCGTGCCCGGAATCTGCGGCGGCAGGCCGACCGAGCCGTAGACCTTCTCGAGGCCCTGCCAGTCCACCTCGAGGCCGACCAGCTTCCAGGCCGAGCCCTCGCGCTGCTCGCGCTCGAGTGCGCGGCGGCCGACGAAGTAGCCGGGCTTGTCGAGGTTGACCGTCCAGCCGAGGCCCATCTCGTAGGGCGAGGATTTCTGGGCGGCGATCCAGGCGTGATTGGCGGCCGTGTAGTCCACGTCGAGCATGAAGAGGCCGGCTTCCACGCGCGCCATGTCCATGGCGAGGATGCCGCAGGGCGTGATCCCGTAATCATTGCCGGCCGCCATGAGCGCGTCCCAGACCGGGAGGGCATCGGCCACGTCCATCCAGATCTCGTAGCCCAGGTCGCCCGTGTAGCCCGTGCGCGAGATGGTGACTTCGCGGCCGGCGAGGCTGTTCGGCGCCATGCGGAAGAACTTGAGGCCGTCGAGCGAGTTGTCGCAGCAGCGGTTCAGGACCTTGCGCGACTTCGGTCCCTGCAGGCTCAGCGCCGCCATCTGCTCGGTAATCTCGCTGATCGTGACCTGCATGCCGACCGCGTTCATGTGGAGCCAGCGCAGGGACGGCTCGGCGGCGGTGAGACGGAAGCTCTGCTCGCCGAGGCGGGTCACGGTGCCGTCGTCGAGGAGCTTGCCCTCGTCGTCGCACCAGCCCGTGTAGTAGACCTGCCCGACGGCAAGCTTGGCGATGTTGCGCGGGATCATCCGGTCGAGCAGGCGCGCGGCATCGGGCCCCTCGATCAGGTACTTCATGAGCGGCGAGACGTCGATCAGGGCCGCGGCGTCGCGAATCGCCCAGTACTCGCGGTCGATGCCGAGGTCGTAGGAGCCGACCGTGATGCAGCCGCCCCAGCGCCGCCAGTTCTGCGGCAGGCAGAGCGGCGCGATGCGCTCGTGGAACGGCGTCCGCTTGAGCTGGTACAGGCTGTATGGCGCGCCGCTCACTGTGGTTTCTCTGCGGATCTCTATTACGAAGCGCCGGCTAGGCTCTCGCAACGCGCCCGATCGTCGAGCATGCGGGAATTCACGTATTCACGGAACGCGATCGAAGGCGTGCTGTCCGAGGCTTGCGCCGGCCGGCCGGAACTACCCGGGACGGGCCGATTGCTCGGCCCGTCCCGTGCGCATGCAATGCGACGCGCCTCCGAACTCCTGGCGGAAGACCAGGCCGATGGTCCGCGGCTGGTTGGTCCCGCTGTAGGTCGTGTATGCGTGCGGGACCCTGGGCTCGGGTATACCGACTGGCCGCCGTCGGTCCATACGGGTTGAACTGTCCGGCGGTGCCGCAGATCTACATCTGGCACTCCTGGTACCTGTACAGGTCGGCGCGCTCGTCGAACGCATTGTTGATGTAGAACGTCAGCGAGTACTCGTCCTTGCGCAGGCTGGCCGAGAAGTCGGCGATGCCGTATCCGTCCTGGTTGCCCGTCCACTGCCGGTTCCAGGGGATGAGGTCCGCCACCACGTCGTTCTGGTAGACGTACGAACCCTGGACGTCGCCGTCGAACCCGCCGATGTTGAACGTGTACCGCGCGATCAGGTTGCCCTTGAATGTCGGGCTGCCCGGCAGCTGCATGCCTTTCTTGGCATAGGACTCGATCGGGCAGTCGGTCGCGGGGTGCCTCGATCGGAGTACGACCTGGCAGAAGTTCTGCGTCCAGCGTCGGGTCGAGCCACGTCGCGCCGGCCGAGAATCGCCATTGCTCGGTCGCGGCCCAGTCGACGGTAGGCCTCGACGCCGGTGATCTGGGCGCTGCCGGCGTTCGTGATGTTGGTGAGCCCGTTCTCGCCGGGAACGAGTACTGGAACTTGTCCCACTCCTCGAGGAACACGGCGCCGTTGAAGCGCACCGCGCCGTCGGCCCAGGTCGTCTTCCAGCCGGTCTCGTAGTTGCGTGAGGTAGTCGGCCTTGTACGGCGGGAACGTGCCGCGGCGGTTCACGCCGCCCGGCCGGAATCCCTTCGGAGTACGTGGCGTAGACCATGCGGTCGTCGTCGAACTTGTAGGCCAGGTTGACCTTGGGCGTCCCGCCGTTGCCATTCGAGCTCTTGTTCAGGTTGATGCAGGGCGCGCCGTTGACAGCTCCATTGCTGGTTGAAGGCACTGTGGTCTCGCCGGTCTCCGACGCTGTAGTCGCCGGTCTGTGCTGAAGCCGAAGAATCCCTTCAGGTTCTCCTCCGTCTGAGAACTGCGCGATAGCCCAGCGTCGCCGTCAGCTTGTCGGTGATGTCGTAATACATCTCACCGAACACCGCGTAGCTCCTCGTCGGTCCGCGTCTGCTCGCGTCAGCCAGATCGTGTCCGGCCAGCCGGTGACCCAGTAGATCGACGTCCGCGATGTCGTTGACCATGTAGCGCTGCTCGATGTTGTGCTCTGCCTGCTGCGCGAACAGGCCGCGCGACGAAGCGGAAGCGCTGGTCCCGCGGCGAGCTGAAGCGCAGCTCGTTGCTCCACATCTTGTAGCCGTCCTTGCCCTTGATGTACTGCGCCGGATTGATGAAGTCGCCCGGCGTTGTTGTAGAAGTACGCGCCGGAACCGCAGCAGATGTCGTACCAGTAGCGAGTAGTCGGAGTAATCCGACTCGGACGTCGTCGTTGCGGTCGAGGTACGCGCCCGCGTACACGAGGTCGAAGTTGCCGATCTTGCCCTGGACGGTGAGCGACGCCTGCACCCAGCTGTCGTGCGAGTTCTCCGGGAAGAAGTGGGTGACCTTGAGGTCGCCGATGCCCGGGTCCTAGGCGAAGCAGGCCGTTGGTATTGGCCACCTGGCCCATGACGCCCGGCATGATCGACCAGTTGTCGTTCAGGTCGATCTTGAGCAGCGCGCGGCCACCGTAGGTGTCGCCGTCGTTGTAGTTGTCCTGGTCGACGTGCGGTCGTAGTTGTCGATCGTGATGCCCGACGTCGGGAAGGTCATGCGTGCCCTTCACGTTGTCGATGTAGCCGGGCGTAGTGCTCGTACCAGCCGACCAGGCGCACCGCGGTCGAGTCGTTGATCGGGATGTTGGTGTAGCCCTCGGCGATGTAGCCGGTGTCGCCGTTCTCGACGAAATTGCCCTTCAGGTCGTAGCTGGCGCTGAACGCCGTTGGGGTCCGGCTTGTTGGTGATGGTGCGGATCGTGCCCGCCTGGGAACTCGCGCCATACAGCGTGCCCTGCGGGCCCGCCAGCATCTCGACGCGCTCGATGTCGTAGATGTGGATGTCGAGCGAGCCCTGGATGGTCGTGATCGGCTGCTCGTCAAGGTACTGGCCGACGCTCGGCGTCGGGCCAGAGTGGTTGCCGTTGTCGCCGCTTGCCACGCCGCGCATGAAGACCTGCGTGAAGCCGGGCCCGAGCGTCTGGAAGGTCACGCTCGGCATGAACTTCATGTAGTCGGTCATGTTGTTGATGCGCAGTTCCTCGAGCTTCGTCGTCGCCGAACGCCTGGATGCTCATCGGCACGGCCTGCAGGTTCTCCGCTGCTTCTGCGCCGTGACGACGACTTCCTCGAGGATGCGCGCCCTGCTCGGCGTCCTGGGCGTGCGCGCCCGGCATGCGCCGCCAGCAGGAACGGGGCCAGCGGCAGGCTCGTCGCCACGCCGGCGCGCCGGACTTGCGTGCCAGCAGGCGCTGCAGCTTTCTCTTGCGGCTACGAGTCATTGCGAGCCCCCCTGTTTAGGAAAAATTTGGCGATTCTGTGCACGAGCATGAGCGGATTTCAACATCAGTTTGGCGTTGGCGCAGGTCTCGAGGTGCCGGGCCCAGCGCGTCCTCGAGCGGCCCGAGCCACGGCTCGGTAGTGCGTCCACTGCTCGAGCGCGTCGCGGTAGATCGGCCGGCGGACCTGCTCCGAGCTCGCCGTCCGGACGGCCCGCTCGTTCTCGTAGAAGCGCAGGCAGCCCTCCTCGAAGGGCAGGCCGCAGTAGTCGAGCAGCCGGCGGACCTCGGCTTCCGTGTCCTCGACCATGTGCTCGTAGATGACCCGGTGGACCCTGCCCGGCAGCACGTCGGTCGAAATGCGCCATCAGGTCCACGTAGTCCCGGTAGTAGCGGCCGAGCTCAGTCGAGGTGTAGGAGAAGCGCTGGCCGCGGGCGAAGTGCTGCTTGAAGACCGAGAAGCAGCAGCTCATGGGGTGGCGACGGGCGTCGATGATCCTCGCGTTGGGCAGGATCAGGTGGATCAGCCCGACGTGCGCCCAGTTGTTCGGCATCTTGTCGATGAAGTACGGCGCACCGCTCTTGCGCTGGATCCGGGTCTGTTCCAGGTAGCGCTCGCCGAGCGCGAGCAGTTCGTCCGGTGACCGAGCGTCGCGAGGATCTCCGGGTAAGCGGAAGCCTCGGCTGGCGCTTGCTTCGTCCGCCGAGCTCGCCGCGCGATCGCCGCCGATGTCCGGCAGCTCCATCGTACCCTCGACCGCGGAGTGGCTGGACAGGATCTGCTCGAGCAGTGTCGAGCCGGCCCGCGGCAGGCCGACGATGAAGATCGGATCGGGCGCCGGGCGCGCCACTGCCCGGCGCGCTCCGCCAAGAACTCGGGCGTGAACAGTGCCTTCGCCCGCGCCGACGCGCTGCGACAGCTCGTCGGCGTCGTAGTCGATGACTCGAGCTGACGCAGGCGGTTGCCCTCGGCGTAGTGCTCGAAGGAACGCTCGTAGTTGCCGGAGTCCTCGAGCGCCTTGCCCAGCGCGAAGTGGAAGTGGAACCGGTCCTCGATCGAGAGGTCGCTGCGCTCGAGCTGTCGCAGCATCGCCTGCGACCTCGCGCGTCGGAGAAGCGGAAAGTCTTCAGGTTGGCGAGGCTCCAGTACGCCTCGCCGAAACCCGGGCGCCAGCTCGATAGCCTTGCGGTACGCGGCGATCGACTCCGGCTGCCGGCCGCCGGTCCTGAGGGCGTGACCGTAGCTCTGCCAAACCTTCGGGTGCTGCGGATACTCCTCGAGGACCTGGCGGTAGATCTCGGCCGACTGCTTGAGCTCGCCGATGCGGCCGAGCATCGCGGCCTTGAGGTTGCGGCCGCCGGTGTCGGTCGGGGTCGGCCGCCAGCAGCTTCTCGACTTCGCGCAGCGCCTCGGCCTGCCGGTCCTGGCGATGCAGCACGACCGCATAGTTGTGCCGGGCGGCGCGAGAATCCGGGCGCAAGCTCGAGGCAGCGGGCCAGCAGGCTTTCCGCGTCGCTGTACCGCCCGAGCCGTGCCGCGACCTCCGCCAGCATCCGGATCGCGGCGACGTCGGTGGGGAATCGCTTCAGGTGCTCGCGCAGCAGCTACTCGGCGACGGCGATGCTGCCCTCGCACAGCGCCGCGGCCGGCGCGAGCAGCCGCGGGTCCCGGGTCGCAGCCCTGATGTGCTGCGCGTAGGCCGTGTCGGCGCCCTGCACGTCGCCGAGCGCGGTCAGGTTGTCGCCGAGTGCCCGCCAGGCATCGCCCATCTCGGGCTTGAGCTGCACTGCGCGCCGCAACGCGGCAACCGCGTCGTTGCTCCGGCCGGCGACCCCGAGGGCGAGCCCGAGTTCGTAGTGCGTGGAAACCCAGTCTGGATGCGCCCGAGCCAGCGGCTCGAGAATTGCGAGCGCGGCCGGGGCGTCACCACGCGCCCGGTGCGAGGCGCCGAGAATGATCGTGGCGACGGGATGATCGGGCGCGACCTTGAGGATTTCTTCGGCCTGTTCGGCGGCCAGCGTCGGATCCGACGTGAGCAGCTTGGCGGCGTGCGCCAGTGCTACATCGATCGTACCAACCGGCTCCTGTGCGCCGCCCATGCATCGGACTCGTTTTGACAGTGTTGGCGACGAATGAAAGACTGCCGTCATCCCATTGTCAAATGTCGCCGCGCGCGGTCGCGGCCCCGGTCGCGCGGCGCATCACCAGGAAATGAGGGAGCCTCTGCAATGAGAATCGTCGGGGTCTTCGGGGCGATCGTCCTCGCTGCGTTCGCATGTTCGGCCGGTGCTGCCCCAGCGCCCGATTCCGGCTCCGTCGCGCTGCGCTGCGGAGCGCTCATCGACGGAGTCTCGGCGCAGCCACGCGGCCCAGCGACCGTCGTCATCATGGATGGCCGAGTCGTCGCGGTCGCGCCCGATGCCGTGGTACCCGCGGGGATGCGCGTGCTGGATCTCGCCGGCTACACCTGCCTGCCCGGCCTGATCGACATGCACACGCACCTGACCGACGAGCCGGGCACCACTGCCGATCTCAGCGTGTACTACCACCGCACCATGGACGAGCAGCTGGTGCTGGCGCGAGAGAACGCCCGCGTGACGCTGCAGGCCGGTTTCACGACGGTGCGCGACGTGGGCACCTACATCGCCTGGACCGACCGCGCGCTGCGTGACGAGATCAACCGCGGAGCGACCCCGGGGCCGCGCATGCAGGTCGCGGGGTTCTACCTCACGATCCCCGGCGGCGGCGGTGACCTCGTCATCCCGGGTCACCCGGAATCCGAGATCCCGGCGCAGATCCGCATGGGCGTCGCGCGGGGACCCGAGCAGTTCAGGAACAAAGCCGAACTCGCGGTGGCGGGCGGCGCCGACTTCCTCAAGGTGATCGCGTCCGGCGCGGTGCTGGCCTATGGCGGCGTCCCCGGCGAGCCGGAAATGACCCCGGACGAGATCGCGGCGGTGGTCGAGGTGGCCCACAGCCACGGGCTCAGGGTGGCTGCGCACGCCCACGGCGCCCAGTCCATACGCGAAGCGATCCTGGCCGGGTGCGACACGATCGAGCACGCATCGCTGATCGACGCGGCGGACATCGAACTCGCGAGGCAGCGCCAGGTGGCGCTCTCGATGGATGTCTACGACGGCGACTACATCGACACCGAGGGCCGCAAGCAGGGCTGGCCCGCCGAGTTTCTGCGCAAGAACATCGAGACCACCGAAGCGCAGCGCCAGGGCTTCACCGCCGCGCACGCCGCTGGCGTGCCCATCGTCTTCGGCACGGATGCCGCGGTCTACCCGCACGGATTGAACGCGCGCCAGTTCCCGATCATGGTCCAGAGGGGCATGACGCCGATGGAGGCGATCCAGGCCGCCACCTCGGTCGCCGCGAAGTACCTGGGATGGTCGGATCGCGTGGGAAGCGTCGAGCCCGGCCGCTACGGCGACGTGATCGCGGTGAAAGGAGACCCGCTCGCCGACGTGCGGCGGCTCCAGGAGGTGTCGGTCGTCGTCAAGGGCGGGCAGGTGTTTCGAGAGCCGGCCCGCTGAGCAGCGCGTAGTTCCGCATCTGGCCTTCCGGCGGCGAATGCGCGCACCAGTGGAGCGCCGCCATCGCGATTCAAAACTGATGTTTTAAGCATCTGTTAGCATATTTCATAGTTTATAACAGGCCGGAGATAGTGCTAATGTTGGAACAGGTTTTGCAGCACCGCGCGAGCGTCGGCGGCACCGTGATGTGCATGCCGCACGCATGAGGGCGTTACGTAGATCTTTGTGAAATGACCGTTCCTGAACCGCACCTGTCCGCCGTCCTGGCGGTGATCGCGCTCTGGCTTGCGATCGGGTTCTGCGGCTTGCTGCGCCAGGACAGCCTGAGGCTGGTCGCGCGAGGACTCTTCCCGTTGAGTGCGCTGTGCGGAGCGGGGCTCGCCGTGGTCGCGCTCCTCAGCATCGGCGCTCCCGTTGAGCGCGTGACGCTCCTGATCGGTCTTCCGGACCTGCCCATGCACGCGCGACTCGACGCGCTGTCGTGCGTCTTCCTGTTCCTGCTCGGTGCCGCATCGACCGGAATATCGATGTTTGCGGCGGGCTATTTCCGCAAGGGGCAGGGCACGGCGCCCGGGCTGCTGTGCCTGCAGTACCACGTGTTCCTGGCGGCCATGGGCTTCGTGCTGGTGGCGGACGATGCCTACGGGTTCATGGTGGCGTGGGAGTCGATGGCTCTCTCGTCATATTTCCTGGTCACTGCCCAGCATGGCCTGCCGGAAATCCGGCGCGCAGGATTCCTGTACATGCTGATCGCGCACGTCGGTGCGCTGTCCATCCTGCTCAGCTTTGGCGTGATGCAGGGCGGCAGCTGGCAGTTCACGTTCGATGCCATGCGGGCGGCGCAACTCTCGCCAGGTTGGGCGGCGGCGGCGTTCGGCCTGGCGCTCGTCGGCTTCGGCGCCAAGGCCGGGTTGCTGCCCATGCACGTCTGGCTGCCCGAGGCCCACCCCGCGGCGCCATCGCCGGTTTCGGCACTGATGAGCGGCATCATGCTGAAAACCGCGGTGTACGGTGTCCTGCGCGTGACCTTCGACCTGCTGGGCGACCCGCTCTGGTGGTGGGGCCTGATTCCAGTCCTGCTGGGCCTCTCGACCGCGCTGTTCGGTGTGGTGTTCGCGGCGGCGCAGACAGACATGAAGCGCCTGCTCGCCTACTCGTCCATCGAGAACATCGGGATCCTGTTCACGGGGCTCGGCCTCGCGATCGTTTTCCACGGCGCGGGCATGCGGGCACTTTCCGCGCTGGCGCTGACGGCGGTGCTCTACCACGCCATCAATCACTCGTTCATGAAGAGCCTGTTGTTCATTGGCACCGGTGCGGTGCTGCACGCGACGGCCGAGCGCAACCTCGGCCGGCTCGGCGGTCTCATCCACCGCATGCCGTGGGTCGCCTGGCTCACGCTGGTGGGGGTCCTCGCGATCGCCGGATTGCCGCCCCTGAACGGCTTCGTGTCCGAGTGGCTGCTGCTGCAGTCGTTCCTGTTCGCGCAGGAGGTTCCGCACACGTTCGTGAACATGCTGTTGCCGCTCGGTGCGGCGGTCGTAGCCCTGGCTGCCGCGCTTTCGGGCTACGTGATGGTCAAGTTCTACGGCGTCATATTCCTTGGCCAGCCGCGTGAGCCGTCGCTCGCGAAGGCACACGATGCCGGCTGGCTCGAGAGGGCCGGCCTGGTGTGGCTGGCCGCGGGGTGCGTGCTGCTCGGCCTGCTGCCGGTGCAGGTCATCCGTGGGCTCGGCTACGCCACGCGCCAGCTGACCGGTGAGTCGTTGCCGACGGCCGAGGGCTGGTCCTGGGTGCTCGCGCCGCTGCCGGATCGCGAGGTGTCCTATGCGCCCCTGGTGCTGCTGCTCGTGATCGTTGCAGTGGTGTTCCTGACGTACCTGATCGTCCGCCGGTTGTACCGGCGCACGGTGCGGCGGGCGCCGGCCTGGGACTGCGGGTTTGCCCGCATGGACGCCCGCATGCAGGACACGGCCGAGGGATTTGGCCAGCCCATCCGGCACATCTTCCAGTCGTTCTTCCACATGGAGCGGGAACTGCCGTCCCCGTTCGACGCAGCGCCCCGATACCGTGTCGTCGTGGGCGACCTCGTCTGGCGGACCCTGTACGCGCCCCTGGGCGGGATCGTGCAGCGAGCGGCGGATTCCGTCGCGTGGCTGCAGCAGGGCAGGATCTCGACCTACCTGCTGTACAGCTTCATCACGCTGGTCGTCCTGCTGGCGGTGGGCCTGTGAACGTCATCCCATGGTTGACGCAGGTCCTGGAGGTGCTGGCGGCGCTGATCGTTGCGCCCCTGTTCCTGGGATGGGTGAACATGGTCCGGGCGTGGCTGCAGAATCGGCGCGCCCCGAACCCGCTTCTCCCGTACCGCGGACTTCGCAAGCTGTTCCACAAGGATGCGGTGATCGCGGACACGGCCTCGCCGCTGTTCCGTGCGGCACCGTACGTCGTTTTCGGGGCCATGGTCGCGGCAGCCGCCATCATCCCTTCGATGGGCACGCGCCTGCCGTTCACATCGGCGGCGGACGCGATAGCGCTCGTGGGGCTCTTCGCGGTAGCGAGGGTCTTCCTGTCGTTGGCCGCGATGGACATCGGCACGGCCTTCGGAACCATGGGCGCGCGGCGCGAAATGATGGTGGGCTTTCTCGCTGAGCCTGCCCTGCTCATGGTGATCTTCGTTGCGTCGCTGATATCGGCCACCACGGCGCTGCCGCTCATCTCCGAGCGGCTGGCCACCCAGGCGCTCGGGCTGTATCCGAGCCTCGCCTTCACGGCGGTCGCCTTCACGATGGTGCTGCTGGCGGAGAACGCCAGGATACCGGTCGACAACCCGGCCACCCACCTCGAGCTCACCATGATCCACGAGGCCCTGCTGCTCGAGTATTCGGCCAGGCACCTCGCGCTCATGGAGTGGGCGGCCGCGCTCAAGCTGTTCAACTACGCCTGCATCGGCTTCGCGCTCTTCGTGCCGTGGGGCGCGGCCATGGGGCAGGCGGGCCCGTCCGACCTCCTGGTGTCGATCCCGGCATTGACCGCGAAGCTGGCCGTGGCGGGCGTGTGGCTCGCGGTGCTCGAAACACTGTCGGCAAAACTGCGCGTCTTCCGCGCGCCCGAGTTCCTCGCCACGGCGTTTCTCTTCGCGGTGCTCGGCATGCTCGTGCACCTCCTGCTGGGGGCCTGACCATGAGCGGCATGCCCTTCGACCTGCAACTCCTGAACGTCTGCGCCGCGCTGCTGCTGCTGCTTTCGTTCTCGATGCTTTCGCAGCGGCGGATCGTGACCCTGGTGAACCTGCTCGCGATGCAGGGAGCGCTGCTGTTCTTCGCGACGCTGCTGCTGGCCCGGCGTACCGGCCAGGGCCACCTGTACCTGTCTGCGGCCCTGACGCTGGCTCTCAAGGTCTTCCTGCTGCCGTGGCTGCTGCATCGAATGATCAGGCGGCTCGAGGTCTACTGGGACACGGAGCCGCTGCTGAACACCGCCGGCACGATGCTGGCCGGCGTAGTGACGGTCGTCTTTGCATTCGGGCTGGCGCAGCCGATTGCGGCCCTGGCCAACACCGCCATGCGCAACGCCATCGGCATCGCGGTGGCGGTGATCCTGCTCGCCTTCATCACGATGATCACCCGTCGCAAGGCCATGTCGCAGGTCGTCGGCTTCCTGTCGATGGAGAACGGGCTCTTCTTCGGTGCGATGAGCGCGACCTATGGAATGCCGATGATCGTCGAGCTCGGGGTTGCGCTGGACGTCCTGGTGGCCATGCTGGTGCTCGGCGTGTTCTTCTTCCAGATCCGCGAGCAGTTCGACAGCCTCGACCTTCATCACCTCGAGTCGCTGCGGGAGGACCCCTAGGTGGAGTTCGCGGTCCTCCTGATGATGCCGCTCGCGGGCGCAGTGCTGCTCGGGTTGTTCGGGGCCCGGCGCTGGGCGGCAGAGGCCAACGTGGCGTTCAGTGGCGCCACGTTCCTCGCTGCGTGCGTCCTCACGGCCCGGGTGCTGCGCGAAGGCAACGTGCTCGCGGCGCATGAGCAGTTCTTCATCGATCCCTTCAACGTGTTCCTGGTCGTGCTGACGGCGTTCGTCGGGTTCACGACCGCCGTGTTTTCGCGTCCATACATGCGCATCGAGGCGGAGCACGGGCGCATCGGCAAGCGGCGCCTGCGCCTGTACCACAGCATGTACCAGCTGTTCATGGCGACGATGCTGGTCGCGCTCACCACCAACAACCTCGGTCTCCTGTGGGTTGCGATGGAGGCCGCCACCCTGTCGACGGTGCTGCTCGTCACGCTGTACCGCACGCCCGCGAGCCTGGAGGCGGGCTGGAAGTACTTCATCCTGTGCGGCGTCGGTATCGCGCAGGCTTTGTTCGGCACCATCCTGCTGTACTTCGCGGCCGAGAAGGTGCTGGGCGCCCATGGCGTGGACGCATTGCTGTGGACCCACCTCGTCGCGGTCAAGTCGGAACTCGAGCCGCGGGTCCTGGGAATCGCATTCGTCTTCCTGCTGGTGGGCTACGGGACCAAGGTGGGTCTCGCACCGTTGCACAACTGGCTGCCGGACGCACACGCCGAGGGTCCGACACCGATCTCCGCAGTGCTCTCGGGGCTGCTGCTGAACGTCGCGATCTACGCGGTCGTGCGCTGCAAGGTGCTGGTGGAGGGCTCGCTGCAGAGCGCGCTGCCCTCGAACATGCTGATGGGCTTCGGCCTGCTGTCGGTGGTTCTCGCCGCCCTGTTCCTCTGGCGGCAGCGGGACATCAAGCGGCTGTTCGCGTATTCGTCGATCGAGCACATGGGCATCGTCACATTCGCGTTCGGCATGGGCGGACCGGTTGCCAATTTCGCGGCGCTGCTGCACATGACGGTGCATTCACTCACCAAGTCGGCCATCTTTTTCGCCGTGGGCCACGCCGCGCAGAAGGTGGGCTCGCAACGCATCGAGGACATCCGGGGCCTCATCACCCTGAACCCGACGATCGGATGGGGGCTCATGATCGGGACGCTCGCGATCCTCGGGTTGCCGCCCTTCGGCGTGTTCGCGAGCGAATTCCTGATCCTGACGACCGCGATGCGCCAGCAGCCCTGGGCGACCCCCATCCTGCTCGCGGCGCTGGGCGTGGCATTCGCAGCCATCTTCAGCCGCGTGCAGTCGATGGTCTTCGGCGAGACGAAGGCGCGCCGCCTGCCTCACCAGCCGGCCTTGCTCCCTGTCTTCGCGCACCTGGCCATCGTGCTGGCACTCGGGCTCTACATCCCGCCGTACCTCGGGGACTGGTACCGCGCGGCAGCCCGGCTGATCGGGGGCGGCTGAGATGCCAATCGCACGCTGGTGGGGCGAGGCCGTGACCGTGGCGGGGGCGCCCGGGCTCAAGGCGCTGGTTGCAAGCCGGACCGCCTGGCGCGAGGTGGCCCAGGATGTCGCGGCCAGCGGCGGGCGGTTGCTGGCGCTCTGGGCGGACACCTCACTGGCGGGTTGCGCCACTGTTCATGCGTTCTACCTCGCGCAGCCCGGCGGGCTCGCGGTGCAACTGCGAGTCGAGGAAGCCGGCGAACGGTATCCCGGAGTCGAGGACGTATTCCCGTCGGCCGGCCGGATGCAGCGTGCAGTATTCGACCTGCACGGCCTCGTCTCCACGTGCGCGGATGAGCGCCCGTGGCTGCGTCACGCGACGTGGCCCGCGCGGTTCCATCCCCTGGCGACCGCCGCCGACTGGCGCGGCCCGGAATCGCCTTTACCAGTGGACGATTACGCGTTCGTACGAGTGGAGGGCGACGGGGTACACGAAGTGCCGGTCGGGCCCGTGCACGCGGGCATCATCGAGCCCGGCCATTTCCGATTCTCGATCGTCGGCGAAAAGGTGCTGCGGCTCGAGGAGCGCCTCGGCTACGTGCACAAGGGCATCGAGCGACGCTTCCAGTCGCTCAGCCTCCAGGAAGGGCACCGTCTCGCCGCGAGAGTCTCGGGTGACTCCGCCGTGGCGTTTTCCTGGGCCTATTGCCAGGCCCTCGAGGGAGCCGCGGGAGCCAGCGTTCCACGGCGTGCCGTGTGGTTGCGCGCACTCGCGCTGGAGCTCGAGCGCGTTGCAAACCACCTCGGTGACCTCGGCGCGCTCGGCAACGACGCCGGCTTCGCCTTCGGGCTCGCGCAGTTCTCGCGGCTCAAGGAGCGGCTGCTGCGAGCGACCGAGCAGGCGCTCGGCCAGCGCTACCTGCTCGACTTCATCGTGGCAGGCGGGACGAGCCGCGACCTGAGCGAAGGACAGGCCGCGTCGCTTGTCGCGCTTGCCTCCGACCTGGCCCGCGAGGTCGAAGTGCTGCGGCTCATTTACGACGAGCATGCCGGCGTGCGGGACCGATTCGCCGGCGCCGGCGCCGTGACGCCGGAGCTCGCATCGCGCCTCGGCCTCATCGGGCTGGCGGGCCGGGCGAGCGGGCAGGCGGTGGACATGCGCTTGGATCTTCCCTGCGACCCGTACGGCGAACTCGAGCCCGTCAAGTGCGTTGGCAGCGATGGCGATGTGCTCGCACGCGTGGCCGTGCGCTTCGACGAGGTCCGTGAATCCTGCCGGCTGATCGCACGCATCGTGGCGGGCCTGCCGCCCGGACCTCACGCTGTCCGGGTGGCCGATCCTGCGGCTGGCAGCCAGGCCATCGGGCTGATCGAGGGATGGCGGGGACCGGTGGTCGTAGCGCTCACCGCGGGCGAGGGCGGGTCCATTCGACGCTGCCACCCGCAGGACCCGTCATGGCTCAACTGGCCGGTACTCGAGCACGCAATCATCGGCAACATCGTGCCCGACTTTCCGCTCATCAATAAGTCGTTCAATCTTTCCTACAGCGGTCACGACCTCTAGCGCCCATGTTGAAGACGCTCAAGCAGATCGCCATGACCGGCATCGTGACCGAGGCCCCGCCCGCGACGGACGAGGACCTGAGAGTACGCGAGGCGCTGGATCGGCACGTCCGAGAGGTGCTCGGCCGCGCGCTGTGCATCCGTGCAGTCGACGCGGGCTCCTGCAACGGTTGCGAACTCGAGATCCACGCCGTGAACAACCCGATCTACAGCATCGAGTCGCTGGGCATCCGGTTCGTCGCGAGCCCGCGACATGCCGACATGCTGCTGGTCACGGGCCCGGTATCGCGCCACATGGAAGTTGCGTTGCGGCGCACGTACGACGCCACGCCGGAACCGAAGCTCGTGGTGGCGATCGGCGACTGCGGCGCCTGCGGGGGAATCTTCGGCGAGAGCTACGCGAGCTGCGGCGCGGTGGCGAACGTCATCCCGGTGGATGTCGTCGTGCCCGGGTGTCCCCCGTCACCCGCCCGCATCATGGCGGGCATCCTCACCGCGCTGTCCGGGAAGAAGCAGGGATCCTAGGTCGCGCGAGGCGCCCGTTCGCGCATGCGCACGCCGCGACCGCCTGAGGCGCTCGCGGCTCCGTCGCCGATCAGTTCGATGCCCATGTTGTCCAGTGCCTGCACGACCTTGGTCAGCGAATCGACGTTGCCGCGTATGACTCCGTCGCTGGCCTCCATGCGCTGGATCGTGGGCAGGGAGAGCCGGGCGCGTGCGGCAAGCGTCTTCTGGTCAATGCCGAGCAGCGCCCGAGCCGCGCGCAGTTGTGATGCAGTGATCATGTGCTGGACATCAGGAAAGAGGTTCGAGAGCCAATAATGTACGCGCAGAGCGGCAATCTTGCCCACGGTCCAACGGGACAAGGCGTGGTTGACGAACTCGGCGCGGATGTGGCGTCGAAAAACCCCCGGCGCGAAGCCGGGGGCGCGGATGGTGGAGGCGGCGGGAATCGAACCCGCGTCCGCAAGCCCTACGTTCCAGGACCTACATGCTTAGCCGTCTCTTTGATTCTCGTCGAACGCTACCCGAGCGGCAGGGAAGACGTTCAACCAGCTCAGGTGCATTTTAGCGAGCCAGCCCTCAGCACACTGGACCCGCGAGCTTGTGAGCGCGTCCCCCGGGTCTGGATGCACAAGCACATGCCAGTCGAGGGTTAGGCGGGGTTAAGCCGCCAGAGCGTAGTTGTCTTCGTTGGCAACTAGTTGTTTGCAAGCGGTTTAACGAGGAACCTTGCACCTCGGCATGCACATGGAGTTTCGCGACCCACGTCGAAACCGGTCGCCCCCAGATGGACGGCACCAGTGTAGGGGCAGGGGGCGGAAATGCAAGGAGAGTGACTAATGATCAGTGATCAGCGGTTAGTGAGGAGATCCGCGGCGCCCAGACCCCCGCGTTATCACTAACCGCTAACCGCTGATCACGAACCGCTGTCCCGGATCAGCGTCGCGCCCGGAGCACCCTCGACTTCTCCCGCTGCCAGTCGCGGTCCTTCTCGGTCGCGCGCTTGTCGTGCGACTGCTTGCCCTTGGCGAGCCCGATCTCGATCTTCACGTTGCCGTTCTTCCAGTACAGCTTGAGGGGCACGATCGTGTGTCCCTTGCGTTCGACCGCGCCGATCAGGCGATCGAGTTCGCGCCGGTGCAGCAGGAGCTTGCGCGTGCGCGTGGGATCGGCGACGACGTGCGTGGACGTCGTCTTGAGCGGTGCGATGTGGGACGCCGATGAGCCACGCCTCGCCATTCTTCACCAGCACGTAGCCCTCGGTGATCTGCGCCTTGCCTGCCCGCAGGCTCTTCACCTCCCAGCCCTGCAGCACCATCCCGGCCTCGAGGTTTTCCTCGATGAAATAGTCGAAGCGAGCGCGCTTGTTGAGCGCGATCGGCGGGGCTTCCTTGTTCTTTTCCTTGCTGGGGGCGGCCATGTCGGGTGATCCGGGCTGGTCGCACATTCTAGCGGTCCCGAATACACTTGCGCCGCGTTCTGGATCGCAGCATGGCCATACACGAAATCCGGCGCAGCGCGCTGGTGATATTCAGCCCCGAGCAGATGTTCGACCTCGTGATCGACGTCGAGCGTTATCCCGAGTTCCTGCCCTGGGTGGGCGGCGCGAAGCTGCACGAGAAATCCGACCGGGACCTGCTCGCCACGCTCGAAATGCAGCGCGGCGGGGTGCGCGAGCGATTTTCGACGCGCAACACGTTCGAACGGCCCTCGTTCATGACCATGCGACTGGTGGACGGCCCGTTCCGGCTGCTCGAGGGCCGCTGGACGTTTACGCCGATCGGAACGGCCGGGACACGGATCGAGCTCGAAATGCGCTTCGAATTCGCGAGCCCGATGCTTTCGATGCTGCTTGGCAAGTCCTTCGAGCAGAGCTGCAACAGCCTCATCGACGCATTCATCGCACGCGCGCGGGAAAAGCATGTCGGTCCCTGAGGAGCCGACGGTCGAAGTTGCCTGCGCGTTGCCGGACCGCCAGACCGTGGTCCGCGTGAAACTCGCGGAACGCATGACCGCGCTCGAGGCCGTCATGGCCTCGGGACTCTTGCGATCCCACGAGGAACTGCGTGATCGGCCACTGAACCTCGGCATCTACGGCCGGCCGGTTCCCCACGAGGAGCCGCTTCGTGAAGGCGATCGGGTCGAGGTCTACCGGCCGCTCAGGGCCGACCCGCGCGAGGCAAGGCGCAGGCTTGCCGCACAAGGCAGGACGATGGGACCGACCGGGGGTACCCGGGGCCGAGGCTGACGAGCCCGCAGGGCGGGTGGCGGCGCGGGCGCCCGGCGTTCAACCGCCGCCGGGGGGCGGCGGCGCCGGCGACTCGGTCCCGGCTGGAGGCGCTGTCTGGGCTGGCGCGGGTGCTGCCGGGGCCGTGGCTGGCGGGCGGCGGTGGCAGGCGTCGCGGCCGGCGCCCCCGCCGACTTCGCTGCCTTGGCCTCGGCAGCGGCCCGCCGGTCGCGCTCCGCCCTGACGCGCTTGGCGACGTCGGTCTCCTCCGGCAGGTCCAGCCGATCGACCTCGCTCACCTTGTCGCCGTCGAACAGGACGACGAAGTGCGAGCGGTCGATTTTCTTGTCGTGGCCGCGCTGCAGGGTATAGACGTAGTCCCAGCGGTCCGGCTCGAACGGATCCGAGACCATCGGCGTGCCGAGGATGTAGCGGACCTGGCTGCGTGTCATCCCGACCTTGACCTGCTCGATCTCGTCGAGCTGGAGGAGGTTGCCCTGCTGGATCGTCGGCCGGTACACGCAGCCGCACAGGGCGACCGCTGCAGCAGTCGCGGCGAGGATCGTCAGTGTGCGACGCATTCGTGGCATTCCGTCGGTCGACATCAGTCTGTATGGAGTTACCGGCTTGTGCCGGTGATAATGGCCGCGGATCATACAGGAACCGCGCCTTCGCGCGGACGTTCGGGGGCCTGACAGTGGTGGAATCCTCTCAGCTGCGCCGCGCCGGCCTGAAGATCACGACGCCGCGCGTGAAGATCCTCGACATCCTGGCCGTCAGCCAGCCCCGCCACATGAGCGCGGAGGATGTCTACCGGCGCCTGATCGAATCCGACGAGGACATCGGTCTTGCCACCGTGTACCGCGTCCTCACCCAGTTCGAGGGCGCCGGTCTCGTCACGCGCCATCACTTCGAGGGCGGCACGGCCGTATTCGAGTTGAACGAAGGAACGCACCACGACCACATCGTGTGCGCGGACTGCGGCAAGGTCGAGGAGTTCACCGACGAAGGCATCGAGGAGCGGCAACGCGCGATCGCGAAGCGCCTCGGGTTCGACCTGACCGACCACGCCCTCACGCTTCACGGCCGCTGCGTGCGCGAGCACTGCCCGAACCGCGCCCGGAAGCGCTGACACCGCGGCGCGAAGCGCGGGCCCGGCCCGACTCCAGCATTTCCCTCGCGTGCTCGCGTGCGCGATCCGTGACGCTCGCGCCGCCGAGCATCCGGGCCAGTTCTTCGACACGAGCGTCCCCATCGAGCATCTCGAGCGCGGTGCGGGTCGATCCGCCGGTCGTGCGCTTGGTGACACGTACCTGTCGGTCGGCCTGGGAGGCGACCTGCGGCAGATGGGTCACGCAGAGCACCTGCCCCGTCGCGGCCAGCGCGCGCAGTTGCCGTCCGACCATCTCGGCCACGGCGCCTCCGACCCCCGCGTCCACTTCGTCGAACACGAGGCAGGGCAGGTGCGTCGCTTCCAGCGTGGCGACCTGCAGCGCGAGGCTGATCCTCGAAAGCTCGCCGCCCGAGGCCGTCTTTGCCAGCGGCCTCGTCGGCTGTCCCGGGTTGGCGCTCACCTTGAATTCGATGTCGTCGGCGCCGTGCTCGGATCGCGCGAGCGGCGTCGCGGTGTCGATGCGCGTCTCGAAGACTCCGCCGCGCATGCCGAGTCCCTGCATCAGTTCCGTGACCTTCCTGTCGAGCACCGCGGCGGCGGAGCGCCGGCGCGCAGACAGTGCGCTCGCCGCGGATTCGTACGTTGCGAGCGCGACGGTGGTGCGTCGCTCGAGTTCCGCCGCGCCGAGCGCGGAATCGCCGAGGCCCGCGAGCTCGGACGCCAGTCGTTCGCGCAGCGCCGGCAGGTCACCCACGTCGACGCGATGCTTGCGCGCCGCCGCCTCGAACGCCGCAAGCCGTGCTTCGACGACGTCCCGCCTCGCCGGGTCGGCGTCGAGCGACTGCGCGTAACGCGCGAGGCTCGAAAGCGCTTCGCGGCAGGCGATGCCTGCCTCGTCGAGCAGGGCGGCCGTCGGGGCGAGTGCCGGATCGAGGCTGGCCAATTGCCGCAGCACCGACTGCGATCGCGCGAGCGCCGAGGCTGCGCCGGTTTCCTCGGTCGCGAGGAGCTCCTCGACCTGGCGCGTTCCCTCCACGAGACGGCCGAGGCTTGCCACCCGCCGACGTTCGTCCGCGAGCTCCGCCGCTTCGCCAGGCTTAGGGTCCAGCGCGTCGAGCTCGGATACGTAGTGCGACAGGATCTCGAGGCGGTGCGCGCGGTCGCGACCCCGCTCCTCGATCGTCGCGCGCTCCTGCTCGAGCGCCCGCCACGCCAGGAATGCCTGGCGCACCGCGGCCGCTTCCGCTGCCATGCCTCCGCTGCCGTCCAGGAGTTCGCGCTGGTAGCCGCGGCGCGACAGTGACTGGAACTCGAGTTGGCCGTGAACGTCGAGCAGCAGCTCGCCGAGCGCACGCAGCGACTGCACGGGTACGGCCTGGCCGTTGATGTAGGCGCGGCTCCTGCCGTCGGCCGTCACCAGCCGGCGCAGGTGCGCCTCTCCCTCGTGATCGATGGACTGATCCGCCAGCCAGGCGCGGGCGGCCTCGTTCTGGTCCAGGTCAAAAGCGGCGACGACCTCGGCGCGCTCGGCCCCGTGGCGGACGGCGCCGCTGTCGGCGCGTCCTCCGACCGCAAGCAGCAGCGCGTCGACGAGGATGGACTTGCCGGCACCGGTCTCGCCCGTGAGCGCGGTGAAGCCCGGCTCGAGCTCGAGTTCGACGGCTTCGACGATGGCGAAGTCGCGGATCTGCAGCTGAGTGAGCATCGCCTGTGGCCGTCGCAGGGTCAATCGCCGGCCGGCGGCCCGTTCCGACCGCCGCGGCCCCAGTGCAGCTTGGAGCGCAGGATCCGGAAGTAGTCGTGGCCGGGCGGGTGCAGCAGGGTCGCGCTCACGGGAGCCCGCTCGACACGCAGTCGCAGCCCGGGTTCGAGTTCGCAGACCGGGATTCCGTCGCACACGACCTGCGCGCGCGTCTCCGGCCGGCCGGCGAGTTCGATCTCGACGATGCTGCCGGCGCTGACCACGATGGGGCGATCCGACAGCGTGTGCGGGCAGATCGGCACCAGCACGATTGCCGCGAGGGCGGGGTGCACGATCGGACCGCCGCAGGACAGGGCATAGGCCGTCGAGCCGGTGGACGTCGAGACGATGAACCCGTCGCCCGCGTGGGTGTTGACGAACGCGCCGTCCACCCAGGTCCGCAGGTCCAGCATTCGGCCCGTGTCGTGCTTGGCGACTGCGACGTCGTTCAGGGCAATCGCCTCGCTCGCGGCGCCATCCCCGCTCACGGTTGCCCGCAGCAGCATGCGCACCTCCGGGACGCAGCGGCCCTCGAGCGCGTCATCGACGGATTCGAGCATCCGGGCGGGGCTCACGTCGGCGAGAAATCCGAGCCGCCCGCGATTCACGCCCATGACCGGGACGCCGTGGGCCGCCGCCATGCGGGCCGCGTGCATGAGGGTGCCGTCGCCGCCGACGGCGACGATGAAGTCTGCGCCGGGCGCGAGTTCGGACTCCGGCACGACCTCGACCAGGTGCGGGCCGAAATCGATCTGGTGGCCGCTCGCGACCCGGACGCGAGCGCCGCGCCCGATGAGGTGGGCGGCGAGGGCGAGCATGGCCTCGCCGACGCGCGGCTCTTCGGGACGACCCGTCAGCGCGACGGTCCGGGAGGCGACGTTGGCGGTGCTCATGGGTGCGCGTCTTTTAGCACGGGCCGAGCGAGTGCTGCCAGCGCGCAGGGCGGCGCGAATCAGCGAATATGCTTGCTTGACTTGGCCGAAACTGCGTTGATACGTTGATGCAGGCCGGACCGGGAAACCATTTACCCCGGCGGCCGACAGGCAAACATGTCGCCAGACCCCGCCGATGACATCTTCAACGAGCGAGCGCAGCACCTGCTGCGGGTGCTCGTGGAGAGCTACATCCGGGAGGGCCAGCCGGTCGGATCGAGGACGCTGTCCCGGGATTCGGGCCTGAACCTCAGTGCGGCAACCGTCCGCAACGTCATGGCGGACCTCGAGGAGTACGGGTTCGTCACTTCGCCGCACACCTCGGCCGGCCGGGTGCCGACCGACAAGGGCTATCGGTTCTTCGTCGACACGCTGCTCCGGCAGCAGCGGACGGGGTCGACGGAGGAAGTCACGGATGCCCTGCGCAGGAAGCTCGACGAGGAGCAGGACCGTGACGCCAAGTCCATCGTCTCGGTCGCCTCGCAGGTGCTCTCGTCCATCACCCACCTCGCGGGGGTCGTGACCATCCCGCGACAGCCCCACCAGTCGCTCAGCCAGATCGAGTTCCTGCCATTGTCGGACAATCGCGTGCTGGCCGTCATGGTGATCAACGGGCGTGACGTACAGAACCGCGTGGTGCACCTCGAGCGCTACTACTCGGCGGACGAGCTGCGCCGGGCCGCCACGTTCCTCAACCAGCAGTTCGGCGGCAAGGAACTGCGGCAGGTCCGCGAGGACCTCGTGGGCGAACTCGCGCAGGCAAGCGAGCAGCTGAACCAGCTCATGCGGGACGCCATCATGCTGGCGCGGCAGATGGTCGGCGTGGGGACGCCGGAGGCGTCCGAGTACATCATCGCGGGCGAGACGAACCTGATGGAGTTCGCCGAACTTTCGAACGTGGACAAGCTGAGGCGGCTGTTCGATGCGTTCACCTCCAAGCGCGACATCCTGCACCTGCTCGACCAGAGCCTCCGCGCGGAGGGCGTGCAGATCTTCATCGGCCAGGAGTCGGGCTACGGGATCCTCGACGACTGCAGCCTCGTGACCGCGCCGTACATGCTCGACAACGAGACGGTCGGGGTGCTCGGCGTGATCGGCCCGACCCGCATGGCCTACGAGCGCGTGATCCCGATCGTGGACGTCACGGCCCGGCTGCTCGGCTCGGCCTTGAATTCCCGCCGCTAGGCCCGATATCCGAAGAGATCGGCACCCCTGCCCGCCATGAGGCGGTCGGGCGGTGCGCACAATCCAGGCAGGTGACATGACGACCGAATCAGATCCGGGTGCCCCCGTCGAGGCGCAGGCAGAGGCGGGCGCAGAAGCCGGGGGGCGGGCGACGAACTCGCGGCCGCACTCGCCCAGGCCCAGGAGCATTGGAACAGTTACCTCCGTGCCGTGGCCGAGACCGACAACGTCCGCAAGCGCGCTGCCCGGGACGTGGAGGCGGCCAGCCGCTACGCCACCGAGCGCTTCGCGCGGGAACTCCTCGAGGTCCGCGACAGCCTCGAACTCGGAATCGGCGCCGGCGCCGGGGCCGACCCGGCCCGGTTGCTGGAGGGGATGGAGGCCACGCTCAGGCTCATGAACAAGGCGTTCGAGCAGTCCGGCATTGCCGTGCTCGACCCGCAGGGGCAGCCCTTCAACCCTGAATTCCACGAGGCCATGGTTGCCCAGCCGACCGCGGACTACCCGGCGGGGACCGTCATGGCGGTGGTCCAGAAAGGCTACTCGCTGAACGGGCGGCTGCTCCGCCCGGCCCGGGTCGTGATCGCACGGGCGCCCGAGCCCGGCGGGCCGTCGCAAGCGGCTTCCTGACTTGAATCAGCGGCCTGCGGCCCCACCTAGGCAGGCATCGAAACACTGAACTGACGGAGTTCCTTCCATGGCAAGAGTCATCGGCATCGACCTGGGCACGACCAACTCGTGTGTCGCCATCATGGATGGCGGCAAGCCCCGCGTGATCGAGAACAGCGAGGGCGATCGCACCACGCCGTCCATCGTCGCCTTCACCAAGGACGACGAGGTGCTGGTCGGGCAGTCGGCCAAGCGCCAGGCGGTCACCAACCCGCACAACACGCTGTACGCCATCAAGCGCCTGATCGGCCGCAAGTACGAAGACTCGGTCGTACAGAAGGACGTGGGCATGGTCCCGTATCACATCGTCAAGGCCGACAACGGCGACGCGTGGGTCGAGGTGCACGGCAAGAAGATGGCACCGCCCGAGATCTCGGCTCGCGTGCTCATGAAGATGAAGAAGACCGCCGAGGACTATCTCGGCGAGGCGGTCACCGAGGCCGTGATCACGGTGCCCGCGTATTTCAACGACCAGCAGCGCCAGGCGACCAAGGACGCCGGCCGCATCGCGGGCCTCACCGTCAAGCGCATCATCAACGAGCCGACGGCGGCTGCGCTGGCCTACGGCCTCGACAAGTCGGGTGGCGACCGCAAGGTGGCCGTGTACGACCTCGGCGGCGGCACGTTCGACATCTCCATCATCGAGTTCGCCGACGTCGACGGCGAGCGCCAGTTCGAGGTGCTCGCCACGAACGGCGATACGTTCCTCGGCGGCGAGGACTTCGACAAGCGCATCATCGACTACCTGGCGGCCGAGTTCCTCAAGGAGAGCGGCGTGGACGTGCGGCGCGATCCGCTCGCCGTGCAGCGCCTGAAGGAGGCCGCGGAGAAGGCCAAGATCGAGCTGTCGTCCAGCCAGCAGACCGAGGTCAACCTGCCGTACATCACGGCGGACGCCTCGGGCCCGAAGCACCTGGCCATCAAGCTCACGCGCGCCAAGCTCGAGTCGCTGGTCGAGGACCTCGTGCAGAAGACGATCGAGCCCTGCCGCATCGCGATCAAGGACTCGGGCCTGTCGATCAACGACGTGGCCGAGGTGATCCTGGTCGGTGGCCAGACGCGCATGCCGCTGGTGCAGAAGATCGTCAAGGACTTCTTCGGCAAGGAGCCCCGCAAGGACGTGAACCCCGACGAAGCCGTCGCGGTCGGTGCAGCCGTCCAGGCAGGCGTGCTCACCGGCGAAGTGAAGGACGTGCTGCTGCTCGACGTCACGCCGCTGTCGCTCGGCATCGAGACGCTCGGTGGCGTGCTCACGAAGCTGATCGAGAAGAACACCACGATCCCGACCAAGGCGACGCAGGTGTTCTCGACCGCCGACGACAACCAGACGGCCGTGACCATCCACGTGCTGCAGGGCGAACGCGACCGCGCGAGCGACAACAAGTCGCTCGGCCGCTTCGACCTCTCCGACATTCCCCCGGCGCCGCGCGGCATGCCGCAGGTCGAAGTCACCTTCGACATCGACGCGAACGGCATCCTGAACGTGTCTGCCAAGGACAAGGCGACCAACAAGGAGCAGAAGATCGTCATCAAGGCCTCGAGTGGCCTGAACGAAGACGAGATCAAGCGCATGGTGCGTGATGCCGAGGCGCACGCGGAGGAGGACAAGAGGTTCCGCGAGCTGGCCGAGACCCGCAACCGCGCAGATGCCCTGCTGCACGCGACCGACAAGGCGCTGAAGGACCTGGGTGACAAGGTGTCGGCGGCCGACCGCGCCAAGGTCGAGTCGGCACTCTCCGACCTGAAAGGCGTGCTCAAGGGCGAGGACAAGGACGTGATCGAGACCAAGGCGCGCGCGCTGGCCGAGGCCTCCGCGGCCATCGCCCAGCAGGCCTACGCGAGCGCCCAGCCGGGCACGGCCGATGCCGGCACGTCCGGCGGCCAGCCGGGCGGCAAGGAAGAGGTCCTCGACGCCGAGTTCGAGGAAGTGAAGGACAAGGACGGCAAGGGCAATTAATGCCTCCAGAGGCGTTATCCTTGGACCGTTGACCCAATCCGCCGCGGGGGATTCATCCTCCCCCGCGGCGGTTCCACGTTCAGGACCAGCCCGGATTCCGAATGTCGAAGCGTGACTACTACCAGGTCCTGGACGTGCCGCGCACCGCGAGCGAAGCCGACGTCAAGAAGGCCTATCGCCGCCTGGCGATGAAGTTCCACCCCGACCGCAACCCCGACGATCACGAGGCCACCGACAAGTTCAAGGAGGTCAAGGAGGCCTACGAGGTCCTGACCGACGCTTCGAGGCGCGCGGCCTATGACCAGTTCGGCCATGCCGGGGTGGATGGGATGAAGGGAGGTGGCGCAGGGTTCGACGCGCGCGACGCGTTCGGCGACATCTTCGGCGACGTGTTCGGTGACATCTTCGGCGTCGGGCGACGCGGGCGCTCGCAGGTGTACCGCGGGGCCGACCTTCGCTACGAGCTCGAGCTCACGCTCGAGCAGGCGGTCTTCGGTGGCACGGTCAACATCGACTTCACGACGCTCGGCGAGTGCGCAGACTGCAGCGGCAGTGGATCTGCAAAGGGTGCGAAGCCCGCGACCTGCGACACCTGCCGCGGGGCCGGGCAGGTACGGATGCAGCAGGGCTTCTTCACCGTGCAGCAGACCTGCCCACGCTGCAACGGACGCGGGCAGGTGGTCACGGACCCCTGCAGCTCCTGCCGCGGGCAGGGCCGCGTGCGCAAGCAGAAGACCCTGTCCGTGAAGGTCCCGCCGGGCGTGGACACCGCGGACCGCATCCGGCTGTCCGGCGAGGGCGAGGCGGGCCGCAATGGAGGTTCGCCGGGCGACCTCTACGTGGAGGTCAGGGTCAAGGATCACCCCATCTTCGAGCGCGACGGCAGCCACCTCTCCTGCGAGGTGCCGTTGAGTTTTGCCACCGCGACGCTGGGCGGCAGCATCGAGGTGCCGACCCTGGGCGGAAACGCCACGATCAAGGTGCCCGCGGAAACGCAGTCCGGCCGTGTGTTCCGGCTGAGGGAAAAGGGCATCCGGCCGGTGCGGGGCGGGCCGGTCGGCGATCTCTTCTGCCGCATCGTGGTCGAGACGCCCGTGAACCTGAGTCGCGAGCAGAAGGATCTCCTGCGAAAATTCGAGCAGTCCCTGCAGAAGGACTCGAAGCACCATCATCCGCGCGAGGAATCGTGGCTCGATGGCGTCAAGCGTTTCTTCAGCAGCCTCGGGGAGTGATCCGATGTTGAACGTCGCGATGCTTGGGGCTTCCGGCCGCATGGGCCGGACCATCGTCCCGCTGATCGCCGAGGCGGCCGACCTTCGGCTCTGCGGGGCCCTCGGGGCCCCGGGAGACACGGCCGTGGGCCAGGACGCGGGCGTGCTGGCCGGGATCGCACCGCTGGCGGTCGCGGTGTCGGCAGATGCGGCGGTGGCGCTGGCAGGCGCGCAGGTGGCCATCGACTTCACGCTGCCGGACGTCTCGGTCGCCAATGCCCGGCTGTGCCGCGAGCGGGGCTGCGCGATGGTGGTCGGCACGACCGGGCACGACCCCGGCCAGCGCGCCGAGCTCGAGGCTGTCGCCGCCGCGATTCCCATCGTGCTGGCGCCGAACATGAGCCTTGGCGTCAACCTGCTCTTCAAGCTGGCCGAACTCGCCGCCCGAGCGCTCGACGACCAGTACGACATCGAGATCTTCGAGGCACATCACCGCAACAAGGTCGATGCCCCGAGCGGTACCGCGCTCGGACTCGGCGCCGCGGCGGCACAAGGGCGCGGCACGACACTCGAACGGGTCGCCGAATACGCACGTCACGGCCACACCGGGGTGCGCGAGCGGGGCCGGATCGGCTTCAGCGTGGTGCGCGGAGGCGACATCGTCGGCGAGCACCGGCTCATCTTTGCCGGCCCCGGGGAGCAGGTCGAACTGGTCCACAGCGCCCAGGACCGCTCCGGGTTCGCCCGGGGCGCGCTGGTGGCCGCCCGCTGGGTCGCGGGGCGGCCCCCCGGGCTCTATTCCATGCTGGACGTGCTCGGACTCTGAGCCGTCAGGTTCGCATAGCGCGCCCGCGGCCTCTCGCGTAAACTTCCGAACTTAGCCCGTCGAGCCAATCAGGAACGGGGTGAGCCAGAGCTCATCTCGGACGGTTGGCGCACGCGCGAAACAGGTCTGCATGCTGGATGCGGGCCGGCTTCATCGGAGGCAGAGGTCGTGACGACACCCGCTGTTCTGGCTCTCGAGGACGGCACCGTGTTCCGCGGCGTTTCGGTCGGCGCCGCCGGGACGGCGACGGGCGAGGTGGTGTTCAACACCGCGATGACGGGCTACCAGGAAATCCTCACCGACCCGTCGTACTCGCGCCAGATCGTAACCCTCACCTATCCCCACATCGGCAATACCGGCACGAACCCGGACGACCTCGAGTCGGGCTCCATCCACGCGGCCGGCCTCGTCATCCGGGACCTGCCCCTGCTGCACTCGAACTGGCGCGCGACCGAGTCGCTTCCGGAGTTCCTGATCCGGGGCGGCGTCGTTGCCATCGCCGAGATCGACACGCGGCGGCTCACGCGAGTCCTGCGCGAGAAGGGTGCGCAGGCCGGCTGCATCGCGAGCGGCGAGGCCGCGTCCCGGCCGGACCTCGCGATCGAGGCCGCCCGGCGTTTCCCGGGACTCAAGGGCATGGACCTCGCGAAGGTCGTCTCCACCAAGCGCAGCTTCCAGTGGAACGAGGGGACGAACTGGGCGCTGGAGCAGGGCGCGCGACGGCGGCCGGGCCAGCGCCTGCACGTGGTGGCCTACGACTTCGGCATCAAGCGCAACATCCTGAGGCTGCTCGCCGACCACGGCTGCCGCATGACCGTCGTGCCGGCGCAGACGAGCGCCGCCGAGGTGCTGGCGCTGTCGCCCGACGGCGTGTTCCTGTCGAACGGTCCGGGCGACCCCGAGCCCTGCGTATACGCGATCGAGGCGATCCGGGCGCTGGTCGCGGCGGCCGTGCCGACCTTCGGCATCTGCCTCGGTCACCAGTTGCTCGGCCTCGCGATGGGCGCGCGAACCGTGAAGATGAAGTTCGGGCACCATGGCGCGAACCACCCCGTGATCGACCTCGACGGCGGGCGCGTGTTCATCTCCAGCCAGAACCATGGTTTTGCGGTGGAGGAGGCGACGCTGCCCGAGAACGTGCGCGCGACCCACCGATCGCTCTTCGACGGGTCGCTGCAGGGCATCGAGGTCACCGACCGTCCGGCCTTCAGCTTCCAGGGTCACCCGGAAGCGAGTCCGGGACCGCGCGACCTCGCGCCGCTGTTCGCGCGATTCGTGGAATCGATGCTTCGCCAGGGCTCCGTGCCCGCGCGCAAGCTGGTGTGATCCGGAGGGGCCGAGCCACATGCCGAAGCGCACCGACATCAAGAGCGTCCTGATCATCGGGGCCGGGCCGATCGTCATCGGCCAGGCCTGCGAGTTCGACTACTCCGGGGCGCAGGCCTGCAAGGCGCTGCGCGAGGAGGGGTATCGGGTGGTCCTGGTGAACTCGAATCCCGCCACGATCATGACCGACCCGGAGATGGCCGACGCCGTCTACATCGAGCCCGTCAACTGGCGCACGGTTGCGCGGATCATCGAGAAGGAGCGGCCCGACGCGCTGCTGCCGACCATGGGCGGGCAAACCGCGCTCAACTGCGCGCTCGACCTCGTGCGCGAGGGCGTGCTCGAGAAGTTCGGCGTCGAACTCATCGCGGCATCGCGCGACGCGATCGACATGGCCGAGGACCGGGAACTGTTCCGCAACGCCATGCGCGAAATCGGACTCGAGTGCCCGCGCTCGCGCATCGCGCACAGCATGGAGGAGGCTCTCGCGATCCAATCCGAGATCGGCTTCCCCTGCGTGATCCGCCCGTCCTTCACGCTCGGCGGCACCGGCGGCGGCATTGCCTACAACCGGGAAGAGTTCGAGAAGATCGTGGCGGGCGGCCTCGACGCCTCGCCGACGAGCGAAGTGCTGCTCGAGGAGTCCGTGCTCGGCTGGAAGGAATTCGAGATGGAGGTCGTCCGCGACAGGAACGACAACTGCATCATCGTCTGCTCCATCGAGAACCTGGACCCGATGGGTGTGCACACCGGCGACTCGATCACCGTGGCACCGGCGCAGACCCTCACCGACCGCGAATACCAGATCATGCGCGACGCGTCGATCGCCGTGCTGCGCAAGATCGGCGTCGAGTGCGGCGGGTCGAACGTGCAGTTCGCCGTGAGCCCGACCGACGGGCGGCTGCTGGTGATCGAGATGAACCCGCGCGTCTCGCGTTCCTCGGCCCTCGCGTCGAAGGCGACGGGATTCCCCATTGCGAAGGTGGCGGCCAAGCTCGCCATCGGCTACACGCTCGACGAGCTCAGGAACGACATCACCGGCGGAGCGACACCCGCGTCCTTCGAGCCCACCATCGACTACGTCGTGACCAAGATCCCGCGCTTCACCTTCGAGAAGTTCCGCGGCGCGAACGACCGCCTCACGACGCAGATGAAGTCCGTCGGCGAGGTCATGGCGATCGGGCGGACCTTCCAGGAGTCGCTGCAGAAGGCCCTGCGCGGGCTCGAGACCGGCATCGACGGGTTGACGCCCGTGGTCCGGCAGCCGCTCGGGGAGGAGGCGATGAACGCGCTGCTCGAGGAGCTTCGCATGCCGGGTCCCGACCGGCTGCGCTACGTGGCCGACGCCTTCCGGGCGGGCCTGTCGCTGACCGAGGTGAACCGCGCGTCGCGGATCGATCCCTGGTTCCTGGCGCAGGTCGAGGACCTCGTGCGCGAGGAGAAAGCGATCGAGGGCGGCGGGGCGGCGGCGCTCGACGCGCCACGGATGAGGGGCCTGAAGCGCAAGGGTTTCGCCGACAGCAGGATCGCGAAGCTCGCGGGCATGAGCGAGCGGGACGTGCGCGAGCGGCGGCACGGTTTCGGCCTGCGGCCGGTCTACAAGCGAGTGGACACCTGCGCGGCCGAGTTCTCGACGTCCACCGCCTACCTCTACTCGACCTACGAAGAGGAATGCGAGGCGGCGCCGACCTCGAACCGCAAGATCGTGATCCTGGGCGGCGGGCCGAACCGCATCGGCCAGGGCATCGAATTCGACTACTGCTGCGTGCACGCATCGCTCGCGCTGCGCGAGGACGGGTTCGAGACCATCATGATCAACTGCAACCCGGAGACGGTCTCGACGGACTACGACACCTCCGACCGCCTGTACTTCGAGCCGCTGACGTTCGAGGACGTGATGGAGATCCTGCACGTCGAGAAGCCGCTCGGCGTGATCGTGCAGTACGGCGGCCAGACGCCGCTCAAGCTCGCCAAGCCGCTCGACGCCGCCGGCGTGCCCATCATCGGGACGAGCCCCGACTCGATCGACGTCGCCGAGGACCGCGAGCGCTTCCAGAAGCTCGTGGAGCGCCTCCAGCTGCGCCAGCCGCCGAACCGGACGGCGCGCACCGAGGACGAGGCGATCCGGCACGCGCGCGAGGTGGGGTACCCGCTGGTGGTGAGGCCGTCCTACGTCCTCGGCGGGCGCGCGATGGAGGTGGTCTTCTCGGAGGACGACCTGCGCGGGTACATGACCACGGCGGTGCAGGTCTCCAACGACAGCCCCGTGCTGCTCGATCGATTCCTCGATCTCGCGATCGAAGTCGACGTGGACGCCGTGTGCGACGGAACCAACGTCTACATCGGCGGAATAATGGAACACGTCGAGCAGGCCGGCGTGCACTCCGGGGACTCCGGGTGCTCGCTGCCGCCCAACAGCCTGAGCGCCGAGTTGCAGGAGGAGATCCGCGAGCAGACCAGGCGCATGGCGCTCGCGCTCAAGGTCGTCGGGCTCATGAACGTGCAGTTCGCGATCCAGAACGGGATCGTGTACGTGCTCGAGGTCAACCCGCGCGCCTCGCGCACCGCGCCGTTCGTTTCCAAGGCCACCGGAGTGCAGCTCGCCAAGGTCGGCGCCCGCGTGATGACCGGCAAGACACTCACGGAACTCGGGCTCACGCACGAGCGCGTGCCCGGCTTCTTCTCGGTCAAGGAAGCGGTCTTCCCGTTCGGCAAGTTCCCGGATTCCGATCCGATCCTCGGCCCGGAAATGAAATCCACCGGCGAGGTCATGGGCACGGGGCGCAGCTTCGGCGAAGCGTACGCCAAGGCGCAGACGGCCTCCGGAGTCACGATTCCGACGCGCGGCGTGTGCCTGATCAGCGTCCGGGAGCGTGACAAGCCGGGTGCGGTCAGCCTGGCTCGCCTGCTGATCGAGCGAGGCTTCGAGATCGTCGCGACCCACGGCACCGCGACCGCGATCGAGGAGGCCGGGGTACGCTGCCGCAGCGTCAACAAGGTGCGCGAAGGGCGGCCCCACATCGTGGACATGATCAAGAACGATGAGATCAGCCTCATCGTCAACACGACCGAGGGCAAGCGGGCCATCCACGAGTCGAACTCGATCCGCCGCGAGGCGGTGGCCCGCCGGGTCACCTACTACACGACCCTCGCGGCCGCGCTAGCGACCTGCGAGGCCATCGACCACCTGCAGGAGGTCGAAGTGAATCGCCTCCAGGATCTTCACAAGGAAGTTCGGGTATGACGCGTAAGCCGTTGACTTTGAAGGGAGCCGAGAGACTGCGTCTCGAACTGCGCCGCCTGAAGACCGAGGACCGGCCGCGGGTCATCCAGGCGATCGCCGAGGCTCGAGCCCACGGCGACCTGAGCGAGAACGCCGAGTATCACGCGGCGCGCGAGCAGCAGGGATTCATCGAGGGCCGCATCAAGCACCTCGAGCACGACCTGTCCCACTGCGAAATCATCGACGTGTCCCACCTGCCGCAGGGCGGCAAGGTGGTCTTCGGCGCTACGGTGAACCTCGAGGACCAGGACGACGGCTCCGAGGTCGTCTTCCAGATCGTCGGCGAGCTCGAGGCGGACGTGCGCCTGGGGCTGATCTCGATCACCTCGCCGATTGCGCGTGCGCTGGTCGGCAAGAGCGAAGGCGACGTGGTCGACGTGGTGGTACCGAGCGGAAATCGAGCGCTCGAAATCGTGACCGTGCGTTACGTCTGAGCGCTCGGGCCCGCGCCCGGCGCCGGGTCAATCGGGCAGCAGGATCCCGGGCTTGTCCGGGTTGCGCCGGTAGTAGAGCGCAGTGTGGCCGATACGCTGCACCAGTTCGGAGCGCGTGGCGGTCTCGAGTTCCGCCAGGATCCGGTCGCGTTCGCCGCGGTCGCCGACCCGTGCCCGCACCTTGACGAGTTCGTGGTCGTTGAGCGCGCGGTCGAGTTCCGCGATGAGGTTCGGCCCGAGCCCGGCCTGTCCGACGAGGACGATGGCACGGCGATCATGACCGAGGCGGCGGAGGTGCTTGCGTTGGGGTTCGTTGAGAGGCATGGAAGAAGCGGTTAGTGAATGGCGGTTAGCGGATAGTTTAAGAGCAGAATGACCAAGCGCACCAAGAGTTCCGCCCGCTGGCTGGCCGAGCACGCCGCCGACCCTTATGTGAAAAGAGCGCACGAGGAGGGCTGGCGCTCGCGGGCCGCCTTCAAGCTCGAGGAGATCCAGCGCACCGATCACCTGCTGCGCCCGGGCATGACCGTGGTCGATCTCGGCGCGGCGCCGGGCGGCTGGAGCCAGTTTGCGGCCCGGGTCCTGGCTGGCAAGGGCCGGGTGATCGCGCTCGATATCCTGGACATGCCGGGGATCGGGGGTGTCGAGTTCATGCAGGGCGACTTCGCCGACGAGGCGGTGCTCGCGAGGCTCCAGGAGTCGCTGCGGGGCGAGAAGGTCGATCTTGTAATGTCGGACATGGCCCCCAACATGATGGGCATCGCGGAGGTCGACCACGACCGATCCATGCACCTGGTGGACCTGGCGGTGGATTTCGCGTCCCACGAACTGCGCCCCGGAGGCGACCTGCTGATGAAGGTCTTCCAGGGCCGGGAGTTCCAGCCGCTGATCGCGCGCCTGCGGCGGGATTTCGAATCCGTGAAACTGCGCAAGCCGAAGGCGTCGCGGGCCCGCAGCGCCGAGGTTTACGTTCTGGCACGCGGGTACCGAATCGTGTAGTGTCGATCGCGCATTTCACGCTCGTCCGGGCCCGGACGGGAACCAAGCGATCCGAGGTCAAGGCATTGAACGATCTGGCAAAAAACGTCGTCCTGTGGGTCGTGATCGCCGTCGTACTGGCGACGGTGGTGAGCAATTTCAGCTCGCGCTCGAGCGCGGTGCACGACATGCCGTACTCCACCTTCCTCACCCACGTGAAGGACGGCTCGGTGACCCAGGTCACGTTCAGTGGCGATCGCATCAGCGGGGTGCGTTCCGGCGGCGAGCAGTTCGTCGTATACAACCCGGAGACCGACAACTCGGCGCTGATCGGCACGCTGCAGCAGCACGGCGTCACCTTCAGCGCCGCGCCTCCGGAGCGTCAGTCGTTCCTGATGCAGCTTTTCATCTCGTCGTTCCCGATCCTGCTCCTGATCGGCGTCTGGGTGTATTTCATGCGCCAGATGCAGGGCGGGGCCGGCGGGCGAGGCGCCATGTCCTTCGGCAAGAGCCGGGCGCGGCTGCTGAACGAGGACCAGGTCACCGTGACCTTCGCCGACGTTGCCGGCGTCGAGGAGGCGAAGGAAGAGGTCAGCGAGATCGTCGACTTCCTCAAGGACCCGGCCAAGTTCCAGAAGCTCGGCGGCAAGATTCCGCGCGGCGTCCTGATGGTCGGCTCGCCCGGCACCGGCAAGACGCTGCTCGCCAAGGCCATCGCGGGCGAGGCGAAGGTGCCGTTCTTCACGATCTCCGGCTCGGATTTCGTCGAGATGTTCGTCGGCGTCGGCGCGTCGCGAGTCCGCGACATGTTCGAGCAGGCGAAGAAGCACGCGCCCTGCATCATTTTCATCGACGAGATCGACGCCGTCGGTCGCCATCGTGGCGCGGGCCTGGGCGGCGGACACGACGAGCGTGAGCAGACGCTGAACCAGCTCCTCGTCGAGATGGACGGCTTCGAGGGCAACGAGGGCGTGATCGTCATCGCGGCCACGAATCGCCCCGACGTGCTCGACCCGGCGCTCCTGCGCCCCGGCCGGTTCGACCGCCAGGTCGTGGTACCGCTGCCCGACGTGCGCGGCCGCGAGCAGATCCTCAAGGTGCACATGCGCAAGCTCCCGCTCGCCGAGGACGTGAAGCCCATGGTGATCGCGCGCGGCACGCCGGGCTTCTCCGGTGCGGACCTTGCGAACCTCGTCAACGAGGCGGCGCTGTTCGCTGCGAGGGCCAACCGTCGCACGGTGTCCATGGACGAATTCGACCGCGCCAAGGACAAGATCATGATGGGCGCGGAGCGCCGCTCCATGGTGATGGACGACAACGAGAAGAAGCTCACCGCGTACCACGAGGCCGGTCACGCGATCGTGGGGCTCAGCGTTCCCGACCACGACCCCGTCTACAAGGTGACCATCATCCCGCGCGGTCGCGCGCTCGGCGTCACGATGTTCCTGCCTGAAGGCGACCGCTACAGCACCAGCAAGCGCCAGCTCGAGAGCCGCATCGCGACGCTGTTCGGCGGGCGCGTGGCCGAGGAGATGATCTTCGGGGCCGACTCAGTGACCACCGGCGCCTCGAACGACATCGAGCGCGCGACCGAGATCGCGCGCAACATGGTCACGAAGTGGGGCTTGTCCGACCGGCTCGGGCCGCTGACCTACTCGGAAGAGGACGCTGAGGTCTTCCTCGGCCGCTCCGTCACCCAGCACAAGCAGGTGTCGGACGTGACCGCGCACGCGATCGACGAGGAAGTACGCCGCGTCATCGACCTCAACTACAAGCGGGCCCGCGAGATCCTCGGCCGTGAGGCCGACAAGCTGCACTCGATGGCGGACGCGCTCATCAAGTACGAGACCATCGACGAGTCGCAGATCCGCGACATCATGAACGGCCACGAGCCGAATCCGCCCGAGGGCTGGGAGGAGCGCGACACGCCGAATCCCGACTCGAAGCCGCGTGAACGGCGCGACGGCGAGGCGCCGAGCGGTCGTCCCGCCCCGCAGCACTGACGCCTGCCGCGAACGCCCGGTGCCAGGCGGGCGTTTCGCTTCCGGCGCCGCGCTCCCAGATGAGACTCGCCCTTCGCGACAGGACCCTCGACCTGGCCGAGCCGGTCGTCATGGGCGTCCTGAACGTCACTCCGGACTCCTTCTCCGACGGCGGGCTGCATGCCGGCGTCGATGCAGCGGTCGCGCAGGGTGTGCGCATGGCGGAAGAGGGCGCGGCGATCGTGGACGTCGGCGGCGAATCGACGCGGCCAGGCGCCGCACCGGTCACGGCCGAGGAAGAGATCCGACGTGTCGTGCCCGTGATCGAGCGGCTGGTCGTTCGCATCCGCGCCCCGGTGTCGGTGGATACGAGCAAGCCCGAGGTGATCCACGCTGCGGTCGAGGCGGGCGCCTGCATGGTCAACGACGTGCGGGCACTCAGGCTGCCCGGGGCGCTCGAGGCTGCCGCTGACAGCGGCGTCGCGGTCTGCCTGATGCACATGCAGGGTGAGCCGGCCACGATGCAGGTCCGGCCTGATTATTCACGGGTCGTGGCCGAGGTCCGGGAGTTCCTCGCGGCGCGAGCCAAGGCCTGCGGCGAGGCCGGGATCGCGCGTGACAGGATCTGCGTGGATCCGGGGATCGGGTTCGGCAAGACTCCAGCGCACAATCTCGCGCTGCTCGCCAGCCTCGCCGACCTGGCTGCCGACGGCCTGCCGGTACTCATCGGCGTGTCCCGCAAGTCGCTCGTAGGTATCATCACCGGCCGCGCGCTGGAGGACAGGCTCGCGGGCAGCGTCGCGTTCGCCGCGCTCGCCGTTGCCGGGGGCGCGTCGATCGTGCGGGCCCACGACGTGGCCGCGACGCTCGATGCGGTCAGGGTGGCGAGCGCGCTCAGGCGCGCAGGGACAGGAGACTATTGACGATGGGCAGGAAGCATTTCGGTACGGACGGCGTCCGGGGAAAGGTCGGGCAGGAACCGATGACGGTGGAATTCGCGCTGCGCCTGGCGAGTGCCGCGGCCCGCGTGCTCGCGCCCGACGGCGGGACGGTCCTGATCGGCAAGGACACGCGACTCTCCGGCTACATGTTCGAGGCGGCGCTCGAGGCCGGGTTCGTCGCGTCGGGCGTCGACGTGAACCTGATCGGGCCGCTGCCGACCCCGGCCATCGCGTACCTCACGCAGCGCTTCGGCTGCCGTTTCGGCGTCGTCATCTCGGCGTCGCACAATCCCTACGAGGACAACGGCATCAAGTTCTTCGACGCGTCCGGCAGCAAGCTCTCGGACGACCTCGAGGAGCGGATCGAATCGTTTCTCGATGAGCCGCTGCGTACGCGCGAGTCGGCGGAGCTCGGCAAGGCCGCGCGGATAGACAAGTCGCGGGTCGTCTACCAGGAGTTCTGCGCCTCGACGCTGCCCGAGGGCATGGACCTTTCGGGACTCAAGGTCGTCGTGGACTGCGCCAACGGCGCCGCCTACAAGGTGGCGCCGCGCGTGCTGTCCGACCTCGGTGCCGAGATCATCCCCATCGGCTGCTCGCCCAACGGGCGCAACATCAACCTGCGTTGCGGCTCCACGTCGCCGGAACTGCTGCAGCTCACGGTCGCCGGGGTCGGGGCCGACGTCGGCATCGGACTCGACGGCGATGGTGACCGGCTGGTCATGGTCGATCACCTCGGGCGGCTGGTCGACGGCGACCAGTTGCTGTACGTGATCGCACGGGACCGCCGTGCCCGGGGCGAACTTGCGGGGCCGGTGGTGGGCACGGTCATGAGCAACTTGGGGTTAGAGCTGTCCTTGCGGGAGCAGGGCATCGAGTTCCTGCGCGCCAAGGTCGGCGACCGGTACGTGCTCGCGCTGCTGAAGGAGCGGGGCGGTGTGCTGGGCGGCGAGACGTCGGGCCACCTGCTGTGCCTGGACCGCACGACCACGGGCGACGGCCTGGTGAGCGCGCTTCAGGTGCTCGCGGCCATGAAGCATTCGGGCCGTCCGCTGGCCGAGCTGGCTGCCGGGATGCCCCGGTTTCCCCAGGTCATGGTCAATGTCCGGGTCAAGGAGCGCATCGATCCCAGCGAATCGCAGGCGATCCAGGCGGCCGTGCGCCGGGTCGAGGCGGCCCTCGGTGATGCGGGTCGAGTGGTCCTGCGCGCCTCAGGGACCGAACCCCTGATTCGCGTGATGGTCGAGGGCAGGGACGAGGTCGTGGTCAGGCGCCTCGCCAACGAGCTCGCAGAGGTCGTCCGGCAGTCCGTTTGACGCAACCCGCCCGAATTGCATTCCGACGGACCCGCCGCTAAGATCGCGCGCCTTTCGCGGCCGGCCCCAATCTCGAGCGGGCACGTTACGAACCCGGGGTGGAGTCAGCGATGCGTCAGCCCTTAGTCGCCGGAAACTGGAAAATGCATGGTTCCAGGGCGGAGAACGCGGCACTCGTCCGTTCCCTGCTGGACCTCGTGCGGCCGGAGTCGGCAACCGAGTTGCTGATCTGCCCGGCCTTCGTGCACCTCTCGGACGTCGCCCGCCTGCTCAAGGACACGGACGTGGCGCTGGGCGCGCAGTCGGTGTGCGCCGAGCCCATCGGTGCGTTCACGGGCGAGGTTTCCGCGGCGATGCTCAAGGACGTGGGCTGCCGCTACGTGCTGGTGGGCCACTCGGAGCGTCGTCAGGTCTACGGCGAGGGAGACGCGCTGGTGGCGCGAAAGTTCGTCGCGGCGCAGTCGCAGGGCCTGGTGCCCGTGCTGTGCGTGGGCGAGACCCTCGAGGAACGCGAAGGCGAGCGCACGGCCCAGGTCGTCGCGCGGCAGCTCGACGCGGTGCTGGCCGTGAGCGGCGTCGGGTCGCTGGCCAGGGCGGTCATCGCTTATGAGCCGGTGTGGGCCATCGGCACGGGTCGTACGGCCTCGCCCGAGCAGGCCCAGGACGTGCACGCGATGATCCGGGGCAAGGTGGCGGCGCTGGATGCTACAATTGGCGGATCTGTGAGGATCCTGTACGGCGGCAGCGTCAAGGCGTCGAACGCACGGGAACTCTTTGCGATGCCGGACATCGACGGCGGACTGGTCGGCGGCGCGTCGCTCAAGGCAGACGAGTTCGCGCGGATCTGCGCGGCCGCGGACTGAATTTCGGAGAGAGACTGATATGAGCTGGTTGCAGACGCTGGCGGTCGTGTTTCACGTCCTGCTGGCCTTCGGGATAGTCGGCCTGGTGCTGATGCAGCGCGGGCGCGGCGCGGACGCGGGTGCCGGGTTCGGCGCCGGCGCCTCGGGCACGGTATTCGGTGCGCGCGGCTCTGCGTCGTTCCTGTCGCGTACGACGGCGGTGCTGGCCACGCTCTTCTTCGTGTCCAGCCTCGTGCTCTCGTACCTGTTCAGTCACGCCACCGCGCCGACGAGCGTCATGGACCGCGTTGCAACCGAACAGCCCGCGCCTGCGAGTGGTGCCCCGGCACCTGGCGTCCCGGCAGCTCGGCGTCCCCGCGACGACGGCACCGGCCGCACCGGCTCCGGCGACCCAGGGCGCACCGGCGCCGACGACGCCTGCACCTGCACCTGCGGGGCAGTGATCGAAGCCCGCGAACGAACGACTGCGGATGTGGTGGAATTGGTAGACACGCTAGCTTGAGGGGTTAGTGCCGAAAGGCGTGAGAGTTCGAGTCTCTCCATCCGCACCAGACGACACGAAGGCGAGCCATGGGCTCGCCTTTTTCGTTTCAGTCACCTTACGGCGACGCGCTGGACCCTGCTAAAATTCGCGGCTCGTCGGGCCTCAACCCGGAGCCGCCGCGCGATGCCTGCAGAGTACCTGCCGATCCTGATTTTCCTCGCGGTCGCGGGAGGCCTGGGCTTCCTCCTGCTCGCGCTCGGATTCGCGTTCGGCCCGCGACGCCCGGATCCGCAGAAGCTCTCGCCGTACGAGTGCGGCTTCGAGGCCTTCGAGGACTCGCGCATGAAGTTCGACGTGCGCTACTACCTCGTCGCCATCCTGTTCATCGTCTTCGACCTCGAGATCGCGTTCCTGTTTCCCTGGGCCGTGGCACTCGACTCGATCGGCGTGGTCGGTCTTGCGGCGATGGGCGTGTTCCTGCTGGTGCTCGTGGTCGGTTTCGTCTACGAGTGGAAGAAGGGGGCCCTCGAATGGGACTAGAGGCCTCCGAGCTGCCCGAGCGCGGCTTCGTCACGACCAGCGTCGATGCGGTCATGAACTGGGCCCGGACGGGCTCGATGTGGCCGATGACCTTCGGCCTCGCCTGCTGCGCGGTGGAGATGATGCATGCGGGTGCCGCCCGCTACGACCTCGACCGCTTCGGCATCGTTTTCCGGCCGAGCCCTCGCCAGTCCGACGTGATGATCGTCGCCGGGACCCTCGTGAACAAGATGGCCCCGGCGCTGCGCAAGGTCTACGACCAGATGCCCGAGCCGCGCTGGGTGATCTCGATGGGTTCGTGCGCCAACGGCGGCGGCTACTACCACTATTCCTACGCAGTAGTTCGCGGGTGCGATCGCATCGTGCCGGTGGACATCTACGTGCCCGGCTGCCCGCCGACGGCGGAAGCCCTGCTGTATGGCCTGATACAGCTGCAGAAGAAAATCCACCGCACGCAGACCATCGCCCGCTGAAGCAGCATGAGCCAGTCGCTAGAACAGCTGGCCGAGGCGATCTCGGCCCGATTCGCGGAGAAGGTCGCGCGCGTGCCCTCGCGCTGCGGCGAGGTCACCTTCGAGGTGGAGGGCCCGGCGCTGCTCGAGGTCTGCGGCGCGCTGCGGGACGAGCCCGCGTTCGGCTTCGAGCAGCTCATCGATGTCGCCGGCGTGGACTATCTGCTGCACGGCGAGGGCGAGTGGACCACGGAGTCCGCGACCTCGAGCGGTTTCAGTCGCGGCCGGACCGATGTGCCGGACGCCCGCGGGCGACGCGGCGGCGGGGGAGTCCCGGCGCTTCGCGGTCGTCTATCACCTGCTTTCCGTCACGCACAACTGGCGCCTCCGCCTGCGCGCCTGGTGCGAGCCCGGAGAGCCGCCGATGCTCGACTCCGTGGTCGGAACCTGGGCCGCGGCGAACTGGTTCGAGCGCGAGGCGTTCGACCTCTACGGGATCATCTTCCGCGGGCACCCGGACCTGCGTCGGATACTCACCGACTACGGCTTCGTGGGGCACCCGTTCCGCAAGGATTTCCCGCTCTCGGGCAACGTCGAGGTGCGCTACGACCCGGCCAGGGGCCGCGTCGTGTACGAACCCGTCAGCATCGAGCCGCGCACGCTCGTGCCGCGCGTGATCCGCGACGACAATCGCTACGCGGCGGCGCTCAAGGACCCGCCACGCCATGGCTGAGATCCGCAGCTACACGATGAACTTCGGCCCGCAGCATCCGGCTGCGCACGGCGTGCTGCGCCTGGTGCTGGAGATGGATGGCGAGGTGGTGCAGAAGGCCGACCCGCACATCGGGCTCCTGCACCGCGGCACCGAGAAGCTCGCCGAGTCGAAGCCGTACAACCAGTCGATCGGCTACATGGACCGGCTCGACTACGTCTCGATGATGTGCAACGAGCACGCCTACGTGATGGCCATCGAGAAGCTGCTCGGGGTCGAGGTGCCGATCCGCGCGCAGTACATCCGCGTCATGTTCGACGAGGTCACGCGCATCCTGAACCACCTGATGTGGCTCGGCGCGCACGGCCTCGACATCGGCGCGATGACCATGTTCCTGTACTGCTTCCGCGAGCGCGAGGACCTCATGGACTGCTACGAGGCGGTCTCGGGGACCCGCATGCACGCGACCTACTACCGGCCGGGCGGCGTCTACCGCGACCTGCCGGACACCATGCCGCGCTACCAGGCGTCGCGCTGGAAGTCGCAGAAGGACGCGGACCGCCTGAACGAGAAGCGCTCGGGCACGCTGCTCGACTTCATCGACGATTTCACGGCCCGCTTCCCGGCCTGCGTGGACGAGTACGAGACGCTCCTCACCGACAATCGCATCTGGAAGCAGCGCACGGTGAACATCGGCGTGGTGACGCCGGAGCGCGCGCTCAACCTCGGCTTCACGGGTCCGATGCTGCGTGGCTCGGGCCTCGCGTGGGACCTGCGCAAGAAGCAGCCCTATGAAGTGTACGGCCTGATGGATTTCGACATTCCGGTCGGTGTGAACGGCGACTGCTATGACCGCTACCTGGTGCGCGTCGAGGAGATGCGGCAGTCGAACAGGATCATCAAGCAGTGCGTGGACTGGCTCAGGAAGAACCCCGGGCCGGTGATGGCGGCGGACCACAAGGTCGTTCCGCCGACGCGCGAGGAGATGAAGGGCGACATGGAAGCGCTCATCCACCACTTCAAGCTGTTTACCGAAGGCTACTGCGTGCCGGCGGGCGAGGCCTACGCGGCGGTCGAGGCGCCGAAAGGCGAGTTCGGCATCTACCTCGTGTCCGACGGCGCGAACAAGCCCTACCGGCTCAAGTGCCGAGCACCGGGCTTCCCGCACCTCGCGGCACTGGAGGAGATGGTCGCGGGCCACATGCTGGCCGACGTGGTCGCCGTCATCGGAACCGCGGACATCGTGTTCGGGGAGATCGACCGGTGAGCGAAACCACCCACACGTCCGGCGGCGCGGTGCTGTCGGAGCACGTTCGCCATGAGATCGACCACTGGGTCGCGAAGTTCCCGCCGGAGCGCAGGCGCTCCGCGGTCATCTCGGCGCTGCACGCCGTGCAGCACGAGCAGGGGTTCCTCACGCAGGAATCCATGGACGCGGTCGCCGCCTACCTGGGCCTGCCGCCGATCCAGGTCTACGAGGTCGCAAGCTTCTACTCGATGTTCGAGACGAAGCCCTGCGGGCGGCATCACATCTCGGTGTGCACCAACATCTCCTGCATGCTGCGCGGCGGCGAGGGGATCCTGGCGCACGTCGAGCGACGCCTCGGCATCAAGGTCGGCGAAAGCACGCCGGACGGCCGGTTTTTCCTGAAGAAGGAGGAAGAATGCCTCGCCGCGTGCAACTGCGCGCCGATGATGATGGTCGACCACGTCTATTACGAGAACCTGACGCCGGAGACGGTGGACAGGATCCTCGACGATCACAAGTGAGGAGCCGCGCGTGAGCGACTGGAACGACCGGCTGAACCTCGTGTGCTTCGAGCCGCTCAAGTACGAGCGTCCGTGGGAGCTCGAGACGTACCTCAAGATCGGCGGGTACGAGGCGTGGAAGAAGATCCTCGCCGAGAAGACCCCGCGCGAGCAGGTGATCGAGTCCGTCAAGGCCTCGGGCCTGCGCGGACGCGGTGGCGCGGGCTTCCCGACCGGCCTCAAGTGGTCGTTCATGCCGCGCAACGCGCCGGTGCAGAAGTACGTGGTCTGCAATTCCGACGAGAGCGAACCCGGCACCTGCCACGACCGCGACATCCTGCGTTACAACCCGCACGCGCTCATCGAGGGCATGGCCATCGCCGGCTACGCGATGGGCGCCACGGTCGGATACAACTACATCCGCGGCGAATTCATGGCCGAGCCGATCCCGCGCTTCGAGGCGGCGCTGAAAGAAGCGTACGCGGCGGGGCTGCTCGGCAGGAACATGCTGGGGTCGGGCGTCGACTTCGACCTGCATACATTCGCGGGCGCGGGCGCCTACATCTGCGGCGAGGAAACCGCGCTGCTCGAGTCGCTCGAGGGCAAGCAGGGCAAGCCGCGATTCAAGCCGCCGTTCCCGGCCAACTACGGCCTGTACGGAAAGCCCACCACGATCAACAACGCCCAGAGCTTCGCCTCCGTGCCGACGATCATGCGCAAGGGTCCCGAGTGGTTCGCGGGCCTGGGGCCGCTGAACTCGGGCGGCACGGTCATCTTCTCGGTCTCGGGCCACGTCGAGAAGCCGGGTAACTACGAGCTGCCTCTCGGCGTTCCGTTCAAGGACCTGCTCGAGATCGCGGGCGGCGTGCTCGGCGGTCGCAAGCTCAAGGCCGTGATCCCGGGCGGCTCCTCGGTGCCGGTGGTGCCGGGCGAGGTCATGCTCGGCGCCAGCATGGACTACGACTCGCTCAAGAAGGCGGGTTCGGCGATCGGGTCGGCCGCCGTGATCGTCATGGACGAGACGACCTGCATGGTGCGGGTGCTCGAGCGCCTCTCGCGCTTCTACCACATGGAATCCTGCGGCCAGTGCACGCCCTGTCGCGAAGGCACGGGCTGGTTGAACCGTACGCTCAAGCGGATCGTGGCGGGGCAGGGCCGGCGCGAGGACGTGGACATGCTGGTCAGCGTGGCCAACAACATCGAGGGCCACACGATCTGTGCGCTCGGCGACGCGGCCGCGTGGCCGGTGCAGAGCTTCGTCAGGCACTTCAGGCACGAGTTCGAATACTTCATCGAGCACGGGCACAGCATCGTCGAGGCGCGCGGGCGCGCTGCGTGAAGGCATGAGCGAAGACCTGGTCAACATCGAGATCGACGGCGTGCCGGTCAAGGCGCGCAAGGGCGCCATGATCATCCACGCGACGGACGCGCAGGGCGCGTACGTCCCGCGTTTCTGCTACCACGACAAGCTTTCCGTCGCGGCGAACTGCCGCATGTGCCTGGTCGAGGTCGAGAAGGCTCCGAAGCCCCTGCCGGCCTGCGCCACCCCGGTGGCGGAGGGCATGAAGATCTTCACCAAGTCGCCGCGCGCCATCGCCGCACAGAAGGCGACGATGGAATTCCTGCTCATCAACCACCCGCTCGATTGCCCGATCTGCGACCAGGGCGGCGAGTGCGAGCTGCAGGACCTCGCGATGGGCTTCGGGCGCGACGTCGCCCGTTACTCCGAGCGCAAGCGCGTGGTGAAGGACACGAGCATCGGGCCTCTGGTCTCTACGGACATGACGCGGTGCATCCTCTGCACGCGCTGCGTCCGGTTCGGCGAGGAGATCGCGGGGCTGCAGGAACTCGGCACCGTCGGGCGCGGCGAATACACGCAGATCTCGACCTACGTCGAGAAGGGCGTGGACCACGAGCTCTCCGGCAACATCATCGACCTCTGCCCGGTCGGGGCGCTGAACAACAAGCCGTACCGCTACCGCGCACGTGCCTGGGAGATGACCCAGCATCCGCTGGTGTCCCCGCACGACTGCACGGGCACCAACATGAACGGCCACGTGCTGCGCGGGCGGCTGATGCGCGTCGTTCCGCGCGACAACGAAGAGATCAACGAGAACTGGATCGCGGACCGCGACCGGTTCGCCTGCGAGGGGCTCTACACGGAAGACCGCGCTTTGAGGCCGATGGTCAAGGAGGGCGGGGCCTGGCGCGAGGTGGACTGGGAGACCGCTCTCGAGGCGGCGGCAAGCGGACTGCAGAAGATCGCTCGCGAGGCGGGACCGGGACAGATCGGGTTCCTGGTGTCGCCATCTGCGACGCTCGAGGAGTCGAGCCTCGCGGCCCGTGTCGCGCGCGGACTCGGCAGCGGCAACGTGGATCACCGTCTGCGGCGCATCGATTTCCGCGACCAGGCGGGAGATCCGGTGGCGCCCACGCTCGGCTGCAGCATCGCCGAGCTGGAAAAGGCGTCGGCGCTGCTGGTCGTCGGTTCGAGCCTGCGCCGGGAAGTACCGATCATCGCGCACCGGATCCGCACGGGCGCCGTGCGCCATGGAACCCGGGTCGCGCTGATCAACCCCAGCCGGCAGGACCTCCTGTTCCCCGTCGCGGCGCAGTTCACGAGCAACGGTCTCGGGATGGCGCAGCACGTGGCGGCCCTGCTGCTGGCCGCGCTCCGGAACGCGGGCCGATCCGTTCCGCCGGGTCTCGTGCCGGCGCTCGAGGGCATCGTGCCGACGGTCGAACACGAGCGTGTCGCGAAGCTGCTCGCGGGCGAGGGCCTGCGCGTGATCCTGCTCGGCGGCGTCGCGGAGAGGCACACCGCGTATTCGGAAATTCGCGCGCTGGCCCGAGCGCTGGCGGCGGCCACGGGTGCCGTGATCGGCAGCCTTCCGGACGGAGGCAACGCGGTGGGCGCCGCGCTCGCCGGCGCAACGCCGCACCGCGGGGCCGGGGGTCGGCCGGTGGACCAGCCCGGTCTTCCGGCCCTCGAGATGCTGAATTCGCGCCTGCGCGGCTATGTGCTCGTGGGCGGCATCGAACTTGCGGATCTCGCATCCGCGACGTCGGCGGAGGCCGCGCTCCAGTCGTCGGAGTGCGTCGTGGCGCTCACGCCCTATGCGGGTCCGGAGCAGCTCGCGAACTCGACGGTCATCCTGCCGGTCGCGGCGTATGCGGAGACGTCGGGCACGTGGGTCAACGTCGAGGGGCGCTGGCAGAGCGTTCCGGGCGCCGCTCGCCCGCCCGGCGAGGCCCGCCCGGCATGGAAGGTGCTGCGGGTGCTCGGGAACCTGCTCGGCCTCGAGGGATTCGAGTACACGAGTTCCGAGGAGGTGCGCGACGAGCTGCGAGTGGCGTCCGGCGGGACAGGCACCGACATGGCTTCAAGCTTCGTGCCGGGCCGCCTGGCATCCGTCGATTCGATCCGCGACATCGGCATCTACCGCGTGGACGCCGTGGTGCGCCGCTCGCGCCCGCTGCAGGAGACTCGTGACGGTCGCGCGGATGCGCAGGAAGGGCGGCGATGATGGACTTCGTCGCGACCACCTGGCAGTCGTGGCCGGACTGGCTCCGCGTGACGCTGGCGTCGCTGGGGCAGATCCTCGCGGTCACGATCGTCGTGATCCTGTGTGTCGCGTACCTCACGCTCGCGGAGCGCAAGGTCATCGGCTACATGCAGGTCCGCATCGGCCCGAACCGCGTCGGCCCGATGGGTTTGCTGCAGCCCTTCGCCGACGTGCTGAAGCTCCTCATCAAGGAAGTGATCGTGCCGGCGCGCTCGAATCGCTTCCTGTTCGTCGTGGCGCCGCTCCTGGCACTCACGCCGGCATTCGCCGCCTGGGCGGTGATCTCGCTGTGGCCCGGGTTCGCGATCGCCGACGTGGACGCGGGCCTGCTTTACGTGCTCGCGCTGGCCGGGTTCGGGGCCTACGGCATCATCCTCGCCGGCTGGGCCACGAACTCCAAGTACGCATTCCTCGGCGCGATGCGCTCGGCCGCGCAGGTCGTCGCCTACGAGATCGCGATGGGCTTCGCGCTGGTGGGCGTGGTGATGGCGGCCGGCACGCTCAATATCGGCAGGATCGTGAGCCACCAGTCGGGTGGGCCGCTTTCCTGGAACCTGGTCTGGCTCTTCCCGCTCTTCGTCGTGTACTTCATCTCCGGCGTGGCGGAGACGAACCGTGCGCCGTTCGACGTCGCCGAGGGCGAATCGGAGATCGTGGCGGGCTTCCACGTCGAATATTCGGGCATGGCGTTCGCGCTGTTCTTCCTCGCCGAATACGCCAACATGATCATGATCGCGACGCTGACCGCGACCTTCTTCTGCGGCGGCTGGCTGTCGCCCTTCGAGGGCTATCCGTTCGTCGGCGACATCGCGCTGCTCGCGCGTCCGGGTCTGCACTGGCTGGTGATCAAGACCTGCTTCTTCCTGTTCTGTTTCCTGTGGTTCCGCGCCACGTTCCCGCGCTACCGCTACGACCAGATCATGCGGCTCGGCTGGAAGGTGTTCATTCCGGTGACCCTGGTGTGGCTCTGTGTCGAGTCCGCCATGTGGTACTGGCACGTCGGGCCGTGGGCAGCTTGAGCCAGGCAGGAACAATGCGCAGTTTCATCAAGACGTTCTTCCTGTGGGAATTGATCCAGGGGCTCAGGGTCACCGGGCGGGCGTTCTTCGCGCGGAAGATCACGATCCAGTACCCGGAGGAGAAGACCCCGCAGTCGCCGCGCTTCCGCGGCCTGCATGCGCTGCGCCGTTACCCGAACGGCCAGGAGCGCTGCATCGCATGCAAGCTCTGCGAGGCCGTCTGTCCGGCGGCGGCCATCACCATCGAGTCCGACGTGAGCGACGACGGCACGCGCCGCACGACCCGCTATGACATCGACCTCTTCAAGTGCATCTATTGCGGGTTCTGCGAGGAAGCCTGCCCGGTCGACGCGATCGTCGAGACCCGCATCCACGAGTACCACATGGAGAACCGCGGGGAGAACATCATGACCAAGGACAAGCTGCTCGCCGTGGGCGAGCGCTTCGAGGCCATGATTGCCGCCGACAAGGCCGCCGACGCCCCGTACCGCTGAGCGAGCACCCAACCAGATGATCGTCAACGTCCTCTTCTACGTCTTCGGTGCCATCCTGGTCGCATCGGCGCTCGGCGTCATCACGGCGCGAAACCCGGTGCACTGCGCGCTATTCCTGGTGCTCGCGTTCATGAACAGCGCGGTGATCTGGCTGCTGCTCGGGGCGGAGTTCCTGGCGCTCACGCTGGTGGTGGTCTACGTGGGCGCGGTCATGGTGCTGTGGCTGTTCGTCGTCATGATGATGGACGTCGACGTCGAGAAACTGCGCCAGGGCTTCACGCGCTACGCGCCGCTCGGGGCCCTGGTGGCGCTCGTCGTCGTGGCGCAGATCGGCATCGTGGTCTGGGTCCGGCGGCTTGGCCTGACGGGGACGCCAGCCGCGGTCGCGCGGCCCGAAGGCTATTCGAACACTGCTGAACTCGGGCACCTGCTTTACACGCAGTACCTGTATCCGTTCGAGGTGGCCGCCGTGATCCTGCTGGTTGCAATCGTAGCCGCCATCACGCTCACCATGAGGAAGCGGCCCGGGCAGAAGCTGCAGGACGTGCGCAAGCAGGTCGCGGTCCGCGCGAGGGACCGGGTCCGGATCGTGAAGATGGACGCGGAGGGCGGGCGATGATTCCGCTGCACAACGTGCTGCTGCTCTCCGGGATCCTGTTCAGCCTGAGTGTCGCGGGCATCTTCATCAATCGCAAGAACGTGCTGCTGCTGCTCATGTGCATCGAGCTCATGCTGCTTTCGGTCAACTTCAACTTCATCGCGTTCTCGAGCTACCTCGGCGACCTCGCCGGGCAGGTGTTCGTCTTCTTCATCCTGACGGTCGCGGCGGCCGAGTCGGCCATCGGGCTCGCGATCCTGGTCGTGCTGTTCCGCGACCGGCGCAGCATCAACGTCGAGGACCTCGACGCCATGAAGGGCTGAGCCGTGGAACGGATGCTCCTCGCAATCGTGCTCGCGCCGCTCGCCGCGGCGATCGTCGCCGGTCTGTTCGGACGCTGGATCGGCCGGGCCGCAACCCACACGATCACGATTCTCGGCGTGGCGACGTCGTTCGTCCTCTCGACCATGGTGCTGTGGGATTCTGCTGCATGGCGCGCGCGGCTTTCGACGGCCCGGTCTATACCTGGCTCGTGAGCGACGGCATGCGGATGGAGGTCGGGTTCCTTGTCGATCGCCTGAGCGCGCTGATGATGGTCGTGGTGACGTTCGTCTCGCTGATGGTGCACGTCTACACGATCGGCTACATGCACGACGACCCGGGCTACACGCGCTTTTTCAGCTACATCTCGCTGTTCACCTTCGCGATGCTGATGCTCGTGATGTCGAACAACCTGCTGCAGCTGTTCTTCGGCTGGGAAGCAGTGGGGCTTGTCTCTTACCTGCTGATCGGCTTCTGGTACACGCGGCCCTTCGGCGATCTTCGCGAACATGAAGGCGTTCATCGTGAATCGCGTCGGGCGACTTCGGCTTCCTGCTCGGCATCGCCGGCCTGGTCTACCTGACAGGCTCGCTGCATTACGCGGAGATTTTCCGCGAAGGCGGACGGGCATCGCGGCCACGACTTTCGAGCTGTTCCCGGGCAGCTCGCCTGGTCGGCCGCGACGGTCATCTGCATCTGCCTCTTCATCGGCGCGATGGGCAAGTCGGCGCAGGTTCCGCTGCACGTCTGGCTGCCGGATTCCATGGAAGGCCCGACCCCGATCTCGGCGCTGATCCACGCCGCGACGATGGTCACGGCGGGCATCTTCATGGTGGCGCGCATGTCGCCGCTGTTCGAGCAGTCGGAGACGGCGCTCAGCTTCGTGCTGGTGATCGGCGCGACGACGGCGCTCTTCATGGGCTTTCTCGGCATCGTCGCCAACGACATCAAGCGCGTCGTGGCGTATTCGACGCTGTCGCAGCTCGGCTACATGACGGTGGCGCTCGGGGCCTCGGCGTACGCGGGTGCGATCTTCCACCTGATGACGCATGCATTCTTCAAGGCACTGCTGTTCCTGGCCGCCGGCTCGGTCATCATCGCGATGCACCACGAACAGGACATGCGCAGGATGGGCGGCCTGCGGAAATACATGCCGATCACCTACTGGACGGCGCTGATCGGGGCGTTTGCGCTGATAGGGTTTCCGGGTTTCTCGGGCTTCTTCTCCAAGGACGCGCTGATCGAGGCGGTGCACGTCTCGACCATTCCGGGAGCGGGCTACGCCTACTGGTGCGTACTACTTGGCGTGTTCGTTACCGCGTTCTATACGTTCCGGATGATGTTCATGACGTTCCACGGGAAGGAGCGCATGGACGAGCACACGCGCGAGCACCTGCACGAGAGCCCCTGGGTGGTGACGCTGCCACTGGTGCTGCTTGCGATTCCGTCGGTCATCGCGGGCTGGCCGGACATAGGTCCGCTGCTGTTCGGCGACTTCTTCCAGGGCGCCATCTTCGTGACACCCGGTCACGACGTGCTGATGCACCTCAAGGAGGAGTTCCATGGCCCGGCGGCGTTCGTTTTGCACGGGATCAAGGGCCCCGCAGTCTGGCTTGCGTTGGCAGGCGTGCTGACGGCCTGGTACCTGTACCTGAAGCGCCCGGAGCTGGCCGCGACAGCTTCGCGAGAAGGCCGGGCGGCCTCTACACGCTGCTGGTGAACAAGTACTACTTCGATGCCTTCAACGAAAAGGTGATTGCGGCGGGACGCCCGCGGCCTTGGCAACGTGCTCTGGCGGGGCGGCGACGAGGCGATCATCGACGGCGCTGCCGTGAATGGCTCGGCGCGACTCGTCGGGTGGCTGGCGGGCGTGGCGCGACAGCTGCAGAGCGGGTTCCTGTATCACTATGCCTTCGCGACGATCATCGGCCTCTCGGCGTTGCTCGCGTGGCTCCTCTGGCGAGGCTGACCCATGCAGGCTGACTGGCCCATCCTGAGTGTTCTCGTCTGGCTGCCGATCGCGGCGGGCCTGCTGCTGCTGATGATCGGCGATCGCAGCCCCGGCTTCGGCCGGTGGCTGGGGCTCGCAGCCTCGGTGGCGACGTTCTGCGTGAGCGTCGTGCTGTGGCGTGACTTCGACCGAAGTCTGGCAGCGATGCAGTTCGTCGAGCGCGAGCCCTGGATCGGAGCGTTCAACGCCTGGTACCACCTCGGCGTGGACGGCATCTCCATGCCGCTGATCGTGCTCACCGCGTTCATCACGCCGCTCGTGATCGTGGCCGGGTGGACGGTGATCGAGAAGCGACCGCTGCAGTACTTCGCTTCGTTCCTCATCCTGGAAGGGCTGATGATCGGCGTGTTCGCCGCGCTCGATGCGATGCTCTTCTACGTGCTGTGGGAGGCGATGCTGATCCCGATGTTCGTGATCATCGGCGTGTGGGGCGGCCCGCGCCGGGTGTACGCGACGATCAAGTTCTTCCTCTACACCTTCCTCGGCTCGGTGCTGATGCTGGTGGCGCTCGTCTACCTGTACCTGAAGGGCGGCAGCTACTCGATCGCCGACCTGCAGGCGATGCCGCTCTCGCTGCGTGAGCAGACCCTCATCTTCCTGGCATTCCTGGCGGCTTTTGCCGTCAAGGTTCCGATGTGGCCGGTGCACACCTGGCTGCCCGACGCGCACGTCGAGGCGCCGACCGGCGGCTCGGTGATCCTGGCCGCCATCATGCTGAAGATGGGCGGATACGGTTTCCTGCGCTTCAGCCTGCCGATCGCGCCGGACGCCTGCCGTGAGCTCGACTGGCTGATCATTGCCATGTCCCTTACCGCGGTCGTCTACATCGGCCTCGTAGCGCTCGTGCAGCAGGACATGAAGAAGCTGATCGCGTACTCGTCGATCGCCCACATGGGTTTCGTCACGCTCGGTGCGTTCGCCGCGTTCCAGATCGTCCGCGTGACCGGCAGCACGAGCGGCGCGGCCATGGGCCTCGACGGCGCGATGGTGCAGATGATTTCGCACGGCCTCATTTCGGGGGCGCTGTTCTTCTGCGTCGGCGTGCTCTACGACCGCATGCACAGCCGCCAGATCGGGGACTACGGCGGCGTGGTCAACACCATGCCGGTCTTCGCCGCGTTCATGGTGCTCTTCGCCATGGCGAACGCGGGCCTGCCGGGCACGTCGGGCTTCGTGGGCGAGTTCCTCGTCGTCCTGTCGAGCTTCCGCGCGAGCTTCTGGTATGCATTCCTCGCGGCGACCACGCTGATTCTCGGCGCCGCCTACACGCTGTGGCTCGTGAAGCGCGTGGTGTTCGGCCCGGTCGGCAACGACCACGTCGCCGCGCTCACCGACGTGAACGGCCGCGAGTTCCTGGTGCTCGGCGTGCTTGCGGCCGGCGTGCTGCTGCTCGGCCTGTGGCCGGCGCCGCTGCTCGACGTGATGCGCCCGACGATCGAGCAGCTCGTGCAGCAGATGATGGTGACGAAGCTCTAAGCCATGAACCCCGCAATCATCACACGCTTCGACCTGATGCTGGCTGCGCCGGAGATCGTCCTGCTGGCTGCGACCTGCGCCATCCTGCTGGTCGACCTGTTCCTGGACGACCGCCAGAGGTGGCTCACGTTCGCCCTGTCGCTGGCGGCGCTGGCGGGCACCGCGTGGGTCACCGCGAGGACGGGCCTCGACATCCGCACCGTGGGCTGGCACGGAACCTACGTCGCCGACCCGCTCAGCAGCCTGCTCAAGCTCGTGGCCTGCGGTGCGGTCGCGGTGGCGTTCCTGTATGCCTATGGCTACCTGCAGAAGCGCGGGTTGCTCAAGGGCGAGTACTTCGTGCTCGGGCTCTTCGCGCTGCTCGGGATCATGGTGCTGGTCTCGGCGAACAGCCTCGTCACGATCTACCTGGGCGTCGAGCTTCTCGCACTCTCGATGTACGCGATGGTGGCGTTCCACCGGGATTCCGGCGATGCGGCCGAGGCCGCGATCAAGTACTTCGTCCTGGGCTCGATAGCCTCGGGTGCGCTGCTCTACGGAATCTCGATGATCTACGGCGTCACGGGGACGCTGGAGCTCGGCAAGGTGAGCCAGGCGGTCGCGACGCTCGGGCCGAACCAGATCGGCTTGCTGTTCGGGCTCGCGTTCGTGATCGTCGGCGTCGCGTTCAAGTTCGGGGCGGTGCCGTTCCACATGTGGGTGCCCGACGTCTACCAGGGCGCGCCGACGCCGGTGACGCTGTTCCTGAGTTCGGCGCCGAAGCTCGCGTCGTTCGCGCTGGCGTTCCGGTTGCTGGCGGAGGGGCTGGGGGGGCTGCATGCGGGCTGGCACGACATGCTCGTGGTCGTGTCGGTGCTGTCGATGGCGTTGGGCAACGTCGTGGCCATCGCCCAGACGAACCTGAAGCGCATGCTGGCGTACTCGACGATCTCCCACGTCGGTTTCATCCTGCTCGGCATCCTCGCCGGGACGTCCGAGGGCTACCAGTCGGCGCTCTACTACACGATCACCTACGTGATCATGTCGATCGGCGGCTTCGGCATGATCATCCTGCTGTCGCGCGCGGGCTTCGAGGCGGACACGCTGGACGACTTCAAGGGCCTGAATGCGCGGAGTCCGTGGTTCGCGGCGGTGATGCTGATGCTGATGTTCAGCATGGCGGGCGTTCCGCCGTTCGTGGGCTTCTGGGCGAAGCTGGCCGTCATCCAGTCCGTGCTGCATATCGGGGCGCTCTGGCTCGCCATCGTGGCAGTCGCACTCTCGGTGATCGGTGCGTACTATTACCTGCGCGTCGTTAAGCTGATTTATTTCGACGAGCCAGTCGAGAGGCGGGCGCTCGAGGGTGGCGGTGCCTTCAGGCTGGTGTTGAGCTTGAACGGCCTGGCGGTGCTGGTGCTCGGCCTGTATCCCGGGCTGCTGCTGGCGCTGTGCGCGAGGGCGATTCCTTAACAGTCGCGGCCTTGGTCGGTGCCGCCTGGAGGTCAGTATGCGATGGAGACCAGTCATTGTGGCGGCAGCCCTGCTGGCGGCATTCGACGCAGCTGGCGCCGACCCAGTCGCCGTGCAGGCAGACCAGGCGCCTGCCACTGTGGGCGCGCCGACTGCGTCCTCCGCGACAGAAGTCGCGCCGCCTAAGGACGCTGCACAAGCGGCCGCACCTGCGACGGCCGAATCCGCGTCGGCGCCCAGCGGCAATCCCGCCACGGCCGATGCCGGTGCGGCGAGTGCGGCGCCGGTGACGCTGAAATTGACCGCGGTGCCTCCTCCGGCCGATTTCAAGATTCCCGCGGGCTATCGCGCCGTGACGCGCGGGCTCGACACCGTGTACTGCACCAGTGTTACGCCGCTCGGTACGCGAATGCCCCAGAAGTACTGCCTGACGAGGGAACAGTTGGAGCAGGTCGAGCGGCAGGCGGAGGCGGAACGCCAGAGACTCAAGGAGAAGGCCCGTACCGGTGGGACCAGTGGGGGCTGAGCAGCAGCAGGCAAGGCTGCGGAGCGCGCGCAGCACATTAGTTTGTAAACGCCAAATTCCGCCAGTATAATGAGCGGCTCGATTGCGGGGTGGAGCAGTCTGGCAGCTCGTCGGGCTCATAACCCGAAGGTCGTAGGTTCAAATCCTACCCCCGCTACCAAATTATCTCACGTTTGGGCAGGAGGCCTCGAATAGAGGCCTCCCGTCCAGCGTAACACGCGCCAGAACGCGCCCCGCGCCGTCTTTCTCCACGGTCGCCCGTCCTCCTAATAAGCCGATAAATCAGGCCACGTGCCCGCGATCAGTTCGTCGGGGCGGTAGATCCGCGCGTGGCAAGCCATCGATCACCTTGCTGGTAGTGCTTGGCTGCATCAGGCACCATGCTTCACAATGCGATCCGCCGATCGACTGTCCTTTTGCTCGCGGGTCGCAAGCAGCGACAGCAGCGTTCCTCGATCGGCTCGTGTCGATCGCAGCCTGCGCCACTGTCGGAGACAGTACCCCGCTGTGCATCAGGCCGCGCAGTTCCTCGATCTCTCGATCCTTGGCGGCGATGCGCTTGATCTGTGACCGGAGCAGACGGTGCCGCCTTGCGAGCCTCGCGCACCACGCGCCGGAACTCGCTCGCGGCCAGCTTTACGGCTTCCTCGCAGAGCAACTCGTCGCGGATCAAGGCGACGATGCGCTGCTCCAACTCGTCACGGCGAATCCGTGCCCGTTCGAGCATGCAGACAGTCCGCCATTCTTGCGCGGTCATGCAGGCCAGTCCTTGCGGGCAGTCCACTACGCTGAAGGCTGCCGCCGCAGGTGGCGCAGCGCAACAAGCCGGAGAGTAGGTGTTGCGCGGGTCGGCCTCGTTGCGCTGCGTCGTACGGCACGGAGCGTTGCGCTGTCTCTTGTGGATACGCGACTGCCGCGTCTTCACCGCTTCCCAGAGTTCCTGCGGGATGATTCGCTGCGATTCGTCGATGTAGACATGGATGCGGCGCGACCTCTCTGGATCGGCGTTACGCTTCAGGCTGTTGGCGTGTCCGCGCTTCCATCGCGTCCGCCCCCATTCGATACGCCCGATGTAGCGTGAGTTATTCAGGATACCGGTCCCGCGCAGCGACGTGGCCGTGAATAGCCGTGGACTGCCACTTGCCATCCGATCGTTTGCCGTGGTCCGCACCGTTTCGGTTCCATGATGCGCCAGGGGAGGGGATGCCGTCGGCATTGAGTCCCGCCGCGATCTCGCGGGGCGACCGTCCCTGCCGCATACTCGCGGTAGATGCGCCGTACTATTTCCGCTTCGGCCTCCACGATATGACAAGTGCTTTCGTGCCGTCCGACAGGACCGTGGAACGGTAGCCGTATGCCTTACCGCCAGTCGATCGGCATGCCAGTGCCTTGCCTTCCTGTCCGCGACGCGTTCGGTAGGCGGCTTCCGTCCGATCCAACTCTGCCGCCGCGCCCATTACTGCCGCCATCATGGAGAAGTTCGATTGGCGTGAGTCCATGCCGCTGACGGTAACGATATTAATACCAAGGTCGAGCAGTTCCTTGATCGCACGCCATTGCTCGGCCTGCTCGCGCCAGAAGCGTTTGAAGTCCTCAGCCACCATTACATCGAACTCACCACGACGAGCAGCGACGAGCATGGCTTGATATCCGGGACGTTCGGCGGTGCCGCCGCTGATCGCTTCATCGGCAAAGCGATGTGTGACTGTCATGCCTTCACGTTCGGCCAGCCGTTCACAGACTCGAATCTGATCGGCGGTGTTCGCCTGCATGACGGTCGAGAAGCGCGTGTACAGTGCCGCTCGTAGGACGGCGTGCGTCGTCGTGGCAGTCATCGCTTCGACTCCTTGACAGGCCTGGACGTCCGCGAGGGCACACCATGCTTGCGGATCACCAATTCGACGCCCTCTCGGAGAAAGTGGGCCATCGGTGCGCCGGTCTTCTCGGACAGCGCCCGCAGGCGGCGCAGAGTCTCGGGCTTGAGATAGACGGAAATCTGGTGCTGCTTTCCGCGTTTGGTGTCTGGCAGCGACTTGGACTTCAACATCAATGGCCTCCGCAGGGTATGGGGCGTCGTGCAGGTTGTGGTTTACTCGAGCGGCCATGAATCCTCGTCATTTCCGACGATGAACGACTCGCCCGCCTCGTTGATGTGCTGCTTCGACTCGGCCGACGCCTCCGCGTAGACCTTCCGAGCCTCGGCCTGCCATCCCTTCGGCTTGCGGGCGCACAAGTCCAGGAAGCGCATCGTGGACCGCGCCGTTGCATAGGCGGCGGCATCCCCGGAGACAGCGTCGTTGCCGTGAACGTCGTATCAGGCCGGCCATTCTTTCGAGTTCGCTGGGTCATCGATAGTCACCGTCCTATGTGATCTATGATACACGGACTTACACGTAACATACGTTACTGCATGGGCCAAGCGTCGATTCAAAATCCGCCGAGCTTTCCGAAGCGCCGCCACAGGCGCAGAAGCTCCCGCTCGGTGTCGGCCATTGCAGCCACGTCACCGCGACGCAGGCAATTTCGGCAGCACCAAAACAAGAACCCCGCCGATGCGGGGTCCTGTGTCGATTGAGCGTGTCGCCGTGACTATTTGACTACCAGCGGCAACTGGAAACCCTACACATCCACAGTTGCCGTTGCTTCGTAGGCGTCGGTTACGTATGGAGCGGTTTCCTTAACGCATACTCCATTTCGTGCCTAGGAGTAGAGGTCCCCGCGCCGGGGTTTCTGCTTCAGGTCGGTCCCACCGCGATGGCCTCGCGTTGGCACCGGTCAACCGTCCCTGGCTCACCGCAGTCCCTGGCAGCGCACCCTTATCGGCAGGCGCAGCGATTCCTTCCCAAGCACGACTAAGTCGGCGAGCGGCAGCACGGACCAGCGGTCGCAGCGTGGGCAGTAAGCAGCGCGCTTGTGGTCGTGCTCTAGCAGGCCAGCGATGGTGCTGAGGTCGATCATGGGGCGAGGGTAGCCACGGGACAGGCTCATCGAACGTAAGCCGACAGTGTCGGAAAAAAAAAAAAAAAAAAAAAAAAAAAAAAAAAAAAAAAAAAAAAAAAAAAAAAAAAAAAAAAAAAAAAAAAAAAAAAAAAAAAAAAAAAAAAAAAAAAAAAAAAAAAAAAAAAAAAAAAAAAAAAAAAAAAAAAAAAAAAAAAAAAAAAAAAAAAAAAAAAAAAAAAAAAAAAAAAAAAAAAAAAAAAAAAAAAAAAAAAAAAAAAAAAAAAAAAAAAAAAAAAAAAAAAAAAAAAAAAAAAAAAAAAAAAAAAAAAAAAAAAAAAAAAAAAAAAAAAAAAAAAAAAAAAAAAAAAAAAAAAAAAAAAAAAAAAAAAAAAAAAAAAAAAAAAAAAAAAAAAAAAAAAAAAAAAAAAAAAAAAAAAAAAAAAAAAAAAAAAAAAAAAAAAAAAAAAAAAAAAAAAAAAAAAAAAAAAAAAAAAAAAAAAAAAAAAAAAAAAAAAAAAAAAAAAAAAAAAAAAAAAAAAAAAAAAAAAAAAAAAAAAAAAAAAAAAAAAAAAAAAAAAAAAAAAAAAAAAAAAAAAAAAAAAAAAAAAAAAAAAAAAAAAAAAAAAAAAAAAAAAAAAAAAAAAAAAAAAAAAAAAAAAAAAAAAAAAAAAAAAAAAAAAAAAAAAAAAAAAAAAAAAAAAAAAAAAAAAAAAAAAAAAAAAAAAAAAAAAAAAAAAAAAAAAAAAAAAAAAAAAAAAAAAAAAAAAAAAAAAAAAAAAAAAAAAAAAAAAAAAAAAAAAAAAAAAAAAAAAAAAAAAAAAAAAAAAAAAAAAAAAAAAAAAAAAAAAAAAAAAAAAAAAAAAAAAAAAAAAAAAAAAAAAAAAAAAAAAAAAAAAAAAAAAAAAAAAAAAAAAAAAAAAAAAAAAAAAAAAAAAAAAAAAAAAAAAAAAAAAAAAAAAAAAAAAAAAAAAAAAAAAAAAAAAAAAAAAAAAAAAAAAAAAAAAAAAAAAAAAAAAAAAAAAAAAAAAAAAAAAAAAAAAAAAAAAAAAAAAAAAAAAAAAAAAAAAAAAAAAAAAAAAAAAAAAAAAAAAAAAAAAAAAAAAAAAAAAAAAAAAAAAAAAAAAAAAAAAAAAAAAAAAAAAAAAAAAAAAAAAAAAAAAAAAAAAAAAAAAAAAAAAAAAAAAAAAAAAAAAAAAAAAAAAAAAAAAAAAAAAAAAAAAAAAAAAAAAAAAAAAAAAAAAAAAAAAAAAAAAAAAAAAAAAAAAAAAAAAAAAAAAAAAAAAAAAAAAAAAAAAAAAAAAAAAAAAAAAAAAAAAAAAAAAAAAAAAAAAAAAAAAAAAAAAAAAAAAAAAAAAAAAAAAAAAAAAAAAAAAAAAAAAAAAAAAAAAAAAAAAAAAAAAAAAAAAAAAAAAAAAAAAAAAAAAAAAAAAAAAAAAAAAAAAAAAAAAAAAAAAAAAAAAAAAAAAAAAAAAAAAAAAAAAAAAAAAAAAAAAAAAAAAAAAAAAAAAAAAAAAAAAAAAAAAAAAAAAAAAAAAAAAAAAAAAAAAAAAAAAAAAAAAAAAAAAAAAAAAAAAAAAAAAAAAAAAAAAAAAAAAAAAAAAAAAAAAAAAAAAAAAAAAAAAAAAAAAAAAAAAAAAAAAAAAAAAAAAAAAAAAAAAAAAAAAAAAAAAAAAAAAAAAAAAAAAAAAAAAAAAAAAAAAAAAAAAAAAAAAAAAAAAAAAAAAAAAAAAAAAAAAAAAAAAAAAAAAAAAAAAAAAAAAAAAAAAAAAAAAAAAAAAAAAAAAAAAAAAAAAAAAAAAAAAAAAAAAAAAAAAAAAAAAAAAAAAAAAAAAAAAAAAAAAAAAAAAAAAAAAAAAAAAAAAAAAAAAAAAAAAAAAAAAAAAAAAAAAAAAAAAAAAAAAAAAAAAAAAAAAAAAAAAAAAAAAAAAAAAAAAAAAAAAAAAAAAAAAAAAAAAAAAAAAAAAAAAAAAAAAAAAAAAAAAAAAAAAAAAAAAAAAAAAAAAAAAAAAAAAAAAAAAAAAAAAAAAAAAAAAAAAAAAAAAAAAAAAAAAAAAAAAAAAAAAAAAAAAAAAAAAAAAAAAAAAAAAAAAAAAAAAAAAAAAAAAAAAAAAAAAAAAAAAAAAAAAAAAAAAAAAAAAAAAAAAAAAAAAAAAAAAAAAAAAAAAAAAAAAAAAAAAAAAAAAAAAAAAAAAAAAAAAAAAAAAAAAAAAAAAAAAAAAAAAAAAAAAAAAAAAAAAAAAAAAAAAAAAAAAAAAAAAAAAAAAAAAAAAAAAAAAAAAAAAAAAAAAAAAAAAAAAAAAAAAAAAAAAAAAAAAAAAAAAAAAAAAAAAAAAAAAAAAAAAAAAAAAAAAAAAAAAAAAAAAAAAAAAAAAAAAAAAAAAAAAAAAAAAAAAAAAAAAAAAAAAAAAAAAAAAAAAAAAAAAAAAAAAAAAAAAAAAAAAAAAAAAAAAAAAAAAAAAAAAAAAAAAAAAAAAAAAAAAAAAAAAAAAAAAAAAAAAAAAAAAAAAAAAAAAAAAAAAAAAAAAAAAAAAAAAAAAAAAAAAAAAAAAAAAAAAAAAAAAAAAAAAAAAAAAAAAAAAAAAAAAAAAAAAAAAAAAAAAAAAAATGCTCGGAATTAATCCCTACACCCGCTACATCGAATCGAAGCGAACGGCCCCACTGGGGCCGTCCTGCTTTCCGGCGTTTCTTCGTCCCGGCCCCGCGCCGGGGTTTCTGCGTCGGGGCGGCGCACTTTGGCCGACCGGCAGGCGGTAAGTCGATCGAGTTCTTGCCTGCACTGCCATTAGCGCTCATGAGGATTGAGCCCCGAGACACAGCCCAGATCCTCGTTACCCTCGCGCCAGGATCACTCGCGCGCGATTAACGCTGACGCAACGGCGGCATGGGAATGGGAATATTGAAGGTCGTGGCCGCGGCGCCCATGCCGCCTTCACAGGTGTTGGGCGGCACCGTGGCCGTGTAGCCCCTGCGCGCTGATGGGTACTCGGCCGCCCAGAACATGAAGCCGAGCATGCCGGCGGTCGCCGGTTCCCCGGGTCGCGACCGTAATCTTGGGGGTCACCGTCTGGACGTAGGTGGCGTCCGTCTTCTGTTCCGAGGAGGCGAAGTTCTTGCAGTTGGCGAGATTGCCCTTGAGGTAGAGGCCGCCCGTGAATTTGGCCGGGGCCAGGGGTGGAACCGGAGGCGCGTACTGCGGCTTGCCGGCGACGTGCTCCTGCCAGTCGGTCGGCGAGCCGGAGGAGGTGCCGGAGACCATGGCGTTGGCATAGTCGAGCACCGGGTCGGGGTGGAGCCATTGGCCGTGGCGTAGCGGTTCAGGGCGATCAGCCAGCGGTCCCCGGCGCCCAGGTCGATGGTCAGGCGGGCGGCGCGGTTGTCACCGGTGGCGTCGTAGGGCTGCACGGAGCGGTAGGCATCGACAAAGGCCTGCAGCCCGGCCAGATTGGGGTGCTGCTGTTCTCGTAATCGATCTCGATGCCGACGCCCATGGCCTGGGCCACCTGCGGCGGCATTGAGGCCGAGCGTCGTGGGATCCGCGGTCAGGGCGGCATCCCAGTCGTCCGTGTACGTGATGCCGCCGATCGAGAGCATGACGCGGATGCCCCGGCTCTTGAAGTAATCGACCACGGCCTGGTTCATGCCGACGCGGGATCATGTTATACAGGCCGGTATCGGTCTGGTTGAGCATCTTGAGCGGATTGACGAAGCTCAGCACCACCAGGTTGACCGATGGACGCCCGTCGCCGCGGTCGATCAGCCAGTGGTTGGCTAGGTCGAACTCGGCCATGTCGCGCACCAGGCTCCAGTCGCAATAGTGGTTGCCGCAGTGCCAGGCGCCAAAGATCTGCATCGGCGTGGCCGGTCCGGGCGGTGGTGGTGGCGGGTCGGCTTGCCGGCCGAGGCTGTGTGGATGCTCATTCCGCACTATGGCCATCTATCGCAAGGCCGGCCAGGGCCACGCGAAAGACTTGCTTGCTCATGTCATTCTCCCGTCGCATTGCCGCGATCACTTCGACTGTCTGGGAGCGACAGCCCGCCTGGAATTATGGAAGCTACTCCCGGCGATGGTCGTGCACCAGCCGTAGTAATTGGCCGGCATGAATCTGAGCGACGCCTGTAAACAGCAGTTTATGGACCAATACCTTCTGGGCGACAACAGAAGCCGGGGTTTCTGCATGTGAGTCAGCAATCCTTCGCGGGACGCGCCGTAGAAGCCGGGTCTTTGCGCCGCCACTGAACGATCAGGCTGAGTGGTTTGCTCACACAGGGGTAGGCCCTGCGTCTCGCCGTGGTGACTTGGTGCATCGTCCTGTGCGATTGCCGGGGGCGACCTTGGGGCGCGCCGACCTACTGATTTAATACGTGCTCCAATTCCAACAGCCCGAATGTGTCCCTTAGATCGTTCGCGCTACCGTGCGAGTTGCGGGGCGGACGACGCGCCGTTGGTGGTGCGCCCAGCCTCGAACAAGAAGGAAGGGAACCCATGAAGAAGGCAATTCTCGCGCTGGCGGTCGCCAGCTTCTCTTTCGCCGCGTTCGCAGCGCCGCCAACGAGCACGCAGAACGTGAACGTGACTAACTCGGTGCTGGCGGTTCGAGATGTCGATGAACCGGCCCGCGTGCCGTACGCCTACGACCTTGCGCCGGTCTGCATTTACACGAATTCCTGCGAAGCCGACTTCCCGGCCGTTCCCGCCGGCAAGCGGCTCCGGATTACCAGCGTCAGGCTCATGTTCATGGGCACCAACGTTGCCAGCGTCTTCGTCGTCCGCAGGGCGGACACGGTCTTCCCGACCGTTGCCTTCCCAGTGACCCCATTCAGCGGGGCGTATTTCGGGGCCCTGCTCTCGGGCAGCTTCGATGTGGACCTGATCTACGAGGCGGCCCAGCAGCCGGCGCTAGAACTCGGTAATACAACCGCCATCGTCTACAGCGGCTCCAATCGCTTCGGGGTGACGGGCTACCTCGTCGACGTCGCACCCTGATCTTCTGACGGCCGGCTCGGCAACATTGTCGGGTCGGCCGCCGGGGGCAGCCCGGGAATCGGCGTTTCGGGCCCACGCAGCGGGCGGCCGTCGTCCGGCGGCGGTTGGGTCTCCGGCACGCGCGATCGCGGTGCGGAGCTCGGACGGCACCGGTGGAGGCCACTTCCGGCTCGCGCACGGCCCCGCCGCTCGATGAGTCCGGCAGATCCTCCCCGAGCCGCATCGGGCCGATCGGCGACTGCGTCTCGGGCGACGTCTCGGCCGGGAGCGGCACGTCCGTATCCGTCGCAACCGCGGGGCTCACCGGCGGGGCGGACGGCTCCGGACTGTATGCGCGACCGTCGCTCTCGCTGCGGGGCGCCGGCATGGAGGCCGGCTCACCAGGTCCCTTGGCGGACCGCCACCACGCGAGGGCCCCGATGGCGGCGATCGCGGCCAGAACTATCCACACCGATCGAATGCTCACGATTCCTCCCCGCCAGATGGCCGGGCGACGGCGCGCCCGGTCATCGCCAGCACCACTTCCCGCGCCGCGAGCCCGTGCACGGGCAACACCAGCACGTCGCACGGGACGCGACCACTCGAGCGCACCGCCGCGAGGACGGTCGCTACAGGATCGCCACCGACCGTCTGAAAGTGACAAAGCAAGCCCCCTTCAATTATTCGGGCGACAGGGCTTACCGTCGTATTCGTGCCGGTTGAACACGTATTCCTTGCCATTCCAACGGTTGACCGGGAAGCAGAACCCCGGACCGCCGACCTCGATGTCGGGCCAGCCGTCGACGCCCTTGGTGGCGAGGAAATCTGGAATGCCCTGGCCACCGGTGATGAGCTTCCAACTCCCGTCGGCCTGCTTGCTGACCAGGCTGTAGCCGGTTCCGGTATTGCCGAAGCAATAGCCGCTGCCTTCCGTAACTATCGCGTCGGGGCGGCCGTCACCGTATCAGATCCTTGACCGACTCGATGGCGCCAGGCGTGTAGGAATCGGTGCCGGGATCGCCGCACGCGCTCCACTGCGTGCCGCTCTGGGTAAAGCCCGCCGCTTTGAAGATCGCCGCTTGTTCCGCGGTTGACAATTTCGGTGCCGCGGTTTGCGCGAGAGGAGATCGAAGCGCAGCCGACCGACAATAGAACAGCAATGGTTACACGGATGGCACAACCCTCCCTGCCTGAAAGGGCGAGCATAGACCGAAATGCAGGCTTCAGCTCGGGCAGACGATTGCAGGGTCGCGGCAGCCTGACGACGATCCCATGTCTTGGGCGACCGGCTCCGCGAGCGGTAGCACGCGCCAGCGGTCGCAGCGCGGGCAGTAGGCCGTCAATCCGTGGTCGTGCTCAAGTTGGCCCGCGACGGTGCCGAGGTTGATCATGGGGCGAGGGTAGGGGCGAGGGTGGCTGAGGAGGTGAGCCGACCTATGGATTTAATACCTGCCCCGATTCCAACAGCCCGAATGTGACCGGAAGAGCGTTCGCGCTAGCGTGAGGGCGACGGGGCGGACGACGCGCCGTTTCTGGTGCGCCCCAGCCCCCCGAGGAGAAGGAGGGAGTCATGAGAAGGACGCTCGTGAACATCATTAGGATCTCAGTCCTGCTGTCGAGCATCCTCCTGGTCTCCGGCTGCGGGGGTCACGGTGGTGGCGGTCACCGCCACCCCGCGCCGTCGGTTCACGTGACGCTGTCGTCTCCCGGTGTTAGCGAGGAATTGGCTGCGGGCGACGAGATTCCGTCAATGTGGATGGCTCCTGGTCAGGAACGAACGTTCAGTCGCGGGAGGTCTTCTTGGACGTCCGTGATACCGCCGCACGATTCATGACCCCTGCGAGCAAGAATGGATCGTCGGGCGCCTCTTTCACTTTCGTCCTGCATACGCTGCCGACTATTGCGGCGGGAACCCATACTGGATCGATCGAGGTCCGTGCGTGCAAGGATGCGGGGTGCTTGCAGCCATATCCAGGTGCGAGCGCGACGCTCGCCTACACGCTGACTGTCGTCACCGTCGCCGATTGGGAAACCCATCAGCGCGACGCCGCTCACGGTGGTTATGTCCCGATCTGGTTGAATCCCGCGCGTTTTGCCAAGGTTTGGGAATGGAGCCGCGAACCTGACGACCCTATTGGCGGAATCAACGCGGTCGTTACAGCCAACGGCAAGGTGTATGTCACGAAAGACGTCTGGTTCGGCGAAGGCGTGCTTTATGCGCTGAGTGAAGTCGACGGCACTGAGGTTTGGAAGGTGTCGTTCGGTCAGGTCCAGGACCTCAATCCGCCCGCCGTCAGCAATGGCCGCGTCTACGCGAGCATCACCGGGGGCCAAGACACGGCGCTGTGGGCGTTCGACGCCAATACCGGCGCCTACCTGCGCAAGTCTCCGTTTGAGAGTCAGGGGCAGCGCGTGTTGGCTCCGACTGTCTACGGTGATCACGTCTACACCGCAGGTGGCTACTATGGGGGCACGACCTATTCGTTCTCTACCACCGACGGTTCGCGAGAGTGGGTGCATAACGCGGGTGATGAGGACATGTTTACCCCCGCAGTTGGTGACACCTACGTCGTCCGCCATACGGGCAGCGCTCTGGCCTTGGTCGATCGCGCGACGGGCACGCAGGTCGCGATGATCGACGATCCGTTTGGTTCGAGCTCTGGCTACTCTTATCACGGCGCGCCGGTCATTGGCGGACGCCACAATGTGTTCTCCTTCGCCGGCGACGCCTTCAGCGGTCGCGCGAGCAGCAACGTCGAGCAGTACGAACAAAGGGTGCTCCGAGCTTTGATACGGACGCGCGGTCCTACGAATGGTCTACATCCAGCGCATACCTGACCGTCCCGGCAGTGGCCGGAGGTGTCATCTACGTTGGAGGCAACAGCCCAATGTCGTTCGACGCCATCATGAAGCCACCGGCGAGGTCCTATGGAGCTGGGTACCCAGCGGCAACGGGGACACCTCCTTTCACCGGAATGTTGTGGTGACCCGGAACATGGTATTCGTCAGTACGGACGTGGCGGTCTACGCCCTGGACTTGGCAACTCGAACCCCGGTCTGGAGCTATCCGAAGCCCGGCATGCTCGCAATCTCGGCGGACCGGACTTTGTACATCGCCACGGGCGCGAGGGAGAGCGACGGCCACTTGGTAGCCGTGAAGATGAAGTGACCGTCCAGGTGGATGCCAGCGGGAATTCCGTCGCGATCGCAGCGAGCGGATTCCCGCCGGGGCCGCGCCGGGGCTTCAGCTTTCGGCGACCGCACGGGCCTCGCCCCGGCCGCCAAGGCCTCGCGTCGGCACGGGCGGCCGCCCGGTGCTGAACGTCACCTACACTCCGGGGCAATCCGTGCCGGAACCCGCCACTCTTGCATTGCTCGGCCTGGGCCTCGCGGGTCTGGGATTCGCGCGCCGACGCAAAGCGTAAGCGAACCGCTGAACGCGACACGAAGCCCGTCCTAGTGACGGGCTTCGTGTTGGCGATCAGTCCTTCCTCGTATGCCAGTTGCCGTCCCGCATATAAAGGTTGTTCTTCTCGGCGCATAGCTTCTCGGCGTCCACTCCTGTGCCGCCGACGTCGGCGAGTCCAGCCAGGCCTCCGGTTGACTGCATACGCTGCTCCTGATTGATACAACGCTGCATGATGACGGCGTTGTCCTGCAGGCGGTCAGCCTCTAACGTCTGAGTGGATTTCTGGAAGGGCCCTGACCAATACCAGTATGCAAGGCCTATGATCGTCAGGATTATCACTAGCTTTGCCATTAGCGGACTCCGGTCATGGATGCCAAAGCTAGTGTAATCCGACATGGAGCCGCGGCATCACTTTGACGGTGGAGGATCATGATCGGTCCTCGTCCAGACGTCCGGCGATGGCATCCGCCTTGCGGCGCAAATCGTTCAGGAGCCTCAAATGGTGGTTGGCGTAGCGCCAGTAGCTCTTGGCGGCCGCCGATCGGACGATGCTCGCGGCGAACTCGGCATGGACGAACTGGCTGCACCGTGGGAGCGTCACGCGGAACTCGAGCGGGACGAGGCTTGAGAGGCTGACGGATGCCCCCTCCGCCACATCTCTCCCGGCGCTCCTTTACTGCAGAGTAAGGAGACGTATCCCCGGAGACGTCAGCTCACTTGCGCCCGACCTTCACCGATACCGCCGCGCTCGGCCCGGAGGCATTGCCCGCGCCATCGACGGCCACGACCGTGTAGGTCCACGTGCCGCTGCCCGGCGAATCGGTGTAGGTCGTCGAGGCAGTCGTGCCCACCTGCGTGGCGCCGCGCCGGACGTTGTAGCGCGCGACGCCCGAGCCGCCGGTGTCGGCCGCCGCGGTCCAGGACAGCGCGACCCTGGTGCCCTTGACCGACGCGCGCAGGTTGGTCGGCGCGCTTGGTGCCGTGGCGTCGATCCAGAACGTGGCGCTGGCGGTCGCTGCTGCATGCGAGCCATCGGACGCCGTCCCGCCTGAGACCGTGTAGCTGCCGGCGCTCGTGCCGGCAGGTGCCGTCACGCTCAGGGTGGCCGTTCCCGACGCGCCCGGCGCCAGCGTGAGCGTCGGTGCACCGAACCCGCCTGACCAGGCCGCTCGGCACGGTGCTCGCCAGCGCGAACGTGCTGCTCGCTGCAGGACGCGCTGTCGCGGTTGGTCACCGTCACCGTGTACGAGCGCGTGGCCGGCGGTCGCGCCCGCGCCCTGGCTCGCCGGGCTGATGGTCGCCGTCGGTGCCTGCGCAGCGCACACCGTCGACACCTGGAACGTCGCGCTGTCGGCCGTGCGGGCCAGCTGCTGGATCGAGATGCCCGAGCGGCGTCGCTGAACGACTGCCCGTCGCCGAGTGCGGTGACGAACCGCGTATTGCCGCTGCCGCTCCAGCGGTGGATGTTGAGCTTGTCGAGGTACGTCGTGCCGGAGGGCATGGCTGCGTCGTAGCCGACGGCCGTGCGCAGGCTGAGGTAGTACGGGTCGCCGCTGTTCGGGCGCACCTTGACGACCTGCGGCGAGCCGGCCGCCGACAGCGCGAGCGACGACACGGTGAACGTGCCGCCCTGCGAGCCGTCCACGACGCGCGCGCCGCTCGCCCAGCCCATCTGCACCTTGTGCGGCCCGTTCTGCGTGCGCAGGCTGGCCGTCGCGTAGCCCATGAAGTCCGACGTGTCGCAGTACTCGCAGTCGAGCGTGCCGTCGTTGTTGGTGTCGGTCGAGGCGTGCCACATGCCGAGGTTGTGGCCGATCTCGTGCGCGTAGGCGTCGTTGTAGCCGCAGGCCTGGCCCGAGTAGGCCTTCACCCAGGCCTGGCACGAGTTGCCGCAACCGACGTAGGCGAGGCCGGCCCAGCTGCAGCCGACGTTCGACGGCAGCACGTACACGCGGTGCTGGTAGTTGCCGAGCGTGACGCCGGTCGCGGCCTTGTCGGCCGCCGCGCCCCAGGCCGAGTAGTTGCACACGCCGCCGATCGCCGCCGCCTCGTTCACGGTGACGCGCGCCACGTCGAGCGCGCTGCCCGGATACGTGGCGCCGCCGAAGCCGAGCGCGCCGAAGGAGCTGTCCTTGTAGCAGCCGTCGACGTTCGGCTCCCGCGGTCTTGGCGGCCGAACATGATGTCGGCGGACTTCGCCGTGGCGCCGTCGCAGTCCGCGCTGACGCTGTACACCGTGCCGGTCGAGTCCTTGATGTCGACCAGCAGCACGACGGCCTTGCGCGCCGTCACCGGGGCGGCCGCCAGTGGCTCCGCGAGCACGGTGACGCCCGCCGGCCGGGTGTCCGCGCTGAGCGCGCCGCCCGCCGCGACGCCGCGCACGCGGATGCGTGCGCCGGTCCTGAGTGCTTGCCCTGCGACTCGTTCACCTTCAGTTCGAAGCGCTGGCCGAGGTTCTGCTCGTCGAGGAAATAGCGCCGTGTCGCCCGGCCGTGCGCGAAGTCGTCCTCGACCGCGACCGCGACCGTGCCTTCGTAGACGACGCGCTGGCCCGGGTCCGCCGCTCGGGCCGCGGGCAGGTGAAGTGCGAGGACAAGCAGCAAGCGCGGTCACCGCATGAGAGCTGCCGGCCGCACGGGTTAATGGCTTCATCACTGTCTCCCGGAACACACGATTCGCCAATTGCTCGCGGATCGTGTTCCGGGACAAGGCTCAGGCGAGCCGAAGTCGACATAAGCAGCGCAGGGCGCAGATCGTGCCGACTGTGATGCAGGTCCGCCGGCCGACCCGCAAGTGGGTGGTCCAGCGAGTCGCGAGCCTGTGCGACGGGAATGTGGAACCTCGCCGTGCGGCACGTCGGGCAAGGCATTAGGCGCCTTTCTTGACGAACTTCTTCCGGCAGGATCAAGCTGAGCGGGCGCCGTTGTCGGTCCCCGAACCCGCCGCAAATGTGAGGCGGCGCGATGGTCCGGGCGCGACTGCGCAGACGAAATGGATGCCGACATCGCTGAGATCGGCGACTCGTTGAACCTGGGTGCGGCCGGATCCGGCGTTCGTCGGACCTGTAATATAGCCGCTCACGGGGCTGAATGACGTTAGGAGTCATGCCATGGCGTTTCGGCTGTCGTCGTTGTTTCCCTGGTCGCGGTTACGGAGTGAATCGGCCTCGCAGCCAGACCAGCGACAAGAGCGCAGACGTGAATCGTCCTCGCGGCCGTACCAGCGACAAGAGCGCAGGCGCGATTCGCCGTACCACGCGGTAAGCGTCACCGCCGGCCATCCGAGCTGCGAAGCTGCGAAGCAGCTGGGTACGTTGCGTTTCCTTGCGGGGCACGCCCCAATCCTTCCACTGGCCGGATGCGAGGTGCGCCCGTGCGAATGTCGGTATTCGCACTACTCCGACAGGCGGACAGGCCTCGACCGGCGTGTGGAGATCGGCGGGAAGCCGCCCCACGGCCTCGAAGAGCGTCGCCAGAATAATGGCCGCCGAGCCGGCGACGCCGTGCGCTGAGCCGCCGCGTTCGCCTACAACCGATTCAGCCCGATGTGGACGGCGAGCAGCGAACGAGCCGGAGTCGCCTCACGGGACGTCTCCGGCGCGTTGCGTGCCGCGAATCGCGATCAGGGCAGAAGCACCTTGTCGATCACGTGCACGACGCCGTTGCTGGCGTTGACGTTCACGAGGGACGGCACGACGCTGACGGTCTGACCGGCATTATCGGAGATGGTCAGGTTCGGGTTGGTGACGATGTACTGCCCGTTCAGCATCTCGATCATCTTGACGTTGTTGCGGTTGAACACGCTGTTCGAGAAGCGCCGGCCGTCGGTGACGTGGTAGGCGAGCACGTTGAACAGCACGCCGGAATCGAGCTTGCAGAGCGACGCGGGCTCCACCGGCGTGTTTGGCGGCAGCAGCCCCAGGCTGATCAGCGCCGGGATCAGCGCCTCGAACGCGGCGTCGGTCGGCGCGAACAGCGTGTACATGTCCGTGCCGTTCAGCAGTTTGACGACGGCGCCGTCGAAGTAGTCGCAGGTCGCGGCGGCGAGCAGGTAGTCGAATTCGCCGGTCTGCTTGTTCACGGCGATGGCGGTCTGCACGATGGTGGCGGTGCCGGGCTTGCCGGGCACCGGGCTCTTCTTCTTGCCTGACATCGCCTCGGCGACGCCGACACTGGAGAGGGCGACGGCACTGGCGGTGATGATCGCGAGTAACTTGGTGTTGCGCATGACTGGGCTCCCTATTGCTACGGTGGATTCGAATGACGACACGAGATAATCGGTGGCAGCGGTGCTGGCAACGCGATAATCCCGTACCCCCGTGCTGAAGTGGTCTCCGCCCGGTAACCATTTGTAACGATTTGCAACATGCGCGCCGCCCGTGCCGCTGCGCTTCAGCGCATACGCGGGACTCGACATCGATGGAGGAGCTGCGGGGGCGGTGTGCGGATCAGCGCGTCCAGAACACTGTCTTGGTAAGGAATCCGGCTTTCACCTTGTACCTCGAGGCGGCCGTCCGCAAGCAGCGACAGTTCGGCCGGGAAGCTCTTCCCGTTGCGCGGGGAGTACAGCGTGCCGCCGGTCCACGCTCCGGCGCCGGTGGCCTTGAATCCGGAGAGGATCTCGAGTCCCAGTATGGGACTGGCGCGAAGCGCGGCGTCTTCGTTGTTTGCGTCACGCACCGGCGCGCCATCATGCATCGGATCTTTCAGCCAGAGCACTTTGCCCGAGTACACCGAGCTGCCATCGGCCGCCCTGCTGGCCGAGACGTCTACCTTCGATGTGCCATCCTCGGTGAGCCAGGTGCCGACGATGGCGTCCTGCGGCCCCGCGGCCTGAGCGACCAGCGGCAGCAACAAGGCGAACGCCATCAGGCAGCTGCCGATCGCACGCTTCACGGTCGTCAGGGTGCAACGCATGATTGCTCTCCGGACGGCCCGGGTGCGCGTACCGTTGCGCGTCTCGACAGGCTCAACCCACCCGTCGGACGGTGTCGTGAGCCTGGATGACACCGGACAGCACCTCGGGCTGCAAGGCGCAGCCTGCAAGTTCATTCGCATGCAGGCTGCGCCTCACACCTCGGTTCTTACCTGGACGTACCCGGCTCCTTCGTCACGATCGGGATCGACGCGGCCACGGCGAGGTCGAGCAGCACCTGCATCTTGTTCTCGACCTGAACGAACTGGAACACCTTCGTGGCGGGAAGCTTCTTGTCGAGCTTGCCCGCATACTTCTCCAGCAGGTCCAGACGATCCTTGCGGAGCTTGAAGGCGGCCTTCTGGATGTCCTTGGACTCCTGGTCCGTCATGCCGCCCAGGTCGGCTACGAACAGGCGGTTGTTGAGGTTGCTGGCGCTCGTCATGAGCTTCTTCATTTCGACCTGGTACTCATCGTAGACCGGCGTGAAACTTGCTGAGCTGCTCCGGGGTGAGCGCGAGCGTGTCCAGCATGACCTGGCGCTTGTCGGTCTGGAGGGCCTTGATCTGCTGCTGCGCCTTGGCAAGTTCGGCGCTGCCGACCGAATCGGCGAAGGTCGTCTGGGTGGTGCCGAGAGCGGCAACTGCGGCGAGCGCGAAAAGAGTCTTCTTCATTTGACTTTCCTGTTCGTGAGTGACGGGTTGGGGGATCAGGGCAAATCGCCCGAGGCGTCCCGCGGCCATCGCGGTCTCCCGCTGCAGCCGTAAGGGTGCTGCCGTAGTTTATCAGTGACAGGCGACAAGTTTCAGCGGAACCGCCCTTGACGGCCGGACCGGCGTCCCGCGCTGCCGTTCACCCGACAGTCAGCCTGACCGGTGTGCATGGCGACGAGCTGGGTCGTGTCGTCCGGTCCGGCAGGCGGTTCGGTGCGTCCAGGCATTCGACCTGCAGCACATTGGTACCAGATCCTGTCCGCAGCCCCCACATTTCCGAATCAGGGGCCCGGCCATCCCTGCGAAAATCATCGTCCATGCGGTGAGTGGACGGCGGCAATTTGCATTGGAAGCCGGGCTTTTGGGATAGTCAACCGTCGTGCCCGGCATGCCGCGACATAGAGTCGGAGAGTCGGAGGGTCTTCCGGATCAACACCGGGTTTCAGGGGGGATGGAAATATGAACTGGGAAATGGAACGACCAGGGAGCGATCGGGCCGGGGACGATTGCATTGGCCGCGCTGGTGCTTGGGCGGAGTCCGCACCGTGCCGTCGTGTTCGATGAGTCACGGGAGGCGTGATCCGTGAGCGGCCACAGGAGGATCGATCTGCAGCGCTACGTAAAGGCGAGGCGCAAGCAACTACTCGCGTACCAGCGCTTCAAACTCACCGGGGAACGATCGGAACTCGCGGCAATGACCAGCACCGTGAGTTGCCGCTCCTGTCGGGCGTGCTGTATGGAGTTCGTGGAAACGAGCTTGCTTCCCGGCGATTCAGGCGATGGTCTGGATACCGAGATCAGGGACGGCAAGCGATTCCTGCGAAAGAAACCGAATGGGGAATGCATTCACCTGCAGGATGGGGGCTGTTCCGTGTACGAGCAGCGTCCGAGTACGTGTCGCGTATTCGATTGCCGGGACTTCGCCGTGGACAAGCTCACCAACCCCAAGCTTCCGCTGCTGAATGAGGCGATCGCTCAATGGTCGGTGTACTCAGAACCGCCGGTCGGCAGTGCCAAGCGACGTTCACGATGACACCCGCATGAAGCGGTGCAGGTGGGGGGAGATCGGCTACTTTGGGGCCGTCTTGCGGTGCGGACCGGCAAATGTTCCCGTGCACGAGGGGTGCGGTGACAAGCTCGCGGCGCGTCCGTAGACTCTGCGCCAAGCCGTATTGCGATGGCGACGGCCAAGAAAAATACACGTGGGGAGGAATCCGTGAAAATCGATACCTGGCTGGCAGAACTCAAGATTCCGCGCGACGCTTACCGGCTCGTGACCCTGTTGCCCCTCGTCCACGTCGCGTGGGCGGATGGAAAGATCCAGCGCGAGGAGCGCAAGCTCATCCTGCAGATTGCCGCGGACCGTGGGCTTCTTGAAAACGGCGGCCGCGAAACGCTGGAGCACTGGCTGAGCGTCGCTCCCGAGCGCCGCACAGGTCCGGACCAACCTCGCGATCCTGAACGAACTCGCCCGGAGCTCGCGGCGACATCGCCGACGAGTTCGATGCCGACAGCCTGCAGATGCTGCTTGCGTGGTGCCAGGACGTGGCCGACGCGGCGGGTGGCTTGCTGGGTCTCGTCCCTCCGAGGCGCGACACCGAACACGCCGCGCTCAAGTCCATTGCCACGGCGCTCGACATCCGCAGCGCCAAGGGCTGGAATTCGCTGGCGTCGTGAGGCGCGTCGCCCACCGATGAACAGGACCCAGGGCGGCATCCTCGATGCGCGGGTGGTGGCCCGCGGGCTCCACTTCGGTGAGGGACCGCGCTGGCACGATGGTCGTTTATGGTTCAGCGACTTCTACGACCACGCGGTCAAGTCGCTGGGCACCGACGGCGAGATTCGAACCGAACTCGTGATCGACGACCAGCCGTCCGGACTCGGCTGGCTGCCGGACGGAAGGCTGCTCGTGGTCGCCATGCATCGGCGGCAAGTGCTGCGGCTCGACCCGCACGGGATTGCGCTGCACGCGGACCTGTCGGGAATCGCGTCGTTCCACGCCAACGACATGGTGGTGGATGGCCAGGGAGGTGCCTATGTCGGAAATTTCGGCTTCGACCTGGACGCCGGCATCAGGGCGCGCGGCGTGCAGAGCGTGCTCGCCGATCATCCGACGGCGCGGATGGCCCGGGTGATGCCGGACGGCACGGTGCACGAGGCTGCATCGGACCTGCACTTCCCGAACGGCTGCGTCATCACCCCGGACGGCGGGACGATGATCGTCGCCGAGACCCTCGCGATGCGTCTCACGGCGTTCGACCGTGGACCGGACGGGTCGCTCACCAACCGCCGCGTCTGGGCGACCCTCGGCATGCGCGCACCCGACGGAATCTGTCTCGATGCGAACGGCCATGTCTGGATCGCGAACGCGCTCGCCCCGGAGTGCGTGCTGGTGGCGCAGGGCGGCGACGTCATCGCAACAGCACGTACTTCGCAGCCATGCTTCGCGTGCATGCTCGGCGGCCCGGCTCGCAGCTCGCTCTACGTGATGACGGCCCCGTCGTCTTCGCCCGCGGAGGTCTCGGCCGCGCGGCTCGGCGCCATCGAGTGCGCCGACGTGCCGACGCCCGGGGCGGGTTGGCCCTGAGGCGTCAGCTTCGCGGCCACGATCTGCCCGTGCGCAGAACCTCGCACGTATTCAGATCATCGCCTCGATCAGTCGCGGGCCGCGCTGTTGCATCGCGGATGCGTACTGTGAATTGAATTCCTCGGCCGTCGTGGCTCGACTGGCCTCGATGCCGAGTCCTTCGGCAATCTTGGTCCAGTTCAGTTCCGGATTGTGCAGGTCGAGCATGGACAGGGCCTTGGGTCCCGGCGCGCCGGCCCCGACCCTCTGCAGTTCTATGTTCAGGATCGCGTAGGAGCGGTTCGCGTAGATCACGACCGTGACGTCCTGCTTTTCGCGGGCCATGCTCCAGAGAGCCTGCATGGTGTACGCGGCGCCACCGTCGCCGTGCGGGCAGACAACCTTGCGATCGGGGCATGCGATCGACGCTCCGAGCGCCAGGGGCAGGCCGAGGCCGATCGAGCCGCCGGTGAGCGCGAGATGGTCGTGCGGCCGCGCGCGGGCCATCATCATTGCGAGCGGGAACCCCGAGGTCGCGGACTCATCGGCCAGGATCGCGTGCTCGGGCGTGAGGTGTGCAATGGCCTGCGCGACCGCGAGCGCGTTCAGCGGGCCTTTCGGCAGGTCGGGCAGCAGGAGGGGAATGCGCACCGCGTCCCTGGCCTGGCCACCGAGCGCCACGTCGAGCGCCTCGAGCGCCCCGGCTCCGTCCTCGTGCTCGTGAGCGAGTTGCGCGAACCGGCAGCCGTCCGGCGCGCACCAGCTGCGCTTGCCGGGGTAGGCGAAGAACGACACGGGAGGCTTCGAGCCGACCAGGATGATCTGCTCGACGGTGCCCAGCGCGTCGACGATCTGCTCGGCAAAGTAGGGCAGGCGTTCGACAGGGACGCGTCCGGCGCCGAGTTCCGCGTGCGGTGCAAAGGTATCGGACAGGAGGCGGGCACCGGTTTTCGCCGCGATGCGTCCTGCAGCCTCCAGGCCCGCGCCGCGCAGCGCACCGCCGCGCAGCAGGATCGCCGCGCGCTTGCCGTTCCGGAGCAGTTCCGCGGCCTCGTCGATCGCGGCGGCCGGGACCGGGGACGGTCCAATGCGCGGCAGAGGTTGTGCTGCGTGCGTCGCGTCGTTCCATGCGGCGTCGGCGGGCAGGATCAGCGTGGCAATGCCCCCGGGGGCGGCGCAAGCGGCCTGGACGGCGCGCGCCGTGTCGGCGGCGACGGCACGGGCGCTCTTCGATTCGCAGATCCACGACGACACCGGGCGTGCAAACCCGACGATGTCGGAGGTGAGCGGCGCGTCGTACTGGAGGTGATAGGTCGCGTGGTCCCCGACCACGTTGACGATGGGTGTCGCGGCACGACGTGCGTTGTGCAGGTTGGCGAGACCGTTGGCGAGGCCAGGGCCGAGATGGAGCAGGACGGCGGCCGGCTTGCCGGCCATGCGGCCGTAACCGTCGGCGGCTCCTGTGGCGACGCCTTCGAACAGGCACAGGATCGCCCGCATCTCAGGTGTGGAGTCCAGCGACGCAACGAAGTGCATCTCCGACGTGCCCGGGTTGCCGAAACACACGTCTACGCCACAGTTGGCCAGCGTCTGGATCAGGGACTGTGCGCCATTCATGGAGTCATTCCTGTCGGATTGTTGCAGTGCACTGGGCGCCCAGATTGGCTGCGCGCCGGCCGGGATGCAAGTGGGCAGAGGTGGTCCCAGGAGAGCCGGGTGTCGGGGCAGATTCTGCAGGACGTCACAGTGTTCCGTGTTCGCCCGTGTGAGACTCCGGACCTCCTATTTCAGGTGGGAGAGGATCAATGACCATAAATACAGTGGTGAGACTTGCCGTGGCTTCCGCCCTGGCGATTTCGGCGGCGTCGGCCATGGCCGCGAGTGATTACCTCCTCGAAATCAAGGGCGCCGCAGCCGATTCGGGTACGGGCGCCGCGTCCCAGACGATCGAAATCTCCTCGTTCTCGTGGGGCGCGAGCAACCCGACGAGCGTGGGGTCCGCCGGCCTCAGCGCCGGCAAGGTGAGCATGCAGGACATGTCGGTCACCGCGGCCGCGGCCCAGCCCGCGACGGAGCAGGCGGTGCGCGAGTCACCGACCAAGGCGTCGACCGGCAAGACGGCTGCGGCAGCCGCCGGGAGCCCGGCCGGTGCCCCGGCGTCGCCGAAAGTCGGCGAAATGGCCACGGTTACCGTGACCTATCGCGAGTCGCCGACCAAGGCGTCGACCGGCAAGACCAGCCGGGCCGCTTGCACGCCTGGCGAGCACTACGACGAGGTGACGCTGTCGGGGCAGGGCCAGCGCTACGTGATGAAGGACGTCATGGTGACCGCCTGCTCGTCCGCAAATGGCGCGCGGCGTAAGGAACTCACCGGCCACGTCACGCTGATCAAGTAGGGCGCCGTAAAGCGCCCTCGACGACGTTCGAAGCGGCCCCAACCGGGGCCGCTTCTGCGTCTGCATTCGGTCGTGACGGCTCCGGGACTGCGGTGAAGATCGCCTCCGGCGTACACTGCGGACGGCCATCGCATCGCGCACGCCGGAGGCTCCGCATGTACCACGACGGCAGCCGGTCCCTGCAGGACCGATTCGATTCGCGACGAATCGCGGACCGCCTGGTCGAGGTGCTGCACCGGGTACGGTTTACGCCGGAGGACCGCGAATTCATTGAAAGCCGCCCGATGTTCTTCCTGGCGACGGCCGACGCCGAGGGGTGGCCCGACTGTTCCTACAAGGGCGGTCGGCCCGGGTTCATCAGAGCCGTGTCGGATGACACACTCGCGTTTCCGAGCTACGACGGAAACGGGATGTTCAAGAGCCTCGGCAACGTCCTCAGGAATCCGAAGGTCGGCCTGCTCTTCGTGGATTTCGAGAAGCCCCGACGGTTGCGGGTGAACGGCGTCGCGTCGATCGACTTCGCCGATCCGCTGCTCGCCAGCTTCGAAGGAGCCCAGCTCGTCGTGCGCGTTCGCGCCGAACACGTCTTTCCGAACTGCCCGCGCTACATACACCGGATGGCGATCGAGGAGATGTCGGTGTACGCGCCCGCGGCTGGCCACGAGCCACCGGTTCCGGCGTGGAAGGAGATGGATGCGTTCCGGGATTACCTGCCGCGGCCCGGGCGGGACGAGCCCACCGCATAGGCAGCGGCCGGGTGCCGCGAGAGAAAATGGAACGGCGCCGGGTTCGGCGCCGTTCAGGTTCCACCGCGAATCAGGCGGCTTACTTCGAACCCGCGACGTTCGAGACGGCCGCGGCTCCGCCCGTGTAGAGATTCGCTTCGTCGGCGACCGTGTAGGTCACGATCAGAGGACGGCCGTCAGGGTCGTTCTCGCTCTTGACCCGGACGACGTAGGGGCGGTCCTTGGTCCACAGCATGGCGGTGGAGCGAGACTGGATCGCCAGCTGGTCGCGAACGACGGAGTCGAAGTCGCCGAAAGTCGTGCGGCAACGATTCACGATCGCGAGCAGCGACATCAGTGTGGGCTCCATGACCGCCGTGGCGCTGGCGAGGGTGCCGTCGGTACCGATGAGGAAACACACCTCGCGGCTCTGGTGCGGCGCGCGGCAGCTTGAGCAGCGTCTGCTTGCTGGGGGCGCAATAACGCGGGTGTCCCTTGTCGTCCGCATCCCATTGCCCACCCGGATACTTCGCCTGGATGGCATCCTTCTGCGCGTTCCAGGGCAGGCCGAAAGCACCACCGCGGTACAGGTCAGTCACGGCACCCGCGCTCGCCTGTGCGGGGCAGGACACGAACGCGGTGAACATGAGGCAGGCCAGGATCGGAACTCGACGCATGAGCGGCATCTCCAGGTGTCAGGAACGGGTCCGAGTGTAGGCGGGGTGGCGTCGGCCTACGACCGCGCCCTTCCAGAATCACGACGCGTTTCTCAAACGGGCCGCGATTCGCGCGGGGAATGATAAGTCGATTCAGGTTTCGGCGCGACCCGGCCCGCGTGCGTCGATCGCCAGCAGGTCTTCCGGGGTGTTGACGTCGAGCGCGGCGGAAGGCGTGGGGACGCGCACCACGCGGTCCGTGTGGCGGCGAATCACGATCTTCGGGTCGCTCTCGCCGCGCAGCGCCAGCAGGTCCGGGAACGCCCAGCCGGGGAAGATCGCAGGAAGGCCGGCTGCGCCGTCGTAAAGTGCTGCCGCAATCAGCACGGGGTGGCGCCGCCATGCGACCACGAGGCGCCTGAGGTCGTCGGCGGTGACGGCCACCTGGTCGGCGAGGGTGAGCAGCAGCCCTTCCGAGCCCGGTGGCAGCGAACTCACGGCCGAACGGACGGAGCTCGCCAGCCCCTCGCGCCAGCCCCTGTTGAGGACCACAGAGGCCCCGGAACGTCGGAGCAGGGGTGCGATGTCGCCTGCTCCGGCACCGAGCACCACGCTGACCGACGGGCCCGCCGCACGGGCGGCGTTGGAGACGGCCCAGTGCATCACGGGGGTCCCGGCCAGCCGGATCAGCTGCTTCGGGCTGCCGAAACGGGTGGAGGGCCCGGCCGCGAGTATGGCCGTGTGGAGTCCGGGGCAGACGAGCTCGTTCATCGGTGCCTAGTTTGCCTGCCGCGCTGCAAGAAGATACAGTTCCTCGCACCGAAAACGAGGTGTCCCCCGTCAGACCGCGCCCGGCCTGACCCGTCGCCTGCCAGCGATCGGTCGGCGTGCCTGCGTGGGCGGCCGCAATGGAGCGAGACATCGTGGAAGCATGGAAAGTCCATAAGTTCGGCGGGTCGAGCGTCGCGGACGCGGCCTGCATGCGCAAAGTCGCACAAGATTGTCGAGGACGATCCTGCCGCGCGGAAGGCGGTCGTCCTTTCCGCCTGCCGGGGTGTTACCGACGCCCTCCTGGCCCTGGTGGCTTCGGCCGAGCATCAGGACCCGGCCCTGGAGGACCGGATCGAAGACCTGCGGCTGCGGCACGTGGGCATCGCCCGGGAGCTGCTGGACGGGGCCAGCTACGACGATTTCGTCGTGCAGCTCGACCATGACTGCCAGGACATCGCCGGCATCCTCCAGGCGGTCCGACTGGTGCGCTCGGCCTCGACCACGCTTCGCGACCTGATCTCCGGTTACGGGGAGATCTGGTCCACGCGGATCTTCGAGCGGCTGCTCCGCGGACGCGGCGCGACGAGCGGACGGGTCCAGTGGCTGGACGCGCGCAAGGTGCTGCTGGTCGAGTGGGGACCGCTCGGCCCGGCAATCCGCTGGGAGCAGTCCCGCGAGCACCTGCACTCGCAGGTCTCGCCGGATTTCGCGGGCACACTGGTGATCACCGGTTTCATCGCCACCGACACCCAGGGACTTCAGACCACACTCGGGCGCAACGGCAGCGACTACTCGGCTTCGATCTTCGGCTCGCTGCTCGACGCCGGCGAGATCGTGATCTGGACGGACGTGGATGGCGTGCTGAGCGCCGATCCGCGCCTCGTGCCGGAAGCGCAGGTCATCGATGCGCTCTCCTACAACGAGGCCATGGAACTCGCCTACTTCGGCGCCAAGGTGATCCACCCGCAGACCATGGCGCCCGCCGTCCAGAAGCGCATCCCGATCTGGATCCGCAACACGTTCGCGCCCGAGAAGGCCGGCACGGTGATCCAGGACCGCACGGCGCCAAGTCCGCTGGTCAAGGGCATCACGACGGTCGAGAAGATCGCGCTCGTGAACCTCGAGGGCGCCGGCATGATCGGCGTGCCCGGCACGGCCCATCGCCTGTTCGGCGCGCTGCGCGAGGAGGGGATCTCCGTGATCCTCATCTCCCAGGGCAGTTCCGAGCATTCGATCTGCTTCGCGGTGCCGGAGGTCGAGGCAGAGCGAGCCGAGCGCGTGGTGCGACGCGCGTTCGACCCGGAATTGCGCGAGGGCCAGATCCAGAGCATCGAGGTCAACCGCGGCTGCAGCATCCTCGCGGTCGTGGGCGACGGGATGGCCGGTGCACACGGTGTCGCCGCACAGGTCTTCGGCGCGCTGAGCACGGCCGGCGTGAACGTCCGCGCGATCGCACAGGGAGCCTCGGAGCGCAACATCTCGGTGGTGATCGACGGCCGCGGCAGCGCGCGTGCGCTGCGTGCAGTGCACTCGAGCTTCTACCTGTCCGCCCACACCGTCTCGATCGGGCTCATCGGGCCGGGGCTCGTCGGCGGCGCGCTCCTCGAACAGATCGCCTCGCAGGTCGAGCGCCTGCGGCGGGACTTCAAGATCGACCTGCGCGTGCGTGGCATCGCCGGCTCGAAATCCATGCGTCTCACGCAGGGCGCCGTGGACCTCAAGCACTGGCGTGACGAGTACGCGGCGGGCGAGGGGCCCGTGGACCTCGAGCGCTTCGCCGATCACGTCCACGCGGACCAGTTCCCGCACGCCGTGATCATCGACTGCAGCGCAAGCGCCGAGGTCGCGAGCCATTACGCGCACTGGCTGTCCGAGGGCATCCACATCGTCACGCCGAACAAGAAGGCGAACAGTGCGGGTTACGACTACTACGAGCGCCTGCGCGAGGCGCGCCGCGGCGCGGGTTCGCACTACCTCTACGAGGCCACGGTCGGCGCCGGCCTGCCGGTGATCCAGACCCTGCGTGACCTGCGCGAGACGGGCGACGAGATCCGCCGCATCGAGGGCATGTTCTCCGGCACGCTCGCCTACCTCTTCAATACCTGGGACGGCAGCCAGGACTTCTCCGCGGTCGTGAGGCAGGCGAAGTCGCTCGGCTACACGGAGCCCGACCCGCGCGACGACCTTTCGGGCATGGACGTGGCACGCAAGCTCATCATCCTCGGACGCGAGATGGGGCTGCGTCTCGAAATGGCGGACGTCGTGGTCGGGAGCCTCGTGCCGCCCGAACTCGCAGGTTGCGGCATCGATGAATTCCTGGAGCGGCTCGCGGAGTTCGACGAGCCGATGCTCGCGCGACTCAGGGCGGCGCAGGCGCGCGGCCAGGTGCTGCGCTACGTCGGTTCGGTGGGTGTGGACGGGCGCGCGCAGGTCGGCGTCGTGGAACTGCCGACCTCGCATCCGTTCGCGAACATCGCGCTCACCGACAACATCGTGCGGTTCCAGACGGCCCGCTATGACAAGAACCCGCTCATCGTGCAGGGTCCGGGCGCCGGGCCGGCCGTGACCGCGGCCGGGGTGTTCGCCGACCTGCTGCGCGTCTGCGCCTACCTCGGGGCCAAGTTGTGACCGAGGCGCGCGCCAGCGCGACCGCATTCGCTCCCGCGAGCATCGGCAACGTCGCCGTGGGATTCGACATCCTGGGGCAGGCAGTGGCCGCCCTTGGCGATCGTGTCAGGGCGGTGCGTTGCGCCGGGCGCGGCGTGGTGATCCGCTCGATCACGGGCGTGGTGCAGGACCTGCCGCTTGCAGCGGAAAAGAACACCGCGGGCATGGCGGCACTGGCGATGCAGCGGGAGCTCGACCTGCCATTCGGCTTCGAACTCTACATCGAGAAGGGGATTCCGCTCGGGTCGGGACTCGGTGGCTCGGCCGCATCCGCGGTCGCTGCCGTGGTGGCTGCCGCAGCGCTCGTGGATCAGCCGCTCGAGCGGACGCGATTGCTCAAGTTCGCCATGCAGGGCGAGGCGGTGGCGAGCGGATCGGTGCACGTGGACAACATCGCGCCGTCCCTCTACGGCGGGCTCGTGCTCACGGTCGGCATCGACAATCCATTCGTGAAGCAGATCCCGGTGCCCGACAGCGTGCGCTGCGTGATCGTGCACCCGCACATGGTGCTCGCGACCCGCGAGGCGCGAGCCATCCTGCGCAGGACCGTGGAGCTGTCGGACGTCATCTGGCAGCAGGCCAACCTCGCCGGCTTCCTCGCAGCCTGCTACACCTCGGACCTGGCGCTGATGCGGGAGTCGCTGCAGGACGTCGTGATCGAGCCGCAACGCCAGGTGCTGATCCCGGGGTTCGTGGACGTGAAGCAGGGCGCGCTCGCGGCCGGGGCCATCGGCGCCTCGATCTCCGGCGCCGGTCCCACGGTCTTCGCCTGGGCCGAGGCGGCCGATGCGGAGAACGTCCGCGCGGAGATGGTCGCCGCATTCCGCAAGCACGGTCTCGAAACCGACAGCTGGGTGTCCGACATCGGTCGCGAAGGCGCCCGGGTGGTGGGCGACTGATGCAGTTCGTGAGCACGCGCGACGGGTCGCACTCCGTGGGTCTCGGAGCAGCCATTGCGCGTGGACTGGCCAGCGACGGCGGACTCTACGTTCCGGAGACGCTGCCGCGACTGGATGCGGACGGGTTGGCGGCTTCGGCGACGCTTGCGGATCTCGCGTCGCGGATGCTCCGGCCGTTTGCCGAAGGCGACGTCATGGCGGACGTGCTGCCCGCCGCGGCCCGGGACGCGTTCAACTTTCCTGCGCCACTGGTCGAGGTTGGCGGGGCCGAAGGCCCACTGTCCGTGCTCGAACTCTTCCACGGCCCGACGGCCGCCTTCAAGGATTTCGGCGCGAGGTTTCTTGCGGCGTCTCTCGAGCGGATCCCGCGCAAGGATCCGCGGCGCCTCACGATCCTGGTGGCGACCTCCGGCGACACGGGTGGCGCGGTGGCCTCGGCGTTCTACGACCGTCCCTGGGTGGACGTCGTCGTGCTCTACCCGCGTGGACTCGTGTCGGCTCGGCAGGAGAAGCAGCTTGCGTGCTGGGGACGAAACGTCCGCACGCTGGCGGTCAACGGGACGTTCGACGACTGCCAGCGAATGGTGAAGGACGCGTTCGTGGATCCCGAACTCGCACGCGACCTGCAGCTTTCTTCGGCCAACAGCATCAACGTCGGGCGCCTGCTGCCGCAGATGGTCTATTACGCCCGGTCCAGCCTCGAACTGGCACGGGCGGACGGACAGCCCCCGAACTTCATCATTCCCACCGGCAATCTCGGCAACGCGCTCGCCTGCGTCTGGGCACGGGAGATCGGGCTCCCCATCGGCGAGATCGTGCTGGCAACCAACGCCAATGCGACGGTCACGGAATTCCTGCGGACCGGCGAGTGGCGGCCGCGCGCGAGTGTGGCGACCCTCGCGTCCGCCATGGACGTGGGCAATCCGAGCAACATGGAGCGCCTGCGCTGGCTGTTCCCGGACGGGGGCGGACTGGGCGGGCGCCTGTCGGCGCAGTCGGTGAGCGACGAGGAGATCCGCGAGACGATCCGCCGCGATCACGCCGCACTGGGGCAGACGTGGTGCCCGCACACCGCGACCGCCGCATGCGTCTACCGTCGCCTGGGTCCCGCGAACCAGCGAAAGCGCTGGGTGCTCGTGGCCACGGCGCATCCCGCCAAGTTCAACGACATCGTCGAGCCGTTGATCGGTACGACGGTGCCGGTTCCACCGGCGCTCGCGGCGCTGCTCGAATTGCCGTCGGTCCAGTCGATCGTCGAGCCGCGTCTCGACGACTTGCGTCAAGTGCTCACGGGGACAACATGAACCTGTTTCTCGGCCTGCCAGTCTGGCTCTGGGTGCTGCTCGCGCTCGCGGTTGTCGCCGTCGGCGTGTACTTCGCCAGGGAAGCGATCCAGCAGCGTCGGGCGCGTCGCGCCATCGACAACGTGATCTCCTCGGTCGCGTTCGAGGAGCTGCGCAACGTGCTGGTGCCGACCGGCACGGGCGAACAGATACACGTCAACTACCTGCTGCTCACGCAGCGCGGGTTGCTGGTGATCGACCTGTTCGATGTCCCGGGAGTGATCTTCGCGGGCGAGAAAATGGAGCAATGGTCGGTCTTCGGGCCGAAGCGGCACTTCACGTTCACGAACCCGCTGCCGATGCTGTACGACCGCATGGCCGCCGTGCGCCACCTCGCCGGAGATGTGCCGGTGGAGGGCCGTATCGTGTTCTCCATGCGCGGCGATTTTCCGAAGGGACGGCCGGACGTGGTGTTGCGGCTCGACGCACTCCAGGATGAATTCCCGGCCGTGGAACGCATCCCGGGCGGAGCTGCGGCGGCGTTCGCCCCGGTGTGGGACCAGGTCAAGAAGGCCGCCCAGCCGAACCCCCTGTCGGCATAGGGAAAAGGGGACATTCTCCGTTTCCACGACGGAAACGGAGAATGTCCCCTTTTCCCGCTATTTCCGGGCGGCGTGATCGGCGATCACCCGCGCCACGCAGGCGGTCAGGTGCTTCGCCGTGGCGAGGTGCAGGAATTCGTTCGGCCCGTGAGCGTTCGACTGCGGGCCGAGCAGGCCCGTCACCAGGAACTGCGTGCCCGGGAATTTCTCGCCGAGCAAGCCCATGAACGGAATGCTCCCGCCGGTTCCCATGTACATCGCATCGCGCCCGAAGAATTCGCGTGAGGCCGCGTGCATCGAGGCCTCGAGCCACGGGGCGACGGCGGGTGCATCCCAGCCGCCCATCGCGGATTCCACGTCCAGCGTGACGCGCGCGCCGTAGGGCGGATCGCGCAGGAGCGCAGCACGCAAGGCCTCGGCGGCGAGGTGGGGTGCCATCGTCGGTGCAAGCCGGAACGAGAGCGTGAGCGTCGTCTGGGGCCGCAGCGTGTTGCCGGCGGCGCTGCAGGCGGGAATGCCATCCGCGCCGGTGACGCACAGCGTCGGCCGCCAGGTGTTGTTCAGCAGCAGTTCGTAGGGGTCGTTTGAAATCGCCCGCATGCCGGGCGGGAACGGAAACTTCTCGAACACGGAGCTGCCGAGGGCATCGGCCGCGGCGCGGGCCTGCATCCGCCGCTCCTTCGGAATCGGCACGTTCAGCTCTTCGACCAGGATCGCGCCGGAACTTGCATCCTCGACGCGGGCGAGGAGTTCGCGGATCACGCGGAAGCTCGAGGGAACGACGCCGCTGGCCGTGCCCGAGTGGACACCTTCGGTCAGGACTTCCGCTCGCAGCGTGGCGATCACATTGCCCCTGAGCGAGGTCGTGCACCAGAGCTGCTCGTAGTTGCCGCACTCGGCGTCGAGACACACGACGAGCGTGGGCGTACCGAGCCGCTCGCCGAGCACCGCCAGGTGATGCACGAGGTCGGGGCTGCCACTCTCTTCGCTGGCCTCGATCAGGATCACGCAGCGGGCGTGCGGAATGCCCTGGTCGCGAAGGGCACGGATCGCGGTCAGCGACGCGAAGATGGCATAGCCATCGTCCGCCCCACCGCGGCCATACAGCTTTCCGTCGCGCAGGACCGGCGTCCAGGGTTCGAGTCCGCTGGACCAGCCCGTGAACTCCGGCTGCTTGTCCAGGTGACCGTACATCAGGACGCAGTCGTCCACTTGACCCGGGACGTCGACGAAAAGGAGCGGCGTGCGCCCGGCCAGCCTGAGCACCTCGACCCGCGCGCCTGCGGGCGCGTTGCTCTCGCACCACCGGCTCATGAGCTGCACGGCAGCCTCCATGTGGCCGCGGGCCTCCCAGTCGGCATCGAAGGTCGGCGACTTGTTGGGGATCCGGATGTAATCCATGAGTGCCGGGACGATGGAATCGTCCCAGGCCGAATCGATCAGGGCACGCGCTTTGTTGTGGTCCATACGCCTATTAAATCAACTATTTACAATGCGATTCTAAAGTAATTGAGTGGCACTTGCAGGCTGCGCCCGTGCCGGAAAGCCGAAAAAAGCGAGGGCGTTGCGTGTCGTTGCGGCCGCGACGAGAGAGGGCGGCTCGCCGCGCAAGGCCGACACGACTTCGAGGATGTGTGCCAGGTGACGAGGCTCGTTGCGGCGGGACTTCGGTCGCGGCACGAGGTCGCGAGGCAGGAGGTATGGCGCGTCGGTTTCCAGCATCAGCCGGTCGAGCGGAATGAGCCGGACGAGCTCTCGAAGGTGCTGGCCGCGGCGCTCGTCGCAGATCCAGCCCGTGACGCCTATCGAGAGCCCCATCGACAGGTATTCGCGCAGTTCACGCTCGTCCCCGGTGAAGCAGTGCGCCACGCCCCCCGCAAGGCGCGGCAGGTAATCCTGCAGTATCGCCGCGAATGCGTCGTGGGCATCCCGCTGGTGCAGGAACACCGGCTTGCCTGTTTCGACCGCGAGCTCGAGCTGGACTCGGAACACGCGTTCCTGGTCTGCGTGCGGCGAGAAATTACGGAAGTAGTCGAGCCCGCATTCGCCGGCCGCGCCGACCTCGGGCGCCAGCATCAATGCGCGCAGTTCCGCGACCTCCGTGTCGTGAAACTCCCGAGCATGGTGAGGGTGTATGCCGGCCGTTGCGCGGAACATGGCCGGTGCGGTCCGGACGAGTTCGATGGCGGCGCGCGTACTCTCGAGCGTGCTTCCCGTGACTACCATGTGGCACACGCCGGCCGCCACCGCCGCGGCGATCACTTCGTCGCGGTCGTGGTCGAAGCTGTCGTGGGCGAGGTTGAGTCCGATGTCTGCCAGCGGCAGGGTCATGCAGGGGTCGCTGTGATAAGGTTCGGGGCTTCGCGGCGCACGTCTGGCTCCGCGCCGTGGCCTGCATTCTAGCCACCTGCGCGCCGGCACGCTGCCCGTCACACACTCAGGCAATGGAATCTCACATGTCGCTGGACAAAGCTGCCCTTGAGAGCCTGCGGCTCGACCGCAGCCAGGATCCCAATCGTTACGAAGGATCCGGCTCCGGCCGCCGACGCTGGAAGATCGCGGCCGTGGTCGGCGCCGTCCTGGCGGCCGTCGTCGGCTGGCGGCTCCTGCATTCGGCCGTGCCGGTGCACACGGCCGTGGTCGAGACCCCGGCCGGTGCGTCCGACGGCGCGGTCCTGAACGCTTCCGGCTACGTCGTGGCCCGGCGGCTCGCCACGGTGAGTTCCAAGGTCACTGGACGCATCGAGGAGGTCCTGTTCGAGGAGGGGGCCGGTGTGCAGCAGGGCCAGGTCCTGGCGCGGCTCGACGCTTCGACCGCGCGGGCGGAGTATGAGGTCGCGGACCGGAGCCTGGAGGCCGCGCGCCGCGGCCTTCGCGAGATCGAGGTGAGGCTGGAAGACGCCCGCCGCACGCTCGCGCGCAACAGGAGCCTCGTCGAGCGCAAGCTCGTGTCGCAGAGCGTGCTCGACGGATCCGAGGCAGAGGTGGCGGCACTCGAAGCGCGCCTCGCGGCCACCCGGGCCGAGGTGGAGGTGGCCCGGAGCCGCCTCGCGCTTTCGCGCCAGGGCCTCGACGACCTCGCGATCCGCGCGCCGTTCACCGGCGTCGTCATCTCGAAGGACGCGCAGCCCGGAGAAACGGTCTCGCCGATGTCCGCCGGCGGTGGGTTCACTCGCACCGGCATCGCCACGATCGTGGACATGGAGTCCCGCGAGATCGAGGTCGACGTGAACGAGTCCTACATCAATCGCGTGCGCGACGGGCAGAAGGTGGCCGCAGTGCTCGACGCCTATCCCGACTGGAACATCCCGGGCCACGTGATCGGCATCGTGCCGACGGCGGATCGGCAGAAGGCCACGGTCCGCGTTCGCATCGCCTTCGATCAGCTCGACGCGCGCATCCTGCCCGACATGGGCATCAAGGTTCGGTTCCTCGAGGCGCCCGGCCAGGCGGCGGCGGCGAAGCCGATGCTGCCCGCGAATGCGGTGGCAACGGACGGCAAGGCCACCGTCGTGTGGGTCGTTCGAGACGGGAAGGTCGAGAAGCGCGCGGTCGAACTCGGCAAGGAAGCGGCGGGGAGCTTCCCGGTGCTGAAGGGCCTCGAGGGAGGCGAGTCGGTGGTGGTCGATCCTCCGCGCCGGCTGCGCGACGGCGCGGCCGTGGAACTCGAGGGCGCGTGAGCGTGAGCGAGCCGATCGTCCGCATCCGCGACCTCGTCAAGGAGTACCGGCGCGGAGCCGAGGTCGTGCGCGTGCTTGACGGGCTGTCGCTCGACATCGAGGCGGGCGACTTCGTCGCACTGATGGGACCGTCCGGTTCCGGAAAATCGACGCTGCTCAACCTGATCGGCGGCATCGACCGGCCGACCGCGGGCGAGCTCGAGGTGGACGGGCTGCGTGTCGATCGGCTCGGCGACACCGCGCTCGCGGGCTGGCGCGCCGACCACGTGGGCTTCGTCTTCCAGATGTACAACCTGCTGCCGGTGCTGAGCGCGGAGCGCAACGTCGAGCTGCCGCTGCTGCTCAAGGACCTGACCCGCGCGCAGCGCGGCGTGCGGGTTGCGGCGGCGCTCAAGCTCGTGGGCCTCTCCGACCGCGCGAAACACCGGCCGCGCGAGCTTTCGGGAGGGCAGGAGCAGCGCGTCGGCATCGCGCGCGCGATCGTCACCGACCCGACGCTGCTGCTCTGCGACGAGCCGACCGGCGACCTCGACCGCCGCTCCGGTGACGAAATCCTCGACCTGCTGCAGGCGCTGAACCGTGAGTACGGCAAGACGATCATCATGGTCACCCACGACCCGCACGCGGCCGAACGTGCGCGCCGCACGGTGCACCTCGACAAGGGCCTGCTGCAGGAGGACGGGCGATGATCGGCAGGTACATCCCGCTGGTCGCTGCGAGCCTGCGGCGAAAGAAGCTCCGCACCTTCTTCACGGTTGCCTCCATCCTGATCGCGTTCCTGTTGTTCGGGCTGGCGCAGTCCATGCGCCACGCGCTCGAGGCCGGGGTCAACGTCGCGGGCGCGGACCGGCTGCTCACCATGCACAAGGTGTCGTTCACGCAGCTGCTTCCCGCGAGCTACGAGAACCGGATCCGCGCCGTCACGGGCGTGGTCGACGTCACGCCGCAGACCTGGTTCGGTGCGTGGTACCAGGACGAGCGCAACCAGATCCCGGCGTTTCCGGTAAAGCCCGAGCCGTTTCTTCGCATGTACCCGGAGTGGATCGTGCCTGAGGAGCAGAAGCAGGCCTGGCTGGCGGACCGCTCGGGAATCATGATCGGCCGGGCGCTCGCGGACCTCTACGGCTGGAAGCCGGGCGACGCCGTGCCACTCAATTCCGCGATCTGGCGGAACAACGACGGCAGCTTCGTCTGGCAGGTCACGGTGCGCGCCATCTTCGACGCACCGCAGGGTGGCGATACGCGAAACCTGGTGATGCACCAGGACTATTTCGAGGAGGCCAAGGCATTCGGCAAGGGACTCGTCGGCTGGTACCTCGTGCAGGTGCGGGACCCCGACGTCGCGCAGTCCGTGTCGAAGCAGATCGACCTGCTGTTCGCGAATTCGCCGGCGGAGACCAAGACCTCGTCGGAGCGCGCCATGGCGCAGTCATTCGTGAACCAGGTGGGCAACATCGGCAAGATCCTGAGCGCCATCGTCACCGCCGTCTTCTTCACGATGCTGCTGGTGACCGCGAACACCATGGCCCAGTCCGTGCGCGAGCGCACCAGCGAGATCGGGGTGCTGAAGACGCTGGGCTTCACCAATGCGGGCGTACTCGGCATGGTGCTGGTCGAATCGGTCCTGGTGACGGTGATCGGCGGCGTGCTCGGCCTTGCCGCGGCGTGGTGGATGGGCGTGCAGTTCGAGCCCGTCTTTCGCCAGTACCTGCCGGGCTTCCAGCTGCAGTGGGACGCGGTCCTCACGGGCTTGGCCTGCATGGCGGGCCTTGGCCTCGCGGCGGGCGCCGTGCCCGCCGTGCAGGCGATGCGGCTTCGGATCGTGGAGGCGCTGCGGCGCGACTGACATGGCGATCGTGCCCTCATTGAACCAGCTGGTCGCGATCACCGCGATGAACATTCGCAACCTGCCGCAGCGGCTCGGGACGTCGCTGGTCGCGGTGGTGGGCATCGGCGGCGTGGTCGCCGTGCTGGTCTCGCTGCTGTCGATGGGCCAGGGTTTTCGCGCGGCGCTCGACCTGTCGGGCAGCGACGACGTCGCAATCGTGCTGCGCGGGGGCTCGGGAGACGAGCTGTCGAGTTCCTTCGATCGAGAGCAGGTTGCGGTGATCGTCTCGGCGCCCGGGATCCTGCGCGACTCGCGTGGGCCGGTGGCGTCGCCCGAGTTCTACACGATCGTGGATCTGCCGATGCGCAGCACCGGCACCGCAGCGAACGTGCCGTTCCGCGGCGTGACCGACCGCGCCGTGGACGTCCGCCGCGGCTTTCGCATCACCGCGGGCAGGATGTTCGAGCGCGGCAAGGACGAGGTCATCGTCGGCAGGGGCGCATTCTCGCAGTTCGGAAACGTGGACCTCGGCCGCAAGGTCACCTGGGGTTCCCACGAGTGGCGGGTGGTCGGAGTGTTCGAGGCCGGGGGCAGCGTGTCGGAATCGGAGGTCTGGACGGACCTGACCGTGCTGCAGGGCGTGTACCGCCGCGGCAATTCCGTGCAGGTCGTACGCGCGCGGCTCACGTCGCCGGCGGCGCTCGCGACGCTCAAGGGTGGCCTCGCCGGCGACCCTCGCGTGAATGCCGCTGCGCGCTCCGAGCAGGAGTTCTATGCCGACCAGTCACGCATCCTCGTCACCATCATCAATTACGTCGGCACGGCCATTGCGATCCTGATGGGGGTGGGCGCGGTATTCGCGGCCCTGAACACCATGTACTCGGCAGTCTCGTCGCGCACGCGCGAGATCGCCACGCTGCGCGCACTCGGTTTCGGCGCCACGCCCGTCGTCGCGTCGGTACTGCTCGAGGCCGCTGTGCTGGGCCTGCTCGGCGGATTGGCCGGCGGAGCGCTCGTGTATTTCGGGCTGAACGGATACCAGGCCTCCACGCTCAACTGGGCGAGCTTCAGCCAGATCGCATTCGCCTTCACCGTGACGCCACGGTTGCTGCTCACGGGGCTCGTATACGCGCTCGTGCTCGGGCTGATCGGGGGACTCCTGCCGGGCCTGCGCGCGGCACGACTCCCGGTGACCGTCGGTCTGCGGGAGCTCTAGGCGCATGAGTATTTTCGGGCGTGGCGGCCGTGCACGACGGGAGAAGGGCGATCCTCTGCAGCTGGCGCTGTGGTCGGCACGGGACGCCTCGTCAGGCTGGAACGTGCGGATCAGCCGGCGCGCAAGTCGCATGTCCATGCGCGTGTCGCCGGGCGGTCGGGTGGAAGTCGTCGTACCGCCGGGCGTCGGCATCCCGGCGGTGGAGCGGTTCGTGGCGAAGCATCGCGAGTGGGCGGAGGGACGCCTGCGGGAACTCGCGCTCCATGCACCGCTCGCGGCGGATCGACGCCCTGCGAACGTCGAACTCGCCCTGACCGGGGAACGCTGGGCAGTGGAGTACGTGCGGTCCGCCCGCACCTCGGTGAAGGACGCGGGGGAGGGCGTGCTGCACGTCAGGACACCGCAGGCAACCGATCCACAAGTCGGCGGGGCGCTGCTGCGCTGGTTGACCCGCGAAGCACACGGGCACCTCCGCGACCGACTGGATGCCGTCGCGACGGAGACGGGGCTCGACTATGCTCGGCTGCTGCTGCGCCGGCAGCGAACGCGCTGGGGCAGCTGTTCGACGGCGGGAACGGTGAGCCTGAACGTCTGCCTGATGTTCCAGCGACCGCAGGTGGTGCGATACCTGATGGTTCACGAGCTGTGCCACCGGCGGCACATGAATCACTCTGCGGCGTACTGGAAGCTGGTGGAGTCATTCGAGCCTGGCTGGCGGGCGCTCGACAAGGAACTGCTCAAGGGCTGGCGGAACGTCCCGGCCTGGGTTTTCCCCTAGCGCCGGGCGGGCGGGTCGTCGGCCCATTTGCGGCCGGGAGCGGCGACCAGTGCGCCGAAACGGCGCCTCGCTGTGTAAGATAGCGCGCCCGGTCCGACCCGCGGACCCGACCAGCCCGGATGTGACACGCGCGATGCAAGAACGCCTGCAGAACATCAACGTCCTCTCGAGCGAGATCCTGCCGACTCCGGAGGAAATCAAGCGAGCGCTGCCGCTGCCGGCGGAGGCGGAGGAGTTCGTCTACCGCAGTCGGGTGGCCGTGCGGCGGATCCTGGATCGCGAGGACCCGAGGATATTCGTGGTGGTCGGCCCCTGCTCGATCCACGACACGGCCGCGGCGCGCGAATACGCAATGAGGTTGCACGGCCTGGCCGAGCGGGTCAAAGGCACGATGCTGCTGCTCATGCGCGTCTACTTCGAGAAACCGCGCACCACGGTCGGCTGGAAGGGACTGATCAACGACCCCGACATGGATGACTCGTTCCACATCGAAAAGGGCATCGGCCAGGCGCGCGAGCTGCTGCTGTTCCTCGCCGAGCACGGCGTGCCCGCGGCCACCGAGGCGCTCGACCCGATCATGCCGCAGTACCTGTCGGAACTCGTGACGTGGACGGCGATCGGCGCGCGCACGACCGAGTCGCAGACCCACCGCGAGATGGCGAGCGGCCTTTCCACTCCGGTCGGCTTCAAGAACGGGACCGACGGATCGCTCGCGGTCGCGGTGAACGCACTGCAGTCCGCGCGTCACCCGCATCACTTTCTCGGCATCACGCAGCAGGGCCAGTCGGCCGTGTTTCGCACCCGAGGAAACCGCTACGGCCACATCGTGCTGCGCGGCGGTGGCGGGCGCACCAATTACGATTCGGTGAGCATCGCGCTCTGCGAGAGGGAGCTGGAAAAAGCCGGCCTTCCCACGAACATCGTCGTCGACTGCAGCCACGGCAATTCGACCAAGGATCCCGGCCTGCAGCCGCTGGTGGCCGAAAACCTCGGCAACCAGATCGTCGAGGGAAACAGCTCGATCGTGGGGCTGATGCTCGAGAGCAACCTGCACTCGGGCAGCCAGCCGATCCCCGCGGATCGCAGCGAGCTGCAGTACGGTGTGTCGGTCACCGACGCGTGCATCGACTGGGAGGCCACCGAAGCCCTCCTGCAGTCTCTGGACACGCGGTTGCGTTCGGCGCCCCGGTTCGCCAAGGCGACGGTTGCGGCCTGAGGCCAGGCACCGGCAGGCCGGTTTGCGGCCATCGGGTGCTGCTATCCTTGTTCCTTTCTACGGTCCCGGGAGGGCCAGAAAATGACGATCAAAGTTGGCGACAAGTTACCCGCAGGCGTCTTCACGTTCCCGGGCCCGGATGGGCCGCAGAAGCTGACGGCTGACCAGCTGTTCGCAGGCAAGAAGGTCGTGCTGTTCTCGGTTCCGGGCGCGTTCACGCCGACCTGCGATGCACGGCACCTGCCGGGCTTCGTGCAGCACGCGGCGGAATTCAAGGCCAAGGGCGTCGACACCGTTGCCTGCATGGCCGTGAACGATGTGTTCGTGATGAAGGCCTGGGGCAAGGCCTCGGCCGTCGAGGACACGGTCCTGATGCTTGCGGACGGCAACGGCGACTACGCCCGAGCGCTCGGCCTCGAGTTCGACGCATCGGGCTTCGGCATGGGCGTGCGTGGCAAGCGCTTCGCCATCGTCGCGAACGACGGCGTGGTGACGGGCCTATTCATCGAGGGCCCGGGCGAATTCAAGGTATCGAGCGCGGAGCACGTCCTCAGCCAGCTCTGACGGACGCAAGGGCGCGGCTCGATCAATCGAGCCGCGCTCGCGCGATGACCTGCGCCGCGGGACATTGGCCCGCGGCGTATTTCAGCCCAGCTGCTTCTCGAGCTCCGGCAGGATCGAGAACAGGTCGCCCACCAGTCCGATGTCCGCAGCCTCGAAGATCGGGGCCTCGCCGTCCTTGTTGATGGCGACGATCGTGCGCGCGTCCTTGATGCCCGTCATGTGCTGGATCGCGCCCGAGATTCCGATACCGATGTACAGCTCCGGGGCAATGATCTTGCCGGTCTGCCCGACCTGGAGGTCGTTCGGCACGTAGCCCGCGTCCACGGCGGCTCGCGAGGCGCCCACCGCCGCCCCGAGCTTGTCGGCGAGGCTGTAGATCAGCTTGAAGGCCTCGGCGCTGCCGAGGGCGCGGCCGCCCGCGACGACGCGCGAGGCCGACTGGAGGTCGGGACGTCCCGTCGCCGCGCTCGAGCGCGAGACGAAGCGGGTGTGCGTCGGGAGGGCGACGCCCGGGTCCACCTTGGTCGACCGCGGCACTGCCGCCCGTTGCCGCCGCGGCTTCGAACGATGCCACGCGCACGGTTGCAACCACCTTGTCGCCGGCTGGAACGTCGAGCGTCAGCAGCGCGTTGCCGGCATACACCGGGCGCTTGAAGCGGCTGGGGCCTTCGACCGTCATCACGTCGCTCACCTGTCCGACTCCGAGCAGCGCTGCGACGCGCGGCATCAGGTCCTTGCCGAAGGTGGTCGAGGGGCCGAATACGTGCGTGTAGCCGGCGGCGAGCTTCGCGACCTGCGGAGCGAGCACCGCGGCGAGGCCTTCGGCGTTCGCCGGATTGTCCACGGCCAGCACCTTGCCGACGCCGGCGATCGTCGCCGCCTGGGCCGCGACGGCCGCAGAGTCGGCGGCCAGCACCAGCACGTCGACGGTGGCGCCCAGTGACCTTCGAGGCGCAGCTCACGCACTTCAGCGTGCTGGGATTGAGCTTGGCGCCATCATGTTCTGCAACGACCAGTATCGTGCTCATCAGACCAACCCCTTCTTCTTGAGCGCGTCGACGAGTTCGGCGACGTCCTTGACCATCACGCCTTTCTGCCGCTGCGGCGGCGGCTCGACCTTGACCGTGGCGAAAGGCGGGGTGTCGCCCACGCCGAAGTCCGCGAGACCGAGCGTGTCGAGCGGCTTCTTCTTCGCCTTCATGATGTCGGGGAGCTTCACGTAGCGTGGCTCGTTCAGGCGCAGGTCGACGCTCAGCACCGCGGGCAGGTCGATTTCCAGGACTTCGAGTCCGGCGTCGACCTCGCGAGTGACGGTCGCCTTGCCGTCGGATATTTCAACCTTTGAGCAGGACACCGCCTGCGGCCGGTCCCAGATGCCGGCGAGCATCTGCGCCGTCTGGCCGTTGTCGTCGTCGATGGCCTGCTTGCCGAGCAGCACGAGGAACGGCTGTTCCTTCTCGATCAGCTTGTGGAAGATCCGCGCCACCGACAGGGGCGGGACGACCGCGTCGGTCTGCACGAGCACGGCGCGGTCTGCGCCCATCGCGAGCGCGGTGCGCAACTGCTGCTGGGTATCCGCAGGGCCGATGCTGACCGCGAGCACCTCGTCGGCGAGGCCGCGTTCCTTGATGCGAAGTGCCTCCTCGAGCGCGATCTCGTCGAAGGGGTTGATGCTCATCTTCACGCCTTCGGTGACCACGCCCGAGTTGTCCGGCTTTACCCGGACGCGGACGTTGTAGTCCACCACGCGTTTCACGCCCACGATGATTCTGCGCACGCGGCTGACTCCTCTTGCCTGTTACTCGACTGAATTTACCTTGCAGTGCAGCAGCATACCAGCCCCGTAACCGCCTGGGCCCCGCTCGTGCACGTCGGGCCGCGGCGCCGCGAGCTCAGGCGGTGGCAGGTACTTATTGACGGGTTGGTTCAGGACTTCCAGCCGCGCTTTTCATCGAGCTGGCGGGTCAGGTTCAGCAGCCGCCGGTAACTCTCGTACCTGCGCGGGTCAAGGGTCCCGCTCTCCACGGCGAGGCGGACCGCGCACTGCGGCTCACGGCTGTGCAGGCAGTTCTGGAATCGGCACCCGCCCGCGAGCGCGTGGACCTCCGGGAAGCCGCGCTGCACGTCCGGGAGCGGTACCACCGGGGGTGCGTAGTCACGCACGCCCGGAGAGTCCGCCAGCTCGCCCCAGGGCAGGCGAACAATCGCGGACGACACCGTCGTATGGCGGCCCTCGCTCGAGCGTTCGGAGAGCCGTCCCGTCGCTCGGACCGCATCCCCGGCCAGGGCGTTCAACACCGAGGACTTGCCCACCCCGGACTGGCCGGCAAGCAGTGTGCGCCTGCCGCGCAGTGCGTCGATCAGGTCCGGGAGCCCCACGCCGGTTCGCGCCGAGACCAGACAGACCGGGAAGCCGATCGCCCGCAAGGGCTCGACGAATGCCAGGTCACCCGCGCCGGCAGGCAAGTCGGTCTTGTTCACGATGAGCAGCGGGGAAATCCCGGCGTAGCAGGCGCCCGCCACGTACCTGTCGACGATGAACGGGTCGCAGGCCGGCAGGGCGGCCACCACGATGCCCAGTTGGTCGAGGTTGGCGGCAATCGATTCCTCCAGGCCACGGCTGTCGCTGCGGCTCAAGAGGTTTCGCCTGGGCAGGCGCTCGACCACGGTCCACTCGTCCGAGCCCTGGTGCCGTTCCGTGCGCACCTGGTCACCGGCGACGACGTCGAGCTTGCGGCCGCGCAGCTTGCAGGGTGCCGTCTCGCCCCCGGGAAATTCTACGATCACGCGCCGTCCGTACGACTCGATGACGCATCCGGTGGAGTGGCCGTCGGTCACGTGGTCGCGGCGGTCACGGCTGACGGTGGCCGCAGTGAATTGAGGCGCTCGATGCGGGCCGCCGGCGGCGGATGGGAGTCGTAGAACGCCGAGTGCACCGGATCCGGGGTGAGCGTGCTCGCGTTGTCCCGGTAGAGGGCGACCAGGGCCTCAGCAAGTGAAGTTGCATCACTGTGTTCGGCCGCAAACGCATCGGCCTGGTATTCGTGGCGCCTGGACCACGCGGCCGCGGCCGGAGACAGCAGCCAGGTGAAGGCGGGTGCCACCAGCAGGAAAAGCACCAGCGCCGCCGCATCGCTGCCCGACGGCACCCCGAGACCTGAATAGAACCACGATTGTCTGGCGAGCCAACCGAGCAGGGCGAACCCGGCCAGGCTCGCAAGCGCGCCGACGGCAATGCGCTGTGGCACGTGTTTCAGCCGGAAGTGGGCGAGTTCGTGAGCGAGCACGGACTCGATCTGTGGCGGCGCGAGGCGCGACAGCAGGGTGTCGAAAAACACGATCCGCTTCTCCCGCCCGAGGCCGGTGAAGTAGGCGTTTCCGTGTGAACTGCGGCGAGATCCGTCCATGACGAAGACGCCTTTCGCGTGAAAGCCGCAGCGCTCCAGAAGCGCATCGATACGCGACCTGAGCGCCGGGTCCTCGAGCGGCTGGAACTTGTTGAAGATGGGCGCGATCACGCGGGGCCACGCCCAGGTAAGCGCGAGCGTAAAGGCCGTCCACGCCAGCCAGCCTGCGATCCACCACTTTCCCCCAAGCGACGACATGATCCACAGGACGCCAGCCGTGACGGCTCCCCCCAGCAGCAGGCCGAGGATCCAACCCTTGGCGAGGTCGGCAGCGTAGACAGCCGGGGTCGTGCGATTGAATCCGAATCGCTGCTCGAGCACGAAGGTGCGATAGATGCCGAAAGGCAGCGACAGCAGGGCTATGGCTGCAAAGACGCCCAGGACGAGAAACGTTGCCGAGAGCAGTGGCGGGGCGCCCAGCGACCCCGCCAGCGCCTGGATCCGCACGATCCCGCCGCCCAGGGTGAGCCACAGGAGCACCGTGGCCTCGAATACGACCTCCAGCATGCCAAGGCGCTGCTTCGCGACTGTGTAGTCGGCCGCCTTGGCATGTTCCTCGGGCGTGACTGTGCCTGCGAACGCGGGCGGGACGGAGCCGCGTTGCGCTGCAACGAACGCAACCTGCCGCCCCGCCAGCCACAGCTGGACGGCGACATGGGCCGCAAGGAAAGCCAGGAATATGCTGGTCAGTGGGTGCATCGGACGTCGCAGGGCGGGGCGCAGCTTAACTTCTGCCGGAATCCACTACAATCGAGCGCCATGTGACGCATCGGCAGGTCGGAATTGGCGATTGCAGATAACCTGATCTGGATAGACCTCGAGATGACCGGACTCGACCCGGCTCTCGACCACATCATCGAGATCGCGACGATCGTGACAGATTCGAACCTGAACGTGGTGGCCGAGGGCCCGGTGATCGCCGTGCACCGACCCGACGAGGTGCTCGAGCGCATGGACGAGTGGAACCGCACGACGCACGGCGCATCGGGTCTCATTGCACGGGTGCGCGCGAGTCGCTGCAGCGCCCCGGAGGCGGAAGCGAGGACGCTGGAATTCCTGGCCGGCCACGCAAGCCCGGGCGCCTCGCCGATGTGCGGCAACAGCATCTGCCAGGATCGCCGGTTTCTCGCGCGCGAGATGCCTGGTCTCGAGCGGTTCTTCCACTATCGCAACCTCGACGTCAGCACGCTCAAGGAACTGGCGCGCCGCTGGGCGCCCGAAGTGCTTGCCGGAGTTCAGAAGTCGTCGACACATTCGGCACTGGACGACGTCAGGGAATCGATTGCGGAGTTGATGCATTATCGGCGGGCGTTTCTACGAGGCAGGTGACTGGTGACGTGGCGTCAGTCGGCACCAGAAATTAAGCCGCTTGTTTCAGTGATTGGCTCTCCAAGAGGAGACATGAATAGCGCGATCCAGAATAGGGTGCTTGCTGCAACAGTCACTTGCTTGCGGCCGTTGGCCCGCATCCTCCTTCGTGCGGGGATCAATTACAGGCAATTTTCCGAGGCCGCGAAACACGCGTTCTTGGAGGAAGCTGCCAGCGAGCGTGACGCCCGCGGTCGGAGCGCCAACGTGTCGCGCGTTGCTGTCCGTACAGGGTTGTCTCGAAAGGAAGTTGCCCGTATACGCGACAATCGGCCGCAGCAGTTGGCGGCCACTAGTGACCTTGCAGGCGAGGTTAGGAATGCAAGTCACGCAGCCAGAGCCCTGCAGGTGTGGTATTCGGATGCGCGTTTCGTAGATCTCCTCCGGAGCGCCCAAGGAGTTGCCGTTTTCTGGAGACGACGCGTCGTTTGCTGCTGTGATTCGAGCGGTCGGTGGTGATGTTCCCGCGGGCGCAGTACGGGCTGAGCTGCTTGGCGGCGGGTGCTGTCGTCGAGTCGGCAGCAGGATCGCTGAAGTTGGTGAAGCGCTATTTCGTGCCTGGAAATGTAGACGAGGACCTTGTCATCGGCCTTACGCAAATTGTTCATCCGGTACTTGAGGGATTGGCGCGGAATACTGGGCGCGAGAAGCTGGAGCCATTCATACAGAGGCTTGCGTATTCGGACCGACTTGTCCCATCTGCGGTTCCGTTGTTTCGCCAGATTGCGCGCGATCGCGTAACGGAGTTCGTTGATTCTGTAGATGATTGGCTTATTTCAAATGAAGTTAAGCCCGGTGCTCTTGTAGGCCAATCATTGCGTGTAGGCGTTGGTGTTTTCTATTACGAGGGAAAGCCTAACTGCGGGGCCGAAAGTCTGCCGCCGAGTTCGCCGTAGGCCAACAAAGGCTCTATAAGCGCGTGAGTGTCACGACCCGCCGCATTCATTAATTCTAAAAAGAAAACGGGCGCCTGTATGGCGCCCGTCCGATTAGGAAACGGTGATCTCAGCGAACGATGCGCACCTGCAGAGCCTGCAGCGCGGACTCCGTTGAGGACTGCACTCCAACTACCGCAACCGTTTGCCCGGCACGCGGCTGTATGTCGGCGGCTGACAGTAGCGACGTATAGTCAACCGTCAGCTTTCCTATCGCGAAGGTTCCGGTGGCTGCTTGCGATGACGTTACGCGGCCAACCACCAGCACCTTGGTAGCGCCCGGCGCATACGAGATCCCAGTCGCCTTAAGGCTCGTGGCGTGAAGCTCTCCGCGCGTGTCCTTGGCCCCCGTGACGGCGGCAACGACAGCTACACCTGACGACAGTTGATCGGCCATTGACTGCAGCGCTGCGCTCCCCGCCGGCGCCTGATAGGTCTGACCAAGAATAATTACCCGACCGGTGCGTAGGTCAACCTTCTCGACTGGGCCCTGAACGAGAAGTGCAGGCGGGTACTTGGAAAGCAGGTCGCCACCGATGATGGCGTTGGCACCAGCCTTCTGCATGGTCGCCACCGATGATGGCGTCGCCGCCGATGATGCCGCGTTGGGGTTCGCCTGCCCTTGGCGTCGCCGCCAATGATGGCGTCACCACCGATGATGGCGTTGGCAGACAGCCTTCTGGTGGTCGCCACCGATGATGGCATCGCCGCCGATGATGGCGTTGGGGCCTTTGCCCTTGGGACGCGTCGCCGCCGATGATGGCGTCACCACCGATGATGGCGTTGGCAGACAGCCTTCTGGTGGTCGCCACCGATGATGGCATCGCCGCCGATGATGGCGTTGGCGCTTCTTGCCGCCCTTGGGACCGTCGCCGCCGATGATCGCGTCACCACCGATGATGGCGTTGGCAGAAGCCTTCTGGTGGTCGCCACCGATGATGGCATCGCCGCCGATGATGGCGTTGGCGTGCTTCTGCCCTTGGGAGTCGCCGCCGATGATCGCGTCACCGCCGATGATGGCGTTGGCAGAAGCCTTCTGGTGGTCGCCACCGATGATGGCATCGCCGCCGATGATGGCGTTGGGGCGCTTCTTGCCCTTGGGATGTCGCCGCCGATGATCGCGTCACCACCGATGATGGCGTTGGCAGAAGCCTTCTGGTGGTCGCCACCGATGATGGCATCGCCGCCGATGATGGCGTTGGGGCGCTTCTGCCCTTGGGGTCGCCGCCGATGATCGCGTCGCCAATGATGGCGTCACCACCGATGATGGCGTTGGCAGAAGCCTTCTGGTGGTCGCCACCGATGATGGCATCGCCGCCGATGATGGCGTTGGGGCGCTTCGCCCTTGGGCCGTCGCCGCCGATGATCGCGTCGCCACCGATGATGGCGTCGCCACCGATGATGGCGTTGGGAGACAGCCTTCTGGTGGTCGCCACCGATGATGGCATCGCCGCCGATGATGGCGTTGGGGCGCTTCTTGCCCTTGGGGTCGCCGCCGATGATCGCGTCGCCGCCAATGATGGCGTCACCACCGATGATGGCGTTGGCAGAAGCCTTCTGGTGGTCGCCACCGATGATGGCATCGCCGCCGATGATGGCGTTGGGGCGCTTCTTGCCCTTGGGGTCGCCGCCGATGATCGCGTCGCCACCGATGATGGCGTCACCGCCGATGATGGCGTTGGCAGAAGCCTTCTGGTGGTCGCCACCGATGATGGCATCGCCGCCGATGATGGCGTGGGGCGGCCGGCAGCTCCCGCCGTCGCCCCGGCTAAACGTCAACGACACTGCAATCGCAATTGCTTGGATTCGACCGGTGCTGCTCATTCTAGTGTCCCCTCAATTCTTCCAAGTTCACTGCGACTTGTGGTCGCTTAACGGAAACTGTCATCGGTGGTATTCGGGAATCGATCCACGAAGTGGAATACTCCCACCCCGGTGCGAACGGATTCGTCAGCTGGAAGGCGGTGACCGCCCTTCACTTCGTTCTGACCCAGCCAGTCATCAAGAATCTCAAGAAACTCCTGGCCCTTCTCGCGGACCAGCAGGTCAAATGCGGCGAACGAGTCCGGCGATAGGCCCTCCATCGTGATGGCGTATCGCTCGTACCGTCCTTCGCCCTGCTTCTTCTTCTGAAGATTGAAATCGACGGTATCAATGAAGTAGTTGACGACGTTGCCGAGACGCTCAAGGCCAACTGGATCCAGGGGCGACGGAACGTACGTTCGATTCAGTAACCTGACGTAGCCATCGTCAGTCTCAACAGCAGCGCCAACACGAACCAGTTCGTCGAGAAGTGAGCGTGCTGAGGCGCCGCCGGCAAAGCGCGATACCAGTTCCTCAAATGACGTGCGGTCGCCCGCAAATGGAACTTCGAGCGGCAAGCCGTAGGGGCCGAGGTACTCAGGGTCCTGACTCCAGCCCTGCAGAACTCGTGCGACCTGGTTAATCCCAACTTCAGAGTCGTCTTGCGCGTCCAATGCGCGAATCCGATGCACTTCCTGAGCGTTCATGCCCGTGAGGATTCCGAGTCGGGCATCTGTCTGGGGTCGGTCCGGCGCCATGTGCTCCGAAGAGGCGATGTCAATGTAGGCGCCACGTACAGCGTCGGCGAACTCACCGTAATGAATGCCGTGGCGCATGAGAATGCGCACCAGCGGGTGCAGCAGGTGCCGACACGCCGCAAGCAACGGTTTCGTTACGTTCTCGCTCATTCCTAGCCCGTAAACGGGCGGCTCCGTCCAATATGCAACTGCCGCTGACATCAGGGTTATTGTTAACTCCGGGATTGAACTATATCGGCGGGGTAGGGCCGGTCAAGAGTCGAACATAATCGCAGGCTTACGGCCGGTAGCTAACAACCGGTCTTGGATCGGGGCCGTGGGCGGGCAGCGGCAATACCCCTTGGATTCAAGGCTGTGGAGCAGAAGCCTAGAAACGCACGCAGCAGCGCCCGTCGGGCCGCCTGGCGGCCCGGTTCATGCGCTATGTAAAGTCGGGGCGGGCCGGTGAGGTGACGTAATCCAACCCGATTCAGGCCAAGTGTGACGCGGTTCACACTTCTTAAGTGAGCGCGAAGAAACGATATAAAAGCATAGGCTTACGGGCACAATCTAGAAGCTATATAAGAATAGGCGCCCGCGACCGCGTCGCTCGTGCGGCTGGCGCGTCGATCAGGACCCGAGCGGGGCTGGCCGAATGCGCCGGAAGCAGGAGATGGGCATGGTTGGCCCGCTTGGAGACTGCGTCTGGCCGGGTGACTTGAGGCGTGGGCTCCCCAAAGAAAACGGCCGGATCCCCGCTCGGGAATCCGGCCGTTTCGCCCCTGAGGGCGACTTGACAGCTAGTTTGTTTTCTGAATCTTCGCGGTCTTGCGAAGCTCGTCCAGATAGGCCTGGAGCTTCTTGCGCTGGGTGAGCGTCTCCACCTGCTGCTTCACGTCGTCGAACGCCGGGACCGTGGGCGTCCGGGTGTCCTCGAGGCGGATCACGTGCCAGCCGTACTGGGTCTGGACCGGCTGCTGCGTCGTCTCACCCTTCTTCAATGCCGCGACGGCATCCGCGAACGGCTTGACCATCGACTGCAGGCTGAACCAGCCGAGGTCACCGCCCTTCTTGCCGCTCGGGTCCTTGGAGTCTTTCGCCGCGAGCTTGGCAAAGTCCGCGCCGGCGTCGAGCTGCTTGATGATCGCCTCGGCCTGCTCCTTGGTATCCACCAGGATGTGCTGCGCCTTGTACTCCATCGGAATGTGCGCGATCTGGGCGTCGTACTCGGCCTTGACCTCTGTCTCGGACACGGGGTGCGACTTGATGTACTTCTCGGTCGCGGCCTCGGCGAGGATCTGCGTGCTCAGCAGCGAGATGCGAGCCTTCACTTCGGGGCCGTTCTGCAGGCCTTCCTTCTCCGCCGCCTGCGCCGCGAGCGTCATGTTGATCAGCTGGTCGAGCATCTGCGTCTTCTGCTCGGCAGTGGCCTCTGCGGCCGGCTTGCCGGTCACGGCCTGCAGGAAGACGTTGAACGTCTCGGACGAAATCGCCTGTCCGTTCACGGTCGCGACGGTGGTGGTCTTCGCGGCCGCTGCAGGTGTCGCGGCATCGCCCGCCGGTTTCGCGGCGTCGCCGGCAGGCTTCGTGCAAGCGGCCAGCAGGCCGAGTGCAGCGATCAGAACGAGGGGGAGTCTTTGGTTACGCATCATTTGCCTCTGGGTTTGGAATCCTGCTCAATCGGTCACGGCCTCGCCCGGGGCGATGGCCTGGATGGAAAGCGCGTGTATGTCCGTCGTCATCATGTCGCCGACGGCTTCATACACCAGCCGGTGACGCTTCAACGTGCCGAGTCCAGCGAATCGCGACGAAACGACCAGCACCGTGAAGTGACCGCGTCCGTCTGCTGCGCCCGTGTGGCCGGCATGACGATGGCTGTCGTCCACGATCTCGAGCCGCTCCGGGTCGAACGCGCGGTTAGCCGGTCAGTCAGGCGCTCGAGCCGCGTACCGGTCATGGCAGCACCCGGAGGAACGGCCGCACCTCGTGAGACTCGAATACGCCCTCGGTCACGTACGGGTCTGCGGCGATCCAGGCGCGCGCATCCTCGAGCGACGGGAATTCGGCAACGATGAGGCTGCCAGTGAACCCGGCCTCGCCGGGATCGGGGGAATCCGTGGCGGGGCAGGGGCCGGCCAATACGACCCGTCCCGCGTCCGAAAGTTCGCGGATCCGCGCCAGGTGCCTGGGTCGAGCCGCGCGACGGATGGGTAGCGATCCGGACGCATCACGGCCTGTGATCACGTACAGCACCTCAGGCCTTCCCCGCCTCGGCCTGGTCCGCCTTTCGGGCGATCCAGATGCCCTGGACGATGGCGAATGCCAGGGTCAGCCCCATGAGGCCGAAAAGTTTGAAATTGACCCAGGTCGCCTCTGAGTAGTGGTAGGCGACGTACAGGTTGAGCGCGCCGCTTGCCAGAAAGAACACTACCCAGGCCAGGTTGAGCCGGGCCCAGTCCGCGGCCGGAAGCGTCACGTCCTTGCTGAGCATGCGCTGGATGAGTGTCGGGCCGCGCACGAAATGACTGCCGACGAACACCACGGCGAACAGCCAGTTCACGATCGTGGGCTTCCACTTGATGAAGGTGGAGTCATGCAGGTAGAGGGTCAGGCCGCCGAATACCAGTACGAGTGCCGCGGTCGTGAGCAGCATCGGGCTCACCTTGCGGAACCGTATCCAGCTCACGGCCGTCTGCGCCAGCACGCCAGCGATCAGCACCGCGGTGGCGATGTAGATGCCGGCAAGCTTGTAGGCGACGAAAAAGGCGATGACCGGTAGGAGGTCGACGACGAACTGCATGCTATAGCCGAGTGATCGGCCGGGGTGACCCTGAGCCGGGGCGCGTATCATAGCCAACTCGACCGTCGCGCCCAACGACGGCTGATGAGAATGATGGCGCTCCTCCTCTCCATTCACCCGGTGAATCCGCAGCCGAGGCTGGTCCGCCAGGCGATCGCCGCCATCCGGGAGGGTGGCGTCGTGGCCTACCCGACCGACTCCTGCTACGCGCTCGGCTGCCTCATCGGCGACAAGGACGCCATGGAACGTATCCGGCGCATACGCGACGCCGGCAAGGACCACAATTTCACGCTGGTCTGCAGGGACCTCTCGGAGATCGCGAAATACGCCCGCGTGGACAACCGGCAGTACCGCACTCTTCGTGCGTTTACGCCGGGGCCGTACACGTTCCTGCTCGAGGCGACCCGCGAGGTGCCGAAACGCCTGCAGAACCCGAAGCGCCGCACGATCGGCATCCGCGTGCCGGACAATGCGGTCGTGAGCATGCTTCTGGCGGAACTCGGCGAGCCGATCATGAGCTCGACGCTACTCCTGCCAGGGGACGAGGCGCCGATGACCGACCCGCACGAGATCAAGGCCAGGCTCGAGCACGCCGTGGACCTGGTGGTCGACGGCGGGCACTGTGGCTTCGAGGCCTCGAGCGTGGTGGATCTCTCAGGCGAGGCGCCGGTCGTCATTCGCCGCGGCAAGGGTGACGTTTCCGCGTTCGAATGACGCCGCGGCTGCGGCAGCCTGCGTATAATCCCGCGTCCGCAGCGATCCAAACCCGTGACCACCTTCGTGGTCGATCAGGAATGTGTCGTAGCGCATTGATAATCAAGTAATTATCTTGGCGAATATTCGCAAGGGACCGCTTTGAGTTCTTCAGTGACGACCCCTCGGCGCGTACTGTCGGGAATGCGCCCGACCGGCGCCCTGCACCTCGGCAACTACCACGGGGCGCTCCGCAACTGGACGGAGCTGCAGTACGAGTACGACTGCTATTTCTTCGTCGCCGACTATCACGCGCTTACGACCGGCTACGAGGAAACCGGCGACATCGAAGCCAATACCTGGCGGATCGTCGTCGACTGGCTGGCCGCCGGCGTGAATCCGTCGGTCGCGACGCTCTTCATCCAGTCGAAGGTTCCCGAGCACGCGGAACTGCACCTGCTGTTGTCGATGATCACGCCGCTCGGCTGGCTCGAACGCGTGCCGACCTACAAAGACCAGCAGGAGCAATTGAAGGAGAAGGACCTCGCAACCTACGGGTTCCTCGGCTACCCGCTGCTGCAGAGCGCCGACATCCTTCTTTACCGCCCGATGTACATCCCGGTCGGCGAGGACCAGGTGGCGCACGTCGAGATCACGCGCGAAATCGCCAGGCGCTTCAACTTCATCTACGGCCGCGAGACGGATTTCGAGGTCAAGGCGGAACGCGCCGTGAAGAACCTCGGTGCGAAGAACGCCACACTTTATAGAGACCTGCGCCGCAGCTACCAGGAACGCGGCGAGGAAGAGGCGCTCGACAAGGCCCGGGCCCTGCTCGAGGGCAATTCGCGCCTGACGCTGGCCGACCGCGAGCGACTGCTCGGCTATCTCGAGGGCACCGGGCGGACGATTCTTCCGGAGCCCGAGGCGTTGCTGACGGCGACGCCCAAGGTCTCGGGGCTCGACGGCCGCAAGATGTCGAAGTCCTACGGCAACACCATCGGGCTGCGCGAGGACCCCGACGCGGTCGCTGCCAAGCTCAAGACCATGCAGACCGACCCGGCCCGCGTTCGCCGCACGGACCCGGGCGATCCGGAGAAATGCCCGGTCTGGGACCTGCACAAGCTGTATTCGAGCGAGGAGACGCGACGCTGGGTCGATGCAGGCTGCCGCAGCGCGGGCATCGGTTGCATCGAGTGCAAGAAGCCACTGATCGAGCGCGTGGTCGAGGAGGTCACCGCCATGCGTCAACGTGCCCAGGAATTCGAGGAGAACCCCGACGTCGTGCGCGGCATCATCGCCGATGGCTGCGAAAAGGCGCGTGAAGTCGCGGGGCAGACGCTCGATGACGTCAAGCAGGCCATGGGCCTCGCGTACCGCTGAGGGATAGACATGAGCAAGCCGGATCTCAGGCTGATCGAGGGCGGCGCGCCCCCCGCCGGGGCAGTGCCTGCGCCCGAGAATCACGAGCAGGCGGAGATGCCGTTTGCCGTCGTCGAGGGCGAGCCGCTGACCGAGATGCCGCGGGACCTCTACATCCCGCCGGATGCACTGCAGGTGTTCCTCGAGGCGTTCGAGGGCCCGCTCGACCTGCTGCTCTATCTCATCCGCCGCCAGAACCTCGACATCCTCGATATCCCGCTCGCGGAAATCACCCGCCAGTACATGAAGTACATCGAGGTGATGCGCGACCTGCAGCTCGAGCTCGCGGGTGAGTACATGCTGATGGCGGCGACGCTCGCGGAGATCAAGTCGCGCATGCTGCTGCCGCGCCCGCAGGGCGAGGGCGAACACGAGGACGACGACCCGCGTGCCGAGCTGGTGCGCCGCCTGCAGGAATACGAGCGCTTCAAGCGCGCCGCCGAGCGCATGGAGACACTGCCCCGCACTGACCGGGATGCGTTCCAGGCGTCGGCGGAGCTGGTCGACCGGCGAGTCGTAAAGATCCTGCCCGTCGTGACGATGCAGGAGATGCTTTTTGCGCTGAAGGACGTCATGTCGCGCGGTGAGATGTTCGCGCACCACCAGGTGCAGCGCGAGCGGCTGTCGGTCCGCCAGCGCATGTCCGACGTGCTAGGCGCGCTCGGCACCCAGGCGTTCGTCGAGTTCACCCGGCTTTTCCGGCCCGAAGAGGGCCGCATGGGCGTGACCGTCACGTTCTCGGCGATCCTCGAACTGCTGCGTGAAGGACTGATCGAGATCGTGCAGGCCGATCAGTTCGCGCCCATACACGTGCGCGCCGGTGCGCCGCGGCACGTGATGATCGTTTCGGACAACGACCTGCCCGAGGCTGGAGACCGGACCGAATCATGAGCGACCATCCTCTTTGCAACGTCGTCGAGGCCGTATTGCTGGCGGCCGGCCGGCCCGTCACCGTGGACCAGATACTCGAGCTTTTCGACGAGCACGAGCGCCCGGCTGCGGAGGACGTGCGCGACGCGATCGCCGACCTCGATCGTCGTTTCGAGGGAACCGGCATAGAGATCCGTGAGGTGGCGAGCGGATGGCGCGTGCAGGTGCGCCAGCAGTTCGCGGGCACCGTGTCGCGGCTCTGGCAGGAGCGGCCGAGCCGGTATTCGCGCGCACTGCTCGAGACACTTTCGTTGATCGCCTATCGTCAGCCGATCACGCGCGGCGAGATCGAGGACATTCGTGGCGTCACGGTCGCGGCCACGATCATGCGCACCATCCAGGAGCGCGGATGGATCCGGGTCGTCGGTCACCGCGAGGTGCCGGGCCACCCGGAGCTGCTCGGCACGACGCGGGAGTTTCTGGACTATTTCGGACTGAAGAGCCTGGACGACCTGCCGACTCTGGCGCAGTTGCAGGATCTGGAAGACATCAGCGAGCAGCTGGAACTGCCTGGCCCGCCCGGCGTACCTGCATTGCCCGCTGCGAACGCGGATTCGGTCGATCCCGCGGTACCGTCGGACGGCGATCAACGCTAGCGCCCGCTCTTGGAAGAACGCCTGCACAAGCTCCTGGCCCGGCACGGCATCGGCTCGCGTCGCCAGGCGGAGTCGTGGATCGCGGAGGGACGCGTCCTCGTCAACGGCCGGCCTGCGGAGGTTGGTCAGCAGGTCAAGCCGGGCGACCGCGTCGTCGTGGACGGCAAGGACGTCACCAAGCGGCTTGCGTTCGATCACCCGCTTCAGGTGATCGTCTACCACAAGCCGGGCGGCGAAATGCTGCGCCCGCAGGCGGGCGACGAGCGCGCGGGCGTGGAGGCGCGCCTGCCGAGCCTGCGCGGCGGCCGCTGGTTGCCCGTGAACTCGCTCGGCTTCGGCGAGGACGGCTTGCTGATCATGGCCAGCGACGGCGCGTTCGTCACCGGCGTGACGCGCCAGGCCCACTCGACGCCGGTCGAGTACCGCGTGCGCGCGTTGCGACCGCGACTGGATGACGACTGGCCGACCGTTCCCTGCACGGTGGACCTGGCGGGCGAGACGGTGGAGTTCTCCGCAGTCGAACGTCTCGAGGGCGGGGCTACGAACGCGTGGTTCCGGATCGCGTCGGCGCGCACCTTGCCGAAGGGTGCAATACGCGAACTGTTCGATGCCGCCGGACTCAAGGTCAGCCGGACGATGCTGGTGCAGTGGGGCCCGGTGACGCTTCCACGCGACCTGCCACGTGGGCGGTCTCGCGAACTCAGCGGGGAGGAACTCGACGCGCTCGTGGCGATGTCGGGGATCGCGCGCCCCGCGTCCCGCCCTGCGGCGCGACGAACTACTGGGCGTCGAAGCGGCGGCCGGTGACGCCGCGGCCCGCCGGCCCGAGCAGGAAGAGATAGGTCGGCATTGCTTCCGACGGGAGCGGCACGGAGCCCGCGTCCTCGCCCGGGTACGCCCTGGCGCGCATCGCCGTGCGCGTCCTGCCCGGATTGACGCTGTTCACGCGGATGTTCGTGAGCGTGTCGGTCTCGTCGGCCAGGACCTGCATCAATCCCTCTACCGCGAATTTCGAGGCGGCGTACGCACCCCAGTAGGCGCGGGCCCGCTCCGAGACACCGCTGGTCGTGAACACGACCGATGCGTCCTGCGAGAGCTTGAGCAGCGGCAGCAGGGCCTGGGTGAGGATGAAAGCGGCGTTCAGGTTCACGTGCATCACGCGCATCCACGACACGACATCGTGGTGCTCGATCGGGGTCCGCTCGCCGAGCTGGCCCGCCACGTGCGCGAGGCCGTCCAGGCGGCCGAATTCCCCGCGCACCGCATCGGCGAGCGCCGTGTAGTGGCTCGCGTCGGCCTTCTCGAAATCGAGCGGTGCGATCGATGGACGGACGCCACCGGCGGCGCGAATGGAGTCGTACACGGCTTCCAGCTTCTTCACGTTGCGGCCCGACAGCACGACCCGGGCGCCGAGCGCGGCGCAGGAGCGCGCGAGTTCCGCACCGATGCCGCCGCTCGCGCCTGTCACGAGGATGACCCGGTCTTCGAGCGCACCCGGCGTGGCGACGTAGCGGCGCGGATCCGGTTCACTCATCGACACTGTCGCCCTCGGCGGCCCGTGGCTCGCGCGCGAGCTTCTCCACCGGGAGTATTTCCTCGATCTCGCGCCCCGGCCGGAGTCCGAGTTCGGTGAACCGGCGCGCGCCCGGCAGCACCTGACGCTCGAGCGACCCGACCGCGCTGTTGTAGGCGTCCACGCTCTGCCCGAGCGAGCGACCGACCTTGCCAAGGTGCTCGCCGAACTTCGCGAGCCTGCGGTAGAGGTCCTCGGCGAGTTCCTGGATGCGTGCCGCGTTTTCGGCGAGTGCATTCTGCCGCCACCCGTAGGCCACGGCCTTCAGCAGCGCGACGAAGCTCGTCGGCGTGGCGATGATGACGTGCTGGCGGATGGCGTCCTCGAGCAGCGTCGGAATCTCGGTGATCGCAGCCGCCAGGAACTGGTCGCCCGGGATGAAGAGCACCACGAACTCCGGGCTCTGCTTGAACTGCGTCCAGTAGGCCTTCGATGCAAGGTCGCGGACGCGCTCGACCACGGCCTGCGCGTGCCGCTTGAGCGCGATGGCGCGTTCCTCGTCGGTCGTGGCTTCCACGGCGGAGAGGTAGGCGTCGAGTGGCGTCTTCACGTCCACCACCACCTGGCGGCCGTCGGGCATGTTGACGATCATGTCGGGCCGCAGGGCGCCGTCCTCGCCCTGGACGACGACCTGCTCGTCGAAGTCGCAGTGCTCGATCATGCCAGCGAGTTCCGCGAGCCGGCGCAGCGTCATCTCGCCCCACTGGCCACGCACCTCGGGCCGGCGAAGCGCGGTGACCAGGCTGCGCGTCTCGCGTTGCAGGGACTGTTGCCCGAGCGTGACGCTCTCGATGGAGTTGCGCAGCGCACCGAAGGTCTCGGCGCGCTCCTTCTCGATCCGGGCGATCTGCTGGTGCGTGCGCTCGAGTGCCTCGCGTACCGGAGCGAGCATGGTCTCCACGGCCTTCTCGCGCTCCGAGAAGCTGCGGGTCGCGAGTTCCTGCTGCTGCCCCATGACCTGGCGGGCGAGTTGCAGGAACACCTCGCTGTTGCCGCGCAGGGCGTCTCCCGCGACGGAATCGAAGCCCGTGCGCAGCCGCGCGAGTGCGAGATCGAGCGCCTGCTCGCGCTCCCGCGCCAGGTCGGCTGCGGATCGAACCTCGGCGCGCGAGATCGCCAGCTCGAGTTCGAGCGCGTGGGTCCGGCGACGGGCGAGCAGCCAGCCTGCGCCGAACGCGATGACGGCGAACAGAACGGCGAGCGCGATGGACGAGGGCGTCATGCCATCCCCCGGGCCGCACGTGCCATCGCGGCATCCATCCAATCGAGGAGCTGTGTCGGTTCGTTGACCACACCCGACGGTTGCCAGGACAGTGGATCGTCGCTTTCCGAGAGATAGCCATAGGCGGCGACCACCGTGGTCATGCCGGCCGCGCGGCCGGCCTGGATGTCGCGCTCGGCATCGCCGGCATACACGCAGTGCTCGGGCGCTACGCCGATCTCGCGCGCCGCGTGCAGCAGTGGCAGGGGATGCGGCTTGCGCTCCGGAAGCGTATCGCCGCTCACCACGCACGCAGCCCGCCGGCCAAGGCCGAGCGCCTCGAGCAGCGGATCGGTCAGCCAGCCCGGCTTGTTCGTGACGATTCCCCACGGCAGCCCGAGGCGCTCGAGTTCCGCGAGCAGCACTTCTGCTCCCGGAAAGAGGTGGGTGTTTCCGGACAGATTGAGGGAGTAGATCTCCAGGAACCGCAGCCGCAACCGCTCGTACTCGTCGCCCGCCGCAGCAGGGAAGCCGAGCGTGACCAGTCGCGCGGAACCGTGCGACACCACGGGCCGGATGACCGCGGCCGGCAGCGGATCGAGGCCGTTCTCCTCGAGCAGGAGGTTGAGGGCCCCGCCCATGTCCGGGGCCGTGTCGAGCAACGTGCCATCCAGGTCGAGGAGCAATGCGGAATGTTTGCGCATCAGGTGTGCGTCGTTACAGCGGCGGGCCTGCGGAGGTGCGCAAGATAGTTCACCCGGGCGTCGCCGGCGAACCGAGCCGTACGTGCGAACGGGTCGTAGTCCAGGCCCACGACGTCCACCAGCTCGAGGCCCGCGGCCTTGCCCCAGGCGCCAAGTTCCGATGGACGGATGAATTTCTCGTAGGTGTGGGTCCCGCGCGGCAGCATGCGCAGCACGTACTCCGCGCCGACCACCGCGTGGAGGTAAGCGCGCGGCGTGCGGTTGATGGTGGAGAGGAACACATGGCCGCCGGGACGAACCAGGGTCGCGAGTGCCGCGACCACGGAGCTCGGATCCGGGACGTGCTCGAGCATCTCCATGCAGGTCGCAAGGTCGTAAGCGCCGGCGTGCGTCGCCGCGTGCTGCTCTGCCGACTCCAGCCGGTAGTCGAGCTTTACGTCGCCTTCGAGCGCGTGCAGTTCTGCGACCTGCAGCAGTTCCGATGCAAGGTCGAGTCCGGTCACGTGCGCTCCGCGGCGGGCCATCGCCTCGGCCAGCAGTCCGCCCCCGCAGCCGACGTCGACGATACGCAGCCCGGCGAGCGGTCCCGCACGCTCGACGTATTCGAGGCGTACGGGATTCAGGTCGTGCAGCGGGCGCATCTCGCCCTCCGGATCCCACCAGCGGCTGGCCGCGGCCTGGAATCGAGCGATCTCGCCCGCGTCGACGTTGACCATGTCACTCATCGGCAGGGACCTCCGGGCTCGGGCTGTCCATTCTCATTCGCCAGGATTCGGCGCGCTCGAGTACGGCATTCTCGTCGAGGTAGATGAGCGTGCCGTCGGCGAGCAGCCGCCGTCCAGCCACCCAGGTGTCCGTCACCTGCCGCGAAGATGCCGCGTACACGATCGCCGCGGCGACGTCGCTCACCGGCCAGCTGCGAGGGCTGCGAAGGTCCATGCAGCACAGATCCGCCCACTTTCCCGGCACCAGGCTTCCGGTCACGTCGCCGAGCCCGAGGACACGGGCGCCCTCGAGCGTCGCCATGCGCAGCAGGTCATAGGCGACCAGGCTGCCTGGCGTCGCCGAGACGCCCGAGGCAAGCAGGCCGGCGGTGCGTGCCTCACCGAGGACGTCGAGGTCGTTGTTCGATGCGGCGCCGTCCGTGCCGATCGCGACACGGACCCCGCGGCCGAGCAGGTCGGGGAGCGGGCAAACGCCCGCGCCGAGCTTCAGGTTCGACTCCGGGCAGTGGACGACGCTCGCGCCGCATTCGGCCAGCGTGTCCAGGTCTGCGGGTGCGACGTGGGTCATGTGCACGGCCACGAGTTGCGGGCTCGCGAGCCCGAGGGACGCGAGGCGCGCGAGCGGGCGCTGGCCGGATTTCCGCTCGCTTTCCTCGATCTCCCACGTGGTTTCGTGCAGGTGCAGCGCGACGGGAAGGTCCAGCTCGTCCGCGAGGCGCCGAACTCGCGCGAGCGTGGCATCGGTGACCGAGTACGGTGCGTGCGGCGCGAAGTGCGTGGAAAGGAGCGGGTCGCCGCGATACTGGTCGCGCAGGTGCATGCCACGGTCGATGTATTCGTCGGCGGTGGTTGCCCAGCCGGTCACGGCCTCGGTCACCACCAGGCCGATGCTCGCGCGCATGTGGCACTCGGCGGCGGCCTGTGCCGCCACTTCCGGCCAGAGGTGCATGTCCGCGAAACAGGTGACGCCGGCGCGCAGCATCTCAGCGATCGCGAGTTCCGTCCCGTCGCGCACGTACTCGGGACCGGTCCAGCGGCGCTCGAGGGGCCACACGCCCTCGCGCAGCCAGGGTCCCAGCTGGCGGTTTTCGGCGCGGCCGCGCAGCAGGGTCATGGCGGCGTGGGTGTGTGCATTGACGAGACCCGGCATCAGCACGTGCGACGGCCGGTCCACGACTTCGCGTGCGTCGTACCGTACCCGCGCGTCGGCGGCTGGCAGGACGGCGAGGATCCGGCCGCCCAGGATCGCGACCGAGTGGTCCTCGAGCACGCGCCCGTCGGGTTCGACCGGAACGACCCAGCGTGCGGTGACGAGCGTGTCGACGGATTCCATCGCGGGCCGGGAAAAGGGCGGGGCGCGCAGTATACCGAGCCGCCCCGGACGGCATGCATCTGGAGTGCCGCAGGTGCCGGTCGCGGGGCACCCTTGTGGTATTATTCCGCGTCTTTGGACGGCGCCAAGCCGGCCGCCATCCGCGACCCGAGTTACATGGCCGAAATCGCCCGCGAAATCCTGCACGTCAGTCTCGAAGACGAGATGAAGCAGTCCTACCTCGATTACGCGATGAGCGTGATCGTGGGGCGGGCGCTGCCCGACGTCCGCGACGGCTTGAAGCCCGTTCACCGCCGCGTGCTCTACGCGATGCGCGAGCTCGGCAACGAATGGAACAAGTCGTACAAGAAGTCGGCGCGCGTCGTCGGCGACGTGATCGGCAAGTACCACCCGCACGGCGATACGGCCGTCTACGACACGATCGTCCGCATGGCGCAGCCGTTCTCCATGCGCTACCTGCTGGTGGACGGCCAGGGCAACTTCGGCTCGGTGGACGGCGACGCGCCGGCTGCCATGCGTTACACCGAGGTGCGCATGTCGCGCCTCGCCTCGGAGCTGCTGGCCGACATCGACAAGGAGACCGTGGACTTCGTCCCGAACTACGACGAGTCCGAGAGCGAGCCGTCCGTCCTGCCCACGCGCGTTCCGAACCTCCTGGTCAACGGCTCATCGGGCATCGCGGTCGGCATGGCGACCAACATCCCGCCGCACAACCTCTGCGAGGTGATCGACGCCTGCGTGGCGGTCATCGACAGGCCGGCGATCACGATTCCGGAACTCATGGAAATCGTGCCGGGGCCGGACTTCCCGACCGCCGGCATCATCAACGGCGCGCGCGAGATCTACAGCGCCTACACCACTGGACGCGGCCGCATCCTGGTGCGCGCCAAGACGGAGGTCGAGGAGATCGACGACCATGGCCGCGAGGCCATCATCGTCACCGAACTGCCTTACCAGGTGAACAAGGCGCGGCTGCTCGAGCGCATCGCCGACCTCGTGCGCGGCAAGCTGATCGAGGGGATCTCGGAGCTGCGCGACGAATCCGACAAGGACGGCATGCGCGTCGTGATCGAGCTCAAGCGGGGCGAGATCGCGGACGTCGTCCTGAACAACCTTTACAAGCAGACGCCGATGGAATCGGTGTTCGGCATCAACATGGTCGCCCTCCAGGACGGCCAGCCGAAGCTGCTGAACCTGAAGGAGTTCATCGAGGCCTTCCTGCGTCACCGCCGCGAGATCGTCACGCGCCGCACTGTGTTCGACTTGAGGAAGGCCCGCGAGCGCGGCCACATCCTGGAAGGCCTGGCGATCGCGCTCGCGAACATCGACGAGGTGATCGCGCTGATCAAGGCGTCGCCGTCGCCCGCGGAGGCGAAGGCCGGCCTGATGGCGCGCGCATGGGGCCCCGGCGCGGTGCCCGAGATGCTGGCGCGCGCGGGTTCGATCCAGACGCGGCCGGACGGCCTCGGCGAGGAATTCGGCCTGCGATCGGGTGCCTACCGCCTGTCCGAAGCGCAGGCCCAGGCGATCCTCGACTTGAGGCTGCACCGCCTCACGGGCCTCGAGCAGGACAAGATCCTTGCCGAGTATGGCGAACTGCTCGAGGTCATCAGCGACTTGAGCGACATCCTCGCGCGACCGGAGCGACTGCTCGCCGTGATCCGCGCCGAGCTCCTCGCGATCCGCGAACAGTACGGCGACGCGCGCCGCACGCGCATCGAGGCGGATGAGTCCGACCTCACCATGGAGGACCTGATCGCGCCGCAGGACGTGGTCGTGACGCTGTCCCACGGCGGATATGCCAAGGCACAGCCGGTGAGCGAGTACCGCGCCCAGGGCCGCGGCGGGCGCGGCAAGTCCGCGACGGCGGTGAAGGACGAGGACTTCGTAGACAAGCTCTTCATCGCCAATACGCACGACACGCTGCTCTGCTTCTCGAGCCGCGGCCAGCTCTACTGGCTCAAGGTGTACCGGCTGCCCCAGGCCGGCCGGGGTTCGCGTGGCAAGCCGATCGTGAACCTGCTGCCCCTCGAGGATGGCGAGCGGATCACTGCCGTGCTGCCGATCCGCGAGTACGAGGAAGATCGCTTCGTATTCATGGCGACCGCATCGGGCACCGTCAAGAAGACGCCGCTCGTGGCGTTCTCCCGGCAGCGCGCGGCGGGGATCATCGCGGTCGGCCTCGACGAGGGCGACCGGCTGGTCGGCGTGGCCATCACCGACGGCACGCGCGATGTGATTCTCTGCACCTCGGGCGGAAAGGCGATCCGCTTCTCGGAGGGCGACGTGCGGGCCATGGGCCGCACGGCGGCCGGCGTGCGCGGCATTCGCGTGCCCCTGGGCGAGGACGTGATCTCGCTCATCATCCCTGATCCCGACGGCCTGATTCTCACGGCTTCCGAGAACGGGTTCGGGAAGCTGACGACAGAAAGCGAGTTCCCGGTGCACGGTCGCGGTGGGCAGGGCGTGATCGCCATGCAGACCAGCGAGCGCAACGGGCGGCTGGTCGCGGCCACGCAGGTGGCGACGACAGACGAGCTCATGTTCATGAGTTCGAGCGGTACGCTGGTCCGGACCCGCGCCGAGGAGATCTCCGTGCTCGGGCGCAACACCCAGGGCGTGAGGCTGATTCGTCTCGACGAGGGCGAGCGGCTGATCGGCGTCGAGCCCGTCGAAGGCGAGAACGGCGACGACGCCGAAGACGCCGGCGACCCGCAGGATGTCGGTGCTTCCGAGGCTGCGGGCGACCGGACCGAACCGCCGACCCTCAACTGAGCGTTGGGCCCGATGAGCGGTGACCTTCGGGCGATTCGCGCTGCTACACTGCGCTGCAACATCGTTCCGGAGAGCTGCCTGCCATGAGTCGCGTCTTCAATTTCAGCGCCGGTCCGGCCGCACTGCCGGTGGAAGTCCTCACGCAGTTGCGCGACGAGATGCTCGACTGGCGCGGCCACGGCATGTCGGTGATGGAGATGAGCCATCGCGGCAAGGCCTTCGTCGGCATCGCCCAGCAGGCGGAAGCCGACCTGCGCGAACTGCTCGCAGTCCCGGCGAACTACAAGGTCCTGTTCCTGCAGGGCGGCGCGACGGCGCAGTTCGCCGCGATTCCCATGAACCTCACCCGGTCCGACTCGGTTGCCGACTACGTGAACACCGGCGCGTGGTCCAAGAAGGCCATCGGCGAGGCGAAGCGCTATTGCAAGGTCAACGTCGCCGCGGATGCGGCCGCGGACAACTATTCGAGCATTCCGGACCGTTCCGGTTGGCGCCTGACACCGGGCGCGGCGTACGTCCACTACACGCCCAACGAGACGATCGGGGGCGTGGAGTTCCTGTCGGTGCCCGACGTGGGCGACGTGCCGCTCGTGGCCGACATGTCGTCCACGATCCTGTCGAGGCCCGTCGACGTCAGCCGCTTCGGCGTCATCTATGCGGGGGCGCAGAAGAATATCGGCCCCGCCGGCCTCGTGGTCGTGATCGTGCGCGACGACCTGCTCGGCCGGGCGCGCCCCGATACGCCGACCGTCTTCGACTGGACCGCGATGTCGGGTGACGGCTCGATGCTGAACACGCCGGCCACGTATTCGTGGTACGTCGCGGGCGTGATCTTCCAGTGGATCAGGCGTCAGGGCGGGCTCGCGGCCATGGAGCGCATGAACCGCGCCAAGGCGGAGCTGCTCTATTCGACCATCGATGGCTCGGGTTTCTACCGCAATCCCGTGCGCCCGGACTGCCGTTCCTGGATGAACGTGCCGTTCGTGCTCCCGACTGCGGATCTCGACAAGCCTTTCATCGAGGGTGCCCGGGCCGCGGGCCTCGTGTCGCTCGAGGGGCACCGATCCGTCGGGGGCATGCGGGCCAGCATCTACAACGCGATGCCGATCGAAGGTGTCGAGGCGCTGGTGGCGTACATGCAGGAATTCCAGAGCAAGCACGGCTGAACACTCGCCCATGTCCTTCAAGATCCTCACGCTGAACAACATCTCCGTCCGGGGGCTCGAGCGGCTGCCGCGCGAGCGCTACGAGGTGGCCTCCGAGATCGGCCATCCGGACGCCATCCTGCTGCGCTCGGCGGACATGCACTCCATGGACATCCCCGCGAGCGTCATGGCGATCGCCCGCGCCGGCGCAGGCACGAACAACATCCCGGTCGCGAAGCTGAGCCGGCTCGGCATCCCGGTGTTCAATGCGCCTGGCGCGAACGCCAACGCGGTCAAGGAACTGGTGCTGGCGGGACTCTTCCTCGCCGCGCGCAACATCTGCCAGGCGTGGGGATTCGTCCGCTCGCTCGAGGGCGACGATCACGCCATCGAGGGCGCGATCGAGAAGGGCAAGAAGAAATTCGTGGGTCACGAACTGCCGTCGAGGACCCTCGGCGTCGTCGGCCTCGGAGCCATCGGCGTCGAGGTGGCGAACGCCGCGCTCGCGATGGGCATGAAGGTGCTCGGCTACGACCCGCAGATCACCGTCCAGCGAGCGTGGCAGCTGTCTTCGGGCGTGGAGCAGGCACTGAGCCTCGACGACCTGTTCGCGCGCAGCGACATGGTCACGGTGCACGTGCCGCTCAACGACGCGACACGCGGTCTGGTCAACGAGGCGCGTATTGGCCTGATGCGGCGCGGCAGCGCGGTGCTCAACTTCGCCCGCGCGCCGATCGTGAACGAAGCGGCCGTGCTCGCGGGTCTCGAGCAGGGCCAGCTCTCGACCTACGTCTGCGACTTTCCGACGCGGGCGGTGAAGGACCACCCGCGCGTCGTGGCTCTCCCGCACCTTGGCGCGTCCACGGACGAAGCGGAGGAAAACTGCGCGATCATGGTCGCGGACACGCTCCGCGACTACCTCGAGAACGGCAACATCCGCAATTCGGTCAACTTCCCCGAGGCGGTGCTGCCGAGGATCGGCGTGAATCGCGTTTCGATCGCGAACGACAACGTCCCGAACATGGTCGGCCAGATCTCGACCTGCCTTGCCGAGGCGAAGCTCAACATCGCGGATCTCCTCAACAAGTCGCGCGGTGACCTGGCCTACACGCTCATTGACACGGACGCGGCGATCCCGCCGGAGGTCCTCGACCGCCTGCGCGGCATCGCGGGCGTACTCTGCGCGAGGCTCGTCTGACCATGGCGCGCAAGACCGACAAGACCGGCAAGACGGGCAAGGCGGCGAAGAAGGTCGGCGTCGAGCCGCGGACCCGGAAGTCGAAAGTCGCCGCGACGCCCCGCGAGCAGGGGATCGCGAAGATGCGCGGCCTCATCGATTCCGTCGACGCGCGGATTCACGAACTCATCAGCGAGCGGGCACGCCTCGCGCGACAGGTCGGCATTTCCAAGCACGCGGCTGGCCACACGGTGGATTTCTACCGGCCGGAGCGCGAGGCGCAGGTCCTGCGCATGGCCGTGGAGCGCAACCGCAAGGCGCGTGGCCCGCTGCCGGACGAGGAGATCGTGCGCCTGTTCCGCGAGATCATGTCGGCGTGCCTCGCCCAGCAGGAGTCGCTCAAGGTGGCGTTCCTCGGGCCGGAGGGCACGTTCACGCAGCAGGCGGTGCTGAAGCACTTCGGCCACTCCGTGCGCTCGCTGCCGCTCACCTCGATCGAGGAAGTCTTCCGCGAGGTCGAGTCGGGCACGGCGGACTTCGGCGTGGTGCCGATCGAGAATTCGAGCGAAGGCACCGTCAACAACACGCTCGACATGTTCCTCACTTCGCCGCTCGGCGTCTGCGGCGAGGTCGAGTTGCGCGTCCACCAGAACCTGATGGGCCGCATGTCGTCGCTCGGGGACGTGCAGCGGATCTGCGCGCATCCGCAGGCGCTCGCGCAGTGCCGTGGCTGGCTCGCCGAGCACCTGCAGGGCGTCGAGCGCCTGCCGGTCACGAGCAACGCCGAAGGCGCGCGCCGCGCGCGGGACGAGGATGGCACCGCGGCCATCGCGAGCGCGGCTGCGGCCGTCGTCTACGGCCTCAACATGCTCGTCCCCGAGATCGAGGACCGGCCGGACAACACGACGCGGTTCCTGGTCATCGGTCGCAGGACGTTCCCGCCGAGTGGTGCGGACAAGACCACGCTGCTGGTGTCGGCAGCGCACACCGATGCCCCAGGTGCGCTGTTCGGGCTGCTCGAGCCCCTCGCGCGCAACAAGATCAGCATGACCCGCATCGAGTCGCGACCGTCGCGGCGCCGCAAGTGGGACTACGTGTTCTTCATCGACCTCGAGGGGCACGCCCAGTCGGAGCCCCTCGCCGCGGCGCTGGCCGAGTTGAAGCCGCGTACGTCGCTGTGCCGGGTCCTCGGTTCCTATCCGAAGGCCGTGCTCTGACGATGGCTCGCTACCGGGTGACGCCGGCTTCCGGCATCGCCGGCGAAGTCACCGTTCCGGGCGACAAGTCCATCTCTCACCGTGCGCTGATGCTGGGCGCCATTGCGTCGGGGACCACGCGCGTCACGGGATTTCTTGAAGGCGAGGATTGCCTCGCCACGCTGCGCGCGGTCGCCGCGCTCGGCGTCCAGGTTCGCCGGCCAGGACCGGGCGCAGTCGAGATCGACGGCGTGGGCCTCGGCGGATTCCGAGCGCCGCCCGGTCCGCTGGACATGGGCAACGCCGGTACGGCGATGCGCCTCTTCATGGGACTGCTGAGCTCGCAGTCCTTCGACTCGGTGCTGGTCGGCGACGAGTCGCTGATGCGACGGCCGATGGAACGCGTTGCGCAGCCGCTGCGCGCCATGGGCGCGCGGATCGACACGAACGGCGGCCGACCGCCGGTGCGCGTCTCGGGCGGGGCACGCCTGCGTGGGATCCGTTACGAAATGCCCGTGGCAAGCGCCCAGGTGAAATCGGCGATCCTGCTGGCCGGCCTGCGCGCGGAGGGTGAGACCACCGTGGTCGAGCCGGCGGTGACCCGCGATCACTCCGAGCGCATGCTGCAGGCCTTCGGCTGCGACGTTTCGAGTCGTGACGGCGTGGTCACCCTTCGGCCGCCGCCGAGCCTCGCGGCCGTGCGCGTCGACGTGCCGGGGGATTTCTCCTCAGCGGCGTTCTTCATCGTCGCCGCGTGCATTGGTGCCCGTGCGCCGTTCCTGGTGCGGGGGGTGGGCGTGAACCCGACCCGTACGGGCCTGCTCGAGATGCTGACGCTCATGGGCGCGGACCTGCGCCTCGTGAACCCGCGGACCTGCGGTGCGGAGCCGGTGGCGGACGTCGAAATACGGCCTGCCGCCCTGCACGGCATCCGCGTGCCCGAGCGGCTCGTGCCGCTCGCCATCGACGAGTTTCCCGCGTTCTTCATTGCTGCGGCCTGCGCCGAGGGCGAGACCCTGGTGACCGGGGCGGAGGAACTGCGCGTCAAGGAGAGCGACCGCATCGCCGTCATGGCCCGCGGCCTCGGGGAAATCGGTGTCCGCCACGAAGTGCTTCCGGACGGCCTGCGCATCGAGGGCGGCAGCGTCGGGGGTGGCGTCGTGGACAGCCGGGGTGACCACCGCGTCGCCATGGCCTTTGCGGTCGCGAGCCTGCGCGCCTCGGCGCCGATCGAGATCCAGGACGTCGCGAACGTCGCGACCTCCTTCCCGGGATTCGCGGCGCTCGGTCGCTCCATCGGCCTCGCCATCGAGGAAATCACCTGAGGCGCCCCATGGACGTGCCAGTCATCGCCATCGACGGGCCCAGCGGTTCGGGCAAGGGCACCGTGGCGCGGCTCGTGGCGGACCGCCTGGGCTGGCACCTGCTCGACAGCGGGGCGCTGTACCGGCTGGTCGCGCTGGCGGGAACCTCTCGCGGGCTTCCGGGCGACGACGAGGCCGGTCACGCGGCCATCGCGTCCGCGCTCGATGCCCGGTTCGAGACGGACCCCGGCGGCAACGAGCGGGTGCTGCTCGGTGGCCGGGAAGTCACGCTCGAACTGCGCACCGAGACGGCGGGCGCGGCCGCCTCGCGGGTTGCCTCCATGCCGCTGGTTCGGTCGGCGCTCCTGGGGCGTCAACGGGGGTATGCGGAGCTGCCGGGGCTGGTCGCGGACGGGCGGGACATGGGTACGGTGGTTTTCCCCGGCGCCCCCTTGAAGGTCTACCTGACCGCCAGCGCCGAGGAACGCGCGCTCAGGCGCCATAAGCAGTTGAAAGGAAAGGGACTTACTGCTAATCTCGCCGACCTTTCGCAGGAGATCCAGGAAAGGGATCGGCGCGATTCCACCCGGCCCGTGGCGCCCCTGCGTCCGGCGTCGGACGCGTTCATCATCGACTCGACGGGAATTCCGGTCGAGGCGGTGGTGGATCGGGTTCTCGCCCTCGCCAGGAGCCGGATTCCTGCGGCCCATTGATCCTGTCCTCGCCCGAATGGATGCGGGCGTTTTGTTTTCAACCCTCGCTGGCATGACGCTGGTGGGAATACGGGTCGCGAGACCCATGGAAGTGAATTTAAATGACCGAGAGCTTTGCCCAACTGTTCGAAGAGAGCCTGGCGAGTCAGCGCATTCGCCCGGGCCAGATCCTCACCGGCCGCGTGATCGAAATCGGTCCCGACAAGGTCGTGGTGAGCGCAGGCCTCAAGTCCGAGGCCGTGATCGACATCCAGCAGTTCAAGAACGAACGCGGTGAGATCGAAGTCAAGGTCGGCGACGACGTCGAGGTGGCCCTCGACAGCGTCGAAGACGGATCCGGCGAGACGCGCCTCTCCCGTGAGAAGGCCAAGCGCGCCCGCACCTGGGAGCGCCTCGAGACGGCGTTCGAGAAGGGCGAGGTCGTCACCGGCCTCATCAACGGTCGCGTCAAGGGCGGCTTCACCGTCGAGATCGATTTCGTGCGCGCCTTCCTGCCCGGCTCGCTCGTGGACGTGCGCCCGGTGCGCGACCCGAGCTACCTCGAAGGCAAGACGCTCGAGTTCAAGGTCATCAAGCTCGACCAGAAGCGCAACAACGTCGTGGTCTCGCGCCGCGCCGTCGTCGAGCAGGAATACAGTGCCGAGCGCAGCGAGCTGCTCGACAAGCTGGTCGAAGGAGCGGTCGTCAAGGGCGTGGTGAAGAACCTCACCGACTACGGCGCGTTCGTGGACCTCGGCGGCATCGATGGCCTGCTCCACATCACCGACATGGCGTGGAAGCGCGTCAAGCACCCGTCGGAAGTGGTCAACGTCGGCGACGAGATCGACGTACGCATCCTCAAGTTCGATCGCGAGCGCCAGCGCGTGAGCCTCGGCCTGAAGCAGCTCGGTGCCGATCCGTGGCAGAACATCGCCCGCCGGTACCCGGCGCAGACGCGACTGTTCGGCAAAGTCACGAACATCGCCGACTACGGCTGCTTCGTGGAGATCGAGGAGGGCGTCGAGGGCCTGGTGCACGTCTCCGAGATGGACTGGACGAACAAGAACGTCAATCCGTCCAAGGTCGTCCACACCGGCGAGGAAGTCGAGGTCATGGTGCTCGACATCGACGAGGAGCGCCGCCGCATCTCGCTCGGCGTCAAGCAGTGCAAGCCCAATCCGTGGCGCGAGTTCGGTGACAACTACAACCGCGGCGATCACGTCAGTGGCCAGATCCGCTCGATTACGGACTTCGGCCTGTTCATCGGGCTGCCGGGCGGCATCGACGGTCTCGTGCACCTCTCCGACCTGTCCTGGGACGTCCCGGGCGAGGAAGCCGTGCGCGGATACCAGAAAGGCCAGGCAGTCGAGGCCATCGTGGTCGCGATCGACCCCGAGCGCGAGCGCATCTCGCTCAGCGTGAAGCAGCTGGCCAAGGACCCGTTCTCGAGCTGGATCGCGGAGCACCCGAAGGGCAGCATCGTGCGCGGCCTCGTCCGCGAGGTGGATGCCAAGGGCGCCATCGTGGATCTCGGCGGCGGCATCGACGGCTACCTGCGTGCGTCCGAGCTCACGCGCGACCGCGTCGAGGACGCCCGCACGATGCTCAAGGTCGGCGACGAGGTGGAGGCCAAGTTCACCGCGGTGGACCGCAAGGTCCGCACGATCGCGCTGTCGATCAAGCAGAAGGACATGGCCGAGGAGCAGGAGGCGATGCAGAACTATCGCTCCGATTCCTCGACCGGCACCAGCCTCGGCGACCTGCTGAAGGAGCAGATCTCCGGACAGTAAATAGAGTCGAACGTGGTCCCTGCGGCGGCAGCCCGCCGCAGGGACCCGCGTATCGGACCAGTGGGGAACAGCGAGGGAGTGTCGCAAGTGGACGGCGAGCGCAGCATGACCAAGTCCGAGCTCATCGAGCTCATCGCCGCCAAGCAGAGCCATCTGCCGGCGAAGGACGTGGAACTCGCGGTCAAGCAGATCCTCGAGATCATGAGCGACGCGCTCGCCCAGGGGCAGCGCATCGAGATCCGCGGGTTCGGCAGCTTCAGTCTCCATTTCCGTCCGCCGCGGCAGGGCCGCAATCCAAAGACGGGCGAGTCGGTCGCGCTCGCCGGCAAGTACGTTCCGCACTTCAAGCCGGGCAAGGACCTGCGTGAGCGGGTCAACGAGCCGGACGTCCCGGAGCCGCCTGCGCCCGCCCAGTGACGGGATCGAGCCAGCGCGGGTGCTAGACTGCCGGTTGTCACCCATTCGTCCGGTTGCAGATGCTTCGGCGAATCGCCTCACTTTCCGCCATCGTCCTGCTGGTCGCTCTCGCGGTGATCTTCACCGCGCTCAACCAGCAACGCTTTGCCGTGGACGTCGCGATTGCTCGCTTCGAGGTCTCATCGGGGCTCGCGCTCCTGATCGCTTTCTCGGCCGGACTGCTCGGCGGCGCGCTCTGGCGCTCGCACTGGATCGCGCGCCTGCTGTCGGAGCGCGGGCGCCTGCGCGAGGCGCTCCGGCTCGCCGAGGCACGGCGGCGGGAATCGGCGGATTCGCCGGACCCCGGCTGACACCGTGAACACGTTCTGGATGGTGTTCACGGGGACGCTCGCGACCGGGTGGGGCGTGACGGCCGCGTACGCCGAGCACAGGCGTCGGCGGCGGGTGCGCCGTCGCGAGCGCTATCTCGATGGCGTGCGTTACCTGCTGGACGACAAGCCGGACCGCGCCCTCGAGGTGTTCCTGGGGCTCGCGGCGAGCGACGACGAGACGATCGACACTCATTTCGCGCTGGGCAGCCTCTACCGGCGGCGAGGCGAGGTCGATCTCGCCATACGGGTCCACCAGCACATCGTGAGCCGCGCGGGCCTGGATCCGAGGCACCGCGACGCTGCGCTCACCGAACTCGCGCGCGACTACTTCAGGGCCGGGCTCTACGACCGCGCCGAAAAGCTCTTCCTGGAACTTGCCGACAGCGGTCGCGAGCCGGCGGTGGCCCTCGCGCACCTCGTGCGCATCCACGAGCTGCAGCACGACTGGGTGCAGGCGGCGGCGATGCACGAGCGCCTGCGCGCGGTGGGCGTGCCGGACCAGCCGGGCGCGATCGCGCACTACTGGTGCGAACTCGCCGAGTCGGCCATTGCGCAGCGCGACCTGGACGCGGCCCGTGCGCACCTGCGGACCGCGCGGCGGGAGCAGAAGGAGTCGGGCCGGGCCGCGATCCTGCGCGGTGACGTGGCACGCATGCAGGGCGATCCCGGGTACGCGGTGCAGCTCTACCGTCGAGTCGTGAGGCTCGACTTCCACCTGCTGCCGCTCGTGCTGCCGCGCCTGGCGGAGGCCGCGCGACAGGCCGGCGACACCGACGCCTTCGACGAGTCGCTGCGCGAACTGCTGCGCAACGGTGTCGGCAACCGCTCCGAGATCGCCTACGCCGCCATCGTGAGCGGGTATTACGACAACCCGGTCATCCTCGAGTGCGTGCGGGAACTTCTCGCGACAGACAGCGACCTGCGCGACCTGTCCGGCGCGCTCCTGCCGCCGGGCGTGGAAGCCGACTCTGCCCAGTTGCTCGCGGTTGCGGGAGCGCTGCGCAACGTGGTCCTGAGGCACGCGCGCTACCGATGCAGCGTCTGCGGCATCGACAGTTCGACCTTCCTGTGGCAGTGCCCCGGCTGCAAGTCCTGGGACACGCAGCGCGCGATCGCCGCCCTCGAGTTCCTGCCGCGGGCCGCGCGGCCCGGCGCGAAATAGGGGACTGTCCCCAACGGGGACTGTCCCCATCGTCCAAATCTGCGCGAACCGGGCAGGATCTCGACGCGCGCAGGACCGCAGCACTCCGTTACGGTGACGCCGACCGCACCCATTCCGGGCATGCGGCGAGTGGAAGCCAAGGAGGCAGTCATGAAACAGGGATACCGGATGGCGGTCAGGGCGCTGGTCGCGAGCCTGCTCCCGGTCGTCGCGTGGGGCGGGCCGGTCAACGTAAACACGGCGGATGCGAACACGCTGGCCCGCGAACTCGACGGGATCGGGCCCGCAAAGGCCCAGGCGATCGTCGAGTACCGGCAGAAGAACGGGCCGTACAAGAGCCCCGAGGACCTGCTCAAGGTACAGGGCATCGGCGAGCGCGTTCTGGAGCAGAACCGCGGCAATATCCGCATCGCAGCGGCGGCGCAGCCGGCACAGCCGCAGAAGAAGGCCCCCGCCAGGCCCTGACGGCACACGGGCACAGCGGCCGGAACGCCGGGAACCGGCCGCTGCGTCCCGATGTCGCGTGGAGGGGGCAGCATGCGATCCGCTATGATTCGCCGGGTTCGGGGCGACTCGGCAGGGATCACGCATGGTACGCATCAAGACGGCGGTTTTTCCGGTCGCGGGACGCGGCACGCGCTTCCTGCCGGCCACCAAGGCCAGTCCGAAGGAAATGCTGCCCATCGTGGACAAGCCGCTGATCCAGTACGCGGCGGAGGAGGCCCTCGCCGCAGGCGCCGAGAAGCTGGTCTTCATCACGGGTTATGCGAAGCGCGCGATCGAGGATCACTTCGACACCGACCACGAGCTCGAGAAGGAGCTCGAAGCGCAGGGCAAGCAGGAGCTGCTCGAGGCCGTGCGCGGAATCGTGCCGTCGTACGCAAGCTGCATCTACATCCGCCAGCCCGCGCCGCTCGGGCTCGGGCACGCAGTCCTGTGCTCCCGGCCGGCCGTGGGGGATGAGCCGTTCTTCGTGCACCTCGCCGACGACCTCATCGACGCAGACGAGCCGTGCCTCGCGCAGATGGCAAAGGCTTTCGAAGGCCGGCGCGCGAGCGTACTGGGCGTCGAGACGATCGAGCGCGAACACACCGACCGCTACGGCATCGTCGCCGCAACCCCGGTCGAAGGACGCCTGTCACGCGTGGAGCGGATCGTCGAGAAGCCGAAGCCGAAGGACGCGCCTTCCACGCTCGCCGTCGTGGGCCGTTACCTGCTCACGCCCGCGATCTACCGGAAACTCGAGACCACCGGCCGCGGCGCGGGCGGGGAGATCCAGCTCACCGACGGCATCGCGGCGCTGATGGCCGACGAACCCGTGTACGCCTATGCGTTCGAGGGCAAGCGCTACGACTGCGGGTCGAAGCTCGGGTACCTCGAGGCGACCGTCGAATTCGCGCTCAAGCACCCCCACCTCGGCGAGCAGTTCGCCGCCTATCTTTCCCGGCTCGCGGCCGGCCGCCTGGCCCGCTGAGCACTGGAACCCGGAGGAATCATGTCGAGCAACCAGGACCTGCAGAAGCGGCGCGACGCGGCCTTCGCCCGCGGACTCGGCAACCAGCTTCCGGTGTACATCGAGCGCGCACGCAACGCCGAGATGTGGGACGTGGAAGGGCGGCGCTACATCGACTTTGCCGCGGGCATCGCAGTGCTCAATACCGGGCACCTGCACCCGAAGGTGCAGGCGGCGGTGGCGAAGCAGCTCGACGCCTTCAGCCACACGTGCCTGATGATCACGCCCTACGAGTCCGCGGTCGCGCTCGCCGAGAAACTGAACCGGCTCGCTCCGGGTCCGTCGCCCAAGAAGGCGATCTTCGTGACCACGGGAGCCGAGGCGGTCGAGAACTGCATCAAGATCGCCCGCGCGCACACGGGCCGCTCGGGGGTGATCGCGTTCGGCGGCGGTTTCCACGGACGCACGTTCATGGCCATGGCGCTCACCGGCAAGGTCGCGCCGTACAAGGCCGGGTTCGGGCCGTTCCCGGCCGAGGTCTACCACGCCCCGTTCCCGATCGCATACCACGGGGTCAGTGTCGAGGACAGCCTCGCTGCGCTCGAACACATCTTCAAGTTCGATATCGAGCCCGCGCGCGTCGCGGCGATCATCATCGAGCCGGTGATGGGCGAGGGTGGCTTCTACGTGGCGCCGCCCGAGTTCCTGCAGGCGCTGCGCAGGCTCTGCGACCAGCACGGGATCGTGCTCGTGATCGACGAGATCCAGACCGGATTCGCGCGCACCGGCCGCATGTTCGCGATCGAGCACGCCGGCGTCGAGCCCGACCTGATGACCATGGCCAAGAGCCTCGCGGGCGGATTCCCGCTGGCGGCCGTCGTGGGCAAGGCCGCGATCATGGATGCCCCGGGGCCGGGCGGACTCGGCGGCACCTACGCGGGCTCGCCGATCGCCTGCGCCGCGGCCCTTGCCGTGATCGATGCGATCGAGCAGGAGAATCTCTGCGCGCGCGCGGTCGCCATCGGTGAGTTGATGACGGGCTCGCTGCGCGAGCTGGCACGCGAGATCCCGGCGATCGGCGAGGTGCGCAACCTCGGCGCGATGGTCGCGATCGAGCTCGTCAAGAACGGGGATCCTCACTCACCCGACCCCGACCTGACCAAGGCACTGACGAAGCGTGCGGGAGAGAAAGGACTCGTGCTTCTCTCCTGCGGAATCTACGGCAACGTGATCCGCTTCCTGGTGCCGCTGACCGCCTCCGACGCAATCGTGCGCGAAGGCCTTGGGATCGTCGCGGAATCGCTGCGCGAACTGACGGGCGTCTGCAACCCGGGTGGCGGTCAACGCATGACCGGCATCGGCACGCCGATGATGTGGGGGATCTTCCTCGCCTTCGTCATCGTGGCGCTGGTGATCGACTTCACGGCCATGCGCAGCCAGGGAGCGCATCGCGTCGGCATGCGCGAGGCGGCGATCTGGTCGCTCGTCTGGGTGCTGGTGTCGTTCGTGTTCGTGGCCTGGCTCTGGTGGCACCTGCGGGGCACACAGGGGCCGGAGTTCGCCAACACCAAGGCGCTCGAGTTCGTGACCGGCTACCTCATCGAGAAGGCGCTCGCGGTCGACAACATCTTCGTGTTCCTGATGATATTCACGTATTTCGCCGTACCCGCGGAGTTCCAGAAGCGGGTGCTCATGATCGGCATCATGGGGGCGATCGTGCTGCGAGCCGTGCTGATCCTGGTCGGCGCATGGCTCCTCGCGAAGTTCCACTGGCTGCTCTACCTGTTTGGCGCGTTCCTGCTGCTCACGGGCATCAAGATGTGGTGGGCGGCGGGGCAGGAGCCCGACCTCGGCAGCAACCCCGTGCTCAAGTGGATCAACGTCCGCTTCCGGATCTCGCCCACCTTCGACGGCGAGAAGTTTTTCACGGTACGTGACGGTATCCGGGTGGCGACGCCGCTGTTCGTCGTGATCGTCATGGTCTCGGTGGTGGACGTCATCTTCGCCGTCGACTCCATACCGGCCATTTTCGCGATTACGCTCGACCCGTTCATCGTGCTCACGTCGAACGTGTTTGCGATCCTGGGCCTGAGGGCGATGTATTTCCTGCTCGCCGGGATGCACGAGAGATTCCACCTGCTGTCGTACGGCCTCGCGCTCATCCTCGGCTTCATCGGGACGAAGATGCTGATCATGGGCATCTACAAGATCCCGGTCGGATGGTCGCTCGCGGCGACCGCACTGATCCTGGTGGCGACGATGGTCCTGTCGGTGCTGATCCCGCCGAGGGCCGAGCCCACGCGAGCGGGCAAGAGCAGCCTGGCGAGCTGCCCCATCGGCGAAGCTGCGGGCCGCCCGTGAAGCCGAGGACAAAGAGCGCCGCTGACGGTCGTGTCTGGCCGGGTGCTCCGCGCTGCGCGCGGGTCTTTACCTATTGAGTCAGGGCGCTGATTGCGTAGCCTCGAGCAGTGTCCGCAAGCACGCGGGCGAGCGCATCAATACAGAGGGGCGGACGCCATGAAATCAACCAGGTCCTCGTACTCACGCCGACCGCTTTTCGTTCATGGCTGCCTTGATCGCTTGTGTGCTGCTGTGTGCAAGTGGCGAGCGCAATTGCGGCGGAGCAGGCTGGCCCGCGGTTTCTACGCTGGCGGACTGGTGGGCGTCACTGCCTTTGAAGACGACGGACTGTTCAATGGTCTACAAGTTCGACGATTCGGGCGTTGGTTACGCCGTGTTCGGTGGCTACAAGTTCTTCAGGTACCTGGCGGTCGAAGCCCGGCTGTCGTCTCTGGGAAGTTACAGCGTCGATGACCCGTATACCGGCCAGAAGGACGATTTCGACGCGTCCGCAATATCAGCGCACGTCGTCGGAATCATCCCGTTCGGCAAGAGCGGCTGGGAACTGTTCGGCCAGCTCGGCATCGGCAGCGTGAAATTCGATGCCAACTGCTGCGGCGATGACAATCAGACGGTGGGCAGCGCCGGAATCGGCGTGCGTTTCTATCCGACCCCGCACCTGGGCATCAGCCTGCAGACCGACGCGTTCGCGTACGAGGAAGACAGCTACTACAAGTCGTACGACCTGGGGATCGCTGAAACCCAGCTGGGAATTCAATACATCTTCTAAGGCTCGCTGACGGCGTCGACGCTCCGGTGCGTCACGACCGTGAGCGCCGTTTGGACATATTCCTCCATGGCCAGTGCCGGGTTTGACTCACCGGCCGGCACAGGCTAGCTTTCGGCGCATGTCTGGACCGCATTGCGCGGTCCGCAGGGGGAGTGTCCATGACCAGAAGCCTCGTGTGCCTGGCGTTCGCCGCTTGCGGCGCCATTGCGATGTCCGCGCCCGCGAATGCCCAGGGCAATGGTGAACTGCCGCCGCAGGCGCGCGCGGAAGTCAGCCTGCCGGTCAAGTCAGACGTGACGCCGGTGCCGCTGCGCGAGATGCATGATCGGGGCCTGCCGGGCGTGGCGCGCGGTGGACGGGACTTCGAGCCTGGCAGGCCGCTGCCGGTCGGCAACACTAATCCCTCGGCAATCGATCCGCTCGCCGCCGGCGGGGTCGGTGGCTCGTCCGCGCAGATTTCGCCGCTCGCCGGAGCCGTCGGTACGCCGATCGATCCAAACTACAAAGTGGCGCCGCCCGACACGACCGGCGACCTTGGCCCGAACCACTATGTACAGTGGGTAAATCTGCGTTACGCGATCTACACGTTGGTACGGGGCGGTCCGGGGGCACAGTACGCGAACGAGATAACGGGCTTTAACCTGGTCCCCGGCTTCCCGAAGAACGGCAATGTTGTCTGGCAGGGCTTCGGCGGCTCCTGCGAGACGTACAACGACGGCGACCCGATCGTGCAGTACGACCAGTTCGCCAATCGCTGGATCCTGACCCAATTCGCGGTGTCGAAAGCGCCCTACATGCAGTGTGTCGCCGTTTCGACCACTCCCGACCCGACGGGCACCTACACCCGCTATGCGTACTCGTATGGCACCGATTTCAACGACTACCCGAAGATGGGCGTCTGGTCGGACGCGTACTACATCACGTACAACATGTTCAAGCGCGGCCGCACGTTCTCGGGCAGCAAGGTGTGCGCCCTCGAGCGCGACAAGATGATCGCCGGCGACCTCTCGGCGCGACAGATCTGCGCTCAGACGAGCAACGCCTACGGCAGCCTCATGCCGGCCGACATCGAGGGCACCGCGCTGCCCCCGGCCGGGGCGCCCAACTACCTGCTGAGCATTTCCACCAGTGCGCTGCAGTTCTGGAAATTCGCAGTCAACTGGACGACCGGCACCGGCACGTTGACGGGGCCGACCAATGTTGCGGGAGTGGCGGCTTTCACCCGCGCCTGCAGCGGAGGAACCTGCATTCCGCAGGCGGGTACGACCAACAAGCTCGACTCGCTCGCGGACCGCCTGATGTACCGGTTGAGCTACCGGAATTTCGGCGATCACGAGACGCTGCTGGTCAACCATTCCGTCGTCGCGAACAGCGCGACCGGCATCCGCTGGTACGAACTGCGCAACGCGTCTGGCAAAACAATGGCGTCGGCAAGTCCGACCGTCTTCCAGCAGGGTACCTATGCACCGACCAGCGACTATCGCTGGATGGGCAGTGCGGCCATGGACAAGACCGGCGGCATCATCGTCGGTTACAACGTGTCGAGTGCGGCGATCAGCCCGGGAATCCGCTACGCGGGTCGCGCGGCGTCTGATCCGTCTGGCTCCCTGGGGACGGAGGCATCGGTGCTGACGGGCCCGGCCTCGCAGACCGGGACCCTGACGCGCTGGGGTGATTACGCCACGATCAGCGTGGACCCGACGGACGGCTGCCAGATGGTGTTCACGACCGAGTACATCCCGACGACCGGCAACTTCAACTGGTCGACGTACATCCACTCGATGAAACTGAGCAGCTGCAACTAGGCGCAAGCGAGCGCGCTGCCGTGCACGGGGCAATGGCCCCCAGCCTATTGTTTCTGTGCGCGGCGGTACCGACGGAAGCCCGGTCACCGTGACGACACGGTCCGGGACGTCGCAAGGGGCGACGAGTTCAGAAGCCCCTCATGAATGAATTGGCTCCGACACGTGGATTCGAACCACGGACCCGCTGATTAACAGTCAGCTGCTCTACCGCTGAGCTATGTCGGAACCGGAGGGCGCGGAATTGTCCGGATTGAGGGGGCTTTAGTCAAGGAACCCCGGTCACCCCTCGCGCAGGACCTTGCCCATGCGCTCCAGCGCGTTTTCCAGTGTCTGCATGCTGACGGCGAAGGAGAACCGGATATGCCCGGGCGCCCCGAACCCGGTGCCGGGGACCCCCGCAACGCCCGCCTTTTCGAGCAGCAGTTCCGCGAACTCGTGGTCGTCGGCCAGGCCGTGGCTCCTGATCGCCTCTGAAATGTCGCAGAAGGCGTAAAAGGTGCCGGCGGCAGGCAGCACGCGGACGCCCGGCAGGGCATTCAGCCCGGCGTTGAAGTAGTCGTGCCGGGCCTTGAAGTGCCTGTTCATCTCGGCAACGCAGGCCTGGTCGCCATTGAGTGCCGCAACCGCCGCTTTCTGAGCGATCGAGGAGGGGTTCGACGTGCTCTGGCTCTGGATCATGGACATCGCATCCACGATCGTCGCTGGGCCCCCGCAGTAGCCGATGCGCCAGCCGGTCATCGCGTAGCTCTTCGACACGCCGTTGATGGTGATCGTGCGGCCGTAGAGGTCGGGGCAGGCCGTGAGGAAGCTGCAGAACGGCTCCTTCGCCCAGTAGATGTGCTCGTACATGTCGTCCGTGGCGATGAGCACGTCCGGGTGCCGGCGAAGCACCGCGCCGAGCGCGTGCAGCTCGGCGCTGGTGTAGGCCGCGCCGGTCGGGTTCGACGGGCTGTTCAGCATGAAGAGCCGCGTCTTCGGCGTGATGACCGCCTCGAGCTGGGCGGGCGTGATCTTGTAGCCCTGCTCCGGGCCGGCGTACGGGGTGATCGGCGTGCCCTCTGCGAGCAGCGCCATGTCGGGATACGACACCCAGTACGGGGCCGGGATGATCACCTCGTCGCCCGGGTCGATCACCGACATGAACAGGTTGTAGATGGTCTGTTTCGCGCCGGTGGAAACGAGGATCTGCGGCCGCGTGTACTCGATGCCGTTGTCGCGCTTGAATTTCGCGATGACCGCGTCCTTGAGGTCGGGTATGCCCTCGACCGCGGTGTAGCGCGTGAAACCCTTGCGGATGGCCTCCACGCCCGCGTCGGCCACGTGAACGGGGGTGTCGAAGTCGGGTTCGCCGACGCCGAGGCCGATGATGTCGCGGCCTTCGGCCTTGAGCCTCGCGACGCGTCCGGTCAGTGCAACGGTGGGCGAGGGCTTGACGCGCTTGAGGCGCTCGGCGAGAACGAGGGTCACTGGACTCTTCCGGCAGAGGGATGGACTTCGCATTTTAGAGTAATCTGGCGCTCCACCGAAGCGCGGTTTTTCCCGCGGACCCCATGGAAGAAAGACCCTTTCGACTGCGCTCCGACTACCAGCCCGCAGGCGACCAGCCGCAGGCCATCGCGAAGCTCATAGACGGCCTGCAGAGCGGCCTCGCGCACCAGACGCTGCTTGGCGTCACGGGCTCGGGCAAGACGTTCACGATCGCGAACGTCATCCAGCAGCTGCAGCGGCCGACGCTGGTGATGGCGCACAACAAGACCCTCGCGGCGCAGCTCTACGGCGAGTTCCGGGAATTCTTCCCCGACAACGCCGTCGAGTACTTCGTGAGCTACTACGACTACTACCAGCCCGAGGCCTACGTTCCCTCGTCGGACACCTATATCGAGAAGGACGCCTCGGTGAACGCCCACATCGAGCAGATGCGGCTCTCGGCGACCAAGGCGCTGCTCGAGCGGCACGACACGATCATCGTCGCGACGGTCTCCTCGATCTACGGCCTCGGCGACCCGCAGGCGTATTTCGCGATGGTCCTGCACCTGGTGCGCGGGGAGCGCATCGACCAGCGCAAGCTCCTGCGGCGCCTGGCCGACATGCAGTACACGCGCAACGAGCTCGACCTTTCCGCCGGCACCTACCGGGTGCGCGGCGACGTGATCGACATCTTCCCGGCGGAGTCCGGCCGCGAGGCCGTTCGCGTCGAGCTCTACGACGACGAGATCGCGGCGCTGTCGTGGTTCGACCCGCTCACGGGCGAGGTCCTGCGCAAGGTGCCGCGTCTCACCGTGTACCCGTCGTCGCACTACGTCACGCCGAAAGAGCGCATCGACAACGCAATCGCTGAAATCCGCGAGGAGTTGCGGGAGAGGCTGCTCGAGCTGCGCGGACTCGACAAGCTGGTCGAGGCGCAGCGCCTGGGGCAGCGCGTCACTTTCGACCTCGAGATGATGATGGAGGTCGGTTACTGCTCCGGCATCGAGAATTACTCGCGATACCTGTCGGGACGCGCACCCGGCGAGCCGCCCCCGTGCCTGTTCGACTACCTGCCGAAGGACGCGCTGCTGGTCGTGGACGAGAGCCACGTGACCATCCCGCAGCTGGGCGGAATGTACAAAGGCGATCGCTCGCGCAAGGAGACGCTGGTCGAGTACGGCTTCCGCCTGCCCTCGGCGCTCGACAACCGGCCGCTGCGGTTCGACGAATGGGAGCAGATGGCGCCGCAGATGATCTTCGTCTCGGCGACACCCGCTGCGTACGAGTCCCGGAAGTCCGGTGCGGTCGTCGAGCAGGTCGTGCGGCCGACGGGCCTGGTGGACCCGGAGGTCGAGGTGCGGCCGGTGCGCACGCAGGTGGACGACGTCCTCTCGGAGATCCAGGTCTGTGTCGCGCGTGACGAACGGGTCCTGATCACCACGCTCACCAAGCGCATGGCCGAGGACCTGACCGAGTACCTCGACGAGCACGGCGTACGCGTTCGATACCTGCACTCCGACATCGAGACGGTCGAGCGGGTGGAGATCATTCGCGACCTGCGGCTCGGAAAGTTCGACGTGCTGGTCGGCATCAACCTCCTGCGCGAGGGTCTCGACATGCCGGAGGTTTCGCTGGTCGCGATCCTCGACGCCGACAAGGAAGGCTTCCTGCGCTCCGAGGGATCGCTGATACAGACCATCGGCCGGGCCGCCCGCAACGAGCACGGCCGGGCCATCCTCTACGCGGACCGGATCACGGGCTCGATCGAGCGCGCGCTGGCCGAGACGCGCCGCCGGCGGGTCAAGCAGCTCGAGTACAACGAGCAGCACGGAATCACGCCACGCACCATCCGCAAGGCGGTGACGGACGTCATGGAAGGTGCGCGTTCCAGCGGCGGGTCGGGCGGCGAGCGAGTCGAGCTGGGCGGGGAAGGCATCGCGCTGCTCGCGCCCGGGCAGGCGATGAAGAAGATCAAGAAGCTCGAGGCGCAGATGTACAAGCACGCGCGCAACCTCGAGTTCGAGGAGGCGGCTCGCATCCGCGACGAGATCGAGCGCCTGCGCGAGCTGTCCTTCGGCGCGCCCGGCCAGCTTGCGGGGTAGGGAAAATGGGGACATTCTCCTATTTCCGCGCGGAAATAGGGGAATGTCCCCATTTTCCGGCCTCTTTGCCTCGCCGCCGGCCCGATTCCTGTATCCTTCGCGGCTCGTTTGAGGGCGCATAGCTCAGCGGTAGAGCACTACCTTGACATGGTAGGGGTCCGTGGTTCGATCCCACGTGCGCCCACCAGACCCTGACCTGCCAAGGATCCGAACATGCCCGTCATTACCCTGCCCGATGGCAGCCAGCGAACCTACGCCGCGCCGGTCACGGTGGCGCAGGTGGCTGCCGACATCGGTCCCGGTCTCGCGAAGGCCGCCCTGGCCGGCAGGGTCGACGGCGCCCTCGTCGACACCTCGTTCGCGATCGATCGCGATGCTTCGCTCGCGATCGTCACCGGCAGGGACCCCGAGGGCCTCGAGGTCATCCGGCATTCGACGGCGCACCTGCTTGCGCAGGCCGTGCAGTCGGTCTATCCCGGACGCCCAGGTCACGATCGGCCCGGTGATCGAGGACGGCTTCTTCTACGACTTCGCGTTCAAGCGGCCGTTCACGCCGGAAGACCTCGAAAAATTCGAGGCCAGGATGCACGAGCTCGTGAAGGCCGACCTCCGGGTCGAACGACGCGTGATGCCGCGCGACGAGGCGGTCGAGACGTTCAGGAAGATCGGCGAGCACTACAAGGCAGAGATCATCGCGTCGATCCCGGCGAACGAGGACATCAGCCTCTACGGCCAGGGCGACTGGTTCGACCTGTGCCGCGGGCCGCACGTGCCGAGCACCGGCAAGCTCGGCGCCTTCAAGCTCATGAAGGTCGCAGGCGCTTACTGGCGCGGCGACTCGAAGAACGAGATGCTCCAGCGCATCTACGGCACCGCGTGGGCGGACGAGAAGAGCCTCAAGGCCTATCTCACCCGTCTCGAGGAAGCCGAGAAGCGCGACCATCGGCGTGTCGGCCGCGAACTCGGCCTCTTCCACACGCAGGACGAGGCCGTCGGCAGCGTGTTCTGGCACCCGAAGGGCTGGACGCTCTGGCGCGCGATCGAGCAGTACGTGCGCGAAAGACTGGGCCAGGCTGGCTATGTCGAGGTGAAGACCCCGCAACTCATCGACCGCGCCCTGTGGGAGCGCTCCGGACACTGGGAGAACTACGCCCCGAACATGTTCATTGCCGAGTCGGAGGGGCGGGTCCTCGCCGTCAAGCCGATGAACTGCCCCGGCCACGTGATGATCTACCGGCAGGGCATCAAGTCGTATCGCGACCTGCCGCTGCGCATGGCCGAGTTCGGCGCCTGCCATCGCAACGAGCCGTCGGGTGCGCTGCACGGCCTGATGCGGGTGCGAGCCTTCACGCAGGACGACGCGCACATCTTCTGCACCGAAGACCAGATCAATTCAGAGACGGTCGCGTTCTGCGACCTGCTGAAGAGCGTGTACGCGGATTTCGGCTTCACCGAAGTGAAGGTCAAGTTCTCGGACCGTCCCGCCAAGCGCGCCGGCAGCGACGAGACCTGGGACAAGGCCGAGGACGCGCTCAGGAGCGCCGTCGAGGCGGCCGGGCTCGAATACACCATGAACCCGGGCGAGGGGGCCTTTTACGGGCCCAAGCTCGAGTTCGTCCTGCGCGACGCCATCGGCCGTGACTGGCAGTGCGGCACCCTGCAGGTCGATTTCGTGCTGCCGGAGCGCCTCGGGGCCGAGTACATCGGCGAGGATGGGGCGGCCCATCGCCCCGTGATGCTCCACCGGGCCGATCCTGGGCTCGTTCGAGCGTTTCATCGGCATCCTGATCGAAAACCACGCCGGCCGGTTCCCGGCGTGGCTGGCCCCCGTGCAGGCGGTGGTGATCAATATCACCGACGGACAGGCCGAATATTGCCGTAAAGCGGCTGAATTCCTGAAAAATCAGGGGCTTCGGGTCGAATTGGATTTGCGAAACGAGAAAGTCGGCTTTAAAATCCGCGAACATACCCTGCAGCGGGTGCCGTACCTGCTGGTCGCGGGAGACCGCGAGTCGGGTTCGAATTCGTTGGCCGTGCGCACGCGCAACGGCAAGGACCTCGGGGCGATGTCTCTCGAGACCATCGCTGCGGGACTTGCCGAAGAAGTCGCGAGCCGCGGCCGTACTGTTTTGGAGGTATGACGTATCGCTGCCCCAACGACCAAGCGCGTCCGGCGCAATGACGAGATCACGGCCCCCCAGCTGCGCATCATTGGCGCAGACGGCGAGCAGGTCGGGGTGATGAGCCGGTTCGATGCGCTGCAGCTCGCTGCTTCGCAGGAACTCGATCTGGTGGAGGTTTCGCCGACGGCGGAGCCGCCTGTATGCCGGATCGTGGATTTCGGGAAGTTCGTGTTCGAACAGAACAAGAAGTCCCAGGCCGCGAAGAAGAAGCAGCGGCAGATCCAGGTCAAGGAAGTGAAGTTTCGTCCCGGGACCGACGAAGGCGACTATCAGATCAAGCTCAGGAATCTGATTCGCTTTTTCGAGGAAGGGGACAAGGCCAAGGTAACCCTGAGGTTCCGTGGCCGCGAGATGGCCCACACCGACATCGGACGCCAGGTCCTGATCCGGTTGCAGAACGACCTCGCCGCATACGCGGTGGTCGAGCAGCACCCGCTGATGGAAGGCCGGCAGATGGTGATGATGATGGGGCCGAAAAAGAAGTAGGGACGGAGCGATCCGTCCTTCGCCCTCGATCCGCGGGTTCGCCTGCGGTGAAACGGGCTAGTAAAAAACAGGAGTCCATATGCCCAAGTTGAAGACCAACAAGGGCGCGGCAAAGCGTTTTCGCAAGACGGCGAAAGGCTTCAAGCGCGGTCAGTCGCAGAAGCGACACATCCTTACCAAGAAGACGAGCAAGCGTAAGCGCAACCTGCGCGGCACCACCATGGTTGCCGAGCAGGACACGGGCCGGCTCGCCAAGCTTCTTCCCCACGCCTGAGAGGTGACCCATGGCACGAGTTAAGCGTGGCGTCATCGCTGGACGCCGACACAAGAAGGTCCTCGCCAAGGCGAAGGGTTATTACAACGCGCGCCGCAAGGTGTATCGCACGGCGAAGCAGGCGGTCATCAAGGCCGGCCAGTACGCCTACCGCGACCGCAAGGCCAAGAAGCGCGATTTCCGGGCGCTCTGGATCACGCGCATCAACGCCGCCGCCCGCGGGTTCGACCTGTCCTACAGCCGCCTGATGGCGGGCCTGAAGGCGGCCGGGCTCGAAGTCGACCGCAAGATGCTCGCGGACCTCGCGGTCCACGACATCGACGCGTTCGGCAAGCTGGCCGAGCAGGCCAAGGCGAGTCTCGCTGCCTGATCCGGGATCCGGGGGACTGTCCCCGCAGGGGACTGTCCCTGTGGATCGGGGGCGTTCAGGGAACTGTGTTCGGGGACAGTCCGCTGCAGGGTTGTTCAGGGGACAGTCCCCTGCGGGGACAGTCCCCAATGGCTGACACATGACTGACGAGTCCACCCACGACCTCGAGACACTCGCCGCGCGCGCACGGGAGTCCGTGGCTGCCTGCGCGAGCCTTGCGCAGATCGAGGAACTCAAGGTCGAGCTCTTCGGCAAGAAAGGCGCGATCACGGCGCTGCTGAAGACGCTTGGCACGCTCGCGCCGGACGCGCGCCGTGAGGCCGGCGCGCGCATCAATGCCGTACGCGACGAGATCGGCGCACTGGTCGCCTCGCGCCAGGCGGAATTCGAGGACGCGGAACTCGAGCGCCGGCTGGCCGAGGGGCGCATCGACGTCACCCAGCCGGGCCGCGGGCAGCAGCCGGGCGGGCTCCACCCAATTACGCGTGTGCGGCGCCGCATCGAGGCGCTGTTCCGCAATTCGGGTTTCAGCGTCGAGGACGGGCCGGAAGTCGAGGACGACTGGCACAATTTCGAGGCGCTCAACATCCCCGCGAACCATCCGGCGCGGGCGATGCACGACACGTTCTATTTCCCGGACGGGCGGCTGCTGCGCACCCATACTTCGCCGGTGCAGGTGCGCGCGATGCTGCGCGAGAAGCCGCCGCTCAGGATGATCATGCCGGGTCGGGTCTATCGCATCGACTCCGACATGACCCACACGCCGATGTTCCACCAGGTCGAAGGCCTGGTCGTGGACGAGGGCGTGAGCTTCGCGCACCTGAAGTCGGTGCTGCACCACTTCGTCGAGCGGTTCTTCGAGCGCCGGCTCGGCATCCGCTTCCGGCCGTCGTACTTCCCGTTCACCGAGCCCTCGGCCGAGGTCGACATCGAGTGCGTCTTCTGCAGCGCCAAGGGCTGCCGCGTCTGCAAGAACACCGGCTGGCTCGAGGTCGCCGGCTGCGGAATGGTGCATCCGAACGTGCTGCGAAACGTCGGCATCGACCCGGAGCGCTATACCGGATACGCGTTCGGCATGGGGATCGAGCGCCTGACGATGCTCCGCTACAACGTGAACGACATCCGCATGTACTTCGAGAACGACCTGCGCTTCCTGCGCCAGTTCGGCTGAGCGACGGACGCACGCATGCGCATCAGCATCCAGTGGTTGAGCGAGTGGCTGGGCACGACGCCGGAGCCGCGCGAGCTGGCGGCACGCCTGACCATGGCCGGCCTCGAGATCGAGGCGGTCGAGCCTGCTGCTCCGCCGCTCGAGGGCGTGGTGGTCGGCGAAATCCTCGAGCGCGAGAAGCATCCGGACGCTGACACGCTCAGCGTCTGCAAGGTGAGCGTCGGCGCCGAGACCTTGCAGATCGTCTGCGGCGCGCCGAACGCCCGCGCGGGCCTCAAGGCGCCGCTCGCGACGATCGGCTCGAAGCTCCCGGGCGGCATGGAGATCCGCAAGGCGAAGCTGCGCGGCGTCGAGTCGTTCGGCATGCTCTGCTCGGCACGCGAACTCGGCCTGTCGGAGGACGCGAGCGGGCTCATGGAACTGCCCATCGAGACGGTCACGGGTGCCGCCATCGGCGAAGCGCTCGGGCTCGACGACACCATACTCGAGGTGAACCTCACGCCGAACCGCGGCGACTGCATGAGCGTGCTCGGCGTTGCGCGCGAGGCCGCGCTCCAGTCCGGTATCGCGCTGCGCGGCCCGGCCCTCGCGCCCGTGCCGCCCCAGTCGGACGAACGCTTCCCGGTCGAGCTCGAGCCGGGCGCGGGTTGCGCTCGGTTCGCGGCCCGTGTCATCCGTGGCGTGCGTCCCGATGCGCAGGCGCCGCTCTGGATGCGGGAGCGGCTGCGCCGCGCGGGCCTGCGCCCGATCAGCGCGGTCGTGGACGTCACGAACTACGTGATGCTGGAACTCGGCCAGCCGATGCACGCCTACGACTTGCGCGAACTCGATGGCGGGATCGTGGTGCGCCGCGCACGGGCGGGCGAGATGCTCAAGCTCCTCGACGGGCGCGAGGTCGAGCTCGACGCGACGGTGATGGTGATCGCCGACCGCGCGAAGCCACTGGCGCTCGCCGGGGTCATGGGTGGCGAGCATTCCGGCATTTCTTCCTCGACCCGCGACGTGCTGCTCGAGGTGGCGTTCTTCCTGCCCGACGCCGTCGCGGGCCGGGGCCGCCGCTACGGGATCGTCACCGACGCGTCGCAGCGCTTCGAGCGTGGAGTGGATCCCTCGCTCCAGGAGAGGGCAATCGAACGCGCTACCCAGCTGATGATGGAATGCGCGGGCGGGGTGCCGGGCCCAGTGGTGGTCACAGAGCTGCGGGACGAACTGCCGGATCCGGCGGCGGTAACGTTTCGCCCCGACCGCGCGCGGCGCGTGATCGGGGCGGCCGTCCCGGACGCGGCCATCGCGACCATCTTCGAGCGGCTGGGCATGAACGTGACCGACGGCGAATCCGCCTGGCAGGTGCGCTGCCCCCCGTGGCGCTTCGACATCGCCATCGAGGAAGACCTGATCGAGGAGGTCGCGCGCGTGCATGGCTTCGACCAGATCCCGGAATCGGATCCCCTGGTCCGGGCGTCCATGCCGGCGCAGAGCGAGACTCGTGTTGCCGAGGAGACGGCAGCGGACCTGCTGGTCCAGCGCGGCTATAACGAGGCCATCACCTACAGCTTCGTGGATCCGGCGTTGCAGGCGATGTTCTGCCCGGGCGAGGCGGCGCTCGAACTCGCAAACCCCATCGCGGCCGATCTCGCGGCCATGCGTATCTCGCTGTGGCCGGGGCTTGCAAAGGCGCTGGTCGAGAACCAGAGCCGGCAACAGCCGCGTGTGCGGCTGTTTGAAGTCGGCCGGCGATTCTCGCTGTCCGGCGGCACGCTGACCGAGGTGCCGGTGATCGCGGGCCTTGCGGCGGGTGCAGCGATGCCGGAGCAGTGGGGCGTTCGGGCAGAGGCCGTGGATTTCTTCGACGTGAAATCCGACGTCGAGGCGCTGCTGCGTGCCACGGGCGCATCCATGGAATTCCGTTTCGTGCCTGACCGGCATCCGGCGCTTCATCCGGGGCAGACGACGCGAATCCTGCGCGACGGTCGCGCGGTAGGCTGGCTCGGACGCCTCCATCCCGAGCTCGAGCGAAAGCTCGATCTTACATATTCTGCCGTCGTCTTCGAGATCGAGGCAGAGTCCGGACTGGCTGCCGTCGTGCCCCAGCACCGCGGGATTTCACGGTTTCCGGCCGTGCGTCGCGACATTGCGGTCGTGGTCGAGGAGTCGGTTCCGGTGCAGGCCCTTCTGGACACAGTCCGGGCGAGCGCAGGCGCGCTCCTGACGGACCTCGTCGTGTTCGACGTTTACCGCGGCGCAGGCATCACACCGGGTCGTAAAAGCATCGCGATAGGCTTGAATTTACAGGATATTTCCCGCACCCTTACCGACCTAGATACGGATGCCGTCGTGGCGCAGGTCGTGACTGACCTGGGGCGGGAGCACAACGCCACGATTCGAGATAAATAAAGATGGCATTGACCAAGGCCGAAATCGCCGAAGCACTGTTCGATCAGCTCGGGCTCAACAAGCGCGAGGCGCGCGAACTCGTGGACCTCTTTTTCGAGGAACTGCGTGCGTCGCTCGCGACGGGCGAGCAGGTCAAGCTCTCGGGCTTCGGGAATTTCGACCTGCGCAGCAAGAACCAGCGCCCGGGTCGCAACCCGAAGACGGGCGAGGAAATACCGATCAGCGCACGTCGCGTGGTAACGTTCCGCCCCGGCCAGAAATTGAAGGCGCGCGTGGAAGCGTATGCTGGAACCCAGCAATAACGACGAGCTGCCGGCGATCCCGGGCAAGCGCTACTTCACCATCGGTGAAGTGAGCGAGCTCTGCGGCGTGAAGCCCCACGTGCTGCGTTACTGGGAACAGGAGTTCCCCCAGCTGAAGCCCGTCAAGCGCCGCGGAAACCGACGCTACTACCAGCGACAGGACGTACTGGTGATCCGCCAGATCCGCGCGCTGCTCTACGACCAGGGATTTACGATCGGCGGCGCACGCAACCGCCTCGAGGGCGAGGAAGCCCGCGAGGACGTGACGCAGACTCACCAGCTGTCGCGCCAGCTCCGTGTCGAGCTCGAGGAAATTGCGAAGATCCTCAGGCGCTGAAGCGAGCGGTTAGCGGATAGGGATCGGGGCGGATAGTACAGAGGCCGGCAATGCCGGCCTTTTCGTTTCCGGTGGCCGGATTTTCACTATCCACTATCCGCTTTTCACTATCCGCTATAATCCGCTCCCGGTCGGAGCGTGGCGCAGTCTGGTAGCGCACTTGCATGGGGTGCAAGGGGTCGGAGGTTCGAATCCTCTCGCTCCGACCAATTCGAGTCCCCGCGAATGAACCCCCAGGAAACTCGTTCCGTACTTACCATCGCGCTCATGGCCGCCTTCGCAGACGGCCTGAAGGACGAGCGCGAGCGCGCTGCGGTGAAGCGAGTCGCCGAATCGCTCGGCGCCGATGCGGGCGTGGACCTGCCCGCTCTTTATGCACAGGTGCTGACGGCCAAGCCCGACCTCGCGACGGTTGCGGGCGAGTTGCATGCGCCCGAGTTGCGGCAGCTCGCCTACGAGCTGGCGGTCGGGATATGCGAGGCGGACGGCTCGCGAGGCCCGGCCGAGTCTGAATTCCTGGCCCGCCTTGCCGGGGTACTCGGCCTGCCGGCAAACGTCACCGGCAACGTCCACGGCACCGCCGACGAAATGCGAGAGGCCTCGGTTGCCGCAGGCGTGGCGGCGCCGGTATCCGGAACCGTGGTGGGCAAGCCGGGCATTCCAGACGCCGAGATGGACGAACTCATCCTGAAAGCGTCCATCACCAACGCTGCGCTCGAGCTGCTGCCCGAGTCGATCGCATCCATGGCGATCATCCCGCTGCAACTGCGACTCGTGTACCGCATCGGTCGCTCGTACGGCTACGAGATGGATACGTCCAACGCAAAGGACTTCATCGCGACGCTCGGCGTGGGCCTCACGGGCCAGTACCTCGAGCAGTTCGGCCGAAAACTTCTCGGCGGCCTGCTTGGCGGGCTGGGCGGCGGGATCGGCCGCACGATCGGACGCCAGGCCGCGAGTTCCGGGATGACCTTCGCGACCACCTATGCGATTGGACGTGTAGCGCAGCGTTACTACGCTGCCGGTAGAACGATGGACCCGGCGACCCTGAAGCAGGCGTTCCTCGCCATGCTCGAAGAGGCCAAGGGCCTTGCGCCGCGCTACCAGGGCCGGATCGAGCAGCTTTCCAGCACCATGGATACCCGCAGCCTCGCGGCGCTGATCAAGTCGGCCTGAGGAATCCGCGGCTCAGGAATGGGTCATCGCGTGCGCGCGGTCCGCGCGCTCGAGGTGCGGCACCGCATTGAATGCGATGAGGCGGGTCGCAGAACGACCGCGCGCGATCTCGGTGACGCCGGTGTTGCGTGTCTGCAGGTTGAGCTGGATCGCGGCATCGGGGCCGGCCTGTAGCGCCTCGGCGACCACGCGGCCGATCACGCCTCCCGAGGTGACGACCAGCACCTTCGCGTCGGTGTCGAGGCCTGTGCAGGCGTCGGAGAGGCCGGCCGCGATCCTGGTGCCGAAATCGAGCCAGGATTCGCCGCCCGGAATTGCCTCATGCTGGCGCGACCAGGCGTGGAGCGCATCGCGCACCGCCGTGAAATAGCGCCGGCGATCGCCCGTCGCACGCAACGCCTGCTCATCGCCGAGGTGGAACGCACCGAGCACGCTCGCGGCGTCATATTCGTTGAAGCGCGGGTCCATGACTGCCGGCGGAGCCTCCGGCAGGCAGGCGAGGATCTTCTCGAGCGTGTCCTTCTGGCGCTCGAGACTGCCCGAAATCACGCGCGCGAAACGCAGTCCTCGCGCCGCGAAATGCTCGCCGAGCCAGGCCGACTGCTCGATCCCGAGTGCGGTGACCGAATCGTAATGCCCCGCGAAATCGGGCTGGGCGTGTCGAACCAGGTAGAGGTAAGGCATGCGTGGGCGTGGCGGGGCGGAGCGGGGCAGTCTACCCTGTCGCCGCCCGTGGCTTGCGGGCCTCGAGTCGGGATGCGGCGGATGACTGCGGATTCCGGTGGATTCAACGCGTCTGGCGTCGTGACGCTGACGACGGACTTCGGTCTCAAGGATCCCTTCGTCGGCGTGATGAAGGGGCAGGTCCTCGCGCGCTACCGGGACGCGCGCATCGTGGACCTCATCCACGACGTGCTGGCGCACTGGCCGGCCGAAGCCGGCTTCTGGCTGTCACGTTCGTTCCGATACTTCCCGCAAGGGACCGTCCACGTGGCCGTCGTGGACCCGGGCGTCGGCAGCGAGCGGGAATTCGCGTTGGTCGAGGCCGAAGGCCACGTGTTCCTCGCGCCGGACAACGGGCTGCTGGCCGCGGTCGTGGAATCGGCAGACTCGCCGGTCCTGCGCCGGATCGCGGCGGACACCCTGCGTAGACTCGGTCTCGCCACGCCGAGTGCGACCTTTCACGGCCGCGACGTCTTCGCACCCCTCGCCGCGGAATTGGCTTCCGGGCGTGAGCAGCCAGCGGATCTCGGTCGCGTGGTCGACGACCTGATCCCGGGATGGATCGAGGATCCGGTGGTCGGCCCGAGTCAGGTCACGGGGACGGTCGTGACCGTGGACCATTTCGGAAACGTGGTCACCAACATCGACGGACGTTTGCTCCAGGGCCTCGCGCACCCCGTGGTCAGGGTGGCCGGCCGGGACCTGCCGCTGCGTCGCACCTACTCGGACGTGCGGCCCGGCGAGTACCTGGCCCTGGTGAATTCTTTCGGGGTCCTGGAGATCGCGCGGGCCGAAGGGAGCGCTGCCCAGGGCCTCGGGCTCGACCGGGGTGCACCGGTCCTCGTGTCTCGGAAGTAATCGCAAGCTCCTGTACTGAAAGCGTTTTGGCGGTTCGGCCCGCCGGCCCCGCTGCAATGCAACAGGCGACCCTTGTGGTGCCTCGCGATTCGTATATAGTTCGCAGCCCTGTGCTCGGGTTTCGGGCAGCGCGTTGAAATCTCAGGGTTTTCTCAAGGTCGTGACATGGAACGAAACGAGGAACACTTCGACCTGGACGAGGAATTCGTGGCCGGCGCGGAGGAAGAGGATTACGACCGCTTCATCGACCGCACGGACCGGCGCAAGCAGGCGGCTGCCGTGAAGCGCGGCAAGGCTGCCTGGAGCAAGCTCGAGGACGTGCTCGCCGAAAAACGGCTGCAGAAGCAGCTGAAGGACGTCTACGACGACGTGTGACGCTTCCGTAATGCGGCCCCGGCTCCGAGATCCGGGAGCCTTCCCAAGGACCGCTCGATGACTAGCAATTCTGAATCCCACTGGGTCGTCCTGAAGTTCGGCGGCACCAGCGTCTCGAGTGTCAGCAACTGGAAGAACGTGGCCGGCGTCGTGCGCGCGCGCCTGGACGAGGGCCTGCGGCCCGTGGTCGTGCACTCGGCGCTCTCCGGCATCACCGACCGCCTCGAGCAGTTGCTGGCGAAGGCGCTGACCGGCGACTGGGAACCGGTGATGGAGCAGATCGAGCGCCGCCACGTCGATCTCTCGCGGGACCTCGGGATCGCCATCTGTTCCGAACTCGAACGGCAGTTCACCGAGCTGCGCAGGATGGCCTCCGGCGTGAACCTGATCGGGGAGGTGAGCGATCGCCTGAGGGCCCGGGTCATGGCCACCGGCGAACTCATGGCGACGCGCATCGGCGCGGCGTTCCTGGCCTCGGAGGGACTCGACGTGCAGTGGCTTGATGCCCGCACGGTCCTGCACGCCGAGGAGCGTCCCGGCGCCACAGAGCGGGCGAGTTACCTCTCGGCGACCTGTAATTTCGAACCCGATCCGGCGCTCCAGCAACGCCTCGCCTCCGGCGGAAGCGTGCATCTCACGCAGGGTTTCATCGCGAGCGACGGCAAGGGCGAGACCGTGCTGCTCGGCCGCGGCGGCTCCGATACCTCGGGCAGTTACTTCGCGGCAAAGCTCCATGCGCGGCGGCTCGAGATCTGGACCGACGTTCCCGGCATGTTCACCGCGAATCCGCGCGCGGTGACGAACGCGCGGCTGCTCAAGTCCGTCGACTATGACGAGGCGCAGGAAATCGCCAGCAGCGGCGCGAAGGTGCTGCATCCTCGCTGCATCCTTCCTGTGAAGCAGTACGGGATTCCGCTGTCCGTGCACGCGACCCAGCAACCCGAGCTCGAGGGTACGGTCGTCACCGCCACGGGCGGAGACGGTGGGGCGCGCGTCAAGGCGGTCTGCAGCAAGAAAGGCATCACGCTCCTGTCGATGGAAACGCTGGGCATGTGGCACCAGGTCGGTTTCCTCGGCGACGCCTTCTCGGTCTTCAAGGAACACGGCGTGTCGGTCGACCTCGTCTCGACGTCGGAGACGAGCGTGACGGTGTCGCTCGACCCGGCCGCCAACGCGCTCGATGCCCGCTCGCTCGAGACCCTGGTCACGTCGCTGTCGAAGTTGTGCCGGGTCGAGGTGATCGGCCCGTGCGCGGCGGTGAGCCTCGTCGGCCGCAGCATTCGTGCGACGCTGCATCGCCTGGGCGACGCGCTCGAGCTCTTCGAGGAGCAGCGCATCTACCTGGTCACGCAGGCGGCGAACGACCTCAACATCACCTTCGTCGTGGACGAGGAGCAGGGCGACAGGCTCGTGAGCCGCCTGCACGACGTCATCGTCCGCAACGCGCCCTCCGACCACGTGCTCGGGCCCACCTGGGAGCAGATCCACGGGGTCGGCGCGCCGGTCCCGGAAGGTGGGCCGCCCTGGTGGCAGGACAGGCGTGACGAGCTCCTCCGGATCGCGCGCGCGGAGGGCTGCGCGTACGTCTACGACCGCGCGAACCTCGAGCACCAGGCGCGGCAACTGCTGGCGATCGGTGGCGTGGAGCGCATCTTCTACGCGATCAAGGCCAATCCTCATCCGGAGGTCCTGCGCACGTTCGCCGATCTCGGGCTGGCGTTCGAGTGCGTCTCGCAGGGCGAGTGCGAGCGCGTGATCGAAACGCTGCCTGGCATCGAGCGGAGCAGGATTCTGTTCACGCCGAATTTCGCACCGCGCTCCGAGTACGAGTGGGCGCTCGAGCAGGGCGTGCACCTCACCCTGGACAACCTGCACGCGCTGCGGCACTGGCCGGAACTGTTCCGCGGTCGCGACGTGCTCGTGCGCCTGGACACGGGATTCGGGCGCGGCCACCACGATCACGTCCGCACCGCCGGCGTGCACTCGAAGTTCGGTGTGCCGCTGTTCGAGCTCGACGAGCTCGAGCGGCTCGTCTCCGCCGCTGGCACGCGTGTGGTCGGGCTGCACGCGCACACTGGCAGCGGCGTTTTCGACGTGCGCAACTGGAAGCAGGTCGGCCAGTTGCTCGGCGACCTTGCCGGTCGATTCAAGGACGTGCGGGTCATGGACCTCGGTGGTGGATTCGGCGTGCCGGAGAAGCCGGGGCAGGTCCCGGTGGACCTCGCGATGCTCCAGGGCGTGATCGAGGAACTCCGCGTGCTCTGGCCCCGGGTCGCGATCTGGCTCGAGCCCGGGCGGTTCCTGGTGGCGCAGGCCGGAGTGCTGCTGGCACAGGTGACGCAGCTCAAGGGCAAGGGCGCGGTACAGTACGTCGGCATTGCCACGGGCATGAACTCGCTCATCCGTCCGGCGCTCTACGGCTCGCACCACGACATCGTGAACCTGACTCGCCTCGGCGAGCCGGGCACCGAGGTGTACAACGTGGTCGGCCCGATCTGCGAATCAGCGGACTACCTCGGGCATGAGCGGCTCCTGCCGCCGACCGTCGAAGGAGACACGATGCTGATTGCAAACGCGGGAGCCTACGGGCACGTGATGAGTTCCTCGTACAACCTGCGCGAACCGGCGCGGGAAGTGGTCATCTAGGGCGGGCGGAGCGACACGTGAAAACAGGCATCGTCGGCTGGCGGGGAATGGTGGGCTCCGTGCTCATGCAGCGCATGGCGGCCGAGCACGACTTCGGGCTCATCGAGCCGGTGTTCTTCAGCACCTCGCAGTCGGGTGGCGCGGCGCCGGACGTGGGCCGTGGCGCCGGCGTGCTGCGCGACGCGAATGACCTCGGCGCGCTCGCGGAATGCGACGTGATCCTGACCTGCCAGGGTGGCGACTACACGAATTCCATTCATCCACAGCTGCGCGCCGCGGGCTGGAAGGGCTACTGGATCGACGCGGCCTCGGCGCTGCGGATGAAGGACGACGCCGTCATCATCCTCGACCCGGTCAACCGCGCCGTGATCGACGAGGGCCTGCGTGGCGGCATCCGCGACTACGTCGGCGGAAACTGCACCGTGTCGCTCATGCTGATGGCGCTCGGCGGGCTCTTTCGCGAGGGCCTGGTCGAATGGATCACGACCATGACCTACCAGGCGGCGTCGGGCGCTGGCGCGCAGAACATGCGGGAACTCCTCGAGCAGATGGGGGCGACGCATGCGGCCGCCGCGGCCCTGCTGGCGGACCCGGGCAGCGCGATCCTGGACATCGACCGCGCCGTGACCGAGTGCCTGCGCAGCCCCGGTCATCCGACGGAACAATTCGGCGTGCCGCTCGCCGGCAGCCTCATTCCCTGGATCGACAAGGATCTCGGCAACGGCCAGAGCCGGGAGGAGTGGAAGGGCGGCGCGGAGACGAACAAGATCCTCGGCCGGGTCGTGCACGCGATCCCCGTCGACGGCGTCTGCGTGCGCGTGGGCGCCATGCGTTGCCACAGCCAGGCCATGACCATCAAGCTCAAGCGCGACCTGCCGCTCGCCGAGATCGAGGGATTCATCGTCGGCGGCAACGAGTGGGTGCGCCTCGTGCCGAACGACCGCGAGTCCTCGATTCGGGAACTCACGCCTGCACGGGTGAGCGGCACACTCGAGATTCCCGTCGGCCGCGTGCGCAAGCTCGCGATGGGCGGCGACTACCTCACGGCCTTTACCGTGGGCGACCAGCTGCTGTGGGGCGCAGCCGAACCGCTGCGGCGGATGCTGCGCATCCTGCTCGAGAAGCGCTGAATTCCGGCCCACGCCCCTGACGGACGTCTTGCGCCGAGCCTCGCTGGCCGACTCATTGCACAGTATGCGGGCTCCACCTGGCTCGAACTGCGTGGCCTCTGGCCGCGCGTCTGAACCCGCCGATCATCGCCCTGTTTAAAGCTCATTTCTCGCTGTTCAGGCGCCGTAAAAGACGCGCCCAACCTATTGCAAATAACGCAAAACAGGTATTATACTGTATATAACAACAGCCCCTCGGAGAGCGTCATGGACGGTGCGAATTCGGGTGCAATTTCCACTGCAGGGGCTGGCCTCTCGACGCCTGAACTCGAGGCGCAGATCACCGAGCTCGCCGGCCATCTGAACGCCGCCAACCGTCGCTGGCTGGCCCTGATCGCCGAGTTCGACCGTCGCAAGGGCTGGAACGATGGTCTCACCCAGTCTTGCGCCCACTGGCTCAACTGGAAGTGCGGCATCGACATCGGCGCGGCCCGCGAAAAAGTGCGGGTGGCCCATGCGCTCGAGCGGCTCCCTGAGATGGGCGCTGCGATGGCTCGCGGCGAGCTGAGCTACTCGAAGGTTCGTGCCCTGACCCGCGTCGCGTGCCCGGCCACGGAGCAGTTGCTGCTCGGCATCGCGCTCCACGGCACGGCGCATCACGTCGAGACCATCGTGCGCCAGTTCCGTCGGGTACAGGAGGCGGCCGAGGTGTCGCGCGAGGCGAGGCAGCACGCCAATCGCCGGCTCACCTACTCACTACGATGATGATGGATCACTTGTGATCCGGGCGCAGCTGCCCGCCGAGACCGGGGCGCTGGTGCTCGAACGCGCTCGAAGCGGCGATGCAGTGATCTGCCATTGCCTCAGGATTGTGAAGATCGCGTTCACGTTTCCGCTGAAACGTCACGGGACCAGAGCGACGCGCACGACGTTTCCGCTGCAACCTGTTCGGAAGATCGGCCGACGCCGGCGGTCCGACGCGCCGATGCGCTCGGCCTGCTGGCCGAGAGCTTCCTGAAGCACGGCACCGGAGGCCCTGAACGGCGGCGAGCGTCACCAGATCGTGGTGCACGTCGACGCAGAGTCGCTGCACGCGCGCGAAGCGGGGCGGTGCGAGCTCGATGATGGCCCTGCGATCCCGATCGAGACCGCGCGCCGACTCTCATGCGACGCAAGCGTCGTAAGGATCCTTGAAAACAGCGAGGGCGAGCCGCTCGACGTGGGCCGCAAGACGCGAACGATCCCGCCCGCACTGCGCCGAGCGCTGAAGTCTCGCGACCAGGGCTGCGTCTTCCCTGGCTGCACACACAAGCGCTATGTAGATGGGCACCACATCCACCACTGGGCCGAGGGGGGCGAGACGAAGCTCTCCAATCTCGTCTCGTTGTGCCGCACTCACCACCGCGCAGTGCACGAAGGCGGCTTCACCATCCAGCGTCTCGACGATGGCGCCTGGCGCTTTGTGAAGCGCAGCGGCGAATCACTGCACTCCTGCGCACCAGGCCGCAGCCGGCCGCTCGGCGACTGGACGCAGCTCCCGGCGGCCCATCGAGAGCAAGGATTCCACATCGATGCACGAACCGCGGTCACGCGTTGGCGCGGCGAGCGCATGGACCACGTCTGGGCGATCGACCTGCTCGTGGCGAAGGCGCAGAAGGCGAAATCGCCGGCATCCAATGCCACAGTGTCGTGGCCTGGGACGCCCGCCTTGGACGTTTCTGCTGAAACGAGAACGGCGGACCGGAGGTTCAGCCGCGCGCGCCGTGCCTCGAGCGGAGTTCGTCCACGACGTCGCCGAGTTCGAGGTTTCTCGACTTGAGCAGGACCATGAGGTGATAGACGAGGTCCGCGCACTCGGCGAGGAGTCCCGCGTCGTCGCGGGTCACGGCCGCAAGCGCGGTTTCCACACCTTCCTCGCCGATCTTCTGCGCGATCCGGTGGGGGCCTTCGGCCAGTAGCCGTGCCGTATAGCTGTCTTCAGGTCTTTCCGCGATGCGATTGGCGATCGTCGTCTCGAGCACGCGCAGGAACGTCAGGGGCTGGACATCGGTGGGCGCGGCCTCTGCGAAGCAGGACTCCGTGCCCTTGTGGCAGGTCGGGCCGAGCGGGTTTGCGAGAACGAGGATCGCGTCGGAGTCGCAGTCGGTGCTGACGTCCACGACGTTGAGGTAGTGGCCCGAGGTCTCACCCTTGGTCCAGAGCTGCTGCCGCGATCGACTGTAGAAGACGGCGCGCCCGGTGGACAGCGTTTTCCCGAGCGCCTCCTCGTTCATGTAGGCGAGCATCAGCACCTGGCCGGTGTGTGCGTGCTGCACGATCGCGGGCAGCAGGCCATCGCCCTTGCGCCAGGCGAGCGCAGTAACCTGATCCGGCGTCACGGTCGTACCTCCACGTTCGATGAGGCAAGCTGCCTCTTGAGATCCGGAATGGCGATCTCGCCGGAGTGGAAGACGCTGGCGGCCAGCGCGCCGTCCACCTTCGCGAGCCTGAACACGTCCACGAAGTGCTCCGGCGCACCGGCGCCCCCGGAGGCGATGAGCGGCACGCGGCAGGCATCCCTCACGAGCGCGAGTTGCTCGATGTCGTAGCCCTGGCGCACGCCGTCGCTCGCCATGCAGTTCAGCACGATCTCTCCGGCGCCGCGGTCCTGCGCCTCGCAAACCCAGTCGAGCGTGCGTCGCGTCGTGCTGCTCGATCGTCCCGGGTCGCCGGTGTACTGGTAGACGACGTAGTCCCGGCCGACGGTCTGGCTGTCGACGCCGACGACGACGCACTGCGAGCCGAATCGGCGCGCCAGGCGCCCGATGAGCGAGGGATCGGCGAGGGCGGGGGAGTTCACCGAGATCTTCTCGGCGCCCGCGTTCAAGACGGCCTCGGCGTCCTGGACGCTGCGGATTCCACCCGCGACGCAGAACGGGATGTCGAGTACGCGGGCAACCCGCGAAACCCACGTGCGGTCCACGGACCGCTCCTCTGGGCTGGCCGTGATGTCGTAGAACACGAGTTCGTCGGCACCTTCGGCGCGATAGCGACCGGCGAGATCGAGGATGTCCCCCACGACCCGATGGTCGCGGAAGCGCACTCCCTTGACGACCTGGCCGTCGCGGACGTCGAGGCAGGGAATTATTCGCTTCGCAAGAATGGCGCGAGCTCCTCTGGTTGCATGCGGCCTTCGAGCAGCGCGCGACCGCTCACCGCGCCGGCGAGTCCGGCAGAGGCGAGCGCGCGCAGGTCATCGACGTCGCGTACGCCTCCGGACGCCTGCCAGCGCACGCCGGGGAACTTGTTCACCGCCTCCATGTAGAGCGCAAGGTTCGGCCCGGACAGCGCGCCATCGCGCGACACGTCCGTGCAGAGAACGTGGCGGAGGCCGTGCGGGACGAATCGAGCGACGGCGTCCCACAGGCTGTACGCCGTCTGGCGCTCCCAGCCGTGCGTGGCGAGTCGCGGGGTTCCAAGGTCGTCGAGTCGCACGTCGAATGCGAGGACGATGCCGTCGGCGCCGAACTCGCGCAGCCAGGACTCGACTTCCAGCGGCTCGGATACGGCAGCGCTGCCGACCACCACGCGGGCAACGCCGGCGTTCAGCAGGCGGGTCACCGTGGCGCGGTCGCGCACTCCGCCGCCGACCTGCAGGGCCGCTCGACCGGCGGCAGCGAGACTTTCGATCGCCGAGGCGTTGCCCTGCGAGCCGGCGCGCGCACCGTCCAGGTCAACGACGTGCACGAGCCGGGCCCCCAGGTCGCAGTACGTGTCCAGGATCGACACCGGGTCGTCGGCGTACACGGTCTCGGCGTCGAACTGTCCCTGGAACAGCCGCACCACGCGCCCGCCGCGCAGGTCGATCGCCGGAATGAGCTGCATTACGCGAGCTCCAGGAAGTTCGCGAGCAACCGGGCGCCGGTCGCAGCGGATCGCTCGGGATGGAACTGCGCGCCCACGAAGTTCCCCTGCCGGACGACGGAAGAGAACGCGCCGCCGTAGTCCGTGGTCGCGACGGTCCACGGCCCCACCGGTACGGCGTACCCGTGCACGAAGTAGACGTAATCGCCGCGCTCGATGCCGCGCAGGAGGGGATCCGGAGAGGCGATTTCGAGCTGGTTCCAACCCATGTGCGGCACCGGATACCCGACGCGATCGGCGAATCGCTCAGCCCGCCCGGGGAGAATTCCCAGGCAGCGCGTGTCGCCTTCCTCGCTGGTCTCGAACAGCAGTTGCATCCCGAGGCAGATTCCGAGCACCGGCTGTCGCAGGTCGCGGATCACCTCGACCAGGCCGAGCGAGTTGAGCCGTCTCATGGCGTCGGCGGCCTCTCCGACGCCTGGCAGGATCACGCGAGGAGCAGCGCGAAGTTCGGCCGGGTCGGCGGTCAGGTGCGCATCTGCGCCCAGTCGCTCGAGCGCATAGCGCAGGGAGGCGATGTTCGCGCCGCCGTTGTCGATGATCGCGACGTCGGTCACGGGCTGCGCGTCACAGGACGCCCTTGGTGGTCGGGATCTCGTCGCCGCGCACACGGATCGCGCGGCGCAGCGCGCGTCCCACGCCCTTGAAGCAGGCCTCGATCATGTGGTGCGTGTTCTCGCCGCGGACTTCGACGTGTATCGCTGCGCCCAGGCTGTCCGCGAGCGAGCGGAAGAAATGCGGTACCAGTTCCGTCGGAAGCTCGCCAACGGCATCACGACCGAACCTCCCGGTGAATACGGAGTAGGGGCGTCCCGACAGGTCGATCGCGACCTGGGCGAGCGCCTCGTCCATCGGCAGCACGAAGCCGTAGCGGCCGATTCCGCGCTTGTCGCCCAGCGCATCGCGGAGCGCCTGTCCGAGGGCAAGCGCGCAGTCCTCGACGGTGTGGTGCTCGTCCACGCGCAGGTCGCCGGTGCAGGTGAGCTCCAGCGAGAACCCGCCGTGGCGAGCCACCTGCTCGAGCATGTGGTCGAAGAACCCGATGCCGGTCGAGATCGACACCGGCGCTTCGCGGTCCAGGTTGACCGCGACGGAGATCTCCGTCTCCTTGGTGCGCCTTGCAACCCGCGCAGTGCGCTCGGGTCGGCACAGCCGCGTGGCGATTGCCTGCCAGGTCTCGCCATCCTCGCCGTGGATGCGGATGCCACCAATGCCGAGGTTGCGGGCGAGGTCGAGGTCGGTCTGCCGGTCGCCGATGACGTAACTGCGTGCGGGGTCGATGCGGCGCCCGGACATGAAGTCCGTGAGCAGGCCGGTCTTTGGCTTGCGGCAGGTGCAGTCGTCCGACGGGAAATGGGGGCAGAAGAATTCCGCGTCGAACTCGACACCCTGCGAGGCGAAGACTTCCCGCAGGAATTCCTGCGGCTCGCGAAAGTTCGGCTCCGGAAATGCGGCCGTGCCGAGTCCGTCCTGGTTGCTCACCAGGACGAAGCGATATCCAGCGCTCTTGAGATCCAGCAGGGCGGGAATCACGCCGCGGGCGAGTCGCAGCTTGGCCAGGCTGTCCACCTGCTTGTCGTCCGGTTCCTCGATCAGGGTGCCGTCGCGGTCGATGAACAGGATGCGTTCGAGGCTCATGTCCGCTCCAGGGCGGCGAGCAGCCGCTCGTTCTGTTCCGGGGTCCCAACGGAAATTCGCAGGCAGCCCTCGAGGCGGGGCGCGTTGCTGAAATCCCTGACCAGGAGGCCGACCGACTTTCCGGCCTCCAGGACGCGACGCGCGTCCCGGCAACGGACGAGCAGGAAATTGGCGTCCGAGCGGAACACCTGCTCCACCGCGGGCAGGACGGCCAGCCTGGACCGCATGCGCGCGCGCTCGGCCAGGATCGTCCGGATGCGCTCCGCGGAGATTGCCCGCTGCGGTGCCTCGGTGAGCCGCAGGACTTCCTCGACGGTGGAGGACGGGATCGCGTACGGCGGGATGATCCGCTTCAGGAGCCCGACGATTTCCTCGCTGGCGATCAAAGTGCCGCAGCGCGCGCCTGCGAGTGCGTACGCCTTGGAGAGCGTTCGGAGGATCAACAGGTTCGGCAGTTCGTCGAGTCGGCCTGCCAGGCTCGGCCGCCCCGAAAACTCGAGGTAGGCCTCGTCGACGCAGACGAGCGCGCGACCTTCAAGCGCGCGACACACCTCGATGAGGCCGGCTTCGTCGAGCAGGTTGCCGGTTGGATTGTTCGGAGAACACAGAAAGACGATCTTCGACCGGCGGCCCGCCTCGATCACGCCCGGCACGTCGAGGCCGAACCCGTCGTCGAGCAGCGGAACCTCGCTCACGGACGCGCCCTGGATGCGTGCCGCGACCTTGTAGAAGCCGAAGGTCGGCGGGCAGATGACGACGCTGTCGGCACCGGCCCGGCAGAACGCTCGAACGAGCAGGTCGATGGCCTCGTCGCTGCCGCGCCCGACCAGGACCCGGCTCGCAGGCACTTCGTAGAGGCGTGCCATGCGCTCGACGAGCGCGCGCGGCTGCGGTTCGGGATAGCGGTTCAGTCCCGCGTCGGTGTTGTCGCCCTGCGCGCGCCACGGCATCTCGTTGGCGTGCATGCGCTCCAGCGACGGATCCCAGGTCGCGTGCTGGTAGGGCTGGAGTTCCAGGATGTCGGGGCGGGCGAGCGAGAGCACCGAACTCATGTGCCGGTACCGCTCGTGATCGCATCGAGCCGCACGGTCACCGCGTTCGCGTGACCCTCCAGAGACTCCAGGCGTGCCAGGGTGCGCGCCGTGGGACCGAGGTCCGCCAGCCCCTCGGGCGTGATTTCCTGGACGGTCATGCGGCGCACGAAGTCGAGCACCCCGAGCCCGCTGTACGCGCGTGCGTGCCCGTAGGTCGGCAGCACGTGATTCGTGCCGCTGCAGTAGTCTCCCATCGTCTCCGGCGTCCATGCGCCGAGAAACACGGAACCGGCGTTACGCACTCGCTCGAGCCAGCGGCGGGGCGAGCGCACCTGGAGGATCAGGTGTTCCGGCGCATAGCGGTTGCTCACGTCGAGCGCGGTATCGAGGTCGGGCACCAGGATCACGCGACTGCCGGCGATGGCCTTCGACGCGATCTCGCAGCGCGGCAGGACGGCGAGTTGCCGGCCGACCTCGCCGATGCACTGGTCGGCAAACTCCCTCGAGGTGGTGACCAGCACCACCTGCGCGTCCTCACTGTGTTCCGCCTGGGCGAGCAGATCCGCCGCCACGAATTCCGCAGTCGCCGAATCGTCGGCGACGACCAGCACCTCCGACGGGCCCGCGGGCATGTCGAGGGCGGCCCCTTCGGCGTCGGCAGCGACGATCTGCTTGGCCGCCGTGACCCACGAGTTTCCCGGGCCGAAGACCTTGTCCACCTTCGGGACGCTCTTCGTGCCGTAGGCCATGGCGGCGATGGCCTGGGCGCCGCCGAGTTTGAACACCTGCTCGATTCCGCACAGGCGCGCGGCGGCGAGCACGGCCGGGTCGGCCCGACCGTCCGGCCGGGGTGGCGTGCACAGGACACGCACCGGGCACCGAGCCAGGCGCGCGGGAACCGCCAGCATGATTGCCGTGGAGGGCAGGGGAGCCGTGCCGGCCGGCACGTACAGGCCGACCGCCCCGATCGGCACGAATAACCGCTCGCAGGTGACGCCGGGCGCGGTCTGTACGCGCACCGTCTCCAGTGACTGGGTCTCGTGGAAGCGGGTGATGGTCTCGATTGCGCGACGCAGCGCCGCGACCTGCTCGCGTGAAAGCGCACTTGCGGCCTGCTCGAATTCCGCGGGGCCGACCGCGAACGTGTCGAGCCTGACGCCGTCGAGGCTCGCGGTGTATTCGCGCAGCGCGGCGTCGCCCCGGATGCGCACGTCGCCCACGATCTGTGCGGTGCGTGACAGCAGGGCCGCAGTGTCGCGCTGGGCCGGGCGACGCAGGAGAGAGCGCCGCTCGTCTTCGCCGAGCGACGACCAGTCGACAATTGTGAGTGCCGCGGTCATGCCAGCATCTTCTCGACCGGAAGCACCAGGACCGCGCTCGCCCCGGCAGCCTTGAGGCTCTCCAGGGTTTCCCAGAACACGTTCTCGCGGCAGACGGCGTGGACCGCGACCCGGTCGCCGGAGCCGTCGAGCGGGATGACGGTGGGCGATTCGCTGCCCGGAAGCAGCTTCTTGATCTCGGCAAGGGCCGAGCGTGGCGCGTGCAGCATGATGTACTTGCTCTCGCGGACCTGCTGCACGCCGTCGATGCGCAGGAGCAGGCGGCGCACCCAGTCGGCTTTTTCATCCGACAGCGGCACCGGGGTGCGAATGAGCGCGGCTTCGCTCTCGAGGATGGTCGAGACCTCCCGGAGGTGGTTCGCGCTCAAGGTCGACCCTGTCGAAACGAGATCGCATACGAGGTCCGCGCGACCGAGTCGCGGGGCGATCTCCACTGCGCCGGAAAGGGTCACGATCTCGGCGTCGATCGAATTCTCGCGAAGGAATCGGGCGAGGGTGTTGGGGTAGGTAGTGGCGATGCGCCGGCCGGCGATGCTCGAAAGGCCCTCGTAAAGATAGCCGTCAGGCACCGCGATCGCGAGCCGGCAGCGGCCGTAGTCGAGCCGCTGGACCAGCTCGAACCGGGGCTCGCTGCCGCGGGCGGACATCGCGAGCCGCTTCTCCTCGATGACGTTGATCCCGACGATGCCGAGATCGCACACGTCCTCCTGGACGAGGTCGGGTATGTCGTCGTCGCGGACGAACAGCACGTCGAGCGGCATGTTCTCGCCGTAGCACATGAGCTGGTCCTTGCCGCGGCTGTACTTGAGGCCGCAGCGTGCGAGCAGGTCCAGGGAGTTGTCGGTGAGCCGCCCGGACTTCTGGATCGCGATGCGCAGGCGCTGGGTGCGTTCCACCTCAGCGCTCCGACAGCCGGCGGGCGGCGAGTGCATATCCGCCGTTCCCTGCGGCAAGGTAGCGGGAGACGCGCCCGATGGTCGTGACGCTGACCCCGCTCAGCCGGTGAATCTCGCGGTACGGAATGCCCTGTTGCAGGAGCCCGACCACGCTCCACCGGTCCGACAGGGCCTGCAGTTCCGCCGGAGTGCAGAGGTCGCGAAAAAAGTCGCGGCATTCCTCGACGCTGCGCAGCGTGAGTACGGCCTGGAACAGGGAGCGCTCGGCGGCTGCTTCCTGGCGCTGGGTAATGCCGCGGTGGCTCTTCATCGCATGATCCAATGTGATAACACGCTACTACATTAATACATGCGGAGCGCCCGGGCAAGCCCGCCTTCTTGACGCTCCGCGCCGGCGCCACCTACACTTTACGCGCTCATCGAGACCGGCTGAGGGAATGGCCCTTTGAAGCCGGGGCAACCGTCGGGCCCAACCCGCCCGAAAAGGTGCCAACTCCACGGGGACACGGTCCGCCGACAGATGAGTTGACGCGAGGCTGCCCCGGTTCGTCCGGGGGTGTCGGTCGCGTCGACCGTCGTGCTCCACCCGAGTCTCGAGGCCTGTTGAGGCGGCACCTGGTGTCGCCATGGAGTTCGTTCGCGTCATGCCGTCCTGTGCCGCAGCCGATTCGACACTGCCCGTCGGGGAATTGCCCGATGGGTACGAGTGCGTGACCGCCACGCTCCGGCTCGCGGGCGCCTTCCCGCTTCACTTCGGGGGCGGTCTCGAGGACGTCGACGTCGCCTATCGGCTGGCCGGACGGGCCGGCGCGCCGGTCGTGGTCGTTCTCGGCGGCATTTCAGCGGGCCGGCACGTGTTCGGCCTGCCCGGGGAAGCCGGCGGGTGGTGGGAGGAGAGCATCGGGCCGGGCAGGGCGCTGGATACCGACCAGTACCGCGTGCTCGGAATCGACTTCCTGGGTGGCAGTCACTCGACGACGGGCCCCCGCGCCGGGCAGGTATTTCCGACCGTGAGCGCCTTCGACCAGGCCGACATGATTGCGCGGCTCCTCGACGGGCTCGGGATTGCGCAACTGCGCGGCTGCATCGGCGCGTCCTACGGCGGCATGGTGGCGCTGGCCCTTGCGCAGAGCCACCCCTCGCGCCTTCGACACGCGGTGGTGATCAGCGCGGCCCACCGCACGCACCCGATGTCCACGGCGTGGCGCAGCGTGCAGCGCGCATTCGTCCGCTATGCGCTGGGGCATGGCGAGGGGCCGCGTGGCCTCGTGTTCGCACGCGCACTCGCCATGGCGACCTATCGTTCGGCCCGCGAGTTCGACGAGCGCTTCTCAGGAGTCCCCGAGCGGACCGCCGAGGGATTCCGATTTCCCGTCGAGTCTTACCTGTTTGCCCGGGGCGAGACCTACGCGGCGCAGTACCGGCCCGAGGCGTTCGTCTGCCTCTCCGAGTCGATCGACCTGCACCGCGTCGAGCCAGGGTCCATCCAGGTGCCCTCGACGCTGGTTGCCGTGGTCGAGGACCAGCTGGTTCCCCTTTCCGACATGCGCGAGCTGCGCGACCGGCTGGCCGGCAACTGCCGGCTGGTGGAGATCAGCTCGCTTTACGGACACGATGCGTTCCTGAAGGAGACTGAAGTACTGCGCGACGTGTTCGCGCAGGCCCTCGACTGAAAATGAGCAAAGACAAAGAAATGAACCTGAAGACCCGAACGGTCCGCGCCGCCCTGGAAACCGACACTCAGTACGGGGCGGTGGTGCCGCCGATCCACCTGACATCGACGTTCGCCTTCGCTGGCTATGGCGACAAGCGCGCCTACGACTATTCACGCTCCGGGAATCCGACTCGCGACGCGCTTGCGGGGGCACTCGCGGATCTCGAGGGAGGCGCGGGGGCGGTCGTCACCTCGTCGGGCATGGCCGCGGTCGCGCTGGTGACCCAGCTATTCCGGCCCGGGCAGGTCGCGGTGGTGCCGCACGACTGCTACGGCGGCACCTACCGGCTCTTCAACGCACTCCGGGAGCGTGGTTCCCTCGACGTGCGATTCGTGGATTTCCAGGACGCCGCGGCGCTTCGTGCCGCACTGGACTCGAAGCCCGCGCTCGTCTGGATCGAGACGCCGAGCAATCCGCTGCTGAGGATCGTGGACCTCGCGGCGGTCGCGGCGGCGGCGCATGGCGTGGGAGCGCTCGTGGCGGCCGACAACACCTTCCTGTCGCCCGTGTGGCAGCGACCGATCGCGCTTGGCGCGGACGTGGTGGTCCACTCGACCACCAAGTACCTGAACGGCCACAGCGACGTGGTCGGCGGCGCGGTCATCGCGTCCAGGCGTGAGCTGCACGAGCAACTCGCCTGGTGGGGCAACTGCACCGGCGTGACGGGCGCACCGTTCGACAGCTACCTGACCCTGCGCGGGTTGCGAACCCTGCACGCGCGCATGCGTGCCCACGGCGAGAACACCCTGCAGGTGGTCGAGCTGCTGGCGCGCCACCCCGCGGTCTCGAAGGTGTACTACCCTGGACTCGCCTCGCACCCGGGCCACGCGATCGCGGCTGCGCAGCAGAGTGGGTTTGGAGCCATGGCGAGCTTCGAGCTCAAGGGGACGACCGAGAACGTGAAGGCGCTGCTCGGGTCCCTGCACCTGTTCTCGCTCGCCGAGTCGCTCGGTGGTGTCGAAAGCCTTGTCGCGCACCCGGCGAGCATGACGCACGCGGCGATGGACGTCGCAGCGCGCGAGCGTGCCGGGATTTCGGACACGCTGCTCAGGCTGTCGATCGGTATCGAGGAGGGCGCCGACCTGGTGGCGGATCTCGAGCAGGGCCTCGTGGCCGCACTGCGCGCCAGCTGAGGGCTGCGAAAAAAAGAAAGGCCGGCAGTGATGCCGGCCTTTCGCGAAAGGACCCGAGTTGCCTCAATCCCTGAGGCAATGACTAACCCGACTCAAGTCCTGATCGATCGTTCCACTGACGGACCGGGGCCGGCGTTGCGGTCGGTCGGGCCCGTCTGCGGACGCGCAGTATAGCTCCGCTTTTCCGGGCTACGCACGGGGTTTTCTGATGGCTAGGCGGGCTGGACGGCTGCGTCCGAGATTCTTTGTGTAACTTCTATTTATAATGACGCAAACGCTTGTTTTAGAACGCGTTTTTAGTCGGTAGAAATTCGCCCCAAAACGGCCAGCGTTGCCGCCTCGCTGCCCACCGGCGCCTGGCCTGGACGGGCGATGTCGGCGGTCCGGACTGAAGCGTCCAGCGCCGATTCCACCGCCACCTCGATCGCGCGCGCCTCGCTTTCGAGCCCCAGCGAGTACCGGAGCAGCATGGCCCCGCTCAGGATGGTGCCGTACGGATTCGCGATGCCGCGACCGGCAATGTCCGGTGCGGATCCGTGGATGGGCTCATAGAGGCCAACCGTCCCTTCGCCAAGCGAGGCCGAGGGCAGCAGGCCGAGCGACCCGCAAGCATGGAGGCTTCGTCCGTGAGGATGTCGCCGAACATGTTCTCGGTCAGCAGCACGTCGAAGGACGTCGGCCGCCTGAGCAGGTGCATTGCCGCGGCGTCGACCAGCATGTGCTCGAGCGCCACCTCCGGGAAGTCGTCGCGGATCACGCGTTCGACGACCGACCTCCAGAGCCGCGAGGTCTCGAGTACGTTCGCCTTGTCCACGGACACGATGCGCCGCCGCCGCTGCATGGCGAGCCGGCCCGCCGTGCGCGTCACGCGCTCGATCTCGTGCGCGGTGTAGGAGCAGACGTCCTCTGCCTCGAGGGCGGTCCGGCTCTTGCGGCCGAAATAGATGCCGCCGGTCAATTCGCGAACCACCATGATGTCGACCCCCGAGACGACTTCCGCCTTGAGTGGCGAGGCGTCAAGGACCGACTCGAGCGTCCGGACCGGGCGCAGGTTGGCGAAAAGGCCGAGCGCCTGTCGCAGTTCCAGCAGGCCCTGCTCGGGGCGGACGCGCGCCGCAGGGTCCGACCACCTGGGGCCTCCGACGGCGCCAAGCAGCACGGCGTCGCTGCTGCGGCAGGAGTCGACTGTCCGCGGGGGCAGCGGCGAGCCAGTCGCATCGATCGCGGCTCCGCCGATCAACGCGTCCGCAAACGTGAATTCGTGACCGAAGGCCGAGGCCACGGCCTCGAGCACGCGCACTGCGGCGCCCGTCACTTCCGGGCCGATGCCGTCGCCGCCGAGGACCGTGATGCGGGCCTTCATGCGTGCCGGCCCTCGTACGCGGATATCGCCTCGGCCTGCCCGAGGAGGTAGCCGAGTTCGTCCACGCCGTTCAGCAGGCAGTAGCGCGCGAAGGGCTCGATCGGAAATACGACATCGCGGCCGCCCGGCAGTCGCAGCGTCGAGCTCGTGAGGTCGATCTCGACTTCGACGCCCGGGTTCTCGAGCAGCCACTGGTGGGTCGACTCGTCCACGACGACTGGCAGCAGCCCGTTCTTCAGGCTGTTATTGCGGAAAATATCGGCGATTTCGCTGCTGACGACGGCCTGGAAACCGTAGTCGAGCAGGGCCCAGGGCGCGTGTTCCCGGGACGATCCGCAGCCGATGTTGCGGCCGGCGACGAGTACGCGGCAGCCGCGCGACTCGGGTCTGTTCAGTACGAATTCGGGGCGGGGCGTGCCGTCCGGTCCATTACGCAGGTCCGCGAAGAGCGCGGTGCCCAGGCCCTCGCGGGTGGTCGTCGTGAGGAACCTGGCCGGGATGATCTGGTCGGTGTCGATGTTGGTCGACGGCATGACGACCGTACGCGAACGGATGACGCTGATCGGATCCATGGGGCCTCAGTGTATGAATTCGCGCGGGTCCGTCACCCGCCCGCGGATGGCTGCAGCCGCGGCCGTGGCGGGACTCGCGAGCAGGGTGCGAGATCCCGCACCCTGCCGGCCTTCGAAATTCCGGTTGCTGGTGCTCACGCAGTAGAGACCGGGATCCACGGTGTCGCCGTTCATGCCGAGGCACATCGAGCAACCGGACTCGCGCCACTCCGCACCCGCCTCGATGAAGATGCGGGCCAGCCCCAGCGCCTCGGCCTCGCGCTTGATCTGCTGCGATCCGGGGACGATGAGGGCCCGCACTCCGGGGGCGACCTTGTGCCCCTCGAAGACGCGGGCCGCGAGTTCGAGGTCGGAGAGCCGGGCGTTCGTGCAACTGCCGATGAACACCACCTGAACCGGACGGTCGCGCAGGGATTCGCCCGGCTCGAGACCCATGTACGCGAGCGCACGCGCGAACACCGCGTCCCCCGGTCGCTCGGGTACGCGCCCCGAGACGGGGGCTACCATGCCGGGATTGGTCCCGTAGGTGATCATCGGCTCGACCGCGCTCGCGTCGATCCTGAGCGTCCTGTCGTAGGCGGCACCGGGATCCGAACCGAGCGAGCGCCAGTCGGCGAGCGCGCGCTCCCAGGCTTCGCCCTGCGGGGCACGCGGCCGGCCCTTCAGGTAGTCGTACGTGGTTTCGTCCGGGGCGACCATGCCCGCACGGGCGCCGGCCTCGATGGACATGTTGCAGACGGTCATGCGCTCGTCCATTGAAAGCGCCTCGATGCCAGGCCCGCGAAACTCCAGCACGTGACCGGTGCCACCATTCACCCCGATGCGGCCGATGATGGCGAGCACGAGGTCCTTCGCGGTCACCCCGGTGCCGAGCCGTCCCGCGACCTCGATGGCGAATGTCTTCGGCTTTCGCTGCAGCAGGCACTGCGTCGCGAGCACGTACCCCACCTCCGTCGTCCCGATGCCGAAGGCCAGTGCGCCGAACGCGCCGTGCGTGCTCGTGTGGCTGTCTCCGCAGACGATGGTCTTGCCGGGCTGCGTGGCGCCGAGTTCCGGGCCGATGATGTGGACGATGCCGCGCCGCTCGTCGCGCAGGCCGATCAGGTCGAGTCCGAATTCCGCGCAGTTGATTTCCAGCTGGCGAACCTGCTTCGCGGCGGACTCGAGCGCGATCGGCACGCCGCCGAATACCTGGGCGGTGAGCGTCGGGGTCGAGTGGTCCATGGTCACGAGCGTGCGATCGGGCCGCCGGACCGCGAGGCCGCGGCTGCGCAGCACCGAGAAGGCCTGCGGCGACGTCACCTCGTGCGTGAGGTGCAGGTCGATGTACAGGACGGCGGGCGTTTCGGCTGTCTCCGGGACGACTTCATGCCGTTCCCAGACCTTCTCGAACAGGGTCTTCGCAGTCATTCAGGCTCCGGTGGCCGGTCCGCTCAGGTGGTCGAGGCGGTCTCTTCCGCCTCGGAAGCGCGCTTTTCCATGCGCGCGGAGGTCGCGCGCGTGGACTCGATGCGGTTGACCACTTCGAGGAAGGCGCGCACGCCCGATTCCACGATGTCGGTCGTGACGCTGGAGCCGCGATACGAGCGGCCGTTGTGCTCGACCGTCACCACGGCCTCGCCCTGGGCGTCCTCGCCCATGGACACGCTGCGAACCTCGAACTTGCGCAGCGTGACCGGCGTTCCCGTGGCCGCCTCGATCGCCTTGAATGCGGCGTCCACCGGGCCGTCGCCCGTGGCTTCCTGCGAAAGCAGGCGGCCATCGCTGTGGCGCAGGCCCACGCGCGCCATGGCGGTGCCCGCCGAGTCGCTGACGGCGTGCAGGCTCTCGAGGTGCCATGGACCGCTCTCGCCGAACTCGGCCTTGAGCACCAGCGCCTCGATGTCGCCGTCGAAGAGTTCCTTCTTCTTGTCGGCCAGCGCCTTGAAGTCCTCGAATACGCGCGCGAGTTCCGCGTCGGAGAGTTCGAAGCCGAGTTCGCGGATGCGGTCGCGCAGCGCGGCGCGGCCGCTGTGCTTGCCGAGCACGAGGTGCGAGCGCGTGAGGCCCACGTCCTCGGGTCGCATGATCTCGTAGGTCGAGTGGTGCTTCAGCATCCCGTGCTGGTGGATGCCCGATTCGTGCGCGAAGGCGTTCTCGCCGACGACCGCCTTGTTGCGCGGGATCGTCATGCCGGTGATGCTCGAGAGCAGGCGGCTGGTCGGGAACAGGCGCCGGGTGTCGATGCCGGTGCGGAAGCCGAGCAGTGCCTCGCGCGTCTTCATCGCCATCACGACTTCTTCCAGGGAGGCATTGCCGGCGCGCTCGCCGATGCCGTTGATCGTGCACTCGACCTGCCGGGCCCCGGCCCGCACCGCCGCAAGGCTGTTGGCGACGGCCATGCCGAGGTCGTTGTGGCAGTGCACGCTGAAGGTGACGCGGTCCGCGCCACGGACGTTCCGCTTCAGGTAGTCGAAGACCTCGTGGAATTCTTCGGGCACCGTGTAGCCCACGGTGTCCGGCACGTTGATGGTGGTCGCGCCGGCCTCGATCACCGCCTCGACGACTTCGCGCAGGAACTCGAGTTCCGTTCGGGAGGCGTCCTCGGGCGAGAACTCGATGTCCTCGCAGAGACTGCGTGCGTACTTCACGCCTTCCACGGCCGTGTGGATGATCTGCTCCTTCGCCATGTTGAGCTTGTGCTCGCGATGGATCGCGCTGGTGGCCAGGAATACGTGCAACCGCGGCCGAGCGGCCTCGCGCACCGCGGTCCATGCCTTGTCGATGTCCTCGCGGTTGCAGCGGGCGAGGCCGGCGATGATGGGCCCGCGCACCTCGCGGGCGATCTCGCGCACGGCCTCCCAGTCGCCGCGCGAGGCCGCGGGGAACCCCGCCTCGATCACGTCTACTCCAAGTTCCGCCAGCGCGCGCGCGACCCGCAGCTTCTCGGGCTGCGTCATGCTGCAGCCGGGCGACTGCTCGCCGTCGCGGAGCGTCGTGTCGAAGATGAGTACGCGGTTCGGGTCGCGGGCGGTGGCGGTCATGGGGTGCTCCTTCAGCGGCCCTCGTTCAACCAGGGCATGCGGGCGCGCAGCTGCACGCCCACCTTCTCGATCGGGTGAGCGAGATCCTTCTTCATCAGCGCGTCGTACTTGCGGCGGCCGGCCTTGTTCTCGCGGATCCACGCCCGCGCGAACGAACCGTCCTGGACCTCCGTCAGGATTTTCTTCATCTCCTTCTTGGTGGCCTTGTTCACCACCCGGGGTCCGCGGGTCAGGTCGCCCCACTTGGCAGTGTGGGAGATGTACTTGTGCATCTTGGCGAGACCGCCCTCGTGCAGCAGGTCCACGATCAGCTTCAATTCGTGCAGGCACTCGTAGTAGGCGACCTCGGGCTGGTAGCCGGCCTCGACCAGGGTCTCGAAGCCCTTCAACACCAGTTCGGTCGCGCCGCCGCAGAGCACCGCCTGCTCGCCGAAGAGGTCCGTCTCGGTCTCTTCCTTGAAGGTCGTCTCGATGACGCCGGCCCGAGTCCCGCCGATCCCGTCGGCGTAGGCGAGCGCCTTGGCCTTCGCCTTGCCCGACGCGTCCTGCGCGACGGCGATGAGGCACGGCACGCCGCGGCCCTGCTGGTACTGGCGACGCACGAGGTCACCGGGGCCCTTGGGCGCGATCAGGACGACGTCGAGGTCCTTGCGCGGCTTGATCTGGCCGAAGTGCACGTTGAAACCGTGCGCGAAGAGGAGCGTGGCGCCCTTGCCGAGGTTCGGGCGGATTTCGCGGTAGTTTTCCTTCTGCGTGGTGTCGGGCGTCAGTAGCGCGACCAGAGTAGCGCCCTTGACGGCTTCGGCGGGCGTGGTGACCGCGAGGCCGTCCTTCTTTGCCTTCTTCCAGCTCTCGCCCTTGCGGACGCCGATCACGACGTCGAAACCGGAGTCCTTCAGGTTCAGCGCGTGCGCGCGACCCTGGCTGCCGTAGCCGACCACGGCGATCCGGGCGCCCTTCAGGGCCTTCTTGTCCACGTCCTTCTTCGAGTACGCGCGCATTTCAAACTCCTCAGAGACTGTCGATGATGGTGGGTGTCCAAACGAAGAACCCCGCCCCGGATCATGTCCGGTGCGGGGTTCCTGGTATCCGTCTGCGCCGTTGCGCCTTCAGTCCGGGGCCCCGCACCTCCCGAGGGGGAGCAGGACAAGCAGTCCAAGCAGCAGGTCCGGCAGCTGGTGAGCCGTCGCCGTGGCGTGAGCGGTCAAAGCCTCGAACTTCATCACTGGCCTGCTTTTCCAAGGGGCACGTCGAACTGTGGATAGCAGCATAGCGCGCGGGCGATTGTCAACCGCACTGCAAAAAGAAGTTCCGCTAAGCTGTAGGCACCATGTTCGAAGAAAACGACACGGCGGCCGCGCGGCCGCTCTGGCTGGTGACCGAGGGTGGCCTCGACCCGTGGCTCGAGGCGCAGGACGCCGCTGCACGGAGCTGGCTCGCGGCAGTGCGGTTCAAGGCCGAGCGCCACCAGGTCGCGGCCGTCCCGGGAGCGGACGGCGAACCGAGAATGGCCGTGCTCGGCCTCGGAAATCTCGCCACCGTCGACTCGCTGGAACCGTGGCACATCGCGGGCGCGCCCGACCGTCTGCCGGCCGGGCGCTGGCGCATCGCCACCGCGCTGCCTGCGCAGTCGGCGACGACCGCCGCCATCGGCTGGGCCTACGGCTCCTACCGATTCGACCGATATAGAACGAAGCCCACGCCCGGAAAGTCGGCCGCTTCGCTCGTGCCGCCGCAACTCGCCGAGATGGCGCACGTGCGGCGCGTCTCGGCGGCGCTCGCCATGGCGCGCGACCTCATCAATACGCCGGCCTGCGACCTGACGCCTGAACGGCTTGCCGAGCAGGCGCTGGAGATGGCGATTCGCTGTGGCGCGCACGGTCACATCGTGACGGGCGACGCGCTTCGCGAGGGCTATCCGGCGATTCACGCGGTGGGACGCGCCGCGGAATCCGCGCCGCGACTCGTGGATTTCAGCTGGGGCGATCCGGGCGCGCCGCGCGTGACGCTGGTCGGCAAGGGCGTGTGCTTCGATTCCGGCGGACTCGACATCAAGGGCCCGCCAGGAATGCTGCTCATGAAGAAGGACATGGGAGGCGCGGCCTGCGTGCTTGCGCTCGCCCGCCTCGTCATGGAGAGCGCGCTGCCCGTGCGCCTGCGGGTCCTGGTTCCGTCGGTGGAGAACGCGATCTCGGGCAGCGCCTACCGCCCCGGGGACGTGCTGGTCACGCGCAAGGGGCTGTGCGTCGAGGTTGGCAACACCGACGCCGAGGGGCGGCTCGTGCTTTGCGATGCGCTCGCGGCCGCCGACGTCGAAAGGCCGGATCTCCTCGTGGACCTCGCGACGCTGACGGGTGCCGCCCGCGTGGCGCTCGGGCCTGAGCTTCCGGCGCTCTTCGGCAGCCGGACCGAGACGGTCGAGGCGCTTGCACGCCACGGACGGGAACTCGGTGACCCGCTCTGGCCGATGCCGCTGTGGGACGGGTACGAGGACGAGATCACGAGCCGCGTCGGGGACATCAACAACGTGTCTGCCTTGCCGTTCGCCGGGTCGATCATCGGCGGCCTGTTCCTGCGCCGCTTCGTGACCGAGGCGCGCGACTGGCTGCACGTTGACCTCTACGCATGGAACGGCAAGGACCGGCCGGGGCGGCCCGTCGGGGCGGAGCCTCAGGCGGTGCGTGCCCTGTACGCGCTGCTGGTCGAGCGTTACGGCTGACGGCGGCGTCGTGGACCTGCGATACGAGCGTCGCGCCTGGACGCTGGTCTATCTTTGTCTCGGCATCGTCGAGGGCGGCACCGCCGCGGTCATGGTACGGTCGCTGTTCCGCGACTCCGTGCACGGCCTCGCCGTGGATCTCGTCGTGGGGCTCGTCAGTTCCGCTCCCGCGTGGGCAAACCTCGCGAGCCTGGCCTATGCACGACGCGCGCAGGGCAGGCGCAAGGTCGCCTTCCTGCAGCCTCTGCTGGTCGCGTTGGCGATGTGCGTGGCCCTGCTTGCACTCGTGCCGGAGGGCGGCGTGGGGCTGGCCGCGTTCCTGCTGCTGTACGGCGCGGCGCGACTCCTGTGGGCCGGGGTGGACACGGTCCGCTCGGTGATCTGGAGCGCAAATTACCCGCGACATCTACGGGCCCGCGTCACGGGACGCATCATGATCAACGGCTCGATCGCGCTGGCCTCGGTGGGGCTCGCGGTGGGCTGGCTGCTGGGCCAGGGCGGGCATTGGTACAGGTTCGCGATCGTGGCGGCCGCATGCGCGGGTCTCGCGGGGGCTCGCGTATTTCGCCGCATCAGGGTACGGCGAGAGGAAAGCCTGCTCGAGGCTGAGCGGGAGAGACTCGAGCAGGGCGCGAGCTTCAGTTTTTCCGGCATCCGCGAGCTCCTGGCGCGCGACGCGGCATTCCGTCACTACATGTACGCGATGTCCCTGTTCGGCGCCGGCGTGCTCACGCTGCCACCCCTCATGGTGATCTGCCTCGGCGACGTGCTGCGCGTGTCCGCGTTCGTACAGGTCGCGGTGACCACGTCGCTGCCGATCCTCGTCATACCGTTCGCGATCCAGCCATGGGCGCGATTCCTCGACCGCCACCACGTGGTGGTGTTCCGCTCGGTGCACGGCTGGGTCGGGACCGGTGCGGCGCTGTTCCTCGTGTCGGCCGTGCTGCTCGACGCTCCATTGCTGCTCTGGCCGGGTGCGATCCTCTTCGGCACGTCGCTCGCCGCCGGCAGCCTCGGTTGGGCACTCGGCCACAACGACTTCGCTCCGCGAGGGGAGGAGACCCGCTACATGGCCCTGCACGTCACCCTGACCGGGGTTCGCGGGCTCTTTGTTCCCCCGATCGGCATCGGCCTGTATCACGGGCTCGAGTCCTGGCGGCCCGGAACCGGCGCGTGGGCGCTGCTCCTGCCGCTGGCGCTGATCGTGCTCGGCGCGCGGGAATTCACCGCCATGCGCAGGCTACGTGGAAGCCACGGTCCGCGAACGTGACCTTGCAGCCACGGAAGCCGCAGAATACGGGCCCCCAGGAGGATACGACGCATGACCCGACGCAAGGTTGACCCGCGCGCCCACTCGAGACTCGTGTTCGACGGCGTCAAGCAGACGCCGAGTCGCGCCATGCTGCGCGCGGTTGGATACACCGATCGCGACTTCAAGCGGCCGCAGGTCGGCATCGCCTCGACCTGGAGCAACCTGACGCCATGCAACATGCACATCGACAAGCTGGCCACGGCGGCCGCGCGCGGTGCGGATGATGCGGGCGGCAAGAGTACCGTGTTCGGCACCATCACCGTCTCGGACGGGATCTCGATGGGCACGCCCGGCATGCGCTATTCGCTCGTGTCGCGCGAAGTGATCGCCGATTCGATCGAGACAGTGGCCGGGGCGCAGGGTTTCGACGGCATCGTCGCGATCGGCGGCTGTGACAAGAACATGCCCGGCTGCATGATGGCCATCGCGCGACTGAATCGGCCCGCGGTCTTCGTGTACGGCGGCACCATCCGGCCGGGCGCCGGGCGGCGCGACATCGTGTCGGTGTTCGAGGCGGTCGGCGCCCACGCGCAGGGCACGATCTCGGACCGGCAGTTGCGTGAAGTCGAGCGCACCGCGATCCCTGGAGCAGGGAGCTGCGGCGGCATGTACACCGCCAACACGATGGCTTCGGCCATCGAGGCGCTGGGCATGAGCCTGGCCAACAGTTCGGCGCAGGAGGCCGTCTCGCGCACCAAGCGTCTCGACGCGGAGCAGGCGGGGCGGGCGGTCGTGGGCCTCGTCCGTCGCGGCATCCGGCCGTCGGACATCCTGAGTCGCGAAGCGTTCGAGAACGCGATCGTGGTGACGATTGCGCTCGCGGGCTCCACCAACGCGGTCCTGCACCTGCTCGCGATCGCGCATGCCGCGGGCGTGCGGCTGGAGCTCGACGACTTCACGCGCATCGGCTCGCGGGTCCCGGTCCTGGCCGACCTGCGCCCCAGTGGTCGCTATTCGATGTCGGAACTCATTCGCATCGGCGGCATCCAGCCGCTCATGAAGGAACTGCTGTCGGCCGGGTTGCTGCATGGTGACTGCCTCACCGTGACCGGCAAGACCCTGAAGCAGAACCTGCGCCGGGTGAAGCGGTATCCGGCATCGCAGGACATCGTCCGCCCGCTCGGCAACCCCATCAAGCCCGAGAGCCACCTCGTGATCCTCTACGGCAACCTCGCGCCCGAAGGAGCGGTCGCCAAGATCACGGGCAAGGAGGGCCTCGAGTTCTCGGGCCGGGCGCGGGTTTTCGATGGCGAGGAGGCGACATTGCAGGCGATCCTCGACGGCACGGTGGTCGCCGGCGACGTGATCGTGGTGCGCTACGAGGGGCCGCGCGGCGGCCCCGGGATGCGTGAAATGCTGAGCCCGACGGCGGCGATCATGGGCAAGGGACTGGGGGACAGGGTCGCGCTGGTCACCGACGGGCGCTTTTCGGGCGGCAGCCACGGATTCGTCGTCGGGCACGTGTCGCCGGAGGCCGCGGTCGGTGGCCCGCTGGCGCTGGTTCGAGACGGCGACCCGATCACCATCGACGCGACCCGGCGTACGCTGGAGATCGGGGTCGCGGCCGCCGATCTTGCGCTTCGGAGGAAGCAATGGGTGGCGCCGCGGCCCTACGCGGAACGAGGAGTGCTGGCGAAATATGCCGAACTTGTGAGCAGCGCCTCGCTGGGGGCGGTCACGGACCGCCACCTCGGGACGGTCCCGAGGCAGCAATGACCCCGAGCAATGAGGCTCCCAGGCAGTGAATTGATGCACTGCCGGACGCTATTGAGTTAGAAGCGGGGCGTAGGTACAGTGCGCGCCGCCTCCGGGGTTGCGACGGCGCACAGGCTCTTGTAGTGTCGCCACTCTCCGGGGGGCGATCGCGGGAGTCCCCGGAAGAATCATCGAATAAGGCCCCGTTGTGACGGAGGGGACGTGGCGTACGATTATTCAATTGACGATCCGGCAAAAAATGCCAAGCGAACGCTCGCGTTCGTGCTGGTCGTCATCATCCACGTCTTTTTCTTCTGGGTGCTCGCATCCGGTCTTGGCGCAAAGGTCGTCGAGGTCGTGATGGGCCCGGTCGAGACGAAGATCATCGATTCGAAGCCCGACGAGGACAAGCCGCCTCCGCCCCCGCCCGAGATGGACACTCCGCCGCCGTACGTGCCGCCGCCGGAGGTGTCGATCGAGATCGCGACCGATACCGGGCCGACGACCGCCATCACCAACGTCACCTCGGAGCGCCCGGTTGCCGCCCCGGTGGCGCCCGCGGCGCCCGCGGCGCCCGCACACGCGGTCGTGAAGACCCTGCCTTCTACCCAGGGCAAGGGTGCCCGCATCACCCAGCCCGAGTATCCGCCCGCGTCGAGGCGCGCGGGCGAGGCCGGCACCGTTACGCTCGCCGCCTACGTGCTCGACAGCGGCAAGGTCGGCGAGGTCAAGGTCGTCAAGAGCAGCGGCTTCGAAAAACTGGACGAGGCTGCAGTAAAGGATGTCCAGCGCAACTGGCGTTTCGTGCCCGGCAAGGAAGACGGCAAGCCCGTAGCGATGTGGCACACGTTCCAGGTCACCTTCCGGCTGACGGACTGACGTCCGTACTCCGAGCCGACGCACTTTAAAGTTCCACGAATACGAAAACCGAGTTGTTGGAGGAAGTTCCCCATGGCCGCTGAATCGATCACAGTAGACAACCCGTACGGAATCCAGGCGATGTGGGCGCAAGGTGACTACGTCACCAAGGGCGTTCTCGTACTGCTGGTACTGATGTCCGCCTATTCGTGGTTCATCATTTTCACCAAGTGGTGGGAACAGAAGCGGCTGCTCGGTCAGGCCAAGGAAGCAGAGAAGAATTTCTGGGCAGCCGACAACATCAAGAGCGGCGTGACCAAGCTCACGGGCAAGGGTAACGTTTTCCATTCCATCGCCGCCGAGGCGATCGACGCGGCAGAGCATCACGACTCGCGCATGACCCAGGAGGTCCCGCTGCACGAGTGGATCGACAACGTGATCGCGCGCGGCGTGGCCCGCATCGGCAATGCGCTCACCACGCAGCTGCCGTTCCTCGCGACGACCGGCTCGACCGCGCCGTTCATTGGACTGTTCGGCACTGTGTGGGGCATCTACCACGCCCTCGTGTCGATCGGCGTCGCTGGCCAGGCGAGCATCGACAAGGTCGCGGGCCCGGTGGGTGAGGCGCTGATCATGACGGCCGTCGGCCTCGCGGTCGCTGTGCCGGCGGTGCTCGGCTACAACTACCTGCTTGGCCGCAACAAGCTGATCATGGAGAGGGTGAAGCTCTTCTCGGCGGACCTCGAGCAGGTGATCGTGAGCGGCTCGCGCGTCTCAGGCACCGCTGCACGCGTCCTCGGCGGCACTCCCAAGAAGTAATCGGCTGACCCGAACCGGCGGAGGCAGAAGACACCATGGGCATGTCAGTTTCGACGGGCGGTGGCCCGTCAGGCGACGACGAGCCGATGTCGGCGATCAACACCACGCCGTTGGTCGACGTGATGCTGGTGCTCCTCATCATCTTCCTGATCACCGTCCCGGTGATCACCCAGTCCGTCAAGGTGAACCTGCCGAAGGCGGCAAATATCCCGACGCAGACCAAGCCCGAGAACGTCAATATCGCGGTCGATGTCGACGGCAACGTCTACTGGAACACCTCGCTCGTTCCCACGCAGGAGGCCCTGCTCGGCAAGCTCAAGACCGTGGCCGTCATGGATCCGCAGCCTGAGGTCCACGTGCGCGGGGACAAGCAGACAAAGTGGGAGAATGTCGGCCGGGTGATCGTGCTCTGCCAGCGCAGTGGCATCCAGAAGGTCGGGTTCATCACCGAGCCGGACCGCGGGATGGCCCGCGCCGCGAACTGAAGCAGCCGCGGGAATCGAGGAGTCAATCGAATGTCAATGGGCGCAGGCAGCGTAGACGACGAACCGATGATGGAAATGAACATGACGCCGTTGATCGACGTCCTGCTCGTGCTGCTCGTCATGTTCATCATCACGATCCCGGTGATGACCCACGCGGTGAAGCTCGACATGCCAAGGGCGACCAACGCGCCCTCGACGGTCCTGCCCGTGGTCATCAATCTCGAGATCGACTTCGACGGAACGGTGCTCTGGAACGGCACGGCGGTGCCCGATTTCGACACGCTCGACAGCTATTTCCGCCGGGAGGCCAAGAACGATCCGCAGCCCGAGTTGCACATCTGGCCGAGCAAGCGCGTGGACTATGGTGTGGTAGCCCAGGTCCTGGCAGGAGCCCAGCGCAGCGGTCTTCTCAAGATCGGGTTCGTGGGCAACGAGCAGTTCATGTAATACCCTGCTGGAAGCGGGCCCAACGGGCCCGCCGGCGGGCCCGTCATCTAACGAGGCTGCCGGGGCGATGAGTCCCGGCGGCTTTTCTCTTGAGAGGGGAACCGACATTCCCCCAGTGAGGCGACCGATGAGGAAGGCAACCTTCGTACTGAGCGCCGCGATGGCGGCGTCCAGCGTGTTGATGGCAACGGCGATTTCGCTCTCGCCCGTAACGGCCATGGCGGCCGACCAGAAGGTCGGCACGGCGGTCGGCAAGTACCTCAAGACCGCGCAGGAAGCCATTCAGCGCAAGAAGTGGGACCAGGCCCTCGCCGCCATCAAGCAGGCGGACGCGGTCAGCCCGAAGACGGCGTTCGAGCAGTACAAGATCAACGAACTGCTGTGGTACGTGTACCTGCAGCAGGGCCGAAACCTGGATGCCGCGCGCCTGCTCGAGCAACAGATGGCCTCTGGCCTGATGCCCGCCGGCGAGAAGCTGGAGCGTACCAAGACGCTGGCACAGCTCTATTACCGCGGCAACAACTTCGGCAAGGCGATCCAGTACGCCAACCAGTACCTTAAGTCGGCCCCGGGCAACCAGGACATGCAGCTGCTGGTCGCTCAGTCCTACTACCAGCAGAAGGACTACAAGAACGCCATCGCGGCGGCCGAGCGCATGACCAAGGGCGGCCAGCGCCCGAGCGAGGACGTGCTGCAGCTCATGCTGCGCTCGAGCTACGAAATCAACGACAAGGCGGGCACCGCAAAGGCGCTCGACATGTTGCTCAAGTACTACCCGAGCCCGGACACCTGGCAGCGCGTGCTCGACGCTTACATCGCCAATACCAAGCACGACGACGAGTTGCTCTCGCTGTACCGCCTGTCGGAGGACGTGGGTGCGCTCGTCAAGGCACGGCAGTACACGGACATGTCCCAGGGTCTCGTGGTCGCCGGCTTCGCCATCGAGGGCCAGCGCGTGATCGAAAAGGGCATCGCCGCAGGGGTGTTCCAGGGCGAGGAGGCGAGCCGGGCGCAACGCACGCTCGATTCGGCCAAGCGGCGTGCAGATGCAGAGCGGGCGCAGTTGCCCAGGGCGGCCGCGACACTCGCCGCGGCGACGACGGGACCGCAGATGTACGCCGTCGGCAAGCTCTACTTCAGCGCTGGCGATTACGCGAATGCCTCGGCCGCGATCGCCAAGGCGGTTGCCAAGGGTGGCCTCGAGGACGCCGACGGTGCGCAGATGCTCTACGGCATATCGCTCGCCCGGCAAGGCAAGATCTGCAGAGGCCAACAAGGCGTTTGCGGCGATCAAGGACCCGAAGATGGTCGAAGTCGCGCGCCTCTGGATCATCAAGGAGACGGTGAGCCCAGGCGGGCGGTGGTTCGCGCCGCCTGTGCGGCTCGGATTCAGAGTTCAAGAAAAAGGCCCCCGGTATTGCCGGGGGCCTTTTTCATTGCGCGGTCACGCGCCCGGTCGAGGCAGGGGCGCTCAGCCGGGAGGGGGTGCCGCCGCCGCAGGCTCGGCAGCCGCAGCGGCCGTCGAGTCGAGGTAGAGCACCCACAGGCGCGTGATCGCCGCGTACTTGGGGTCCTTGACGGCACCGAGGGGCGCTCGTGCGTCGGCCGTCTTGCCGGCACGGACCAGCGCGACGCCCAAGAGCGCGTTCGCGTCATCGATGTCCGTCACCCCGCCCTTTGCGAGGCCCTTCTGGATCGCGTCCGCCGCGTTCGCATAGTCCCCGGCGCTGAAGTAGAGCTTGCCGATTGCGACCATCTCGTTGCCGGTCTTCGCCGCAGCCAGCGCCTTCGCCGCGCCGGGCAGGTCCTTGCTGTCGGTGGCAGCGGCCGTACGGGCACGATCGAGGTCCGCCTTCTCCCGGGCGAGCGCGTCGCCGGTGAATACCTTGGCAGTCATGCCGAGTTCGAGGATTTTCGCCGCCTCGGCCGGGAAGCCACCGGTGAAGAGCACGTTGGCCATTTCCGAGTACTCCTCGGGCTTGTCCAGCGTATTCGTCTGGTCCATCAGCCGATAAAGGTTGCGAAGCTCACGGTCGCCCTTGGTCTCGTAGAGCTGGTTGGTCAGCAGGTCCTCCCAGTACTTCGGCTTCGGGTAATAGCGCACGAGCTGATCGAGGGCCTGCATCGTCCCGGGCCTGTCGTTCAGGCTGGCGCCGCTGAACATGATGATCTGCAGCATCGCTTCGCTCGGCTTCGCGGAGGACGCGACCACCTTCTGGGCCGCCGAGCGGGCCGCGGCGTAATCCTTCAGCTGGTAGTAGCTGGCGGCAACCATGGGGCCCACGTCCGGGTCATTCGGCGCCGTCTCCAGGTAGCGGTTACCGAACTCGATCGCCTTCGGGTAGTTCTTGAGCATCTGGTAGTTGATCTGGGTCAGCGCCTTGAGGCGCTGCGGCAGATCGGCGGGCGCGACGAAGCCGGAATTCACCGCTCCCTCGAGGGCGACGACGGCGGCGGCATAGTCCTTTTTCTGCAGGAAGACGTACCAGCCGAGTTCGTCGACCATGAACGTGTCGTAGGGCGTCTGCGGCTGCACAGCCTTCGCTTCATTGATGTGGACCAGCGCCTCGTCCCAGTTTTTCGCCGTCATCGCGTCCTGCGCGGCCTTCAACGGCTTCATCATGCTGGCGCTGAGCTTCGGCTTCGCGGCCTCCGCTGCGATCGCGGAGCCTGGCAAGAGCGCACCCGCCGTCACGCCAACAATGCCCGCCGCGGCGAGTGCAGCCACGAGAAACAGGTTCGCTTTCTTCATTTTCGTCCTCGCATGCCCGGCAGCGGGCCGTTGGGTCCGCATTGTATCCGGAAGGCGCTGTATCGCGCGCCTGGCCCTCGCTGGGAGGCTCCGGATGGCGGCTGGATCCACGGCACTGTTTCCAGCCTTTGGCTGTCCGTTCCAGCTTGAGGTGCCGTGGCGCAGGTGGTCGGAGTGGCGCGGCGGGTGGCGCAGGCGTGCCCCGGGCACCCGACCGGGGCGGGTGCCGGTTTTCCGGTAAAGTGGCGCCCTCGAATCGCTTCGAAGGGGCAACCCAGTGACCTATGCTGCCATCACGGGCTGGGGCAAGTGCCTTCCGCCAGCCGTACTGACAAACGCCGACCTCGCGACCATCTTCGACACCAACGACGAATGGATCGTCTCGCGTACCGGCATCCGCGAGCGCCGAATCTCGCACGTGAAGCTCACCGATCTCGCCTACGTGGCGGCCATGCGCGCGCTCGCGGCCGCGGGCCTCGATGGCTCCGAGGTGGACCTGATCGTCTTCGGCACCTGCAGCTTCGACGACCAGGTGCCGAACCAGGCCTCGGGACTGCAGGTCCGCATCGGAGCAAAGCGTGCGGCATCCATGGACGTCAACACCGCGTGCACCAGCTTCCTGTACGGCCTCAGCACCGCCACGGCCCTGATCCGGACCGGGGTCGTGCGAAACGCACTGGTGGTCGGCGGTGAACTCATCAGCGCGTTCATGGACTGGAACAATCGAGGGGTCGCAGTGCTGTTCGGTGACGGCTGCGCGGCGGTGGTGCTGCAGGCCACGGACCGCGAGGAGGGATTGCTCGCGGAGCGGCTCGGCTGCGACAGCGACGCGCGCAATACGCTCGTCGTCGAGGGCATGGGTACGCGCTACGCGGACCTCACGCGCCTGTATGGCGACACCAACTGGATCTTCGAGGGCCAGGAAATCTTCAAGCGCGCGGTCATCGGCATGTCGGGCGCCTGCTCGGACGTGCTGGCGGCGCGTCACCTGACTGCAGAGGACATCAACCTCGTGGTCCCGCACCAGGCAAACCTGCGCATCATCGAGGCGGTCGCGAAGCGCGCCGCGATGCCCATGGAGCGGGTGTTCGTGAACGTCCATCGCTACGGAAACATGTCCGCAGCCACGGTACCCGTTGCCCTCGTCGAGGCGCTCGAGGAAGGGCGCGTTGCGCCCGGTCACCTGCTGCTCCTGCCGGCGTTCGGTGCTGGCCTCACCTGGTGCGCGCACCTCATCCGGTGGGGCGATCGAGTCACGCCGCTCGGTACATCGGACGTGGAGCTTCCGCCCTGCACCGAAACGGGGCTCGAGATGGTGACGCGCTACCGGGAACGCAAGGCAGCTGCGACCGCTGCCTGAAGGCGCGCTCCAGGCATCGCACCGGACCCACGTGGCGGGGCTCGACGTGTCGACGACTCCAACCGTGCGCAGGGCGCTGCTGCAGATTCACTTCTGCGTGGTCCTGTGGGGATTCACGGCGATCCTCGGCAAGCTGATCAGCCTGCCGGCGCTGCCCCTCGTGTGGTGGCGGATGCTGCTCGTCGTGCTCGCCATCGCGCTCTGGCCGCCGGTATGGCGGGCGCTCCGCGCAACGGATCGCCGGACGCTGCTCATGTTCTCGGGAGCCGGCGTCGTCGTGGCGCTGCACTGGCTCACGTTCTACGGGGCCATCAAGCTTTCCAACGCGTCCGTGGCGGCGAGCTGCATGGCGATTGCGCCGATCTTCATGGCCGTCGTCGAGCCCTGGATCGCCCGCCGCTCGTTCGACCCGAGGGAACTCGTGATCGGAGTCGTGGCATTGCCGGGAGTCGCGCTGGTCGTGGGCGGCACGCCTTCAGGCATGCGCACCGGGATACTGGTCGGGGCGCTGTCCGCGCTGCTGGTCGCGATCTTCGGTTCGCTGAACAAGCGCTTTGTCGAGCGGGCCGGGCCGCTGCTGATGACCTGGGTGGAGCTCGCCGCCGGCACGGTGTTTCTCGGCGTGGTTGCGCTCCTGATGCCGGGGCGTGGCGAGGTCTTCGCGCTGCCCGGCGGCCGCGACTTCGCGCTGCTCGCGACGCTGTCGATCGCGTGCACGCTGCTGCCGTTCACGCTGTCGCTGCGGGCGCTGCGCCACACGAGCGCGTTCACCGCGCAACTGGCCGTCAGCCTCGAGCCCGTGTACGCGATCCTGCTCGCGATCGTGCTGTTGGGCGAGCAGCGCGAGCTGTCGGCGTCGTTCTACCTCGGGGTCGCCGTGATCGTGGGCGCGGTGCTGGCCCACACCGTGCTCAAGCTGCGCAGTGCCGCGTCCTGATCGCGCCGCGATCGCCCGCCTGCGAGGTGTAGCCGGCGATGGGGCAGCGGCGGGGGCCGCACTGGATGCGCGCCTCGCGCGGGCGCGCCGTATTCTCCATCCGAGCAGCACGGCGAGCAGCGAGGCATAGAGGAGTGGCTCGCGCCAGTCGGCCTTGACCAGCCACCAGTAGTGAACACAGCCGAGAATCGCGGCCGGATACACCAGGCGATGAAGACGGTGCCAGCGGCGCCCGAGACGGCGCATCCAGCCGTGGGTGGACGTCACGGCAAGGGGCACGAGCATGAGGAAGGCTGCGAACCCGATCGTCACGTAGGGACGCTTCGCAATGTCGGCAAGGATCGCCTTCCCGTCGAACCAGTGGTCGAGCACGAGCCAGTTGGCGAAGTGCAGGGCGATGTAGCTGAACGCGAAGAGCCCGAGCATGCGCCGCAGGCCCATGATCCAGGGCAGGCGCAGGGTCACTACCAGCGGCGTAATGCACAGTGTCGCGAGCAGGAACCGCAGGCCCCACTGTCCCAGACGGTCCTGCAGTTCGTCCACCGGATTCACGCCCAGGCCTGCACCCGCGAGGCCAAACGCCCGCGCCACGAGCCAGGCTAATGGGAGTGAGCAGAGCAGGAACAGGATGGGCTTCGAGTAACGGCGCACGGGCTAGAAGTTCTTCTGCAGGTCCATGCCGCGGTACAGCCCGGCGACCTGGTCCGCGTAGCCATTGAACATCAGCGTCGGCTGGCGCGGCGAGAAGAGCCCACCGCCGAGGCGGCGCTCCGATCCCTGGCTCCAGCGGGGATGGTCCACGGTCGGGTTGACGTTGGAATAGAAGCCGTACTCCCGCGGCGCCGAGCGGTTCCACGAGGTGGGTGGCTGCCGCTCGGTGAAGCGGATCTCGACGATGGACTTGATGCTCTTGAATCCGTACTTCCAGGGCACGACGAGCCTGAGCGGTGCGCCGTTCTGGTTCGGCATGGCCTGGCCGTAGAGGCCGACGGCAAGGATCGTGAGCGGATGCATGGCCTCGTCCATGCGCAGGCCTTCGACGTAGGGCCACTCGAGCACTGGAAATCGCTGGCCCGGCATTTCCGCGGGACGGTAGACCGTCGTGAACGCGACGTACTTTGCACGGGACGTGGGCCTGAACCTCTTGATGAGGTCCCCGAGCGGAAATCCGACCCAGGGAATGACCATGGACCAGGCCTCGACGCAGCGCAGCCTGTAGACGCGTTCCTCGAGCGGATGCGGCTTCAGGATGTCCTCGAGCGTGAACGTGCCGGTCACTTCCGCCTCGCCCGAAACGGCGACGCTCCATGGGCTCGGGCGGAACGACCCGGATCGCTCTGAGGGATCTTCCTTGCCGGTGCCGAACTCGTAGTAGTTGTTGTACGTGGTGATGTCCTCGAACGTGTTCCGGGGTTCCGTCGTCACATAGCGCTCGTTTCGCGAGTATTTGAGCTTTGCGCCGGCGCGAACCGGCGAGGACGCCAGGCCGAGCACTCCCGCTCCGAGCGCGACGAGCAGCCGCCGGCGGTCGAGGTAGACGTCGCGCGGAGTGATTTCGGACGGAAGGATCGTGGTGCCGGGTGTTCGACGCATGTCGCCTCGCTCGTGCGCATATTGGGCTCTCGGTCAAGTAGACCGGGGATACCCCTGCCGCGTTACAGTCGCACGCATCGCGACTGTTTTGCGAGCGTAGGCGATATCGGCTGCGCGAGCACGCCTGAGCTTGACCGCTCGATTGTCCGACAAAATATCCTCGGTCCAGGGCAGGCATTTGAGACTGCTGCAGGCGAAAATCTTGACGATGGTGGACGCTTGTCGTGCGGACGGAACAAATCCGTAAGCGCGACACCCTTGAGAGTGGTCAAATGAGGCCCCGGGCGGACGGGCGGTGCCTTGATGGGGCTCGTCTCCGGCGTCGTTTCAGGATCAATTCAGGATAAGGACGATGAACCTTCGCTATCCGCGTGAGTGGCTACGCCCGGACGTGATCGCCGGCCTCACCGCGGCGGCCGTAGTCGTGCCCAAGGCGATGGCCTACGCGACCATCGCGGGCCTGCCGGTGCAGGTCGGTCTCTACACCGCGTTCGTTCCGATGGTGATCTACGCGCTGCTGGGCACTTCGCGCCCCCTGAGCGTCAGCACCACCACGACCATCGCGATTCTCACGGCGACTGCGCTCGGCGCGGCTGCGCCGAGTGGGGATTCCGCGCAGCTGGTCATGGCCTCGGCGACGCTGGCCGTCATGGTCGGCCTGGTGCTGGTCCTTGCCAACCTGCTGCGCCTCGGCTTCGTGGCGAATTTCATATCCGAGCCGGTGCTGGTCGGCTTCAAGTCGGCCATCGGCATCGTCATCGTGGTCGACCAGGTGCCCAAGCTGCTCGGCATCCACATCGACAAGGCAGGGTTTTTTCGCGACCTCTGGTCCATCGTCACCCACCTGCCGCAGAGTTCGACCGCCACGGTGCTGGTTTCGGCGGGCATCATCGGCCTGATCATGGTGCTGCACCGGTTCGTGCCGCGCGCTCCCGCGCCATTGATCGCCGTGGGGGCTGCAATCGCCGCATCGGCCCTGCTTGGCCTTGAGCAGGCAGGGGTCGCAGTGGTCGGTGAGGTTCAGCGGGGATTGCCTCAGTTCATGCTGCCGTCGCTCGACCTGGTCCAGCGGATGTGGCCGGCCGCCGTCGGCATCGCACTCATGAGCTTTACGGAGTCCATTGCCGCGGGTCGCGCGTTCGCGGAGGCTTCAGAGCCGCGCCCGGCGCCGAACCGGGAGCTGCTGGCGCTCGGCCTCGCGAACGTGGGGGGCGGCCTGTTCGGCGCGATGCCAGCCGGAGGCGGCACGAGCCAGACCGCGGTGAATCGCCTTGCCGGTGCGAAGTCCCAGATGGCGGAACTCGTGACCGCCGCCATGGCACTTGCGACGATCCTGCTGCTGGCGCCCCTGATCGGGCTCATGCCGAAGGCGGCGCTGGCCGCGGTCGTCATCGTCTACTCGCTGGGCCTCATCCAGCCGGCCGAATTTGCCGAGATTCGCAGCGTCCGCAAGGCGGAGTTCCGCTGGGCACTGTTTGCATTCGCCGGGGTCGTCCTGCTTGGCACCCTGCAGGGAATCGTGGTGGCCGTGATCGCTGTCCCTGCTGTCCCTTGCGCAGCAGGCCTACAACCCGCCAATCTACGTGCTGGGCCGCAAGCGGGGCACGTCGGTGTTCCGGCCGCTGTCCGACAGCCACCCGGATGATGAGACGTGGCCGGGGCTCCTGATGGTGCGCATCGAAGGGCGGATCTTCTTCGCCAACGCGCAGCAGGTGGGCGAAGTGATCTGGCCAATGGTCGAGAAGACCAGGCCTGAGGTCGTATTGCTCGATTTCCGGGCGGTGACGGACCTGGAGTACACGGCGCTCAAGATGCTCCGCGAGGCGGAGGAGAAGGTCCGCGGACAGGGCCGGGAGCTCTGGCTCGCAGGCCTCAATCCGTCCGTATACGAAATGGTCAAGGCGTCGAAGCTCGGGGCGACCCTGGGACGCGAGCGCATGTACCTCGACATGCAGGCAGCAGTCGATAGTTTTGAAAACAGGAGAGCGCGATGAGCAGGAAGTCGGGCGGGAACAAGCCGGGATCGAAGCGAGACGTCGCCAAGCCGAAGGGCGCGACGGACAAAGCCGTCGCGGAAGCGCCGGGCAGCGGCAAGCTCAAGGGCAAGGACTACGCGAAGAGGATGGAGAAGCTCCACGTCGAACTCGTGAAGCTGCAGGAATGGGTCAAGCACAAGGGACTCAAGGTCTGCATCGTGTTCGAGGGACGCGACGGGGCCGGCAAGGGCGGCACGATCAAGGCGATCACGGAGCGGGTCAGCCCGCGGGTCTTCCGCGTGGTCGCGCTGCCGGCGCCCACCGAGCGCGAGAAGAGCCAGATGTACATACAGCGCTACATCCAGCACTTTCCCGCGGCGGGCGAGGTCGTGATCTTCGACCGCAGCTGGTACAACCGCGCGGGGGTGGAGCGCGTCATGGGTTTCTGTTCGGACGAGCAGGCCCAGAAGTTCCTCAAGGGCGTGCCCCTGGTCGAGAAGGCGATGGTCGACTCCGGGATCATCCTCATCAAGTACTGGCTCGAGGTCAGTTCCGAGGAGCAGACCCGCCGCCTCGAGGCGCGCATCAAGGACGGGCGCAAGATCTGGAAGCTCTCGCCGATGGACCTCAAGTCCTACAGTCGCTGGTACGAGTATTCGCGGGCGCGCGACGAGATGTTCACCGCGACCGACACCGGCTTCGCGCCGTGGTTCGTGGCGCGCTCGGACGACAAGAAGCGGGCCCGCCTCAACATCATCTCGCACCTCCTGAACCACATCCCGTACAAGGATGCGCCGCGCGAGAAGGTGAAGCTGCCGAAGCGCCAGAAGGCCTCGGGATACCGCGAGCCGGACTACCAGTACAAGTACGTGCCCGAGAAGAACTGATGCTGCGGCGGACCGAGGATTTCCGCTGTAATGGCTGCAGGAGGGCGTGAGATGACCGAGACTCGCGGTGAGCTGGCGAGAGTCGTCCTGTCGGTGATTTTCCTCGGCGGGTTGATCGGCGGATCCGTCTGGGTGCTGAAGCCCTTTCTCGGCGCGCTGATCTGGGCGGCCATGATCGTCATTGCGACGTGGCCGATCATGCTGAAGCTGCAGTCGCTGCTCGGGGGCCGGCGCAGCATCGCGGTCGCGCTGATGACGCTGGCGCTGCTCGCGGTGCTGGTCGTTCCGCTGGCACTGGTCACGCAGGCCTTGGTGGAGCGGGCCGGCGACGTGCCCGCCCTGGCATCGAAGCTGTCCGAAGCCCGCCTGCCGCCGCCGCCGCAGTGGCTCGGCGACATACCCTTCGTGGGCGACCGGGCGCTCGGAGCCTGGGAGAGCATTGCGAGCCAGCGCTTCGACGAGCTGCTCGCGAAGGCGGCGCCGTACGTGCGGGATGTCGCGAGCTGGTTCGGGCGGCAGGCCGGCAGCATCGGGCTCGTGCTGGTGCAGTTCGTGCTGACCGTCGTGCTGTGCGCCGTCCTGTATTCGGGTGGCGAGTCGTGGGCCGCGTGGGTGCGCAGGTTCTCCCGTCGACTCGCCGGCGATCGCGGCGACCGCGTCACGGTGCTTGCCGCCCAGGCCGTTCGCGGTGTAGCGCTCGGCGTGGTCGTGACCGCCGTCCTGCAGTCAGTGCTCGGCGGCATCGGCCTCGCGATTGCAGGCGTGCCGTTCGTGTCGGTGCTGACCGCGGTGATGTTCGTGCTATGCATCGCCCAGATCGGGCCGATCCTGGTCCTGCTGGCCGCTACGGCGTGGGTCTACGCCTACGTGGGCACGGGATGGGGAACGTTCCTGCTGGTCTGGTCCCTCGTGGTCGGGCTCATGGACAACGTCGTGCGGCCGGCGCTGATCAAGAGGGGCGCGGACCTGCCTTTCCTGCTGATCTTCTCGGGGGTCGTGGGTGGGTTGGTGGCATTCGGAATCGTCGGCATCTTCGTCGGCCCGGTCGTGCTCGCGGTCGCCTACACGCTGCTCACCGACTGGGTCGCGGAGGAAGGCGCCGCGCCGGCGGAGCCGGCGCCGTAGCACGGCCCTGACGATGCACGCGGATCCTCGAGCGATCCGGGTGCCGGGCACGTCGGCCTAGATGCCGCCTCCGAAGCGGTACTGCCAGGCGACCCCGAGCAGGTCGTAGCTGTTGCCGGTGCGGGCCGAGACGCCGCTGCTTCCGTAGACCTTCACCGAGTTCTGCCGGTTGACCGGTATTGCGAGCGTCGCTCCGACGCGCCAGTTGCGCTGCAGGTCGTGCTTGTCCACGCCGTCGATCGTGGTCGAGCCGCCCGTGAAGTACGTTGCGCTCGCCGAGGCCCAGATGCCCTTGGCGAAGCCGTGGATCGCGTGCGCCTGGATCGAATAGATCGGGTCCTGCTCACGCGTGTGACCGCCGAAGAAATCACTGTTGTTCGTGTAGAAGGTCGCGGCCGCTACGGCCTCAAGCGTCCACGGTCCCTCCGTCTTCGAGATGCCGATGCTCGGCTTGAAGAACCAGCGATTGGTGCCGATGTTGACGAGGCGCGTGTCGTCGTACTGGCCCAGGGGCACCGATACCTGCAGCGCCGCGCCGATGATCAGGTCCTGCTTGTAGGACCCGAACTCCTTGAGGTCGAGTGCCGGTGCGCCGTACAGGTTGACCGATACCCGGAACAGCGGATCCCCGAAACCGCTCACGGAGCGACTCAAGGGTTCGCCGTCGAAGTCCGCGGAACCGGACAGCCAGGTGTACGGAACGACGGCGTCGACCTTGCCGGATTGCCCCCAGAAGTCCATGGCGCGGGACAGTGCGAATACGCCTGAATTCGTTTCAAGCTTCGGCTTGGAGACCGGCAACGACGGAGTCGAAGGCAACGCCGCCCTGGGTGTAGGTGTATCCGGTGATCAGGAAATTGACCCCGACCGGCGTGTTCGAATACAGCCGCGGCTCGATGTCCTGGGCGCGGGACTCGGGCGCGATCGCCAGCCAGCCGACTGCGATGACCAGCGTGCAGAAAAGCGCCCGATAGATGCCCGCGATTCCTTTCCTGCCTTGCAAGGTCCGCTCCCGACTGCTTTCGGGAGCAGATGATATCAGTCCGGCCGTCCATGATCCGTGCGGTCGCGCCGCGAATGGATCGGGGGGGCGTGCGACCGGCGGTCAGCCTGAAAGCTCGCGGATGAATTCCAGCGCCTGCGGCCACTCGCCGAATCCGGCAGCAGGATTCAGGTGTCCGACCGCGCCTATGTTCACGAGGCGGCTGCCCCAGTCCCTGGCGTACTGCTCGACACAGCCATAGCCCGCAAGCGGGTCGTTGGTGCTTGCGGCCACGATGGAGGGGAAGGGGAGGCGGTGCTACGAGGCACCGGCAGCCAGCCGCCCTGCTGCAGATCCTCCAGGGTCGGGTAACCCTCGCGGTAGCGGTGTTTCCAGGTCCGCGGGCGTCGCGAGCAGTGCTCCGTGAATCGGACGACGATGCTGCTGCGCCCAGTGGACGACCATCATGACCCCGCCGCTGTGCGCGACCAGGATGACCGGGCCCTCTATCGCTGACAGCGTACGCTCGATCTGCTCGACCCAGTTTGCGCAGGAAAGTTTGTCCGTCGCCATGCGTGGCACTGTGACTGAGCCGGCCAGTTGCTGCCCGAGCAGGGTCTGCCAGTGATCCGGCACGTGGTCGCGAAGACCCGGGACGATCACGATTGTCGGTTGAGGCTGAATCATTCGCCATGCTCGGGTCGATTCATGGGCGACTACGGTCGGCCGAAGCAGGTTCGGGCACCAGGTTCAGGATCCGCACGAACAGCTGCCGGAATTCCTCCTCCGTGTCGGCGCTGAAGCGCGGATCGCCGTTCTCGGCGAAGGCCTTGCCGATCTCGTTCCAGTCCGCTGGAGTCAGGTGCTTGTACGCAGCCGGAAGGACGACCCGGGTCTCGAGGCGCATATGCAGTTCCTGGGCCGCGACGAATCGACTGACAGCCTCGGCGAACCGCGCGCAACCTCCGGCAGGGTCGGCCTCGTAGGCCGCTATGCTCTGCTCGAGCTCGTCCACCAGCCCGTGGCCTTCAGTGTGCTGACGCTGGAGCAGGTCGAGCGTGTCATTGAACTCGGACGTACGTTCGCGCAGCTTGCTGAACAGCCATGCGTCCTCTTTCGGATGGTGCAGCGTCTCCGGGAATGCGCGTATGTAGCGGACGATCGCCTTGAGCAGGTCGAACCGCGGCGGCCGTCCGTCCGTGCGTGCCTCGCGAGCGAGGAGTTCCAGGCCGTGCGCGACGGCCGCGAGGGAGCGGTGCTCGTCGCGAAGGATGGCAAGCGCCTCGATCTTTTCCCATTCCGGGAGATTGCTCTCGGCTGCAAGGACCAGCACCGGGAGGCTCGCCTGCTGCAGGACGTTCTGGGTCTGGGAGCCGATCACGAGGTTCCGAATCCCGCGCCGCCCGTGGGAGGCGATCACGACCAGGTCGCAACCGCGGGCTTCCGCCGCCTGCAGGATCGCCTCGTGCGGCCGGTCGCTCGTGACCGTGAGGGTCTCGTGCTCGACGCCCGCCTCGCGTGCGACCACGGCAGCCTTGGCGAGCACGGCGCGCGCGTCGCCCGCGACGTGCTCGTTGTGGAGCGACGGCCAGACCACACGCTCGAGCGCGGCCATGCTGGTCGACCCGAAATCCTCCTGTGCGTGGAAGAACGTGATCTTCGCGCCCAGGGACTTCGCGAGAAGGACCGACTGGCGGACGAGCTCCGTGGCGAGCGTCGAGGCATCGAGCGGAACCAGCAGATGGCGGTACATGTTTCTATTCCAGTGGATTCAGGAGGGATCAGAGTGGATCAGAACGGCTTGTCGCCGATGATCCCCGCACGCTCCATCTTGCGGTGGCAGGGCTGGGTAATCCATCACGGCGTAGTGCTGGGTGCTGCGGTTGTCCCACATGGCCATGCTGTTCGGCTTCCACCGCCAGCGCACCTGGTACTCCGGAATGTATGCCTGGCTGACCAGGTAATTCAGGAGCAGCGATGCGCCCGGGTTGGCGTCCTGGCCGAAGCGCACCCGCTCCGGCGTGTGGTAGTTGGTGAAGTGGGTGGTGAAGCCGTTGACGAACAGGATCTTCTCGCCCGTCTCCGGATGGGTGCGCACGACCGGGTGCTCGGCGTCGGGGTACTGGGCCTTGAGCGCGAGACGCTTCTCGATCGGCATCGCGGCACCGAAGCTCGCTTCGATGCTGTGGCGGGCGCGCAGGTCGGCGATCTGCGCCTTGACGTGCTCCGGCAGGCGGACATATGCCTCGGCCATGTTCGCCCACATCGTGTCGCCGCCGACCGGCGGGCACTCGACACAGCGCAGCACGCAGCCGAACGGCGGCTTCTCGCGCCAGGTCGCGTCCGTGTGCCAGCAGTTCTCGTAGCGGTCGATCGGCGAGTCGGGCGATTTGTAGATGCGCACCAGGCCCGGGTGGTCCGGGTCGCTGCCGGCGACGGGGTGGTCCTCCAGATCGCCGAAGCTCTTCGCGAAGGCGACGTGCTCGGCGCGCGTGATGTCCTGATCGCGGAAGAACAGCACCTTGTACTTGAGCAGCAGCGCGCGGAGTTCCGCCACGAGCCCCGCGTCGCGCGACGGCCGCACCCAGGTTCACGTTGCCGAGTTCGGCGCCGATCGCGCAGGTCATGGGCTCGACCTTGATCGAGCCGAGCGAGGCCTTGTTGACGATGGCCGGTGAGGCCGCCGTGGCATTCGTCATGAGACTGTCTCCTCTCAGATCGTGAAGATCGACGAACCGATGGTCCGCCGCGCTTCGAGGTCGCGATGCGCCTGCACCGCGTCCTTGAGTTGATAACGCTGGTTGATCTCGATGCGGATCCGCCCGGCCGCGATGTGCCCGAAGATCTCGTCTGCCAGCTCAGCCTTCTCCGCGGGATCGCCGATGTAGTCGGCCAGCGCCGGACGGGTCACGTAGAGCGAACCCTTCATGGCCAGCTGCATCGCGTTGATCGGCGGGATGGGCCCGGAAGCGGTGCCGACGCAGACCAGGAGCCCGCGGCGCTTGAGCGAGTCAAGCGAACCCTCGAAGGTGTCCTTGCCCACGCTGTCGTACACGACCGCGACGCCGACGCCTCCGGTGATCTCCCGGACCCGCTTCGCCACGTCCTCGCGGCCGTACAGGATCACGTGGTCGCAGCCATGCGCGCGTGCGACCTCGGCCTTGGCCTCCGAGGAGACGGTGCCGATGACTTTGAGCCCGAGCACCTTCGCCCACTGCGAAACGATGAGGCCCGACGCCACCGGCCGCTGCGTGCAGCAGGATCGTGTCGCCCGCGGCGAGCGGCCAGATCCTGCGCATGAGGTAGGCAGAGGTGAGGCCGCGCATGGTCATGGCCGCTGCCGTCTCGAACGGAATCGCGTCCGGCAACCTGATCAGCGGTGCGGCTGGAATGAGGCGCTCGGTGCTGTACGCGCCGAGCGTGTTCACGAACCCCGTGTAGGTGACGCGGTCCCCGACCTTCACGTTCGTGACGCCGTCGCCCACGGCCTCTACGACACCGGCGGCCTCGACGCCCATGCCTGCGGGCAGGGGCACCGGGTAGACGCCACTGCGGAAGTAGGTATCGGCAAAATTGATACCCACAGCCACGTGGCGCAGGCGGGCCTGTCCGGGCCCGGGCTCACCGACCGCGACGTCCTCGAGGCTCAATACCTCGGGGCCGCCCGTCTGGTGCATTCGTACGGCTTTTGCCATGGTCAAAGCTCCTGTCGGGTTCCGTTGCTCAGACCGTCAGCCCGGAGCTGGACGCGCGTGCTCAGCCTTGCGGTTCGGCGCGAAGCCGTTCTCGGCCAGGGTCTCGTCCGCGTTCCTGTAGAACGTGCCGATCTTGTAGATCCGGCGTGCGTCCTTCGCGTTCGGCCATCTCGCGGCCGAACTCGCGCGAGATGCGCACCAGCTGCTCGATCTGCTTCACGGAACCCATCTTCGCCTTGCGGTCCTGCGTCCAGATGTTGTCCTCGATGCCGCAGCGCACGTGCAGGCCCATGGCGATCGCCATCATGTTGATCGGCAGGACGTTCAGCATCGAGGTCTCGAGCGTAAGCACCGAGCCGTCGGGCGTGGCACGAACGAAGTTGGCGAGGTTGTAGATGTTGGGCGCCTCGAAGCCGCCGCCGATCGCGACCCAGGTCATGATCAGGGGCACGTTGCATACGCCCCGCCGCATCATGCGCTCGACGGTCTCGAGCTGCGACGACGCCGGCCAGCTGGAAATGCGTCTGGATGCCGTTCGCCGACAGGCGGCGGATGTGCTCCTCGACCCACTGCGGGCCCGCCGGGATCGTCATCTCGCGGTAGGCGCGGTAGTTGGCGGGCTCCGCGAGCGAGGTGCCGGCGATATCGGCGTCGGTCATCTGCTCGACCACGTTCATCTGGTTCGAGTTGATCGCGATCGTCACCTGGTCGGGGCGCGGCTGCAGTTCGGCCAGCATGTGGCGGGTGTCGTCCGAGAGCCACTTGGCCACTTCGCCTTCGCCCTCAGGGGCGAAGGAGATCGAGCCGCCGACCTGGATGATCATCTCCGGGACGCGGGCGCGGATGCCGGCGATCAGTTCATTGAACTTCGACAGGCGCTTGCTGCCCTTGCCGTCGAGTTCGCGCACGTGCAGGTGAAGCACCGTGGCACCGGCGTTGTAGCAGTCGACTGCCTTCTGGACCTGCTCGTCCATGGTCAACGGGATGTCTTCCGGGAAATCGGAAGGCATCCACTCGGGCCCGTAGGGGGCGCAGGTGATCACGAGCTTTTCCTGGTTTTCGGGGAACAGGGAGCCGTCGATGAAGTTCATGGGTAGTCTCCTTGAGTGAGGTTGGTGGTCTGGTCGTTGGTCGGTGTCGTCGAATGTCAGGCGGTTACGAATCGGGGTCGTGACGGTCGGGTCGTTGCGTTCCACGACGTGGCAAGTTCTTCCAGCAGGATCGGCGCGCCGACGCGCATGCTCTCCAGCCCCTGCAGGCTGGCGATCTGCAGGACGGCGGTGATCTCTGCCTTCGTCGCGCCGGCCTGCAATGCCCGACGAATGTGACGCCGTATGCCTTGCGCGTTCAGGTGCACGCACGAGGCATCGAGTGCGATGCGGATGAGCTCGACCGTCTTCGTGTCGAGGGCGCCCGAGACCGCCGGTGCAATCGCCATCGCGATCACCTTCTCGGTCCACGACGGGTCGAGCTTGGCGAACGGCTCCCAGCTCGGGTTCCAGTTTCCGCTGGCATGTCCCGGCGTCGCCTCGAGATCCGCTTCGTCGGTCTCATCATGAGTGTCGAGCACTGGCATTTCTCCTCGAGTCATGCGCGCTGCACCTGCAGCACCGGGACGAGCCCCGGCGCCGTATCAGAAGCGTTCCTGAGGTCCGCCTCGTATGTCCGGCCGCCAGCAGGAACATCACGGCTGCGAGCACGCAGAACGCCGGCGCCGTCGCCATGGCGGCCTGCAGCCCGTAGCGGTCGGAGAGGAAACCGGTCAGCAGTGGCCCCGCCGCGAGACCGATCAAGTTCTGCGTGAGTGCGAGGACAGCGCTCGCGGTGGCACGCAGGCTGGGGTGCGTGACGTCCACGACGACGGCGGCGATCGGCCCGATGGTCCCGACCATCACCAGGCCGCCCGCGACCAGCATTGCGTACTGGGCCGGGCCCGGGGGGAGGAGGGCGAAGGCAGGGCACAGCAATGCGGTCGTCAGGACCGACGCGACCGCAGGCACGAAGAGACGGGCATTGGGCCTGCGCACGGACAGCCGGTCGGCGACGACACTCCAGACCACGGCGCCGATCCCGCCGCCCAGCACGACGAGGCCCGCCTTCAGGCCGGCGTGGTCGGGCGCGAGTCCATAGAAACGATTGAAGTAGCTCGGCAGCCACGCGTAGATGGTCGATGCGGCCAGGAGTTGCAGGCCGGCGCCGACGCAGGCGATGGGTGCGGATCGCGGCCGGAGCAGCTCCGCCGCCACGGTGCGAAAGCGTGACTCGTGCGCGACCGCTCCGTGCGACTGGCCGACGGCAGCGCCACGGTCTTGTAGTCGCGTGCGGTCAGCAGGAACAGCAGCGCCAGGAATAGCCCGGGCACGCCCACGGCTCCGAAGCCGGCCTGCCATCCCCAGCGCTCTGCGATGACGCCGCCGAGGACCACGCCCAGCACCGATCCCAGCATGCTGGCCGCGAGGAATGCCCCGAGCACCGTGCTGCGCATGCGTGGCGGAAAGAGCGTGGCCAGCAGTGCGGCGCCCACCGTGCCGTAGGCGGCCTCGCCCAGTCCGACGACGCTCCGCGCGGCGAACAGCTGCGCGTAGCTGCCGGCGAACGCGCAGGCGAGCGTCGCGAGACTCCAGATCAGCGCCATGAGGAAGATGCTCTTGACGCGACTCCAGCGGTCCGCAAGCAGCGACAGTGGTACGGCTCCAAGCGCGACCGTCACGGACACTACCGAGACCAGGGCACCGAGCTGGCTGTCCGAGAGCGCCCACTGCGACTTGAGGTGGCTGAACATCGAGACGACGACCTGGCGATCGACGTAGTCGACGACCATGAGCGCGAACAGCACCGCGAACACGGTCCAGGCGTAACGGCGCCGCACCGGGTGGTAGCCGGGCAGGGTGTCGGATGCGTGGCGAGCATGGAATGCCATGGGCCAGCATCCTGCCGAAAGGCAACGGATTCCATATTTACCCGGCGTGACGCAGACTTGACATTCCGGGACAGGGGAGACCGATGGTCAGCGTGGTCCGCAGCGCAAGCCTCACGAACTACGCCGACGTGGCGAGGCAGGTCGGGCTGGATCCTGAGCGGATGCTGAGCGAGTTCGGCCTGCCACGGCGGTGCCTGGAGGAGCCCGAGATCAAGGTGCCTGCGGACGCGGTGCGCCAGCTCCTGGAAGCCTCGGCAGAGAGAAGCGGTGTCGAGGGATTCGGGCTGATGATGGCCGAGGCTCGCCAGCTCTCGGACCTTGGCCCACTCGGGCTCCTGATACGTGAGCAGCCGACCCTGCGCCTCGCGATCGAGGCATTCGTCCGCCACGGCCGGCGGCTGAACGATGCACTTTTCCTGACCATCGAGGATAGCGGCGACGTCATCGTGCTGCGCGAGGAACTGATCGTCGGGCGCTCGGGAGCCGTGCGGCAGTCCACGGAACTCGCGATCGGGGTCGCATACCGAACGCTTCGCTCGTTCCTGGGGCCGAACTGGCGTCCGCGCCGGGTCTGCTTCGCGCACGACCCGCCGCGCGATCGATCGGTTCATGACCGCATGTTCGGCCGCAACGTGGTCGAGTTCGGCCACGATTTCAACGGCATCGTCTGCGCCCGTCGCGACCTCGAGGTCCCGAATCCGGGCGCCGACCCCGGAATCGCCCGGCTCGCGCACGCCATGCTCGAGTCCAGCACCACCACTCTGTCTCAGTCGATGACCAGCCAGGTCAGGGACCTCGTCGTGCTGCTGCTCGGGACAGGAGCGTGCACGGTCGAGCGTGTCGCGGAGCACCTGGGCGTCGACCGTCGCACGGTCCACCGGCACCTGGCGCGGGAAGGAGAGACGTTCTCAAACGTCGTGGAGTCGGTACGCAGGGAGCTTGCGGCCCGCTACGTGCGCGATCAGCAGCGATCGCTGGCCGACGTGTCTGCTCTACTCGGATTTGCAGCCCCGAGTTCGTTCTCGCGCTGGTACCGGCAGAGTTTCGGCGTGAATCCCGCCAGCGGCCGTGAGCACCGCCCGGCCGGCTTGCCGACGCGCCGGAGTCGGCGGGCGGACTGAAGGCTGGCCGGACCGTCGGCCGGCGCCTCGCGCCGGTTGCGAATAGGTATAGCCACGTATGCGTTATCGAAATAGGCTACGGGTCGCGCGATTGGGGGCCGCGTACCCTTGCCCACAACGCGGGCGTTCGCCATACGGCGGCCGGAACTGCGATTCCTTTGGATCAGGAGACCCAGCATGGCGAGCATTACCAGGACCGGATCGCGACTACTCGGGCAGGCAGGCAGCATTGCGCTGCTTTCTGTATGCGCCGCTGCGGCCGCACATGCCGCCGACTCGGACAAGGCCTTCGAGATCTACGGCTTCGCCCAGGCGGACGCGATCTACGATTTCGGGCGCATGAATCCGGACTGGGACGATGCGTATCGCCCGTCCAAGATCGCCAACCCGGAGGGTGAGTACGGCAGCGACGGCCAGGCGAGCGTGTCCGTCAAGCAGAGCCGCTTCGGCGTCAAGGGCACGATGCCGACCGCCGACGGATACTCTCCGATCAGCTTCAAGTTCGAATTCGACCTTTTCGGCGTCGGGTCCGATGCCGGGCAGACGACGTTCCGGCTGCGCCACGCGTATGGCGAATGGGGCTCGCTGCTGGCTGGCCAGACCAACAGCATCTTCATGGACATCGACGTCTTCCCGAACGTGATCGATTACTGGGGACCGGACGGCATGGTGTTCTGGCGCAATGTGCAGATCCGCTGGACGCCGTGGAAGACCGAGCACAGTTCCTTCGCAATCGGCATCGAGGAACCGAGCAACGACGTCGACCCCGGACAGATCCGCGAGTTCGACCCGGCACTGGGCGAAAACATCCAGGGCGACGAGAAGGTGCCGAACCTTGCGGCGCACTGGAACACGTCGGGGGACTGGGGTCACGTCCAGGTCGCAGGCATCCTGCGTGACCTCGGCTACGACACCAAGGGAACGCCGAACAACAAGCCGAAGGGCAGCGTCACCGGCTGGGGCGTGAACCTGAGCGGCAGCATCAACGTGTTCAAGAAGGACAAGATCCTGCTGCAGTTCGTCTACGGTGATGGCATCGCGAGCTACATGAACGACGGTGGCATGGACATGGCGCCGGAAGGACGGCTGCCGACCGAGACGGATCCCGGAAATGCCCATGCCAAGGCCATCCCGCTCACCGGCATCGTCGCCTACTACGATCACTACTGGAACGAGAAGTTCTCCACGTCGTTCGGCTACAGCACCACCTACGTGGACAATACGAACCTGCAGACCCCGGGCACGTACAAGAAGCGGCCAGTACACGTCGGCGAACCTGCTGTACACGCCGGTGCCGAACGTGATGGTAGGCGGCGAGGTATTGTGGGGCGACCTCGAAGAATTCCACGGCGACACCCAGGATGACGTGCGGGTGCAGTTCTCCGTGAAATACAGCTGGGACAAGTCATTCTGATCAGGGAGACGAGGACATCATGAGAATCAATCATTTCGCTGCTCTCGCGGCCGCCGTGACGGCGGTGGCGCTGTCGACAGTCGTTACTCCTGCGCTGGCCCGCACGGCCGCCAAGGCCGATTCGCTGTCGCCGGCGAGCATCCAGGCCGCGCTCGATTCTGCCTACGCGCAATTCAAGGACCTCAAGGAGGGCAAGAACGCGGATTACATCCCGGCGCTCGCCGAGGTCGATCCGAACATCTACGGGATCGTACTGGTGACCACGGACGGTCGTGTCTATACCAAGGGCGACGTGAGCTCGGAGGTGTCGATCCAGTCGATCTCCAAGGTGTTCACGATGGCCAAGGTGGTGGAGGAGCAGGGAGCGGCTGCGATCGAGAACAACATGGGCGTGGACGCGACCGGCCAGGTGTTCAATTCCATCAACGCCGTGGAGCAATACAAGGGCGCGGAGATGAACGCCATGGTGAACCCGGGCGCCATCACGGCGACGAGCATGGTCTCTGGTAGCTCGCGCGACGAGATCTGGAACAAGATCCTGGGCTACTACAGCGATTTTGCCGGCCGACAACTCGGCGTGAACCAGGAGGTCTTCAAGTCGGAGGCCGACACCAACCAGCGCAACCAGGCGATCGCGATGCTGATGTACGCCTACGGCCACATCAAGTCGGATCCCCTGCGCGCGACGGACATCTATACCGAGCAGTGTGCGGTGAGTGTCAACGCGAAGGATCTGGCAACGATGGCAGCCACGCTGGCCAACGGCGGAACGAACCCGGTGACCGGCAAGTCCGTGCTCCAGTCGAAGTACGTGCCCAACGTGCTAGCGGTCATGGCGACCGCCGGCCTGTACGACGATTCCGGCAAGTGGCTGTACACCACGGGGCTGCCCGGCAAGAGCGGCGTCGGGTGGCGGCATCATCGCGGTATCGCCGGGCAAGTTCGGCATCGCCGTGATTTCGCCGCCGTTGGATGCGGCGGGAAACAGCGTCAAGGCACAGAAGACCATTGCCGCGGTCTCGAACGCGCTGGGCGGCAACCCGTATGCCGTTTTGCCCGTGGCCGCGAAGAGGTGAGGCTTCCGGGGGCAAGCCGGGCATCGAGACGGCTTTGGCCAAGACGAGCATGTCGCAGGCGCGGAGATTTTCGGAGCGAGGCAGGGCCGTCGCCAGGCAGGGCGCGCATCACTAGACCGAGAGTTCTGGCAATTACCATGGCTGCGGTCCTTGCGGTCGGCAGCTTCGCGGTCAGCGAGGCCGCCGACCTTCCGAGGATCCGCGTCCTGGCTACGGGCGGTACGATCGCGGGAGCCCAGGCGAGCGCGACCGACTACGGGTACAAGTCGGGCGCCTACGACGTGAATGCCCTGATCAGCGCCGTACCTAACCTGGGCAAGCTGGCGGTCATCACCGGCGAGCAGGTGGCGAACATCGGCAGCCAGGACATGAACGACGAGATCTGGCTCAAGCTGGCGAGGCGGGTCAATGAATCGCTGGCCTCCGCCGACGTGGATGGGGTGCTCATCACGCACGGTACGGACACGCTGGAAGAGACGAGCTACTTCCTCACGCTCGTCGTCAAGAGCGACAAGCCGGTGGTGATGGTCGGTTCGATGCGGCCCGCGACTGCGATCAGCGCGGATGGCCCGGCCAACATCTATAACGGTGTCGCGATCGCCGCAGACCCTCGGGCGAAAGGGAAGGGCACGCTGGTCGAGTTGAACGACGAGTTTCACTACGCACGTAACGTCGTGAAGACCGATACGACCAGCGTCCAGACGTTCCATAGCCTGAACCGCGGGCCGGCGGGCCTCGTGCACACGGGCAAGGTCGAGTGGTTCGAGCCGATGGACAAGAAAGTCGGTGCGGCCACGGAGTTCTCGGTGGACGGCCTCGACAAGCTGCCGCGCGTCGACATCATCTACGCTCACGCAAACATGAGCGCCGACCTGATCACTGCGGCGGTCAACAATGGCGCCAAGGGCATCGTCGTGGCCGGCGTCGGCGACGGCAACATGACGACCCCGGCGCTGGAAGCGCTGAAGAAGGTTGCGAAGCAGGGCATCGTGGTCGTACGCAGCACGCGCCTGCCGATGGGCCTCACGCTGCGAAACAACGAGGTCAACGACGATGAGATGGGCTTCGTCGCTTCGGGCGAACTGAACCCGCCGAAGTCGCGCGTCCTGCTGCAACTGGCGCTGACGAAGACGACCGACCCGCTGAAAATCCAGAAGATGTTCTACGAGTACTGATACGCTGGCTGACCTGATCGACCGGGGCCGGCGGATGGTCTCGGTCGGTCAGTGAAGGTACGCTTCCTCGCGTAGGCGCTCGTGTAGCCATGCTCACCACTGTTCTCATTGCGCTCGCTCTGGTGTCGGTCACGGTTGCGTTCCATGCGGTCGGACTCGCCGCGCTGCTCAAGTATTTCCTCCCGGGGCTCGCCCAGCCGCCCATGGGGCTGTGGTCGGTGACCCGGCTGCTGATCGGCGTGACCTGGGCACTGTGCGCCGTGCAGGCGGCGGAGATCGCATTCTGGGCCTTCTTTTACTACTGGGCGGGATGCCTGCCCACGCTCGAGTCGTCGCTCTATTTCTCGGGAGTCACTTACGCTACCGTGGGATATGGCGATCTCGTTCTGCCGATTGAGTGGCGCATGCTCGGCCCGGTTGAGGGCGTGATAGGTGGCCTGATGTGCGGTCTTTCCACCGCATTGTTCTTCGCCTTCGTGAGCAGGGTGTACGTCGCGAGACACCGGGGCGACTCTTACCTCGCAGGGGAGTGAGCGCATGACCTCGCTGTCCGAGGATCTTCGCCGCAGCCCGGGGCTCGGGCTGCTGGTAGTGGTCGCCCTGCTGGCCGTCGGCGGTTGCGCGACGCGGCCGGTCAATCCGCCGATCACGCAGGCCGACCCGGCGACTGGCTACCGCTTCGCGACTCGCCAGGCGCACTTCAAGGTCCAGGACAACCTGGTCATTCTTGCGTTTTCGGGTGGTGGCACGCGCGCGGCGGCTTTTTCGTACGGAGTGCTGGAGTTCCTCCGTGATACCGACATAAAGAGAGCCACAGGCGACACCATCCCCCTGCTCGACGCAGTCGGAGTCATCACCGGGGTGTCGGGCGGCAGCTTCACCGCGCTCGCATACGGCCTGTACGGCGATAAGCTGTTCACCGACTACGAGCAGCGCTTCCTGAAGCGCGACGTGCAGGGCGCGCTCATCGCCCGCACTCTCAATCCCGTCTACTGGCCAAGGCTCTGGTCGCCGTACTGGGGCCGTTCGGAACTGGCCGAGAATTACTATGACGAGATCCTGTTCAACGGCGCGACCTACGCCGACCTTGATCGGGGCGACGGCCCGCTGATCCTGGCTTCTGCCACCGACGTAGCAAACGGGGCGCGTCTGGTCTTCGACCAGGACGTGTTCGACCCGATCTGCTCGAACCTCGACGCCGTGCCGCTGTCGCGTGCCGCCGCGGCTTCCTCGGCGGTTCCGGTCGTGCTGACGCCCGTGACGATCAACAACTACGGAGGCACCTGCAACTACGTGGTGCCGTCGTGGCTCCAGTTTCTGTCGGGCCCCGAGGGTCCCTCGCAGACGGTTTCGCGCGCCAAGCGTGACATCGACGAACGGATCGCCTTCGGCGACGGTGCCACGCGCCCGTACCTCCATCTCGTGGACGGTGGCGTATCGGACAACCTCGGCATGCGCAGCGTGCTGGACATCGTGGCGCTGTGGGAATCGCAACACCGAATCGGCGCGCCGGGCCTGCTGGACAAGGTTCGCAGGATGGCGGTCTTCGTCGTCAATTCCGCGACCGAGCACGAGAGGGTCTGGGAGAAGATGGAGAGGCCGCCAGGCGCCGTAGCCCAGTTGTCGCAGGCCTCGAGCGTTCCGATCGAACACTATTCGTACGAATCGGTGGAGCTGCTCAAGGACTGGGCGGCGCGCTGGCGCGGCCTGAGCAAGGTCCGGCAGTCGGCTGCTTTCGCGGCCAACACGGATCCGGCGATTGCTGCCCTGTTGGACAGCCCGGACGCGGAGATCTATGTCATCGACGTCTCGTTCGCGGCGTTGAAGGACACGGCGGAAGCGGACTACCTGAAGAACCTGCCGACGAGCTTCACGCTGCCCGCCGAAGCCGTGGACCGTCTGCGTGCCGCTGCCGGAACGATCATCATGGCGTCGCCGGAGTTTCAGCGGCTGCTGAAGGACACCGGCGCGACGATCGTGCCTGGACCATCGGAGCGCCGCGGCGGAGCCGAAGTAATGCGCTGTTCCTGGCAACGTGGCTGTTGGCTTGCATTGGGTGTGGCGGTCGCCGGCTGCACGACCGTGGGGCCGGACTTCGTGGCGCCCACGGCACCCGCGCTCCAGCAGTGGCAGGGGCCGGACGGCAAGGTTCTCACGCGAGCGCCGGACGAGCGGGTCCGATGGTGGGAGGCGTTCGGCGACCCGGTGCTGACCACGCTGGTCGAGACGGCCTACCAGGAGAACAACAACCTCAAGATCGCAGGATTGCGCGTGCTGCAGGCGCGGGCACAACTCGGCATCGCGATAGGCTACCTCTACCCCCAGGTCCAGCAGCTGAACGGCGGCGCGAGCGTTACCTCCGCCAGCGAGAACGCGGCGAATACCAGGGCCGGGGACCTGGAGTTCTGGGAGTACAACGTCGGCGCCAGCGTCTCCTGGGAGCTCGATTTCTGGGGCAAGTTCAGGCGCGCGATCGAGTCCTCCGACGCCAACCTGCTGGCCAACATCGCTGCCTACGACAACACCCTGGTGCTGCTGGTCGCCCAGGTGGCGGACACCTATGTCGCGATCCGCAGCGCGGAGGAGCAGCTGCGGGTCGCGCGCGAGAACGTAGCGCTCCAGGAGCGCGGTCTTCAGATCACCGAGGCCCGGTTCCGTGGAGGCGACGTCGGGGAGCTCGACGTGCTGCAGGCGCGCACGCAATTACTGGGGACCCAGGCGTCGATCCCGCCACTGGAGACGGGCCTGCAGCAGGCCCGTAACGCGCTCAGCACGCTGCTCGGCCGGCCACCCGGAGGCGTCGAGGAGATTCTCGGTTCACAGCCGGGCGTCATACCCACACCGCCGCGGACCATGGCCGCGGGCGCTCCCGCCGACCTGTTGCGGCGGCGTCCCGATGTTCGCCAGGCCGAATTCGCGGCGGCGGCACAGAGCGCGGCGGTGGGCGTAGCCGAAGCTGATCTGTATCCCAGCTTCGGGCTGACCGGCTTCTTCGGCGTCGTGGCCGCGGACCAGACCGACACCACGCGGACCGGCGACAGCGGCATCGGCCAGCTTTTCAATGCCAACTCGGTGACCTTCTTCGGCGGGCCGTACTTCAGCTGGAACGTGCTCAATTACGGTCGTATCACCAACAACGTCCGGGTCCAGGATGCCAGGCTCCAGCAGCTCCTGGTGAACTACCAGGACACCGTCCTCCGCGCGATGAAGGAGGTGGAGGACGGGATGGTCGCGTACCTCAACAGCCGCGAGCAGCAGCGCATTCTCGACGCGGCCGAAGCGTCCGCCCGGCGTTCGCTGACGCTGGCAAACCTCGGTTACAAGGAAGGCCTGTCCGATTTCCAGCGGGTACTGGACGCCCAGGGCGCGCTGTTGCAAGTGCAGCGGCAGGTCGTCGCGGCACACAGCACGACGGTGAGCAGTGCGATCGGGATCTATCGGGCGCTGGGCGGTGGCTGGGAGAGTCGCCCGGGCCAGGGATTCGTGGACGAGGCAACCCGGGATGAAATGCGCCAGCGCGTGAACTGGGGCGATCTGCTGGATCCGTCGGCGACCGAGCCGCCACTGAAAGGCCAGGACGGCGAATGGCCGCTGCCGGACAGGTAAACCGTGTGATTTCGGGAGTAGACGAGCAATGAGCGAGCAGCAGCAGTCTCCGCAGGCGGGGCAGGAGCCGGCAAGGCAGCCGGAAAAGGCGCCCGCCGCCGCAAGCGCGCCCGCCCCGACGCGAATGGACCCGGTGCGCAAGTGGGTGCTGATCTTCGGCGCGTTTTGTCTGTTCCTGCTCGCTTGGTACATGGCTGCCGATCGATATACCCCGTTCACTACGCAGGCGCGAGTGAACGCCTTCGTGGTGCCGATCGCACCTCAGGTGGCCGGAGAAATTCTCACGGTCGACGTGCGCACCAACCAGGCCGTGAAGAAAGGGCAGCTGCTGGCGCAGATCGACCCCGCCCGCTACGAGCTGGCGGTCGCCGCGGCCGAAGCCCAATTGGCACTGACCGAGCAGAACCTGAAGGTTTCCAGCTCGACAGTGGATGCGGCCAAGGCCTCGCTGGACGCCGCGAAGGCGGCCCTGGTCAGGGCCACGCAGAATGAAGCTCGCCTGCAGCGCATCGAGGCGGAGATGCCCGGCGCAATCTCGCAGCGCCTGCTCGAGTCGGCCACCGCTTCGCGCAGTGAGTCCGAGGCCCAGGTGGCTGCGGCAAAGGCCAACCTGCAGAAGGCTGTGGAAGCGCTCGGGCCGCGCAACGACAGGAACCCGGAATTGCTCGCCGCGCGCGCGGCCCTGGACAAGGCGACGCTCGACCTGCAGTACACGCGGCTCGTCGCGCCGAACGACGGCCTCGTGACCGACCTGCGGGTCGATGTCGGCAACTTTGCGGCGACGGGGCAGCCGCTCATGACCTTCGTCGCCGTTCACCAGATGTGGGTCGAGGCGAACCTGACCGAGAACAACATCGGCCACATCAAGCCGGGCAATGCCGTCGACCTGGTGCTGGACGTGTGGCCCGACAAGGTGCTGCGTGGGAAGGTGCGCAGCATCACCTACGGCGTCGCGGGCGCCGAATCCACGTCCAAGCCAGGCGGTCTGCCCACGGTGCAGAACGCGCGCGACTGGCTGCGCAACGCGCAACGCTTCCCGGTGCTGATCGATTTCGAGAATCCAGACGAGGCCACGCAACTCGGCGCGCGCGTCGGCAGTCAGGTCAGCGTGCTGGTCTACACCGGCAAGCACCCGATCCTGAACGCCTTCGGCCGGTTCCTGAGCTGGCTGAGCGGCATCATGTCGTATGCCTACTGAGCCTGCCGTTACGACAGTAGCGCGGGCGCTGGACAACCCCAGGGCGCGCCGCATCCTGCGCTTCACGATCGGCGTGACGCTGGCGACCGCCTACTGCACCTACGTCAACTGGCCCTTCTCGTTCCTGTTGCCGGCGCTGGTGATCCCGTTCCTGGCCTTGCCCATCCCCTCGGCGCCGTCGCTGCGCTACGCGCTGTGGATCACCACCAAGCTCATTGCCTTCGCCGGCCTCGGCGCGGTGCTGATGCTGCCGCTGCACAGCCATCAGCTGTTCGGCTTCACCGTGGTCGGGCTGATCCTGTTCATCAACTTCTACCTGCAGGCCGAGGGCAAGATCACGGGCCTGAACGCCATGATCGTGATCGTCGGTATCACGCTCGTTCCGGCGTTCGGGGAGAACTCGTTGGATACGGGCGTCGAGTTCGCGAAAGGCATGTCGCAGTGTGCGCTCGCCATGTTCCCCGTCCTCTGGGTCGCCTTCGCCGCGGTGCCCGGCGGCGTATTTCCTGGCCTGCCCAACGCGCCGCGGATCGAGGGCACGTCTGGGAACGCGGCATTCTTGCGCTGCGGCCGGTGCTGGTGCTGCTGCCGCTGTTCG